>CAYVRJ010000001.1:0-354576 GCA_964453645.1 uncultured Clostridia bacterium
GTCCTCCAATGTTGCTTAATATTATTTTGTCTAGCTTTTTGGGTTCAGATCACCTGCAAAAGACGCGGTTATCGTAATCAAACTTTTAAAGGGGACCCGTCTATCGGGCACTCTTTTATATTTATAGTATATCCAAATTTCTAGCCTTTGTCAACGACTCACCGAAAATATTGAACCCCCGATTCAATAATCTTTTGATCAAAGTTGCCAACGGCGTTGACAAAATTACCAGACACATACCGCTCGGTGTGGGCCATCTTGCCAAGAATCCGTCCGTCGGGGCTGAGAATCCCTTCAATGGCTTCCATAGAACCGTTGGGGTTGTGGGGCATTTGCATGGTTGGCGTTAAGGTGTCGTCCACATACCGGGAGACAACTTGCCCGTTTTCAAACAAACGCTTGAGTTCGTCTGTGGGTGCTATAAACCTGCCCTCCCCGTGGGACACGGCAACGGTGTGCACATCACCCACTTGGCACAAATTGAGCCATGGAGATTTCACTGAGGTGATTTTCGTTTTTACCATGGAGGACATGTGTCTGCCAATGGTATTAAAGCTCAGGGTGGGGGAGTTGGCATTTTGCTCACGAATTTCACCATAGGGCAGGAGACCCAACTTCACCAGCGCCTGAAACCCGTTGCATATGCCAAGGGCAAGGCCATCTCGCTTGTACAACAAATTCATCACCGATTGGGTTATTTTTTCGTGGCGGAACACAGCCGCAATAAACTTACCCGAACCATCTGGCTCGTCTCCGCCGCTAAAGCCACCGGGGATCATGAGAATTTGGGAGTTGTCCAAGTGTTTCACCAATTCTTCAACGCTGTCCTGCATATGGGCAACGGAAAGATTTCGAATAATCACACTCTCGCACACCGCACCTGAGCGATTAAAGATGCGCTCCGTGTCGTATTCGCAGTTGGTGCCGGGGAAAACACACAGGGTCACCCGGGGACGGGTTATGGAAACACTCGTGCGCTTTGCAGCCCTTATGGTGCACACTTCATTGTGCTCAATGGTCGTTGGGGCTTTGGCTTGGGTTTTAAACACGTTGGCTAAAGCTTGGTCGTTGATTAAATAAATTTCTTGAAGATCCACTGTTTCGTCATTAAAGTTTAGTACGTAATCCGATGTGGTGCTGCCGATGTGTGTAAACCCTTCCAGCACTTCATCCGCTTCAAAGACGATATACCCGTAGGGTGTTTCAAACAGTTCCTCGTGCGTGAGGGTGTCGTTGAGTTGAACACCGATGCGGTTGCCAAAGGACATCTTGGCAAGGGCTGCCGCAAGCCCTCCCCGGCAGATGCAATAGGCAGAGCGCACCTTTCCCTGAGAAACGGCCTCTTCAAATGCTGTGTATTTTTTGAGCAGATCGTCAAAATCGGGAAGGTTGTGTTCGTCCAGCTTAAACTGCAGCAGCATCAATGGACTGCCCGGCTGTTTCAGCTCTCCCGAAACGATGGCACCGTCCGTTGCGCACACCGCAAAGGAAACCAAGGTGGGGGGCACATCCAAATCTTGAAAGGTTCCGGACATGGAATCTTTGCCGCCAATGGCCGCAACACCCAATTTGCGCTGGGCGTACAGTGCACCCAGCAACGCCTGAAAGGGCTGCCCCCAGCGGGATTTATCTTCAAACAAACGGTGGAAATACTCCTGCAAGGTGAGATAAGCCTTGCTCACCCGTCCCCCGGCACAAATGAGCTTTGCAATGGATTCCACGATGGCATACACTGCACCGGCAAAGGGAGAACTTTCCGAAACATACGGGTCGAAGCCGTAGGTCATGATGGTTTTGGTGGTGGTTTGGCCGTGGGTGGGCACAGTTGCCGCCATGGCTTGGGACTTGGTGCCAAAGTATTTACCCCCAAAGGGAAGCAGCACACTGCCCCCGCCGATGGTGGAATCAAACATTTCGGACAGCCCTCGGTTGTCCACAATGGTGATATCACCAAAGAGGGAACGCAGTCCTTCGTTTATATTTGTATATTTTGTAGATGTAAATAGGTTTTTGCAATTTTCAGCTACAAACACCTGAGCAGACTGGGGTGCACCGTTGGAGGAGAGTAATTCCCGAGATAAATCCACCACCGTCTTTTGGTTGTGGGTCATCTTCATACGAAAATCGTCCGTCACATGTGCCACAAGGCTCACCGATAAATTTTCCTGTGCACACAGTTCAAAAATGGCATCTACATCCGATTTATCCACCACAACAGCCATGCGCTCCTGGGATTCGGATATAGCCAGTTCGGTGGAGTTTAACCCCTCATATTTTTTGATGACGTTGTCCAGTTGAATGTTGAGCCCATCGGACAGTTCGCCGATGGCCACGCACACGCCCCCTGCACCAAAGTCGTTGCACTTCTTAATGCGTTGGCTAAAGGAGGGATTTTTGAACAAACGCTGCAACTTGCGCTCGGTCACCGGGTTACCCTTTTGCACCTCGGCACCGCAGGTTTCGATGGATGCGTGATCGTGGGCTTTGGAGGAACCCGTGGCACCCCCGCAGCCGTCTCTGCCCGTGGCACCGCCGATGAGTAAAACAACGTCCCCCGCCTGGGGAGCCGTGCGCACCACATTGTTTGCAGGCGCAGCACCGATGACAGCGCCGATCTCCAGCCGCTTGGCCACATATCCCGGGTGATACAGTTCGTATACCCCACCCGTTGCAATGCCGATTTGGTTGCCGTAGGAGGAATAACCCGAAGCAGCTTGGGTTGTCAGCTTGCGCTGGGGTAGTTTACCCTCAAGGGTCTTCGAAGAGCGGGGATCGGCACAGCCGGTGACCCGCATGGCCTGATACACATAGGCTCTGCCCGAGAGGGGATCACGAATGGCACCACCCAGGCAGGTGGCGGCACCGCCAAAGGGTTCGATTTCGGTGGGATGGTTGTGGGTTTCATTTTTAAAGAGGATGAGGTAATCCTCCTGTTTGCCGTCTATGGTCACTTTTTCTTTGATGGTGCATGCGTTGATTTCATCCGAAACGTCTACCCCGGGAAGGGTTCCGTTTTTTAGCCGATACTTCGGATATACCGTTGCAATGTCCATAAGGGTCACGGGAGCAGTTGGTTCTTTGCGCATGGTGAGATACTGCTCGTACGCTTTTTTAATAAACTTAGAGAACGGCGTATTTGCGAAAGTGATCTCCTCTAAATGGGTTGCAAAGGTTGTGTGGCGGCAGTGATCCGACCAATAGGTGTCTAGCACCCGAATTTCCGTTTCGGTGGGATTTCGCCCTTCCCCTTTAAAATATTGTTGTGCAAATAATAAATCGTTTGCATTCATAGCAAGGCCCATGTCTTGTATCATGGCTTGCAGCGTATCTTCGGGCATATGGATAAACCCTGCAATTTCTTGCACTTCCTCGGGTGTTTCCATCTTCAGTTCGATGGTTTCGGGTTTTTCCAAGGCTGCTAGGCGTGAATCCACCGGGTTGATCACATAACCAAGGATTTTCTCCCGATCCTCTTGGGAGAGTTGACCCTCCACGATATACACCTGGGCGCACCGCACGTGCACCCCCGTTTTCATGGTGAGCAGGGAGATGCACTGCTCGCAGCAGTCGGCACGCTGGTCGTACTGGCCGGGCAGATACTCCACGGCAAACATAAACCCCTCTGCTTGGGGTAGTTCTTCTAAATAATACGTGTCCAGAGGGGGTTCGCTAAACACTGTGGGGATTGCGCGAAAAAAGTCCTCCTCCGAAATATTTTCAACGTCGTAGCGGTTGAGCAGCCGAACGTTTTGAACGCCAATGCCCAGCACGGCAAAATCTTCTATAGCCTTTTGGGCTGCAATATTGATATCCTTCTTTTCAACATAAATACGTCTAACCAACTGTACATTCTCTCCTTATGTCATATATAATCGATCAGCATGGAAAACAACGGGATCACGGCTATGGATAACAGGGTGGTGATCGCCATGCCTTTGGTTGCATAATTTTTATCTGCGCCGTAGAGGGCAGAGGTAATACCCGTCTGGGTCATGGCGGGCAGCACTGCCATAATGCAGTACACGTCAAGGGGCATACCCGACAACCCAAACACTTTGGATACGCCGTACATAATGATAAACGACACCACAAACCGCATGATCACGGCAGCAATGATGCCCTTTTCCAACTTAAACACGTCTCTACCCATGGTGTAGATCACCGAACCCAAGAACATCATAGACAGGGGAGTGGTGAGGCCGCTGAGTATTTCTGCAGGTTTTATGATGATGGCGGGCAGTGAGACGTTTGCATATGCCAACACCAAAGAAATGACGATGGTGATAACAGGGGTGTTGAACAACTTTTTAAAAATGTCCGATAAGGTAATTTTAGATTGAAGCCCCGAGAGCTTGTCCCCGTCTGCACGGATGGATAAGTATCCAAACGTCCAAAAGACGATGGTGTTGGAGAGGAAGAAAAAGGCTGCATAACCCATGCCCTCTCCCCCGAAGATCGCTTGGGCGATGGGAAATCCAATGAATACCGAGTTAGACAGGGCACTCAACACACAAAAAACACCCCTGCGGTGCGGGGGTATTTTTAATATTCTGGCAAGCCCCATACTCAAAAGAAATGCGATGAGCATGGCGATGAGGGGGGCAAAGATGACGGCGGGGGATACGCTGCCCATTTGCCCGCAAAAGTATTGGTTAAAGGTGGTGATAATCTGGCCGGGCAGCGAAAAATTGATGATCAACTTGGGGAAGGACAGGGCAATTTCGCTGTTGATCCACCTTTTCTTCATGGCCAGCATACCTAACCCGATGAGAACAAATATGCCGAAAACTGAGATGAGTGCACTTTCAATCATGATCAATCGACAAATGCCCTGTAAATTGCAGCAAGGGCAACTTCAAAGTCTTCGTTGGCTACGCCCACAATAATGTTTAATTCGCTGGACCCTTGGTCGATCATGCGGATGTTGACACCCGCCTCGGACAAGGCGTGGAACAGTTTTGCAGCAATACCCACGTTGCGGATCATACCCCTGCCCACCGTTGCAATCAGCGCCAAATCGCTGGTGACTTCGATGGAGTCGGGTTCACAGGAGGTGTAGATGTCGTCGATGAGCTGTTGCAGCCTGTCGTTCACCGAACTGTCCGAAATAATCACGGACAAGGTGTCGATACCCGAGGGCATGTGTTCGAAATTCAAGCCGTTCTTTTCAACGGCGCTGAGCACCCGTCTGCCAAAACCCAGTTCGGAGTTCATGTTATTTTTTTCTATGTTGATGACAGTAAAGTTCTTTTTACCCGCAACACCGGTGATGACACTTTCGTCTTCGCCATCGGCAACATCGGGAACGATCATGGTTCCCTTGGCCAACGCATCGTTGGTGTTTTTAATGTTAATGGGGATGCGGGCCTTAAACACGGGGAAGATGGAATCCTCGTGGAGCACCGTTGCACCCATGTATGCAAGCTCTCGAAGTTCCCGGTATGTGATGACGGAGATCACCTTGGCATCGGCTACGATCCGGGGATCGGCCATCATAAAGCCGGGTACATCCGTCCAGTTTTCATAAAGGGATGCGCTGGCGGCACGAGCCACAATGGCACCCGAAATATCCGATCCGCCCCGGGAGAAGGTTTTAATGCTGCCGTCGGGCAGACTGCCGTAAAACCCGGGAATCACTGCGTTGGCGTGGGAGTTGAGCCTGCCCCGAAGGATGGATTTTGTCTTTTCTGCCTCAAAGTTTCCCATGGCATCAAAGAACAGCACATCCTTTGGGTCGATAAAGTCAAAGTTTAAATACTTGGACAAAAGCAGTCCATTTAAATACTCTCCCCGAGACGCACAGTAGTCCGCCGAAGCGCCCGCTTTCACGTCTTCCAAGATGATGTTTAAATCTTTTTCAATGTTGTAGGCTAATTTGAGTTCGTCCCGAAGCTCCACAAACCGTCCAAAAATCTGATTAAAAGCACCCATCACATCGCCGCCGCTCTGGGCCTTTGCGTGGAGGGTGTAGAGCATATCTGTGACTTTGATGTCTTCTGCAAACCGTTTTCCCGGTGCGGAGGGCACGATATACCGCCTGCGCCGGTCGGCAAAGACGATGTCCCTCACTTTCTTAAACTGCTGTGCATCGGCCAGTGATGAACCGCCGAACTTAGCCACAATGGTTGCCATAGGTTATTTGTCTCTCTTTCCCATAATGCCGAACAGCCTGCGCTTGATGGCAGAGCGTTCGCCGTCTTCTTCAAAATCTAATTCTTCGTCCTCGTCGTAGTAGTCCTCATCCTCGTCTTCGAAGTAGTCGTCCACTTCGTCTTCCAGGTATTCGTCCTCTAAAAACTCACGATCCCGTTTGTTCTTGCGGCTAAACATGGATTTTTTGCGGGGACGCTCCATCACGGGAGCTTCCTCTTCGATGAGTTCCTCTTCTTCATACTCTTCGTATTCGTATTCTTCTTCGGGTTCAACTGCCACTTCCGCCTTCACATAGGCGCTTTCCCTGCGCTTGGAAGGGGGGTGTTTGGGAGCAACTGGCTCTTCCACAAAGACATCTTCGTCGTCGCCATAAGCTAAGCTGTCCGAAATGATTCTGCACTCCAGATAGTAGCGCTTCTCATGGGGTTCCCCGATGGAAAAGGCTTTGCGGGGCAACAGTCCGTACTTTTCGATGTATTCGAACAGATGGGATTTATCAAAGGGTGTGACTTTAAACCCAATGGTGTTGTACTGCTTGCACATTTCAGCAAAGACTTTGTCCCCGTGAATGTAGTCGATCACAGCCCGTTCGTTGTTGTCAAGGCATGCGTCCAGTGCTTCTTGCAGGGTGGATATTTCAAGTTCATCCAAGGGGTTCATAATTTCTATTCTGCCCATGGTTTCCTTCATTATAAAGGAAATCATATGTCCGGCACTCTGGGTGCGGGGGGTGGTCCTCGAATACATCAGCCGGGCAGTGAGTCCCCGCTGCTTGAGGGCACTCATGAAATCGTTGATGAAGTGGGTGGGTTCAATGTTGCTGACCACCCGGTAGATGGGTTTGAAATCGATGGTCTGGTCGTACAGATTCACCACTTCCACTAAGGAAAAGCGACCGGGGTGGTTCTCCCGCTCTTCTTCGGTTAAATCTTTTTTTACTTCCTCCCAAATTGCCTTGGCGGTCACCAAGGAATGGTTGCCGTCACCCACAGCAAACAGGGTTTTACCCTCCTGCTTGAGTGCCTCGATGGCCGAGAGAATGGAATTTAAATCGTCTTCCTTCTCGATGAAATGGCCGGACAAATGCCCGCCGTCTTCCATTAAATCGAAGTCGTAGAGGGAGTAGTAGGAATCCTTCTTGCGCTCCAAAGGCCCAAGAATGGTGTTTTTCGGATCGTTCACCAAGAGCATCACGTGGGGGCATTCGATGATCGCCCCTCTGCGAATGGCAGCCCGTGGGGGAATGCGCTCCATCACCGTATCCTCGGTGGCCTTGATTAAGGGCGACAGATCGGAGAGGTAATCGTATTGGTCTAAGTCGATGGCAATCATAAGACCCCGGCGGGTGAGCCTGCCGAGGGTTCGCTCGGTATAGATCACACCCTTGGGCAGCCGCACCAGCACACCGTCTTCGATATAATTCTTCATGGTGTCCTTGCAGTGGGCAATCCGCTCCGCCCGATCGGGTTCGTCCAAGAAAGCTTCGGGCAGGATCATGTGGAGGGTGGAGGGCACACTGCCCACAAAACGCTCAACGTCATCCCAGTAGTCGGGTTCGGAGGTATATTGGTCACAGGCAACGACTGCCCATTTTTTAAGGTTTACCTTTTCTTCCGGAATCAGAATCTCTGGTATTACAACTCCAAGACCTTCTTTAGTTGCCATTTTTCTTCTCCTCATAATAATAAGTTATATAAACATATTTCGAGCATATGTTAATTGCGTACATATAATAATAACATAAAACAAATTATTTTTTCAACTAATTTTTCAAATTAACTTTTGAACATTGTCGTAAAAAATGTATATTAGTGGAGTTAATTGAGCAGTGCAATCTGATAGTTGAGTACCAGGGCAAAGCACAACCACAAGATATAGGGGAGAAATAAATATGCACTGAGGGGTTTATTTTTATAAAATTCAAAAATAAGTGCAATGGCCACGACAATATTGGCGATGAGCACAAAAATACCCCCGATGAGGTTGTGCCGGGTGAAGAATACGTAACACCAATAGGGGTTTAAAAGTCCGTTTAACAGCATGAGAATCACTGTCTTTCTGCGAGATCCCGCTAAGCAATAGAGGGAGTAGGAAGCAGCCATGAGCACATATAAAATGCTCCACACAACGGAAAAGACAATGGGCGGGGGCATTAGCAGGGGTTTTTTTAAGGAGGTGTACCATTCGGAGGAGGGATCGGTGAACAGATAGGCCGCATATGCAACGGCAGCCACAAACAAAACGTTGATGGCCACGCACAGTATTTCCTGCACTGTGAAGGGCAGCACCAGTTTGAAGGGGGGCTTAATGTTCACGGGAAGGGTGACATCGGGTTTTTTGCGCACCTTTAATTTGTGAAGTAATCTCTTATCGACGATAAAGTTCATAGCAAATTCCAATCCTTTACGGCACAATTAGTCATTAAACAACTCTGCACAGATAAATACTAAGTGTTTAGTATAAATATGATATTTATTTGGGAAACATGCAGAAAAAAAGGGCAAACGATTGTTTGCCCTAAATATATTGATGTATTAAAATCGGTTTTTTATTTGCTGAAAACTAGCATTTTGCGCAACCGCAACCGCCTCTTTCACCACCGAACCCACCACCGCAGCAGCAGCAGATCAGAAGAATGGGCAGTAAGCAACCACAACCGCCGCCTTCGCCGCCGAAGAATCCACCGCCACCACCGCAGCAGCAAAGCAATAAGATGATCAGCCAGCAGCAATTGCCGCCACCACCGAAATTATCAAATCCACATCCCATTTTTATATCCTCCTATTGGGTTATTTCTTTTATAGTCTATAGTACGCAAGGGGAGGATAGATGGTGCATAAAAATTTGCGAAATTTTTTTTGTTCTATTTTAAAGATTTTTAGAAAGGGTGGGGGTGTAGAACCCCTTGGTTTTACCTTCTTCGTGGTACAGCGCCATATCCATCATCATGTGCAGGATATAGTTGCCGATGCGATCCCGTTCGGAAGCGAACTCGGCTTCGGGATTAAACTCCGCAGGAGGCCCCACCACGATGATACTCTTTTTTTGGCAGATGTACACGGGATAGAACTTTAATTTCTTTTTTGTCGTCTTATAGTATTGACGGGCAATGTTCACAAACCCCATGGAGAAGTGTTGGTCATACTCCAAATAGTGCCGGGAGGGTTCGGGAAAGATGGTGATATCAATGCCTTCGTTTAAGGTTTGCAGGGATTTTTTAAAGGTGGTGGCCATGCGGCTGTCGTAGAATACCGGAACCGATTCCGCTCCCCGAAAAATGGATACGGCCACGGGCACCAGCATATAGGAGACGAGTTTTGCAATAAACTTGCCAAACGGAGTCTGGGCGGGAAAACAATCGGATATTAAAAAACTTGCAGCAGTTTTGTAATAACACAAAAGGGCAATCGTCCACGGCCTTGTCTTTCTGTCGAACTTTGTGAGCATGACGATGGGCCCATATGCCCGCTGGTGGTTGGCGCAAAACACCGAGGGTTCATCGGGTGGTTCACACTCATAGATGGTCTTGTGTGTGGGAACAGATAATTTCAAGAACCCGCGGCATATTCTATAGATGGGGAAAATGTGTCGCCGAGTGTAATATGGCTTGCCGGTCGCGTAGTATTGTTTTTTAGCCATTCCGTTCTCCTGTTGTTGTAAAATAAAAAAAATATGACGTAAAAGGGATTACTTAGTCATATGCACTTTTCATCGTATAATAGCACATTTTTTGAATGAAATCAATATTTAGGGTGGGCAAACGTACTTTATTTTCAAACGAAACGTTAAATTTTCACAGAGTTTACAAAAATATTTGATTGGCCATGTAATTAATGCTATAATGATTGGTAAATTGGAGGTTTGGATGGAGAGCATTTTAAGACAACTCAAAGATACATACAGTGTGGAAGACTTTGCAGCCCTTCGGGATGCCTTTGAATTTGCCACAAAAGCGCACAAAGGGCAGTCCAGGTTGTCGGGTGAGCCGTACATCGTCCACTCCTATGAAGTTGCACGCATATTATACGAGCTTGGGTTAGATTCCACCACCATTATTGCAGGGCTTTTACACGATGTGGTGGAGGATACGGGTATCACCTTGGAGGATATTACCCGTGCCTTTGGAGAAGAAGTGGCCCTTTTGGTGGACGGTGTCACCAAGATGAGCGTCATTGAATATAAATCCCGGGAGGAACAGCAGGCGGAGTCCATGCGCAAAATGTTTTTAGCCATGGCAAACGATATTCGGGTGATCCTCATTAAGTTTGCAGACAGGCTGCACAACATGCGCACTCTGAAATATCAATCTGCCGAACGTCAGCGGGAAAAGGCTTTGGAAACCCTGGAAATATTTGCACCACTTGCCCACAGGCTGGGTATTAGTTCCATGCAGTGGGAGTTAGAGGACTTGAGCCTCAAATATATTGACAAAGAGGGTTACTTCGACTTAGTCTCCAAGTTGTCCCTCACCCGGGAACAGCGAGAGCGAACCATCGACAGCGTCATCGAAATTTTACAAGGGAAGATGGCGGAAGTGGGAATTGGAGCAGAGATATTCGGCAGGCCAAAACACATCTACAGCATCTATGAAAAGATGAAGAGCAGGAAGCGTGCCTTTGAGGAGATTTACGACCTCATTGCTGTGCGCATTCTGGTGGACACTATAAAAGATTGTTACAACGCACTGGGCGTGGTACACACCCTGTGGAGGCCCATCCCCAACCTGTTTAAGGATTATATTGCCGTACCCAAGCAAAACATGTATCAATCCCTGCACACCACATTGCTGGGGGACGACGGAAGACCCTTCGAGGTGCAGATACGCACCCACGAGATGCACAAGACAGCCGAATACGGCATTGCAGCTCACTGGGCGTACAAAGAGGGCAAGGATGGCACCTTTGATTCCAAGCTCACGTGGCTGAGAGAAATTTTAGAGTGGCAGCAGGAGCTAAAAGATTCGAAAGAGTTTATGGAGTCCCTCAAGCTGGACTTCTATAAAGAGGAAGTGTTTGTGTTCACCCCCAAGGGAGATGTGAAGAGTTTTCCAAGAGGGGCAACCCCCATCGACTTTGCGTATGCCATCCATTCGGCGGTGGGCGAGAAGTGCGTGGGGGCAAGGGTGAACGGAAAGATTGTACCCTTGGACTACGAGCTGGAGACGGGAGATATCATTGAAATCATCACCAGCACCACCCTCAAGGGGCCGTCTAGGGATTGGCTGAAGATTGCAAAGACACCTCAAGCTAAAAACCGCATTAAGTCTTGGTTTAAAAAGCAGGCGAAGGAAGAAAACATCGTCAAGGGTAAGGAATCGCTGGAGAAGGAGTCCCGCCGTGCCGGATTTGAGTGGCAGCAGTTGTTCCGCGCAGACTACCTCTCCTTGGTGTTTAAACGGTTTTCCATCAACACGTTGGAAGATCTGTACGCCTCGGTGGGATATGGGGGCGTGACGGCACACCAGATCATCAACCGCTTGGCGGATCAGTATAAAAAGGATAATCCGGATATTGCCGATTATATTAAAGTGGTGCCCGAGCAGAAGCGGGTGGTCAAACACATCAGCGGTGTAAAGGTTTTAGGCAACGACGCCATGCTCACCCGGTTTGCGAAGTGTTGCAGCCCTGTGCCGGGGGACGAGATCATCGGATATGTCACCCGGGGAAGAGGGGTGTCGGTGCACCGGAAGGACTGCACCAACATCAACGAAACAGATTTCCTCAGCGGTCGTATGATCGACGTGGAGTGGGACATGGGGGAGACGGGAGATTTTTATGCCGAAATCGAAGCCCATGCGCTGGACAGAAAGGGATTGTTGTTGGAACTCACCTCCCTCATTTCCAGCATGGACTTGTCCATTTCCCAAGTCAATGCCATCACCAACAAGACGGGTAAGGCCACTGTGCGCATTGCCCTTGAAATTGGCAGTATCGAGGAGCTTGAGTCTGTCATCAAGAAGCTGCGCACACTGCCCGGAGTTTACGACGTATATAGAATTACACATCACTAAGGCAATATTATTTGTTATTGGGGGAAAAACAGTTGAGAGCAGTTGTACAAAGGTGCACCAGTGGAAGTGTGTCGGTGGGGGGAGAGACAATATCTTGTATTCAACAGGGATACGTGGTGCTCTTGGCAGTCGCCAAGGGAGACACTCAGGCCGATGCAGACTATATGATCGATAAAATATCTGCCATGCGGGTATTTGAGGACGAGAACGAAAAGATGAACTTGTCCCTGTTGGACGTGGGGGGAGCAGTGCTTATGGTCTCCCAATTCACCCTGTACGGGGATGTCCGCAAGGGAAAGAGACCCAGCTTTTCCAACAGTGCGGGCAGGGAAGAGGCAATTCCCCTGTACGAGTACGTCATTTTAGGACTGCGGGAAAAGGGTATTTGTGTGGAAACAGGGGTGTTTGGGGAGATGATGCGTGTTCACATCACCAACGATGGCCCTGTGACCATTTTATTGGATTCAAAAAAGGAGTTTTAAATGGAGATTTGTGCTATTATCACAGGGAATTTAGAGGTGAATACCTATTTGTTAAAGGGGAGCAACGGAGATGCGGTTCTCATCGATCCGGGGGAAGAGAGTCAACGTCTGTTAGACATTCTTAGCAAAAACAACCTTCGGTTGACCCACATCCTGCTCACCCACGGCCACTTCGACCACATTGGGGCAGTGGCGGACATCAAGGAAAAGACAGGGGCTAAGGTGGCCATCCATGGGGAGGACGAGCGATGCCTGAGCAGCAGTACGGCAGCCCTGAGCGTTTTTGTGGGGGAAGAGATTAAACCCACATCAGCCGATATTGTTTTAAACGACGCAGACAGCCTCACTCTGCTTGGAGAAGAGTTTAACGTTGTCCACACCCCCGGACACACCATGGGAAGTGTTTGTTATTTGGTGAACGACAACTTGTTCACAGGGGACACCCTGTTTTTGGAATCGGTGGGCAGGAGTGACTTTCCGGGCAGCAGTGCAAAAAAACTTACCGAAAGCCTTAAAAAAATCAAGGATTATAACTGCACGGTATACCCCGGCCACGGGCCGTCCACCACCATGGAGCACGAGCGGGCACACAATTTTTTTTTAAAGAGACTCAGGTAGATCTCTATTCAAACCTTGGACTTGAAAACGAAATTGCTGAAGAAATACGCCTGTTCTTTCCCCAGGAGAAAATAAATTTTGTAAAAACGGACGAAGATAAAACAAAGCTCATCTGCGTTACGTTTTGCGAAGGACAAGCCTTGTGCCGCCTGTACGTGGGGGGCAAGGCCATTTATGAATATTCCCACCAGGACAACACGGCTAAAAAGGCGTTGAAACTGAGCGCGTACTTTATGTTAAAGGGTTTCACGGAACTCACTCCCCCCTGGGGGTCGCTCACCGGCGTTCGCCCCTCCAAGCTGGCACGGGAACTGACACAAAAGTTGGGGGAAGAAACTGCTAAAAACGTGTTTATTCATGAATACGACGTATCTATAAAAAAGACAGAGCTTGCCTTTGAGGTTATGAACAACCAAAGGGAACTCATACAAAGTGCAAAAAAGAACCATTTGGATATATACATAGGCATTCCCTTTTGCCCCTCCCGCTGCACCTACTGTTCCTTTGCCAGCAACGATCTGCACAAGTATGGGGCATATGCGGACACATACGTGACCCGCTTGATGGAGGAGATTCGTGCCTTTGAGATGGGGCAACGTACACTGCGGGCAGTGTATATTGGGGGAGGAACCCCCAGTGCTCTTTCTGCAAAGCAACTGGACTTGCTGCTGGGCACAGTGGCGCAAAAGTTTGCAAAACCCGTGGAATATACCTTTGAAGCGGGTCGAAGCGACACCATTACAAAAGAAAAATTATCACTTCTTAGAGAATATAACATCACACGTTTAAGCATCAATCCACAAACCCTCCACGACGAAACGCTGAGGGCAATTGGGAGAAGTCATACAGCAGGGGATGTACACAGAGCCTTTGAACTCGCCCGAAGTATGGGTTTTTTGAATATCAATGCAGATATCATTGCAGGGCTTCCAGGGGAGAACTTTTTGGGGCATTTTAAGCATACGGTGGAGGAACTCACAGCCCTTGGTCCCGAGGGTATCACCGTACACACCCTGTCCAAAAAGCGATCCTCCAAGCTGGAGCTGGTGGAAGTGATAGAGGGAGAGGCAAAGGCTATGGTGGAATACTGTTTGGAAAGGCTGAAAGCCAAGGGGTATTTACCCTATTACATGTATCGCCAAAAGTATATGAGCGGAAACTTGGAAAACGTGGGGTACGCAAAGGAGGGGCATTTTTGCCTGTACAACACAGATATTATGGAGGAGACGGTGAGTATTGCCGCCTTTGGTTGCGGGGGTATCTCCAAACGAATCTTTCCCAATGAAAACAGGATTGAGCGGTCGGCCAACGTTTCGGATCTCAAGCACTACCTAGAGCGCACAGACGAAATGATAAAAAGAAAATTTATGCTATTTTTATAATATAAAAATTGCAATATTATTATTATTATGATAAAATAGTATTGAAATGACGGTAAATTGTCAATTTAAGTATGGGATATGCAAAATACATTCGATTTTGAATGTCAGAGGTTGCTCGATTGAATGGAAGTGAGGAGGTATCTTTGAATACGTTTAGCAGGGAGAAAACAAGAGTTTATTTCAACGCCATTGCCAGCAAATGGGATTCCTTGACATACCACGATCCGTCTGAACTGCGGGACATCGTTGCACAGCTCAAACTCACCGCAGCCGACAGGGTTTTAGATGTGGCCGCAGGTACGGGGATCCTGCTGCCCTTTCTCTATCGAAAGACAAAAAAAGTGACTGCGTTGGATGTGGCACCTGAGATGGTGGAGCAGGCAAAGGCAAATCACCCCAACATCAAAGTCTCCTACGTGACCGCAGATTTTTTGGAATACAACGTGTCGGGGGCTTATGACGCACTGGTGATTTATAACTCCTATCCCCATTTTGAGGACAAGGCGCTGCTCGCCAGCCGGATGAACTCGGCGCTGTCGCCGGGGGGGCGGTTTATCATTGCCCACTGCGAATCCCGGGAGGAGATCAACGCCCGCCATGCAGAAACGCCCTTTCAGCTCATTGCGGTGGAGATTGGCGAGGCCATTAAAGAGGCCGAATGGTTTAGTAAATATTTTAAAATCGAAAAACTGGTGGATGATTCCGAACGGTATATTATTCTTGGAACAAAGCGAGAGCAAGCGATTTAACATGCGCAGGGCTTAGCTGTTCGCATCGAAGGTTTGGCAAAAGGTCTAGGGATTGCAAAACTTCGTTAATTTTTTCTTCCGTAAAGTGGCCTAGAAGATTGTTTTTTATAGTCTTTCGCCGGGAGGCGAACAAAATCTTCACTGTATCTAAATACTGTTTTGTGTGCAAGGCATCGTAGTCTTTGGGCGAAAAGCCAACCACAGCACTGCTCACCGAAGGGGCAGGGTAAAAACAATTTTTGGAAACCTCAAACAATATTTTTGTATCACAAAAGTAATCCACAGCTAGGGTGATGGCACCGTAGTTTTTTTTTGCTAAACGCAGAGCCACTTCCTTTTGCATCATCAACGTCATGTGGGCGATGTCAAGAGAAGATTCCAAAAATTTCATAATCAGGGGGGTTGTAATATAATATGGAAGGTTAGCACAGATGCTCACTTGGTTGGTGCCAAAAAAATCTTGTGCATCCCCAGAAAAATCTGCTTTGAGGGCATCACCTAAGATGATTTTCACGTTGTCACAACCGGCATATTCCCTAGAAAGAATTTCAAACAACCCTTTGTCGATTTCGTAGCACAGCACCCGTCGGTTTTCCATCAAAAGATGGGTCAGCCCACCCAATCCCGGGCCAATCTCAATGACATTCGACGGCTCTTTAGGCAGGGTTGCCACAATTTTTTTTAATATATTTTTATCAATTAAAAAATTTTGCCCCAGTTGCTTGAGGGCACAAAGGTTGTTCTCTTTGAGAACGGACATTACTTTTGTGAGCGTATAATCTATCATAACTTTTAGTATTATACAACAGATTAGTTAAAAAATAAAGTTTGAAATTTGTCGAATATTAATGTATAATGTGACGACAAATGGAATCATACGTATTTTTATTTAAAATTGAAGAGTTGTTTGCGTGAAAGATTTTTTTCACGACTATTTGTACCGCAGGTGCAGCGGTGGAATGGAGCATTTATGATCGAGATCAGAGAGGTCAAAACCATATCCCAGCTAAAGAAATTTCGAGATTATCCCGACAAACTATACAAAAACTGTGAATATTATGTGCCCGAGTTCAAGGCAGACGAACTGGGAGCGCTGCGGAAAGATAAAAATCCAGCATTTGCTCATTGTGAGGCAAAATATTTCTTAGCCTATAAAGACGGAAAGATTGCAGGGCGCATCTGCGGTCTGCTCAACCACCGGGCCAACGACCGGGCGGGGAATGTGAAAATGCGGTTCACCAGAGTGGATTTTATCGACGACTACGAAGTATCGGCAGCACTGTTTAAAGCTGTGGAAGACTTTGCAAAAGAGAAGGGCATTTCGGAAGTCCACGGGCCCATTGGCTTTTCGGATATGGACAAAGAGGGTATGTTGGTGGAGGGATTCGATCGGTTATCGGTATCCATCACCATTTACAACTATGCGTATTATAAAACTCATTTGGAAAAACTGGGTTATGTGAAAGACATCGACTGGGTGGAAAAAGTGATTAAGGTGCCCAAGGAGGGGGATGAAGCCATTGAAAAGATGGATCGGCTGGCCAACATTGTGCTCAAGCGCAACAAACTGCATCTATACAACATTAAGAAGATGTCCGAAGCACAGCCCATACTCATGCAGATTTTCGATTTGCTCAACACCTGTTACGACCACCTGTACGGCATTTCACCCTTCACACCCCAGCAGGCACAGTATTATTTCGATAAATTTAAGGCATTTTTGGACCCGGCCTATGCAAAGTTTATTGTGGATGAAAACGACAAGTTGGTTGGGTTTGGCTTGGCAGCGCCGTCTATGTCCAAGGCACTGAGGAAGTGTAATGGACGGTTGTTTCCCTTTGGGTTTATTCACTTGCTGCATGCTTTAAAGCATCCCAAGGTAGTGGATCTCTATTTGATTGGCGTATTGCCCCAGTATCAAAATGCGGGGTTGCCCGCAATTCTAATGGATGCGGTGATCAAGAGTGCCGTTCGGGACAAAGTGGACTATGCGGAGTCCAGCCCCGAGCTGGAGACCAACGACAAGGTGCAAAACCTTTGGAAGTATTTTGAATACGAAGACGTCCGCCGCAGGCGGTGTTACGCAAAAAAACTATCAATATAACAAAGAAGATTTTCTATTTATATAGAATACAAAAAGTTTTTGGGGTTTTCAGGGGTATTTTTTCAAAAATACCCCTGAACGGGTGCAGGGCAGTGCCCTGCAAAATGAAACCGTTATTTATGATAGCGGTTTTTTTATAAATTTGGTGAGATGTAGGCGATGAGCAGATCCACCATCCGGCCGTAACTCTTCACACCGTCCTTTTGCTGGTTGATCTTTAAATAATTGTTGTTCATGGCCGTCACAGCCTCCGAAGCCTCCCCCTCGTAAGCCTTCCAAAAATAGTGCAGGGCATTCATATCCTGCCGCAACTCGGGGGAATACAACGCCACCACTTCCGAATACGCATCTTCGTCGGCCTTGTATAACTCATTGGTGGCATAGATCAGTGCGTTTAATGAAACCGAATAACGAATCTCTGCATAATCACTCTTAGAGCCCACATAATACGCCAAAAACCCCGCTTCATCCTCCCGAGCAAACCCCACCTGATGGGCTAACTCGTGGAGCACAGTGAAGGAATAGGAGACGTCGGGAATATTTGCGTTCACGTTGGATTCTCCGGTAAAGGGAAAGAAAATACCCGCAATACCTGCGTAACACAGCCCTTCCGAAGCCAGAACTGGTTTTGCATTTCCAATCCTTCGGTTGAGGGACAGAGCTTTTGCGTATTCATCGGGGCAGAGGGCGTTCATCTCCTGCCGGGGCACATAGTTCTTGGTGTACAGGGCGTTGGTCTCTTGGGCTAAATATTTGCAAACCTGTGCCAGTTCTGCCGAGGTCACGGGTTTTGGGTCTAGGTTTAAGGTGTGGGACAGGGGCAGCCGGGCATAATTAAAGCCCCACAGCCCGATAAATAACGTCACTAGTATGGAAACAACACTGAGCAGGGAGAGCAGCAATTTGCTGATTTTAATAAAAATATTTCCCTTACCTTTGAGAAGGCGAAACACGCAAAAGGCAACGGCAAAAGCCATGCACAACACAAACAAATAGAGTAAAATCTCCCCTAAGGAAAAGGGAATCCAGCCGAACAAGAAGGCGAGCACCGAGGAGAGGATGGGGTAAATCCCCTTCGAATAAACGTTTTCCACAATTTCAGGATAATAAAACGCTTGTTTGTATAGAATAATGAAGATTAAAGCAACTGCGCTCAAAAGTGCAGGCAGGAAAAGCATATTTTTTTTCATTGCGTGCTCCAAAAAAAGTGCTTTACTATTATTGTTTATAGTGTATAATTTTATTGAATAAAACACAAGTGATAAAAAGAGGAAAATGAAGAATTTTAATAAAATAAATATGGAAGCAAAGTCAATTTTCGACAGGTATTCTAAAGGCAGGAAATATTCCAATATGGAACACAACTTTTGTGTCATGTATATTTGGCAGGAGATGATGGATATACAGTATGCGGAAATAGACGATGCTTTGGTTCTCTGCACGTGCAGCAACAAGTTTAAACCTTTTTTTATTCAGCCCAACCACTTGTCCGAGGATGCACCCGTGCTGCCCCTTTTTAGCAAACTTAAAAGTATGGCAGAGGAAGCGGGCTACCCGTTTTCCCTTCGGGGAATCACCCCAGAGTATGCCCAAAAGTTAATATCCGAAGGGTTTGACGGAACTTTTTTGGAAGACGAAAATTATTTTGAATATGTCTATAACCAGGAGGACTTGGCAACCCTCAAAGGTAAGAAGTTCACCCAAAAGCGAAACCATATCAACAAACTGCTGAGCGAACACGCATTCGAATACTTGCCCTACGAGGAAACAATGAGAACAGATGTGTTAAACATCATCGAGCAGTGGGGGGAGCAAAACGGCAGGGACGACGATTTTTACTTTGAAAAGCGTGCCGTGGAGCGAAGCTTGGATCACCGGCAGGAGTTAAATATTTCGGGGGGAGTGATTCTGCTGGATGGCAGGTTGTCGGCCTTCACCCTTGGCGTGCCGGGGGACGAGGAGATGTTTTGCGTGTTGTTTGAAAAGGCACAAAACACAAACGGGCTCTATCAGCTCATCAACCGAGAGTTTTCAAAGACCCTTGGGGCATATCAATACATCAACCGCCAGGAAGATTTAGGAATCGAGGGGTTGAGAAAAGCAAAGCGCTCCTACAACCCGGCCTTTATGGTGGAGAAAAAATATATTCAAGGCAGTTTTTAAAAAAGAAAGTGCTGTGTAATTTTGATGGTGTATGTGAAGATTAAAACATTGACAAATTGCGCAATTGGGTAGATAATGTCTTGTAGCTGGAGGTAGTGAACATGTGGATAGGTATACTGTTGGGCATACCCTTGGGTCTGTTGCAGGTGTTTTGTATGAAATACTATATTTCCGGTCTGGATAAGCAAAACAAGCGAGATCAGTGGAAGTTGTCCAGAATGAAGGTGGGTCTACTCAATGCGTTGGTGCTCATCGCCTTTATCGTGGGATTTGCTATCTTCGATGCCAATTCCCTGCTGTTTGCAGTCACCGCCATGTGCGGCACCATGATACTCTTAACCATTGTGAAATTTATCAGGAATATGTCTATGGACGAGGAAAAATAGATGGAAAATTTTCATGTAAACGTGAATCCCGAAAAAGTGCTCATACCCTTTTTAAACATTGAAGTGAGTGAAACGCTGCTAACCCTTTGGGTCACCACCCTGCTCATCTTTGTTTTTTGCCTGTTCTTTCGCTTTGTGCTCATCAAACGGTTTAAGGAAGTGCCGGGCAAGTTTCAAAATGTCTTGGAATTGTGCGTGGAGACCATCCGCAAGTACACCCAGGGAAACTTGGGCAGGAAGGCTGCCGGTATGGCGGCATATTCCTTCACCATCATCGTCACCTTAGTATTTTCCAGCTTGTTCGAGCTGTTTGGTATGCGGGGCCCCGCCACCGATTTTAACTTTGCCTTGGCGATTGCCCTCATGTCCTTTGTATTAATCGTGGGATACGGCATAAAATACAAGGGAGCGTACGGTTATATTAAATCCTTCGGCCAGCCCAAAGGGTTTATGTGGCCTTTTCGGTTTTTGTCCGAGTTGGTCATCCCCATCTCCTTGAGCTGCCGGTTGTTTGGCAACTTGTTTGCAGCCCTGGTGGTTATGGAGCTGATCTATGCGGTGATGGCACAGTTTGCCGTGGTGGTGCCCGCAGTGCTGTCCATTTATTTTAACCTGTTTGACGTGGGCATTCAAACCTATATCTTTGTCACCTTGACACAGGTGTTCATCAACGAAGCGGTGGAAGAATCCGACGCTGAAAAAGATAAAAAGCGAATGAAGAAAGAAAAGAAGGAACAAAAACGTCTCAACCGCACACCTGCGGCGTGACGATAGATTTTTAATATATACGGAGGAATCAAAATGGATATCAATGCTGGATTAATGGCGATCGGCGCAGCGATTGCAGTGCTCACCGGATTGGGAGCGGGAATTGGAATTGGCATAGCTGCCGGAAAAGCAGCCGAGGCGATGGCTAGACAACCCGAGGCTTCGGGAAAAATTCAGTCGCTCATGTTGTTGGGCGCAGTGCTCGCAGAGTCCACGGCTATTTACGGATTCGTTATCGCTATCCTTTTATATTTGAAAATAACCTGATCCCACCTTTAGGTAAACCAGAATTTATGAAAGGATATTTTGCACAATGGAGATAGATTTATACGTCATCTTGTTGTATGTCGTCAACGTAATCATTTTATACTTCATTCTGCGCTGGCTGCTCTATAAGCCGGTCACCAAGTTTTTGGAGGGCAGGGAGAGGAGTTATGCCGATAAAGTTGCGGAACTGAACCAAAAAGAAGCGGATGCGGAAGTGCTCAAGCACAAGTACGAGCACTTAATTAACGACGCCCAAAGCCAGGCGGCAGACATCATTAACAAGGGCAACGAAATGGCCCGGGAGCGTTCCAAGGATATTGTTGACGATGCCAAGGAACAAGCCCGCATGATCGTTATGCGTTCCCGTTCGGAAATTGAAAGCGAAAAGAAGCTTGCAAAACAAGAGATGAAGGACGAGATTGTTGAAATGGCCATTCAGATCGCCGGACGCGTTTTGGAACGGGAAGTTTCGGAAGCGGATAACAAGAAGATCATCGACGACTTCTTTGAAAAGGTGGTATAAACTGTGGAACTGAAAGGAACCATCAAGGTTGCGAAGCCCACCAGCGAAAAACATATTGATGAAATTCGACAGTCTTTTGAAAAGCTGACGGGACAGCCCATTCACTTTGAAGTGATTGTGGATCCCACCATCATCGGAGGATTTATTGCCAATATCGAAAACAAGGTGTATGACAAGAGCGTGCGCTCCAATTTGGCAAGCCTTGCAAAGTATATCGGTGAATCCAGCGAACTGAGTGAGCTTACCGAAATCGAAGATTTAGATATCGCCAAAACCTTTAACCCAGCAGAAATTGCAGAGGCCACCAAAAAGCGTTTGCAAGACTTTGGGGGGGACGACAACAATGCTGTTGGTAGCGTTGTGTCTTCGGCGGATGGCGTGGTGCACATTGAAGGGCTGCACAACTGCAAGTACGGCGAGTTGATCGAATTTGAAAACAACAGCTTCGGCATCGCCATGAACTTGGATATGCAGCACGTGGGTGCCGTTGTACTCAACAACATCGAAAGAATTGAACAGGGCACCCTTGCCAAATCCACGGGCAGCGTTGTCACTGTGCCCGTTGGGCGGGAGCTTTTGGGTCGGGTCATCGATCCCCTGGGTAAACCGCTGGACACCAAGGGTAAAATCTATTGCGATAAATATCGGGCTATCGAGGCAGAGAGTGCCAGCATTAAGGATCGCCAAGGGGTGAAACAGCCGCTTGAGACGGGTATTATGTCCATCGACTCCATGATCCCCATCGGCAAAGGGCAAAGAGAGTTAATCATTGGCGATCGGCAGACGGGAAAGACTGCCATTGCCATCGATACAATATTAAATCAACGGGGTAAGAACGTCATTTGCGTGTACGTGGCCATCGGCCAAAAGGCGTCCACCATTGCGGATATCATTCAAACCCTCACTGAACACGGAGCTATGGAACACAGCGTCATCGTGGTGTCCACTGCATCGGATTCCGCATCCATGCAATACATTGCACCCTATGCGGGCTGTGCCATTGCCGAAGAGTTTATGTATTCGGGTAAAGACGTGCTCATCGTATACGACGATTTATCCAAACACGCAGTGGCCTATCGAACCATGTCCCTGTTGCTTCGCAGGCCCCCGGGCCGGGAAGCGTATCCCGGAGACGTGTTTTATCTCCACTCCAGATTGTTGGAGCGTGCAGCAAAACTCTCCGACGAGCTGGGCGGCGGTTCCATGACTGCCCTGCCTATCATCGAGACCATGGCGGGAGATATCTCTGCATATATACCCACCAACGTCATATCCATTACAGACGGACAGATTTATTTGGAATCCGAGCTGTTTAATGCGGGCATGCGCCCTGCTGTAAACGTAGGTTTGTCCGTTTCCCGGGTGGGCGGCAGTGCCCAAACCCAGGCCATGCGCAAGGTTGCGGGCAGACTTCGGTTGGATTTGGCGCAGTTTCGGGAACTGGCTGTGTTTGCACAGTTTGCGGGAGATTTGGAAAAATCCACCCAAGAAGCTTTGGACCACGGCGTGCGGGTGACGGAATCTTTAAAACAGGAGCAGTTTGCACCTCATTCCATATCCAGCCAAGTTATCTTACTCTACACCGCCATCAACAAGTATTTGTTGAAAATTCCGGTGAAATATGTGGGTGAGTTTAACAAACAACTGCTGGCCTTTATCGACACCACCTACCACGACATACGCAGCGAAATTGAGCGCACTCAGGTTATGTCCAACGAGTGTGCCCGGAAGATTGGCAAGGCAGCGGAAGAGTTCATTCCAGTATTTTGTAAGATGAACGGCATTGAACTGCCCGAAGAGCTGTTGGAACAAACCCTAAACCTTGAAACAACCACAAACAGAGGGGCATAAATGAAAAGTATTGCAGATATTCGCCATTCCATTCGGGCGATTGAAGATACGGCTCAAATAACCCGTGCAATGAACCTCATCTCCACTGCAAAGATGAGAAAAGCGTTAAAAAAATACGATGCCAACGCCGTCCACTTTCAGCGGGTGCAATCCACCATGAAAGATATCTTAACCCACACCAAAAACTTGGAACACCCGTATATCGGGCAATCCGAGGGGGGAAGGGCGGCTTATGTGGTCATTGCCGCAGACAAAGGTCTGTGCGGGGGCTACAACCACAACGTATTAAACTTTGCTTTAAAATATATGCAAAAGTCCAAGGAGAAGTATATTCTCACTGTGGGGCAGGAAGTGCGGGTGTTTTTTGAAAAGCGGGACTATATGATCGACGTTGAATTTTTAAACATGTCCCAAAACCCGTCCCTATACAACGCCCGAAGCATTTGCAACGACTTATTGGACTTATACAACTCGGGGCTCATGGACGAAACGTATGTGATTTATACGAAATACGTCTCCTCCACCATCCAAACACCCCGGGTATTAAAGCTTTTGCCCATTAATATCGACAACTTTGCGGGGATTGAAACAGAAGTGAGTTACACGGCGGAGATGAACTATCACCCCACTCCCGAAAGTGTGTTCGATACGCTGGTGCCCCAATACGTCATCGGGCTGATTTATGGCTGTATGGTGCAATCCTATGCCAGCGAGCAGTGTGCCCGCATGATGGCCATGGACAACGCCACCAGAAATGCCGAAGACATGGTGAGTAACTTGACCCAAGAGTTAAACCGTGCGAGACAAAGCGCCGTTACCAGCGAAATTTGCGAAATTATCAGTGCGCTGGAAGTCCTTACATAATTGAAAGCCGCAGCAGCGGTTTCCAATCAGGAGTAAACGATGAGAGATTATGAGATAGTAAACACAGGAATACTGGTGAAAATTGCGGGAGCGGTGCTGGACGTGAAGTTTGAAGACCACCGTCTGCCCGATATCTACGACGCTCTGGTGATTAAAACCAGCGATCGGGAAGTATTTTTGGAAACAGAGATGCACGTGGGGAAAGACGTGGTTCGCTGTATTGCCCTGCAAGCAACAGAAGGGCTGTACTGCGGGATGCACGTGCACAACACCGGCAAACGCATTACCGTGCCCGTGGGCGAAGGTGTAATGGGTCGGGTTATTAACGTGCTGGGTCAACCCATTGACGGCAAAGGCCCCATCCAAACCCAAGAGCGCTGGGAGGTGCACCGCAATCCTCCGGCATTTTCCGAACAAAAGCCTGCAACCCAGGTTTTTGAAACAGGTATGAAAGTCATCGACTTATTGGCGCCCTACGCCAAAGGCGGAAAGATCGGGTTGTTTGGCGGAGCAGGCGTTGGCAAGACGGTGCTCATCATGCAGCTCATGCGCAATATTGCCCACGAACACGGGGGGCACTCGGTGTTCACCGGGGTGGGAGAGCGTTCCAGAGAGGGTAACGAACTCATTTCCGATATGACAGAATCGGGGGTATTGCAGCGCTCCATGTTAGCCTTTGGGCAGATGAACGAACCACCGGGTTCTAGAATGCGGGTTGCGCTGGCGGGGCTGACCATGGCCGAATATTTAAGAGACGTGGAGCACAAAGACGTACTCCTGTTTATCGATAACATTTACCGCTTTATTCAGGCGGGTTCCGAAGTTTCGGCACTGCTGGGCAGAATTCCCTCTGCCGTTGGTTATCAACCCACTTTGGCACAGGAACTGGGTGCACTGCAAGAGCGCATCACGTCCACCAAGAACGGTTCAATCACCTCGGTGCAGGCGATTTATGTCCCTGCGGACGACTTGACAGACCCTGCCCCTGCAACGACGTTCTCCCACTTAGACGCCATGACGGTTTTGTCAAGGCAAATATCCGAGCTGGGAATCTACCCCGCTGTGGATCCGCTGGAGTCCTCCTCCCGCATACTCGATCCCCGCATCGTGGGAGAAGAGCACTACGAAGTGGCCAGAAAAGTTCAGTCCACCTTACAGCGGTATAAAGAATTACAAGACATCATCGCCATCTTAGGTATGGAAG
Source organism: uncultured Clostridia bacterium (assembly GCA_964453645.1). GTDB lineage: Bacteria > Bacillota > Clostridia > Christensenellales > JAWKQI01 > CAYVRJ01. Next base: position 25,525 of record CAYVRJ010000001.1, read on the forward strand.
AGTTGACAGACGAAGATAAAACAACCGTGTTCCGCGCCCGGAAGATTCAGCGGTTTTTCAGCCAGCCTATGTCGGTTGCAGAGATTTTCACAGGCATTGAGGGCAAGTACGTGCCCCTGCAAGACACCATCCGCAGCTTTAAAGCGGTGGTCAACGGCGAAGCGGACGAAATTCCCGAGCAAGCTTTCTTTATGGCGGGAGATATCGACGACGTATACGCCAAGGCCGAGTCCATGGCGCTGTAACACAAAATAGAGAGGAAATAAAGCTTGAGTGCACTGTTTCGTTTAGAAATGATTACCCCTGAGCGCAGATTCTTCGACGGAGACGTGGAATCTATTGTGGTACCCTCCACCGATGGGCTGATGGGCATTTTAAAAGGCCATGAACCTTCGGTTGTGGCTATCACCGTGGGTACGATTAAGATTAAAATGGACGGAGAGTGGATGGAGTGCACCACCACCGACGGGTTTATTGAAATTCGCTTCGACGAAACGTTGATCTTCGCCCAGGCCTTCGAGTGGCCCGACGAAATCGATTTAAACCGTGCGTTAGCCGCAAAGGAGCGTGCCGAACAGCGGATTATGGAGAAAAAGAGCCAAGAGGAATACATGTATTCCAAGGTTGCACTGGCCCGTGCCATGGTTCGTTTAAAGACGGGTCGATCCAAGAGCGGTTTGGGGCAGTAGCATGAAACTCTTGTGCGTTGACGGACACAGTTTAATGTATCGGGCATTTTATGCCCTTCCCCTGCTCACCAACGCAAAAGGGGAGTATACAAATGCCATTCATGGCTTTTTTTCTATGCTCTTGTTGGCGATGGAAACCTTGGAGCCCACCCACATGGCTGTGTGTTTTGATGTGCACGCCAAAACCCTGCGCAGTGAAAAATATGAAGCGTATAAGGCACAGCGCAAGCCCATGCCCGAGGAGCTTCGCCCCCAGTTTCCCCTGCTGGATACGATTTTGCAGGAGATGGACATTGCCGTTTTTAAAAAAGAGGGAATCGAGGGAGACGACCTGCTGGGCACCCTTGCAAAAAAGTCGGGCATGGATGCCTATATCCTCACCGGGGATCGGGATTGCCTGCAATTGCTAGACGACACCACCAAGGTGTGTCTCACAAAAAAAGGTGTGTCCGAACTCAAAGTGTATGACACGGCAAAACTGTTTGAAGAATACGGTTTAAAACCCGAGCAGATACCCCACCTAAAGGGGTTGATGGGGGATGCTTCGGACAATATCCCGGGAGTGGCCGGAGTGGGGGAAAAGACTGCCCTCAAGCTGCTTTTGGAATATTCAACCATTGAGAACCTCTACGAACACGTTTCGCAGATCAAAGGCAAGCTGAAAGAAAAACTAGAAAACGATCGAGACAAGGCATTCTTAAGTTTGGAGCTTGCAACCATCGATGCCAATGTGGACGTAACATTTGATATTCACAGTGTTGTGCTGGAACCTGCAAAGATTCCACCCGTGCTTAACAATCACGGGTTTAAAAGCCTTGCCGCAAGAAAGCAGGGCACAACAAAGAAGGAACAAATCTCCTTTGATTTTAAAGATGTGCCCAAGACGGCGGTCTATCAAGACATTTGCTTCGATAAAAAGACCTTACTCAAGGAAAACCCAGACCTGCCCAACATCACCCACGACTGCATGATTGCCCAGTACTGCATCAGCCCCACCGACAAGGATTTTTCCTTTGCTGCGGTGTGCGCCAAGTATGGGGTGGATCCTGTGCCCGAGAGTTTGGCGGTGATTCGGGAGGAGCAGTTAAAACAAATTCAGTCCCTAAACCTAGACAAAGTGTTTTATGAAATTGAATCTCCCCTCACCGACGTGCTCCACGCCATGGAAACCTGTGGCTTTTGTGTGGACGAGACGGAGCTTACCCGGCTGTCCGAGGAATACGGAGATATTATCAAAAGCGAAGAAGAGCAAATCATCCGCTTGGCGGGTGAACAGTTTAACATAAACAGCCCCAAGCAGCTTGGAGAAATTCTCTTCGACAAACTCAAGTTACCCGCAGCAAAAAAGACCAAAACCGGGTATTCCACCGATGCGGAAGTGCTGGAGGGGTTGGAGAAGATGCACCCCATTATCCCCCACATACTCAACTATCGCCAGTACGCCAAATTAAACTCCACCTACATTGAGGGCATCAAGGCCTTGGTGGAAGACGGCCATGTGCACACCAGCTTAAATCAGGCGTCCACCGTCACCGGGCGCATTTCATCCACCGAACCAAACCTGCAAAACATTCCCCAGCGCACCCAGGCGGGTCGGGAGATTCGCAAGATTTTTTGTGCCAGTCAAGGCCAAGTACTCACCTGTGCGGATTATTCCCAAATCGAGCTGCGCATTTTAGCACACATCTCAAAGGATGAAAATATGCTGGATGCCTTTTTGTCGGACAGAGATATTCACACGGCCACCGCCAGCGAGGTGTTTGACGTACCCCTTGAGTGTGTCACCGATCAAATGCGCAGGGAGGCAAAGGCAGTTAATTTTGGCATTGTCTATGGCATTTCCGACTTCGGCCTTGCCAAAAACTTAGGCGTATCCCGGAAACGTGCCCACGAACTCATTGAAAAGTATTTAACGGAATTTTCCGGCGTTGCAAAGTATATGGAACAAATGACAAGTTCTCCCCCCGACGTAGCCACCACCCTGTTCGGCCGGAGACGGGTCATTCACGAATTAAAATCTCCCAACAAAAACATTCGCTCCTTTGGCCTTAGGGTGGCCCTCAACACCCCCATTCAGGGCACTGCCGCAGATATCATTAAACTTGCCATGAACAATGTCCACGCTTCCCTGCGGGACGGAGGATATTCTTCCAAACTCATCTTGCAAGTCCACGACGAACTCATTGTAGATACGGCACTGGAGGAACAGACAGCTGTTTCCAATTTACTCAGGGAGTGCATGGAGGGTGCAGCCCAATTGCTCATCCCCTTAAAAGTCAATATTTCGTCGGGCAGGACTTGGTTTTTAGCAAAATAACAAAATGCTAAATCACTTTATACAAAACGACTGTTAAAATAAGGTGTTGACAGAGCGATGAGTGAATTGTATAATATATACAAAAGAGCACACCGGGTGAAACGGTCTGCTCCTATACTTTTGGAAAGCTTTCAGAGCAGCCGTTCAGGCAAAGTGACGGCTGTTCTTGCTTTTTATCGGTTCTTTAACTGCTTAATTGCAACAATCAGAGCGATAACGGATATTAGAAGATGAAGCAGACTGACTGCTAAATTCATATCCATCATATCACCCCCAATCTTTAGTGATTGAGGAGACAAACCGTCCACCCATTGGTGCACCCTAATAATACCATATTTCGACATAAATTGCAACACAAAATTTACAATTACGTGACATGAAATAACAAAAATTAGATAGTGCAAAAGGTTTCATTATGTAGTATAATATAACATTATTAAGTATGCCAAAAAACAATGTTTTATTGTTTTATTTGCATACGGTAAGGTAGAGGATACAAATGATAATCGGCATAACCGGAGGAATTGCTGCGGGCAAGAGCGAAATATCCAAATATTTGACGAGCAAGGGTTACTACGTCATCTGTGCGGACGACGTGGGCAGAGACCTTTGTGCAAAGGGAAACGAGGCCCTCCTTGAAATTGAGCGGGTCTTTGGCTCAGAATATTTAACGGTCTCGGGGGAACTCAACCGCCCCAAGCTGGCCGAAACGGTGTTTGCAGACCCATATCAGCTGATTAAACTCAACAGCATCATGTGGGGTAAAATTAAAACGGAAATCGAGCGCAGGATTGAGGCCTATTTTAAACACCACAACGAAGGTTCATTAATTTTTGTGGATGCTGCGCTGCTCATCGAAGCCCGGCTCACCCACACGGTGGACTGCATTTGGCTGGTGGTGGCCGATGAAGAGATTCGCATTCAGCGCATTATGGATCGCAGTCATTTTTCGGAGGAGACCGCAAGGTTACGCATGAAGGCCCAGATGAAGGACGACGACCGAAGGGAATACGCTAGCGTGGTGTTTTATAACAATGGAACGATTGATGAACTGCTGTCGCAGGTGGACAAACATTTAAAAACAATATTATGAACGATTTTGCAAAGAGAAGTGAAAAGAAAAAAAGTGGCAGCAAGACAACTATCTTCATTTTGATTCTTGTGTTGGTTGTGTTGCTGACCCTTGCATATTTTATTGGCAGACCGATTGTGCTCAAACAGATGTATCCCATTGCCTACACCCAGGAAATTGAAGTGATGAGCAAAAAGTATGAGTTGGATCCGTACTTTGTCAGTGCGGTGATTTTTAAAGAGTCCAGCTTTCGCAAGGATGCCGTTTCCCATCGAGGGGCTGTGGGGCTGATGCAGCTCATGCCCGACACGGGGGAGTGGATTGCGAAGAAGCTCAATATGGAAACAAACGGCTTGGATTTAGCCGATATTCAAATTAATTTGGAGCTGGGGTGCTGGTATTTGCAGTATTTGAACAACATGTTTCAGGGGAATACCACCAACGTTTTAGCGGGGTACAACGCTGGCCCCAACAAGGTGAAGAGCTGGCAAAAGGAGTATTCCGACGACGGTGTGAACCTGCACACCATCCCCTATCCCGAGACGGAAAAATATGTGAAAAAAGTAAACGAGACTTACGAGATGTATAAAGAACTGTATAATGAGGTGTACGATTGAAGTCGTTTTTGTGTATTGCTTTGGTAATCCTGTTGCTATTGACGGGGTGCGCCCCCGAGGCCGTGGAGACCATCGCCCCTGTTGTTTCAACTGCACCCCAGGAAAAGCTGATCCCCGACACAGGGGGTGAGTTTTTTATTCCCCTGCCCACGGGTATTGAGAGTCTAAACCCGCTGACAGTGCGCAACAGGCAGTTGCTCACCATTTATTCGCTCATCTATGAGAGTTTTGTCAACATTTCCCCCGAGGGAAAGGCGGAAGCATCCATCGCCCAGACCTGGAGCGTTTCGGACGAAGGGGATATTTTCACCTTCAACATTCGCCAGGGTATCAAGTGGCACGACGGAAGCGACTTAACGGCGGAGGATGTAATGTTCACCTTGGGTGAAATTGCAAAGCTGAGCACCGGCAACTCCCCCTATGCAAAATTAAATTCCCTCATCTTAAATTATTCCATGCAGGACGAATACACCGTGACCATTGCGGCAAAAAGCCGTGGTTACGACATCATGTACGCACTGGATTTCCCGGTGCTGTGTAAGAACTATTATGGCTCTGGGAGTGCCATGGAAACCAAAAATCCCATGGGCACGGGGCCATACAAGGTACTGAACTATCAAAAGGATGTGGAAATGGCACTGGGCGTGTTTGGGGAATGGTGGCGCAAAGCCCCCTACATCACCTCCATCAAGGCAGTGGCCATGAAAGACAACGAAGAGGAACTGCCTGCCTATCAGGCGGGGGTATTGGATTTTGTCGTTACTTCGGTGTTAACAGCAGGGCAGTACCGCCAGTACGGCACCACCCAAGTGACAGATTTTATGACGGGGTATTACGATTGCCTCATCACCAACAACGGAGGTAAGTTGTCGGATATCGCCATGCGGCAGGTGTTAGCATATGCCATCGACAAGGCGGATATCATCTCTAAAGATTTAATGTTCCACGCTGCCGCCTGCGACGTGCTGCTGCCCCCCGATTCCTGGCTGTACGGCGGGAAGTATAAGTTATACGAGTACAACCCCCCCAAGAGTTTGGAGCTGATCAAGGGTTTGGGTTTGGAAGATGCCAACGAAGATGGGTATCTGGACTCGGGAGATTTTATTAAAAGTCCCTACACCCTCAAACTGTTGGTGGTGGATTCGGACGAAGGGTTTTATTTAAACGATGTGGCAAAGAGTATTGAATCCCAGCTCAAGCGCATTGGCATTTTAGTGGAGATCGTCTCCCTGCCTTGGAAGGAGTATTCCCAAGCTTTGGTGAACAAGGACTTTGACTTTGCCTTAGTGAGTTATTATTTAGACAGAAATCCCGACCCATCCTATGTGGTGGCCTCCAACGGAGCGGGCAACTACGGCGGGTATACCAGCGAAAAGATGGACGAAACCCTAAGATATGCCAAGGAGCAGACGGACGAGGGAGCCATTCGGGAGGCATATAACAAGTATTCACAACTCTTTATCGATGAGTTGCCCCACATCCCCCTGTATTTTAGAACCAATTCGGTGATATCCGAGAGTTCCATTAAGAACATTGGGGTGATTCGGGAGGACGACATTTTTCACAACATTGCGGAGTGGTATATTCTCGTGCGTCCGGGTTGATTCGTTGCCCCCAAGTGGTATAATAGTCTTGTACATGCGAAAAAGGAGTTTGAAATGCCCAAGAGGATTTTAATTGTAGATGACGAACCGTCGCTGGTGAAGGGACTTCGTTTCAATTTAGAACAGCAGGACGGTTACAGCGTGGACGAAGCGTCGGACGGGGAGATTGCCCTTGCAAAGTTTTCACAAAACCAGTACGACTTAATCTTATTAGATGTGATGCTGCCTAAAATCGACGGCATGGAAGTGTGCCAGCGCATTCGCAGCGTGTCCGACGTGCCTATCATCATGCTCACCGCCAAAGACGGGGACATGAACAAAATCATGGGGTTGGAGTACGGTGCGGACGACTACTTGACCAAACCCTTTAACATGCTGGAGCTAAAGGCCAGAATTAAATCCGTGTTTCGGCGGGTGGATAAGACCATGCGCAGCGCAAATGCAGAGGTCTTAACCGTTAAAAACATGTCGGTGAATCTAACCAACCGCAGCGTGGAGTGCAACGGCCAAGAGATTAACCTAACGGCAAAAGAGTTTGATCTCTTGCAGCTCTTCATTCAAAACCCGGGAAAAGTTTACGACAGGGAATCTTTGCTGGAGATCATTTGGAAGTACGACTACTTGGGCGACCTTCGCACGGTGGACGTACACATCCGCAGGTTGCGGGAGAAGATCGAAAGCAATCCCGCAAAACCCGAATACATTCTCACCAAGTGGGGAGTGGGGTATTATTTCACGAATCGATAGATATTTCGGCTCCATTGCGTGGAGATTTGCTGCAATCTTTTTAATCGTTGCTGCGCTGGCGCTGGGCGTTGTCACGGTGGTTGTGGTGCGCGTGGTGGAGGAAAATCAAATACGAGAGCGGATTAACCTTGAATTTGAAAACCTCAACGGAGTTGCGGTTAAAATGTCCCCGCTGCTGCTGGAAAAAAACGCACAGGCGATTTACGACCTTTGTGCCCAAGCGGCAGAGCAAAACGGTGGACGATACTTAGTGTTAGACGACAACAGCGTGGTGGTGGGGGACAGCTTTTCAACCCTCAACGGCAGAAGGGTGAACATTGCCGAGGTGAACAGCCTGCTGTACCAAAACAAGGACACCGACTACGGCTTTCACATCACCGACAACGAAAACTTTTATTCGGCCTATTTGACCATTGCCCTGTATGAAAACAACGAAACCATCGGTGCCATGCTTCTTTCCGCCAGCGTGCAGGACGTGTACGAGCAGACCAAGCGGCTCACGTCCACCATTGTATTTTTATCGGCAGCAACGGCCCTTGTGGTTATTTTTGTAAGTATTATCACCTCCAGATACATCACCCGTCCAGTGTTGGTGCTCACTCAAGCGGCCAGAAACATGGCCAACGGCAATTTAAACGAACGGGTGGAAATTAAGGGCAAGAGTGAAATTGCAACCCTGGGTAACGCCTTTAACATCATGGGGGAACGGCTCAAAAATATGGATGCGGAGCGTGCAGATTTTGTTTCCAACGCTTCCCACGAACTGCGAACGCCGTTGTCGTCCATTAAAATTTTAACGGAATCATTGTTATATCAAGAAAACGTACCCGAGAATTTGTATAAAGAATTTTTGACAGATATTAACTTCGAAATCGATCGTCTCAACAACATCATCACCGATCTATTGGATATCACCAAATTAGAGGACGTGTCCTCCGTGTTAAAACTTGCGGTGGTGAACATCGGCAGGCTCACCAAGGAAGTGATCGAGAGCTTAGAGCCCCTGTACACGGGCAAGAATATTCATGTGAAGTTTAACGAGGAAGAGAAGATTACCTGCGTGTGTGACGAATTAAAGATTCGCCAAGCATTGTCCAACCTCATCGACAATGCCATTAAATACACCGACAATGGGGGAAAGATTTCGGTGAACTTATATAAAAACGATGAAGAGGTGATTTTTAGCGTCAGCGACACGGGGATTGGCATTCCCGAGAGTGAGCTGAAGAAGATTTTCGATCGGTTCTACCGGGTGGACAAGGCGCGGAGCCGGGAGACGGGGGGAACCGGACTGGGGTTGTATATTTCAAAGAAGATTGTGGTGATGCACGGAGGGTATTTAAACGTGAAGAGCGAGCAAAATGTGGGCACGACCTTTGAAATGGTCATTCCCGGAGGGAGGGTTGAATGAGAAAAATAAACTGGATAGTATTCGGTTCTTTTTCGCAGGGTTCTGCCCTGCACCCGTTTAGGGGTATTTTTGAAAAAAGACCTCTAAAGAAGACCCTAAAAACTTTTTGTGTTCTTGTTTTAATGATATCCTGTATGATGATTTTTTTGGCTGGATGCAGTGAGGGTGCACGGGAGGAGGTTTATATCAACCCCCTGCCCGAGTCTGCCGCAAGCGATAAAGTGCTCACAAGGTTGTACTTCGGCTATCGGGACGAACATCTGCTCTCGGGGGAGGGGCGGGAGATCACCGTGCCCATGAACGGCAGAATCGAAACAGCCGTGTTAGCCGCCCTCATCGAAGGGCCAAAAACCGCTCAGGAGTTAACCCCTCTCATCGCCCACGACACAAAAGTGGTTAACGTTTCGGTGAGCGGAGAGTTTGTCTTTTTAACACTGTCCAAGGAATTTTTAACTTATCCCGATATCGCCGGACTTTCGGAGGGAACAAAGGAATACGAGAGTGCCATGGCCCAGCGCAGGTTGGCTGTATATTCCATCGTCAACACCATTACCGAACTGGGGCAGTACTCCCGGGTGCAAATTTTAGTGGACTACGATGCCACGGGCCGAGGTCAGCGCATCTCTCGGGCAGAGATGGGGTTTTCCAATGAATCGGATACCACCTTAGAGCCCCTCATGCGGGATTCGGATCTCATTTTAAACCCCAAGAATGCAGCCGAAAAGGCACTCAACGCCTACTCCAAAAAAGATTGGGAACAACTTTTTAACATGATTGCCCTCAAGGACAGCATGGGGGATAAACCCGAAAAAGAGGAGTTTATGCGCAACACCGTCTCCTTTGACGCGGGGCTTTTAAGCTTCTCGGTGTTGGAAGTTTCGGTTTCCCCCGGGGGGAAGGAGGCCACGGTGATGGTTTCCTATACCTATCGTCCAAGACAGGGGGATACGTTTAACAAAATCAACGTGCCCTTGCGGCTGGTGGAGGAGAACAGCGTGTGGAAACTCTCCTACTATTCATTAAATAAATTGACGGACATAACCTGATGAAGAAATTGTTGCTGCTCCTCTTTGCGTTGGTGTTTCTCGTATCGTGTACGGTCATATCCCAGCGAAACCCCGACCCATACCAAGGGGAGGAAAAATTGTATAGTCCCCCGGCACAGGAGGGGCAGATTCAGCGCACAGCGCTCTATTTCCTCAACGGCGAGGAGAACAGGCTGCAAAGCGAGTATCGCAGCATTGTTGCCACCACAGACGATATTGCCGTGGCAACGCTAAACGAACTTGCTCTGGGCACAGACAACGGGGCACTCCGGGCGGTGATTCCCACCAATGTAAAATTAACGGGCGTGGAGATCGTGGGGGGTACGGCAAACGTTCACTACGATTTGTTGGGTATGCTGGATGCAAAAACCCAATATATCATGTGCAGGGCAGTGGCCAACACCCTCATCGACCTGCTGGACATTCAATACGCCAACATATTTTTTAATGGCACCCAGCAGTTGTTAAACGGGGAGATCACCGGGGCGTACAACATGTTTGTGGGGAATTTTGCCGGGGATATCACCCTGGGGGACACTCGAAGTGTTACCCTGTATTATGCAAACGGAGAGAAACTCACCGCCAAAACCGAAGAGATTTCCGAAAGTTATCCGCAGGAGATGGTGAAAAAGCTGTTTCGTGGTTTGAAACTTGTGAACAACCCCGATGTAGAGGGGGAAGTGATGGATCTGTATTTTAGCGGAAACGAAAACTATTTAAACGTTCCCGCCCTCACAGTGACGTTTACCCGGTTCTTTCCGGGGGTGAAGAAAATTCGCATTTGGTTAAACAACCTGTACAGGGGGGAATATATCGAAGAAACGTTTTCCCATCTGGTGGGCAGCCAAGTAAAAGTGTATTGCGTGCAGGGTGAAAAACTTGCATTAAACGAAATTTGGATGCACGCAAAGGATTATTTTTCCCTCACCAAGCGGTTGGACGTGCTGTTTCAAAACAGTTCCTACGATTTGAGTTTGGACGACATTGTTTTTGCAAAGTACTATGGCGAAACGGCTCTGGTGAATCTAAAAAAAGAATTTCGAGACAAGTGTGCAGACTTCACATCCGAAGAAGAAACCCTGCTCATCTACTCCATGGTGAACACCCTGTGTGAGATGACGGGAGTGAAGGAAGTGCTGTTTTTGGTGGAGGGCGATATCTCCTATATCTCGGGCCACATCTATACCAAACGACCACTCTTAAAAAATCCCGGACTTACAAAAAAATAAGAATTTTTATAGATTATTCCGCCAATACTAAAAACCATGAGGCGAGATAGTGATTTTACAAAATATGAAAATTTAGTTAAGAAATACGACGACCTGTTTGCGGGAGACGAGACCTACCGCACTCGAGACATTCAAAACCGTGCAACAGGCTTGCATTTCCACATGATGTTCTTTGACGGCATGGTGAAAACCGATCCACTGAGCATGTATTTGCTCATGCCCTTGGAAGAGGGTGAGATTGATGTCACCCAAGATATTCTAACCCAAGTCAAAGCAAAGGTGCTGTCCAGTGCCAGGATCAGCGAGGCTAAGGACGACAAACAGGCCATAACGTCCATTGAATACGGGGATGCCCTGCTCATTTGCGAGGGCAGTGACAAAGTACTCATCATCGACAGCAAGGGGTTCATCACCAGGAGCACTTCCGAACCCGATTTGGACAAAACCTTGTTTGGCCCTCGGGAGGGCTTTAACGAAGCGGTGATGCAGTGTTTGTCCCTTTTGCGCAGAAGAATTTTATCCAACAAATTGTGCGTAAAGTTTATTGAGGTGGGCAAACAGACCAACACCAAGGTGTGCGTGTGTTATGTCGACGGCATTGCAAGCCCTAAGCTCATTTCCGAACTCATTCGGCGCATCAAGGAGATCAACATCGACGGTGTGCTGGATTCCAACTACATCGCTGAACTGGTGTGCGAAACTCCCTACTCACCCTTTAACACGGTGGGAGCTTCGGAGCGACCCGACGTGTGTGCATCCAAACTGCTGGAGGGCAGGGCAGCCATTATTGTGGACGGTTCGCCCATTGTGCTCACAGTACCCCACGTCTTTATTGAAAACTTCCAGCAAAACGAAGATTATTATATCAACCACAGCTTTTCCACCCTAAACAGGTTGCTGAGGTTGGTTGCATTTCTCATTACAACCTGTGTGCCGGCCATCTATTTGGCCCTCATCACCTTTCATCCCGAGATGCTGCCAACGCCCATGCTGCTGAGCATTTCCACTGCCCGGCAAAACGTACCCTTCCCCACCATCATCGAACTGTTGATCATGTTGGGTGTCTTTGAAATACTCAGGGAGACGGGCATTCGCATGTCCTCCAACATAGGACAGGCGTTTTCCATCGTGGGTGCACTGGTGCTGGGGCAATCGGCGGTGGAGGCGAGGATCGTGAGCGCACCCATCATCATTGTGGTGGCACTCAGCGGCATATGCAGCTTAATGATTCCAAGGCTGCTCTACACCAGCGCCATTCTTCGCACATCCTTAGTGGTGTGTGCCTACCTGTTTGGGTTGTTTGGGGTGCTGTTTGGCATGATGTTTTATTTAATACACCTGTGCTCTCTCAATTCCTTTGGCATACCCTATCTGTACCGCAGCACATTCTTAACCGGCAAGGACTACAACGACACCCTCACCCGTGGGTCCTTTAAGCGAATGCTATTTCGACCGGCACTGTTCACAACCAATTTGCGCAGGGCGAGGAAACCATGAAGAAGATTTTTGTTTTATTACTCACAATCAGCATCGTGTTCGTGTGTGCCTGTGACTACAGGGAGATCGAGCAGTTGTCCATCGCAACGGGGGTGGGTGTGGATTTCGATGAAACCTCGGGACAGTATATCTTGTCCACCGAAGTCCTGGACGTCACCAAGGACAACAGCGAAGGCGTGCTCATCACCACAGCCGGAGACACCATCTTTGAAGCCATGCGCAACATCATTACCGTGGCGGGTAAGGAGATATACTTTGGCCACGCAAGGCTCATCGTCATTGGGCAAAAGGCGGCGGAGAGAGGCATTACGGATATATTGGACTTTTTCCTAAAGGCACACGAAACCAGATTAAATGTGAAGCTGTGTATTACGTATGACTGCACCGCCCACGAAATTATGTCCACCAAACCCGTCACATCGGGCATTCTGCTGCTGGAGATCGAAAAGCAGCTGCAAAACGATTTAAAAAACTCTAAGACCGTGGATGCACAACTCTACAGCGTCATCAATATGCTGCACGATCAAAATTTAGCAAGTCCCCTGCCCGCACTGTTTATCACAGAAATGGGGGGGGAACCCATTGCAGCCACTCTGGGTATTGCTCTGCTAGAGGACGACAAGCTGGTGCGGTTTTTAAACCAAAGGGATGCAAGGGCGTTTATGTTTGCCACCGGGCGCATGCATACGGGGCTTTTGTCCTATGAAAACAAGCTGTCCCTGGAGATTAGCAGCAGTTCCACCACCACCCTGGTGGAATACTTGGGCGATATGTTCCGGTTTGATATTATCATAGAAACGGAAGCTTCGGTGGGTGAATCCGCCGGAGGATACGAAGTCCGGGAGCTGATCAAACTGGCGGACAAAGAACTGGAGAAAAACATTGTGGAGATTGCAGATATGGCCAAGGCGCAGGGATTGGATCTGTTTGGGTTCTGTGCCCTGGTGCGCAGCAAATATCCCGATCTGTACGGAGAAATTAAGGACAATTGGAAAGAAGTGTTCTCCAAATCTGAAATCAATGTATATAGCAAAACAACGCTAAAAAAGACAGGCGAACAAAAGAGCATCAGCCAGAGTAAGGAGGAATATGGGAACAATATCCAATAAGCAGGCGATTTGCCTGCTCTCAATGAGTTTACTGGGCAGTGCGCTGGTGTTAAACAGTGCAATTAAAGCGGGCGTGTACTCTTGGGCACCCATTCTGATCGGCGGATTGCTGGCATTACCCATGTATTTAATTTATGCCTATATCACAAAACACTATCAGGACAAGAGCATTTTAGGCATTTTCACCGCCATACTGGGCAAGGGGCTGGGGACAGTGCTGTGTTTTGTGTTTTCTCTGTTTGCCCTGCTGGTGGCAAGCATTCTGCTCCGGGAGTTTAGCGAATTCTTAACGATGGTTTCCCTGATTAAGACGGACATTTTGTTCATCGTGCTGGGTGCTGGGTTACTCAGCTTGTTTTTGGCGTGTAAGGGTGTGGAGACCATGGCCAGGTTTTGTTCCATAGTCATCCCCCTCATCTTTGCCATTATCGTCATCACAGGAATCTTTTCCATTAAAGATATGGATATCCGGCATTTGCTGTATTCGGACCCAGCCAGCATGGAAAAGGTGTTTGACAGTTCCCTCATGTTTTTGTGCTTTCCCCTGTTGGAAGCGGCATTCTTTTTGGGCGTGTTCGGCAAGCTGAACAACCCCAAGAAATCCTACAAAGTTTATGTTGTATCGCTGATTATAGCAGTTGCGATACTGGCGTTTTCTACCCTTAGAAACACCCTTCTGCTTGGCACCCCCACCCAAAACCTAACAAACTATCCCTCCTACAGTGCGGTGAGCATTGGCAGCTTGGGAGATTTTCTGGAACGCACCGAAGTGACAGTAGCCGCAATCTTTTTGCTGTGTGGCATCGTGAAAATTGCAGCATCGGTGTTCGTTTCCATGGACTGCGTGTTGTGCGCACTGCCTAAATTAAAGACCCGGATTGCCACTTGGGGCATTGGCGGCATATTTCTCATCGTGGCAGGATTTGTAATATCCAACGTGAGTGCCATGATGGAGATGGAGCAGACGATCATCTACATCTCCCTTGGGTTCTTGGCGCTCATTCCCCTCATCTTATTCCTAACGGCACTGGCCAAGCGGGATAAAGAAAAGTTTATACGCACAGAATCATAAAAAATCATCGAGGGAGCGAAACTCGTAGCCTAAATTTTTACATTCGTCGATTATGCTGGGTAAAATCCTTCGGTTGGTGGACGAGTGGGAGTGGAGCAGCATAATCTCCCCGGGATGCAGGTTTAAAAGAATGATCCGCCGTGCAGCCATGGGGGAGGGCTGCCTCTTCCTAGAATCCGAATAGGCAAAACTCCAAAGCACCGTTGTGTACCCGGCATTGGCGGTAAAAGCCAAGGACTTTTCGGAATAGACGCCGCCGGGGGGACGGACAAAATTTTTTGTCTCCACGCCGATTCGAGTGGCCTCCTCCCGCACCATTGCGAGTTCCTGTTCTATTTCACTCTGCTCCTTCATGGTTGCAAGCTCCCGCCGATCGTCGGTGCGCAGGGCCACAATATGTCCTTCCTCGGCCATGCGGCGCACCAACCGCACGTTGCTGCGCATGTACTGCTGAGAAACAAAAAATGCTGCGGGAACCTGTTTGTCTCGCAGGGTATCTAAAATTTCATCCATACCCCCGTCTTCAATGGTCACATTATAGGTTAAATAAATAAATTTAAAATCTGCACTGCCCACACATATGGTTTTGTTTTGTTTAAACAAGGACTTGGTCTCGGGAAATGTGGGCTGCACGTTTTGCCGTGCCGGCCTGAACTGCCAAACGTATTTGCGCTC
This sequence comes from uncultured Clostridia bacterium, assembly GCA_964453645.1. Lineage (GTDB taxonomy): Bacteria > Bacillota > Clostridia > Christensenellales > JAWKQI01 > CAYVRJ01. Next base: position 40,610 of record CAYVRJ010000001.1, read on the forward strand.
ATAAGTGTGAAGCCGAGCCATGGCGGTTATACTCTCGTTTTTGTTTTGTGTCAAATACATGAGCATTAAACAGGCGAATGCAAGGGAAAACGCAATCACCTTTGCCAATGTGTTTTTCATATGGCCACTCCTTTGAGGGCACTGGATACGATTAAGGGCAGTGCGTACAGCCTTCGGTATTTATCCGTGTTGAGGCAGTACAGTCCCTCGTTCAGCCCATGACCCAGCTCCATGAGCAGGCAGGGGCGCAAGTACTGTGCCCGAAAGTAATTTTCAAACCCCCCGAAGTTTTCGGCCGTCTGGGTGGGGGGCATTGTTACAAACCCCGAGTAACACCCAACTTTCTCCGCCATATAAAAGGCGTAGGGGATATCCCCCGAGTGAAAGTCTCCGTAGAGAATTTCTTCCCCAAAGGCGTGGAAGGTGAGTGCGTAGGAAAAGGGAAAGGCGGAACACAGGGAGATGACGGCACGCACTTCCACCTCGCTGCCCGCATAGGGGCCTTTATACCCCGCATAGGAGGGGGAGGGGGGAGATTTCACCTGATCGAACAAACAGGGGTAGTTGCGGTTGAGGTCCACCCCGTTGCCGTTGGCCTTGTACAGGGAATGGGGGATGGGTAGAATGTCTTCAATAAACCCACGGTTTTTCTCCCCCGCAGCACCGCTCAGGGCGATGCTCACCCCATCGGGGTTTAACATAGGGATCACGTGGAGGGTGTTGTTTTTAAAAAATTCCGTGGTGATTGGGTCCAGCATTTTGTAAAGCCGCAGCATGTGCTCGCACATACCCATTAAAAATGCAGAGGTAATATACTCCCGGCCGTGGTGGGCACCAATGTAGAGGATGTGGTTGCTTCCGTTGCCCAGGGTGAGTTTGAGTATCTTCCTGCCGCTCTCGGTGGTGCATATATTGGTGCTCTCGCATCCGCTAAACTTTCTCGTCAGGGATGCACAGTCGGATATGAGCTGATCATAGGAATAGGTCTCTTCAAAAAATTTCATAGAAAACTCCTGCCTTTTCACTTATGGAACAAATGATTATAAAACAATCTTGCATGTAAAACTCCATTCTGTTTCACTTATGGAACAAATACTCATAAAACAAGATTTCATGTAAAACTCCTGCCATTTCACTTGCGAACAAAAAATCATGAAAACAATCTTGCAAGCCAAGTCACACTTTGCCTTCTAATAATATGACAAATAAACACAAAATATGCTGCTTAAAATAACAAACCTTTGGCACGGATTGTTAACAGTATGGCAACAAATATGGTATAGTATATGGATAAACGAAGGAATCAAGGACAGTGTTGTATGTTAAATAAGTTAAAAATACTCATCGCCGACGACGATGCCAACGTTCGAAAATCCCTGTCCCTGTACTTTGAGCGGGAACAGATGCAGATTATTGAAGGCGTAGACGGGGAAGAAGCCGTTGAAAAGACCAAGCAATACAAACCCGACATGGTGATTTTAGACATTATGATGCCCAAGAAGGACGGCATGACGGCTTGCCGGGAGATACGCAGTTTTTCCAACGTTCCCATTATTGTGCTGAGCGCCAAGGGGGAGGAGCTGGACAAACTGCTGGGTTTGGAGCTGGGTGCGGACGATTACATTACAAAACCCTTCTCCCCCCGGGAAGTGGTGGCCAGAGTAAAGGCGGTGCTGCGCAGAATGCGGGAAGCGGAGGGCGATCGGGAGCAACTCACCTGCAACAGCCTGTGCCTGCACGTGAAAAATAGAACGGTGACACTGGGGGACAAAGACATTGCCGTAACTCCCAAGGAGTTTGATTTGCTATACCTCTTAATGAGTAACAAACGGCAAGTGTTTTCCAGGGAAGTGCTGTTGGAACGGGTGTGGGGGTATGAATTTTTTGGAGATACCCGCACGGTGGACACCCACATCAAGCGAATACGACAAAAACTAAACAGCGAAGATTTTGAACTGCGCACCGTATGGGGGGTGGGGTATTCCTTTGAACCAAAGTAGAAAGAGTAGGCTGGTCATCACAGCGGTGCTCATTTGCGTGTGTGTGATTTTCCTAGGGGTGGCCCTCACCGCCATTGTTTTAAGCTTTGGAGCGAAACAAAGTGTCATCGACAGTGCGGTGAAAGACCTTGAGGGCTACGGGGAGGAACTGAAACCCATTGCACAATCCATTATTGAAGAACCAAGGGTGGTGCCCGCCAGATACCGCATTCGGCCCAGCGAAGGGGGCATTTCGCAAATGATCGTCATCAATGCAAACTACGAGTTGGTGTACCCCCGCAGGTTTTACGACAACGAGGAACTGGAAGTGATCCGCGCCATTAGCGAAGAGATGATCGACGAAACATTGGGGGGAAATACGGTATCCCGCATTACGGATTTAAACAACACCCAAGTTCTTTTGCTGTCCCTGCCGGTGGTGAGGGACAATTCGGTGATGGGCGTGCTGGTGCTGAGTAAACCCTTGCTCAACGTCTATGAACTCTCAGGTATGATCACCAACTCACTGCTGCTCACATCCGCCCTTTCCTTGGTGTGCGCCATTGTAGCGGGAATACTGCTGTTCAAACGGGTGAACTCCCAAGTGACGGCACTCTCGTTGGAAAAAGAGGGTCTGATGAAACTGGAGGAGATGCGCAGGACGTATATTGCCAACATCACCCACGAACTTCGGGCACCCCTCACCGGCATTCGGGGGTTTGTGGAACCACTGATGGACGGAATTATAGAAAAGGAAGAGGACGTCTTAGAGAGTTACCAAATTATTTTAAACGAGACATTGCGGTTGGAGCGCTTGATCAACGACACCCTCACTTTAAGCTCCTTGCAGAGTGCAAACCAAAGTTTGGAACTTGAAAGGATTGATATAAGAAACATTCTCGTGGGCTGCTGCAAGCGGTTTGCCGACAGAAGGGCCGTGCACCTAATCTGCCCCGACAACTTGCCAAAAGTGCAATGCAATGAGGATAAACTCACACAGCTTTTGATTATTCTGGTGGACAACGCCATCAAGTTTTCCAAAGAGGATGTGTTTGTCACCGCCGGGGAGGAAGAGGGTTTTGTCGTGCTGCGGGTGAAGGACACAGGGTCGGGCATCACAAAGGAAGACCTGCCCTATATCTTTGAACGGTTTTATAAGGCGGATAAGTCCCGAAGTGGGGAGGGCACGGGATTGGGGCTTTCCATCGCCAAAGAGATTGTGAGCCTGCTTAAGGGAGAGATTGGCGCTGAAAGCCAGTTGAATATGGGTACCACCCTGTGGGTCAAACTAAATAAAGCCTAACAAACCTATAGGCGCATAATTACATAAAACAAATAAACCAACAATCCGAACAATTGTCTAACGAACAAAAAATATAGTTCAGCATCACTTCCAACAAAAAGTATGCACAAAAAATACCAAACAAAAAACAATCGCCACGCTTCGCTGCCCAACGGGCAGTTTTTTTATTGTTGGTCTTTTCTCATAAAGACAAGCATAAGATGAACCATGAGAAAAGGTGACTTTATAAAAACCATACTAAAATATATACCGTTGCCGTTTGCACAGCAGTTGATGGCCCTCAGCGAACACGAAATCATCGAGGAAATTCGCTTTCGATTAAACTACTGCTGTTATATCTATACGCAGGACAGGTCATACCCCCTAAGCGGCCTTCGAGCAACCGAAACCGACTTGGAAGAAATATTCTTGGCCCTCACCCAGCACAGCCCCAAATACTACGAACACCAAATCCGTTCGGGCTATTTAACGGTGGAGGGTATGCGGGTGGGCGTGTGCGGGGAAATGGCCAGCGGCCGAATCTTTGGCATTAACATTCGAATCCCCATGCAGCACGTGGGGGTGAGTAAAGAACTCATGCCCTATATCACCCGGAACGGGCAAATGCTCAGCACCCTCATCGTATCCAGACCCCAAATGGGTAAAACCACCCTCATTCGGGATATCGCCCGAACATTGGGAGATGGCATCAACATCTATGCGAAGAAGGTGTGCGTCATCGACGAGCGGGGAGAGCTGTTTGGCAACGGCATCTTTGAACTGGGCGAACAGACAGACGTGGTTGCGGGCACAGAGAAACAAAAGGGCATTGAGAGCGCCCTGCGCACCTTGTCCCCCCATGTGGTGGTCACCGACGAGCTGGGCCGGGTGGAGGACGTGCAGTCCATTCGGGAGTGCGCCAACTCGGGGGTGGCGGTGTGCGCCACAGCCCACGGCGGCAGCATAAACGAACTCATGCGGCGGGAGGTGTTTCGCAGCATCCTGCGGGAAGGGGTTTTTGAGCGGTACGTGGTGCTGAGTAACACCCGGGGACGCATTACGGTGAGCACCGTTTCCGATTATAAACACACCGTCATCGCCCAGGGACTTCTCTTAAAGGAGCTGAAAAACTATGCTTAAAGGTATATTGTGTATTGCAGTGATCGGGCTTTGTGGTTACATCGGCACTTTACTCTCCAAAAAGTATTTGGAACACTTGTGTTTCTTAAGGGAACTGCTAGGCAGCGTCACCGGCATGCGCAACAGAATTTTACATGGCGAACTGCTCCACCGAGCCATAGGGCGGGAGGCCCGGGGCAACCAAAACCTGCTAGGCATTGCAGATCAACTGGTGCAAAATCCACGGATTAAAGTTTCAACAGCGTGGGAGGAAGCTTTTATAAAGCTGAACGATCCGGCAGTAACCGCACTGGGCAGGGGTATCGAGAGCCTGTGCACCTCGGGCAACGCTGCCGAACTGGACGAGGGTATTTTGTTGCTCACCAACAGGATTAGACAAATGGAAGATGAAAAACGGGGGAAAACAAAGGGATATTTGTCTGTGTCTGTATTAATTGGAATTTTTGTAGGTGTTTTGTTCATATAACAAAAGATAAAGAGGAGGATCTATGGAAATTGATTTGATCTTAAAGATTGCAGCCATCGGCATTTTAATTTCGGTGCTCAATCAAGTGCTCATCAAGTCGGGCAAGGAGGATATCGCCACTCTGGTGAGTATTGCGGGTTTGGTGATCGTGTTACTCATGGTGATCGACCTGCTGGGCACGCTGTTTGAAAGTGTTCGCCGTATCTTCGGACTATTTTAATTGTTGAAACTCACGAAAGAACAGAGGTTATAAAGAGATGGAAATACTAAAGATTGCGGTTTTGGCCCTGTGCGCCGGCACATTGGCCCTCATCGTGCGCCAAAAACAACCCGAACTTTCAAGACAAGTTGCCCTGGCTTGCGGGCTGATTATCTTAGTCTATACCGTCAACTATCTGGGCAGTGTGATTAGTTTTTTTAACGAAACTGTGAACAAGTTCTCCCTGCCTATTGTCAGCATCACTGTGGTGCTCAAAATCATTGGCGTTGCCTATCTGTGTGAATTTACCGCCCAATCCTTAAAGGATATGAGCGAAACGTCCCTTGCCCAAAAAGTGGAGTTGGCGGGCAGGGTGGTTATTGTGATGCTCACCATCCCCATGTTTAACGCATTTTTGCAGCTGCTCACCGAACTTGCCAAGGGTGTGAACCAATGAAGGTGCTTGCATTTTTCTTGGCGCTCATCCTGTTGCTGGCGCCCATCACCGTGTGTGCGGAAGATATTTTAGAGATTGACGAAATACTCAATTCCTTGGACATGGGTGCACTGGAGTTGCAATACAACAAAGAGGCGGAGAGTTTGGTGCCCATTACGGGGGGGCTGTCTTTGGAGGACTTCGTCTCACAGCTCGCAGGGGGACAACTCTTCTTGGAGTACAACAGCATCTTCGATTACTTGGTGGGTTTGTTTGCCAAGAGCCTCAAAGAATCACTGCCCTTTGTGGTGGAAATTCTCGTCATCACCCTGCTGTTCTCCCTGCTCAGCGTGTTCTATCCCGACTTTGGGGGGACCTATGCGGCTGCCCACTACGCCAGATATATCCTCATCAGCGGCATTGCCATCAGCGTGTTTCTGCGCACCTTTACCATGGGAAACGATGCCATCGAGATGATCACCGGGTTTTCCACCCAGTTCTTCCCCCTGCTGTTTTTCTTGCTCACCAGCATTGGGGGCATTGCCTCGGCAAGTATTTTAAAGCCGGCCACGGCAGCACTCACTGGCTTTGTGAGTATGTTTGTCAAAAGTTTTATTGCGCCCCTGCTGGTGCTCATGTGCGCAGTGACGGTGCTTGCAAGTTTTGCAAAGACCTTTAAACTCAACAACCTGCGGGAGCTGATCAAGAGCATCATCAAGTGGGCCATCGGCATATCCTTTGTGGTGTTTTTGGGGTGTATCGCCCTTCAGGGGCTCATGTCCTCCACCTTCGACGGGGTGACCATTAAAGCAGCAAAGTACACCATCGACAAGGCGGTGCCCATCATCGGCGGGGTGTTTTCCGAAACTATGGATATGCTCATCGCCAGTTCCCTCATCATTAAAAACGCCATCGGAGTGGTGGGTATGCTGGTCATCGTGTCCATGCTGCTATCCCCAGTGATCACAATAACCGTGCAGTACTTTTTGTTAAAGTTAGCCAGTGCCCTGTCCGAACCCTTGGGCAGCGGAGACATTGCAAAGTTTTTAAAGTCCATGAGCGAGATTATCCTCTTACAAAACGCAGTGCTGCTCACCAGCGGTGCCATGCTGCTCATCAACGTGGGGCTGATTTTAGGCAGTGGTAATATCAACCTCATGTTCCGGTGAGGTTTAACGATTCTTGATTTGTGCCGTAGGCGAAACGGCGGAAGTGGAGTTTGTATGAACCAATTTTTAGTCAACATGATCTATTCCCTGTGCGGGGCAACCTTTGTCTCCTTCATTTTTGAAGCGCTGATGCTGGACGGCAAGATTAAGAAGTATTCGGGAATTGCCGTATCTATTGTTGTCATCTCCATTATGGCAATGCCTATTGTCAACCTAGTGTCCTCCCACGACATCTTTGATATCAGCATGGATATGGGTAACGTGGAGTATGACCAAGTCACCTCGGAGGACTATAAAAATTTCTTGAGTGAGGTATATCAGAGAAATCAGTGAATAGTATTTACTAGTACACAAAAGCAGGGGTGTGAAAACTATGAAGTTCGATTTTTTTACTAAATTTAAGGGAATGTCCCCCGCCAATAAGTTAAAGTGGCTGATCATGGCGGTGGTTGTCATATGTATTGCACTCATTTTTGCATCGGTGGTGACCGAAACAGCCCCACCGCAAATTATTTCCAAGGAAGAGTCAGAGGACATCGAAGCAAAGCTCTCCAGCACCCTCAGTGCCATTAAAGGGGCAGGGCAAGTGAAGGTGATGATCACCTACGAGGGCAGTGCGCAGATCATCCCCGCCTATGCCAAGAACACCCAGCAAAGTGTGGACAGCGGGGGAGACAACTTGCGGGAGAGCATTAGCACCCAGGAACAAGTGGTCACCGTTGCGGAGGGGGGGCAGCAGAGCGCACTCATCGTGGAAGAGAAGTCCCCCAAGGTCAAGGGGGTGATCGTCATCGCCCAGGGGGCAGGAGATATTGGAGTGAAGATTGCGCTAACCCAAGCGTGCCGAACCATACTGGGGGTGGACAGCAGTTGCATTGAAGTGTTTGAAATGGATTTTCAAAAATAAAACAAACAAACAAGGAGCAAGTATATGAAAAACACAAAGTCATACATCTTAATCGGAGTGCTGGTGCTGGTGCTGGGTGCAGCGGCATACCTAAACTTTGCCATGAGCAACAAAGACCCAAAACAGCCGAGCACCCCCGCACAAATGGAAACAGCAGAATCCTTGGGAGGGGACTTAGAACTGCCCGTAATCTCCACGGGGGACTACTTCGAGGACTACAAGCAAAACAGGCAGGTCACCCGGGACCAAGAGATTGCCTACTTGGACTCCATCATCGACAATGAAATGACCGACAAAGAGACGTTAGCAGAAGCGCAGCAGCAAAAGTTAGAGACTGTCCGCTCCATGGAAAAAGAGCTGACAGTGGAAGGGTTGTTGGGGGCAAAAGGGTTTGACAATTCCATTGTCACAGTGCACACCGGCTCGGTAAACGTTGTTGTTAGGGCAAAGGAAATCGATGAGATCCAAGCGGCACAGATTCTGGATATTGTGAAGACAGAAACTGGAGAAAATGCAAAAAATATAAAAATCATTTTACAGGGTTGATTGCAAAATAAAATACCGTGGTATATAATAGACTAAAGTAGTTTATGGAGGTACTCAGCGGTGGGAAAAGAGAGTGTTGAATTAACGGAAACTCTGGGCAGCGTTAGTTTTGCGGACGACGTCATTGCAACAATTGCAGGTCTTGCGTGCATTGAAGTTCCGGGCATTGCAGGTATGAGCGGTGGTCTTATTTCAGGGGTTGCGGAGCTTTTGGGCAGAAGAAACCTGACCAAAGGCGTGAAAGTGGAAGTGACCCAAAAGGATGTGAAGTGCGACCTGTTCGTGATCATGGACTTTGGCGTGGAGATGCACAGGGTTGCAGAAGACGCACAGCGGGCCATTAAAAAAGAAATTGAAAATATGGCTGGATTAAACGTCTTAGCTGTAAACGTAAACGTCCAGGGCATCAAGATTGAAAAAGAGATGATATCCGGCAAAGTTGCTGCCGAGGACAGTGCCTCTTAAGTTGTAAACATAATCCCATGTACATGGGTTGGGTTTTAAGTCCGCACTCCGCTTAGGTTAAAGGCCACGGGGTGCGGAGGTAAAACCTCCTAGTAGGGTGGGGAATAAAAATTTTATGAAAAGGGGGACAGACTGTTGGAAAACAAAGTTTTCACAAAAGTTCTGTTAGTGATATACTGTCTCATCGTGCTGATCTTCGCTGTTGTGATTTTATTCAGCGCTTGGGGTATCATATCGACCAATGCCTTTAACGACTTTATACAGAGCATAAACCCTGTTGCCGGGCTGACCGTCATCACCATTGTGGGGCTTTTGATGGTTGTTCTAAGCTTTGTATTTATGTTTGGCAAGGGAGGCAGCATCTCGGAATGTGCCCTCATTAAGGAGAGCACCTTTGGTTCCATCTTCATCACCATTACGGCACTGGAAGAGATTGCGAAGCGGTACTTTAACGAAGTGAGGGAAGTCAGAGCCATTCGGCTTCAAGCCTTTCGGGGAAAGACGGGCATACGGATTCTCATCCTCATGTCGTTGGCACCCCAGGTGGTGATACCCGCTGCCACGGATAAAATTCAAACGGAATTAAAGGCATGTCTGGAAGATTTCACGGGCATCGTGGTGGATAAGGTTGACCTTCGGGTGTGTGACTCCACCCTTTCATCAAGGTAGAGAAATGAGAACCTTCGGTGAGTTTATAAAAAATAACAGGCGAATAATAATAGGCGTATCTTTGGGCTTGGCCACAGGAATCTTGTTTTTAACCATTGGTTTTTTTGCAACGCTTCTCCTGTGGGTCTGTATTATTGCGGGAATTGTCATTGCGGTGGATTGTGCCCTTAGGCGCACCATCCTTTCCCTTTTGAGCAGGATTGTGCCAAAGATCTTTAAGTAGGGTAATGGACAACAGAAAGTTAAGACAGTGTGCTGTGTGTTTGGTGTTTGAAAGGGAACTGAACGATTCGGGCATTTCCCAGGCTCACCAGTGTTTTGCGGATGAAATTGCTGTGGATTTCACAGCCATGGAGGACGAAAGGGCTGTTGAGTTGGCAAACGACTGCATAGCAAAAAGAGAAGAACTAGACAAAATAATAGAAAACAACCTTGTGGACTGGACGCTCTCGCGCATCTCTAAAACCGATCTGGCTATTCTGCGCTTGGCGTTTTATGAGATTGTATATTTGCAGCAGCCCTTCAAGGTGATCATCAACGAGGCGGTGGAGTTAGCCAAGCGCTACTCCCCCGATAAATCCCCTGCCTTCATCAACGGGGTGCTGGGGGGATATGTCAACAAGTAGCTGTTATTTAGGGGTGGATACTTCCATGTATACCACCTCTTTATCCATCATGGGCGAGGATGGTTTATCGCTGAATGTTAAGCTTCCGCTTCACTGCAAAACTGGTTTGAGGCAGTCGGATGCGGTATTTTTGCATTTAAAGAATGTGAATGAGTTTTTGGAGATACACAAACCCGTGGGAAAGATACTTAGTGTTGCTTATTCCAAAACCCCAAGGGACATTCCGGGTTCGTACATGCCCGTGTTTACAGTTGGGCAGTGTTTGGCAAAGTGTATCGCCTTTGCCTCGGGGGCAAAACTCTATCCCACCGCCCATCAAAACGCACACATCTACAGTGCGGTGATGTTTGAAAAGCAGCCGGTTTCCGGGAAATATCTTTGTTTCCACGCATCGGGGGGAACCACAGAGATTCTGCAAGTGAGTTTTGATGATGGATTGATTCAAAACATTTCGCTGCTGGGGGGCACCAAGGATATTACCGGGGGAAAATTGACAGACAGAACGGGAGTGCTCTTGAACCTGCCCTTTCCCGCAGGACAGTTTATGGAAGAGATTGCGGTTGAGACAAACCAAACCCTCTGTGTGCGTGTGGACGGTTGTTCCTGCAATTTGTCGGGTGCGGAAGCCCAGGCAAAGGCTTTGGTTCAAGGGGACGTTTTTCCGGGAGAAGTGGCACAAGCTGTGTTCCACTGCTTGGCCGAAACCTTTTATAACATGATCCTGTCTGCAAGGAAGCAGACGGGAATTAAGAAGTTAATCGCGTTCGGAGGTACCTTCCAGAACGGGTATATAAAAAATAAACTAGAGGAATGGCTGTTAAAAGACAGCGGCAATTGGGAGATCATCTATGCACCCCGAGGTTTTTCCTGCGACAACGCAGCGGGGCTAGCCCACTTTGCCAAGCAAATGTTTGAAAGAGAGGCACAATGAATCGTATTGACGGAAAAAAGATTGCACTAGAGATTCGAGAGAGTTTAAAGGATGAAGTAGCAGCACTGGTGAAAGAAGGCATTCGCCCTGGGCTGAGCGTGATTTTAGTGGGGGACGACCCCGCTTCCCACACATATGTTGCCAATAAAGAAAAGGGATGTGAGGAGATCGGCATTCAGTCCCAAGTGTTTCGTCTGCCCGAGGGCACTTCTCAAGAGGAGCTGCACGGGCTCATCGATAGGCTCAACGCTGATCAAACCGTTCACGGTATATTAGTGCAGCTGCCCTTGCCCAAGCATCTAAACGCAAACGAAGCTTTGCGCAGGATCGACCCGGACAAGGATGTGGACGGCCTGCACGTGCTCACTGCCGGACGGCTGATGGTGGGGGAGAGAGGGTTTACTCCCTGCACCCCCAAGGGTATTGTGGAGCTGATTCGATCCACTAATCAGCCAATCGAGGGCAAACACTGCGTCATCGTGGGCAGGAGTAACATTGTGGGTAAACCCATGGCCATACTCATGCTCAACGAAAACGCAACGGTGACCATTTGCCACTCCAAGACCCACGACTTGCCTAAGGTTTGTGCAACGGCAGATATCTTAATTGCCGCCATCGGCAAACCCTTGTTTGTGAAAAAAGAGTTTGTGAAACCCGGTGCCATTGTCATCGACGTGGGCACCGCCAAGTTAAACGGCAAGACCACGGGAGACGTGGATTTTGAAGATGTTGCGGATGTGGCTTCCCACATCACTCCCGTGCCCGGCGGCGTAGGCCCCATGACCATTACGATGTTGTTGAAAAACACCGTTGAATCGGCGAGAAACCATGGTATTCAGCGTTAGTGCCGTATCCGAATACATCGCCAGAAAGTTCAAGTCGGACACCCAACTCAAGGGCATTTCGGTGGTGGGGGAGATCTCCAACTTTAAACTCACCGATACGGGCACCTCATTTTTTGTATTAAAAGACAAAATGGGGGTGCTCAACTGCACCATGTTTGAATCCGATTTACTCACAGAAGGGGAGCGAGTGGTGGCCAAGGGGAACCTCTCCTACTACCCAAGGGACGGAAAAGTCATTTTTTATGTGGATGGTGTGGAACAGGAGGGCAAGGGGGATTTGTTTGCCAAACTGGAGCAGCTCAAGAAAAAGCTTGTTTCCGAGGGTTTGTTTGACGAAGCCCACAAGAAGCCACTGCCACCCTTTCCCAAAACCATCGGCATTATCACCTCAGCCAGCGGCGCTGCCATTCACGACATCATTTCCACCGCCAAATCGGGTTACATGGGTGGGGAATTCATACTCTACCCCTCGAAAGTGCAGGGGGAGGGTGCGGCAGAGGAGCTGGCCGAGGGCATTCGATATTTTAGGGCAAACCCCGTGGACGTACTCATCATCGGCAGAGGGGGTGGTTCCTTTGAAGACCTCTATGCCTTTAACGACGAAGCATTGGTTCGGGAAATTTATGCCTGTGACATTCCCGTTGTTTCGGCAGTGGGTCACGAAATCGATTACACCCTGTGTGACTTTGTTGCCGATGCTCGGGCTGCAACGCCCACAGCGGCCGTAGCACTGTGTTTAAAGAGGCTGGATAATCTGCGGGATCAGCTAAACAGCCTAAAGACCCTGCTCTTTGCACACAGCCCTCAGGAGCTGCTAAAAAGCATGTCTGCCCAAGTGGAAGAGATGAAACAAAAGCTGCAAAAGGAAGGGGAGTATTTTTTAACGCTCAAGCGCAGCAAGTTAGAGCGGCTGTCAGCAGCGCTGAGTGCCCTCTCCCCCTACGACACCCTCAAGCGTGGGTATGCCATCGTCATGAGGGAGGCGGGGGTGATCACCACTGCAAAGGACGTAGAGCCGGGGCAGGTGATGCAGATTCGGTTTGCAGACGGAAGTGTGGAGGTTCGACATGAAAAGCACCTTTGAACAAAATATGGCCCAACTGAACGAAGTGGTGACAAAGCTGAGTTCGGGGGGGTGTGGGCTGGAAGAAGCCATAGAGCTGTACGAGCAGGGAAAGAAACTGCTCGAGACGTGTGAGATACAGTTAAACAGCGCACAAGTAAAACTAACGGTAGCGGAGCAAAAGGATGTATGAATTCGAAAGATTTTCAGCCCTTGCACAGAGCAGGCTGATCGAACTATTTGAACAGGACTGTGATTGCCCTGAATTTTTATGCGCCATGAAATACAGCGTGTTGGCGGGGGGAAAGCGTTTGCGCCCCGTGCTGTGCCTCATGGGCAACGCACTCATGGGGGGTGATGCGCAGGAGTGTTTGGATCTGGCGGTGAGCGTGGAGTTAATCCACACCTACTCCCTCATTCACGACGACCTGCCCTGTATGGACGACGACGTGCTGCGCCGGGGCAAACCCACCAGTCACGTGGTGTTTGGCGAAGCGGGAGCGGTGCTGTGCGGGGATGCCCTACTCAACATGGCCTTTGAACTCATGATCACCAACGCAAAAAAATATCCGGGAAATTTGTTAAACCATATATTTGCTATGGAGATAATTGCAACTGCTTCAGGTATGAAGGGCATGGCGGGGGGACAGTGGCGGGACATTAAGAATGTGAGTAACACCACCCTCACCGAAGGGGATTTAACCGCTATTTATGCCTGCAAGACGGGCGCACTGATCACGGCTCCCTTGCTTGCGGGGTTGCAGCTCAATTCCCCCACAGAGGGGCAGATACAGGCCTTAAAAACCTTTGGGGAAAACATCGGGTTGGTGTTCCAAATTACCGACGATCTCTTGGATGTGACGGGTACACAGGAAAACATGGGTAAGACGCTAAACAAGGACGAGGATCAGCTGAAAACCACCTATGTCTCCCTCTACGGCGAGGCCTATTGCAAGGAATACGCACAGCGTTTGACGGAGGAGGGGATTGCAGCTCTGTGCATTTTTGACAATGCAGCACCCCTGATGGAGCTAGCCCGCAAAATGCTAAACAGGGTTTCTTAGTAATTTGCCTTGACAAAACCCAGATATTAAATATAAAATAATATAAGTTGATTTAGGAATTTTAATATCCTTTATTGCTATATTCATAGGCAGACACAAAATCTGCAAAAAATTAAATAACGGAGGTGTTAAAGCTTGGATGTTTTATTACCTATTCTAATTGGGGTCGTTGCCTTATTCTTGGGTGCCCTGTTGGGTTTTTGGTACCGCAAGAATGTGGCAGAAGCTAAGACCGCAAGAGCCGAAGAAATGGTACAGCGCTTGATCGAAGACGCTCAAAAGAAAGCGGAGTCCATCAAGAAAGAAACTGTTTTAGAGGCGAAAGAAGAGGTTCTAAAACTGAGAAATGAATTTGAAAAAGAATTAAAAGACCGTCGAAACGAAATGACGAGAGTGGAAAAGAGGCTTCTTGCACGTGAAGAAGTGCTCGACAAAAAGATCGACAACGCAGAGGCAAAAGAAGAGCAATTAAACAAACGGCAAAAAGAGATCAACCGTCTGAAGGAGGAAATCGAAACACTGCACAATCAGGAGATCGAGCAGCTCGAAAAGATTTCCAGCTTAACCAGAGACGAGGCTAAAGAACTGATTATGCACCGCATGGAAGACGAATCCCGTCGGGACGTTGCGGTGATGGTTCGTGAAATTGAGGCCAAGGCTAAGGACGAGGCGGATAAAAAGGCCAGGAACATCATCGCCTATTCGATCCAAAAGTGTGCTGCCGACCACGTGGCGGAAAACACTGTATCGGTGGTGAGCCTGCCCAGCGACGAAATGAAAGGCCGTATTATCGGCCGTGAGGGAAGGAATATCCGTACCCTTGAAACCGCTACGGGCATAGACCTCATCATTGACGACACACCCGAAGCCGTTATCCTTTCGGGATTCGATCCCGTCAGGCGGGAAGTTGCCAGAATTGCCTTGGAAAAGCTCATCCTGGACGGGAGAATTCATCCCGCAAGGATCGAGGAAATGGTACAAAAAGCGCAAAAGGAAGTGGAAACTCAAATACGCGAAGCGGGTGAAGCCGCAGTGTTTGAAGTGGGTATCCACTCGTTGCACCCCGAGCTTGTAAAGCTTTTGGGAAGGCTGAAATACCGCACCAGTTACGGTCAGAACGTACTCAAACATTCACTGGAAGTCGCCCACCTTTCTGCCATCATGGCAACGGAGTTGGGGGGAGACGTAAAACTTGCCAAGCGTGCAGGATTGTTGCACGATATCGGCAAGGCTGTGGATCACGAGGTGGAAGGTCCTCACATTCAAATTGGTGGAGACCTTGCAAAGAAATACCGTGAGAGTGCGGATGTGATCAATGCCATACTTGCTCACCACAGGGACGTTGAGGCAAACACGGTGGAGGCTGTTTTAGTACAGGCTGCCGATGCGATTTCTGCCGCACGGCCGGGAGCAAGGCGTGAAACTCTCGAAAATTATATTAAACGTTTAGAACAGTTGGAAGAGATAGCCAATTCATTCTCAGGCGTTGAACGCTCCTTTGCGATACAGGCGGGTCGTGAGATACGCATTATCGTGAAACCCGAGGATGTGGACGATGCTGGAACTCATCTTATGGCAAAAGATATTGTCAAGAAAATCGAAAAGGATTTGGACTACCCCGGTCAGATCAAGGTCAACGTGATCCGGGAGACCAGAACAGTCGATTACGCAAAGTAAACCAAAAGGAGCAGCAATGCTCCTTTTTTGATGGGTTATATTCTTTTTATGGGCTCCGCCCACACCCGCAAGGGGGAATGATTCCCCCTTGACCCCTCTTAACGCAAAAGCTAACGCTTTTGCTAAGGCATATCTTATATACAATACCCTAGCAAAGCGTTCGCTTTGCGACAAGGAGTTTTTGGGTTTCCAAAGGGTATTTTTTCAAAAATACCCTTTGGTGGGTTTTGGGGCGAAGCCCCAAGAAAACACCCCTTGTTTATTTTATATTTTTAATTTACAATATAGTGTATCATAAATATTACAAAGGAGACAGATATGAGCAGTTATTTCAATATCGACAAAGTCAACTACGAAGGGCCTAATAGTAAAAATATGTACGCTTTCAAATTTTACGATGCAAACCAAAAAGTTTTGGGAAAATCTATGAAAGATCATCTGAAATTTGCCATGTCTTGGTGGCATACCCTGTGCGGCGATGGCACAGATATGTTTGGCCCCGGTACGGTTGACAAGAGCTTTGGCGGCAGAACACCCATGGAAGTTGCCCGAGGTAAGGTGGAAGCTGGCTTTGAGCTGATGACAAAGCTGGGTATCGAATACTTCTGTTTCCACGATGTGGACATTGCCCCCGAGGGAAAAACATTGGCGGAATCTCAAAAGAATTTGGATGAAATTGCTGCTCTCATTGAAGAAAAGCAAAAGGAAACGGGCATCAAATGCCTGTGGGGTACCTCCAACCTGTTCTCCCACCCGAGATTTATGCACGGTGCAGCCACTTCCTGCTGTGCAGATGTGTTTGCGTATGCAGCAGCTAAGGTGAAAAAAGCGCTGGAGCTGACAGTGCGGTTCGGCGGAAACGGTTACGTGTTCTGGGGCGGACGCGAGGGTTATGAAACACTGCTCAACACCGATATGGGTTTTGAACTGGACAACCTTGCTCGGCTCATGAAGATGGCCGTTGCCTTTGGCAGAAGCATTGGGTTCACCGGTGATTTTTATGTGGAACCAAAACCCAAAGAGCCAACAAAACACCAGTACGACTTTGACAGTGCAACGGTCATCTCCTTCCTGCGCAAGTACGGACTGGACAAGGACTTCAAGCTCAACATCGAAGCAAACCACGCAACCCTGGCGGGACACACCTTTGAGCACGAGCTGAGAGTGGCGAGAACAGAAGGGTTCTTTGGCTCCATTGATGCAAACGAAGGGGATGTGCTCTTGGGTTGGGATACGGACAACTTCCCCACCAACGTCTACACTGCCACAAAGTGCATGTACGAGGTGATCAAAGCCGGAGGATTTACCAACGGCGGATTAAACTTCGATGCAAAGACCAGACGTCCGTCCTATAAATTAGAAGATTTAATGGCAGCATACATTGCCGGTATGGATACCTTCGCCCTAGGGCTTACTATGGCCGACAAACTCATTGCAGACGGCAGATTGGATGCCTTTGTGGAGGAGCGCTACGCCAGCTACAAAGAGGGCATCGGTGCAAAGATTATATCCGAAACCACGGATTTAGAAGAACTTTCAGAATACGCCCTGAAGATGGGCGAAGTGTCCGAACTGCCCAGCGGCGGCCAGGAATATTTGGAGAGTGTCATCAATTCCGTGATGTTCGCTAAATAATAAGTGATATAAGTTGATCAGGAGTGTCAAAAACGACACTCCTTTTTATATTGGAACGAAAGTGCAAGTGAAGTAATACAGTATACTACGCGGAGGTGTACTTTCATGACAAAACAACAGATAATCGAAGGTGTTATACAGTTTATGGAGAAAAATTTGGGTAAACCCTACTCTCAAGCCAAGCGAATGGAATCGGGGTACTTCGACTGCTCGTCGTTGGTGTATCGGGCTTATGAGAGTGTGGGCATTACACTGACAGATAAGGACAGCGGAAAGCCAGTTTCCACGTCCTGTTACGAGGTGTATGCCAAGGGGTTTCACTTGATTTATCCCAATAATTATGACATCATAGGTAATAAAGCTTTAAATGTGAAGGATATTGTATTTGAACGGGGAGATATTCTATTCTATTGCTGTGATGCAGCCACAAAACGGCCCAACCGCATCACCCATGTGGCCACCTGTTATAACCCCACCCAGTTGATTCAGACGTACTCGCCCAAAAGTGGTGGCGTTCGCTTGGATAAAATTACGTGGAACGATAAAAAAATTATGGCGGTCATACGCAGGCAAGATGAAACCCAAGAGTTGCCTGTGCCCCCAAAAAGCCGTGTGCTCAAGCTAACCGTGCCTAATATGACGGGCAGCGACGTGTTGGAGTTGCAGCAGGGGCTGGCCCGTTTGGGTTTTAGTCTGGGTAAGGCAGACGGTGTTTTTGGCAAAAATACGCAAAAGGCCGTTATCAACTTCCAAAAAAAGAAGAGGTTAATCCCCGATGGCCTTGTGGGTCAAAGTACCGCAATGGCGTTGGGTATTCCTTGGATATAACGATATTTGTTTATACCATAAGCTCCTATTGAAAGATAGGGGCTTTTTTATATAGATTGCACATTTGTATCATTTCGGCTAATATATGGTTAATTGGAGAAAAAAAGGATGGTCATGGATCATGGAGAAAACAATTGTTCACAAGCTCAACGAGATTGAAGAAAGGGAAGAGGTGCAGATTTTGTATGCCGTCGAGTCGGGCAGCCGAGCCTGGGGATTTGAATCCAAGGACAGCGACTACGATGTACGCTTTATCTACTTGCGCCCTTTGTCCCACTATATAAAACTAGAAAAAGTGCGGGATGTCATCGAACTGCCCATAGACGATGTGTTGGACATCAACGGCTGGGATCTGCAAAAGGCACTGCGCTTGCTCCATTCCTCCAATCCTACGCTGTTTGAATGGGCGAATTCCCCCATAGTGTATAAGACCACATGCTTTTTTGAAGAACTGAAAGAGGTGTTTGGCGAATACTTCAAAGCAAAGGCTGGGTTATATCACTATTTAAATACTGCCCACAACAACTACCGTGGGTATTTAAAGGGAGATACGGTCAAAGTTAAGAAATATTTCTATGTCCTGCGGCCAATACTTGCGTGCAAGTGGATATTAAAAGAAAACACCCCACCACCCATGCTGTTCTCCGACCTGATGGATGTGCTGGATGAATCTTTAAAACCCATAGTCTTTGACCTGCTGGAGAAAAAGAGAACACTGCCCGAAATGGGCGAAATGCCCCTAATCGCTCCCCTCAACGACTACATCGAGACGAATTTGGCGGAACTTAAGGCCATCATCGATGCACTGCCAAAGAGTGAAGAAAACTCCTATGAAAAGCTAAACCACCTGTTTTTATCCGCTTTAGGCATTTAATAACGGTGTCATAAAAACTGGAACCTTCATATACTGAACCAAGTAATACGAAGGAAGGTTTTTTTATGATGCAATGTACCATACAGGGCGGAATCATCACCCCCGACGATATACAATATGAAGCAGACAGGCAAGTGTACAACCGTGCCATTCAAAAATACCCCGCAGCTATCGCCTACTGCCAACACCCAAGGGACGTGCGGCAAGGGGTGTTGTGCGCACAGGAGCAGGGGTTACCCATACGCATTCGCTCGGGCGGCCACAACTACGAGGGATATTCGGTGGGCGACAAAGCTTTTGTGATCGATGTGAGTAAGATGAACGGGGTGTGTATCAATCATCGGTGCGGCACTGTCACCCTGGGGGGAGGTGTTTTATTATCCAAGTTATACAATACAGTGGGCAGCCAAGGATACCCCTTTCCCGGAGGGACGTGCCCCACTGTGGGTGTGAGCGGATTTAGTTTAGGGGGCGGATGGGGGCTTTCGGCCAGGAAGTTCGGCCTTGGTTGCGACTCTTTGCTGGAGGTGCAAATGGTGGATGGCAAGGGTCATTTGGTGACAGCCAACGGGCACACAAACCCCAATTTATTTTGGGCCATGAGAGGGGCAGGGGGGAGCAACTTTGGTGTGGTCACGGGTATGACGTTTCGGCTGCCCCAGCGAGTAAAGGGCGTTACGTACTTTGAATTATACTACCCCTGTGCCAGCTTTCAACTGCAAATGCACTTCCTCAAACGTTTTCAGGAGTGGATTGGTTCAGTAGACCCCGACATCAATGCAGCCGGGGGCATATACAACACCAAGGCAGACGGTATTTATGTCTTTATGCGGGGCATCTGCTACGGCGACCCAGAGCGGACAAAGGAATTGTTAGCCCCCTTTTATTTCACGCAAAAGCTGGAGGAGAAATTTGAATACGGTTCCTTTGTGCAAATCATGAATCAGGTGGGCAGCATCTATCCCCCCTCGGAACAGTTTAAATCTACAGGACGGTTTGTGCACAAAACCTATTCACAAAGGGAGCTGTATCAACTGCTCTGTATTGTCAACGGCAACCGGCCCAGAGGTTCTGTGTTGACATCCCTTTCCTTTTATGGCTTGGGGGGCAAAGTGTTAGCCGTGAGACCCGAGGATACTGCCTTTTATTATCGAGATGCAAAATATATACTGCTCATACAATCGGTGTGGGAGAACAGCCAATACAGGGAATGCAACCAAAGGTGGGTGCTGCACAACTTTCCCGTTTTATACAGGCTCACCAAGGGTTCGTATATAAACTTTCCCCTGTTGCAGCTAGAGGATTACCTTCAAAACTATTTTGGAGGTAATGTGCCACGGTTGTTAAAGGTGAAAAAGGAATACGACCCAAACAATGTCTTTTCCTTCCCTCAAAGTATCCCCATCGTTTGATTGTTATCAAAAAATAGAGTATACTAGGGTATATTAGGGATAGGGGGATTGACAATGAAACAAATCGCTTTTCTGCGGGGTGTGAACGTGGGAGGCAAGAGCAAGGTGAACATGAAAGAACTGGTTAGCTTGTTAGCCCAAGAGTTTGAAGGCGTTTCCTCCTATATTCAAAGTGGAAACATCCTCTTCGAAGGAGGGGAAAACCCACAGCAACGCATTGAGGAGACCATTGCCAAACACTTTTCTGTGAACACAAAGGTAATCGTCCGCACCGGCGAGGAATTGAGAAGGATTGTGGAACTGTGCCCCTATCCCGAGGATGCCGCATACATCACCCTGCTCTCGGCAGAAGCTCCTCCCTTTGAACGAATTGACGGCAAGGGGGATGAATACACCTGTGCTGGGGATGTGATCTATGTGTGTATGAACGGACAAGCTCACGAATCAAAGCTGCAAAACGCTGTGTTCGAAAAGCGTACAGGGCTGTTTGCCACCACCAGAAATATGAGAACCTTAAAAGAGCTTTTAAAGCGGGTTTAGAATAATAAGAAGGATGTCTTGGGATGAAGTATTATATCATTGATGCGTTTGCAGACCAACAGTTTCGGGGAAACCCAGCGGGGGTATGTCTGGTTGAGGAACCACTGACTCCCAATGCCATGCAAAACATTGCCTTTGAAAACAATTTGTCCGAAACAGCGTTTGTGAAGAAGGGCGAAGCGGGGTATAGCCTTCGCTGGTTTACCCCCGAAACGGAGATCGACCTGTGCGGCCATGCCACGCTGGCATCGGCCTTTGTGCTGATGAATTATGTGGATACCACCATGGGTGTTGTGGAGTTTCAAACCAAGAGCGGAAGGATATCTGTGGAAAGGCAGGGGGAACTCTATCACCTAAACTTCCCCAGCCGAAAGCCCACACCCTGCCCCATTCCCCATGGTTTAAAAGAGGCCTTAAACGCCAATATTTTGGAAACCCATCAATCCAGAGATCTGCTCATATTGGTGGAAGATGAGTTGACGGTGCAAAACTTACAAGTGGACTTTTCAAAGCTCAAAGAATTTGAAACTTCATTTGCCTTTATTGTCACAGCCAAGGGGCAGAGCTGCGATTTCGTCTCTCGGTTTTTTGCGCCCGGTGCGGGTATTGCAGAAGATCCGGTCACCGGTTCGGCCCACTGCACCCTCATTCCCTTTTGGAGCCAGAGGCTTTCCAAAAAGGAGATGATGGCAAAACAGCTCTCTAGGCGAGGAGGTGTTCTTTGCTGTGAAGATTTGGGAGAACGGGTGAGAATCGGGGGCAGGGCTGTGCGATATTTGGAGGGAGAAATTTTTTTGTGAGCACAACAGTGCTGAACGGTATGCACAGGATTTAAAAGAATTTTAATAAACTTCATATAGCGGATAAAAATAAAGAAAACCTCTCAAACTAAAGAAAAACTGTTTGGGAGGTTTCTTTTGCTAAAAATTTATAAGTTTCTAAAGCCATATACAGGGCAAATCATCCTCATGGTATTGTTATTGTGTCTACAAGTGTTTACCATGCTCTTTTTACCCAACCTCATGTCCGAAATCGTCAACGTGGGTATTGTGCAGCGGGGCGGCGACGTGCCCTACATCCTCTCTCAAGGGGGGATTATGCTGCTGGTGGCCCTGGTTAGCTCCATCTGTGCGGTGAGCGTGGGGTATTTGGCCTCTAAAATTGCAGTGAGTTTTGCAACAGATGTGCGGGGTAAGATGTTTGATTGCGTGGAACAGTTCACCATGAACGAGTTCGACAAGCTGGGCACAGCCTCCCTCACAACCCGGGCCACCAACGATGTGACCCAAGTGCAGGACTTCACCATTATGATGTTTCGAATCATGGTGTTAGCCCCCCTCATGTGTATCGGGGGTATCGCCATGGCGGTTTCTAAAAACCCAAGGCTGTCTTGGGTCATCGTGGCAGCTATGCCCGTGGTACTTTTATTCATTATTATCCTGTTTAAAAAAGTAATCCCCATCTTCCGTTCGGTCCAAAAAAAGTTGGACAACTTAAATCTGGTCATGCGGGAGAGCTTAACGGGTGTTCGGGTTATCCGTGCCTTTACGGCCGACAAGCGGGAGCAGCAGCGATTCGATGCGGCAAACGAAACCCTCACCCAAGCATCCATTCGGTCACAAATCCTGCTGTCCTCCATGATGCCCTTTTTAATGCTGATCATCAACATTGCAAACGTGTTTGTCATATGGTTTGGTGGACAAAACATTGCAGCAGGTGCCATGCAGGTGGGGGATGTGATGGCCTTTTTGCAATACCTCATGCAGATCATGATGGCACTGGTGATGATGTCTTTGGTGTTCGTCATGTTGCCCAGAGCAAGCGTGTGCGCCAATCGGATCAACGAGGTGTTGCAAACGGAAGTTTCCATTAAAAGCCCCAAAAATCCCGAAACCACTGAAAAGGATACGGGGGTGATCGAGTTTAAAAACGTTTCGTTTAAATATGCCGGGGCAGACAACATGGCCATTGAGGACATCAGCTTCACAGCAAAACCAGGGGAGTTCACCGCCATCATGGGGGGAACGGGTTCGGGTAAATCCACCATCATTCAGCTCATCCCTAGGCTGTACGACGTGACCGAGGGTTCTATTACCCTCAACGGCATCGACATTCGAAAGTACAACACCGACGATCTGCGCTCTCGCATCGGCTACTGCCCCCAAAAGGCCATGCTGCTCTCGGGCACCATTGAATCCAACGTAGCCTTTGGCAAAGAAAATGCAACGGACGAAGAAATTGCCGGTGCGGCAGAGATTGCCCAGAGTATCGACTTCATTAAAAAGAAGGAAAAGGGATTTAAAGACCCAATCGCCCAGGGGGGCACCAACGTTTCGGGGGGACAAAAACAAAGGTTGTCCATCGCCCGTGCCCTGTGCACCAATGCAAATATTTATATTTTTGACGACAGTTTCTCCGCACTGGATTTTAAAACCGATGCGGCACTGCGGTCTGCCCTGCGGCGGGAGACCAGCGGAGCAACGGTGATCATCGTTGCCCAGCGCATCAACACTGTGATGGATGCGGACAAGATCATTTTGTTAAACAACGGAAAGATCGTAGGTGTGGGTAAACACGAAGAGTTACTAGAAACCTGTGAAGAATATGCAGAAATTGCAAAATCTCAGTTGGGTTAAGGGGGCAGACATGAACAAGCAAAAAAACGTAAAATTAGATAAACCAAAGAACATGAAGGGTACGGTGAAACGCCTGCTCTCCTATTTTAAACCCTATAAAACCAGCGTGATTTTCATCGTGGTGTTTGCCATTGCATCCACCCTGTTCACCATTTTGGGGCCCTTGCTGTTGGGCCGAGCCACAGATATTATCGTTGCCGGCCTTGGCACCACCATCAACTTTGGTGCACTGTTAAACCAGCTCATTATTCTAGGGGTGATTTATGCTGCGAGTTCCATCTTTTCCTTTATTCAGCAGCGCCTCACGGCAAAGACAGCCCAGCGCACGATTTACGACCTTCGCCGGGCGGTGGATCAAAAGATATCCAGTTTGCCCTTAAACTACTTCGACACCCACACCCACGGGGAGGTGCTCTCCCGCACCACCTCGGACATAGAACGCATCGGCACCACCCTGCAACAGTCCATGACCCAGTTGATCACCGCTGCGGCAACCATCGTGGGTATTCTCATCATGATGTTTACCATCAGTTGGATTATGGCCATCATTGCCGTGCTCATCCTGCCCCTCACCCTGCTGCTCACCAGCGGAGTGGTGAAGCGTTCCCAAAACAGCTATAAAATGCAGCAGCAGTATTTGGGGGAAGTGAACAGCTTTGTGGAAGAACAGTTCTCGGCACATAACGTAATCAAGCTGTTTCGTCGGGAAAACAGCTCCATAAAAACCTTTGGGGGAATCAACGGAAACTTAAAGAAATATGGCATCAAGGCACAGTTTGCTTCCAGTATCATCATGCCCTTGGTCTCCTTTGTGGGAAATTTGGGGTATGTTGGCGTGTGCGTGGCGGGAGCGGTGCTCACCGCCGGGGGCAACCTCTCCATCGGTGCCATTCAATCCTTTATTCAATACATTCAGCAGTTCATCCAGCCCATCACCCAATCGGCAAACATTGCAAACGTATTGCAATCCTCCATTGCGGCAGCGGAGCGGGTGTTTGAGCTGTTGGACGAAGAAGAACAGGTTGAAGAATCTGTCAAGACAAAAATTGAAAAGACCACCGGTACGGTCACCTTTGAACACGTTCGCTTTGGGTATGTTCCCGAGAAGATCCTCATCAAGGACATGAACTTAACGGTTAAAAGCGGTCAAAAGGTGGCCATTGTGGGCCCCACCGGTGCGGGTAAGACCACCCTAGTGAACTTGCTCATGCGGTTTTATGAGCTGAGCGGGGGAGCCATTAAGATAGACGGGGTGAATATTCAAGACATTTCAAGGGACAACCTGCGTGAACTCTTTGGCATGGTGTTGCAGGACACGTGGTTAAAGAGCGACACCATCGCCCACAACATCGCATACGGCGACCCATCCATGCCCCGGGAGCAGGTGGAGCGTGCGGCAAAGATGGCCAATGTGGATCACTTTATCAGCACGTGGCCGGGTGGTTACGACATGGTGATTTCCGAAGATGCGGACAACATCTCCCAAGGGCAAAAACAGTTGCTCACCATCGCCCGTGCCTTTGCGGACGACCCGCAGATTCTCATACTCGATGAGGCCACCAGCAGCGTGGACACGAGGACGGAACAGCTCATTCAATCGGCTATGCAAAAGTTAACCCAGGGCAGGACGAGTTTTGTTATTGCCCACAGGTTGTCAACAATCAAAGACAGCGATATAATACTATATATGCAGGAGGGCGATATACTGGAGCAGGGTTCCCACGAGGAGCTCATGGAACTAAACAACTATTACGCCAAGTTATATAACAGCCAGTTTGCATAAAATGAATTGTGTGAGGTCTTATGAATTTTATAGCTGCAACAAAAGAGGAGCAGGTGCGCCAAGGGGTTTCCCAGTACGACTTTATTCTTTTAACCCCCGATGCGTATGTGGATCACCCGTCCTTTGCAAATGCGCTCATCGCCCGGTGGGTGGAACACTTGGGGGCATCCGTTGCCATCATCGCCCAGCCGGATTTTAAAGATACGAAAAGTGTCACTCTATTTGGCAAACCTAAGTACGCCTTCCTAATCAGCGGGGGTAACTTAGACGGTTTGGTCAACACATACACGGCAAACAAACATTTGCGAAACACCGACGAATATTCCGAAGGGGGTAAGGCGGGCAAACGCCCCAAACGCCCCACCATCACGTATACGTCCATGGTGAAGGCAGAGTACCCCGACGTGCCGGTGATCATCGGGGGAATTGAAAGTTCCCTTCGCAGGTTTGCCCACTACGACTATTGGGACGATACGGTGAGGAGATCCATCCTCTTGGATGCAAAGGCAGATTTGCTCATCTACGGCATGGGGGAAGCACCCCTTTGTGAAATTGTGCTCTCTATGCTGGAGGGTAAACCCCTTTCGGAGCTTCGGCGCATACGGGGCACTTGTTTTGTTGCAGAAACAAAACCCAAGGGGGAGTTTGTGCTGCTGCCCCCCTGTGAGGAAGTGCAGAGGGACAAAAAGGTGTACAACCAAGCCTTTGCCCTCACCTATGCCAATGGAGATTATATAACGGCAAAAACCCTGGTGCAAAAGCACGGGGACAAATATTTAATTCAAAATCCCCCGGCAAAACCCCTGAGCACCCGGGAGATGGACACAGTGTATTCCCTGCCCTTCACCCGCAAACCCCATCCTAAATATAAGGAAAGAATTCCAGCCTTAGATGAAGTGGAGTTTTCCATCACGGCAAACCGTGGCTGCTTTGGCGGATGTGCCTTTTGTGCCATATCCATGCATCAGGGTAAACACATCACCCATCGGAGCGAACGCTCTATTTTACATGAAGCAACAGAGCTCACCAAAAAAACCAACTTTAAGGGTTATATCCACGACATTGGCGGCCCCACCGCCAACTTTTTCAGAAACCCCTGCAACAAATCCAAAACCAAGGGATATTGCAAAGAGGCCAAGTGTCTCTCCTGCAAGAATTTATCCGCCGATCACACGGACTATGTGAACCTGTTAAAAAAGGTGCGCTCCCTGCCGGGGGTGAAGAAGGTGTTCATACGTTCGGGCATTCGCTACGATTATTTGATGCAGGACAGCAAGGACATATTCTTACACGAACTGGTCAAGCATCACGTCTCAGGTCAGTTAAAGGTTGCCCCCGAATATTCGGTGAACAGGGTGCTTCAAAAGATGAACAAACCAAACATCGAATTATACAATAAATTCGCAAAACGGTTTAGTCAGCTCAATATGCGATATAATAAAAAGCAGTACCTCATCCCCTATTACATCTGTTCGCACCCGGGTGCGGGCATGAAGGAGGCCATTGAGCACGCATTGTTTTTAAAGCAAAACAAGTTTATACCCGAACAGGTGCAGGATTTTTACCCCACCCCGGGGACCCTCTCAACAGCCATGTACTACACCGGGTTTCACCCCTTAACCGGGGAGAAGGTTTACGTTGCCAAGAGCGAGAAGGAGCGTGCGGAGCACAGGGCGCTCATGCAGTTTCATACAAAGAAAAACAAGGGTAAGGTGAAAGAAATACTCATTCGGGAGGGAAGAGAGGATTTAATCGGCAGGAGCGAGCGATGTTTGATAGATGGGTAAAGTTAACGCTTCGTTCATAAATTGTATTGATTTTTAAACACCTTGTGTGATATAATTTTCCTCGTTATTTATTATAATTAGAGTGGACTCATTTAAGGAGGAACAATGGGCGCAACATACGAAAAGCTTGAAAACAATAGGGCAAAAGTGACATTTCACATACCGAGTGCTAAAATAGAGGAAGGCAAACAGGCCGCATATCAAAAGAATAAGGGTAAGTTTCGGGTTCCGGGTTTTCGTCCGGGAAAGGCACCCCGGAAGATCATCGAGCAGACTTATGGCGAGATGGTGTTCTTTGAAGATGCATTCGATCAAGTATTTTCGGAGGCCTATTCCAGTGCCGTGGATGAGTTAAGTTTATTCCCCGTATCCCGCCCGCAAGTGGATATCGAGGATTTTGCCGAGGACGGCAGTGTGAAAGTGGTTGCGGAAATCGACTTAAAACCCGAAGTGGAACTGGGCGAATACTTGGGCCTTGAAGTGGAAAAACCCGACTTTGAAGTAAAAGACGAAGACGTGGAAAAGGAAATTGAGCGCCTTTTAGACCAAAATGCTGGTTTTGAAGAGGTTGATCGCCCTGCACAAATGGGGGATCGAACCACCATCGACTATGCGGGCAGTGTGGACGGCGTTGCCTTTGAAGGCGGTACCGCACAGGATCAAATGTTAGAACTCGGTTCCAACATGTTTATCCCCGGATTTGAAGAGCAAATCGTGGGCATGAGCAAGGGGGACAGCAAAGATATTAACGTCACCTTCCCCGAAGACTATCGTGCGGAAAACCTTGCGGGTAAAGATGCCGTGTTTGCCATTACACTCAAGGAAATTAAGACAAAGCTGCTGCCCGAACTGGACGACGAGTTTGCAAAAGACGTATCCGAGTTCGAAACCTTAGCAGAGCTTAGGGAAGATACAAAGAATAAACTCACTGAGCGTGCAAAGAACAACGAAAAGCACTTCTGTGAAGACGCAGCGCTAAAGGTTGCCGTTGACAATGCAAAGGCAGATATTCCGGACAGCATGGTGGATAACCAAGTGGATCGCCAGATTCAAGAGATGGCCATGAGTATGATGTATCAGGGTTTGGACATGGAAGGTTATTTAAAATATACAGGGCTTACCATGGAAGAACTGAGAGATCAGCAAAAACCCACTGCCCGGGAGATCGTGAAGACACAGCTCACATTAGAAGCCATTATCAAAAAGGAAAACATTCAGCCCGATGAAAAAAAGGTGGATGAATACATTCAAAAAATGGCAGAGCGCACAAAAAAAGACTTTGAGGAATACAAAAAGACCATCAACGAAGACATGATGGAGAGCATTAGAGAGCGAAGTGCAGTGGAAACCGCCATTGAACTCATCGCACAAAAGGCTAAATATGTGAAACAAAAGGCAAAATAATGGAAAGGGGTTTCACCCCCGCGTGTAGAATAAATTTGATACACGAAAGAAAGGAAGACAAACGAGAATGAATTTAGTACCAATCGTTGTGGAGCAGACCAACCGGGGTGAACGCTCGTACGATATTTTTTCCAGACTGTTAAAGGATCGCATCGTTTTTTTAACGGGTGAAGTGTGTGACGAATCTGCCAATTTGGCCGTTGCCCAAATGCTGTTTTTAGAAGCGGAAGATCCTGATAAAGATATTTTTCTATATATCAACAGTCCGGGTGGTTCGGTCACAGCGGGCATGGCGATTTATGATACCATACAGTACCTTCGGTGCGAAGTGTCCACTATCTGTATTGGCCTTGCTGCATCCATGGGTGCATTTCTCCTAGCGGCAGGCGCCAAGGGCAAGCGCAAGGCACTGCCCAACAGTGAGATACTCATTCATCAGCCCTTGGGGGGTGCGAGAGGCCAGGCTACAGATATTGCCATTCAGGCCGATCACATCATCAAGACAAAAAAGAAGATGATTGAAATATTAAGTGCTAGAACGGGGCAAACTATTGAAAAAATCGCAGCAGATGTGGAGAGGGATTATTACATGAGTGCCGATGCTGCAAAAGAATATGGTATCGTAGACGAGGTAATACCTCCCAGACATTAAATCCGAGGTGGAGAATGGACAAAACGAGAATTGAAGAAAAGAAACAGCTCAAGTGTTCCTTTTGCGGCAAGCATCAGGATCAGGTGAGACGGCTCATCGCCGGGCCGGGGGTAAACATTTGCGACGAATGTATTGAGCTGTGCCGTGAAATTATAGACGAGGACTACACGGAAGACAGCGATATCTGCTTAAACGAGCTGCCTAAGCCCGAGGAGATATTTAATATACTCAACGACTACGTAGTGGGGCAGTTTGAGGCTAAGAAGAGCTTAGCCGTTGCCGTATACAACCACTACAAGCGAATTAATGCCGATACAAAAAAAGATGATGTAGAACTGCAAAAGTCCAACATCATTATGCTTGGGCCAACGGGCTGCGGAAAGACGCTGCTTGCCCAAACCTTGGCAAGAATTTTAAACGTTCCCTTCGCCATTGCCGATGCAACGTCTCTCACCGAAGCGGGTTACGTTGGCGAGGATGTTGAAAACATTTTACTAAAGCTCATTCAAGCTGCCGATTTTGATATCGAGCGGGCAGAGCGGGGCATTATCTATATCGACGAAATCGATAAAATTGCCAGGAAGAGCGACAACCCCTCCATCACTCGGGACGTTTCGGGAGAGGGCGTTCAGCAGGCACTGCTTAAAATCTTAGAGGGAACCGTTGCCTCCGTTCCTCCCCAGGGTGGAAGAAAGCATCCCCATCAGGAGTTTATCCAAATCGACACCTCCCACATGCTGTTTATTTGCGGCGGTGCGTTCGGCGGTTTGGAAAAGATTATCGAAAACCGAATCGGCAAAAAGACCATGGGTTTTGGTGCAGAAATTCAGAAAAAAGAGGAAAAGAATGTTTCGGAGCTGTACAGCCAAATACTACCCGAAGACCTCTTAAAGTTTGGATTGATTCCCGAATTTGTGGGCAGAGTGCCTGTCATCGTCACCCTCAATTCTTTGGACGAAGAAGCATTGGTGAAGATTTTAACAGAACCGAAGAACTCTTTGGTGAAGCAGTTCACGAAACTGTTGGACTTAGACGGGGTTGCCTTGGAATTCGAACCGGGTGCAGTGGAAGAGATTGCAAAGCTTGCCATCGAGCGGGACACCGGTGCCAGAGGCCTTCGCGCAATATTAGAAGCTGTGATGCTGGACGTGATGTTCGACGTGCCCTCCCGTGACGATGTACACAAGTGCATCATCACCAAGGATACCATTAAGAACAAACAAAATCCCATTCTCATTTTAAGTGAGGGTGGACAGAAAAAGCTAAAACCCCCTTCCCCCCAGCGCAGGAAGAATTCAGCTTCGTAAAGAACCAACAGATACACTGCCCCGAAAAGCGAATGTTTTAAGTCAGACAAAAGTTTTTGGGGTTTTCAGGGTGCAGGGCAGAGTCCTGCAATAAAAGATGATTGAACGACTGAGACACTGTCCGGGTTTGGGCAGTGTCTGTTTTTATGAGATTTATTTTATTTAGGAGTATTGAGATAGATGATCATCGATTTTCACACCCACGTTTTTCCCGATGAATTGGCACCAAAGGCGTTGGCATCGGTTTTAAAAAACATCAATTATATCTATTCCCCATCCACCGATATGACCATAAAGGGGCTACATCAGCACATGGCGCACACCGGCATAGACATTTCGGTCAACCTGCCGGTGATCACCAAACAATCTCAGTTTCAAAGCACAAACCTTTGGGCCAGAGAAATTTGCAGCGAAAAAATCATTTCCTTTGGAGGTGTTTTTCCCCACACGGACGACTATAAACGAGACATCGATTTTGTTGTGGATCTGGGGCTTTTGGGCATTAAATTTCATGCCGAATATCAAAACTTTGTACTGGACGATGTTTCGATGCTCAAAATTTACGACTACGCCCTGAGCCGTGGGTTAATCATCGTGCACCACGCAGGGATCGACCCGGGCATGCCAAAACCCTACAAGAGTTGTCCCCAACAGTTTGCAAACATTGCAGATGCCATGCAGGGAGGGGTCATCGTTGCGGCACACTTCGGTGGACACGCCCAGTGGGACGATGTTGAAAAGCATTTGGTGGGTAAAAATATTTATTTAGATACGTCCATGGGGTTTGATTTTTATTCGCAAGAGCAGTTCCTGCGCATCGTTGCCGCCCACGGCTCGGACAAAATATTGTTTGCATCCGATTCCCCCTGGGGGGATGCAGAGCGGGAGGTTCAGGCCATGCGCTCCCTGCCCCTGCCCCAAGAGGAGATCGACAACATTCTTTTTGGAAACGCCAAACGCATTTTAAAGATATGACCGCTGGTTTATTTGTATAATTCTAACATCTCGGCACATACTAAACCTGAGGTGATTTTTATGGATAAGAAATACAGTGGGCTAAATCAATTGATCGCTCAAGACACACAAGCAAAAGAATACTACAATAAGTTGCCGGATTACGTGAGAGACCAGATGAGCCAGCGGGAGCAAAACATCAACTCCTTGGAAAGTCTGAAAGATTACGCCGAAAACCTATTGCGGGGAGACGATTAGAAGGGAAACCTTCTAATTTTTTTATATATTCGTTACAAAAGGTTTATTGTACAAAATCAAATATAATGGTATGATGAAACCATGAAGATAATCATTACAACTGCTTTTGGGCTGGAAGCCGTGACAGCCAGAGAGTTAAAAGACTTGGGATACGAAAACTTTGTAACGGATAACGGCAGAATCCTGCTGGAGGGGCAACCAAACGACATTGCCCTGTTCAACCTGCATTTGCGCACGGCGGGAAGGGTTTTAATTGAAGTGGGTTGTTTTGTTGCAACCACGTTTGATCAGCTCTTTGAAGGGGTGAAAGCCCTGCCCTGGGGCGATTATCTGGAACGGGATGCAGCGTTTATCATTGCGGCGAGAAACGTTCGCTCCACTTTAATGAGCGTTCCCGACACCCAGGCTATCACCAAAAAGGCAATCGCCGTGAAGCTTGCGAGTAAGTATGGAATTTCCATTTTACCCGAGACGGGTGCCAAATATAAAATCGAAACTTGGGTGGTGAAAGACTCCGTCTCTGTGACCATGGACACCAGCGGGGAGGGCTTGCACAAGCGAGGGTATCGGAAGCTTTCGGGGGTATCCCCCCTGCGGGAGACCATGGCAGCAGCCCTGGTATCCCTATCCGTTTGGAACAAGGAGCGATTGCTCGTCGACCCCTTTTGCGGAAGCGGAACCATTTTAATCGAGGCCAGTATGATGGCTCTTGGCATAGCCCCCGGGCTCAACCGAAACTTTGACTTTGAGCACTTTGGTTTTATGCAAACAGACATAAAACGTCTAAAGGCAAATGCCAGAGAGACAGCCCAGGAGAATTTGAAGAATCAAAACGCTTCGTTTAAACTGGTGGGTTACGACATCGATGGAAAAGTGCTGCACACCGCAAGGCAAAACGCCAAGGATGCGGGTGTGTTGGATTTTGTGGACTTTCACCAAAGGGATTTTAACGACTTTTCGTCCAACAAAAAATATGGCGTGGTGATCACCAACCCACCCTACGGGGTTCGGATGTTGGAAAAAGACCAAGCCGAGGGGATCATTAAAAAAATGGGCACTGTGTTTTCAACGAAACCCGATTGGTCGGTGTATATTTTGTCCTCCCTAAACGGTGTTGAGAAGCTTTTTGGCAAAAAGGCAACAAAGCGCAGAAAACTCTTTAACGGCAACATTCAAACGGGGTACTACCAGTTTTTGGGGGAACGGCCTCCCAAGCGGGACAGTGGGGAAAACAATGAAGAGTAAGGCAGTTCAAACCATACAAATTCTTTGCTGTTTGTTCATTTTGCTAACCCTGAGTGGATGTATTTTCATGGGTTATTTATTTGAAACGAGTATTTTCTTGCCAAAGTATGAGGATAAGGAGTGTTACTACAGCGACGGTTTTCAAGACTACACCGACTACTGCAAGTTTTTTTACAAACCGGGATCCGTTTTGGAATTTGAAAACAACAAGAATTTTCAAAAAGTGACGGAAGAGGACGTGGCAAACATTGTTGGGTATATCGAAAACTTTGAGGGGTGGATGGAAAATCAGGATTTTAAAGATCGTTACGATTTTAAAATGGCCCAAATCAAAGCGGGAGATTATTTTGCAATTGTAACGAAGGAAGGTCAGCCCATTGGTCAGGGGTACTACGACAAGTACGAGGACTACGACGTCTATTATTTCGATACAAATAAAAATATCCTGTATATGTTTCACAACAACATATAACAAATAACAGCCTAAAAATGAGGAGATACGCCACGGTGTATCTCTTTTTTGTGATGCATAATTTCCAAAATAATACGGCATATTAAATCTGTTAAGCAAAATGCAGATTCTGTGTTCAATGGGCACGATCTGGTTTTGGAAAACCTTGATCAGGAGGGAAACAATGATACTGGATGGAACAAACTATTCAGAAGAAATACAGGAACTGGACGAATATATCGACGGTTTAGTGGAAAAAGAGGGTAAGCTCATTGCAGTGCTCCACCGGGCGCAGGAGTTAATCGGTTATCTGCCCGTGGAATTACAAAACTATGTGGCACATAAACTGGAAATTCCCACGGCAAAAGTCTATGGAGTTGTGACTTTTTACTCGTTTTTCACCATGGAGCCCAAGGGAAAATATAAAATCAACGTGTGTATGGGCACAGCGTGTTTTGTGCGGGGTGCCCAAGACGTTTTAAACGAATTCGAAAAAAAATTAGATATCGTACAAGGCCAGACATCTTCGGACGGCTTGTTCTCCCTAGACGGCATTCGGTGCGTGGGCGCCTGCGGGCTTGCACCCGTTGTTTCGGTGAACGGCAAGGTGTATGGCAGGGTGACTGTAGACGATGTTGATAAAATATTGGACGAATACAACAATCAGGAGGGTTAGCGTGAACGATTCTTTTAGAATGATTTGTGCCGCACGTGAAGCGGGGAATGGAGTTTTTTATGTCAAAGATTAAATCCCTAGAGGAGTTAAAAAAGATTCGGGAGTTGTCCAACCAAGACTTAACCCTGCGCACAACCGGGGAAAACCCGGAGAGAACGGTCATTGCCGTGGGTATGGCCACCTGCGGCATTGCGGCAGGGGCAAGGGAAGTGATGTCCGCCCTGCTGCAAGAGATTAACGGCCGGAGGCTCACCAATGTCTCTGTGGTGGCCACGGGTTGCCTTGGCTTTTGTTATGCAGAACCTATGATGGAGGTGCGCAAGCCGGGGGAGAGTGTCATTCGCTATGGCAATGTAACCCCCGATGTTGCCAAGGAAATATTAGAGAAACACGTGTTGAGCGGAGAGTTTGTTGTGGGTCACATCTTTACTAAGGGGGTGTCCCAAAGTGAGTAAATACAGAATGCACGTGCTGATCTGCGGCGGAACGGGTTGTATGGCTTCGGACAGCGAAACCATTTACGACGATTTTGTGGCAGGAATTCAAAAGAAGGGGTTGCAGGACGAGATACAGGTTTTAAAAACCGGTTGCTTTGGTTTTTGCGAACAAGGCCCCATTGTAAAAATCTATCCCGACAACGTGTTTTATGTGCGGGTGTCAAAGGACGACGTTTCCGAACTCATTTCTGAACACGTGATTAAGGGCAGAAGTTTAAAACGGTTGATGTACGTAGACCCCCAAGGGGGGCAGAGCGTGGAGGAACACCACGACATTCCCTTTTATCAATCCCAAGTGCGAGTGGCCCTGCGCAACTGCGGCATTATCGACCCCGAGCGCATCGAGGATTATATTTCCGTTGGGGGATACGAAGCTCTGGGCACCTGTATCTATAACTTAACCCCCGAGCAGATTATCGACACGGTGAAGGAGAGTGGCCTTCGGGGCAGAGGGGGAGCGGGATTCCCCACAGGGCTCAAGTGGGGGTTTGCCCGGAGTTATATGTCGGACAAGAAATACGTGGTGTGTAACGCAGACGAGGGAGACCCGGGTGCGTTTATGGATCGATCCATTTTAGAAGGAGACCCCCACTCGGTGCTGGAGGCAATGGCCATTTGCGGCTTTGCCATTGGTTCGGACGAAGGGATTATTTATGTGCGGGCAGAATATCCCTTAGCCGTGCACAGGCTTCGCGTTGCCATACAGCAGGCGGAGGAATTCGGTCTGTTGGGGGATAACATTCTGGGTTCGGGCTTTTCATTTAAAATATCGCTGAACTTAGGTGCAGGTGCATTTGTATGCGGAGAAGAGAGTTCGCTGCTCAACTCCTTGGAGGGGGGAAGAGGGGAACCCCGCACCAAACCACCCTACCCCGCCGAAAAGGGTTATTGGCAAAAACCCACCAACATCAACAACGTAGAGACCTTTGCAAACATTTGTCCCATCATATTAAAGGGTGCACAGTGGTTTAGGAAGGTTGGTACGGAAAAATCCAAGGGAACGAAGGTGTTTGCACTGGCGGGTAAGGTGAACAACGTGGGCCTGGTGGAAGTGCCCATGGGTATTACCCTGCGCGACATCGTCTTTAAAGTGGGGGGGGGCATTCGGGAAGGCAAGGAGTTTAAGGCCGTGCAGACGGGGGGACCGTCGGGGGGCTTTATTCCCACAGAACAACTGGATCTACCCATCGATTTCGAAACCCTCACCTCCGTTGGTTCTATGATGGGTTCGGGCAGCATGATCGTGCTGGACGAAGACGACTGCATGGTGAACATGGCTAAGTTCTACTTGGAATTTACGATGGACGAGAGTTGCGGAAAGTGTACCCCATGCAGAATCGGCAACGTGCGCATGTATGAAATATTGGATAGAATCACCAAGGGCAACGGGTGTGAGGAAGATATGGCCACCCTGCAAGAGCTTGGCGAGTATTTAAAAGATACGTCCCTGTGTGGTTTGGGGCAATCGGCACCCAACCCCATTTTATCCTCCCTGCGGCACTTTAGGGACGAATATATGGCGCATATCCGAGATAAGAGATGCCCGGCGGGGGCGTGTATGGATTTGCTGCAATACGTGATCATCGATGAGAAATGCATCGGATGTACCGTTTGCGCCAAGAACTGCCCCGTGAGCTGCATTGCAGGAGAGCGCAAGAAGATTCACCACATCGATCAGGAGCGGTGTATCAAGTGCGGCGTGTGTGCGGCAAAGTGCCCCACGAACGCCATCTTCAAGGTGTAAGGGGGAGAAGAACATGAGTAAGATTAACGTTACAATCAACAACATAGACCTGCGGGTGGACGAGGGCATGACTGTGCTGGAGTGCGCAAGGAAGGTGGGTGCCCACATCCCCACCCTGTGCCACTTGCACATCCACGATGTGAATATGGTGAACCAAGTGGCCACTTGCCGGGTGTGCATGGTGGAGGTGGTGGGTCGGCGAGGGCTGGCAACCGCCTGCAACACAGTGATGACCGAGGGTATGGTGGTGAAGACCAACACCCCCAAGGCGATCAAGGCACGGCGTTTGGCCGTTGAGCTGCTGCTCTCCAATCACCCCAAGGACTGTTTGGTTTGTTTGAGAAACCAGCGGTGCGAACTACAGGGGTTAGCAGCCGAACTCAACATTACAGAAATAAAATACGAAGGAAAACATTCGGACTTTAAAAAGGATTTCTCCAGTTTATCACTGGTGCGAGATCCAAACAAGTGCATCCTGTGCCGTCGGTGTGAGACCATGTGTAACACCGTGCAGACAGTGGGGGTATATTCCGCCGTACACCGTGGATTCGATACAGTGATGGGCACAGCCTTCGACAACCCCATGTTAGACACCTGCTGCACCTTTTGCGGGCAATGTGTCTCCGTGTGCCCCACCGGGGCATTGACCCAAGTGAGTAACATTGGGGCAGTGTGGGATGCCATCAACGATTCAGAGAAGTATGTGGTGGTGCAAACCGCTCCAGCCGTTCGGGTTGCGCTGGGAGAAGAGTTTAAACTCCCTGCGGGAACAAGGGTGACGGGGCAGATGGTTGCAGCCCTGAGGAGGTTGGGGTTCGACAAAGTGTTCGACACCGACTTTGCCGCAGACCTGACCATTGTAGAAGAGGCATCCGAGCTGATACACCGCTTGGAACACAAGGGCACACTGCCCATTTTAACCAGTTGCTGCCCTGCTTGGGTTCGGTTTATTGAGCATCAATTCCCCGAGTTGTTGGATATTCCCTCCAGTTGCAAATCTCCTCACGAGATGTTTGGTGCCGTTGCAAAGACCTATTTGGCAGAAAAATTAAACATCGATCCATCAAAGATGGTGGTGGTATCGGTGATGCCCTGTCTGGCAAAAAAATATGAAGCGGCACGGCCTGAACTCTCCCACGATCACATACAAAATGTAGACTACGCCATCACCACCCGGGAGTTGGCACAGATGATCAAAGAGGCGGGCATTGGTTTTGACGAATTACCCGACGAAGAGTTCGATCATTTGATGGGTGAATCCACGGGAGCGGGAGTGATTTTTGGCACCACGGGAGGTGTTATCGAAGCGGCAGTGCGCACGGCCTACGTGTGGCTCACGGGAGAAAAACCCAAGGATGTGGAGTTCACGCAACTTCGGGGCTTGGATGGCATTAAAGAAGCCACGTACAACATCGGTGGGCAGGATTTCAACATTGCGGTTGCCCACGGTTTGGGTAATGCCCGCAAGCTGTTGGAGGACATTCGGGATAAGAAGGTGAACTACCACGCCATTGAGATTATGGCTTGCCCCGGCGGATGTGTGGGCGGTGGGGGGCAACCCTATCACATGAACGACGAGGAGATTTTACGAAAGCGAACCGAGGGTATATACAAGGAAGATCGAGCCAAGAAAGTGCGCTATGCCCATGAGAACGGGGAGGTGCAAAAGTTGTACGACGAATACTTGGGCACGCCCTATGGGGAAAAGGCTCACGAGCTGCTCCACACCCACTTTACAAAGAGATAGTACTGGTATGTTATTGCAGGGCGTTTCCCTGCACCCACCAAAGGGTATTTTTGAAAAAATACCCTTTGGAAACCCAAAAACTTTATCGATTCCCTTCTGTTTTTAAATTTACCCCAAATACTTATAAGCTCATAGATTTGAGATTTTTTTATATATTTTTATTGGACATAAGTTTATTTTAAATATACCTTGACAGATTAGGTATGTTCGTGTATTATGTATCACGAGAGAGGTGATATATTATGTCTATTGCTTCAGATATGTTGCGAGGTCATACCGAGACCATCATTCTAAAGCAACTGCTTCAAAAGGACAGCTACGGTTACGAAATCAACAAAGCTGTTCAGGAGATTACAAACAACGCCTACGAGCTCAAAGAAGCCACTTTGTATTCTGCCTTTCGGCGTTTGGAGGGGGCAGGGCTGATCAACTCCTATTGGGGGGACGAGGCCATCGGCGCCAGGAGGCGCTACTACTCCATTACGGCCCAGGGCAGAGAGCAGTACAGCGTGAGCATTGCAGAATGGCAAGAGGCAAAAAATTTGATCGACAGATTAATTGTATGAGGAGGGAATTATGTTAAACAAAATCAAGCAATACATTGACGATGCATTTTCCAATGTGCGAACGACAAAAAAGATTGCGGAACTCAAAGACGAACTGTATGTAAACTTAGCAGAAAAATATAACGATCAACTGTCTCAGGGTAAGACAGAGCAAGAGGCGTACAATGCTGCCATCGCTGGGATCGGCGATATTTCCGAACTGGTGGACAGCGTGCGGGAACCCTTTTTGGTGGCTCCCGATATGGAGCGTGCAAAGGTGAAGAGTGGGCTGTTGGTGTCCATAGCCATTATGCTCTATATATTAAGCCCCTTGGCATTAATTCTCTCGGGCCCCTTTAACAACGGTGTGGGTGGACTGGCCATTATGTTTGTTATGGTGGCAGCGGCGACAGGTTTGCTCATCTACAACGGCTTGACAAAACCAAAGTATGTGCGCACAGACGACTCTATAGTGGAAGAATTTAAGGAGTTTCGCAGCGTTTCGGATAACACCCGTCAGGCGTACAAGGCGCTTTCAGGGGCATTTTGGGGACTGACCGTTGCCGTATACCTGTTTGTTAACTTTATCTTTGGCTGGTGGGCATTTTCGTGGATTTTGTTCATTTTAGCAGCAGCAGCCCAAAATATTGTAAAGGCAATTTTGCTGATGAAGAATAAAAATGTGGGAAAACCCCAATACACAACAAATGGGAAAAAGAAAAAAGATGTCTTTGGCCTGTTCACTGCCGGCTACTGGACCTTAGTCGTTGCACTGTACTTTATCGTAAACTTTGCTTTTGGCTGGTGGGCATTTTCGTGGATTTTGTTCATTTTAGCAGCAGCAATCCAGTCCTTTGTTCGGGGAATGATTCAATTAAAGGGGGTAAAAGAGAATGAAGAATAAAACAATTATTAAAATGACCATGGTTATCTGGGTGGTCACTGCATGTATTGTCATCGCTGGAGCCGTTATTCTGGCGGGAACCTCGGGTTTTGGAGGGTTTAGAACCTTTAACTTCGGCAACTTTTCCTACACTTCCTATCAAAGTGCAGAGGTGATTCGGGAAATGACAGTTCAGGAAGCTGTTGAAAATATAAAAATAGATTGGCTTTCGGGAAAAGTCAACATCATAAAAAATACCACAAACGAGTTTCGGGTGGTGCAAAAAGGCCCAAAAGATTTGGAACAAAAGTATTTGATGCAAACCTATGTGGAAAACGGAACCCTTTATGTTTCGGAGCGTGAAAAGGAGTTTTTTGGATATATTGGCGTTCAGCCCACCACATTCTTAGATATTTATGTGCCCGAAACGGAATATAATCTCATCGAAGTGGATTCTGCCAGTGCAAGCGTAGAGATGGAACAGTTTACAGCCAATCAACTGCAAATCAGCACTGCATCGGGCAGCATAAAAACCTCGGGCACATTTGAGCGAGTTGACGTGAATACCATGAGTGGTTCCATTAGGAGCGACAGTCTTGTTGCAAAAGTTTTATCCGCCAACACAGCATCGGGCAGTGTGCGGGTTGAGGGCAGTGTGGAAGATGCTTCGATGAACACAATGAGTGGCAGTGTGCGGTTAACGACCAACGTTATGCCCAAGCGTTTAAACTGCGATACCGCTTCGGGCAGTGTAGAGATCAACATACCCGAAAATGATGGGTTTACTGCCCATGTTTCACAAATGTCGGGTAGTTTCAAGTCCAGCTTCCCCATGACGACCCAGGGACAGACGCGTATTTACAAAAACGGACAAAGTGAAATTAACGTGAGTACAATGAGTGGTTCCTGCCGTATCGAAAAAATTTGAAGTGATACGCTTCTTGACACAGGGAATTAGAAAAAGTATGATGGTTTTACAAAATTTCATGTAGAACCATCATTTTTTTATAACGGAGAAGGACATGCGCAGAAAAGATAGAGAAAAAGACGAAGCTTTTGCCATTGATGTCATTCGCAGCTGTGCCTATGGGGTGCTAGCTATGGCAGCAGACAACAAACCCTATTGTATTCCCATATCGCCGGTGTGGCTCAACGGTTGTGTTTATTTTCATTCGGCCGTGGAGGGTTACAAGTGCGATTTGCTCAGGCAAAATGCACACGTTTGTTTGACCTGTGTTTGTGATACGGAGCTTGTACCCCAGCAGTTTACCACCAAGTATAAAAGTGCAGTGGTGGTGGGCACTTGTGTTTTGGTGGAAGATGCGGGGGAGAAGGAGAGGGTTTTATTGGACGTTGTGCAAAAGTATGCGCCGAGCAACGCACAAAAGGCCAAGGAAGCCATTGCCAATGCTGCGGGCAAGACATTGGTTTACAAGATTCTGCCCACGGCTATTACGGGAAAGGGTAACGTGTAATGGAGGGTAAAAGGCAAGTCTGATATGGGGCAGTGCCCCATACCCCGTTTAGGGGGACTACTCGTCCCCCTTTCACCCCCACGGCAGGGACTGAGTCCCTGCACCCCTTGTCGTAGGGTATTGTATAATATGCCTTAGCAAAAGCGTGAGCTTTTGCGACAAGGGGGGCCAAGGGGGAATCATTCCCCGTTGTAGGGTTTTCAGTGAAACCCCAAGAAAAAAGAGGGACTACTCGTCCCCCTTTTATTATTTTCTATTTGTATATTGGGCCGTAGGTTTTGCAAGCCAGATAATCGGCAGATTCTAAGCACTCCGTGCCAAACGCACTCCAGCATTGGGGACGGAAAACTCTGTCCTTGCTCACGTTGTGCATATTGACAGGAATGCGCAGCATAGAAGCTAAGGTGATCAGTTCCGCACCAATGTGGCCGTAGCTGATGGCACCGTGGTTGGCACCCCAGTTGGCCATAACGGAATATACATCGGTGAACGCACCTTCCCCTGTGCAGATGGGCGCAAACCATGTGGTGGGCCATGCAGGGCTGGTTCTATCTTCTAAAATCTTGGACTGCTTTTCGTCCAACTCAACGGTATACCCTTCTGCAATTTGCAGCACAGGGCCAATGCCGGCAATCATATTGATCCGGGACATGGTTACAGGCATACCACCTTCAGTCTTAAACTGGGAGGAGAACCCGCCGCCACGGAAGTATTCAAGCTCCGCTGGGCACCACTGGGTGGCGTTCAGACAAGCTTTCGCTTCGGCTTCACTAATTTCCCAGAAAGGCTTCATGGCAGGTTTGCCATCTTTTTTCTGTTTACCCGTTGCATCCAAGGTGGAGGCACCCGAGTTGATCAAGTGGATAATTCCGCCTCGTGCTTCCTTGGGCAGGTCTTTGCCCGTTACACGCTTCACGGCATCGTTGCTCCAATAGGTGCGCACGTCGGAGAACATTTGTGCGGTGTTGGTGAGCAGGTTGCCCATCAGCATAGCAACGCCGTTGCAGCAGTCGTTTTCGGTGGCAACCACGTAGGGGCGGCGAATGCCGTTCCAGTCAAAGCTGGAGCAGAGGATTGCTTCCATAAAGTCGCCGTTGGGCCAGTGATCCGTCCACTGACGCTGACCTTGGAATCCCGAAGCAATGGCGTTGTGGCCCAGACCATCCTCGTTAAAGCCCATTTGGCGCACCTTTTCGTTGCCCTCCATGAGATCCCGGGCGATCATAGCCATTTTCACGCAATATTCCCATTCCTCTTCCTTGCGCTCTTGGGAGGTGGGGTTCTTGTTTACATCGAATCCCTGTTTGCAGTTTTCCTTCACCCACTTGATGGCCTTTTCATACTCTTCGTGGTCGTAGATGCCAAGCTGTATTCTGCGATCGATTTCGCACATATCGACGTATTCGCATCTCATGCCCAGCCATTTTTCAAACAGCGTGGGGTCAACGATGGAACCGGCAATACCCATGGATACGCCGCCAATGGAGAGATAGGACTTACCCTTCATTTCACCCACAGCAACGGCTGCTTTTGCCCACAGAAGAATTTTCTTGGCAACATCTTCGGGAATGGTGGAACAGTCTGCGTCCTGCACTTCTTGTCCATAGATGGAGAAGGCGGGAATGCCCTTTTGGGCATATGCAGCGTTCACCGCCGCCAGGAACACAGCGCCGGGGCGCTCAGTGCCGTTGAAACCCCAGATTGCCTTGGGGGTTTGGGTATCCATATCCATCACTTCGTTGCCGTAACACCAGCAGGGGGTGACAGTGAGGGTTGCACACACACCTCCGGCCTTTGCAAACTGTTCTGCACATGCAGCGTTTTGTGCCACACCGCCGATGGTTGTATCCGAAATGATACACTCAACGGGGTTGCCAAACCGATCCTTTAAATTGGAGGTAATCAGCTCTGCGGCCATTTTTGCCATAGCCATAGTCTGCACTTCCAGACTCTCCCGAACACCTCTCTCTCTTCC
Source organism: uncultured Clostridia bacterium (assembly GCA_964453645.1). GTDB lineage: Bacteria > Bacillota > Clostridia > Christensenellales > JAWKQI01 > CAYVRJ01. The sequence goes on from CAYVRJ010000001.1 coordinate 83,382, forward strand.
ATCAATTGTTGGTCTAATACCGATTCTTGCCATTGAAAAAACTCCTTTCCGGCTCTTGTAGTATGTAGATAGTATTGTATTATAAATATAGTAGTAAGGTTGGATATGTGTACAATCATCTTATCACTGGGAATAAATCGTGTCAAGATATGCTGCGGGATATTTCATGTTGATCTAAATTATAAATTACACTGTTCAGTATATTTATGTATTGCATTATTTATCGAAAAATGGTACTATTTTGCTTATAAGAGTGCACTACGGTGGACGGTTTTTTGCTCCTCAATCACAAAAGATTGGGGGTGATATGATGGATTTTAGTTTAGCAGTGAATCTGCTGCATTTCCTAGTGTCCGTTATCGCCTTGATCGTTGCAATAAAGCAGCTAAAGAACCGATAATAGCAAGAACAGCCGCCACTGAAACTGAACGGCTGTTCTAAATTATTCAAAACTTGGAGCAGACCGTTTCACCCGGTGCACTCTTTGTATTAATTATACAATTCCCCTGTGGCTCTGTCAATATCCTAACTTCTAAATTAATGTTTTTACCCTTCGTTAACTTTAACGTTATACTCAAAATGAAAGCATAAATTTAAAAATATCGACCACAATCTATAAATTTTTACCCTATATATTTCAAAAAAAGTTAAAATATAGATTGGAAAATACATTAGATGTGATATAATAACAAAATAATAAGCGAGTAGGAGTTTGAGTATGTCTGAAGTTTTGGTCAGTATGAACAACATACAAAAGAGCTTTCCCGGTGTACACGCCCTCGACGACGTGCAACTAACCATTCGTGCAGGCGAGGTGTTGGGGCTTGTGGGCGAAAACGGTGCGGGGAAATCTACTTTGATGAAGATACTCTGCGGTATTTATTCAAGGGATGCGGGCACCATTACCGTCTATGGAAACGAAGTGGACATCACAACCCCAAAGATGGCACAGGATCTTGGAATCAACATCATCCATCAGGAATTAAACCTGATGAAGGACTTAACCGTTGCCGAAAACATCTTTATTGGCAGGGAACCCATGAAAGGGTTGGTGCTCAACAAAAAGAAGCAAAACAAGATGACCCAGGAATTGATGGATTCTCTCAAACTAAGCATCCATCCCGAAAACAAGCTTTCGGACTTATCGGTGGCCAAGCAGCAAATGGTGGAAATCGCAAAGGCACTCTCCTTTGAATCCACCCGTGTGCTCATTATGGACGAGCCTTCGGCCGCTCTTACAAACTCTGAAATTGAAGAACTATTTCGATTTATTGAACAATTAAAGGAAAAACAGGTGGGTATCGTCTATATTTCCCACAGAATGGACGAATTGGCCCGGATTACCGATAGAATCACCGTCATGCGGGACGGACAGTACGTGGACACGGTGATGACAAGGGATACAACCATCGATCAAATCATCTCCATGATGGTGGGCAGAACCATATACGAACAACCCAAGTCTGTTTCAAACGTCTCTCCCGATGCAGAAACAGTGCTGGAAGTGAAGGATTTAAACTCTAAGGATGTGAAAGACATCAGCTTCGAGCTGAAAAAGGGTGAAATTCTGGGCTTTGCAGGGCTGATGGGTGCGGGCAGAACAGAGACGGCACGGCTGCTCTTTGGTGCGGACAAAAGGACTTCGGGCACATTTATCATAAACGGCAAGGAAGTGAACATCAGTTCCCCCAACGACGCTGTAAAATACGGCATCGGTTATCTCTCGGAGGATCGCAAGCGCTATGGCCTGTGTGTGGGGCTGTCCGTTGCGGACAACGCCGTGATGGCTACGCTTTCCGACTACACGTCGGGTCTCGTTGTGAACGACAAAAAAATCCACCAAGACACCCATCGTTATGTGGATAAAATCAACATCAAAACCCCTTCCATCGATCAGCTCATCAAAAACCTGTCGGGGGGCAACCAGCAAAAGGTTGTTATCGCCAAGTGGCTCATCCGCAACTGCGATATTTTAATATTCGACGAACCCACCCGGGGTATCGACGTGGGTGCAAAGAGCGAAATCTACAAGCTCATCAATGCACTGGCCGAAGAAGGGCGTTCCATCATTATGATTTCGTCCGAAATGCCTGAGCTTTTGCGCATGAGTGACCGAATCATCGTCATGTGCGAGGGCAGGATTACGGGAGAGCTTTCCATATCCGAAGCATCTCAAGAAAATATTATGAAATATGCAACATACAGAGGGGAAATGAACAATGGAAAAAACCAATAAGACCGGTAAGAAATCCGGATTTCAAAAACTGTTGGCTCTGGCCGCATTAGTGATTCTCTACGTATTCTTTGCCATATTCGGCACCAACTTTTTCACATTGGATTATTTGGTGAACATCCTTGAAGCTGCGTACTTCATTGGGTTCTTGGCTCTTGGCGTTACCTTTGTCATCATCACCGGGGGCATCGATTTGTCCATCGGAACAGTGATGATGTGCGGTGCCCTCATTGGCGGTGCTGCATACAACCAGTGGCACTTTCCCCTGTGGATCGGGCTGATCATCATTGTAATCGTGGCTACTATCTTTGGATTTGTCAACGGCATCTTGGTTGCAAGGTTAAAATTACCGCCCTTTATCGCCACCCTGGGTATTATGTCCATCTCCCAAGGCCTTGGCTCCATCGTCACAGGGGTGCAGACCATGCGCTACCCCACCATCGGTTCGGCAGACGCTTGGTTTAAAGAGGTGTTCTTTAAAGTGGAAGGAATCCCAGTGGGTGTGATCTATCTGATCGTATTCTTCTTGCTGGCCTTCTTCTTGCTGAACAAAACCAAATTCGGCAGATACGTGTTTGCCTTAGGCTCCAACGAAGAAGCTGCAAGGCTCTCGGGCGTAAACGTGAGCAAGTGGAAAACACTGGTATATACCGTGTGCGGATTCTTTGCCGGCGTTGCAGGTATCTTTTATGCAGCAACCTATATCTCCATCCTTCCCGGCACGGGCAACGGCATGGAACTGCAAGCCATTTCCGGCGTTGTTATCGGCGGAACTTCCCTTGCAGGCGGCGTGGGCACCATTTCGGGCACCATCATCGGCGTGTTCATCATGTCTATCCTAAAAAATGGCCTGATGGCCATGGGACTTCCCGCACCTTGGCAGCTATTCTTCACAGGGGTTGTGGTTATCGGCGCTGTGCTGCTGGATAAATACCGCAACAAATAACCAACGTTGTTTTGCGGCTTAAATGAAACCGCTTAACATAAACAAACTTATCAGGAGGAAGATCAATGAAAAAAATTCTTGTGACACTTTTGGCAGTTGTAATGCTGGCAATGTCATTGGCTGCTTGCGGCGCACCTGCTGCTCCCGAAGCACCTGCTGCTCCCGCTGAGCCCGCAGCTCCCGCTGAGCCCGCTCCCGCAGAGCCTGCTGCTCCCGCTGAGCCCGCAGCTCCCGCTGAGAAGCTCTACATCCCCGTTATCTCCAAGGGATTCCAGCACCAGTTCTGGCAAGCAGTAAAAGCTGGTTCCGACGCTGCTGCTGCTGATCTGGGCGTTGAAATCTACTTCAATGGGCCAGAAGGCGAAGCTGCTGTTGCAGATCAAGTAAATATGTTCAAAGCTGAAATGGCGAAAAACCCCAAGGCTATGGCTCTGGCTGCAGTTGACGCAGAAGCGTTGATCGGCGAAATCAGCGCTGCACAGGCTGCTGGCATTCCCATTATCGGATTTGACTCCGGCGTACCCGGTGCACCCGCTGGCTCCATCGTAGCTAACGCTTCCACAAACAACGAAGGCGCTGCTGCTCTGGCTGCTATCGAAATGATGAAGAACGAAGGTTTTGTTGCCGCTCTGAAAGCTGCAACCGATGCAAACCCCGCAAGAGTGGGCGTATACTCTCAGGACGCAGTTTCTGGCTCTATCCTTGGCAGAACCCAGGGCTTTATCGATGAGTTCGTTAAACAGGCTGAAGCAATCGCTCCCGGCGCTGTTGCAATCGAAGGTCACGACAAGTTCAACAAAGCTTCTGCTGAAAAAGCAAAGATCATCGTTCAGTTGGCAATTCCCCCCACAGCAAACGCTGAGGACGTAAAGAATGCCGGTATGGCTCTGCTCAACGCTAAGAACTTAGTTGGCGTATTCTGCTCCAACGAAGGTACTGCAAACGGCATGCTGTCTGCAACCAACGACGGTGCTGACCTCGACAGAGAAAAGGGCAAATACAAGACATTATTGGTTGCTGGATTCGACGCTGGTTCTCTCCAGAAGAATGCAATCAGACAGGGCTGGTTCTTTGGTTCTGTAACACAAGATCCCTTCCAGATCGGTTATCAGGCTGTTGCACTGGCTGTAAAAGCTGCCAACGGCGAAGCAGTTGCAGATGTGGATACAGGTGCGAAGTGGTATAATGCATCCAACATCGACGATCCCGACATCGCAATTCTTGTTTACGATTAATACAAAATAAAGTAAACTTTTGCAAACCTCCGTTTTTAACAGACGGGGGTTTGCTCATTTTTATACAAACACCCCAAAGGAGAGAGAGAATGAAATACGGTTACAACGGAAAAGTACTTCACGTGAACTTATGGGATCGGACATTTTTAACAGAAGAACCCGACGAACTGTTTTATAGAAAATATATGGGCAGCGGGGTGATGGCAGCAGTGTACCTCCTGAAAAACACAAAACCCAACATCGACCCACTTTCCGAAGAGAATCCTCTCATGTTTTTTTCCAGTGTCATTAGCGGACAAGATGCCCCGGGGTTGGCTCGGTTCACCATTTGCGCCAAATCACCCCTCACAGGCGGCATTGGGGAGGCCAGAAGCGAGGGGCCTTTTGCCATGGCCCTGAAAAAATCGGGTTTCGACGGTATTATCATAAACGGCAAGTGTGAAAACCCCTCCCTGCTGGTGATCGATCATGGTAAACCTTCCATCGTACCCGCAGAGCACTTGTGGGGAAAAAACGTTTCGGAGTGTGTCAATCTCATCGAGGAACAGTATCCCGGTGCCAGCACTGCCCTCATCGGCATTGCGGGGGAGAACAAGGTGCGGTTTGCAAATGTCATCACCAACCGGTGCCATCAGGCTTCCCGTGCCGGTTTGGGCGCTGTGATGGGTGCAAAGAATATAAAAGGGGTGGTGCTGCTGGGCGGGCAATTACCTCCGGTGTACGACGAACAGGCCTTGGCTGAGACCAAGGAATGGTTCGACAAAACCATGCGCAGTAATGTGCTCTCCATGTGGCAGCACGATCGCCCCGGCTTTGGGGTGTGGATACACACCCATGGCATCGACGCTTCCGTTTGTGTGAACAACTTTCAAACATCGAAGTGTGATTATGTAAACGAATATGCCCCCGAGCAGTTCGAGGATTATTATAACGGGGTTTCCTCCTGCCCGGGCTGCCCCAACGACTGCATCAAGCGGTATGCACCCAAAGAGGCGGACAGCCGCTCAGGTGGGTTACACCAAGAGGCGCTGGGGGCATTTGGGCCGAATATGGGTCTGTCCGATGTGCACAAGATCGTCTTTGCAAACGTGCTGTGCAACGAGTACGGCATGGATCCCAACTCACTGGGTTACACCATTTCCTTTGCACAAGAGTGCGTGCAGCGAGGGTTGCTTAAAGACGATGGGCTGAATTTTTCTTTCAGTTCCGAGGTGGACATTTTAGCGATTATTGAGGCCATCGCCAAGAGAGAGGGCGTAGGGCATATTCTGGCCGAGGGCAGTTACCGGGCGGCAGAACAGATCGGCAAGGGTGCAGAAAAGTATGCCATGACAGTGAAGAAAAACGAACTCAACGCCTTTGAGTGCCGCAGCCAAACGAACTTAGCCTTGGGTTATGCCACAGCGCCCACGGGGCCGAGGTATGAAATTTGCGAACACGACTGGGATTTCGACACCCACTTTGGCTGGGATCACACCCTCAACTACTGTTACACCATTGGCATTACCGAGCGAATTGAGATGGAGTACGTGGGTAAGAAGAAAGTGCGCAACTTTGTTGCCCTCAACACCCTGTGGTCGGCAACGGATGCCCTGGGTTTGTGTCTGTTTGCCTCTGCCCCCACCCGGGTATATAGTTTAAACCGTATGGCTAAGCTGCTTCACGATGTCACGGGGTTTGAGACGTCCTCCTATGAGATTATGCGGTTGGGTGAACTGCGCAATCAGATTTTCCGCATATACAATGTGCGGGAGGGGTTGCGGGCAGCGGACGACAGGCTTCCCGACAGGATGTACGAACAGGAGATTGATTTTGGGGCCAAGAAAGGGTGCAGGATTGACAGGCAGGCTTTTGAAGAGGTGATCAAGTGTTATTACGGCATGATGGGTTGGGACGAGGACGGTGTGCCCACCGAGTCCACGCTCTATGCGTATGGCCTTGAATGGACGATGGAGTAAGGTTTTTTGTGGAGCACGACAGGGGGACTACTCGTCCCCCTGAAACCCCCTAGGCAGGGACTAGTCCCTGCACCCTTTGTCGCAAAGCTAACGCTTTGCTAAATTTTTTATAAAGGAAATATCTCCTAGCAAAGCGTTAGCTTTGCGACAAAAAGTTTTTGGGGTTTTTAGGGGACTTTTTTCAAAAAGTCCCCTAAATGGGGTTTGGGGCGAAGCCCCATTTAAAGACCGTCGTTAGCTTTGCAAAACGTGGTGGGCTACATACAACCCCATAGCCCCGGCGTGGGACAAACTGCGGGTCACCCCCGAACAATCCCCCATCACATACAGCCCCGGCAAAATTTCAAAGTGATCGCCAATAAACGCAGGTCGAACGGAATAATACTTACTCTCACAGGCGTATAGCAAAGTGTCGGGGTTGGCCGTGCCCTTGGCAACGCTGTCTAGGGCATACATGGTTTCGATGATATTCTTGAGCACCCGGTAGGGCAGCACCAGCGAAATATCCCCCGCAGTGGCCGCAAGGGTGGGCACCACAGAGTTTTCACGGATTTTCTTCTCGGTGCTGCGGCGACCGTTGGTTAAATCGCCAAACCGTTGCACAATCACATTGCCATCCCCGATTAGGTTGGAGAGCCGGGAGATGTTCTCCACGTACTCCACCGGGTTGTGAAAGGGTTCGGTAAACTCAATGCTGCTCAAAATGGCAAAGTTGCAGTTTTCCGTCTTTTCGGCAAGGTTCACAGAGGACTTTCCGTTGGCGGTAATCACCCCTCCGTTGTTTTCAGCTGTCACTGTGGCCCCCTGGCAAAAACAAAACATCCGGGTCTTGTCGTTAAAGGTGGGGGTGCGGTAGGTGATTTTAGGCTCGTAGATGCGGCTGGAGAACTCCCGCCAAATAATATCCTTCATCTCCACCCGAACGCCGATGTCCACCTTGTTGGATTTAATGGGCACATTAAACCGATTGCACAGTTCCACAACAAAATTACCCGAACTGCGCCCCGTGCCCACCACCACGTTTTTGGCCTTAAAAGTTTCTCCGTCAGCCGTGTGTACTTGATATCCATCACCCTCCCGTGCCACATCGTTAACAACTGTGAGGGTGCGAATCTCGACACTTTGCTGTTCTTCCAAATGGGTGATGAGTTTGAGCATGGTTTTATAGTTTTGGTCGGTGCCCAAGTGTTTGAGTGTACTTCCGATCATGTACAAATTGTTTTGCAGACACTTTAATTTTAATTCCTCGTCCTCATAGAACTTGTCCTGGGTTGCGCCAAATTGCACCAAAATATCGTCCACTTGATCGATGAGTTCTTGTGCCGTATCCTTGTTCAGCTCGGTTCCCAGCTCACCCCCGTAGTTGGTGCTCAGAATAAACTTTGCATCCGAAAAACTGCCCGCTCCCCCCAAACCCACGGAAATGGAACAAACGTTACATGCACAGCACTTCTTAGTCGCGCTGGCGGGGCAGGAACGGTTTTTCAGATGCTTTCCCCGCTCTATGATTAAAATCTGCATGTCCTGATTCTTGCGGGAAAGCTCGTAGGCACACATCAACCCCGACATACCCCCACCCACAACAATTACATCGTAATTCACGAAGTTTCTCCTTTGTATCTATTTTTTTTGCAAAAATTCTATTTTTATAGTATATGGAAATGAAACGTATGTCAATCCTTGAGAAAGTTATTTTAAAAGCATTTTTTTTGTAAGAACATGCAAGTTTTCAACCGTGAGTTCGTTGATAAAATGTTCGATTTTTTCCACTTGTTCCAGTTCGTTTTCAGTGTTGTTTAAGGCACAAAAGAAATCGTGGAGCACCTTGTGCCGGTGCAGCAAGTAATTTCCCCGATCCAAACCCTTTTGCGTGGCAACAATATAGCCGTATTTTTCAAAATCGATATACCCACCTTCCTTTAAATTTGCCACCATTTTGGAGGCAGATGAGGGTTTCACATGGAGTTGTTCCGCCAGTTCGTGCACCCGCACCACGTCGGAACCCTTGAGGATGCGGCAGATCATTTCCAAATAATCTTCCATTGAGGTTGTCATCTCTTCACATTCGTTGAGCTGATAGCCCTTGAGTGTATAAAACCCCTCCTTTTCAAACATAAAAACACAACCTCCGTTTTTTGTCACCAAATGCCTAGCCGTTTAATACAATAGCATGAGGAAAAAAAGTTTCCTTACACTAATGTATTTTCGAGGTATGTGATTTATGAAAGGAGCAAACTGCTTAAGTGATGTGCGGCCCGGCGAGCGGGCTCGTGTGAAAAAACTCCTGTCCACCGGCAGTATCAGGAGAAGATTATTAGATATCGGGCTGATTGAAGATACAGAAATAGAGTGCCTGGGGAGAAGTCCGGGGGGGGACCCGACGGCCTTTCTCATTCGTGGGGCAGTCATTGCCATTCGCTTAGAAGATTGTAATGACATTCTAATCTGTGTTTAGCAAATAGAAAAACAACTGTAAGGAGGGGGCATGGGACTGACAGTGAACTCTGTGGGTATAAGAGCAGCCGCAGACTCAGGACTAACGGTTAAGAAGCAAACGCCGCAGGATAAAGTGGTGGCAATTGCAGGAAACCCAAACGTTGGAAAGAGCACTGTGTTTAACAATCTAACGGGACTGAATCAACATACGGGGAATTGGCCGGGAAAGACGGTCACCAACGCAATGGGGTATTGTGAAACAAAAAACAACACCTATGTGATGGTGGATATACCCGGCACATATTCCCTTATGGCACACTCAGCCGAAGAGGAGGTGGCACGAAACTTTATTTGTTTTGGCAAAGCAGATGCCGTGATGGTGGTATGCGACGCCACGTGCCTGGAGCGGAACCTGAATCTGGTTCTGCAAACAATGGAGATATCCAGCAAGGTTTTGGTGTGTGTCAACTTGTTAGATGAAGCAAAGCGAAAAAATATATCCATCGATTTACAGGGTTTAGCTAAGAGACTGGGGGTGCCTGTGTGTGGCACCGTCGCCCGGAAGAAAAAAAGTCTGTCCAACCTCATGCTGGAGATGGACCGATTGGTGGGGGGAGAGACACGCACTTCACCCATAGAAGTTCGGTACGAAAAACCCATCGAAGAGGCAATTGAAATGTTACAGCCTGTGGTTTCACAGTTGGCGGGAGATGGCATCAACTCCCGCTGGCTTTGCCTCAAGCTGTTAGATTACGACGAACCCTTGATGAAGGAGCTAAACGTTCACTTGCACAGGGATATTTTAAAAAACCAAACGCTGATAGAAACCATCAGCCGTGCCAAGGAAGTGCTGGAAGCAAACGGCATCGACACCCACAATTTAAAGGATAAAATCGTAACCTCCCTGGTGGGCACCGCCGAAAGGGTGTGCAAAGATATTGTCACGTTTGATAAGAGTACATACAACGCAACGGATCGCAAGATCGATAAAATTTTAACCAGCAAGTGGTCGGGATACCCCATTATGATCGCCCTGCTGGCGCTGGTGTTTTGGATCACCATCTCCGGTGCCAACTATCCCTCTCAGGTGCTGTCTAGCGGACTGTTTTGGGTGCAGGATCGGCTGACCGATTTATTTACATATCTCAACGCCCCCGATTGGCTCCACGGCGCACTGGTGCTGGGGGTATATCGGGTGTTGGCGTGGGTGGTATCCGTGATGCTGCCGCCCATGGCTATTTTCTTTCCGCTGTTCACTTTGTTGGAGGATGCGGGGTATCTGCCCCGGGTGGCCTATAATCTGGATAAACCCTTTAAGCGGTGCTGTGCCTGCGGCAAACAGGCCCTCACCATGTGTATGGGGTTTGGCTGTAATGCAGCGGGAATCGTGGGGTGCAGGATCATCGATTCACCCAGGGAACGATTGATCGCCATGATCACCAACAATTTTGTGCCCTGCAACGGCAGGTTCCCCACCCTCATCGCCATCATCTCCATGTTTTTTATTGGCCTTGCAGGGGCAGTGTTTGATTCCCTGTTATCGGCAGTGCTGCTCACAGCAGTGATTCTATTGGGCATTTTTATGACCTTTGTGGTGTCTAAAGCGTTGTCTAAGACGATTCTTAGGGGCGTTCCCTCCTCCTTTACGTTGGAGCTTCCACCCTATCGCAGGCCTCAAATCGGCAAGGTCATCCTGCGTTCCATCGTTGATCGGACGTTGTTTGTGCTGGGCAGAGCGGTATCGGTTGCGGCACCGGCGGGGTTGGTGATCTGGCTGATGGCCAACGTGATGGTGGGGGATATGAGTTTACTCAGCCATTGTGCAGGGTTTTTAGACCCGTTCGCCCGGCTGATCGGTTTAGACGGCGTGATTCTCATTGCGTTTATATTGGGGTTTCCCGCCAACGAGATTGTGTTTCCCATTATTATCATGGCGTATATGGCACAGGGTAGTCTTTTGGAGATGGATAGTTTATGGGCACTTAGGGAGTTGCTGGTCAGCCACGGATGGACGTGGATAACGGCTATTTGTGTGATGTTGTTTTCGCTGATGCACTGGCCTTGCTCCACGGCACTGATCACCATTCGCAAGGAGACGGGTAGTTTTAAGTGGACGTTTATTTCGTTTCTAGTGCCCACGGCGATTGGAATGATTATTTGCTTTGTGTTTGCAAACATTGCTAAAATATTTCTCTAGGGGGACTACTCGTCCCCCTTAACCCCCCTAGGCAGGGACTGAGTCCCTGCACCCCTTGTATAGGGTTTATTTAAAATAGCCCATATAAAGAGGGGTCAAGGGGGAATCATTCCCCCTTGTGAGGGGTACGGGGGCGAGTAGCCCCCGAAAAAAGGTTACATCCTCGATAATTTATTAACCATATACTTAAATTCAGCCTTGTATACATCGTTGTCCAAGCCGGGAATGGCGTTTAACTGGCTGAGAATGCCGGAATACGTGGAAGTTCCCGCATAGTCCGACTGCTTGAGTAACATACCCACCTGCGCAACCGATGCAGCAAAGGCCATGGTGGGCGACATCTCACGGCGATACACCGAAGCGTTCACCGGATATGCCAGCAAACGGCTGTTGTCCTGGGAAGGTTCTTTGTAGCGCACACTCACGGTGAGCCACTCGTCGGTGTTCATTGCAGGTTCGCTGGTCTGGTATTTTAAACCGCCAATGGAGCTGGCAACGGGTGAATCTTTATCTACCAATTCGTAGAGCACTGTCACCCTGTGCCCCGCACCAACGTCTCCCGCATCTTTTTTATCGTTGGCAAAGTCTTCGTCGTTGAGCCTGCGGTTGTCGTAGCCGATTAAACGGTATCCCTTCACCATGGCAGGGTTAAACTCCACTTGGAATTTAACGTCTTTGGCAACGGTGAAGAGGGTTCCACCCATCTCTTCCACCAACACCTTCTTGGCTTCCAACGCACTGTCAATATAGGAATAACTGCCGTTTCCGTTGTCCGCTAAGGTTTCCATCTTGTTGTCCTTTAAATTACCCGTGCCAAAACCCATTACAGACAGGAAAACCCCCGTGTCCCGCTTGGTCTGGATCAAACGCCTAAGCTCACTCTCACTGCTCATACCAATGTTTAAATCCCCATCGGTGGCAAGGATCACCCGGTTGTTACCCCCTTCGATGAAGTGGCGCTGGGCAAGTTCATAGGCCGTTTGAATACCGGCTGCACCGTTTGTGCCGCCTCCGGCAGTGAGTGTATCCAGTGCGGATAAAATTTCGTTCTTATATCTGCCCGAAGTGCCGTTGAGCACAATCTGATCTGAGGAAGCGTACGTCACAATAGAAATGCGATCCCGCTCTCGCAGCTGCTCGGTGAGCATTTTGAAACCCTGCTTGAGAAGGGGTAATTTGTTGTATTCGTCCATAGATCCCGAGACGTCGATGAGGAAAACCAAGTTGGAGGGAGGGAGGCGATCGGAATCGATTTGCCTAGCCTGCATACCAATGAGCATGAGTTTGGTGCTCTCGTTCCAAGGGCAGTCGGTGATTTCGGCAGTCATGCTAAAGGGTTCGTTGGACCTAGGTTGTGGATAGTCGTATTGGAAGTAGTTGAGCATCTCTTCGATGCGCACAGCATCGGGCTGGGGAATCATGTTGTCGTCGATCATGCGGCGAATGTTGGCATAGGATGCGGTGTCCACGTCGGACGAGAAGGTGGACAGGGGTTTTGTCGTCGTGTTTAAGAACCCACTCTCGCTTGCTGGATTGTACTCCTCGTTGCCGATATAGGGATTCGTTTCGCTGCCGTCGTAGTAATCGTAGGGGGATTCAGGGGCAGCTTCGGCTGGGGCGGGGGCCGCAGGGGCTAGTGGCTCCATGGGTGCGGCAGGTGCTCCCGCATCGGGATACACGGGTTTGGGCATGGAGGGCACAGTGTTCATGGGCGCACATGCGCCGAGCACCAAGACGAGTGCCAATACGGCACAGATGATCAGGTTTTGAATACGGTTTTTCATTATTTTTTCCTCCTTTGGGTTTTATAACCTCTTTATATTATGAAGACGAAAAAATATAGGGAAATGTTTCAAAAATCATACAATACAAATATATTCCTGTCAATGAATATAATATTGCAGGATTATGTAAATACTGTTACAATTATTATTGAGAATATGTACAGATGTTAGGAAAATAAGTAGGGAGCATCAAAACAGTTGTTGTTTGATACTCCCCATTTGATTCTTTGAATTTAGTTGGATGCGGCTTCGTCTAAAATCAACTCACAGCCCGGCAAAACTTTAAGTGCCGTTGCAGGCAGATCGGGGGTTGGGTCGAGATTGAGTAGCTTTGCTACAATTTCTTTCTTGTGTGCCCCAAAGACCGAGAGCTGCACCACCGATGCGTCCAGCATGTTTTGAATGCCAAGGGTGATACCCTGCTCAATGGGGGGCATATCCCCCTCAAAATACTTCACCGCAACTTCTTTGGTTTTGGGCGCAAGGTCGGTGACATGGGCACCGGTTTCAAAAGAGCAACCCGGTTCGTTGAGGGCCAAGTGGCCGTTCATACCCATACCCAGCAGCAAATAATCAATTCCGCCCAAACCCTTTATGAACAACTCCACGCTTTCGCATTCCTTAGCAGGATCAGCACACATGCCGTCGAACAAGCGAATATTTTCGGGCGATACATTAATTTTTGAAAAAATGTTGTCGTTTAAAAAATACGCACAGGAGCCGTATGCCTCTTTTGAAATGTTGAGCCACTCGTCTAACCCCACGATGCTCACCTGAGAAAAATCAATTTCTCCCGATTGATTCATGGAGATGAGTTCGTCAAATACGGGCAGGGAGGTGTGCCCCGCTGCCAGACACAAAAGGGCAGTTGGTTTATTTTGAACAATTTCTTTGATTGTTGCAGCAATATGTTTTGCCGCAAGCTCTTGGGTTTTAAATACGTTTGTTTTCATTTTAATTCCGTTCTACCGCTGCACTTGCGGCACAAGTTCATGTACTTTATTTCTTCCACAGATCGATGGGTTTTTCCACTTTAGCACTAAAGGGCAGTGCCACTTTTGCACCACTTTTGGCCGAAGCGTAGGCCGCATAGATCATTTCGAGGACGGCACGTCCGTCTTCACCCGTCACTTTGGGTTTGGTTCCGTTGCGCACGCAGTCGATGAAGTGGGCCAGTTCCTGGGGATACCCCTGGTTAAACGCCTCTTCAAACACAGTAAACGTCCAGCCCTTGGTGGTTCCCGCCTTTTCCATGGCGTAGTCGTACCCCTCGGTGCTGTAGGTGAGGGCAGCGTTACCCCGGAATAAATCTGCATAGGAAACACCCTTGGTGCCATACACTTCAATGCGGTCGTCCATACCGCCGTGTTTCGCCCAGCTATCCTCGGCAATGGCGGTGACACCGTTTTCAAATTCAACAATGGTAATGGTGTTGTCGTCGCAGTCGGTAATATCCTTGTGCAGCACAGTGCTCATGCTGGCATACACGGATTTAATTTTGCAGTTGCCCGTCATCCAGCGAAACCAAGCCAAAGCGTGACAACCCATATCCATCATAACGCCACCGCCGGCGGTATCTGCTTGATAAAACCAAGGGCTGTGGGGCCCGCTGTGTTTTTCGGCTTGCTTGAGCATATACACATCACCCACGGCACCCCGCTCCACCAAGGCCCGTACCCGCTCGTATTTGGGAGCAAAGCAAAGTTCCTCGGCATACATGAGCAGCACATTTTTCTGTTTGCACAGTGCAATCATTTCATCGGCCTGTTCCAAAGTCATGGACAGGGGCTTTTCGATGATGATGTGCTTGTTGGCATTGGCAGCCTTGAGGCAGGCTTCGTAGTGGAGATAGTTGGGCAGGCAGATGTCAATGACGTCGGCATCACATTCCTTTAGTAATGTATCTATATTGTCGTATGCATTGGGCACGCCAAAGGTGGTGGCCAAATGTTTGGCATTCTCTAAATTGCGCCCATAAATCGCCACAACTTCGGCATCGGGCACGAAACGAATATAACTTTCCAAATGGATGTGGGAAATAAATCCGGTACCTAGAATGGCAACTTTCGTCTTACTCATGGTATGACCTCCAAAAATTAATTAAGTCCTTTGTATAACAGTGCTGCGCCAATAATGCCAGCGTCGTTGGAAAGCTCTGCTCGAAGAATTTTAGGCATGATCATAAGATCGGGTGCATAAGAAATTCTTGTCACCTCTTCTCGCAGGGGGGTGAGCAGGTTTTCACCTTCGTTGCAAATACCCCCACCAATAATAATGGCATCGGGGCGGAAGCAAATGGTGAGGGTTTGAATACCCTCAGCTAAATAGCGAATAAAGTTTTTAACAAGCACTTTAGCCGTTTCATCTCCCTGAAGGGCAGCTTTAAAGGGAAGTTTGGCACTCACGTTACTTAAATCTTTGCCGCACAGCTCATACATGAGGCTGTGTTTGTTTGCTTCAATGGCACGGACCGTGTCCCGAACAAGGGCGGTAACCGAGGCATAGGTTTCCAAACAGCCCCGCCTGCCGCAAGTGCAGGGTTCACCGTTAATTACTAGGCCGATGTGCCCCAGTTCCAAACCCTCTCGGGTTCCCCCGGTGAAAATTTTTCCGTTTAAGATGACACCGCCACCAACACCCGTGCCCAAGGTGATCATGACCACGTTTTGAAGGCCCTTGGCAGCACCTGATAAGGCTTCGCCAAAGGCTGCACAGTCTGCATCGTTGGCAATGTATGTTTCTTTGTCGATATGCTTTTTAAATTCAGAGACTAAGTCCACATCGTACCAATCTAAATTATTGGCAAACACCACGTGGTTGTTAGCTGGATCGAGGGAACTGGGCACACCAATGCCCACCGAGTGAATGTCTTTAAAATCCACATTTGCCATGCCTGCAACCGCCTTGGCGGCATTCGCCATATCGCAAACGATGGTTTCAAAATCGTGGGTGGGGGAGGTGGGGACAGAATGTTTGGCGATGAGTTTGTAGGTTTCATCCACAATGCCAACGGCAACATTCGTACCCCCTAAGTCAATTCCTAAGTAGTACATAGCTACACTCCGACTGTTTTTAATATTCCATCCACAAACCCCTTAGCCCGAGGGATATCACTCTCGTCTAAGTGTTCGATGATGAGGGGCATGTTGGGGTGATGTTTTGCCAACAGCTCTAAGTACAGGGGATAATTTAACACACCCAGTCCCGCAGCGGGAAGCTCAACACCTCCCGAACCCCGGAATGTGTGGGATTCGTCCGCATCGATATTCGCATGTTTTTCGGACAGATCGCTGGTGCGCTTGCAGTCCTTTGCGTGGGCAATTTTCATATAGGGGGCAAGTTTATCAAAAATTCGCACCAGTTCTGCATCCACATCTTCAATATTTGCATCCGAGAAATAGTTGGTTGGGTCGCACACAAGGCCTAAGTGGGGGGAGTTGACGTCCTGAAACAGGCGTTCCACTTGGGCAACCGTACCGATGACGTTGTTGACATAATTCTCAATCAAGAAGGTAACGCCTTCCGACTCAGCGTGGGATACGATGTCTTTGATGATGGACAGAGTCTCTTGGTATACCTCTTCGCTTGCGTTGCGGTCGTCCCACACCCAGTCGCTCTCCTCGTTGTACGTGCCCGTTTCACTAGCCACGTAGGTGCAGCCCAAGTGTTTTGCAAAGCTGATCATAGATTTTAAATAATCGATGTTTGCCTTGCGCTTCTTTGGATTTGGATGGATAAAGTTTGTGTAGGACGAAACGGCAATGATAGGCAAGTTTGCATCCCGAAACTTTTCTTGGATTTCTTTTGCTTTTTCAACGGTTAATTCCCCTTTGGTCGCATCGCAGTCCTTAAAGGAAACGTCCAACTGAACGCAGTTAAAGTCTGTTGCTTTAATGCGCTGAATCACTTCATCGGTGTTGTAGGGGTAATAGCCTGTAAAAATACCAACGCTTAACATATCTTTTCTCCTTTAGGATTGTAGAATGCTCTCAAGGGAAACAGTGCGCTTTTGCTCGATAGAAGCATAACACGCCTCCACACAGCCAATGGTATGGATGTTGTCAACAGCGCTAATCTCGGGCAGCGTATTGTTTTCAACCGCACAGAGCAGGGAGGACATGGTGCCCCTAAACGCATCGGGGAACCAAACGGTGTCCCAAGTGGGTTCAATCCACTGGTTGGGGTATGACTTGCAAGTGAATTTTAAGGTGCTGGGCTGGCGTGCGGGGTACATGGGCCAGCCAATGGTGCCCGTGGCCATGCCGTCAAGGCCCTCCACTCTCCACTTGATATAGATATCCTTCTCGCAGGGGTCGTTGGGCCATGCCCACACGTCGTCTAAGCTGGTGGCCATGAGACCGTCTGCGTATTTGTATGTGTATTGGGTGATGCCGTCCGTGTGGGGAAACTGGGACCGTGGATCGGGACGGCAAAGGGCAGTGATTTCCATGGGATCGCCAAAGAGATACCGGAAGATATCGATGTGGTGGATACCCATACCAAACAGCTCTAACTTATCGTAACTCTTTAAAAATTCTTGCCAGTGGGGGATGGCACGCATCTCAATGGTGGCGAGAACGGGTGTGCCCAGCAGCCCCTTGTCTAAGATAAACTTAAGGGCACGCATGGATTGATCGTAGCGCATGTTGGAGTTGACGGCAATTTGAATGCCGTGGTCTTCACCCAGCTTTGCAATCTTCCTTGTGTCCTCAAGGGACATGGAGATGGGCTTTTGGCACAGAATACCCTTTATGTTTTTGTGCTTACACGCTTCTTCCACCACCTGGAGCTGAATGTGGGGGGGAATTGCAATGTCTAAGATTTCAATTTCCTCGTCGTTTAGAAGTTCCTGCCAGGTTTCGTAAACCTTTTGAATACCCCGAAGGGCTGCAACTTCTTTGGAAACGTCGTATTCTTTGGAAGCGATGGCAACGGGGTTAAACCCCATGTCGTTGTAGGCCACCAGCTGGCAGTCTTTCATTATAAAACCCGAACCAATACAGCCAATGCGCCAATCCTTGCGCTTTGGCATGGGTGGCTCTGTTGCTGCGATAATTTCTTGAATAAGCTTTTCCATGGTGTATAAATCCTCCTGATTATTGACGAACGGCCTTGGAACGGTTGTATACGGCCAGCAGTATGATGAGCACGATCCCCATGATCACATCCCGAAGGGCCTGGGGCAGATCCAGCACCACCAAGCAGTTGGATAAAACGATCATGAGCAACGCCCCTGCGGCTGTGCCCACAAAGGAGCCCTTGCCCCCCACCAGCAGCGTACCTCCGATGACCACCGCAACGATGGACATCATGGTATAGGAATCAAAGGCACTGCACATAACAAAGTTCATGTATCCGGCACCTACGAATCCTGCAAAGCCAGCAAACACACCGGCTAAGGTGTAGTTGAGCATCTTCATCTTCACGGTTTTTACGCCCGAGAGATAGGCGGCACGGTTGTTGTTACCCGTTAAGAACAACTGTTTGCCGTAGTGGGTGCGGTTTAAGATGTATAAGACGATAAAGAGGATAGCTCCAAAGTAGAGCAGGGTTGTTGGGAATACCCCAAACACCCGGTAGGTCACCGAGGTGGTGAACCACTGGGCCGCTCTGCCCGTGGGTTTTCCTTGGGTAAACACGTATTGCAGTCTGGTGACAACGTTGGAGATACAAAGGGTTACGACCAGAGGGGGTAACCCAATTTTAACCGAACCAAATCCGTTGCAAAAGCCGATCACGGCACCCACGATGAGGGCAACCACCAGCGCTTCCACAACTAAAATCGGGTCTTCGGTGGTCTTCATGATGGCGGTGGAGAGCAGGGCTGTCATGGACATAACCGAACCCACCGACATATCGATGCCGTCGGAGATGATGACTAGGGTTTGTCCCGCAGATGCGATGGCCAGCATGGCAGTTAAGGTAAAGATATTGCCGAAGGCACTGGGGTTTAGGGAGTCGGGGTTGATGACCACGTTGAATACAAACAACAACAGGGAGATGATTAACGCCATCCCGATCTGATTGTTTTTAGCAAACATTTTAAGTTTTAAACTTCTGTCTAGGGTGTTCATGATTTAACGCCCCCTCTCGTGATTTGTTTGGAGATACCCGCTTTTAAGGCATCCCTTTGGGCTTTCATGGTGAAGATGGTGGCGATGAGCCCCAAGAGGATGATGCCGTCCGAAACCAGGTTCTGCCAATAGGTGGTGGCGGTGAACCCGGGGATGATGCGGGGAAGGATGTTGAACAATTGGAACACGCTGTTTTGAATGAGGATTAAGAACCCTGCACCAAAGAGTGCACACGCCATGGTGCCCCAGCCGCCAGCAAGGGCAACGCCGCCCAAGATACATGCGGCAATACTTCTAAGGCCGTAGGATTCACCCATAATGGGATTACCCGAGCCACTCATTGCAGTTAAGCAAAGGCCTGCAAAGGCGGTGAACACCCCGGCTAAGGCATACATCTTCACCTTGGTGACAGCGGTGTTGATACCTGAAGCATAGGCGTTGCGCTCGCTTCCGCCAACGGCGTATACGTGGCGCATGAGGGGTGTTTTCTTGAGATACAGCCAGATGAAGTAGGCCACCAAAATGACCAACAGGGAAAATGGTATGATGCCAAATATCTGCATGTCGTAAGTCTGATAGATTTCAGAGGGTACTGTGCCCTGTGGTTTGGGCATGATGAGCACGTTTAACCCCCGAATGATATAGATCATAGCAAACCCTGCCAAAAGGGGCGGAATGCGCAGATAGGAGACGATCATGCCGTTAATGGTTGCAACCAGCACCACGCAGGCAAGGGCAATGGCCCACGCCCAAAACAGGGGTAATCCCGGGAAATAGATGGGCAGCATGATAGCCAGCACGTTGGCAAGGGACATCTGTACGCCGATGGAAATATCGATAATACCCAGCAGCATCAGCACCAACTGCCCCATGGTGACTAAAATCAATGGGGTGTTTTTGGCAAACAATAGGGATATGTTTTTAATAGAAAAAAACTGGTCGGGGGATTGAATGATGTTGTTGATGATGAGAACGATCATAAACAACACAAAACCTGTAAATACAGGGGATTTTTTAAATCTCACAAATAAATCTTTCATATATTACTCTCCTTGCGCCATAGATTCCGAAAGACCCAGCATGGCTGCAACCAGTTTTTCCTCGGTTCTGTTCCCGCCAGTAAGTTCAATGCTAATCTTACCCTCGTAGAACACATAGATTCGATCGGATATTTCAAGTAATTCTTCGTTGTCACTGGAAACGTAAATGACACTCATGCCCTTGGCGATACAGTCCTTTAAAATGTTGTGTATCTCTCGGCGAGAGCCCACGTCCACGCCCTTTGTCGGGTCGTCCAGCAGCAACAAATCGGGGGAGAGTGCAATCCAGCGCCCTACCACCAGCTTTTGCTGGTTACCCCCCGAGAGGGAGTTTGCCGGATGATCGATGGACCCCGCAACAATGCCGTATTTCTCCATGGCATCCTTTGCAAAGTCGTTCACTGTCTTTTGGGACAAGAAGGAGAACAGCTTACCCTTGGTGGCCTTTGCGGCAAAGAGGTTGTCCGCAACGCTGCGCAGGGGGAAGATAGATTCCCGGGAACGGTCTCCCGAGATAAAGCCCATTTGATCGGCAATGGCATCTGCCGGGGTTTTATATTTAATTTTCTTTCCTTTATATAGGATCTCACCGGATTCATATTTTTCATCGCTTAGCAGTGCCCGGATGAACTCCGATTGGCCCTGTCCGTCAAGGCCTCCAATGCCCACGATCTCACCCCGGTAGGACTTAAAGTGCACTCCTTGCAGTTTGGGGAACATGGTTAAGTTGGAGACATCCAGCAGCAGTTCTTTGTTTGTGATGTCCTCATCGGATGCGGCCTTATGGCTCTTGTCCAAATATTTACCCGTCATGTGGAAGACGATTTCGTCTAGGTTCAAGCCCGACAAATCTCCCTCGGCAACGGTTTCACCGCTCTTTAAGATGGTGCAGCTGTCGCATATTCTAAATATCTCGCCCATGCGGTGGGAAACGATGATAATGGCTACACCTTTTTTCTTAAGCTCTGCTAAAACTTCAAACACGATGTCCACTTCGTCTGAGTGAAGGGAAGCTGTGGCTTCGTCTAGGATTAAAATTTTCGGTTCGGTGGCAATGGCCTTTGCAATTTCGATCATACTCTGGGTGGACGGCATGAGGGTTTGCACAAGGGCATCGGGATCACATTCGATCTTTAACATATTAAAATACGTGAGAGCCTTTTTACGAAGACTCTTTTTATCTATCAGCCTTGCAAAACCAACCGGTTCCATACCGAGCACAATGTTGTCGATTGCACTCATAGCAGGGATTAAGCTTAAGTCCTGATAAGCGACTGCAACGCCTAATCTGCGCGAATCCGCTGCATTCCTGATTGTAACAGGCTTGTTATCGATGGATATTTCGCCGGAATTGGGGTTGACAAGACCGCTCAACACCTTGACCAAGGTGGATTTTCCTGAACCGTTTGCACCCAGAAGGGCCATGATTTGGCCAGCTTTTGCAGACAAATGTGCTTCCTTTAGTGCAACTACCGCATCAAAATTTTTGTTTATTCCGCGTATTTCTAACAAGGGATATCCCTCCAAAATCTCCGTGCGTAAAACGGATAATATAATTTATGGTTAAATATGTTTGGATTTCACCGGCAAACATGTTTTGCTGCCGGTGAAATCCATAATTTGAAATTAAATGATTTTATCTTATGCTTAGACTTTGTTTATAGTCCTATTTGAAGAATGCAGCTTTTGCATCTGCAACAGACATGTAGGAAGATACGGATGTGGAATCGGGAAGATCCTTAATGGAATCCAGTTTCTCACCCATATTTTCATAGGTCATAACCCACTGGGGAGTGTAGTAAATGCTGTTGCCCTTAAGACCAGTTGTGATACCGTCTTTTAACTCGTTGCCTTGACGCAGGTTGATGGCGATTGCCAGTGCGGTTGCACCGATTCCCGGAGGATTCTCAACAACGATGAAGGGGAGTTTCTTTTCGGTTTCGTTTACTTTTGCTATACGGCGAATCCATGCAACTTCTTCAGAAGAGGTGATACAACCGGGATAGTCAATTTTTGCTTCTTCGATAGCGTCCAGAATGCCGTTTGCAGCTTCCTGGTTGATAACGCCGTCAAACTTTAAGCCAGAAGCGATGATTTCGCCCATGAGCTTCTTGGAGTCAACGTCGTTCCAGTTGTGCGCAACTGTTTTAGCAATTTCAACACCGCCAGCGGGCAGTTCTTTTTGCCATACAGAGTTACGCATTTCGGAAGCGGAGTTGCCGTCGATGCCGTTGAACTGAACAACTTTTTTGCCAGAACCTAAGGTTTCGATGACGAACTTAGCTTGAATGCTAGCCCATGCGCCCTGATCTACGACTACGTTTAAGATCTTGTCCGAATCGTATTCGCAGTCAGCGTTTACATATGTAACGCCAGCAGCCATCGCTTTGTCGATGATGGGATCCAGGCCAGTAGCAGCGATGGGGTTTACGATGATGATATCGTAACCATCGTTGATGGTCTGTTCGATCTGCTGAGACTCAATTGCAGGATCGTTGTTTGCAACGAAAGAGTTGTATTGGCTGATAAGGCCAGCAGCCTTTGCATCAGCAATAGCAGCAGTCATCTGATCTTCGTATACCGCACGGTATGCGTTACCCTCGATCACAGCGTTGTGGGATGCAACCTTGAATCCTTCTGCAGCGGGTGCAGCGGGCTCAGCGGGAGCAGCGGGTTCTGCGGGAGCAGCGGGCTCTGCAGGAGCAGCGGGTTCTGCGGGAGCTGTAGGCTCAGCGGGAGCGCCGCAAGCAGCGAGAACGGCTGCAAGCATGGTTACTGCCAAAAGAATGCTTAGAATCTTTTTCACTTTTTTTCCTCCTAATTTTCGTTTGTTTCTATAATAAAACACATATGTGTCTTATCCGCAAGGTCAACAGTATTTTAACGCACTATGTGAAAAAATACAATAGGTTTTGTAAAAAAAATAACAATCAAAGGCAAGAATTACAAGCCATCCATCCGAATCATGTATTTACAAATGAATTCGTTATGCTATAATTATATGCATATGCCTATAAAGCCAAAAGGGGATGAAAATAGAAATGAATAGTAGGGAAAAAATCCAAAATGCACTGAATCACAAAGAGGGAACCGTACCTGTGGATATGGGCAGTCTGCCCGTTACAGGCTTGCATGTGAGCCTTGTTTCTAAACTGCGGGATTACTTGGGGTTGGAGAAGAGAATCTCTAAAGTGTTGGAGCCGTATCAAATGCTGGGGGTTGTTGAGGACGATCTTCGGGATGCACTGGGCATCGACACCCAGCCGCTGTGGGGCAGCGGAAGCCTCATCGGCAAGTGGGACACGGGAAACTGGGTGGAATGGTTGGCCCCCTGGGGGGAGACCGTGCTGGTTTCGGACAAGTTTGTCACCAAGCAAGAGGGTGAAAGGATTTACACCTATGCAGACGGGGACACAAACTATCCGCCGACAGCCGTGATGGCACTGCCCTCCTATTTCTTTGATGCGATCATCTATCAGGATGAAATCGACGACGACAACTTAAACCCCCAGGACAACTTGGCGGAATATTCGGAGATCGACAGCAGCGAACTGTTGAGATATAAACAAAAAATTGAAGAATTAAAGAAAAAGCCGTATAGCATTTCGGCAAACTTTGGCGGAACAGCCTTTGGGGACATTGCAATGATTCCCGGCTCCATGTTAAAGGAAAAGAAGGGCATTCGGGATATCGAGGAGTGGTACGTTTCTTTGGCCATTCGTCAGGACTACATCCACAAAGTGTTTGAGGGGCAGTGTGAGATTGCGCTCAAAAATCTACAAAAAGTGTATGAAACAGTGGGGGACGACATTTCTGTCGCCATGGTGTGTGGAACGGACTTTGGCACACAGCACTCCACCTTCTGCTCCCCCGATACGTTTAGAAGTTTGTACATGCCCTACTACAAGCAAATCAACGAATGGATTCACAAAAACACCAATTGGAAGACATTTAAACACTCCTGCGGTGCGGTGTTCCCCCTGGTGGAATGTATGATCGAAGCAGGGTTCGACATCATCAACCCCGTGCAGTGGACAGCCAACGGCATGGAGGCGAAAAACTTAAAGGCAACCTTTGGCAAGGACATGACCTTCTGGGGAGGCGGAGTCGATACCCAATCCACACTGCCCTTTAAATCCCCCGAGGACGTGAGAAGAGAAGTGCTCACCATGCTGGAGGTGCTGGCAAAGGACGGGGGATATGTGTTTAACTCCATCCACAACCTGTTGTCCAACTCCCCTGTGGAAAACATTGTGGCCATGTTCAGCGCTGTAAAAGAGTTTAATTCAATGAAATAATATTATTCTGAAAGGAACCAAAAGACATGAAGAAAATGCGAGCAGGAATTATCGGAGTAGGATTTATTGGTGCAGTACACGTGGAACAGTTGCGCAGACTGGGTAACGTTGAGGTGGTTGCGATTACCGACTTCCCCAACGCCCAGGGTAAGGCAGATGCGTTGTGTGTGCCCAAGGGTTACGAAGACTACAAAGAGATGATAGATAAGGAAAATCTGGATTGCGTGCACATCTGCACCCCCAACAACACCCACTACGAGATGGCCATGTATGCCATGAACAAGGGTGTCCACGTGGTGTGCGAAAAACCCATGACCACCACCCTGCAAGAAGCACAGGAGCTGGAAGCAACTCTGCGCAAAAACAAACTGGTGGGCGCAATCAACTTAAACTGCCGGTTCTACCCAATGGCTTATCAGATCAGAGAGATGATCAAGAGCGGAGAGCTGGGTGAGATCTATACCATCTCCGGGGGATATTTGCAGGATTGGCTGTTCCTAGACACCGACTACAACTGGCGGTTAGAGCCCGAACTCTCGGGTATTTCCCGTGCGTTTTCGGACATCGGCTCCCACTGGATCGATTTGGTGGAGTTTGTCAGCGGACTCAAGGCAGAAAAAGTGCTGGCAGACTTTGCAACCTTCCACAAGACCAGAAAGAAACCCACAAAACCCATCGAGACGTTTTCCAACATGTCCCTGCGCCCCGAGGATTTCGAGACGGTTGCCATCAACACCGAGGACTACTGCAACGTGCTCTTTAAGATGGAAGGGGAGACCCGTGCGTGCTGCAACATCAGCCAGGTGTGCGCTGGACGTAAGAACCAAATTTCCCTGTCCATTGCAGGTTCCAAGTGCTCGGTTCACTGGAACAGCGAAAACTCCAACGAACTGTGGATTGGCAGAAGAGATCGGGACAACGGCTTGTTGGCAAAAGACCCATCTATTTTAAACGATGCAACTCGCAAGGTGATTTCCTATCCCGGCGGACACGTGGAAGGATTCCCCGATACATTCAAACAAAACTTCAAGAGCATCTACAGCGCCATTGCAAACAACCAGACCACAGGCGGAGATTTTGCAAACTTCGAAGACGGCGTGAGAGAAATGCTGCTCTGTGAAAAAGTTGTGCAGAGTGCAGCGGAGGAACGCTGGATCACCATTTAGTGAGGTTTACACATGAAAATTGGAACACTGGCAGATTGGTTTGGCGTTGGTGTCATTGAGGGCATCCGTTTGTCGGAGCGGTGCGGCGCACAGGGCGTGCAGATTTATGCTTGGAACGAGCTGGATCCCCGCACTGTAACAAAAGAGATCATAGACACAGTCAAAAAGACCGTGAGAGAATGCAACCAGGAGGTCACCGCCCTTTGCGGTGAGCTTCATGGTCACGGCTTTGAAATTGAGGCCGAAAATGCAACCAAGATCGAGTATTTAAAAAAGACAATCGATTTGGCGCTGGATTTTCATTGCACCATCGTCACCACCCACATCGGGCGGATTCCGAAAGATACGGCTTCTTCTCGGTATCAGGTAATGCTGGATGCTTGTTTAGAAGTGGGTGAATATGCAAAGAAGATGGGTGCCCGCGTTGCTGTTGAAACCGGGCCCGAACCGGTTGAACGATTGGTGGCCTTTTGCAAACAGTGCCCCGGCATCGCCATTAACTACGACCCAGCGAATTTGGTGATGGTCACGAAAGACGATGAAGTGAAGGGTGTTGCAACTGCCAAGGACTTTATTGTGCACACCCACGCCAAAGACGGCATTATGAAACAGTATTTGGGCACCGAAGAAGTATACGAAGCCTTTGCCAACGGCGGGGTGGAGGAGATTACCAAGATGTCGGACTATTTCCAAGAAATGCCCTTGGGGGGCGGACAAGTTCGCTTTAAAGAATACCTCATGGCGTTAAAGGAGATCGGCTACAACGGTTTTCTCACCATCGAGCGGGAAGTGAAGGAAAACGCTGCCAAGGATATTGAAATGGCGGTAGGGTTTTTAAAGAACTTACTCAAAGAGATTTAGGAAGAACAGGTTGGCGTGAAAGAGTTTCACGGCTAATGGAAGGGAGTTTTTTATGATGAAATTAGGACTTGTTTCGGCAATACTGCCCGACAACACCTTTGAAGAGGTCATAGATTTTGCTGCAAAGGTTGGATTTTCTTGCGTTGAAGTTTGCTGCTGGCCAAAAGGTAAGGCGGCGAGACGGTATGCGGGTATCACCCACATCGACTTGAGTGATCTGGATCAGGCTAAGATGGACTATTATTTAAACTATGCCAAGGAACGGGGAGTGGAGATCAGCTCTCTTGGGTACTACCCCAACCCCCTAGACCCGGATACCGAGGCCAGAAGTACGGCCATTGATCACATTATGGCCCTCATCGATGCTTCGGCGCAAATGGGCATCAACATGATCACCACCTTTATTGGCAAAGATAAAAACAAGACGGTGGATGAAAATTTAGAGCTGTACAAAGAGATTTGGACGCCCATCGTAAAATACGCTGAATCAAAGAAGGTGCGCATCGGCATTGAAAACTGCCCCATGCTCTACACAGTCAACGAGTGGCCGGGTGGGGTGAACCTTGCCAGCACACCCTATGTTTGGAAGAAGATGTTTGAGCTGATTCCAAGCGACTATCTGGGCTTAAACTACGATCCCTCCCACCCCTATTTGATTCAGATGGATTATATTCAGCCCGTCTACGACTTTAAGGATAAGATATTCCACGTCCACTTTAAGGACATTAAGATTTTTAAGGACAAACTCAACGAGTACGGCATCTATGCATATCCCACCCTGTGGCACTCTCCCAAATTACCCGGCATGGGGGGCGTGGACTTTGGTGCGTTCTGCTCGGCGCTCAACGACATCCGCTACAGCGGCCCCGCCTGCATCGAGGTGGAGGACAGAGCGTTTGAGGGTTGTTTAGACGACGTCAAGCGGGGTATCGAACAGAGCTACCGCTTCATGAAACAATACGTATGATCGAAGTAAAAAACCTCACAAAAACCTACGGCGTTCAGCGGGGTATAGAAAATATAAACTTTTTCATGGGCAAAGGTGAGGTAGTGGGCTTGCTGGGACTAAACGGTGCCGGCAAGTCTACGACCATGAATATACTCTCGGGGTGTATGGGGGCATCGTCGGGTCATGTAACCATCGACGGCATCGATCTGTTTGCAGAGCCCGCAAAAGCCAAGGTTAAAATTGGCTACCTCCCCGAGATACCCCCCCTGTATCTGGATATGCGGGTGTGTGAATATTTAAACTTTGTGTTTGAACTCAAAGGTGTTAAAAAACACTCCTTTGACAGCATTTGCACACAGGTGGGGATAGACGGCATAAAAAAACGGCTGATAAAAAACCTGTCCAAAGGGTATCGCCAGCGGGTGGGGTTGGCAGCAGCTCTGGTGGGCGATCCGGAGATTCTCATTTTAGACGAACCCACCGTGGGGCTGGACCCAACCCAAATCATAGAGATTCGTAATTTAATCTTAAGCTTGGGTAAGAACAGGACAGTCATCCTCTCCTCCCATATTTTAAGTGAAATTGAAGCTGTGTGCAGCAGAGTTTTTGTAATTCATCAGGGTAAACTCATCACAGACGATACCCCGGAAAATCTTGTGCAAAAGCTCAACCCAAAAAACGTATGCCTTGCGCAGATCGAAGGAAAGTTGGAGGACGTGCAAAAGGCACTGCTCGATGCGGGTATATCCGTTCAGTCCCTTCGCCCTGCAAACATTTCCTTTGAAGAGGCATTTTTAAATGTAGTTGGAAAGGGGGAAAGGCTGTGATTGCTGTTTTTAAGCGTGAATTTATGGCATATTTTCGTTCGCCGCTGGGTTATGTGTTTATTGCGGCGTACTATTTGCTGTCCGGATTTTTCTTCTTTAACTACAACCTATACGGCAACTCCACCGATATGCGCTCCCTGTTTTCGGTGTTGTTCACCGTGACATTGTTTTTAATACCCATCCTCACCATGAGGCTTTTTTCAGAAGATAAGCGGCAAAAGACCGATCAAATATTACTCATGTCTCCCGTTTCATCCACAGGTATTGTCCTTGGGAAATATTTGTCCGCCATTTGCGTCTACTTTATTGCCATGGCTGTGACACTCATCATGGCCGTAGTGCTTTCCATCGTCTCGCGCCCCGAGTGGCCGGTGATTATCGGGCACTTTATCGGGTTGTTTTTGCTGGGTTGTGGACTCATTGCCATTGGCATGTTTATATCCTCTCTCACCGAAAACCAAATCATTGCGGCAGTGGGTGGGTTTGTGACAGGGTTTTTCCTCATGCTCTTAAACTCCTTAGCAGCTATGATCGACACAAAATTGCTCTCCGATTTCGTATTAAGCCTTTCCTTTCAGCAGCGGTATCAATCGTTTACACTGGGAATCTTAAACGCCTCGGACATTTTCTTTTTTATCAGCGTGGTTGCGATCTTTGTGTTTTTCACAGTCTTTCGGTTTTATAAGCGCAGGATAGAGTAGAGGTGTACATGAAGAGTAAAAAAAGTTTCCATATAGTACTGGTGATTTTGGTGGTAGCGTGTGTGTTTGTATTAAACATCGCAGTGGGGGTGTTTACCCAGCGCTACAAATTGGAGGCAGATCTCACCAGCGCACAAATATACAGCATATCCGACAAAACGGCACAAGCCCTCACTTCCTTAAAAAAGCAAGTGGACATCAACATGTTAGCTAAGGAAGAGACGTTTGTCTCCACCTCTGCGTATAACGCACAGGCCAATGAAATATTAAAACAATTTGATGGCGTTTCACAAAAGGTGACACTGCATTATATTGATTATGTAAAAAACCCTGGATTTGCAGCCAATTATCCCGATGTATCCATGAAACACGGGGATATCTTGGTGGTGTCGGGGGACAACCATTCCCTTGTGAAAACCGAAGATTTATTCAATTACGCCACGGGGCAGGGGGGGCTGGCGATTGCTTCCTCTAAGGCCGAAGAGGCCGTGCTCAGTGCGGTGCTCAGCGCCACCAGCGACAAAAAGCCCTTGGTGTCCGTGGTCACAGGCCATGGGGAATACACCATGCAAAGCTTTGAGGAGCTGCTCAAGCGAAACAACTACGAGTTGACATACGAAAACTTATTGGTGGGGGGCATTAGCAGCGAAGCAGCTTTTGTTGTGCTCATCGCACCCAAAACCGACCTCTCCCCCGAGGAGCTGAAGAAACTGGACAGCTTCCTTGAAAACGGTGGGTTATACGGCAAGACCTTGTATTACTTTGCAGATATTTCCCAGCCAACGCTGCCGAATATCGAAACGTTTTTGGCAGAGTGGGGGCTGCGCATTCACTTAGGTTCAGTGTTTGAGACGGATGAAACGAAGGTATATAACTATCAGCCATTTTATGCAGTGGCCGAGTATGTGGACTATACCTACGCCGATATGTTGCTTACTCAAAACAAACCCTTGCTCATGCCGCTGTGCCGCCCCATTTCTGCCCTGTTTACCAGCAAGGTGGACTACACCACCAAGGTGTTGACCCAGTTTTCTAAAACCAGTGGCATTCGCCCCGACGATGCGGACGAAAACTTTACTGCCGAAATGGCAACGCAGCGGGGCCCGTTTAGTGCATGGATGATATCCACCCACTCGGTGCGGTCGGGAGAAGAGATTAAAAAATCCAACGTGGTGTTGTCCGGTTCCACGGCAATGCTGGACACCTATGCCATGGACAACGCTTCCTTTGCAAACGCCCAGTACTTGATCAATTTGTTTAACGATCTGGCGGGCAGAGAGGATGTCATACAAGTAACCCCCAAGACGATCACGGGTAACAGCTTAAATTTAACCCAGAGCACTGTGGATATCATTGGTTCCGTCTTTGTGTTCGTATTACCCCCTGCCCTCCTAGTTCTGGGGCTGATCGTTTGGCTGAGGAGGAGACACACATAAACATGAGCAAACAGGCAAAGACAATTTTTATACTGGGTGTGGTGCTGTTCGTGGCAGCCGTTGTCACCGTCATCGCACTGACAATACCCGAAGTGAATGAACAAACCCAAGACCAACCTGTGCTGCTGGTGAATAAAACCATCAACGATGTGGCACGGGTGAATGTAACCAACAAGCTGTGCACCTATTCCGCCTGGCGGGAGGGCAACGGTTATACATTAGAGGACATTCCCCCCGAGAGCCTCAACATTGAATATTTAGGTATGCTGCTGGACGAGAGCAGCAAGATTGAATATGTGCGCGAAGTGGGCAGGGGAAACTTTGCCGACTACGGGTTAAACGACCCCGAGGCCACGGTGGACATTCAGTACACCGATGGGCAGGAAATGACACTGCTCTTAGGAGACCGGGAACAGTTGTCCGACGGACGGTATTTTGCGGTGAAAGGGGGAGAGGACGTCTATCTCATGGACAACAGCCGCTCCATTCGCTTCACCATGGACATTAAGAAATATATCGACTACGTGATTATTCCCCCAAGGGTGGAACCGTCGGTGATGGGTGCAATTTTAGATATTTCCTTTGAGGGTAAGGAATTTGAAAAACCCATCCGCATTCGTTCCATTGCCGGGGGCGACCCGGAGGTTGTGTCTCGTGCAGCCAGCTTTGGGGTTACCACCCACATCATGGAAAGTCCCAACCTTCACGGGGTGGACTTAACCCAGGCAAACCAAATCTTTGGTTCCCTCACGGGTATGATCACCGATGGTGTCCTCGCATACAATTGCAGCCAAGAGGAGCTTGCAAAGTATGGGTTAAACGACCCACGGCTCACCGTGCGCTACACCTACAAAAACGGCAAGGATGCAACCCCCGAGGAATTTCTCCTCAAAGTAGCAGACTATCAGGGCACCGAAGTGATGACCAAAAACGACGAGGGTATCGTCTATACAATATCCGAAGCACCCTTTACCAGCGCCAGTTATGAAAAATTAGTGGCAAAGCGGTTTTTAATGCCCATCATATTGGACGTTTCGGGAGTGGAAATTAAAACCCCCAATGAAACCTATCAATTTGAACTGTTGGGTGAGCAGAGTAAGGATCTATCCGTTTTATTAAGTGGCAAACCGGTGGACACAGCACTGTTTCGCACGTTTTATAACTTGTTGGTATCCATTGACCACGACGGACGTTTGGTTCAAAATACAAAGACCAGTGGGGAACCCATCCTCACCATCACATATCGGTATAGAGATAAAACAAAGGGGGATGATACCATGGAGTTTTACCCCGGCAGCTTGCGGCGCACCCTCGTTTCGGTGAACGGGGTGAGTGAGTTTGAAACCAACGAAAAGTTTCAAACAGAGATTTTAACAGAATTAAACAAACTAATAAAGGAGACACAGCAATGACAAAAGTGACAGCAAAGGACATCGCAAAGATGATCGACCATTCCCTCTTAAAACCCGAGATGACCAAACAGCAGGTGGAGGAGGGCTGCAAATTAGCAGCAAAATACGACTGCGCCACAGTGTGCGTGAAACCTTGCGACGTGGAACTGGCATACTCCATATTAAAAGACACCGATGTGCTCACCACCACGGTAATTGGTTTCCCCCACGGCTCCAATTTACCCGAAGTTAAGTTGCTTGAAGCGAAAATTGCTATGGATCAGGGCTGCAAGGAACTGGATTTTGTGCTCAACATCGGCAGGTTAAAGTCCGGCGACTACGATTTGGTAGGAGCAGACTTAAAGGCAGTGGTCGATGCTGCCCACGCCCGGAACGTGATCGTTAAAGTGATATTCGAAAACTTTTATTTAACAGATGAGGAGAAGGTGAAGGCTTGTGAAATTTGCACCCGCACGGGAGCAGACATGACCAAAACCTCCACGGGGTATGCAGGCGGCGGTGCCACCATTCCCGATTTGCGGCTCATGCGTGCCAACACCCCCATGACCATGCAGGTAAAAGCGGCTGGCGGCGTGCGGACGCTGGATGCTGCGCTAAACATTCGTTCCATTGGCGTATCTCGGTTTGGCTGCACAACAACGGCAACGATTATGGAAGATGCATATGAGCGGGAAGCAAAGGGCACCCTCACCCTGCCAAATCCCGACAGCGTGAAAGAACTTTCGTCCACAGAGTATTGATTCAGCGTTGGTTATGAAAAGTAAGCTACTCAGTGAAAAGAAACTATCTGCCGTCATCGGCTTTGATGGTTTTGTAGATGAAGTGGTTCACGTGGTGGACAAGCGAATTGATGCGGATAACTATACCCGGGTGGAGACCCTTGCGGAGTATGGGACGCGCATTGCAAAGGCCTCGGGGCTTTCCTTTAACGTGGAGATTTTCCCCGTTGCCAAGAAATTGGGGGGCAATGGGCCGATCTTCGCCCTGGGGCTTAAAAAGTTTGGCATGGGCATCACCTACATCGGTGCCACGGGGCTTGCAAACACCAACAGCGTGTTTGCGGACTTAGCCCAGGGTTCCACAGTGATTGGGGTGACAGACCCTGCCCAAACAGATGCCATGGAGTTTTTGGACGGAAAGATCATCCGCTCCAAGCTCTCCACCCTCAATTCCCTCACATGGGAAAAGATTGTCAGTAAGCGGTCTGCTGGGGAATTAGCAGAACTGTTTGATGGTGCAGACCTTTTAAGCTTTAACAACTGGACGATGATCACCCACATGAGTGACATTTGGTCGCATTTGTTAGAAGAAGTGTTTCCCCTAATGCGCAGCAGGGACAAGACGGTGTTCTTTGATTTGGCAGACCCTGAAAAGCGCAAACCCCAAGACATTCTCCACGCTCTTTCGCTGATTCAACAGTTTGAGAAGAGTGGCTTTTGCGTGGTGCTGGGGCTGAATAAAAAGGAAGCCTGTGAGATTTACGAGTTGATGACCCATGATAAGATTCTCGATTACGTTACTTTCGACCTTGAAAAGGTGTGTGTGAAGGTTTATGATCAGTTGGGAATTCGCTGTCTGGTGGTTCACCCAACAGACCGTGCGGCTTGTGTGGTTGGCGGTGAATACTTTGAAGTGCAGGGGCCGTATTGCAAAAATCCGGTGTTAACAACGGGTGCGGGGGATAACTTTAATGCTGGGTTTGTGCTGGGATATATGTCCCACTTAACCCCAACCGAGTGTTTGGAACTGGGTAACTTTTCATCGGGTTATTATGTGCGT
This sequence comes from uncultured Clostridia bacterium, assembly GCA_964453645.1. Taxonomy (GTDB): domain Bacteria; phylum Bacillota; class Clostridia; order Christensenellales; family JAWKQI01; genus CAYVRJ01. The sequence goes on from CAYVRJ010000001.1 coordinate 116,714, forward strand.
TTTGCCAGAAGTGCCGATGTGTCCGAATTACTCTCCTTTATGGAGGACTTTAAACAAGGTAAAATCCAATAAAAAAATGTTGAAAGTTTAGGGCTGATAGATTTCTATCGGCTCTTTCTTTTTGCGGTTCATCACTAAAAAGATGGTTCCTCCAATGAGAGCGGGAATGCCGGATATCATCAGCATGCTGTTGATACCCATGGTTTCGGATAAAAATCCAAACAGCGGGTTTCCCACCATCTGGGAGATGCTGAGTGTGGCTTGGTAGATGAGGGCAGCCCCCGATAGGAACTTTACGTCCACGTGTTTGGCAATATAATAAACCACGCCGGGCACGAAGAGGGCAAAGGAAATGGCTTGCAGTGCAACAAACACCCACACGAGAAATACGTTGGATGCCAAAGAGAGCGCAATGGAGCGAATGAAATAACCCACCATGCCAAAACCCAGCAGTTTGGATACGCCAAATTTATTCTTGAGTTTGGTGAACCCCAGCATCACCCAAAACTCTGCAAAGGCCATGATGAAATAGGCAATACCCACTTCCGACTGATTTCCCCCCAGATGTTGAATCAGCAGGGGGGTGAAGGTGGCCATGGAGACAAAAGTTAAATAGGACAAAAAGGCTGTGACTAAAAGGAGCACATATTTTTTGTTGCCAAAGAGATAGGATGCCGACTTGCGGATGGTGATGTGCGTGGCATTTTCGTGCACTTGGGGGTTGGGGATTTTAAGAATCACGGTGAGGATGGTGAGGAACACCAAGATCATTGCATAAATCGCCAAGTGATTTCCAAAAGACGAAAACAACTGGCCCAGTACAATGGCAAAAACAGCGTATGTTAAAGAACCAATGCTGCGCACCCGGCCGTAGTCTAGCTTCACCTTTTGCTTTTGCAGCTTAGTGATCCAGGAATCGATAATACCCGTGAGAGACTGGGTGGTACCCAAAACAACCACCGAAAAACCCACAATAAAGGCGGGAGCTTCATAGAAGAAAAAGAGCAGGGGCAGCCCCGCAGTGCCCACCAGCAGCACAATGGCGATCATTTGTTTGATTTTGTTGAACTTATCCGACAAATATCCAAAGACCGGCTGACAGATAAAACAACTGATGGCTGTCCACATTAAGGCGATGCCAATGCTAAAATCCGAATATCCGAAACTCTTTAAAAATACCGTATAATATCCGCAAAAAATGAGTATCACAGTAAAATATCCGCCCATGAGGACGGAAAATCTGCTCGTCAATCCCTTTACTTCTTTCAATGGCCTCTCCTCTTCTAGTAACTGACAACACTATACCACACAACACGTCTTGTTTCAACTAAAAATATGTGCCGTAAAAAGGCATAAGAATCTTCAAATTACTTGATAATTCGACAGTTCAACAGTATAATACAGGAATGGTTTATTAAAACAGAAGGGTTTCTGTGATGAAAAATGTGTATTTAGCCCAGCCCAATTATCTCTATGGCAACAACGCTTACTTACCCTATTCGGCAGGAGCTATTGCTGCCTATGCCTTTGACGATCCCCAAGTGGCAGCGCACTATGCCTTGCCCCCCATTCTTTTTTTGCGCAGAGATATTGCAAAGGTTGTGGAAGAACTGGACAACCCATGTGTGTTTGGGTTTTCAAATTATGTCTGGAATTTCGAGTACAACTTGTTGCTTGCAAGGGCTGTGAAAGCTGCTTATCCCGATTGTCTCATCCTCTTTGGAGGGCATCACATTCAAACCAATTCGGTGGAACTATTAAAAGACCACCGTTTTATCGATATACTCATCTACGACGAGGGAGAAAAACCCTTTAGAGACATACTCAAGGCACTCCTAAACGGACAAGGGTTTGAAGACATTACAAACATCGCATACCGCAAAGACGGGTTGATTGTTGCAAACCAACTGGAGCGCTGGGAGGATACGGACTATCCCTCCCCCTACCTCACCGGGGTTTTTGACAACATCATCAGCGATACAAACGTTCACTTCACGGCAACTTTAGAGACCAACCGGGGGTGCCCGTTCTCCTGTGCCTACTGCGATTGGGGCATTTATAAATCCAAACTCAGAGCCTTTCCCATGGAGCGGATTGCAGAGGAAATCCAGTGGTTTTCAAAGAACCGAATCGAACTGGTCATGGGTGCGGATTCCAACTTCGGCATTTTGGAGAGAGATGTAGACATTGCCAAAATGTTGATTAAAGCCAAGAAAGAGACGGGGTATCCCCAAAAGTTTCGGGTGTCCTACACCAAAAACAGCAACAAAACGGTATATGCCATCAATGAGGCCTTAAACAACTCAGGTATGAGCAAGGGAGCAACGCTGTCCTTCCAAAGCTTAAGTGAAAGGGTGCTTCAAAATATCAACCGTAAGAACATGGATATGGGTATGTTTTCAGAGCTGCTCAAGCTCTACAATGCAAACAATATTCCCACCTACTCGGAAATTATCATGGGATTGCCGGGGGAGACCTATGCATCTTTTGTGCAGGGCATTGATACCCTGTTGGAAAATGGCCAGCACAACTCCATTAATATTTATAACTGTGAACTGCTGCCCAATTCCCTCATGGCCTCAAAGGAATATATGCAAACCCATGCGATACAAACCATAAGAACGCCCCTAAACCAATACCACTGCGAACCCCAATCGGGGGATATCACCGAGTATTCCAACGTGGTGGTGAGCAACAGCACGATGACCATGGACGATTGGGTATTGTGTAACGTCTTTTCTGTGGTGGTCCAGTGTTTCCACTGTTTGGGGCTGTTGCAGTACATCGCAGTATTTGCCCGGCACAGGTACGGCGTACCCTACCACAAGTTTTACAGCCAGTTGCTCTCCTTTTTACCCGGATGCACAGGCATTGGTCTTATTTTCAATAAAATTGTGAACCAAATAAAGGGCATCTCCTCGGGAAGCACTTGGGAGTATACAAATCCAAAGTTTGGTAACATCACTTGGCCCTTGGACGAGGGTGCTTTTTTGGAGTGTATGTGTCTCATGGACAGTTTTTATGAGGAACTCACCCCCTTCTTTGAGACGATGATACCCAATCGTGAGGAATTGCAGGAACTGATTCGCTATCAAAAGGCCTTGGTTAAGAAACCCTTTGATCGGGACTTCCGCTTGACGTGTGTTTACGACTTTAAGGATTATTTCGAAAAGGTGTATCTGGGGTCTGAAGTTGAACTTCAAAAAAAGTTGTGCACTTATGAAGTTTGTGTGGGAAAGACATACCACTCCTTTGCGTTATACGCAGTGGAAGTGGTGTGGTACGGCCGCAAGGGTGGAACGAATATATATCAAACAAATTATTTGCATGAAGGCCTTGCGTAAAGATTGAAAACGATTTGTGCCGTATGTGAAACGGCGGAATGGAGTTTATTTTGAAAAAAGCACTGATTACAGGCATCACCGGGCAAGACGGTTCATATCTTGCCGAACTGTTGCTGAAAAAAAACTATGAGGTCCACGGCATTGTGAGGAGAGCCAGTGTGTTTAACACCGAGCGAATCGATCACATCTTAAAGGACATTCAGACGTACCACGGGGATCTCACCGATTCCTCCAACCTAAACCGCCTCATGGAAAAGATTGAGCCCGACGAAATTTATAACCTTGCGGCTCAGTCCCACGTGAAGGTGAGTTTTGAGGTGCCCGAGTACACCGCCGAGGTAGACGCTGTGGGCACCCTAAAAATGCTGGACACATTGTCTGAACTGCGAACCCACACCCGGTTTTATCAAGCCTCCACCTCCGAATTGTTCGGTGGGTTTCCCGAAACGGCACCCCAGAGCGAAACAACCCCTTTCACTCCCCGCTCTCCCTATGCTGCCGCAAAACTCTATGCCTATTGGGTCACCGTGAATTTTCGCGAGGCCTATAATCTCTATGCCTGCAACGGCATATTGTTTAACCACGAATCTCCCCGCAGAGGCAAGACGTTTGTGACAAAAAAGATCACCATGGCGGTGGCCGACATCGTTAGGGGCAAGCAGGAAAAGCTCACCCTGGGCAACATGGATGCAAAGCGGGACTGGGGTTATGCCAAGGACTACGTATACGCCATGTGGCTCATGTTACAACAGGAAAAACCCGACGACTACGTGATTGCAACGGGGGAAACCCACTCTGTGCGAGAGTTTGTGGAAGCTGCCTTTCGTTATGTGGACATCACCATTGAGTGGCAGGGCAGCGGTGTGCATGAAGTGGGCAGAGATGCTAAGACGGGAAAGATTTTAGTGGACATAAACCCAAAATATTTTCGGCCAACCGAGGTGGACTGCCTGCTGGGCGATGCCACAAAAGCAAAGGAACAGTTGGGTTTTGTGCCCAAAACCTCCTTTGAAGAACTGGTGCACATCATGATGGAGTACGACCTTCATGAGAGATGAAAAAATTTATTTGGCGGGGCACACCGGCTTGGTGGGAAGCGCCATATTTAAGGCCCTTAAGGACAGGGGATATACAAATATTCTCACCGCTTCCCACAGGGAGCTGGATTTAACCAGGCAGGCGGACACAGAGGCTTTTTTCGAGCGGGAAAAGCCAACATACGTCATATTAGCTGCTGCAAAGGTGGGGGGCATTGGGGCGAATATGCAGAGTATGGCCGACTTTGGTTATATCAACGCCATGATCGGGGCAAACGTCATACACAGCGCCTACGCATACGGAGTAAAAAAACTCTTGTATTTGGGCAGTTCGTGTATATATCCAAGGCAGTGCCCCCAGCCCATGCGGGAGGACTGCCTCCTAACGGGTATTCCCGAACCCACCAACGAAGCCTATGCCCTCTCCAAAATATTGGGGCTTAAGCTTTGCGAGTACTACAACACCCAGTACAACTGCAACTTTATCAGTGCCATGCCCTGCAACATATACGGTGAGGGGGACAATTTCGACGAAAAGACGTCCCACGTCATCCCTGCCCTCATGCAAAAGATGCACAACGCCCATGTTCGGGGGGAGGATAGCGTTCTCATTTGGGGCACGGGCAGAGCTAGACGGGAGTTTTTACACGTCTTTGACTTGGCTTTGGCCTGTATCTTTCTGCTGGAAAACTACGATGACAAACAGTTTGTCAACGTGGGTGCTGGGCATGACGTGACCATTGCCCAGTTGGCAGATATGATGCGCCAGGTGGTGGGCTTTCGGGGGGAAATCGTCTTCGATACCTCCAAACCCGACGGCATGATGAAAAAGTGTGTGGATACGTCTAAAATCAATGGCCTGGGGTGGAAGAGTGAGATCGATCTTATGAATGGCCTTAAGCAGACGTACGCTTGGTTTTTAGAAAATATTGTGAGGTATACATGAAAAAATATCCGTTGGCGTCGGGGACGTGGGGACAAGAGGAACGGGAAGCAATCCTTCGGGTGATGGACAGGGACATGTTCACCATGGGTCAAGAAGTGTTAGAGTGCGAACAGGCCTTTGCTAAACAGTTTGGTGCAAACTATGCGGTCATGTGTAATTCGGGTTCGTCTGCAAATTTGTTGGCAGTGGGAGCTATGGTCTATTCGGGCAGATGGCAGCGGGGAGACGAAATCATCGTTCCCGCAATTGCATGGGCAACGACGTACTATCCCCTCTATCAATACGGGCTGAAGCTTCGGTTTGTGGATATCGACAGGGAAACCCTGAACATCAGCATCCCCGCCTTAAAAGAGGCGATCACCCCCAACACCAAGGGGCTGGTTGCAGTGAATCTCCTTGGCAACCCCAACGAGTTCAATGATATTGAACGTATTTGCAGGGATGGGGGGATCACCTACTTCGAGGACAACTGCGAGAGTATGGGTGCCAAATACAAGGGCAAATATGCGGGAACCTTTGGGCTTATGGGCACGTACAGCTCCTTTTTCTCCCACCACATCTCCACCATGGAGGGTGGGTTTATCACAACCGACGATGAACTACTCTACGACATGCTCAAGTGCCTGCGGGCACACGGCTGGACGAGGAATTTAAATAGTGACAGCGTGTTGTTTGAGAAGGGGGATGAATTTTACGAACTGTTTCACTTTATCCTTCCGGGTTACAACTTTCGCCCCATGGAGATGCAAGGGGCCATCGGGAAAGAACAGCTCAAGCGTTTGGAAGGGTTTGTAACCCTGCGGCGGCAAAACGCACTGTATTTTAAAGAGAAGTTTAGGGACTTACCCCTCACCGTGCAACAAGAGACGGGGGAAAGCTCCTATTTTGGACTGGCATTTCTTTTAAACAAACCCGGCAAACGCAATGCACTGGCAAAAAAGCTAATGGACAGCGGCATTGAGTGCAGGCCGGTGATGACGGGTAATTTCACCAAAAATCCCGTGATTCAATATATGGAGTTTAATATTTCGGGCACCCTGGACAATGCGGATTATGTCCATGAAAACGGCATATTCCTTGGCAACCACAGCTACGACTTAAGGCAACACATCGACTATGCCTACGACGTAATTTGCGGAGAACTGTGAAGAATGGATTATAATATGAGCAGTTTTGTATTTGGCACCGGTGGGATCCGGGAAGTGATGGGGCAAGGCGAAGGGAAGATGAACGACGATGTGATTATTTTGGCATCTCTGGCGCTTGCCCGGTTTCTCTTTGAAAAGTTTGAGAACCCCAAAGTTTTGGTGGCCTACGACAGCAGAATCAATTCCAAGGAGTGGGCGAACCTCACGGCAAAGGTGTTGGTCTCCAAGGGGGTTGAGGCCTTTGTTTTTGATCGGCTGTGCCCCACCCCGGTGCTCAGCTTTGCTATTTTACATCTGAATTTATCGGCAGGGGTGGTGATCACCGCCAGCCACAACACAAAGGAATACAACGGTTATAAGGTGTACGGGCACACCGGGGTGCAGTGCGTGCCCCAAGAGACCAAACAAATAACAAAACACGGCCAGCAGTGTAGCGTCTTTGATTATGTTGAGCCAGAGGCAGACATTCAAACGGTTGGGGAGGACGTGCTGCGTGCCTTTTATGATGCCGTGCTCTGTGAATCTGTCTTTGAAGAAACTGCAACTGCAAGTGAACTAAACGTTGTGTTCACCCCCCTCCACGGAACGGGTGGCCTGCCCGTTCTCACAGTGCTTAGAGAAGCGGGATTTCGTGATGTGTTGGTGGTGGAAGAACAGTTTGAACCCGATGGCAATTTCCCCACCGTGGATTCCCCCAACCCCGAGGAACCCTCCGCTCTAAAAATGGCCATTGACTTGGCGAATCAGACGGGTGCGGATATAGTCATTGGCACAGACCCGGATTGCGACAGGGTGGGGGTTGCGGTGCGCCACATGGGTAAGTACGTGCAGCTCAGCGGCAACGAGGCAGGGGCACTGCTCACCGGGTATCTCCTTTTCAAAAAGAGCGGCAACACCTTGGTGAAAACAGTTGTGTCGGGAGAGCTGGGCGGGCAAATTGCCCGGCAAAACGGACTAAACGTAATCAATACTCCCACTGGGTTTAAATACATCGGCGAACAGATGGAAAGCTTAGGCGAAGACTTCTTTTTTGCCTACGAGGAGAGCTTTGGTTATTTGGGCGGGCGTTATGCCCGGGACAAATGCGGGGTGGGCGCATGTCTGCTCCTGTGCCAATGTGCGGCACACCATAAACAACGGGGAAAAACCTTAGTGGATGCCCTAAACGAACTCAAAGCAACCTATGGCCACTACCAAGACTTTGGCCAGAGTATACGGCTTGACCCCGGTCAACAGGAGAAAGTGATTGAACGGTTAAAAAGCTTGGATGGAATTTTGGAGGTGGAGGAGGCAGGTAGTTTCTTAAAACTGCACTTTCACAACGGATGGATTGCCGTTCGGCCTTCGGGTACCGAACCAAAACTCAAGCTGTATTACAGCGCCAAGGGAGAGAGCCATGAAGCGGCTCAAGTAGCACTGGATGAACTAAAGAAAAGAGTAGGGGCTTAACGTGAGAGATTTTTTACGGACGATTTGTGACGTAAGCCAGACGGCGGAATGGAGTTTTTTATGAACATAGTATTATTATCGGGGGGGTCGGGCAAGCGGCTGTGGCCTTTGTCCAACGAAACTCGCTCCAAACAGTTTCTTAAATTATTGAGCACAGACAGTGGGGAAAAGCAGTCCATGATTCAACGGGTGTTTTCCCAGATCAAAGAGGCAGGCCTTGATAAAAGCCTCACGGTGACCACCAGCAGCACCCAGGAGAGTGCCATCGTTGGCCAAATCGGGGACAGTGCCAACATCGTCATCGAGCCGGAGAGGCGGGACACTTTTCCCGCAATCGCACTGGCGTGTTGTTATTTAAAGTTTAACAAATGCTTGTCCGACGACGAAGTGGTGATCGTTATGCCCGTGGATCCCTATGTGGACATCGATTATTTTCATAAGTTCCAAGAATTAAAGGACGGTGTAAACACCAATCAGTACGACATTGTGCTCATGGGTGTGACACCCACCTACCCTTCGGAGAAGTATGGATACATTCAGCCAAAGGCGGGGGGAAGTTTGCGGGAAGTGGATAGATTCAAAGAAAAACCCACCGTAGCCCAGGCCGAAGAGTTAATTGCTGGGGGTGCACTGTGGAACTGTGGGGTGTTTGCCTTTAAGCTTGGTTATATGATGAACGTCCTTGCAAAGTATATGGATGTCTCGTCCTATGAAGAGGTGTATGAAAACTATCACCTGCTCAACAAAAACAGTATGGACTACGAAGTGGTGGAAAAGGCGAAGCGGATTGGCCTCATAACCTACGACGGCAGATGGATGGACATGGGCACGTGGAACACCTTAGCCGAAGAGATGGGTGCAAACACCATCGGCAGGGTCACTTTATCCCAAAACTCTAAGAACACCCACGTGATCAACGAGCTGAGCATTCCCGTGGTGGTCATCGGTGCTAAGGATATGATCGTTGCTGCAAACTACGACGGCATTCTGGTGAGCGACAAGGAGCAGAGTTCCTATTTGAAAGAGTATTTGAGCGATGTAAACAATCGCCCCATGTTTGAGGAGAGAGCGTGGGGCAGATATAAGGTGTTGGAGCTGTTTTCTTTGGGAAACGGCAACAAATCCTTAACAAAACATTTGTTTGTCAAACAGGGTAAGAAGCTGAGTTATCAAATGCACAGGCTGAGGCAAGAAATTTGGACGATTATTTCGGGCACAGGTATTTTCACCATGGACGGAATGAACAGTTCGGTGAAGGCGGGAGACGTGTTCACCATTGACATCGGCAAAAAACACACCATTCAAGCGCTCACAGACTTGGAATTGATCGAAGTGCAACTGGGTAAAGAGTTAGAGGAAAATGATATCATTCGCTTTGAGGAGGAATCGATTTGAAAGTAGTATTGATGGACGGCGGGCTGGGCAACCAAATGTTTCAATATATATTTGCACGGTTTGTGGAACTGTATTCGGGCGAACCCGTTTTTATCGACGATGCATTCTTTTTCTACGCAGACTTACACAACGGGTATGAAGTGGAAAAGGTGTTTCCCAACGCAAAACCAAGGCTGCTCAGCAAAGAGTTTAGCCCCGGAACGTGGGATCAAATTGTGCAGTATGTAAAGAACGAGGCAGCGTTTCCCGAATTTATGAACAACGGTGGCAACAATTTCTTTGTTGTTTTTGAAAGTGGCGACATTCGTTATACTGGTAATATGGTGAAAGTGCCAGCCAACCAGTTTACCCCCGATATCGCCATCACCCAGGGTAATGTCTATTACTTTGGCTATTGGATCAACAAGAGGTGGTTGTCAAGTATTGCAGATTCAATAATGAGGGAGTTGGAGTTTCCGCCCATCCCCGGTGCACACAACCAAGACTATACAAGGTTGATTGAGAAAACCAATTCCGTTGCAGTACACATCCGCAGGGGAGATTTTGTGGATATAAAGTGGACGTTAGAGGACTCCTTTTATTTTAACTCCATAAAGGAAATCGCCCATAGGGTGGACAATCCAACATTTTTCATCTTTTCGGACGATCTCAACTGGTGCAGGGAAAACAGCGAAGGATTGGGTTTTGAATTTGCAAAGGGAAATCTGGTGTATGTGGAGGGTAACATGGACAAACAAAACAACTATGTGGACATGCAGCTCATGTCTATGTGCAAGCACATGGTCATCGCCAACAGTTCCTTTAGTTATTTGGCAGCCCTGCTCAACAGAAATGAAAACAAACTCATTGCCAATCCCACAGCACGGGAGCTTTAAATATATTTTGTAAGGAGTGTCACATGGAAAAGAAAAAGAGAAAAGGACTAATTTTGATCATACTGCTGGGCCTTGTTGTGGTGATTGCAGGGTATTTTTTAATCAACAGCTACATCAAGAGCCTGCCGGTATTTCAGTATGTAAACGGAACAAATACACAAATTGAATATCCCGACGCAAACTTTGCTGTGATCAGCGATCTGCACATGTACGACCCTTCCCTGGGCACCGAAGGTGAGGCCTTTGATGAAGTGATGAACAGTGACAGAAAATTGCTGCTCAACAGCGAAGAGCTGCTGGATCTGGCGGTTGAACGCATTTTGGAATCCAAGGTGGATTTTGTGCTCATCCCCGGGGATATCACCAAGGACGGCGAGGTGGTGAACCATCAAATTGCCGCAAACAAGCTGCAAGTCTTGGAGGACAACGGCATTCAGGTCTATGTGGTGCCCGGCAACCACGACATCAACAACCCGGACAGCAAGTCCTTTGCGGGCAGTAGTGCAACAAACGTGCCCAGCATCACCCCCGAAGACTTTAAACGGGTGTACGGAGGGTTTGGCTACGACAGCGCACTGTTTAAAGACGAAAACACTTTGAGTTACGCAACAGAGCCAATAGAGGGGCTATACATCTTAGGTTTGGACGGTTGCCAATACAATGTGGAAGGCCAGCGGAACCACAGCATCACCGGGGCGAAATATAACCAATCCACCATCGACTGGATCACCCAAACCGTTGCATATGCCCAGCAAAACGGCAAGGCCGTCATCGTCCTCTCCCACCACGGCATTGTGGAGCACTGGAAGGGGCAGAGTTCCCTTCACCCCGAATATTTAACTCACGACTACCGTTATGTGGGTGAATTGTTGGCATCCTACAACGTGCGGTTGGCTTTTACAGGCCATTACCACGCACAGGACATTGTGCGGGGGGATTTTAACCAAGGTTTTCTCTACGACATTGAAACGGGTTCCCTGGTGACAGCCCCGTGCCCCGTGCGGTACGTTTCCATTGAAAACGGTGCTGCCACTGTGCGGACGGAAACGCTGGTGGATCAGCTGCACCCAGGCACAGACTTTGAAAAAAATGCAACGGATTTTGTGAAAAAGACAGTGGTGTTGGAGGCGTTTGCCACCCTTAAGAAATACTTGGTGTCCGACGAAGATGCCAACTACATTGCAAATCTGGTGGGGGATGCCTTTGTTGCCCACTACAGCGGAAATGAAGATCCAAGCCAGCGCATTATGGTGGATCAAAGTAAACTAAACTTGTGGGGCCAAATAGTCTATGCAACCCAGGGTTATGCCTTGGATGGCCTGTGGAACGACTTGCCCCCGCAGGACAGGGAGGCAGTGCTGCCGCTCAATCAATAAAGGAATAAACATACAGTCGGCAGGTTTTTAGCCTTGCCGACTTATTTGTTTATAATACATTCATAATAGATTTCCATTATTTTTTTATTTGCATGATTGACTTTTTTACAATAAAATCATACAATATTATTGACGTTTTTCACCAGAAAGGAATGAGCTTAAAAGGAATGGATAAGGAGAATCAAATCGTGCACTTACGACCGATTTCTATTGAATATTTAAAAGCAGGTATGCAGGTTCCCGACGATGTATACAATCACACGGGTAAATTGCTTTTGATTCCCAAGGGTTCATTGCTGACAGATACCATGTTGCTGCGGTTAAAGCGCCACAACGATGAGAATAAGAACATATGCGTTTCACCCATGCTGCACCGGGATTTATTGCAAAGTGATCTGCCCGAAAAGTTTGAACAATCCTATATCGAGGACAGCATCGGTTATACCGAAACCAAGGAGCAAACCCAAGAGCTGTTCAGCGATGTGGAACACGGCAGCAGTGTGTCAAAGCAACAGGCGGAGCAGGTGTTTTTTGGCCTGTCCGAAAAATTAGCAACGGTGGATCCTTCCATCATATTTCAATGCGTAAACGGCAAAAACGATATCGACGAATACTTATATAGGCACAGTGCCAACGTTGCACTCATCAACGGGTTGATCGGCAAGTGGCTGAATCTGCCCCAAATGGACATCGACATGCTGGTTATGGCGGGATTACTCCACGATATCGGCAAAGCGAAGATTCCCCCGGCCATCCTCCACGCACCGCGAAAGCTCACCCCCAAGGAGTTTGAAATTATGAAACTCCACTCGGTGTATTCTTTCGATTTGGTTTCGGAACAGAAGTTTAACAGTGCCATCCTCACGGCTGTGCGCCACCACCACGAAAAGATGAACGGTTCGGGTTACCCCGATCACTTAAGTGCAGAGGAGATTTCCCTGTATGCCCGGATCACCGCCGTATCCGATGTGTACGACGCCATGGTTTCCAAGCGGTGTTATAAGGAAGCACACAGCCCCTTTGCGATTCTTGCTCAAATGGCCAAGCAGCGTCTGTCCGAGCTGGATATGCGCATTGTGGGTATATTTACCGACCTCATGCCCTATCAGCTTGTGGGTAAATCGGTGCTGATGTCCGACGGTTCAGTGGGCACAATCAAACACATTATGAACAACAAACCCGAATTCCCCTTGGTGGAGATCAACGGCGTGGTCGTTGCCACCAACAACAACCTGTACTGCTCGCGCATGATCTTTGACGAATAGGAAATACAATGAATCAAAATACGGAAGGTAAGAAGAATAGATATTTTGCCTTTGTCATTGTGGCATTGGCACTGGCGCTGGTTGTCACTTTAGTCAACGCCATGGGTATTATCCAAGGGTTGACAGAACAAGTGACCAACTTAAGAAACGAAGTCCACCAACTGCGGGTGGAGATAAACGACCTGGACAACTACATCTACGATTTGGTGCAGCAAAGATAATACGTGATTTGTTTTTGATTTTTATGGGGTACTGATATGAAAAAAATACTGTTGTTGCTATTTATTGGCGTTGCTATCTTTTGTGGTTGCGGAATTTTTGTTGATCCTGCGGCAACTGCGAAAGATTTTTTGCATGCCATCGCCAGCCGCAACTTTGCAAAAGCCTACGACCTCACGTGGTATTATTCCCCTCAGCGGTATTCCAAGGAAGAATTTGTGGCAAAATACACCAGCATCTTTTCGGGGTTGCAGGTCTCAGACATTACCTATTCCAACGAACAACTAAACGACGATGGGACTCAACTGACCTATACATACGACGCAGTGTATCACACGAAATACGGAGAGTTTGAAGGGCAATACACAATGATGCTGGCCATCACCGAAGAGGGTTATGCCGTTGATTATGCGCCCAATTTAATATTACCCGAAATGGAATTCGGCGATACCATTCGGGTATCCACTCAAAATGCCAACAGGGGGGAGATATTCACCCAAGATCATTACGTTCTGGCGAAAAACACCTACGCATACACCGTCTTTTTGCAGGTGGCAGAGGTGGAAAACATTGACGAAACGTCCCTGGGATTGAGTGCATATGTAGATATTTCCGCAATGGATATTGTGGAGAGGTATGACTATGCAAAAAAGAACGGGTATGAAGTGGCAATTGTCAAATCGTTTCAGCAGTTAGACAGTGCTTTGATGGAAAAAATTACAGCCATTCAAGGGGTTGCGGTGGACGCCCAGGGTATGACCCCCCTTCGCTACTACGAAGAGAACAGTGCAGCCGCACATCTAACGGGTTATGCCACGGCAGCCCAAAAGGAAGATTTGGAAAAGCTGTCCATGAGGGAAGGAAAACCGCCTGCCTTTGTGGGGCGAACGGGACTGGAGGGGGAGTTTAACGAAGAATTGTCCGAGCAAAGGGGGATACTGGTGGCTTTGGTGGACGAATCGGGCAGCGTGAAGCGAACGCTCTACGAAGAACAGCCAAAGCATGGGGCAGACGTTTGGCTCAATATCGATGGCGACTTGCAGGAGCGAGCGTATTTAGCCTTAGCCCAGTATGTGGACGAAACCCAGGGCGGTTGTGCCGTGGTGCTCAACGCAGATACGGGAGCAGTGCTCTGTGCGGCTTCCTATCCCTCCTTTGACCCAAACAAGTTTACCTTAGGGGTGGCAAAGGACTACTGGGACAGTTTAATGGAAAACAAATTAACCCCCCTGTACTCTCGGTTTTCACAGGGCAGGTATCCACCGGGGTCTACGTTTAAACCCTTCACCATCGTTCCCGCTCTGGACAGCGGGGTCATCACCACCAACTCCGTCTTTCCCGCAACCGAACGGGTTGTGGACAGGCGGTGGACGCCCTCCTTCGAGCGAAACTGGTATTTTCCCCCCATTACAAGGAAAGACCCGTTGACACTGGAGCCGACCTTGGAGAACTGCATGATCGTGTCCGACAACATTTTCTTTGCCTATGCCATGCTCAAGCTGGGGGAAGACAAGTTGATGGACTATCTGCACAAAATTGGGATGGACAAGCCCCTGGACTTTGCCCTGCCCTTGGGAAAACCCAACATACTAAACGCCGAAGAAAATTTAACACGCAAGATGTTGGCAGACATGGGTTATGGTCAGGGGGAGTTGCTCATCACGCCCGTCCAGTTGGCAGCTATGTTCACAGCCTTTGTCAACGACGGAGATATATTAACGCCCCAACTGGTGAATAAAATATCCATCAGCAGGGACGGAAAGGAAGAGATACTTCAGGAATTTGGCAGGGAAGTGGCTGTTGCAGATGTTATATCGGCTTCAGCACGAAAGACCCTGCTTCCCATATTAAAAAAGGTAATGGAACCCGGCGGAACGGGCAGCCCCTCCCGGGTGAGCGGAAAGACCCTGGCGGGTAAGACGGGCACCGCACAGCTTGGGGGAGAGCAGGAGATCGGTTGGATTGTCACCTTTGAAACGGAGGGGCAAGACCGTCGGTTGGTTTTGGTGATGGTGGACGGCCCTGCCCGTTTGGGTGCAACGAAGTTTGCCATTGCTAAGGAACTCATGTCGTATCAGAACCTGCCCGAAACACCTCCGGATACAACACCCAACGAAGACTAACTGGCGATGATCAGCACCTTTTGCCCCTCGTAGAGGTTGTCGGAGATATCGGGGTTTAGCTCCATAATCTGCTTTTCGGTGGTGCGATATTTTTTAGCCACATCGAAGGTTGAGTCCTTGCCGTTTGCAAAATATATGAATATACCCGCATTCTTTTCGACTTTTTCACCGGTATCCGTTGCTCCCACGGCAACTTCCATCTCTTCGCAGGCATAAACCTGTATCTGGAAGTCTAGCGTACAGCTGACGTTCACTTTGCCGTCGGCAATTTCGCCCTTGGCATCCCGCACCCCACAGCGGATGGCACACTTGTTGTCTTCTTCCATGCCGCCAATGGGCAGTTCATAGGCGAAGGGTGCCTCTAACTTGCGGCACATGAGGGAGTCTCCCTGCATAAAGAATGCATAGATGTCGGCCATACCCTCCAGCGAAACGCTGTCTTTGGAACACTGTTTCCACAAAATCAAGGGTCGAAGCATGACAACCGTTTCACCGCTGTCTACTCCCGAAATGTCACTGGACAGCTGGGTTTCTTTACTCAGGCTCACCCCAAAGGAATCGTAGGTGTGGGTGTGGTTTTGCTTGGATATCTCAATGACCGTATCTTGGCAGTATGCGTCGCAGGTGATCTCCACGGTCTCTTTGCCGCAGAGGGTGAGCTTAATGGAGAGCATGGCTTCGATGCAGATTAAATTGCTCTCGCCTTCGATGGCAACGGCGTTCAGCTCATCTATGTTGGCTTCCACCCGGGCGTAATCGCCCTCTTGGTAGTTCTCCAGGGTGAACAGTTGTTCAAAGGGAATGGCTGCGGTGTGGGTGCACAGGGGGGCAGATTCATTACCCGTGCGCATGAGCACGTTTACCACCATTTCTCCCGTGACTACGGCAGAGTTTTCGTCGAACATAATGTCACAGCCCTTGGCGTAGCCGTGCAGGTTTACAATATCTTCAATACTCATGGGCAGTTTTACATCTTCTCGAATGGGCACCATGCGGGTTTTCACATCTCGGATAAAGCTGACATTTTTTAAGCTGGACTTGGTGATCAGGTTTTGATCCCGGGCGTCCAGTGCCACTTGTCGCTGATTGTTCACAGCAGAAGCGTTGATGTCGATGGCACTTTTTAGATAAATCTCACGAGGCCCTCCCTGCACACTCTCGCAGTCGGAAACACCCACCCAAACGGACAAGATGGAGTCGGGCAGTACGCCGTTGGTCTCCACCGTGGTTTTAAACGCAGCTGTGGCGCTAAAGGAACAACAGGTGTCTTGCACAGAGAGGTAACAAATGGTATACACCACATTGCCGTCCATGAGGATGCGGCCGTGGGTTGGCTCCGCAGAGAGCAGCCTTGCCCGGGCATCGGCCATGAGCACTTGCTTAATGTCGGGCAGCGTGGGGGGAGGAGAGAGTTTGGCTTCGTTTATCGCTTGTGTCGCAAACTCCATCATTTCGCCCAAAAAACATAACTCCTTCATATTTATATCCATTTTCTACACCCTTTCATATACAGTTTGTTTATATATACTTGGATGCTTTTTAAATTATGCAATGAAAATTTTTTGCCAAAAACTTCTTTGCAACAAAAAATACAAGGCTGCACAAAATAAATCGAGGAAATCTATAATATAAATAGGATAGAATAAATAAGGAGAGCTGATGAGTCTAAGTGCGATCAATAGTGTTGAATACTTAGTTTATGCCGACACAATAATCGAAAGCTTACAAGTTAGATTTATACATAGAAAAATAGATAAGTTTAATTCAAAATTGAGCGACAACCTAAAAAACGAAATAACAAAACGGGTTTTAAGACAAATTTGGCTAAGGCCAAATGGCAGCGGTTTGGTGGAGCAGGCGAAGCTTGACGTGGCGAATCGGATTGCAGAACTAGTGGCCGAAAAACCTTGCGAAGATTATATCAACCTAGAGGGGTTTTTGCAGTTTCGCATGAAGGATTACGTGGAGCGATGGAGCCAGTGCGTGGACGAAGTGATCGACGAGTTGGTGGAAGAATCGGCCTATAACGAGTTTATCCACGTTCTCAAAAGCTTTGTGGAACTAAACGAACCCATGTGCGGCAATGTGCACATATATTTCGACAAAAACGGGTATCGTCTGACAGATGATGAAAACCAACCCATCCCTCTGGCCGGAATGGAGGAGTGCAGTTGGTTTAGTATGGATATGACCAATGCGGATAAACTGCTATCAACACTCATCAATTTGTGTCCCTTGCGGATCACCATGCATATTGCCGGAAAGGTGGAGCGAAAAGGTCTCATTCAGACCATCGCAACAGTATTCGAGGGCAGAGTGGAGTATGTTTAAATGTTTTTGAGGGCAAGGTTTAATTTAAAGACTGGAAGCCCCACTACATTAAAATAATCTCCGTTGATTTTTTCAACAAACTTTGCCCCGTAACCCTGTATGCCATACGCTCCAGCCTTGTCCAAGTGTTCCCCTGTCTCTAAATATCGTTTAATTTCTTCGTCGGGAATTTGACCGAAGGTGACAGACGTTCGCTCACAAAAGCCCATACGTTTACCCGACAAGGTGTTGATGAGACAAACCCCAGTAAACACGTGATGGGTTCGTCCCGACAACATTTTGAGCATGAGAAAGGCCTGATCGTCGGATTTAGGCTTTTGCATAATGCGTCCGTTTAGCTCCACAATCGTGTCACAACCAATGACAATGGATTCGTCCAGCACCCGAAGGGCTACGTCCAGCGCCTTTTGCTGGGCGAGTTTTTTTGTGTATTCGTCGGGATCGCAAAGGGGTATGGCCGATTCGTCCACTTGACTCACCAGAATAGAAAACTTGGGAACGATTAATTTTAACAGCTCCTGTCGCCTTTTGGATGCAGATGCCAAAACCACACTCAACATTGTTTTACCAATTTTCCTCCGCAATTCGATCGATAATCTTTGTGGGACACTTCTTTGCACATGTCAAACAGTTGGTGCACTTCTCGTGTTCAAAGACGGGGATGTTGTCGGCCATGGTGAGGGCACCTGCCTCGCAGTTTTTGGCGCAAAGGCCGCAGCCAATGCAACCCACTTTACACACCGACAAAACCTCTTTACCCTTACCCGTGTTGCGGCAAGCGATATAAAAGGAGTGTGCCTCGTCCTCGATGACGATACACTTTTTGGGGCAGATGTTCACGCATTTGGCACAGCCCGTGCACTTGGTAGTGTCTACATATGCCACTCCCCGGTCGTTCACGGAGATGGCACCAAAGGGGCAGACGTTGGTACAAGTGCCAAACCCAAGGCAGCCGTACGCGCAGGCCTTAAACCCACCCGCAACAGCAAATGCGCTCCGGCAGTCTGAAAGCCCTGCATAGGCAAAGGCATTCACACTCAAGTCCTCACCCCCCGAACAGAGCACCCGTGCGTGCTTCTCAGACAGCTTGGAGAGGGAAACACCCAAGATTTCACTGGCCTTTTGGGCATTTTCTTTAGAGATAACACCGCAAGCGGTGATGTTTGCATTGCCTTCGCACACGGCTTGGGCTAAACCCGCACAGCCGGGAAAACCGCAGCCCCCGCAGTTTGCACCGGGCAATAGTTCTGCTATTTCGTCAAAGTGTGCCACTTTTTCAACAGCAAATTTTTTGGAAGCAATGCCAAGGCCAATGCCAAAGAGCAGTCCCAAGCCCCCAAGAATGGAAAGGGGCAGAAGTAACGATTGAAAGTCCATAAATATACCCCCCTATATCATGCCGCTAAAGCCCATAAATGCAACGCTCATGAGCGCCGCACTGATGAGGGCGATGGGGATACCCTGCATGGCCTTTGGGATGTTGGAGAGCTCCAGTCGTTCCCGAATGCCCGCAAACAACACGATGGCTAAGGTGAACCCGATGGCCGCACCGATGCCGTTCACAAGGGTGCCCACAAAGCCGTACTGTTCAGTGATGTTCAGGATGGCCACGCCCAGCACCGCACAGTTGGTGGTGATGAGGGGCAAAAACACACCCAGTGCCTGATACAGCGAAGGGGAGAGCTTTTGCAGTGCCATTTCTACTAGCTGCACCAGCGCAGCGATGACGAGAATAAACGCAACGGTTTGTAAATATCCAATTCCTAGGGGAACGAGAATAAAGTACCAGACGAAATAGGTGATGACCGAAGCGAGTGCCATAACGAAGGTGACGGCAAGGCCCATGCCCGCAGCAGTCTGCACCCGTTTGGATACCCCAAGAAAGGGGCAGATGCCCAAAAACCGGGATAAAACAAAGTTGTTGACTAAAATGGAACTGAGTAGTATTAAGAAGATATTTTCTTTCATGCCTGACCTCCCCGCTTATTTTCCCGCTTGTTGTTGATGGCGTTGATTAAGGCGAGCACCAAACCAAGGGTTAAAAATCCACCCGGTGCCATGATCATGATGAGGGCAGAGGGGAAACTTTCACCAAAGAGGGGAAAACCCAGTAGCGTGCCGTTGCCCACAATCTCCCGGATGAAGGAGAGCACGCACAGTCCCAAAGTGAACCCCAATCCCATACCCAAGCCGTCTACTAAGGATTGAAACACCGTGTGCTTAGAGGCAAAGGATTCCGCACGGGCGAGAATGATACAGTTGACTACGATGAGGGGGATGAACAACCCCAAAGATTTGTCCAGATCGGGCAGATAGGCCTTGAGGGCCAACTGAACGATGGTCACAAAGGAGGCGATAACTACGATAAACGCAGGGATGCGCACCTTGCTGGGTATAAAGTTGCGAAGGAGGGAGATGACCACATTGGAACAAATGAGCACAAAGGTGGCCGCAAGCCCCATGCCGATTCCGTTGGAAAGGGCGGTGGTCACCGCTAAGGTGGGGCACATGCCCAAAACCAGCACAAAAGTTGGGTTTTGGCTAAATATTCCGTCTTTTAATATTTTTAGAGGTTTCACTTTGCACCTCCCAATTCTTTGCATAACGTTAAAGCCAAATTCACAGCGTGGGTCACACCCTTAGAAGAAAGGGTTGCACCCGAGATGGCTTGGATTTCGCTGTCCAAAGATGGTGGGTTTTTCACCACTTTGAGTTCCCCAACCTTGCCCGCAAACTGGCCTAAGAAAACCGGTTCGCTGGCCTTTGATCCAAGGCCGGGGGTTTCCTGCATGGACGTGATGTACACGTTGGAGACTGAACCATCGGCATGTATGCCCACGGCTACGTTGAGCCCACTGTTGTACCCCTTTGTTGAGATGTTCACAACATATCCAACGGTTTCACTTTGGTTTACACCTCGAAACAGGCTTTGCACCTCGGGGTAGCCGCTGGGCTTTGAAAGTTCTTGGAATTCTTGAGCTTGGGGTAAAACGATCTGCTGGGACTGTTTTAACACTTCTTGGTCCCGTGCTGCTATTTCTCCAAAAGTGAGCTGATAGGCACCGCCCAGCAGCAGTGCGCTGAGGGCACAAATGAGGGTGAGCCGCCAAGCCAAGTTGAATGTGGATTCTTTGTTCTTCATTTTGCACCTCCGTACAGCCTTGGTTTTACAGTCTTTTCAAGGAGAGGAGTGCACACGTTGGCAATGAGGATGGCAAAGGAAACGCCCTCGGGGTATCCGCCGTATATACGAATGACGGATGTTAATACCCCGCACAGCAGCCCATAAATAAAACGGGCACGGGTGGTCACAGGGGAACTGGCGTAGTCCGTGGCCATGAAAATGGCACCGATAAAGAGTCCGCCACCTAAAATCTCGTATAAGCCATAAAGGGGGGAGAAACCAACGGGGGAGAGCAGGGTTGTGAGCACAAACACAGTTGAAATGTAGACAAGGGGAATCACCGGGTGAATCACCTTGCGGATGACCAAATATAACCCCCCGAGGAGCAGGGCTATGGCAGAAACTTCCCCGATGCATCCGGCAATGTTGCCTGTGAACATGTCCATCAATGGGGGGACAGAGGCCATATCTCCCGCTTTGAGCAGAGCCAAGGGAGTTGCGGAAGACACCGCATCCACCAGTGGCTGGCTCCACGTCGTCATATACACCGGCCAAGAGATGAGCATCACACACCGGGCAGCCAGTGCAGGGTTTAAGAAATTGTGGGCCAAACCGCCAAAGGCCTGCTTGGCGATGGCGATGGCGAATATACCGCCGATCACGGGCAGCCACAGGGGAATTTCGGGGGGAAGGTTTAACCCCAAGAGAAGCCCCGTGATGATTGCAGAAAAATCGTTGATGGTAACGGGTACTCGCCGAAGTTTTTGTATGACAAACTCAGTGGCAACGCAGGTGAGTACGCATAACCCCACCACCAACAAAGAGTACAATCCAAACAGTACAGCCCCAACGATGGTTGCGGGGATCAGTGCGATCACCACGTCCTTCATGAGCCGGGGTACGGTGACGTTGGAGTGGACGTGGGGGGAGGAGGAGAGGTATAAACTATTGTTTGGCATGGGCAGCCTCCTTTTCAAGTCTTCGATTGAGATTGATCTGCCACTTTGCCAAACGAATGGACGGCAGTAAATATCTGTTAGACGGACAGGCGTAGGAGCAGCTTCCGCACTCCATGCAGTCCATCACGTGGTAGGAAAGGGTGGTATCAAAGTCGTTGCGGGTGGCGTATGCGTTGAGATACAGGGGCTGCAGCCCCATGGGGCAAACCTGGGCACACTTTCCGCAGCGGATGCAGTCGTGCTCTTCATAGATTTTCGTCAGGTCTTCGTCAAGAGCGATGATACCCGATGTAGATTTTACAATGGGAATATCCAAGGATGGAACGGCAATACCCATCATGGGTCCGCCGGATAAGACTTTTTTCACTTCGTGAGCGTATCCCCCGCAGGCTTCAATGGCGTCTTTAAAGGGGGTTCCCACTCGAACCAATACGTTTTTCGGGTTCGAAACACAACCCGAAACGGTGAGGGCACTCTCGTAGAGGGGGGAGCCGTTGTATACGGCGTTGTACACGGCAAAGCAAGTGGCCACGTTCACCACGATCACCCCGGCATCAAAGGGCAGTTTACCCGAGGGTACTTCCCGCTTGGCACACGCCTTGATGAGCTGTTTTTCCGAACCCTGAGGGTATTTGGTTTTTAGGGCAATGAGCTCCACCTTTTCACTGGCACACAGGTCGTGCATACACAGCAGGGCATCGGGTTTGTTGTCCTCGATGCCGATCACGGCATGTTTTGCGTTGACAATCTTTTGGCACAGCTTAAGCCCGGCCATAACTTCCCAGCCGTGGCGCACCATGGTTCGGGCATCGATGGTTAAGAAAGGTTCACACTCCGAGCCGTTGAGGATAATGGTGTCGATGGTTTTGTCGGGGGGTGGAGATAGTTTTACGTGAAGGGGAAAGGCTGCGCCACCCATGCCCACAATACCCGCCTCTGCAATGATTTGCAGCATTTGTTTGGGATTGAGTTCCTGCGGGTTTCGCTTTTCGAGGGAAGGGTCTTTGGTGTCCAGACCGTCGTTTTCAATGACAATACAGTCCCCCATACCCATGAGCAGTTGTTTTTTTTCTATGGCTTTCACCCTGCCCGAGACGCTGGCGTGAACGTTAGCCGAGACAAATCCGTTTGCCTTGGCGATCACTTGCCCCATCATCACACTGTCCCCCACCGCAACACAGGGCACTGCCGGCGCTCCGGCGTGCTGTGAAACGGGTATGGAGACAATTTCAGGGGCATCAATGCTGAGTATGGCAGAGTTGTTGGAAAGTCGCTTTCCCTCGTGGATATGGGAAAGAGGATGAACGCCCCCAGAGAAGGTTCTCTTCATGTTGACCTCGCTTCGTTATAATATTAAATATTGTCGCAGTTGTGGTAGACGTTTTGCACGTCGTCGTTGTCTTCCAGCATGTCCAACAATTTTTGTATGCGTTCGGTATCCTCCACCGTGGAGTAGTTTTGCGGGATGAGGGAAACTTCCGCCGAAGCAATGGGAACCTTTTGGCCCTCCAAGGCTTCCAAAACAGCAGTGAATTGTTCGGGGGAGGTGTATATTTCATACACCTCCTCATCGGGAACAAAGTCGTCCGCACCTGCCTCAATGGCACACATCATGAGTTCGTCCTCATCGGCCTGATCTCTTTCAACTAAAATGAGACCCTTCCTTTCAAACATATAGGAAACACAACCTGTGGAACCCAGCGAACCTCCGTTTTTATCGAATGCGTGGCGCACATCAGATGCGGTTCTGTTTTTGTTGTCGGTGAGGGTTTCCACGATCACCGCAACGCCCCCAATGCCGTAACCCTCGTAGGTGATGGACTCGTAGTTGATGTCCCCCAGTTCACCCGAGGCTTTTTTAATGGTGCGTTGGATGTTGTCGTTTGGCATATTGTTTTGCCGTGCCTTGGCGATAACATCTTTTAATTTGTTGTTGGTGTCGGGGCTTGGACCGCCCTCTTTCACCGCCACAGAAATTTCTCTGCCGATTTTAGTAAATATCTTACCCCGCTTGGCATCGGTTGCGGCTTTCTTATGTTTGATTGTAGACCATTTGGAATGTCCGGACATATAGTACTCCTATTTTAAACCAATATCGTAAATTTTTCTTGCATCGTCTCGATAGATTTCCTTGGACGAGCCAATGGGTGCAACGACGCCGTAGTTGTCGGCCAGGGCATCTAACGTCTTTGTATCGGTGGGGATGTCTAGGTGGGTGAGACGGGTGGGCATACCGATCCGTGTAAAGAACTGCTCCAGGCGGTAAATGCCTTCCAGTGCGGTTAACTTTTTGTCGTATAAATCGATCTCCACGTCGAACACTCTGTTTGCAAACTGAACCAGACGATCCAAGTTGGCATCCATGATGTATTTCATCCACGCAGGGGTGGTGATGGCCAGAGTTGCACCGTGGGTGATATCAAACAGTGCAGAAATGGCATGGCCTAAGTTGTGGGCAACCCACTCTTCGCTCCGGCCCAGCGCCAACACGCCGTTGTGGGCAAAGGTTCCCGCCAGCATAATATCCGCACGGGCGTGAATATCCTTAGGGTTATCCACGAGCTTTAAGCCGTTGTAGATAATGCTCTTCATGGCACCTTCGCTGATTCTGTCGGTAAAGTCGGTGTACTGAGTGGGGGTGATGTAGCGCTCAATGATGTGAACGAACATATCGGTAACACCGGCAAAGGTGTGCCACGCGGGAAGTGTGAGGGTTACTTCGGGATCGGAAATGGCAAACACAGGGCGAAGGGCATCCGAATTGGTTGCAAATTTCTGCTGTGTCTTTTCGTTGGTGATAACCGTTCCGGTGGACAATTCGCTGCCCGCAGCGGGAATGGTGAGCACAACACCTAAGGGCAGTGCCTGTGTGGGATAGTCGTCGGTTTCATAGAAGTGCCAGACGTCTCCGTCGTATACCGCACCTGCTGCAATGGCTTTTGCCGTATCGATGATACTGCCGCCGCCCACAGCCAGAATAAATTTTATATCGTGTTTTTTAACCAGCTCCAAACCCTCGTACACTTTGGATAAGAGGGGGTTTGGCTTAATGCCCGACAGTTCCACATAGTTGATGCCTTCTTTTTTTAAAGAATCAATGGTTCTGTCCACAATACCCGAAGCGTTTGTCTGCCCGTAGGAGAGCAGCACCAGCACGTTGCCCTTGTCTTTGAGCAGACTGCCGGTGTTCACTTCTGCATTTTTTCCAAAGATCAACCGAGTGGGGCTAATGAAATTAAAGCTGTTCATAAAGTACTCCATTCCGCCGTTTCATTTACGGCATAAATTATTATTAATGAATCTTTTATAAAAAGTCTCCTTTATATAATTAAATAATAAAATTGTTACGCTGTCTCTTTGCCCATAAAAATCACAGCCAAAACGTTTGGGCCAGCGTGTGCGCCAATGACAGGGCCAACCATCTTAATGGACACACTCTTGGGGTTCACTTCCGCCTCCACTGCCTTTTTGAGCAACAAAGCGTCTTCATAGACGCCACCGTGGAGGACGAACACATCTTGATCCTGTGGGTTTTCAATATTTTCCTTCATGACGTTAGTGAGATAGGACATAGCTTTTTTCTTGCCCTTCACCTTATCCACGTTGATAACTTTCCCCTCTTTGTTGACCACCAGAATGGGTTTCACGTCCAGCAGAGATCCAACCATAGCCTGTGCCCCCGTGAGCCGTCCTCCCCGCTTTAAGAAACCTAAGTCGTCCACCATAAACCAAGCGTTTGCTTTCGTCTTGTTGCTTTCCACCCAGTCCTTCACTTCGTCCAAGGATTTTCCTGCGCCCTTTAACGCTACAGCGTTGATCACTAAAATACCAGCGCCCATGGAGACCTTTTTTGTGTCCACAATTTCAATGCGTGCATCGGGGTATTTTTTTAACACTTCTTCCTTTGCTAGGACACACAGATCGTGGTGCCCAGAGAGCATAGACGAGAAGCAAAGGTAGAGCACGTCGTATCCCAAAGAGACTTGGGATTCAAAAAAAACTTCAATGTCTGCAGGGGTTCTGGTGGATGTGGATGCCGATGCACCGTTGCGCAAGGCTTCAAAAAAGGCGTTTTCGTCGCATTTTTCACCCAGGTCGTATAATTCTTCCACACCGTTTAAGGTATAGGGCATGAGAAAAACCGGGATATCGTTTTGTTTTGCAAATTCGTGAGGGATTTCGGTATCCGAATCAGTGACAAGTACATAATCTCGCATAAATAATTCCTCCAAAAATAAGAAAAGTATGAAAATACATGATTTCGACAATAATTATATATGAAACATCCAAAGAAATCAAGTTTGTCATTTCCCGGCGGTGTAGAGGAGGAATATTGCCAAAGAAAACAGGGCTACGGACAGCAGCTTAAAAAAGGAATAGGCTGTTAATTTTTTAATCAGTGTCGGATTTGTTATTTTGTGGAACAAATACCGATCCCCCTTGTTGGAAAATCTGGACGAAACGGAGAGCAGGGAATAGGCAAACACACCCAACAGATAGGTGAGGATAAAGACGTATTCGCTGCCCAGCGGTTCAACTGTGATTAAGTCTATTTTAAAATCCTCGGAAATAGACCCAGTCACTGTAAAAAAGAGGGTTGTTAAAAAACACAACCCTGTGAATGCCAAAACTTCCATTGAATTTCTAATAAACTTTAAAACGTTCAAATGAGTATCCTCTTTTGTTTCTGTACAATCATATCAAAAATGATTGCATTCGTCAAAATAATTGTCGTTGTTAATATGGAGAAAATATGGTATTCTATACGTAACAGAACATATTTTTGAGGTTTTTTGTGAAATATTTTTCAATCACTATTTATACCGTAAGTGAAACGGCGGAATGGAGTTTTATATGAAGAAAATTGTCATCGTGCTGGACGGCGTGGCCGACAGAGGAATAGAAACCTTGGGTGGTAAAACCCCTCTTGAATTTGCAAGCACAAAGAACATGGATGCCCTTGCCAATAAGTGCCAATTGGGTTTGGTGAACACCATCCCTGAGGGAATGGAAATTGGCAGTGCTGTTGCCAACTTATCCCTTCTCGGGTTCGACCCCTCCACCTACAACGGCAGGGCGGTCATCGAGGGGGCAGGAGTGGGCCTTGCGACCAACAGCGAAAACATGTACATCCGCACAAACTTTGTCACATTTGAGGGGCAGGACTACGCAAGTTCCAAAATTAAGAGCTACAGCGCGTATGACGTTAAGACTGAGATTTCACAGCCCCTAAGTGATCTGTTGAGCAAAGAGGTTTTTAAACACCCCTACATCCTGCACAACGTGGGCAGCTTTCGTAATATTTTAGAGGTGGTGGGGGGAAGAGAACTATATCCCCTCAACTTTGCACCGGCACACGACATCATCAACCAACCCATTTCGGGTTACATTAGCCATGAGGGCAGGGAAGGGGACTTTTTTACCCTGCAAGAGAAGGCCTATGAAGTGCTCAAGGGCAACGGCAGCCAAGTGAACGGCATATGGTTTTGGGGTGCATCGGTGGAGCCAAACCTGCCCGAAGATACGTCCAACCGGTGTATTCTTTGCGAAACCATCCTGCTCAAGGGAATATCCTCCATTGCCAAAATAAAGAACTTCGAAACGGAAGCGACTCCCTTTGAAGAGTTTTTAAAAGTAAAACTGCAAAAATCTTTGGAAGCGATCAAGACTTATGACGATATATACATTCACATTCAGGAGACGGACGATCTGAGCCACGAGTGTATGAGTAAAGAAAAGGCAAGGGCCATCGAACTGTTCGACGAAGTCTTTCTGCCCGGATTGTTGGAGGGCATCGAAGGAGCGTTTTCCCTGCTCATCACCTCCGATCACTTCACCTTTTCGGACACAGGGGGACACGGGGGAGAGGCGGTGCCCTTTATGCTCTACCGAACGGACGTAACGGCAAACAATGAGTTGCGCTACACCGAGCTTGACTGCAAGCAAACAGGCCTGGTGCTTAATGCAGGGCAACTGCTAGAGCGAATGAAATAAATATCCACAGATGGATAAAATAACAAAAACGTGAACTATATTACGAAACTATTTCATTTTGTTTAATTTTTTTAGAGAAACATAGTGACAAAATTGTCGATTTGTTATATAATAATTACATAATTATATTTTTTTGGGGTTTTAATTATGGAGAAAGAGAGAAATAATTTCCTGAGGCGCAGCGAAATGCTCAAGCCCAAGCGAAAGAAGTCTTTCGGTGCCGTAGTCATCGCTGGTATCATCGGCCTTGCAGTTGTTGCAATTCCCGTTGTGGTTGCGTTCACTGCCCTGCCAAAGAGTGAAAGTATATTTCCCGTGGCAGCAGCGGCATATGTTGAAATGCCCGAACCCCAGCAAACGGTTGCGCCAACGGAAGAACCGTTGCCAACGGCAACGCAATCTCCCAAGCCAAGTGCAGAACCAACAATAACGCCCAAGCCAACGCAAACACCTCCCCCCCTGAGCATCGACTTGGGTTATGAGGGTCAAGAAGTGCCGGTGGTGCAGGAGAGGCTCATGGCGTTGTATTATATGGATCACGACGAACCCACGAGTTTTTACGGCCAGCAGACAAAACTTTCTGTTTCGCTGTTTCAGCGCAAAAACGATTTACCCATCGACGGAATTTTAACCCAGACCACCCTAGATGCCCTCATGTCTGAAAACGCCCAGCCCTACACCCTTTCTCTGGGCACAAACGGTATGGACGTTAGGGAGATTCAGCTTCGTTTAAAGGAACTGGGTTATTTAAAAGGCTCCACCACCGGTTATTTTAACGACGAAACCGAGAGTGCAGTCATCGATTTTCAAAAGGTGAATAAACTGGATGCCGACGGAAACGTTGGCCATGTGACCAGGGAGAAGTTGTATTCGGAGGATGTGCTGCCCGCACCAACCCCCACTCCCAAGCCGGTAAAAACCCCCAGCCCTTCCAAAACACAGGCGCCGGCAGGAACCATATCGCCGGGAACGGCCAATACACCCTCTGCATCGGTAAACCCATCGGCAACCCCCACCCTTTCGGCAGACAAGACAAAAACTCCCGAGTCGGCCACCAACGCCCCCGATGGAGCTATGGTCAGTGCACTGGTGGAATTTACAAGGTCACAGTTGGGCAAGCCTTATGTGGGTGCGGCAAAGGGACCCGATGCGTTTGACTGTTCGGGGTTTGTATATTATTGTTTAAATAGCATCGGTAAAAAAATGGGCTATATGACATCCGCAGGCTGGGCAAAGGCCAATTACCCCACAGTGTATTCCATAAACGATTTGCGGGCAGGGGATATTGTGTGCTTTAAAGGCCATGTGGGCATCTACATTGGAAACGGACAGATGATCGATGCATCCTCCACCGAGAGCAAGGTGCGCATCTCCTCCAATCTGGGCAGTTCCAGCTACTGGAGAAACAACTTTATCTGCGGCAAGCGCGTATTGTAGTGCACCGCAGGAGTGGTTTTTGGGACAACGGAGTGGTATGGGACAAACGCCTTGCATAGATATAGAGTTAAGTTGTAGTTGTAAAGTTGAGGTCATATGAGAAGCGCAAAGATCCTGTTATCCACCATGCTCATCCTTTCCGTGGCAGTGTTTGCATTTGCTATTTCGTTAATTGTCATACAATCGGAAAATTTAAGTGTGCTTACTAAGTCCCAAGAAGTTTCGGAACAGTTCTTAAAGGAAACGAAACGTTCCATTCCCAGCGTGAAACCACCCCCACCAGCACAAAAGAGTTCGTCTGCGTATGTAAAGACCGATGCCCTGACCACCTACACTTCGGACAACGGCATTGTCTATTTGAGTTACACCCCTGCGTGGGCGGAAGGGGGATTAGCAGCCCTCAACGAGGAACTGTTAAAAAATGCCCACGGTGCAGAAATCGATTATGTCAAAGAAGTGCGGGTGTACCCCGGCACCGAGCGGGAGCTGGTGGCAGGGCTGCAAAAGGAATCGGATGCCAAGTATAGTTTATACTTGGGTCACAGTGCACTGCCCCAAAATTTTTCTGTGGATTTTTCTGCGACCCAAACGGCCATCTATTTATACAACGGCGATACCAAAACAAATGTGGGGGACATGGCCCGAACCCTCTCCCACGAGTACGGCCACCACTTCACCAACTACCACATATTCTCCAAGTTGAGCCCCGAGGAGTGGTTTACCTCCGACTATGCAAAAATACGGGGTATGACATCCGAGCGGTTCTACACCCTGATCACCGACGTGGATCAATATATGAACGACCACATGTGGTATATCCAAGAGGTTGCCGCCGAAGATTATGTGAATCTGTTGGGTTCCAAAACAGTCAATCAGGTGTACACCTATTACGACGTGAAGGATAAAGCCCTTGCCAGCGTGAGGGATCAGGATGTGGACGACAACTTCGACAAAGTGGGCATTGCCCAAAACGTGCTGCCCCAGGAGAATACAGCCATTGAGTTCGCCAAGGATGTCCCCGGGTTAAACGAATATTTTGCAAACCTTGCGGGAACTTCCCCCAAGACAACCACCATGGATGCCCGGGAAATTGAAATTAACATAGCAAAGAAGGTCAACACATACAACGTGATTTCGGGCAGCAGGAACTACACCCACTATGAAGTCACGTGGGACACCCCCTATAAGTCCGACGACATGTCCTACACCTTGGTGATCTACGACGAAAACGGCATGTTCCGCACCCCCATCAAAACCGTATACGGCAAGAACAAGGGTCTTGCTTATATCGGCAACTATGCCTTTGCTTCGGGGGACTACATCTATTCCTTGGACGACCGCATCCCCGAGGGGATCAAACAGTTTAGGGTCATCCTCATGAATGGAGACGGGGAAGTTGCTGTGACCCCGGCAACAACCTATGATTTTGGTAAACGCTCATGAATAAGAAACTTTTGTGTATACTCGTTACTTTGGTGCTGATGCTGAGCGCCTGCGCAACCGTGGATATCAAACTGTCCCTGCTGCCCGACAATACGGTGGTGCAAACCATCGACGTATACGTGGACGG
Organism: uncultured Clostridia bacterium; assembly: GCA_964453645.1. GTDB lineage: Bacteria > Bacillota > Clostridia > Christensenellales > JAWKQI01 > CAYVRJ01. The sequence continues at coordinate 147,306 of CAYVRJ010000001.1, forward strand.
GGCAAAGATGGAAGCCACGGATGCAAGTTATGCCCGGCAGTCCATCGACAAACTGTCGGCACATTTCACCAACAACGGCTACATGACCACCCTAAACACCAACTCCGATCGGTGGCACTTGAATGCCGAACTTAAAAAGGGCCACAGCACGGCAGCGGCAGCGGCAGCAGCCTTTCAGGGGCTCTTGTCATCGGACAACGGAATATTTGATGTGTACGACTTCAAATATAACATAGCTCCCCAAGAGAGCGCATATTATTTTATTGGCAGCGTGGATGTGAGTAAACTGTTCAGCGAGGAAGAGATGAACAAACTACCCAGCGATTTGGGTGAGCGGATACAAACCTTTGTTGCTTCTCCGGTGGGTAATTTGGTGGTGCAACTTCCCGCCAGCAGTGTGAATAGTTCGCAAAACGAATACGTGTTAGAGGAGAATACGGTCACCATTTCCGTACCTCTCACCTTTGAAAACCCAGGGTCTGTGGGGCTTTCCACCATAGTCAACGGAGAACCACCCAACATTGGGGCTACTTCCTTAACGGATCGGATCGAATCCACCGAGGAAACCATTTCCCTCATGACAGCCATTGCCCTTGGTTGTGCCGTGCTGTCCGTGATTTTTGGGGTGATGTTCATTATTGTGAAGAAGAGACAAAAAAAGGAGCGTGTGAATGAGTAAAAAGACCCTTGATTTTATCAAAAGGTTTGTACTCTTTGTCACTGCCCTGTGCTTGCTCACCGGCTGCATAAACCAAGGCTCCCCGTTTAAACAGACGAACCAATCCTTCCGGCCCACCCGAAGGGACTTTGGTGTGGTGAAGGGGGGAAGGGTGACCCGGAATACGGGCACTGTAAAAGTTGAAAAAAACGGTCTTGCCGTCTCCATGGGGGCCAGAGCCTTAAAATCCTTTGTGTATCAGGACAGGGTCTTTAACCTGACTCCAATTCCCAAGGACGCTGAAATTCTAAAGGGAAAAACCGTATTTATCGATGCCGGTCACGGAGTGGGTGCCCCCGGGGGCACCAAATATGAAGGTATTTTTGAACACACCATTGTGTTACAGTACGCAAAAATGTTGGAAAAGAAGCTGAGTCGGTTGGGAGCCACTGTGGTGATGACCAGAGAAACCGAGTTGGATGTGGATAACTATGTGCGCATGGCTAAAATCAACGCATACAGTTTAGACAGGTTAGCCGAACACTATGAGAAGATGGGCGAGGATAAAGACACCATCGATGAGGTAAAATATCTGTCGAGGGAGATGAAAAAGGTGGTGCAGGACAAAGACCTTGCCCCCGAATACTTTAACACCCCCTACGACGAGCGTTTGGCCACAACCATCAAACCTGTGCTCAATAAAATCTTCGAATATCAAAAGGATCGCTTCTTTGAGGATTTTGTTTTTGTTTCGGTGCACCACAACGGTCCCCACGGTTATGGCACCTATACCTACGCCATGAGCAACGAAAGTAATCCGGTGTACTACAGGGAATACGACCAGTCGGCAATCGATATGTTGGCAATTCGGCTGCAAGCGGCAATGGTGCGGGGCGGAGGGTTTGTGAACCGGGGCATTCGATACAACGACTTTTTTATGTTGCGGGAGACGAATATCGTCTCAGGTTTGTTAGAAATTGCATACCTCCACAACAAATACGACCGAAAGAAACTGCTGGATCAAAAGATAATGGAGTCTGTGACCGATGAATTGGTTTTGGGTATTGAAAGCTACTTCTACACACGGCTCATGTGAGGAGAAACATGGATCTTGAAATTGCACTGTTGTTATTATTTTCATTCATATTAATATATATCGCCATGATTGAGCTGTTCACCATGCTCTTTCGCCTAACGGGGTTAAACGAAGCAAAGGCCAGATTCCAAGTGGTCTCCATGCTCACGTCCAGCGGGTTCACCACCAGCGAGAGCGAACTCATGCTCACCTCCATTTTGCGGCGAAAGCTGGCGCAGTTTACCATGGTCTTTGGAACGCTCTTTAACATTGCCTTTGTGTCCCTCATATTAAACGTGTTTGTAAACATTGGAAATCGTGCGGAGCAAAGCCTCACGTTTATTTTGTATTACTTGACAGGCTTTGTGATCATTTTTATAGTGATTGGCAAGACGAAGTTTGTGAAAATCGGTTACGACAACCTAATCAAACGATTTGGGCTGCGGCTGATGTTTAGAAACAGAATAAACCCCTATATGGTGTTGGACACCTATCACGACAACGTGATTGCCGAAGTTTTAATCAACGAACTGCCCGAAATATTAAAGAATAAGACCCTTGGAGAAGCGGGGGTGCGAAACAAGTTCAACCTGCAAATCATGATGATCAAACACAAAAACAATTTAGCCCCCGACGTTGGCCCCGATACCAAGATATACGAGGGTGATATTGTGGTGGTGTTTGGCACAACCAGGAATATTCGCGCTCTATTTTCTTCGGGTAATTAAATGTTGCAAAAGAATAGACCATTGGTTATAATTAGAGTATAAGAAATACAAAGGTGGAAATTATGTCTGATCTGTCCCGTACCATGCACTTTTCAATGGAGAAAGAGGAGAAAAACCCTGCCCGGGATTGCATTAAGTTAGCTTGTGCATCCATGAAAGAAAAGGGGTATAACGCCGTTTCTCAGTTTGTGGGTTATATCATTTCCGGTGACCCAACCTACATTACAACCCATAAAAAAGCCCGCACCATCATCGGGCAAGTGGATCGGGACGAACTGTTAGAAGAATTTGTAAGCCAGTACATCAAGCATTTAAACGACCAGTGAACGCAACCCTCTCTCGCCTTTGTTTTGGCACGCTCACTCTCTCCCCCCTGCAAAAGAACTTGTCTCTAAGCCAAGGGGTTTCCCTCTTGCGGTCTGCAGCGGACATGGGTCTTAATTTTTATGACACTGCCGAGCTGTACAACAACTACGAATATTTAAAACAAGCTTTTTCAAGGGACAACCGGGTGCACATTGCCACCAAATCCTATGCCTATTCGAAAGAGGGGGCAAGGAAGAGCTTGGAAAAATATTTAAAAGAGACGGGCCGGGAGCGCTCAGAGCTGTTTTTGCTCCACGAGCAGGAGAGCCTGCACACGCTGAGGGGGCACAGTGATGCCCTTGAATACTATATTCAAATGAAACAAGAGGGGCTGATTGGTGCCGTGGGTATTTCCACCCACAACGTTGCAGCGGTGAAGGCGTGTAACGATTGTTTTCATCAGGTGGAAGTGATTCACCCCATGATCAATTGTGCGGGGATTGGCATTGTAGATGGCACTGTTGCCGAGATGGAGTATGAGCTTCAGCGGGCCTATGACCGGGGTGTGTTTATTTACGCCATGAAACCTCTGGGGGGCGGACACCTGATCGGCAAGCGGATGGAAGCCCTTTCATATATCGACAGTCTGCCGTTTTTAAGCAGCGTGGCCGTTGGTATTGGGGACGAAGATGAGCTGTGCTTTAATGTGCAATACTTTAACCGTGAGGAGATTCCCAAAGAGTTGTTTGATAAAACGGCTGCTAAGGAGCGCACTGTTTTGATACAGTCCTGGTGTGAGTCGTGTGGTGCGTGTGCCCAGGCTTGCAGCACAAAAGCACTGGTGATAACCCACGGAAAATTGGAATACAACGGGCAAAATTGTGTCTTTTGCGGCTATTGCGGAGCAAGATGCAAAAATGCTGCTATAAAGGTGATATAATATGGGTAGAATAATGGCATTAGACGTTGGGGAGAAGCGGATTGGCATTGCGCTGTCCGATGTGCTGCACATCACGGCACAACCCCTGCAAACCTATGAACGGGTGGGTCCGGTGAAGGACGTGAAATACATTGGCGAATTGGTGGCCACCCACGGTGTTGAAAAGATCGTGTGCGGCATGCCCCTGAACATGAACGGCAGTGCGGGTGCCACCGCACAGTTTGTGGAAGCGTTTGCGGACAGTCTCAAAAAATCCATCAAAGTGCCCATCGTCTTTTTTGACGAACGGTTGTCCTCCAAACAGGCGGAACGGGTGCTGATCGATGCAGATATGCGCAGGGATAAGCGCAAGAAGGTGCTGGACAAAATGGCAGCAGTGGTTATTCTCCAGGGTTATCTTGGTTGATAAACATATTTAATAGTAACGGAGGAAAAAATGACGAATAAACAAATGGATGAAGGCATTGAATTAGAACAGGATATCTTTGATGAAGATATGGAGGAAGACAACATCATAGAGTTGTTCGACGACGAAGGGAATGCAACAAAGCTGGAGCATATTTTAACGTTTGAGTTAAACGACATGTTCTATGTGGCGTTTCTGCCCTTGGAAGAGCCGGACGAAGAAGAAAACGAAGTCATCTTCATGCGCCTGGACGAGGACGAGAGCGGAGCAGACGTGTTCTACACCATCGATTCGGAAGAGGAACTGGAAAACGTTTGGCAGACTTTCCTGAAAATCTATGAGGAAATCGAGGAAGACGAAGAGTAATCTTTCACCATCTCTCCACTTCACATGGACAGATGTGTTTGAACAGTCTAAATTTTCGCATGAAATATAAAGAGAGTTTTCTGCTCTTTTGGATATTTTTTCAAATCGGATGCGTGATGTTTGGAGGGGGTTATGCAATGCTCCCTCTTCTTCAGCGTCAGTTTGTGGAGAAACGGCAGTTTGTTTCCAACGAAGAAATTTTGGATTACTTTGCCATAGGCCAGTGTACCCCGGGAATCATCGCCGTGAACACCGCAACGTTTATCGGTTATAAGCGCCAAAAGGTGCTGGGGGCGATACTTTCAACTTTAGGGGTCATCCTGCCCTCGGTAATCATCATCACAGCAGTTGCTGCATTTTTTTCCAACTTTAACGAATTAGAAATCGTACAACATGCCTTTGCGGGCATTCGCATTGCCGTTGCGGCGATCATCGCTTATGCGGTGTATAAACTCATTGTTTCTGCAAAAAAGAATTGGTTTTATTTCCTAGTCCTAACCCTTTCGCTGATTCTGGGTTTATTTTTTGATTTATCACCCATTTTAATCGTTTTACTCTCCTCAATTTTAGGATTGACTTTTCAAAGGAGAAAGGTATGATTTATCTGCAGCTCTTCTTTGAATTCTTTAAAACTGGCTTATTTGCCCTGGGGGGTGGTCTTGCAACCATTCCGTTTCTACAGGAAATGGCAGCCAGCTACGGCTGGTTTACCAACGAACAACTCACCGACATGATCGCCCTGTCCGAGTGTACTCCCGGTCCCATCGGGGTGAACATGGCCACTTTTGCGGGGTATACGGCTGCCGGCGTTTTGGGAGGGGTGGTTGCATCCATCGCGGTTGTCCTGCCCAGCCTCATCATTATTTTAATCATCGCCCGGCAATACGCAAAGTTTCGCAACAACAAGCTGGTGGACAGCATTTTTGCTGGGGTGCGCCCCGGCGTGGCAGCCCTTATATCCGTTGTATGTCTCAATATAATAAAGGTATCGGTTGTATCTCCGATACCCATTCTCATTTTTGCCGTTATGTTCTTTTCCATCGTTCGGTTTAAATATAGTCCCCTGTGGCTGTTGCTGGGCGGAGGGATTTTAGGAATCCTTTTAAAACTTTAAGCTGTGCGCCGAGCAACTTTTCGAAACATTAAGAGCAAACTCACAATTCCTCCCACGATCAGCAGGGCTAAGCCGTAAATCGACAGGGTGTTCACTAAGCTGTCCGCAAAGGATTTAATTAAATTCATGGCAAAGTCCATGCCACTCAGCACATCGAAGGTGGAGATGGGGACGGAAGCCAAACTGGAGAGCAACTCGGGCAGGGATTGTCCCGAACTGAAATAAATAGCTGTAAAGATGGAAATGGCAACCCCCACCAAGAGGATGGGGATGAATACGTAACCCAAGAACGAACGCTTGTGCTTGCGGTTGATAATGAGTAACACCAACAGACAGACGATGAGCACCACGGGCATGAGGATGTTAAGGGAAGACATGCTGGACAGCAGCGGTTGTACTTCCTTGAGTCCAGGTTTGAGCACTTCAAAGTTCATGGTGGCCGTGTAAAAAGTCGTGGCTGCTTTTGTCAACCCATCGGTAATGCCAAAGGGTAAATCAATCTTTTGGGCGATTCCCTGCTTCACTCGAGAGGTGTCCACCTTGGTGCGCTCCCCGGCAAACACAGCGGTGATGTTAGAATCGATCTCGTCGTATACGTTTTCGGGAACGGAAATAGTGCCCCGCAGCAACTCCTTGGAAAGGCCAAAGGAATCCGCAACATCTGCCAACTGATTTTCCACAAACTTGGCCGCATTTTCGGCATAGGAAGTTTCTTTGGCGGCTTGGATTAAATAGTTGGGGTTGGTTAAATAATTGTTCACAACGTTGTATACCACCAGGGAAAGGATGGATATAAAGATTGCGATTGCAATGAGTAAACTAAAAAAATGTCTGACGAACTTCATTTCATTTCCTCACAAATTTTCTAGTTTTTATTATAATATATAGTTTCTAACATTACAAATTAATTTTATGTGTCTTTTGCTTCTTGCGAATGTATAACAAACACAGGATGGCCAACAGGGGGAAGATAGCACCAATTAACATGCCCAGCCGAAGGCCCAGTTCGTTTGCATTCATACCGGGTATGGTCACAAGGCCGGAGATGTTGTCGGCAATAAATCCTGTGAGCCAGGGGCCAACCGAACCGCCGATATCCCCGGCGCAGGAGAGCACGCTGAACATGAGCATACCCGCCATGGGGTATTTGCCCGAAGCGATGCTAAGGCTGCCCGGCCACAACAGCGAACAACCAAGGCCGGTTAAACCGCACGCAATCACGGCCACCACAGCGCTGGGGATGAGGGCCATGAGTACATAACAGAACACGCAGACGATGCTACCCAGCAGCATATATTTGGACACATCAAAGGTTCCCGACTTTTTGCCAAAGGTGCCCCTGCCGATGCCCATACACAGGGCAAACACACACAACCCCAAAATATCTCCCACAATTTTAGGCAGTCCCGACGCACTTTCCAAGAAGGTGGAAGCCCACTGGCTCATAATTAGCTCAGTGGCACCGCCCATGAGTATGAGCACCAGAGCCACGATATAAAACTTTTGTTTGATAATACTTTTAAAACTCTGTTTGTGTTCCTCAGGAATGGAGGGGGCTAAGGGGACTTTGGTGAACAAGAAGGTGTTAAACAAGGGCAACAGTGCCCACAGCAGTATGACGTACTGCCATTTATCTTCCCCAAACAAAAAGATGATCATGGTGCTCACCAGCACCACCGCCAGCTGTCCCCAGGAGAAAAACGAGTGGAGCAAACTCATGGCCTTTGCCTTTTCCTCGGTGGGAATGGCATTTACAATGGGGCTGAGCATCACTTCCAACAGTCCGCCACTTCCGGCAAACACAACAGTGGCGATGGTGAAACCCAAGTATTCGTTACCCACAAACAAAACGGGGGTGAACGCAAAGAGTAAAAAACCAACAACGGCAATGGCGTGGGCAGAGACGATAAAGGGGCGAATGCCGTGTTTATCGATTATTTTACCAAACAACAGATCCACCACCACTTGGGTGCCAAAGTTGATGAGCACCAGTCGACCCATTTGTTCAAAGGTGAAGCCGTATTGGTTGATCAGCGCCAAAAATAGCAGGGGAGGTGCGCAAATGACAGCCGATTGTACAAAGTTACCCAAATAACAAGCGTAACACGTGAGTTTGTATTTGTCTTTCATACGATCTCCTAAAAGTTGAGCATTTATAGTTTATATAGAGTTACATAGAAAAATATATTTGTGTCAAAAAATGATGAACACAAAAATACACTTGTGTATGGTAGCACAAGTGTATTTAAAAGTCAATTTTTGTTTAAATTCCGATATTATTCTGGGTTTCTATGTCGAAGACGTGTAGACGACTCTCGCCAAAGGTGATATAAATCTCTTGGCGGTTGCGCAGCTCAAAGGTATATTTGTTTAAAATATCCGGGTTAGTCACCTTAATGGTGCAGTTGATGTCCTCGATGGTTGCGTGGATAAACATTTCCGAACCCATCAGCTCGGACACCTCCACATAAGCCCGAAGGGCATTTGGATCGGATTCATCCGTCATAATCACGTGTTCAGGGCGAATGCCACACATCACGTTTTGTGGTTTTAGGTGTTTAATACCCATGGCCTTTTGTTTGTCCGAGGAGAGTTCAAATTCTTTGCCAAACAGTTCCACGCCGTATTTTTGCCCCATGGGAATGAGTTTACCCTCAAAAAAGTTCATCTGGGGAGAGCCGATAAAGCCAGCCACAAACATATTCTTGGGGAAACCAAACACTTCCTTGGGGGTGCCGATCTGTTGGATGATGCCGTCTTTCATGATGACAATGCGGTCGCCCAAAGTCATGGCCTCGGTTTGGTCGTGGGTGACGTAAATAAACGTGGTGTCCACCCGCTGGCGCAGTTTAATTAATTCCGCACGCATTTGGTTGCGCAGCTTGGCATCTAAGTTGGACAAAGGCTCGTCCATTAAGAACACCTGGGGATTGCGCACAATGGCTCTGCCAATGGCCACCCGCTGGCGCTGGCCGCCCGATAGTGCACGGGGTTTCCTTGGGAGATACTGGGTGATGCCCAATATTTCTGCCGCTTCCTTCACCCGGGTTTCGATTTCCTTTTTGGGTAGTTTCATGAGCTTTAAGGAAAATGCCATGTTTTCATACACCGACATGTGGGGGTATAGGGCATAGTTTTGAAAGACCATGGCGATGTCCCTGTCTTTTGGGGGTACGTCGTTCACAAGCTTCTCCCCAATATACAGCTCCCCATCGCTAATCTCTTCCAATCCGGCAACCATGCGAAGGGTGGTGGATTTTCCGCAGCCCGAGGGGCCGACGAACACAACAAATTCTTTATCTGCAATTTCAAGGTTAAAGTTGTCCACAGCCAACGTATCTTTGCCATAGATTTTTTTAATGTTTTTAAGCTTTAAACTTGCCATACGTTTTACTCCTGTTCAATGATTCTTCCATACATTTGGGTGATTTCGAAAATGCGGGAAGCCAGTTTATCCGTGAGCTCGTGGTGAAGGATGCGCCACTGCCAGTTGCCCGTCACGGTGGAAGGTTTGTTCATCCTGTTCTTGGCATCTAAATTCAAATAATCCTGCATGGCCACCACCGCAAGGTTTGCCACCGAGGACATAACGCCCCGAATAAACCCCATGTTGTAGCCCTCTTGTTTGTTGAGCCCCAAATACTTTTTGGCGTATTCGATGTCGTCGCTGTCCGCTTCGTAAAACCATCCCGCAATGGTGGTGTTGTCGTGAGTGCCCAGATACGCCACACAGTTTCGATCGTAGTTGTGGGGCAGATAGTCGCTGGGCTCCCGGGAGTCAAAGGCAAATTGAATCACCTTCATACCCGGATATCCCGATGCCCGGAGCAGTTCCTTCACTTCGGGGGTGATGAATCCCAAATCTTCCGCAATGATTTTTAAGTCGGTAAACCATTGGTTGATGATGTTTAAGAACCCAATGCCCGGCCCTTTCATCCACTGGCCCACCTTTGCATTTTTAGCACCCGCAGGGATGGCATAGTAACTTTCAAAACCGCGGAAGTGGTCGATGCGCAGCACGTCAAACAGTTGGGTGGTGGCTCCAATTCGCTTGATCCACCAGTCGTAATTGGAATCCCTAAGGTAATCCCAGTCGTACAGGGGGTTACCCCAGAGCTGCCCATCGGCAGTGAAGTAATCGGGGGGAACGCCAGCAACCATACGGGGTTTGCCCGTCTCGTCCAATTGAAATACCTTTGGGTTGGACCATGTGTCGGCACTGTCCAGGGAAACATAGATGGGTAGATCCCCAATAATTTGAATGCCCAAGCTGTTCACATAGGTTTTGAGTTCCTTCCACTGCTTGAAGAACAGGTATTGCAAATAGGAATAAAACTCCACGTCGTGGTTGAGTTTTTCTCGGTAGTGTGCCATGGCTTCGGGCACCCTCAAGCGAATGGATTCATCCTCCCATTCAGTGAGGCCTTTCATTTGGAAGTGAACCTTGAGTGCCATAAACAGGGCATAATCATCTAACCACACAACATTCTCGGTGCAAAAGGTTTCAAAAGCTTGGCGGTTGGTGTCCCGTTTCATAGCTAGGAGCAGGAGTTGGTAGCGATTCTCATAGATTTTTCCAAAGTCAACCACGCGATCGTCGTTTCCAAAGTCGCAGGCATCGATTTCCTCTTGTTTGAGCAACCCATCTTCTTTTAATAGATCCAAATCGATGAGATAAGGATTACCCGCAAAGGCGGAAAAGGCCTGATAGGGGGAATTGGCATACCCAGTATGCCCCAGAGGAAGCATTTGCCAATAGGTTTGCCCTGCCTTCTTTAAAAAGTCGGCAAACCGATAGGCATCTTTGCCTAGGGTTCCGATGCCGTAGGGCGAGGGCAGGGAAGTGATGTGCATTAATATGCCGCTGGATCGATTAAACATGTGGATCCTCCCGGGTGAGCACTTCATAGGGTTTCATTTCTGTACCGTCCTGTAAAGTTTTGTAGTGTTCACTAAAGTTAAAATAATAACGAAGATTTTTTTTGCTGTCCTGTACGTTAAAGGAAAGAATGCTCACATCCTCCCCATGGTTTACGGTTATATTTGCATTGGCAAGTTTTAATCCCTTGGAGCGAAGGGCGAGCATGGTGCGGATGCTCTCGAAAATTCTTCGCTGATAGCTGGCTTCTTTGCGTTTGTTCGCATCGGCAAAGGAAAAACTTCCCCGGTGGAGGTATCTGGAATCATCCTGCTTATCGGGAGATTTCAAATAGGAGTAATCGTTGAGCTGACCGATTTCATCGCCCGAATAGAGCATGGGGATGCCCGGCAGGGTGAACAGCAGCTTGTGCAGCAGCTCAATGCGCTTCATGGACATCACAAACATCACTTCGTCGTCTGTCACAAAGGCCTTTTCCAAACCGCACAGGGAGGCAAGGGTGCCGCAGGTGCGGGCATCGGAAGTGTTTGGGTCGTAATTATATAACTTGCCCATGGAAAAACTGCCGGGATAGGAACCTTCAAAGAAGGTGTAGAGAAACTTTTTGTGCTCCACCGGATCGCTGCCCATACTGCGCAGCGTCGCTTCGTTTAACCCCCAGCCGATGTCGTCGTGGCACCGAAGGTAGTTTACATATGTGTTGTTGCTGGGTAAATTAGCTAAAATGCCGATCTGCTCCTGAAGCAGCCGGGTATCTCGGGTGGCTAGGGAGTTCCAAATGCTGGCCATGGTGATTACGTTGTAGAGCAAGTGGCATTCGGGCTCTTCATCTGTGCCGAAATAGGGCAACACATACTTGGGCTCCATGACCACTTCGCCCAGCAGCACCACGCTGGGGCAAATGGTTTCGCAAATCATCCGTATGAGCCGAGATAATTTGTGCACAGTGGGGTGATTGCGGCAGTTGGTGCCCAGTTCCTTCCAAATATAGGGCAGGGCATCCAACCGAAATGCACACACGCCCATGGCCGCATAGTGAAAGAGAATACTCAACATTTCACACAGCACCTTGGGGTTTGCGTAGTTTAGATCCCACTGGTAGCTGTGGAAGGTGGTCATGACATATTGATTCATCTCTGCCACATAGGTAAAATTACCCGGTTCGGTTTCGGGGAAAACTTGGGGCAGGGTTTGTTCGTATTGTTTGGGGATGGTGTCGTCTTGAAACACGTGGTAATAATTTTGATAGTCGGCTTCTCCCGCCTTGGCCTTCATAGCCCAAGGGTGGTCGTCGGCCGTGTGGTTTAAGACGATATCCAAGCAAATGTCCATGCCCTGTTGGTTGCAGGCATCAATCAGTGCTAAAAGCTGTTTGTTGTTGCCCACCCGGGCATCCACTTGCATAAAATCCGAAACGGCATACCCACCGTCGTTTCTCTCCTTGGGCATCTTAAAGATGGGCATGAGGTGCAAGAAGTTCACCCCCAGTTCGCTCAAATAATCCAAGTTGGTCTTTAAACCGCTTAGGTTTTTGGCAAACAGTTGGGGGTAGAGCATCATGGCCACAATATTGTTGTCCCGATACCAATTTTTTTTCTTTGTCCTATAGGAGCACTTACTGGCCTTTTGCAGCACCGTGAGCAGGTCATCAAATCCATCCAGTGAACCATAGATCTCCTGAAACAAAGCGCGTATCTGTTGAATTGCTTTTGTATTCATACTCTACTTAATAGCCCCTTCCGAAATTCCGTTAATAAAGTATTTTTGCAAGAACAAGAAGATGAGGACGATGGGTGCTATGGTCACCAGCACGGCGGGGAAGATCAGTTCCCAAGGGTTGCCGTATTGCCCCGAAGTTATTTTTGCAAAATACAACTCCAGCACCAGTGTCTTAGTCTCCGAATTGCCGATGATGAGGAAGGGCAGCAGGTAGTCGTTCCAAATCCACATGACGTTTAAAATGATGATGGTTGCGGTGACGGATTTGAGCAACGGAAACACGATTCTAAAAAACATTTGAAAGATGTTGGCACCGTCGATAAGGGCTGCTTCTTCCACCCCTTGGGGCACACCCTTGATAAACCCGTGGTACAAGAACACCGCAAGGCTAAGGCCAAATCCCCCGTACATGACCACAAGGCCAAAAATGTTTTTAAGCCCCAGAGAGTCCATGGTGGAGACCAGGGGATACATGAGGGCCTGAAAGGGGATGAGCATGGCGGCAGCGAAACAAAAGAAGATGACGGTGGAGGTTTTAATCTTGTTGCGCACTAAAATCCACGCCGCAAGGGAGGACACCACCACGATGAGAGCCACACACGTTACAGTTAAAACCAAGGTGATTAAAAACGCCTGAAAGAAGTTGATGGACTCCAGTGCATTGATGATATAGCGAAAATCCCATATTTGGGGGAGCGCCAAGGGTTCTTTAATGATCTCCTGCTGGGGTTTAAAGGAGTTGATGACCAAAAACCCAATGGGGAACAGGGTGTATATGAGCAGCAATACTAAGACGACGATTAGGATAATCTTGCCGATCTTCATCACATTTCAACCTCCCGTTTTTTGGTGATTCGAACTTGGACAAAGGTGATAATGGCAATGACGATAAAGAATATGACAGCTTCTGCCTGAGCTAAGCCGTAGTCGGGGGGAGTGCGGTCTCTGGGCACCCGCAGGATGTTTAAGGCCAGCATACGCGTGCCAAACTGGCCGTCGGTTAGGGCCACGTTTTGATCCAGCAGCTTGAAGGAGTTGGCTAAGATTAAAAACAGCACCACGGTGATGGCGGGCATGAGCATGGGTACAGTGATGCGTCGGAACTGCTGAAAGGGGGTTGCCCCGTCGATGGCCGCTGCTTCGTATAAATCTTGGGGGATGTTGTTCAGCCCCGTCACATAGATGATCATGTAATACCCCGCATACTGCCACGTGGTCATGATGGTGAGGGCCACTAGGAATTTATCGGGGTCTTGGGTCATAAACCGCATGAATTCGGCGTGGAGTATTCCCGTTTCACTAAACAAAATGTTTGTAAAGATGATATCGAAGATAAACTGCCAAATAAACCCTAGCGCTAGACCACCCAGCAAGTAGGGTAAAAAGAAGGCACTGCGAAACAGCCCCGCTCCCCGCTTGAGTTTGGAAACCATCAGCGCAAGGGCTAAGGCGACGGCGTTGATAAATATGACAGCCAGCAGTGTGTATTTAAATGTATAGATAAACGAGTCCACAAAGTTTTTGTTGTTAAAGGCTGCAATATAGTTCTTAAGGCCCACAAACGCCTCAAAAGCGTTGTCTCCCCCCACAAAATACGTGCCCCGCCAATCGGCAAAGGAATTGATGATGCCTGTTACAAAGGGTATGAGAATAACCAGAACAAACAATAGGATTGCGGGAAGGGTGAGGGGCAGGAGCCATTTTTTATAATACTTAATCATTGTTGATACCTCTTTTCATAAATTTCGGCGGTACAGCACAAAAATACTGTACCGCACAAAATCCAGTGTCGTTTATTTGAGGTCTTTCCATTGAGCGATGGCATATTTTGCGATATCTTCATAGGAAGCTTCGCCCTGCCATTCGGCCTTGTTCATATAGTTTTCCAGCAAGTACTTGCCCAGTACGTCTCCCGACCAGCTTGCAGGTGCACCGTGATAGGGGGCTGCCAAGGTGTTACCCGCTGCAATGTAGCGCAGGATCGCGTTACCCAGTGAGTTGTTCAGCTTCACTTGTGCGGGATCTGCGTTGTAGGGGATGAAGGCAAAGTCTTCGGTGATGAACTTTTTACCCGTCTCGGATGTGTTGAGCCATACTAAGAAGTTCATGGCTTCCTTTTGCACTTCGGGGGATACCTTTGCGTTAATAGCATAGTAGTTGGGCACAAACACGGGGATGGACGCATTAAACTTTTCAACGGTCAAATCCGGAGTTTGAATGTCCCCTTGGGTGATGGGCATCTTCACGGGAATGAAGTCCAGCCGATCGGCCATCTCTGCATTTGCATCCTTAATGTTGCCAAATGCCCAGTTGCCCTGTTTTAAGAACACAGCTTTAGAATCGGCAAACCGTGCAACGGTTTGGTCGTAACCGGTGTTAGATTCCTGTACGAATTCGGGACCACGCTTAATGTCTGCCATGTGGGATGTCTTGAAGTCCAGTGCTTTGGCATAAGCTTTGAAGATATTTGTCAGTGAATCAATCTTTGCCGCATCTGCATCAAAGGCAGCAGCGGGGTTGGGGAAAGCCGCATTGAGGGCAACGTTCACAAAGTGATCGCCATAGGTCCACCTCTGGGAGCCCATCACTGCAAATACACCTGTGAGTTTTTCTGCAAGGCCTGTCTTTGCCAAGTCGTAGGTGTTACCCGCAAGAGTGACACTACCCTTGGTGCCCGACTTGATGAGGGCATCCAGCGCCAGCACAAATTTTTCCCACTCGTCATAGGAGCACTTCTTTAAGTCTTCGATGAGGGCATCGGCTTTGTCCGCTCCGGCTAGATCCGAAACCATCTGTTTGTCCACGATATACCCATAACCCTCCACGTTGTAGGGAATGCCAAAGCTGTTGGTGCCGTCGGTGGTGAGCCTGAGGCCGGGGGCAACGCTGTCGTGAAGCGCCTTAAAGTTTGCATCCGCAGCCGAAGCTAAATCCACAACGAATCCGCCTTCTTGCCACTCTTGCAGCTCTTTTAAACCTTGAATGGAGAAGATGGCAGGGGGGTTGCTGGTTCCCATTTCAGCCCGCAGGGTTTCCATGTGGTCCTGCCCCGAGCCAATGGAAAAGGCTTTTACAGGAACACCTGTCTCCTGGGTGTACGCTTTACACATTGCTTCAAATTGAGTTGCATTTTCGCCCTTGGAGTTGTAGATGTAGAGTTCTGCTACTTTACCGCTGCCCTCGGGCTGGGGGGTGGTGGCGTTGGTGCCGCCCGGCGAGGTTTCGCCGCCCGTCTGGGGGGGTGTGCTGGGGGCGCATGCAAATGCCAGTGCTGTTAACAGCAACAGTGCCAAACACAACGCCAAAACTTTCATGTTCTTCTTCATATGTTTCCTCCTCGTATGATATACAAATGCTCATTTTTTGAGCAAATTGTCTTTCCCGGGTAATGGATCACAACCGGTTGCCTTAGTTTTGTCAATTTTGTGTGCAAATATGTCTTGAAGCTCAAGTGTTGTGATGCATTCTTAAAATTATTACTATGTTGATAAAACAATCGATGACTTTACTTTTCAAACTGTTTCCACTATAATTAGGTATATTATAACAGTAATAGAATAATTTTGCAATAGATTTGATAGTAAAATCCATGAATAATTTGTAATCAGGTGTGTGATGTTTAAGTTAATCAATTATGAAAAGCCGGGGCACGATGCCCCCAGACCAAAGGGAATTCGGCTGTTTTTCGAATTGTATTTGGAAAACATTTGGCCGTTGTTTAAGCTGAATTTAATCTACGTACTGCTGTGTCTGCCCATCGTCACCATGGGTGCGGCAACGGTTGCGTTTTATAGGGTCACCAACAATATAGTGTTGGACAAACCCCAGTTTCACGTGTATGAATTTTTTACGGCATTTAAAGAAAATTTCCTGAAAAATACTTTATTCCAAATGGTATATCTGCTGATTTTTATAACGCTGATGGGGCTGAATTATTTCTACAGCAATGTGTACGTCCTGCCCTCCATGACCTTTGTCTCCATCGTCATCGCCCTATTTTTAATTACCTTCACGTTTTACGCCTACCCCATGCTGGCATCCGTTGAACTGCCAATAAAAAAGATAATAAAAAATGCAATTCTACTATCTTTTCTTGGATTAAAGACGAATATTCTCATGTATGCCGTCATTGGGGCACTGGTGATTCTGCCCTACACAGCCAGTGTTGTGGTGCTGTTGCTGGGGTTACTTCTCATCATTCCCGCAACCGTTACCTTCACCATCTCCTTTGGGACCATGAAGGTGATACGAAAATATGTAACCAAGGATTAATAGACGAAGTCGTCGTAGTTTTTAAGCAGATCCACCATGGCTATGATGTCCTCGTGGTTGTCAAAAGCACCGTCGTACTGAATGCGCACAGTTCCCTGTGTATCCACAAAGGCGGTGCAGGGCACGCTGTTGGCCTGTTTGTTGAAGTTTTTATAAAACTTGGCGTTGGCATCCAGGGTTAGGGTTGGGTCAGTGATACCTACCTGCGTTAATAGGTTCACAACTTTTTTCTGGATGGATGTGCTGTTGGCGTTTTCCAACGTATCTACAAAAATAAAAACTACATTTTCGTTGTCTGCATAGTATTCCATAGCTTTTGCAAAGCTGGGCAGTTCCTCCACGCAGTAACTGCACCAAGTGGCCAAAAAGTTAAACACAACTATTTTACCCTGCAAGTCTGTCGTATTCAGCTCGCCGCCACCGTAGAGGGGCAGGGTAGTTTCCGCTAACGGCACGTTTTTAATCATTTCATATTCGGTGAGCAGATCCACGTATTCCTGGGCACCTTCAATGGTTAAATAACTCCTTACTACCTTCTGAGTTGGCTCGGGCGCGGGTTCTTGAGTTGGCTCGGGGGTGGGTGCAGGAGTTGGTTCTGCTGCGGCAGGGTTGCCTGTTGGTTGGGCAGTGGGATTTTGGGATTCCTCTTCCCTCAATGTTTGTTCCAGTTTGTCTATAAAACTCCCCGCAACAATACAGCTCGTCAGGGTTAGAATGAGCACGAGAAGTGCGGTGAGAATACAAATTCGTTTCATACAGATTTCTCCACATCTATTTTTTCCTATATTAAACCATATTTAACTTTTTTGCAAGTTGTTCAGACATATTATTGTGAAACTATTGACTAAACTTTTATTAATCTATACAATATTAAAATAAATACGTGCGAACACATGGAGATTATATCTTGGAGACATCCGTTATCATAGCTGTGGTGGGAATTATTTCTGCTGTTGCAGGCTGCATTGCCAATCGAAAAAATATTCACGCTCTGCCGGGAACGGTCATTGCCATTGCAATGATTTGCGTGTATGCAAACTTTCTGCCCGCCATTCTGGCTACCTTTGAAGCCCAGGCCACGCTGGTACTCATTGCATCCATTTGCGGTGTACTTGCACTGGCGGTGTTTGTTTATTTCGGCGGGAGTGCCCTGTTAAAGTCGTTTCTTCAAAAGGGTACAGAAACCAAATCAGCCGCATCCAAAGTACCGGGTGCCAAAGTGGTGGAGAGTAAGAAACCAAAAGTGACAGGGGTGACTAAATTACCCCCTGTGGACGAAGAGTTGGCGGAGATCAACAAGCGCATTTTGGCCAAAACCCTTCCCCAGCGCAGAAAACCCGGAACAGCTCCAAAGCAGAACAAAAAGGTGCAGCACAAGCAGTCCACCGAAGGTGCGCTGGCTCGTCAGCCCGTTGCGGAAGTTGAAGAGGTGCCAAGGGAAGGCAAGGTTACATCCAAAGAAGAAATTTTATTGCGCAACAGAAGAGATGTACCCAAACGGGATGAAAAGGCCGTGAAGCCCATCCACAAAGATACCAGGCTGTCAAAGGAAAAGCAGTTCAAACCCGAGAGAGCACCTGTTGTAAAGAAGCAAAAGGCAAGTGACGTGCCCGATCTGGGTCATGACGACGATATATTGGTTGCAGCAGTGCTGCCCGATTCGTCCTATAAAACAAAGTTTATCCGCCCCGGAACCATCAGTGCTTCGGTGAAGAAACAGGGTAAACCAAAGTATACCAAGAATCCAAATTTCGAAGAGGTGCCCAGCGACTACAAGTCCCGGTTGAAGACAGCCACCCAATCTGCTTCGGAAATCAAGGAGATTAAACTCAGTATCCCCGAAGAGGAACTGGTTCAATATGAAAGCCAAACCCAGCAGCCGGAGTTTTTGGAAACAGATATTAAAACAGCCTTTGCCTATAAATCCAAGGGAGAATTTGCTCTGGCCCGCAAAGCCTTTGAGAGTTGCTTGATTTTATCTGCTGATTTAAACGAAAAGAAACTCATCGAGTTAGAAATATTAGACATACTCATTCGAATGGAAAACACCAAGGAAGCAACTGCCAAAGTATTTTCGATATTGCGCTCCGGGTTCGATTTAAACAGCGTGGAGCGGGCGAGGCTCATCCGCATTATGCGCATCTTAGAGAATCAGGCATAATATTTGGGAGGAACTAACTTATGAAGAAATTCAGTGATGTAATAGGTTTGCCCCTGCTGGGCATTTTAGAGGGACAAGAACTGGGTAAAGTGAGCGAACTCATTGTGGATGCAAGAAAGCGTCAGGTGAAGTTTGTGGTCATCGACTTGGGCGAGGGATGTCTGGGGCTTCGATTGGTAGACCTAAACGAAGTCACGGGGATTGGTGCCGATTTTGTCACCGTGCGCACCCTGGCCGATGTGACTCCCCTGTGGGAATTTGACGAATCCACCTTAGAGACGTGTTTTTCCAGCAAATATTTAATTGGTGCCAAGGTGATTGCCTGTGAGGGGAATCTGCTTGGTGAAATTAGCGAACTGACCATGGACGAACTGTCCGGGGAAATTAAAGAAGTGAACATCGTGAACAGCGGCAGCACCGATTTGGTGTTGTCGGGGGATAAAATTGTTGCCTTTTCTAAAAATCAAGTGTTTGTGGATATGGACGGTGAAAAAATTTCTCCCTTGGCCACCCGCCCAGCAGCGGCTGCACCTGCCCGCAAGTCCTCCAAGGAAAACCAGTTTGAGTTGGAACAGAGGCAATATCTGTTGGGCAGAATTGTGAGTGCCAATGTACTGGATGACGACGACAAGATCCTCATTCGCAAGGGCTCCAAAGTGACCAATGAGTTGATCGACCTTGCTAAAAGTGCCAATCGTCTGATGGACTTAACACTGAACGTGGACTAACTATCAATCTTGAAGTAAGTATTCTTTAGCACTATATCATAAAAATACTCCTTAGCGGGTGCAGGGCAGAGCCCTGCATTTTATTTTTGCACATCATTAATTAAAATTTTCAGCAATTCTCTCTTTATTCTATGAAAATTTTCATTACTTTTTATGAAAAAAGCCTTGACTGCTTTTGACAAACTGATTATACTACAACTTAAGAAAAAGAGATTCACTTTTGGAGCAGTTGTTTGAAAAGAGCGACAATACACGACGTTGCAAGGGTTGCTGGCATATCCATATCCACAGTTTCCCACGTAATCAACAATACAGCAAAGATTTCCGACCCAATACGCAACCGCGTGCATGAAGCAATTGCAGAGCTAAACTACGTGCCCAACGGACGAAAGCGGTCGAAAGACTTTCGCACCGTTGCGGTGGTTATACCCGATATAACAAACGAATTCTACGCCCGGTGTGCCCGGGGGATCATGAAGTGTGCGGAGGAGCACGCCTTTACACCCCTGTTTTGCGACATGACCCACGACTACAAGCGGTTGTACCACAGCATGAAGGCACTCATCGAAAAGGATGTGGACGGCATTATTTTTCTCGGGGGGTCCATGGACGAAAATATCATCCTGGGCGCCAGCGAGAAATTACCCGTGGTACTGGGAGATCGAAAGTTTATCAACCAATCCCTGCCCAGCGTGATGACCGACAACATCACCGCAGTGCGCAATTTAATTTTTCGTTTAAAACAATCGGGGTATACTAAAATTGGTTATTTGGGCGAACGGGCAGAGATGTCCAACGTGTCCGATCGATACATGGGGTTTAAACACGGGTTGGAAGAAAACGGCCTGAAATTCTATGAGGAATTTGTTCTGGAAGAAAAAATCCTCATGCTGGACAAAGTAAACAACACCTACAAGCTGGTGAAAGAAAAGTTTAGCGGTGTGAAACACTTACCCGAAGTGTTTGTCACCACCAGCGACTTAATTGCCGTGGGCGCAATGGGTGCCTTTCGGGAACTAAACGTATCCATCCCCAAGGACATTGGGGTGGTGGGTTTTGACGATATTTCCATCGCCAGCCTCACAGACCCGCCTCTCACCACCATTGCCCAGGATATGGAAAGAATTGGAACCACCTGTTTCCTAAGCCTGCTCAACACCATTAACAGAACGGATACAGGTATTCTACACCACTCTGTGGATGCAACACTTAAAATCCGCAAGACGGTGAGCGGATTAAAATAACTTTATTATAAAGGAGTTCAACATATGTTTAAACCAAACTACAGCGTCATCTTAGCGAATGTGGGTATGTGTTCGGATAGATATTTGTCCACAGGTTATTCAAAACCCTTTACGCTGGATCAAATGTTCGAGCGCGTGGCGTCGGTAGACGGCGTAACGGGGGTGGAATTGGTGTCCAGTTGGAACATCACACCCAAGAATGTAACCCAAGTGAAGGAAAACCTGCAAAAGCACAACTTACAGCTGGTTTCCATCATCCCCGATCACTTCGGCGAAATGAAGTGGGGTAAGGGGGCGTTCACTTCCAAGGATAAAAAAATCCGTGAAGAGGCCATTGCCGTCACCAAAGAACTGATGGACATCTCCGCAGAGCTTAAGGGCGATCTCATCAGCTTGTGGCCGGGGCAAGATGGCTTCGACTATCCCTTCCAAGGGGATTACATCGAAGAGGTTGGCTGGTTCGAAGAAGGGGTGAAGGCCTGCTGCAAACACAGGGACGATGTGCGCATCGCCATCGAATATAAAATTAAGGAACCAAGAAACTTTTCCTATCCGTCCACCCTCTATGCATCCATGCTCATGCTGGGTGAAATTGATATGCCTAACTGCGGCATCACCATCGATTACGGCCACGCACACGTGGCGGGGGAGAACGTCGCCCAGTCGGTGGCTATGGCCAAGAAGTACGGCGATAAACTCTTCCACATCCACATGAACGACAACTACGGCTACTGGGACGACGATATGATCACCGGCAGCATCCACACCATTCCTTTTATTGAGTTTTTTTACTGGCTCAAGCGGACAGACTATAAGGGATATATCTCCACCGATCAATATCCATACCGTGAAGACGGCAGGGATGCGGTGAACGAGAGTGTGCGGTGGTTTGAAGTGTTTGCAGAACTGGTGAACCAAATTGACGAAAACGAGCTAAAGGCCATTTTCGCCACGGGTAACGCCTGCGACATTTCCAAAATGCTGCGCAAACTGATGTTTCATAAATAAACTTCCCAGCCAATCGGAACAAAAGGAAAGTTGTGCAAGTTTGAATTGACAAATAAATTCCGAGTAGATCGGGATAAAAGGAAAGTTGTGCAAGTTTGAATTGACAAATAAATTTCCGAGTAGATCGGAATAAAAGCAAAGTTGTGCAAGTTTGAATTGACAAATAAATTCCGAGTAGATCGGAATAAAGGAAAGTTGTGCAAGTTTGAATAGACAAATAAATTTCCGAGTAGATCGGAATATATAAAATACAGGAGGAATTCTAAATGAAAAAAACTCTAGTTGCAATTGTTGCAGTGCTTATGGTCGCTGCTATGTTTGTGGCGTGCGCACCTGCTGCTCCCGAAGCACCTGCTGCTCCCGCTGCACCCGCTGAGCAACCCGCTGCACCCGCTGAGCAACCCGCAGCTCCCGCAGAACAACCTGCAGCAAACAAAGATTTTAAAATTGCAGTTGTTCCCAAGGATGCAACAAACCCATGGTTTGTAAGAATGGAAACAGGAGTGAAGAAGTTTGCCGCTGATAATGGCATCAATGCCTTCCAAAAAGGCCCCTCCGAAACCGACGCAACCATGCAGGCGCAAGTGATTCAGGACTTAATTGCACAGGAAGTGGATGCAATCTGTGTTGTACCCGTTGACCCAGGCGCACTGGAGCCCGTACTCAAAAAGGCAATGGACGCTGGCATCATCGTGGTTGCACACGAAGGTTCCACCCTGCAAAACATGAACTACGACATCGAAGCTTTTGACAACAACGCTTACGGCGGTTTCATTATGGAAAACTTAGCACAGGCTATGGGCGGTGAAGGACTCTACACCACCATGGTTGGCCACGTTACCAACGCTTCTCACAACGAGTGGGCAGACGGCGGCGTTGCTTATCAGAAAGAAAACTATCCCAACATGAAGCTACTCGAAGCTGATCCCAGAGTTGAATCTCAGGACGACGGCGAAACAGCATATCTGGTTGCTAAGGAACTGCTCAAGAAATATCCCGACTTAAAGGGTATCATGGGCACATCTTCCTTCGACGCTCCCGGCGTTGCTCGTGCAATTGAAGAACTGGGCCTCAAGGGTAAAGTATTCACCAGCGGAACAGGCATGCCTGCTGCAAACAAGCAGATTCTGGTTGACGGTTCTGTTGCATCCCTCACCCTGTGGGATCCCGCAGATGCAGGTTATGCAATGTGCGCACTGGCAGTAAAACTGTTAAACGGTGAAACTGTTGCCAATGGTTTAAACTTAAACCTCCCCGGTTATGAAAACTTAAACTTTGCTTCCGGCAGTGACAAAGTGTTGCTGGGCGAAGGCTGGATTGTTATCAACAAAGAAAACGTAGACAGCTTCGGATTCTAAAACAAAAGAATGAAAAAAGGGGGGAGTGAAACCTCTCCCCTCAATTTCATTGCAAAAATCATAAATAAGTAATATAATTGAATTGTTTACATAGATACCCAAGTAAAAAATAATACGGAAAGGATTTGATGCATATGGTCGAAAACGTGCTGAGTGTAAAAAACGTTTGCAAATCATTTGCGGGTGTGCGCGCATTAAACGACGTGGATCTTTCCATTCGCAAGGGGGAAATCCACTGCCTTGCAGGGGAAAACGGTTGCGGAAAGTCAACCATCATTAAGATCATCTCGGGCGTATACTCCCTGGACAGCGGAACAGTTGAATTTAACGGCAAGGTGCAGCAAAAGATTACCCCCATCGAAGCCATTAAAAACGGAATACAAGTGATTTATCAGGATTTTTCCATTTTTCCCAACATGTCTGTAATGGAAAACCTTGCCTTTAATGCAGAGCTTGCCGCCAAGCGCAAGCTGGTCAACTGGAAGCGGTTTCGCAAAATTGCAGAAGAAGCAGTTTCAAAAATAGACTTTAAGGTGGATTTAAACGCACGGGTGGGGGATCTATCCGTTGCGGACAAACAGTTGGTGGCCATTAGCCGTGCCCTGATGAACGACGCAAAGTTGATCATCATGGACGAACCCACCACCGCTCTCACCAAACGGGAAGTGGACGCACTCTTTAAAATCATTTTGGATTTGCAAAAGAGGGGCATTGCCATTTTATTTGTGAGTCACAAGTTAGACGAAGTGTTTGAGATCAGCAATCGATTCACCATTCTTCGCAACGGCAAGAACGTGATCACCTGCGACACCAAAGAATTAGACGACAAAAAGTTCTCCTATTATATGACGGGCAGGGAGTTTGACAACGCCCTGTTCACCGCCGAAAACGTTTCGGAGAAACCCGTGTTGGAAGTGAAAGACCTGTGCATGAAGAACGGGTTTTACGACATCAACTTGTCTGTGCGCAAGGGAGAAATCTTGGGCATCACCGGCCTGTTGGGTTCGGGCAGAACGGAGTTGGCCCTGGCACTGTTTGGGGTGCACAGTGCGGATTCGGGGGAAATCGTCATCAACGGTGCCCCTGTGAAGCTGGATAGCATTCAAAAGGCCATGAAGGAGAAAATCAGCTACGTGCCCGAGGACAGGCTCACCGAGGGGTTGTTCCTCTCCCGCTCCATCGGGGAAAACATCGTGATCTCCGAAATCGACGAACTCTCGGGTTTTATGGGTTTTACCGATAAGAAGAAGCTGAGGGCAGAAATTCGGGAGTGGGTACAGCGGTTAAAGATTGCAACTCCCAACCCAGACAACGCTGCAAGCACCCTCTCGGGGGGTAACCAGCAGAGAATCGTGCTGGCTAAGTGGCTGGCGAAGAACCCGGATATTCTCATTCTCAACGGGCCTACCGTGGGGGTGGACATCGGCTCTAAGCACGACATCCACGAAATTCTCCACGCCTTAGCGAAGGAAGGAATGGCCATCATCATTATATCCGACGACATTCCCGAAGTGCTGAAGAATTGCAGCCGTGTGCTGCTCATGAAGACGGGCAGGATTACTGCGGAAATCGATCCCCACGAGATCGACGCAAATACCCTGGCAGCCATGATGACAGGAGGTGCAGCGGTATGAACAGAGCTTTCAAAAAGTTAACTTCCCGCAACGAGTTTTATATATTTTTGGTTATCCTTGTGCTGAGTGTTGTCATTGAACTGCGCAGCGGACAATTTTTCTCCCCCAACAACATTGTGGATATTATCGGCGCATCGGTTGTGCCCGCACTGTTTGCAGTGGGAGCGTTTATGGTCATCGTGTCGGGGGGCATCGACGTATCCTTTCCCGCACTCGCCAGCCTCAGCGTATATGCAACCACCCGCATCTTGACCGACAGCGGGTTTGAAGGAAACATCCTCATTCCCTTTTTGATGGTCATTGGGTTTGGTGCTGTACTAGGGGCACTCAACGGGTTGTTGGTTGCCAACTTGGGCGTACCCACCCTCATTATCACCTTGGGCACCCAGAGTGTGTTTCGGGGTATTATGCAAGGGGCACTGAATTCGGTGCAAATTCCCAACATACCCCCACCCATGCGCAGTTTTGGACAATCCACCCTGTTTGTGGCACAAAACCAGCAATCGGGGCTGACATCCAACATGCCCACATCGTTTTTAATTCTCGTGGCTGTGATTCTGCTGGCGTTTTTCCTGCTTCGTTATACCATGTTTGGCAGGGGAATCTACGCCATGGGCGGAGATGAAAATTCTGCCAACAGGGCAGGGTTTAACGTGAAGCGAATTAAGATACTGCTGTACGTGTTGGTGGGTATTATCGCCAGCGTTGCAGGGCTCATCCGCACCTGCATGATGGGTCAGATGCACCCCACAAACTTGCTGGGTATGGAAATGATGGTCATTGCATCGGTTGTGCTGGGGGGAACCGCCATCACCGGAGGCATCGGCACCATCACCGGGGCTATGCTGGGCACACTGCTTATCGTCATTGTGCAAAACAGTTTGCTGTTGCTGGGCATCGATACCTTTTGGCAGGGGTTCGTGTTGGGCTTGCTCATCATCATCGGTACGGGCATCTCGGCATTGCAGGTTTCCCGGTCTGCCAACAAACTGGTTGGACTAAAGGATTATTGAGGAGGGTGTGAACATGAATGCAAAAAATGACGTTTCTTTTATGAATAAAATAAAAACCCTCTCGGGCAAAGACAAGCATATTTCCAGGCTGATTTTCCTGTTGATCGGTATTTTTATACTGCTGGTACTCATCAAGCCGGAATCTTTTTTAAAGCCACAAAACTTTGAATCTATGGCGTATCAGTTCCCCGAATTCGGGCTGATGGCACTGGGCGTTATGATCACCATGATCACCGGGGGTATCGACCTATCGGTGGTGGGCGTTGCCAACATGGCATCCATTTCCAGCGCATTGGCACTGGTGGCGCTGCTACCCAAGTCGGCAGCGGGAGCAGAAGCCTTTGGGGGCATTGTTGCTGTCATCATCATTGGGCTGCTGGTGGGTATGGTTGCCGGATTCATCAACGGTTTACTCATTAGCAAAATTAAGATCCCACCCATTCTTGCAACCCTGGGTTCCTTCGAGTTGTTCACAGGTATTGCCATAATCCTCACCAAGGGAAAGCCGATCAGCGGATTACCCATTGTGTATTCGGAGTTTATTGCGGGTAAGTTTCTGGGCATACCCATGCCTTTAATCGTGTTTGCCTTAGCGGTGATCGTACTGGCTTTGCTGATCAACAAGACCACGTTTGGCACGAAGATTTACATGCTGGGCACCAACCCAACGGCTGCGAGGTTTAGCGGGTTAAAGTCGGACAGACTGCTCATCAAGACGTACATGTTATCGGGCATCTTTGCGGCACTGGGTGGCCTTGTGATGCTGGCCAACTACAACTCGGCAAAGGCGGACTACGGCTCGGCCTATACGCTGCAAGCGGTGTTAATCGTGGTGCTGGGGGGAGTGAATCCCGCCGGGGGAAGCGGAAAGGTTTCGGGAGTGGTGCTGTCCATACTGATTTTACAGATGCTCTCCTCGGGATTAAACATGTTCCCCGACATCAGTAATTTCTACAAGCCGTTGATTTGGGGTGCAGTGTTGCTGCTGGTTATTGTGCTGAATTATTCGGTACAGCGCTCTTCCCAGCGGAAGCTGTCAAAAAAATAGTACTATCGAAGGGGGCATCAGCCCCCTTTTTCTTGGGGTATTGCTCCAAACCCCGTTTCTTTTTGTGGGCCCTGCCCACACCCGCCAAAGGGTATTTTTGAAAAAATACCCTTTGGAAACCCAAAAACTTTTTGACGCAAAGCTAACGCGTTGCTAAGGCTATATAATAAACCTTAGCAAAAGCGTTAGCTTTTGCGACAAGAGGGGTCAAGGGGGAATCATTCCCCCTTGCGGGTGTGGGCAGAGCCCATAAAACGAGGGTTATAGTAGCACCCGACTACTCACCCCAAAAACTTCGCTGTAGCGTAACACCCCGCGTATCCGCTCAGACTTCATCAAGCTGATGTGCCTCACATCCATAGAAAAAGGTTGAAAGATGGGCGTAAACGTTTCGTCCTTTACCACCTGCCTGGCTAACGTCACGTGAGGAGTGAACTTTCGATTCTCCAACTCAAAATGATAGCTTCGAAGTCCATCCTCTAGCGAAGATTGTAATGTTAAGAGGGGTGGACAGTGCCGAACGCCAATCCAATAGATGTCCCCACCGTCCCGCCGAAACCGACCCACTTGATCAAACGCAATGGTAAACGGAGTAAATGCACAGGTCTCCATTACATGAATGATGTTGTTGGTGCGAGTCTGCTCTCCCAAAAACGCAAGGGTTAGGTGCAGATTCTCTTTGCTGGAGAAACTGCCGCCAAAGCACGTCTTTTGTAATTGCTGCTGAATATCTGCAATATGTCCCTTGGTTTGGTCATCAAAATTTATTGCAATAAATAATCTCATTGAATACTCTTCTTACGATATAATTTGATAAATAAAAAACCTCATGAACGTGAACTGAACCCAGTTTAACGAACATGAGGTTTCTCGTTAACGAATTTATTTCTTGGCAATGGCAGCTTTGGCTGCATTCACAATATCACAGGCTCTCATGCCAAACACTTCCTTCAGATACTCTTCGGGGCCAACTTCGCCAAAGCGATCCTGGGCTCCAATGCGCACCATGGGAGTGGGCAGATTTTCGGACAGACACTCTGCAACAGCAGAACCAAGTCCACCAATGATGTTGTGGTTTTCAGCAGTGACCACACAACCCGTCTTTTTCGCACTCTCGATGACAAGGGCGTTGTCCAGAGGTTTGAGGGTGAAGATGTTAATGATTTCGGCAGAAATGCCTTCCTTCTTTAACTCCTCATGAGCGATCAGCGCCTCGGCAACTAAGATGCCCGTTGCAAAGATGGTCACATCCTTACCCTCTCTCAACACAATGCCTTTACCCAGTTCAAACTTGGAACCCTCTTCATACACTTTTACAGGGTTTTTGCGCATCATACGAATGTAGAAAATGCCGTATTCGTCTTTGAGCTGTTTGATGATTTCCGAACACATGGTGTTGTCCACAGGTTCTAAAATGGTGATGTTGGGAATGGTGCGCATGAGCCCAACGTCCTCAAAGGGCATGTGGGTACCGCCGTTATACGCTGCTGTGATGCCGGGGTCCGAACCGATTACCCGGATGTTTGCCTTGGAGTATGCACCCGAAATAAACAACTGATCGAAGCAGCGGCGGGAAGCGAAGGGGCCGAAGGTGTGGGCATAGGGCACAAACCCCGTTGCCGAAAGGCCGGCTGCAACGCCGATCATGTTGGCTTCGGCAATACCGCAGTTAAACGTCCTGTCGGGGAATTCCTTATAAAAAGCCATGGTGCCGATGGATTTCATTAAGTCTGCATCGAGAATGCACACCCGTTCGTCTTGTTTGGCAATGTCGATGAGGGCATTGGTGAACGCAGCGCGCATCATCGCATCTTCTGTTTTATTTTCAATTGCAAGTTTAATATTCATTTTTGCCTCCTAGTTCAGTGCCGCAAGGGTTGCTCTCATGCGCTCAATGGCTTCATCCACCTGCTCGGTCTTAAAGTTCATGTGGTGATTGTCCACGATATCTTCTGCAAACGGTGCACCCATACCCTTTTTGGTGTTGAGGATGATGGCACTGGGTTTACCCTTGTTTGCCTTTGCAGCATTAATTGCATCGTCAATGGCAATGACGTCGTGGCCGTCGATAGACTGGGTGAAGAACCCAAAGGAGGCCCACTTTGCTTCTAAGTCTCCAATATCTAAGATATCTTTAGTAAAGCCGTCCAACTGCTGCTTGTTGTAATCCACAAACACAATCAGGTTGTCCGCCTTGCGGGCAGCAGCCATCATAGCACCTTCCCAAATCTGGCCTTCGTCGCACTCGCCGTCGCCCAGCACAAGGTACACATAGCTGTTTAACTTTTTCAGCTTGTTGCCAAGAGCCACGCCCAGTGCGGTGGAGATGCCTTGTCCCAAAGAACCGGTGGTCATATCGATGCCCACAGTTTTATTTCTGTCGCAGTGGGAGGGCAGGTTGGTGCCCGGCTTGTTGAGGGTGAGTAATTCTTCCATTGGGAAAAATCCTTTTAATGCCAATGTGGCATACAAGGAGGGGCCTGCATGTCCCTTAGACATAATGAGCCAATCCCGATCTTCCATTTTGGGGTTTTTTGGGTCGTGTTTGAGCTGCCCTGTGTAGAGCACCGATAGCAAATCCACCACCGACATGGCTCCGCCCACGTGCCCGAAGGTTCTCTCTTTGAACTCGATGAGAGTTTCCAGACGAATCTGTGCAGCAAATTTTTCTAGCTGAGTTCTCTTGTCCATGAATATATACTCCTATATCATAAATTAATAATGGTTAGTCTATGCGTTTGTCGCCCCAGAAAAACAGTGCAATGGTTCCAATGCCGGTGTGGCTGCCAACCACAGCACCGATGTCGTTGATCATCACGTTGCCCTGCATTTTGGGGAACGTCTCTTCCACCAATTTTGCAACATACTGGGCATCTTCGATTTTATCGCTGTGGCAGAGGAACACTTTTTTGTTGTACTCAAGGCCATCGTCGCAGTGTTTTTCCATCATATCCACTAAATAGCGCAGGGACTTTTGTGCTCCCTTCACTTTATCCCGGGGGATCAGCTTGCCTTCAAAGCTCATGTTGATGATCGGCTTGATGTTGAGCATGGTGCCAATCACAGCCGATGCGCCCGAAACCCGTCCGCCTCTCTTTAAGTGATATAAATCGTCCGCCCTCACCCAGTGGTGCAGATTGAGTTTGTTTTCTTCCACCCAGTGGTGCAGGGTGTCGATATCTGTGCCACCCTCTTTCATTTCATAGGCGGTATCAAGAAGCAGACCAAAACCCGATGACGCTGCCAAGGTATCCACCACGTACAGCTTGCGGTCGGGGTATTTTGGGGAGAGCTGCTCTTTCGCCATTTTAGCAGAAATCACAGAGCCACTCAGGGCAGATGAAAATCCAAGGTGCAAAACATCCTTTCCGCTTTGCAAAAGAGGTTCAAACATGCTGATGTATTGCTCAACGTTGACTTGGGATGTAGTGGGCATGGCACCATCTCGAATGTGCTGATAAAATTCCTTGGAGGACATCGTTAAACCCATATCGTCCGCATATTCTTTGCCGTTCATGGTATAGTGAAAGCAAATGCAGGGTATGTTGCGGTCTTCCAAGTAGGAGCGGGGCAAGTCCACAGTTGAACAGGTCGTAATTACATAGCTCATGATTTTCACCTCTGTTAAATAGAATTTAGCTTTATTGTATAGCATTTAACTAGTAATTGCAAGAATGAAGTTGCTCAAATTACAACTTGCGAGCGTTAAATAATAAGATTCAATACCTTGGCAAAAGATTGACAAACTAAAGCAAAGAGAATATACTAAAGGCAAAAGAGCACACCGTGGTGAACGGTCTGCTCCTAAAAAGTGTTTAACAATTTAGAATACAGCCGTCCAGCATGCGGCTGTATTCTTATGTTATCGTTTGCGTCTCTTTTTGAGAAGCAAGGCGATCGATATCAACAGATGCAGTACTTGTACCACAAGAATATGGATATCCATAAGATCACCCCCAATCTTTTGTGAGATCAGGAGCAGCAGCCGCCCACCGTGGTGCGCCTTTGTGTGAACCAGTCACGGAATAAATATAACAAATTTCGGCAATTTGTGCAACTGCCGCAGTTTTTATTAAAACATGTCTTAAATATAAAAAAACTATTAACATTTGGAGTTTTTTGTGTTACTATGTTACAATAACAGATTTTTTGGAGGTATTATGGATTCAACGCAGATACAAATATTGATCGCAATGATCGTATATATGGGCCTTATGATTGCGGTAGGCTCTATATATTATAAGCGAAACCAGTCGGCTGACGCCTATCTCTTGGGCGATAGAAAGCTTGGCCCTTGGGTTTGTGCAATTTCCGCCGAAGCGTCGGACATGTCTGGCTGGCTGTTGATGGGTCTGCCCGGTCTGGCCTATGCAACGGGCGTGGGCGAAGTGTTTTGGACGGCAGTGGGCTTGGCAGTGGGAACCTATCTCAATTGGCTGTTGGTGGCCAAGCGGCTGAGAAAATATACAAAAATTGCAGGAAATGCAATCACTCTGCCCGATTATTTCTCCAATCGCTTTAGAGATAAGAAAAAGATTCTCATGATCTTCTCGGCTGTGTTCATTCTGTTCTTCTTTATGATCTATTTGGCTTCGGGTTTCTCCGCATGCGGAAAGTTGTTCAACGCCATTTTCGGGCTGGACTACACCACCATGATGATCATCTCTGCGGTGGTTATCATCGCCTATTCGGTTATCGGCGGGTTCTTGGCCGTGAGTATGACAGACCTGATTCAGGGTATGCTCATGTTCTTCGCCCTGTTGGTGATTGTGGTTGTGGGTTTAGCTGCTGTGGGCGGAATCGAACAGATGGGTGCCAACATTGCTGGAATCAACGGATATTTAAATATTTGGGGCGTAAACGATCCCACCACCAACACCTTTGTTGGGTACTCAGCCCTGGACATCATCTCCATCTTAGCTTGGGGACTGGGTTACTTTGGTATGCCCCACATTCTCCTGCGCTTTATGGCAATTGATGAAGTGGCAAAAATTAAGCGTTCCCGGAGAATTGCAACGGTTTGGGTGGTCATCTCCCTGGCTGCTGCCATTTTCATCGGCATCATCGGACGTGCTTTGTTTGGCGAGATATTTATGGACGGCAAGAGTGAAACTATCTTCATTCAACTGTCTTCAACCCTTCTGCCCGCACTCATTGCAGGGGTGATGATTACGGGTATATTAGCTTCCGCTATGTCTACTGCGGATTCCCAACTGCTGGTCACCTCCTCCGCTATATCCAACAACTTTTACAAAAACTTTGTGCGCAAGCAAGCTTCTCAAAAGGAACTGTTAAATGTTGCACGTATAACGGTTGTGGTGGTATCCCTGTTGGCCATCTTGTTTGCCCTGGACGAGGAGAGTTCTGTGTTTAAGATCGTTTCCTATGCATGGGCTGGATTTGGTGCAACCTTCGGGCCAGTGGTCATTCTCTCCCTGTTCTGGAAGCGTATGAACCTGTGGGGAGCGTTAGCCGGCATGGTTTCGGGCGCAACAACCATTATTGTTTGGAAAGAAGTGCTGAAAAAATTAGGTGGTGTATTCACAATTTATGAACTGCTTCCCGGATTTATTGTGGCAGTGATTTTCATCATTGGTGTGAGTTTACTCACTCCCAAACCCAGCAAAGAAATTACCGATGAGTTTGAATCGGTAAATGTGCAAGCATAGACTTAATAAATCGATAAAAACTCCTGTGGTTCACGGGAGTTTTTTTACTGCCCTCATACAGTGTGAACAAAATTTCATATACATCAGCCATTTCCTCAATTGTTTGTATATTCTTTTGAACAAATAAAGACTTCAATTCATCGTCTGAATCTATGATTTGTGCGATGGATTCTCTTTTTTGGTATTGTTTCACAATAATCACCCAATACTATTTTAGGTCAATTTAACCATAATGTCAATAGGTCAGAATGCCATAATCCAAATTGGTGAAGAATATGGGAAGATTAAAAGATTTGAGAAAAGAACGAGGATATACGCAAATTAAGATGCAAATGCTAACCGGCATTGATCAGAGCGATTATTCAAAAATTGAGAGCGGAAAGAGGTATTACTCTTTTGAACAGTGCAAGCGGATTGCCTTGGCACTGGAAACCAGCATGGATTATCTTGCTGGCTTGACCGATGAGAAAAAACCTTATGAGCGAAGTAAAGACGTTTTGTAGGACGATTAAGACTGGAGATATCGTTTTGAAAAAGATAATCATTTCTATTTTAACGCTGAGTGTGTTGCTGGGCTGCACGCCAGAAAAAACTGCCGAAAATTTTGATTATTTAAATGAAGCAAAAACATTTGCCACCCTATTAACAGAGGCAAAATACGAGGAATGCGAACAAATGTTCGGGGATACCGTGAAAGCAGCCTTACCCGCTGTAAAACTAAAGGAAACCTTTGAAAAAACCATCTATGGCTGTGGGCAGTATACCCGCATTTCGGATGTGCAAACCCAATATCAAGATGGATTTCAAATTGTCAAAGTGTTTTTGGAATACACCCAAAGGGGAGTCACAACACAACTGACCTTTGGGGAGAATGGCAAAGTGGAGGGAATTTGGTTTAACTACTTCGCTGTGCCCGACGAATCCAAACCCTTACCCCAAAACCTAGAAGAAGTAGATGTAACCGTGGGCGAAGGGGATTTTATCCTAAACGGCAAGATTACCAAAACCAAAGGTGCACAATCGGCTGTTGCTGTGGTTTTGGTGCACGGCTCAGGGCCGCAGGACATGGACGAAACCATCTTTTCAACAAAACCCTTTCGGGACATCGCATGGGGGTTGGGGGTGCAGGGGATCGACGTACTTCGGTATGACAAACGAACCTTAGTCCACGGGGAAAAGATAGACCCAACGAAATTCACCGTCCGACAGGAGACCATCGACGACGCCCTGTTGGCGGCAGACTTGTTAAAACAAAGGGGATATGAGAAAATCGTGTTGCTGGGGCACAGTCTGGGGGGTATGATGGTTCCCAGAATAAACGAGGCGAGTAATGGTGCTTTTGCGGGTGCGGTGATTCTGGCGGGCAGTACGAGGACACTCACAGATATCGTCATCGATCAAAACAACAACAATATCCTTTTGTTGTCCCTAGATCAGCAGGGGGCAGCGCAAAAGCAAATAGAGGATGAAAAGCAAAAGCTGTTGTCCATCAATGGTTTGTCCGAAGAACAACTGGTCAAAGAAACAGTCTTTGGGATGCCAGCACTCTATGTGAAAGAAATGAACAGTTTCGATACCTATGCTTTGGCGCAAAAGATGGATATCCCTGTGCTGGTGTTGCAGGGTGAGTTGGACTTTCAAGTGTTTGCCGACAAGGATTATAAACTGCTGCAAGAAGCATTTGCAGGAAACGAACGGGCAGAATTTGTGCTGTACAGCGGTTTAACCCATCTGTTCACCAAGGCACCCATCACCCAAACAAATACGGTGGAGGACTATAAGATTAAGGCGGAAGTGGAGCAAAAGGTCATCGACGACATAACGGTTTTTGTGAAAAAGATTTAATCGGTGAGTCGCTGTACTGGGGTGTGTTCGAGGGTTTCCTCTTGAAATTCTGTTAAGTTGGACCAATACCGCTTGGGCATGTGGGTCAAACGGCACTTGGGGTTGTATCGCTCTTTAATGCCAATGGTGTTATAAAAACTCTTCCACAGATCCTCAAATTGTTTCTCCTGAGCATCGCTGGGGGAGAGGGTCAGTTCGTCA
The DNA here is from genome assembly GCA_964453645.1 of uncultured Clostridia bacterium. Classification (GTDB taxonomy): domain Bacteria; phylum Bacillota; class Clostridia; order Christensenellales; family JAWKQI01; genus CAYVRJ01. The sequence goes on from CAYVRJ010000001.1 coordinate 181,678, forward strand.
AAGAAGAACAGTTCACTTCTCCCGCCGCTGTACGCAAAGGCTTGGTTGTGGGTTCTGTCCACGATGAGCAGGCTTTCGCTGGGATAGCGATCAATAAAGTGCTGGGCGATCACCGGCAGCACATAGTTTTTGGGGTTGATTTGGGAAACCAATGTACCCCCAATCTCCCGAAACCGCACAAACCCCAGGAATAAGTGGCTCTCCCTGTTTAAATGCAGCACAGCCTTTTGTAAAACATCCACACAGGGTTCGGATAAATAATCTGCTGCCCCTTTGCCAACTTGAAAACCAAAGCGAAGAAAGTTTAAGATGTGTAGTTCCTTATCCTTTAAATCGCATAAAAAGGAGGACTCCACTAAATACAGCGCATCCCTTGATATCTTTTTTGTAATTCCCGTCAACACCCGGTTGGCTTTTGTTTCATCCAAGGTAATTTCCTTGCTGGGAAAGAGCATAACCTGTTCGCAGTTTATGGGTGTGATAGCCATGGGGGTTAACTTGTGTTCGAAACAATAGAAGATACAACAAAGAAGCCCCTCAAAGCTGCCGTCGTAGCGCAGCACTACATCTGCCCGGTCAAACATTTCACATAATCCTCCCCGCCCGGCAAGGTATTTTCAAAAAAATTCAGTTGTTTAAACGTACTGTTTTGCACCATTGACATAGCCTTGTCCGAGAGCAGTGCAGCAATGGTGGGTTCGTTGACGGAATAGTTGTCCATGGGTTTGTGGTTGCAGGTGATGAAATACTGTGCACGCTTGAGCACCACGCCAATCTTTTTTAAACCGTCAAAATCCAATCGCCCCACCCTGCGGCTGCGCACAATGCGGTTTGCACTGTTCACGCCGATGCCCGGCACCCGGAGCAGCATTTCATAATCGGCAGTGTTCACTTCCACCGGGAATAAGTGCAGGTTGTTCAGCGCCCAGTTGCACTTGGGGTCTAACAGGGGGTTGAAGTTTTGGTTGTGTTCGTCCAACAGTTCGTCGGCATGAAACCCGTAGAACCGAAGCAGCCAGTCCGCCTGATACAGCCGGTGCTCCCGGAGAAGGGGTGGTTTTGTATCTACCGAAGGTAGGTTTTTGCCCGAAACGGCAGGAATGTATGCGGAAAAGAACACCCGCTTGAGGGCATATTTTTTATACAGGGCTGCGGTGAGCTTGAGAATCTGATAGTCGGTCTCAGGGGTTGCCCCCACGATCATTTGGGTACTCTGCCCGGCGGGCACAAACTTTTTGGCACTTCTGTATTTAACAATATCCGTTGCGTTTTCGGCAACACCTTGGGCGATCTGCCCCATGGGTTTGATGATGGATTCCTTGGTCTTTTGAGGGGCGAGAAGCTGCAGGCTTGCGTTGGAGGGCAGTTCAATGTTCACGCTCATGCGGTCTGCCAACATACCCAACTGTTGAATCAGTGCAGGATCGGCACCGGGAATGGCCTTCACGTGGATATACCCCGTAAACCGATACGACTCCCGAAGCAGGGTGAGCGCCTGAATCATCATCTCACAGGTGTGATCGGGGGTGCCCACCACGCTGGAGCTTAAAAACAACCCTTCAATATAATTCCGACGATAAAACTGAATGGTCAGCTCTGCTAGTTCTGGGGGAGAAAAGGTGGCACGGGGGATGTCGTTGCTCTGGCGGTTGATGCAATATTCGCAATCGTAAATACAGGCGTTGCTGAGCAGCACCTTGAGCAGGGAGATACACCTGCCATCGGCTGCAAAGGAATGACAAATACCGGCAGCAACAGCACTGCCGATACTACCCTTTTTGGACTTCCGATCCACACCGCTGGAGGTACAAGCCACGTCATACTTGGCGGCATCGGATAGGATCGTCAATTTATCAACCAGATCCATACACATCTCCTGCTTTCATTTGTAAAAAACCATTTACTCTAGTATACCACAAAGAATAAATATTTCAATAGAGTAAATAAAAAGAATGTATATTTGTTTTTATTTTAATGCTTGTATTTAACAAAAAAGGAATTATAATGTATATATACATAAAACTTGGAGGTAGGGTCGTGGTTTACAGAGAATTGGGCAAAACAGGGATGTCAGCAAGTATCATCGGCTTAGGGGCTGAACACTTAGACAACAAACCATACAGCGTTGTGGAAGAGGTCATTCACGCTGCACTGGAACAGGAGATCAACATCATCGACGTGTTCATGCCGGGTAAGGAAGTGCGGGGGTTCATCGGCAAGGCCTTGGGCACAAACCGAAACAAGGTGATGATTCAGGGGCACATCGGTTCTTGCGATCTCAACGAACAGTACGACAGGAGCAGAGACTTAGACGTGTGCAAACGTTATTTCGACGACCTGCTCACGCAACTCAACACCGATCACATCGAACTGGGTATGATGTTTTTTATCGACACAAAGAGCGATTTTCACGGTGTATTCGATACACCGTATATCAAGTATGTACAGCAGCTCAAGAGGGAGGGCATGATTCAAGCCATTGGCTTTAGCTCCCACAACCCGGAGACGGCCATGAAAGTGATTGAGACGGGGGTGGCGGAAATGATGATGTTTTCCATCAATCCGGCATTCGACTTAACCCCGTCAGATCAGTACGTGTTCGATACCTTTGACGACAACTTTAACAAGCAGACGTACGAATCCTTTGATCCAAAGCGGATTGAATTGTATAACGAATGTCAGCGAGGAAACATTGGAATCACCGTGATGAAAACCTTTGGGGCGGGTAAGCTGCTTTCCAAAGAACACACCCCCTTTGGACGTCCCATGACATCCGGCCAGTGCATCCACTATGCATTAAACCGTCCGGCAGTGGCTAGCGTGCTGCTGGGTTGCCGTTCCCGCCAGGAAGTGCTGGATTCGGTGAACTATTTAAACTTAACCGACGAGGAAAAGGATTACGCACCCATCATTCAAACCTACAAGAAGGACTTTATGGGCAACTGCCTGTATTGCAGCCACTGCCAACCCTGTCCCGTACAGATCGACATTGCGGCAGTGAACAAATATTTGGACATCGCCCTCATCGACGAAGGGAATATCCCCAAGAGCATCGTGTCCCACTACAAAACCTTGGAACGACATGGGTCGGACTGCACTGGTTGCAAGCAATGCGAGGAGCGGTGTCCCTTTGCCGTACCCGTGGCTAAAAACATGAAGCGGGCAGAGGAGCTGTTCGGATTGTAGAGTCAGAAGTGTCACAGAAGGACAAATGTGACGTTTTTTGGTTGAATCATTACCAAAAGTGACGATTTTATGCCAAAAGTGAAGGATTCATGCCTGTAGATACTATAGACAAAATATTTACTATTGTGATATCATGGTTTCAGTATCCAGTTAAATATACACTGGGTTTTACAAAAGAGGTGAATAACCATGAACGAAGCATCCAAAATCTACAAAGTGCTGTATTCCATTGGGTGTCTGTTACCTGATGACATTTCCAACCGAGAAATCAATGGCATTTTTACTATTTTAGATACCTTGACAGATACCATCGAACAAGATATTGTTCAGTTAAAAAAATACTGCATTGAGCGGGACAAGCCAAACTTTCTCTCAAAGATGTATGACATGAAACAAATTCTGCACAAGGGGCACATATACATCCCCGTGTGCGACACGTTGCTGCAACACATCACAGAGGGAAAGTTTTCGGCCTGCGAAGTACTGTTGGATAAATTTGTATCGGCGGTTTCTTCCCTGCTCATCGACTTTCAAGTGGCACAACTCAAGGAAGATCAAGACGGCAACGATGCCCTGCGCCACAGCAGGCTGATGATCCAACTGGAGTGTTGCATTCTCGAAAACAACAGGCAACAATTTCAAAAGGTCATGGATCAACTCAATAAGTCCAGCGTCCAGGGGATGGGCCAGTATTTGTTTGCCATTCGCGATTTAGTAAATCAGGGGGATGATGAACAGGCATTAAAGCTCTTTCAACGCCTAAAACAAACCTTAAATCAAAACTATAGTTGTGTGCCCGAAGCGAAGCCCATCATCTTGGCGGTGGACGACCGTTCGGATATTTTAAATTCGCTCAAATCCATCTTATCTCTAAAATATCAGTTTTATGGCGTGACATCGGGGGATGCAGCGCTGCAATTCTTGGAAAAAATTAGCCCCGATCTGTTTATTTTAGATATTCAAATGCCAGGTATGGACGGTTTTGAGCTGGCCAGCAGGGCACAAATTAAGGAAAAAAACAAACCCTTGTTGTTTTTAACTGGAAATGCCAGCAGGGAAAACGTTGCAAAAGCCTTGCGCATTGGTGCCGAGGATTTATTGGTGAAACCCTGCGACGATAAAACGGTTTTAGCTAAAGTAGAGAGTATTTTGGGTTAGTGCCATGGTATTGAAGAATACGACATTTAAAAGAATATGGTTTGCTGCCACCTGTCTGCTGGTGCTGCTTTTGGTGACAGGCAGTTTGTTTGCCTTTTCTGCAAGCTTGCGCAACGATTTAACGGTCTCTACATTTAATTCTTTGGATGAGGTGATTCAGCAGCAAAAGTTGGGATTCACCTCCAAGATCAAGGGTGAGATCGATTTAATGAAAACCTTAGCGGAGTCCATCTCCCAGGACATCGAAGCCACGTCCTACAACGATTTACAAGTCTCTCTTGGCAGAATTATTGAAAACACCGAATTTAGTTATATGGCTATTGTGCGGCTCAACGGCAAGGGAATTGGGGATAGCGGAATTCACATAGATGTGGGTGACAACGAGTATTTTAAAAAGGCAGCACAAGGGGAGACATTTATTTCTGAACCCTATCAACCCCCCTTTGATGTGGGAGAAGTTATTGCCGTTGCAACCCCAGTGTTTTCTAACGGCAGGCAAAAGGCCGTGCTGGTTGGTTACTACGAACTAAAAGAGATCAAAGGGCTGCTGTTTACTTCCTTTGAGGGAAACGGGTATGCCTATGTGTGCACATCCGACGGCAAGGTGATCACGAGAACGGATTCGCCCATCGCATTGGATATTCCAAACATTTTAGATGCCTATAAAGACGCAGCGGTGCGCAGCGGGGACTCCCACGAAACGGTTTTGGTAAATATGCACCACGGAAAGAGCGGGGGAGCGGATTACACCATGGAGGGTCAGAGGCGCATCATGGGTTATACCCCTGCGGGGGTGAAAGATTGGTACATCGTCACGGTGGCCTACTACGACGTGATTGCAGGGGAATACACCAAGCTGATGAGCAAGGTTTCGGTCCTTTGTTTTGTAATTGTGGGGATATTTTCCCTGCTCTTAGGCATTTTGATGCGCAACTACTATTTGTTGAAAAAAGCCCAGATACAAAAACAAGAGGCGGAAGAGCGGGTGAGTCTTGCGTTTGATGCAACGCCCCTTGGCTGTACCCTCATCGATCGAAACATGAAGCGGGTGATTATCAACAGCGAGGTAAAAAGGCTGCTGGATATCCCCGAAGGGGACGAAGGGAAGTACGAGGATATTGCCTTTAACTTTTCCCCCGAGTATCAGCCCGATGGAAGAAAATCCTCGGATCTGGTGTTACGGTACTTAAACATTGCCTTTGAAGAGGGCGAGATTGATTTTGATTGGATGCATCAAAGTCTGAGCGGGGAGCTCATTCCCACCCACGTAACCCTGGTTCGGCTGATGTTTAAAGAAGAATACGTAGTTGCCGCATATATTAAAGACATGCGGAAAGAAAAAGCTGCGGAAAAGAAGCTTGTTTATGCGGAGAAGCGTGCACAGGTGATCTTGGATGCAACGCCCTTTTGCTGCCAACTGTGGGACAAGAACTACAACGTCATCGATTGTAATCATGCGGCAGTTAAGCTGTTTGGCCTGAGGGACAAAGCGGAGTACAACCAGCGTTTCTTTGAACTCTCTCCCCCCTTCCAGCCCGATGGAACACCCTCCCATATCCTTGCCAGGAACTATGTGCGGGAAGCCTTTGAGACGGGTAAAAAGAAATTCGAGTGGACGCACTACAAACTGGACGGGGAACCCGTGCCCACTGAAATCACATTAGTGAGACTGGAATACATGGGCCAGCCGATTGTTGCGGGATTCACAAGGGATTTGCGGGGCATTCGGGAGGCGGAAGCGAAGATGCGGGAGGCCGACGATCGCGCACAGATTATGCTGAACGCAACGCCCATTTGCTGCACCCTGTGGGACAGCGACTTTAATGTGGTGGATTGCAACCGGGAAGCACTGACTTTATTTAAACTTGCAGATAAGGAGGAGTACTGCAAGCGGTTTGCGGAACTCTCTCCCAAATATCAACCCGACGGACGGTTGTCGCGGGAAGTTGGTACCGAATATTTTATAAAGGCATTAAATGAAGGTTTTTGCCGATTCGAGTGGTATTACCACACCATCGACCAAAAGGAAGAGTTGCCCGTAGAAGCCACCCTGTTTAGAGTGGACTACAAGGGGGAACCCATCATTGCTGCATATTTGCGGGATCTCAGGGAGCAAAAGGCCATGCTGCTGGAAATGGAAAAAACCCATCAGGAGCTGAAACTAGCCAGAGATGCTGCCGAGCAGGGAGCAAAGGCCAAACTGCAATTTTTGGCAAATATGTCCCACGAGATTCGAACCCCCATGAACGCCATTGTGGGTATGTCTGAGTTGCTGCTGGAGGGCAGCTTATCTCAAAAGCAATACAGCTATGTGAACGACATCAAGAAATCGTCCTACACCCTGTTGGAAATCATCAACGATATTTTGGACTTTTCCAAGCTGGAGTCGGGAAAAATGGAACTCACCTGCAAGGACTACAACTTCAAGGGGTTAATCGACAACATCATCAGCATGTCCACTTTAATCGCCCAGCGCAAGGGGTTGACATTCCGGGTTGAAAAACCCCAAGACTTGCCCGAATTCCTCTATGGGGATGAAGTGCGGCTCAAGCAGGTGTTGTGGAATATCATCGGCAATGCAGTGAAGTACACGAGGGAGGGGTGTATTGACTTCAACGTGCAGGATTTGGACGACAAGCTGACGTTTCATATTTCGGATACGGGTATCGGCATTCGGCAAGAGGATTTAAAAGACTTGTTCGAGCCCTTTAAGCAGATGGACAGGCAAAAGAATTATTTTGTCTCGGGCACGGGGCTGGGGCTGAGCATCGCCAAATATTATGTGGACTTGATGGAAGGCTCCATTCAAGTGCAAAGCGTATACGGTCAGGGAACAACCTTTAGCATCACCATTCCCAAAGTGGTGGGGGAAGAGGTGGAGGAGGAAACGCACCACACCCAGCACTATATATTGTCTTCCAGTGCAGATGTGCTGGTGGTGGACGACAACGAGATCAACCTAAACGTTGCCAAGGGGCTGTTTGGTTCCCTGGGCGTGGAGGTGGTGACGGTGGATTCGGGTATTGAAGCCATTCACTTGGTGGGGAGCAAGCACTTCGACGTCATCTTTATGGATCACATGATGCCCGATATGGACGGCATTGAGACCACTGCCAGAATTCGCAATTTGGGAGAAGACTTTAAGGATATTCCCATTATTGCCCTCACGGCCAACGCAATCAAGGGGGCAAAGGAGATGTTCCTGGCCTCGGGTATGGACGACTTCATCTCCAAACCCATCAACAAGACGGAGCTAAACAACGTTTTACTCAAGTGGCTGCCCAGAGATAAGGTGAAGCTGCGCTCCAAGGACGGGGAGATTATTGAGCTGAATAAAACAGATCAAGGTGATTTGGACATCAAACACCTGTTTATGCACTGTGTGCCCGAGCTGAATCTCAATATCGGGCTGGAGAGAGTGGGGGGAGATTTTGAAAACTATATGAAATCCCTGCACATCTTTGTGCGAAAAACCCCAGACAACTGCAATCTACTCAAAACCTATTTGCGCAGTGGGGATATGAAAAACTACACCATTGAAGTACACGGAATCAAGGGTTCTCTGGCGAATTTGGGGTGTATGCGGCTGTGTGAACGGGCTAAGGAACTGGAAACTGCCTCTAAGGAGGGAAACATCCTGTTTTGCAGCGACAACACCAAGAAATTTAACCAGGAACTGCTGGCCCTGTGCAGCAAGCTAAAGACCATTCTTCGCTCCTCCCAAAACGACGAGGTGCTGGAAAAAGAAAAGTGCAGCGATGGGTTGTATCGGGAAAACCTGCAAAAAATTCTCACAGCTATTGAGCATTACGACGTAGATACTGCATATGAATTTATCGATGAGCTGCTGCTCTACAAACACGAAGGGGGCATCGAGAGCAAGTTATACGGCATTAAAGACTACTTAGACGAATTTGATTACAAGAATTCCTTAAAGCTGCTGGAGGAACTGGCAGGGTAAGCGGAACACTCGTGTTAAGATTCTTTAATGACGATTTGTATCGTATATGAAATGATGGAATGGAGTGTGTGATGGAACTGTACGACAATATTTTTAAGCGAAAGTCAACGAGGAAATATCATATGCAACCCTTGGAGGATTTGTCTTTAATCCAAGGGTTTATGCAGGAAGTAAAGCCCCTCTACAATGATATTTCCACAAGGTTTGAGCTGCAAGACAGCGTTAAGGGCATGTGGGCGCTAACCGCTCCCCACTACATGTTAGCCTACAGCGAACAAAAGGAAGGGTATTTGGAAAACATAGGGTTTATGTTGCAACAGTTGGATCTATACTTGTCCGCCAGGGGATTGGGCTCTTGCTGGCTGGGAATGGCAAAACCTGCGGAGCGATCAGAGGGTGACAAAACCTATGTGATTATGTTGGCCTTTGGTAAAACAGACAGTGCCCACCGGCAACTTTCGGAATTTTTGAGAAAGCCTGCAAGTGAAGTGTATTCCGGGGAAGACAGCAGGTTAGAAGCTGCTCGGTTGGCTCCCTCGGCAACAAACAGCCAAAATTGGTTTTTCGAAGCAAAAGACGGCAAAATTGACGTCTATCAAAAAAAGTTAAACCCTGCAAAGGCATTGGTACTGGACAAAATGAATAGGATCGATATGGGTATCGCCCTGTGTCACCTGTATTTAGCCACACAGCGGGAGGGAAAAGAATTTTCTTTTTCAAAACAGCCGGGTAAAGAGAAAAAAGGGTTTATGTACGTGGGTACGGTGGACTAAATTTTTTTGAATCAAAAACCGAGGTCGGGAGCAAAATAATCACAAATGTGAGAACGGAGCTTCTGACCATGATTGATTCATTAAAATTAGAGCAAAACGCAAACGGAACCTACGACGTAATTATTTTTTATAATAAATTCGATACAGAATTTGCAAAAGATTTTTTTACAAAAGAAATGGTGAGCAACCGGTATCGTTCGGTTGCGGAATTCATTGCAAAGAACAAGGCTTTCATCCAATTCTCGGGGGTTAAGATTATGGCCTCGGACATGGTCATTGCACACATCCCTGCGGATGCCTTTTTGTCGGTGTTTACCGATGATGAATTCATGAGTTGTGTACAATAGAGTGTCTTTATGATTTAACGCCCTCCTCATACAAAAACTATAAAAACTTATCATATCCCGAAACCCTTTTAAATATGTATAACTATGTTTAAAAGCGAGGTGGGGTATTATGAAAATATTTGTCGTTAAGAAAAACACGCTGATCCGGGCATCTGTGTTTGTTTTGTTGATTGCAGCAGCCATTGTGTATACCCAAATGATGGCCGTTGCACAGCCTACAATGAGCAACAATGCGTTAGAACCCCTGCGATCCATGGGTAATGACAATAAAAATATTGCCATAACCGTCGACACTGTGTTTGGCGATGATTATACCGAAGACATCCTCAGCGTTCTGGATGAAAAGGGCGTGAAAGCCACATTTTTTGTGACCGGTGCGTGGGCGGAGCAGTTTCCCCAAAAAGTGGGCAAAATTTTAAAAGCTGGTCACGAAATTGCAAATCATTCATACGCTCATAAAAAATATACAGATATTCCTGCCGAGCAAATTGCAACCGATGCAAAAATGGCCAGCGATATCTTAAAAACCATTGTTGGCAGAGATGTAAAAATTATTCGGGCACCATACGGTGCATATGATGATATGGTTTTGCAAACGCTATATGATAATGGATTCATTCCTGTGAAGTGGTCTGTGGATTCTATGGACTGGAAGCGAGAGGGAACGGATCAGATCGTCAACAACGTAGTGGGCAATGTGAAAAATGGAAGTATCATCATGTTCCAAAACAACATCGTCGATACCCCCGTTGCCTTGAAGCAGGCGCTTGAAAAGCTCTATGAAGAGGGATACTGTGCTGTCACATTGAGCGAAGGATTCAGCGCACTGCAAAAAGCAAATGATTAAAGGATAAAGGCAAATGGAAAACAAAACGATTAACGAAGTGAAGCTCATGGGTAAAGTGGTTTCCGAAAAAACCGTTTCCCACAGCATATATGGAGAAAACTTTTATAAATTTTCCCTCAGCGTCAGCAGGCTGAGTGGCATGAACGATGTGCTGCCCATCACGGTCTCCGAGCGTTTGCTGGAGACCACACCCCTAAATCTTGGGGACACCGTGGCGCTCACGGGGCAGCTTCGCTCATACAATATGGTCATCGACGGCATATCCAGACTGGTGCTCACGGTGTTTTGTAAAAACATTGAAGAGGAAGAAGTGACACCCAACGAAATTAAGCTCATGGGATATATCTGCAAACCCTGCACCTACAGGGTTACGCCCTTTGGCCGGGAGATCACAGATATTTTAATTGCTGTCAATCGAAGTTATAATAAATCCGATTACATCCCCTGCATTGTGTGGGGCAGAAACGCAAGGTACGCCTCAAACTTTGAGGTGGGGGAGAAGATTGGCATCGTTGGCCGGGTGCAGGCACGGGAATATGAAAAGCAGCACGAAGGCGGGGAGAGTGAAAAGCGTATCGCCTATGAAGTTTCCGTTTCTAAAATAGAAAAGATGCCCAAAGATGAAGAATAAGTAAAAAGTCCATTTCAACGGAAGTGGACTTTCTTTATTATGGTAAAAAATAAACAGATAATTCGAATAAATATTTTGTGGAAGTGCTTTTTAGATATCTACTATTGCATTGTAAATATAATTGTGATACATTAAAACCATACATTTTTGTGTAAATTCATAAGAAAATGGGTGTTAAAATCATGAGTAAAACAAATCTGCTCGACTATGCAAGAGAACGGTATGCAAAACTAGGTGTTGATGTGGACAAAGCCATTGAAACGTTGGACAAAACCCCAATTTCCATTCACTGTTGGCAAGGGGATGACGTGACAGGTTTTGAAAACACGGCCGGAGGGCTCACAGGCGGTATTCAAACCACGGGCAACTATCCCGGTAAGGCGAGAACTCCCGAAGAGCTTCGGGCAGATATGGATAAAATGTTGGCCCTAATTCCTGGAACAAAAAAAATAAACATCCACGCAAGTTATTTAGAAGCAAATAAAAAAGTAGATCGGGATGAAATTCTCCCCGAACACTTCGACAACTGGATCAATTGGGCGAATGAGCGGGGGATTGGTCTGGACTTTAACTCCACCTCCTTCTCGCACCCCAAGGGAGCGGACGGATATACCCTCTCCCACAAGGACAAGGGCATTCGCGACTTTTGGATTGAACACACCATTCGCGTGCGCAAGATATCCGATTATATCGGCGCTAAGACGGGCAAGCTGTGCTTGAACAACATTTGGATTCACGACGGCGAAAAGGAAGTGCCCGTGGACACCATGGGGCCAAGGGTGAGACTAAAAGATTCGCTGGACAAGATTTTTGCAGAAAAGATGGACGAAAAGAACCACTTGGATTCCCTGGAGAGCAAGTTGTTTGGCATTGGTTCGGAAGCGTATGTGCCCGGTTCCCACGAGTTTTACACAGCCTATGTTGCCAAGCGGGACGACTGTCTGCTCACCTTAGATACAGGGCATTTCCACCCCACAGAGCAGGTTTCGGCAAAAGTTTCGGCTCTGGCACCCTTTGTTAAGGGTTTACTGCTGCACGTATCCCGCCCCATTCGCTGGGACAGCGATCACGTTGTGAGTTTTGACGACGAGACAACAGCCGTTATGCGGGAAGTGGTAAAAAACGATTTATTAGACAAAGTGTATTTTGCAACAGATTACTTTGATGCGTCCATCAACCGCATTTTTGCATGGGCAGTGGGCGTGCGCAACGCACAAAAGGCGTTGTTGCAGGCGCTGTTATTACCTGTAGAGCTGCTGAAAAAGGTGGAGCTGGAAAACGATTGCTCCTCTCGTTTGGCGCTGTTGGAGGAGAGTAAGGTGCTGCCGCTGGGTATTGTGTGGGAGCACTATCTCGAGACCAAGGGTGTGCCCGCAGACTTTGCTTGGCACGGCGATGTAAAGAAGTACGAGAGCGAAGTGCTTTCAAAACGCTCATAAATTAACTTTTTTGTGGGTTTTATCCACACTCGTTTGGGGGGCTTTTTGTCAAAGTCCCCTAAAAACCCCAAAACTTTTCGACCAAACGATTACATAGTACCTTTACGTTTTTTTATATACCCATACGAGAGGGGTCAAGGGGGAATCATTCCCCCTTGCGGGGTTTGGGTGGAACCCCAAAAAAAGAGATTCGACCCCAAACCTTTTATAAAAACTTTTTGAGGTGGACATGAAGATTATTATTGCACCAGACTCGTTTAAGGGCACCATGACTTCCATCGAAGTGTGTGACATCATCGAAAACAACATTAAAAAACACATACCCCATGCAGAAATTATAAAAATTCCCGTTGCCGACGGCGGCGAGGGTACAGTGGACGCATATTTGAGCTGTATGGGCGGCAAACGCATAAACCTAAGCGTTACAGGGCCCAACTTTCAAAAAATAGACGCTTTCTATGGCATATTACCCGATCATAAGACAGCCGTCATCGAAATGGCTGCCGCCAGCGGTCTGCCCCTATCAACTGAAAAAAATCCAATGAATACCACAACTTACGGCACGGGGGAACTCATCGCCCACGCTGTACAAAGCGGTTGCAAAAAAATCATTTTGGGCATTGGGGGCAGTGCCACCAACGATGGGGGCATTGGGGCGCTTGCCGCACTGGGTGTTCGCTTTTTAAATGAGCAGGGTGGGGAAGTGATACCCACAGGGGCGGGTATTGCAGATATTCGCACCATAGACGATACGGGGCTGTTGGTGCACGACGTTGAATTTCTCGTTGCGTGTGACGTGAGTAATCCCCTGGCGGGGGAGAGCGGAGCCTCTGCCGTGTTCGGCCCGCAAAAGGGTGCCACCCAAGAACAGGTGAAAATCTTGGACGCAAATCTCCTGCACTTAAACGCCTTATTAAAGGAAAAGACGGGGATCGATCGCAAAGACATCCCGGGAATGGGTGCGGCAGGGGGGATGGCACTGTGTCTGGACGCCTTCTTAAACGTTGAAATGCAGCCCGGCATCGACATTGTGCTAAGCACCGTTGCTTTTGAACAAAAGTTGGAAAATTGCAGCATGGTGATAACCGGAGAAGGAAAGATAGACGGGCAGAGCCTCAAGGGTAAGGTGCCCGTGGGCGTTGCTTGGCGGGCCCGGGAGAAGCAAGTGCCCGTTGTTGCTCTGGTGGGTGATGTGGGTGAAGGGTATGAAGCGCTGTACGATCAGGGGCTGACGGCCATTTTTTCCACCAATGCTCGGGCAGTGCCCTTTGAGCAGGCAAAGTCAACCTGCAAACAAGACCTTGCCTTTTTAGTAGATTCATTGATGCGGTTTAAAAAAATATAAAGAGGAGTTGTGCTTATGAAGAAATATTTACTGGTCATCGAAGTGAAGCCGGAGTTTGCAAAGGAATACGTGGATATTCACTTAAACCCTTGGAGAGAGATGCTGGAAGCAATTCGTGATGGTGGTTACACCAAGGAAGTGATTTTTTATCACAAGAACCAAAGCATTATTTACTTTGAGTGCCCTGATGACACCACGTTTGAGGAGTGCAACGAGCGGGTGCGGGCGACGGATATTTGCAAGAAGTGGGATGTTACGGTTTGCCCCTGGTTTGCGGCTGATCCCGTTGTGTGCGAAAAGATATTTGATCTGGAACAGCAGCTCGAGGGCACACTAAAGCCGGATTGATGGGAAAGTGAAACTTTTTAAGGGGGAATGATTCCCCCTTGACCCCTCTTAGCGCAAAGCTAGCGCTTTGCTAACATGTTATAATATATAATACGTCTTAGCAAAGCGTTAGCTTTGCGTTAAGAAGTTTTTGGGGTTTTCAGGGGGATTTTTACAAAAATCCCCCTGAACGGGTGTGGGCTTAAGCCCACGTATAACTATAGTCCCTCGCCCATCACCCGCTTGGCAAGTATAACCATCAGTCGGAGGGTGGCACCCTGCTCGAAACTGCGAATATCCAACCCCGTCAGCTTCTTAATCTTCTCAATGCGATAGAGTAACGTGTTGCGGTGAATAAACAACTTTCGCGCAGCATTACTCAAATTAAACTTCTCATTAAAACACTCATTCATCGTCTCAAATAAATGCCCAAAAAGTAACTCCTGCTCATTCATTAAACTTGCGCACATCTGCCGGGCAACCGAAATATCAACAGCATAGGCAATGCGCTCCAGTGACATCTCCTCGTAGGTGCAAAGGTTCTTGGAAGGCGCCTGCTGCTTGAGTATGCCAATGCATTCCTTGAGCTGTCGTTGTACCTCATGGTTATCCTGCCCAAAAGGGTTGTGACGGCAAATGCAAATGCGCACAAAAGACCCCAACTCTTCGGAGAGAGCCAATCCCAGCGCAGACAACAATTCATCATTTTTGGAAATCACCAAGAGTCCCCCGTCCACACTGTGAACGTCAATACTTTCACCCGAAAAGCTGGAGAGGGATTCCATTGCCGAAGCCTGCTCCTCGCACTCTATAAACATGTACGATAAATGAGGGGTTTCTGATTTACTTTGTCTCATAAACCTATCATAGCGCAAAATCTCAGTTCACGCTACTGACAAATTACACAATTTTTTGACACAGGAGTCAACACAACCCCAGCAGCTTTATTCCTATACACATTTTCCAATAAATACGTTTCATTTTCGTTGACACTTTTTCGTATGTTATATATAATATTACAAATGAAATGTGAGGAGTTTTATATGAACGTTATAATAACCGGTGCAACCTCAGGCATTGGACTGAGCGCAACGAAGCTTTTTTTAGAGAGAGGGTGGAAGGTTGTGATGGTGGCCTCCTCCGAGGACCGGGGCGAAACTCTGGTGAAGGAATTTAACCAGCAGGGTTTTCAACACGTCTACTTTTGCCGGTGCAATGTATCTAAATCCGCCGAAGTGAAAAATCTGTTTGACTTTGCGATGGAAAAGCTGGGTAAAATCCACAGCATCGTCAACAACGCTGGGGTGTGGAGCAGTGGGGAGCTGCATCAAACGGAAGAAGACGTTTGGGATTGGATCATTGACGTAAACATTAAATCCATTTACCTCACTGCAAAATACTTTATTCCTCATATGATCGAAAACGGTGGAGGCACTATTGTGAACACAGCTTCGGTTTCGGGGCTGCTGGGGGATTACAACATGGCTGCCTATAACGCTGCCAAGGGTGGGGTGGTCAATCTTGTGCGGGCAATGGCCTTAGACTACGGAAAGTACAACATCCGGGTGAACAGCGTGTGCCCGTCTGCCTGCGCAACGCCCCTGTTTATGGCAAATCCCCCTGAAGTGGTGGATCAGTTTAATCAGCAAAACCCACTAAAGCGCATATGCACCCCCGAAGAGGTGGCCAAATCCATTTATTTCTTAGCCTCAGACGAATCCAGTTCCTGCAACGGCGTGAACTTACCCGTTTCCGGGGGTATAGATGTGAGCACAGGCCAGCCGGTACAGTGAGGAGTTTCAAATGAAAGCACAATTGTTTAACATTCAAAGATTCAGCATACACGATGGCAACGGGATTAGAACCACATTTTTCTTTAAGGGTTGCCCCTTAAACTGCCGGTGGTGTTCCAACCCCGAGTGCAACCTGCCCTATCAGAGTGACAAGCGTTATTCTCTGGAAGAACTGATGAAAATTGCCTTAGCCGACGTGGAGTTTTATAAAACTTCGGGAGGTGGGGTCACACTGTCGGGGGGAGAACCCCTGCAACACCCCATGGCTTTGGATTTCTTAAAAGCATTAAAAAGTGAAAATATCCACACATGTGTGGAAACCAGTGGATACGTGACCAGCTCGGTTTTTGCAGAAGCGCTGCCCTACATCGACCAGTTGTACTACGACTTTAAGCACCCCGACACGGATGCACACAAGGAACAAACGGATGTGGGTAACGGACTCATTCTTGAAAACGCAAAGATTGCCATGGATCGGGGGGCCAACTTAGTTGCCCGAATCCCCGTGATCAAAGGGTATAACGATACGGAAGAGGCGACCCAGGGATATGTGACATTGTTTCAAAAATTGGGGATACAGTGCGTTCACCTGCTGCCCTTCCACCAGTTTGGGGAGAAGAAGTGGGAGGAGTTGGGGCTCACATACGCCTTAAAGGGGATACCCAGTATGAAAGAGGAGGAACTGTACCCCATGCAGATGCGGTTGTCACAGGTGTGCACCGTTCAAATTGGTGGTTGATTTTGACAGTGTATTTCAAACACAAATACATTACTTTCATATGAAATTTATTTTGTTTTATATGTTGACAAAACGGTTGTAGTATACTATATTAAAAGTAAGAGATCATCAGTGGGTACAAGTATAATTGAAGTTTAGTGTAAGCTACTCTCAATGGCGATTTGTGCCGCAAGTGAAACGGCGGAATGGAGTTTTATATGAACAACTATTTTGGAAATTCAAGCGAACGCATAACAAACTTTAGAGAAGAATTGTTAAATCTAAAACCGTCTATCTGCACCCAACGAGCTGTGTTCACCACCCAAACCTATCAGGAACACGCCGACAAGCAGGTGGTGCTAAAACGGGCATACCTTTTAAAAAATGTTCTTGCAAACATGGATATATACATCGAACCCCAAACCCTGTTGGTGGGAAATCAAGCCAGTGCAAACAGAGCGGCACCCATTTTCCCCGAATACGCCATGGATTGGGTGGTTGCGGAACTGGATGAATTTGAGAAGCGGGATGGCGATGTGTTCACCATTTCGGAAGAAAACAAGCAAGTTCTCAGGGAACTCTCTCCCTTTTGGAAAAATAAAACGGTGAAAGACAAGGGTTACTCCGCTTTCCCCCAAGATTCAAGACTGCTCTACGATTTGGGTATCATCAAAGCTGAGGGTAATATTACCTCGGGAGATGCCCACATTGCCGTGAACTACGGCGAAATGCTAAAAGTGGGTCTTTTAGCATACAAACAAAAGGCAATAGAAGCAAAAAACAAATTGGATTTGGCTGTCTTTGAAAACCTGAAGAAAGTTTATTTTTACGAAGCCATTGAAATTGTCATCGATGCGGTGATTGATTTTAGCGAACGTTATGCCGATTTGGCAGAAAAAATGGCAGCCAGTGCTGAAACACAGCGAAAACAGGAACTGCTGGAGATTGCAAGGATATGCAGAAAGGTGCCAAGACACCCAGCAACAACCTTCCACGAAGCCATTCAGGCCGTGTGGTTTGTGCACTTGGTGCTGCAAATCGAATCCAACGGACACTCCCTCTCCTACGGCAGGTTGGATCAATACGCCTATCCGTACTACAAATATTCTTTGGAAAACGGGTGCAGCCAGGAGCAGCTCAGCGAGATTCTGGAGAACCTGTGGTTAAAAACATTTACAATTAACAAAGTGCGCAGTTGGTCCCACACGCGGTTTTCGGCGGGAAGCCCCCTGTATCAAAACGTGACCATCGGCGGTCAAACCATGGACGAAAAGGATGCGGTGAACGAACTGTCCTTTGCAGTGCTCAAGAGCGTTGCCCGCATACGTCTGCCCCAGCCCAACTTGACGGTGCGCTATCACCAGGGGTTGACCCAGGAGTTTATGCGGGAGTGCGTGGAAGTCATTCGCTTGGGATTTGGAATGCCTGCATTCAACAGCGACGAAATTATCATTCCTTCCTTTATTGAAAAGGGCGTATCCCACGACGATGCCTATAATTACAGCGCCATCGGCTGTGTGGAAGTGGCAGTGCCGGGCAAGTGGGGGTATCGCTGCACGGGTATGAGTTTCTTGAATTTCCCAAGAACGCTGCTCATCGCCCTCAACGACGGTGTGGAGATTCAAAGCGGTAAGCGGGTGTGCAAGGGTTACGGCCACTTTAAGGACTTTACTTCCTTTGATCAAGTGATGAAAGCTTGGGACAACACGATTCGGGATTTCACCCGCCACTCGGTCATCATCGATTCCTGTGCCGATTTGGTGCTGGAACAGGAAGTGCCCGACATCCTCTGCTCGGCCTTGACGGACGACTGCATCGGCAGGGGCAAGCATCTAAAAGAGGGGGGAGCGGTATACGACTTCATCAGCGGATTGCAGGTGGGTATCGCCAACTTGGGAGATTCCTTAGCTGCCATTAAGAAGTGTGTGTTTGAAGATCAGTCGCTCACAGCCGATCAGGTGTGGGAAGCGCTGATGAACAACTTTGAAGGTCAAGAAGGGGAGAGGATTCGCAAGGTTTTAGAGACCCAAGCCCCCAAATACGGCAACGACGACGATTACGTAGATTCCCTCGTGGTAGAAGCCTATGACAGCTACATCGATGAAATTGCAAAATATAAAAATACCCGTTACGGCAGAGGCCCCATTGGCGGCTGCTACTACGCCGGAACGTCCTCCATATCGGCAAACGTACCCCAGGGTGCGGGCACAACGGCAACCCCCGACGGCAGAAAAGCCGGGGAACCCTTGGCAGAGGGGTGTTCCCCCAGCCATGCAATGGATGTGAACGGCCCCACGGGCGTGTTTAAAACGGTTTCCAAGCTGCGCACCGACAAGATCACCGGGGGCGTACTGCTCAACCAAAAGGTGGTTCCCGCCATGCTGGAAAAGGACAGGGACAAAGAAAAGTTAATCATGCTGCTGCGCACTTTCTTTAATGCACTGAAGGGTTTTCACGTCCAATACAACGTGGTTTCCAAGGAGACCATGCTGGACGCACAAAAACACCCCGAAAAACACAGGGATTTAATCGTGCGGGTGGCTGGATACAGCGCATTCTTTAACGCACTGTCCAAGCAGACACAAGACGACATCATTGCCCGAACAGAGCACGTATTGTGACAATTTGAAATATATTCTTGTTGACTTCGAAAGTGAAAGTGTATACAATTGAAATATAGATCACTCATTTCGGAGGATGATATGCACAAACGTCATTTAAAGATTATTGAGAAACTGAGCGAAAATGAAAAGATTGACGTAAGTGTTTTGGCGGAGTGTATGAACGTTTCCCAAGTGACCATCCGCAAAGACCTTGCGGTGTTGGAACAGCAGGGGTTGCTCAAACGCTCCCACGGAAGTGCCATTTTGGCGTCCAGCGACGATATCAATTACCGCATGGCCTACTCCTACGAAGTAAAAAAGAGAATCGCCAAGATTGCGGCACAAGATATTCGCAATGGCGACACGGTCATGATCGAGTCTGGCTCCACATGTGCACTGCTTGCAACAGAGCTGGCCACCAATTTTAGAGATATCACCATTGTCACCAACTCCGCTTTTATAGCCGAATACATTCGGTTTTTAAGCGGAGCTAGGGTGGTTTTGCTGGGTGGAGATTACGACCCCGCAGCACGGGTGATGGTGGGACCCTTGGTAAAGATTTGCGCAAGGGAATACCACGTGGAGAAATATTTTGTGGGAGTGGATGGCTTTTCCTCGGACTACGGCTTCCACAACCTAAACATCATGCGTGCGGAGACCATTCGGATTATGGCAAAGTCTGCTGAGCAGACCATTGTACTCACCGACTCCAGTAAATTCGCAAAGCGCTCGGTGAACAAACAGTTGGCCTTGAGTGAAGTTTCGGAAGTGATCACCGATGACGGCATCGACAAAGATACATACGATTTTTTGACCAACAAGGGCATTGTTGTGAAAACCGTTAACCAGTGACAGAAATTCCCTGTACGGACGTTTGAGAAGAGTAGCATTTGTACAATACTGAAAAGTTGTTTGGGAGGTTGGCTTTGGAACAATACATTATCGGCATAGATGCAGGCGGTACAAAGACGGCATACGGGCTGTTTTTGGGCAGTGTGTTGGTGGATCGGGTGCAGCACCCCACGGACATCGTGGCCGATGGGGCAACATTCTCGGATAAAGTTGTTCAAACGGTCAACGAACTGCTTGTGAAACACAACCTCACCATTGGAGATTTAAAGGGAATTGGCGTGTGTATGCCCTCGTTTATTATGTTTGACGAAGGGTATATTTGCTTGACTTCCGCCATGACAAACATTAAAGAATTTCCCATGCGGCAATATCTCTATGAGAGACTGCCCACCAAAATCGTGTTGGACAACGATGCCAACTGTGCAGCACTTGCCGAACACAGGCACGGTGCGGGTAGGGGCAGCAAACACATGATGTATGTGGCCACCAGCACAGGTATTGGCGGGGGTATCATCATCGATAAAAAAGTGTTTCGGGGCAGCTACGGTTTTGCCGGAGAGTGCGGGCACATGCTCATCACCCCGGACATAGGTGTTGAGTGCGGGTGCGAGAACAAGGGCTGTTTTATGTCCTATGCCTCGGGCAGGTTTGCTCCCATGCATGTGAAACAAAAGTTAAAAGAGGGCAGAGAGAGCATTCTTAGCCAATACGACGACATCACCGGTGAGCGGTTGCTCAACGCATATTATGAAAACGACGAATTAGCAGTGGAAACCGTATGCAGCATGGCGCACTATATCGCCGTCTGCGTATTTAACATATATCAGTTGCTCAACATCAATCTATACGTCTTTGGCGGTGGGTTGGTGAACTTTGGAGATATTATTTTTGACAGAGTGCGGAGCGAATTTGCACGGTTCGATCACATTGGCAAACCTGTGCACTTTACTTTTGCAGAGCTTGAAAAGGATTTTGGCATCATCGGAGCAGCAGAGCTGATCAACGAGTAGTAGAAGCGTATGGCTAAAGCAGTCACTGACAACAACTTCATCAACTGGGCGGAGGGTTTTGAACAGGCCCTCAACAAGAGCGACATTCAAGTGATGTTTTGCGAGCAGTTCGATGAAAAGAGTGAGATTTGGAATTTTAAGCGGCACAAGCACGACTTTATCGAAATGTTATATTTCGTTTGCGGCAGTGCGGCAGTATATTCGGACGATACCCCCGTGGACGCAAGTTTTTACGACATCGTCATCTATCCCAAGGGCATGTACCATCAGGAACAGTTGAGCCCCAACCGTCACCACGAGGTGATCTGCCTGTGGGTGGACGTACCCGGTTTGGTTCTTCCCGGCATCATTCACGTTCAGGACAAAGCTGCAAAGCTCAAGTGGCTGATGGAATCCCTGCACGCTGAATACAAGAGCAAAAATCCCTCAGTAACATTAATCAACTATTATGTCAAGACTGCGGCAATCCTCATATCCCGGGAGTATCACTTAACCAAACAAGTGGACGATCCCGTGAGCCGGGTGCTCATGTATATGCAGGATCACTTTAAAGAGAGAATCACTGTGGAGCAGTTGTCCGACATCATCTACTTGAGCCAATCCTACTTGAGCAGAATCTTTCGCCAAAGGATGGGGCTTTCCATCATGGAGTATTTGTGTTTACTCCGCATCGACGAAGCGAAGAAGAGTTTTTCCACTTCTAACGCATCGGTGGAAGAGGTTTCGTATCAGGTGGGTTACAACTCCCCCAAGTACTTTTGCAGGGCATTTAAGAAAATCGAGGGGATATCCCCCCGGGAGTTTAAAACGGTGAACAAACAGAAAAAGGAGAGGTTTGGCGTTCAATAAGTTTTATTCATAATTGTGCACCTTTTGTGTTGATTAAGTGCTTTTATTTATGAAATGTTTGGTGTAATATTATGTTAGTAACAAATGAAAGTATAAACGAAAGCAAATTACCGTTGTATAAAACCTGTATGGGAATAGAAAGCAACTTCAAATGGATAAACAGTTTTGGCGAAATGCCAAAATATAATGAGTTTTCTTAGTTCAATTTTCAGCGAAAGAAAAACAGTTTGAAACGAAGTATGTGTTAGAATTGTTTGTAGTTTGCGAAAAATGTCTTAGAAGCTCGAATAAATGGAGGAAAAAGAAACAATGAAAAAAAGAAGTTTTTACCTTGTACTTGCTTTTGTGATCATCGCTTCCATGATTATCACAGGCTGTGCAGCTCCCGCTCCTGCGGAGACTCCAGCGGCACCCGCTGCTCCTGCAGAAAACGGAGGCGAAACACCCGCTGAGCCCGAAGCTCCCGCTGCTCCCGCAGAAGGGCTGACAAAGGCAGTATTCATTTCCGACTTTGCAAATGAATCTCAGGCATATGCATCCAAAGTTTTCACCAAATACGGTGCTGAATATGGATTCGACATCACCCTGTTAGACGGCAAAGGCGATGCACAGATTCAAGCTCAGGCAGTTGGCAATGCAGTTGCACAGGGCGCAGAAGTAATCTTCATCAATCCCTTTGATGTAAAAGCAATTGTTCCCAGCTTAATGGAAGCAAAAGCAGCAGGCGTAAAAATTGGTCTTTTCTCTTCTGACTTAGCTCCTGAATCTGCAAGCAACCGCGACTTCTTCGTTGGCGCAAACGACAACGATGCAGGCGTATTCGCTGCACAGGCAATCCTCAACAAGTTCCCCGAGGGTGCAAAAGTAGTTGAAGTTATGGGTCAGGCTGGTCACGACGCGCAGATCAAACGTCACGACGGTTTCACACAGGCAATCGAAGGCAAAAACATCGAAGTATTAGATTCTCAGGCTGCACAACAGTGGGCAACCGCAGATGCACTGGCAATCATGGAAGACTTCATCGTTAAGAACGGCGACAAAATCCAGGCTGTATTCTGCCACTGGGATAACGGCGCTAAGGGCGTTATCGAAGCGTTAAAAGCTGCTAACATGAACGATGTATACCTCGTTGCTGTTGACGGCTGCAAAGCTGGTTTCGATCAAGTTCGCGCTGGCGATCAGGGTGCAACAATCATGCAGAACTTTGTAACCATGGTTAAGGACAGCTTAACAGTTGCAAGAAAAGCATTGGACGGCGAAGCTTACGATGCAGTAAACTTCATCAAGTTCGACATTATCACTTCCGATAACATCGCAGATTTCGAAGTTCCCGAGTGGTAAGATAAACATAACAGTAATAAGGCTCGTTTCGGTACATTCGGTACGAGCCTTATTGTTATAATGAAAGGGGTGGTATCCGTGGCATCAGTAAACAATAATCAAAACATTATCTTGTCTATTCAAAATGTAAATAAGTCGTTTCCCGGCGTTAAGGCGCTCAACAACGTGTCCGTCGAAGTGGAAAAAGGTGTGGTACACGGTATAGTGGGTGAGAACGGTGCCGGAAAATCAACGCTCATGAAAATCCTATCGGGCGTTTACACAAAAGACTCAGGTACAGTTGTATTTGACGGTGAGACCATTGAACACACGACACCGGTACAATCCCTGAACAGAGGACTGAGTATCATCTATCAGGAGTTTAACCTAGTGAACACAATGAGCGTGGGTGAAAACATCTTTCTTGGCCGCTTCAAGGAAATGAAGGGCATGAAGGGAACTCATGCAAAAGCAAAAGAATTGTTAGACAGCATCGGTTGCGACATTAAAACAACCTCAATGGTTGCAGATTTAAGCGTATCTCAAAAACAAATGGTGGAAATCACCAAGGCCTTATCCTTCAATTCAAAACTCATCATCATGGATGAACCCAGCAGCAGCTTGACCCATGACGAGTTAAAAGGTTTGTACAACATCATCAACAAGCTGCGAAACGATGGAATTTCCATCATCTATATCAGCCACAAGCTGGACGAAATATTCCAGTTGTGTAACACTGTCACAATTATGAGAGACGGAAACGTGATCGACACGAAGAAAATAGAAGATTTAACCAGAGAAGAAATGATCGCCAAGATGGTTGGTCGGCCCATTGAGCAGGAGTATCCGCCAAGGCCCCACGCTGCCAGCGATGTGCTGTTGGAAGTAAAAAACCTCAACACCCGCAAGCTAAAGGACATCAACTTCCAGCTAAAGAGAGGGGAGATCCTCGGATTTGTTGGACTGGTGGGTGCAGGCAGAACGGAAATTGTGCGTGCCATCTTTGGTGCGGATAAAGTAAAGGGACACACCTTACTCATTGAGGGTAAACCTGTTAGAATTAAAAATCCCATCGACGCAAAGCGGGCAGGTATCGCCCTTTTACCTGAGGACAGAAAGCTCCAGGGGTTGGTACTTCCCTTCAGCGTAGAAGCCAATATATCCATGGCGAGTTTAGATAGAATTAAAAAATTTGGATTCATTAAAAAATCAGCCGAAGTGAAGATCGGTGAAAAGCATATTAAATCACTTTCCATTAAAACCCCCACGGCAAAGACAAAAGTGCTCAACTTATCCGGGGGTAACCAACAAAAATGCATCGTTGGCCGCTGGCTGGAGACAAACCCCAAGGTGCTCATTTTAGACGAACCCACCCGGGGTATTGACGTTGGCGCAAAGTATGAAATATACCTTTTGATGAAACAGGTGGCGGAGAGCGGCGGATCCATCATACTCATTTCCTCCGAACTTCCCGAGGTGCTCAACATGAGCAACCGAGTGCTCACCATCTGCGACGGAAAGATCACAGGGGAATTTGATCCCGAGGCGGAAGATATCCATGATATCATGGAAAAAGCGCTGGGGTAAGGAGGAGTATCATGGAAAGAATTCAAAACAATCCGGTATATAAATTTATTCGAAGCAATTTGGTGCTGGTTGCAATCGTCCTGTTGGTCATCGTAACGGTTGTAGCTCAACCCAATTTCTTGTCGGGCCCCAACTTAAACAACATTATCAGACAGTTTGGCCCCCTGTCCTTTGTGGCCCTGGGTATGACGTTTGTCATCGTGGGTGGTTTTATCGACTTGTCGGTATCGGGCATTATATCGCTGGTGGTTATCATCACCATGTCTCTCATCGATGTGATCGGCCAGTTTCCCGCTATTTTGGTGGGTATCGCCGTTGGCGTTGTTGCAGGTTATGTGAACAGCTTAATTATTCTCAGCTGCGGTGCCCTCACCAGTGCCGAAGCTCTGTTTATCACCTTTGGTATGAGTTTGGTATACGGTGCCCTTGCACTCCTGTTGGCTGGAGGTAACACCACGCACTTGAGTTCGGTGGCATCCAGCATCACCATTTTTGAATTTATCGGCAAGGGAAGTATTGGGTTTATCTCTGTATCCTTCCTCATATTCTTGGTCTTCCTAGCAATTCTTTATGTATATCAGAAAAAGACGTTTATGGGCAGATCGGTGAACTTAACCGGGGGAAACAAGACGGCAGCAGCCCTGTCGGGTATTCCCGTTAGGCGCACCATCAAGCTGATCTATACCATTTCTGGTTTGATGTCGGCAATTGGTGCCATTATGCTCTTTGCCCGGGTGACAACCGCTTCCCCCGTCATCGGCAAGAACTTTGAAACCAATGCAATCCTAGCGGTTGTGGTGGGCGGAACCAGCCTCAAGGGCGGTGACGGAAGTGTTCTTCGCACCGTGTTGGGTGTTTTGCTGGTAACGCTGATGTCAAACTGCTTGAACCTGTTGGGTGTGGATACGTTTATGCAGGTCATCTTAAAGGGTGCAATTCTGGTTATTGCAATTTGGCTGGATAACCGCAGGTAAGGAGGAACGAACATGAATTCGATAAGTAAAAAAAGTGCGGGTAAGGTGATTTTAAATGCACTCACCAAACAAAAGGCGTTGGTTGCAATTATTGCGCTCTTTGTGCTGATGATCTTCACAAGCCCAATGTTTTTCTCGACATACAATTTAATGGAGCTGTTAAAATCTGCATCCGTCTTGGAAGTGCTGGCCTTTGGGGTGACCCTCACCGTCATTTGCGGAGGGTGCGATCTGTCCATCGGCAGTGTCATGTGCCTGTCGGGCATCGTTTCCATACAAATGATGGAACTCATGCCCATGCCCTTAGCCATCCTGGTTGGATTGGTGTGTGGCGTGGTGGTTGGGTTTATCAACGGATTTTTAATTGTTAAACAGCGCACAGAACCCTTCATCATCACACTGGGTATGGGTATGCTGATCAAAGGTATTTGTCAGCAGATGACAGAAGCGAGACCCATCGCTGCATCCCATCCCGACTTTATGATGATCTCCAACGGCAAGCTGTTTAACACCATTCCCAATATTGTGGTCATTATGGCGGTGGTGCTGGTGGCCATGCTGCTGCTCCTGCGCTACACTTCTTTTGGAAGAAATTGCTACGCCATCGGCGGCGACTACGACGTTGCCAAATACTCGGGTATCAACGTTATTTTCACCAAGTGGGCCACTTATGTGATTTGTGGTTTCACTGCGGCACTGGGCGGCATCATGCTCTCCTCCCTGTTAAACTCCGGCTCCTCCACCTACGGCGACACAACGGCACTGTTCGTGAACTGCGGCGTTGTGGTGGGCGGCACATCCTTTGCAGGGGGCGTTGGCGGCATATGGCAGTCTGCCATCGGACTCTTTGTATTTGCATTACTCAACAACTGCTTGAATATGTTAGGAATAGATCCATACATTCAGCAGATCTTGCAGGGTGTGGTCATCGTTGCCATCATTTGGTTTGACTGCTTTGGCAGAAAGCTCAAGAGAGAAGCAGTTTAGGAGGAATTATGAAGGAACAAAATTATTTAGATTGTTTGGTGGGCGTATTCGGTCATCCAGTGGCCGAAAACCCCGGTGTGGTCATACAGGAAGCTGCATTTAAGGAAATGGGGTTAAACCTGTGGCGGTTCTTAACCATCGACGTTGACCCCGACAAAATAAAAGAGGCCATCGACGGACTGTTGGCCTTTAAAATGAGGGGAATCAACTGCACCATGCCCCACAAAATTAAGGTGCTCGAATACTTGGATGAAATGTCCGAGAGTGCAAAACTCATCGGCGCAGTGAACACCATTGTGAACAACAACGGAAAATTGTTCGGCGAAAACACCGACGGCAAGGGTTTGATGGAATCGTTGAGTGAAAACGGCGTGCAGCCCAAGGGTAAAAAGGTGGTTATGCTGGGCGCTGGCGGTGCGGCGAGAGCCATTGGCGTGGAGCTTTGCTTAGCCGGGATTCAGAGCATCACCATCGTGAACCGTCCCGAAGACAAGGCGCTGGGCGATAGCCTCATTGAAATACTGAAGAAACTGTGTGCAGATGTAACTTATGTGAACTGGGACAGCAAATATGCAATTCCTAGCGACACCGATATCTTCATCAACGCAACGTCCATCGGGCTGTACCCCAACGTGGACGATCTGCCTAATATCGATGTGGAGACCATTTTACCCTCCATGTTTGTGCAAGACGTCATCCCCAACCCTGCTGTGACGCCCCTATTAAAGGCGGCAGAGAAGCGGGGAGCCAAGTGGAACACGGGCACAGGTATGCTCATTAACCAAGCGGCAATCAATATTGAAATGTGGACGGGTAAGAAACCCAACAAGGACGTAATGTTAAAGGCATTACAGGAAGCGCTCTCGTAAAGAAATAAAGAGATAAAAAACCATGAAAAATATATTTGAAATCGATAACCTGCCTCAAGGTGACAGGTCTAAACAGTTAAAACAACGGTTGTATATGGAAGATCGGTATGCATCCATCGAACAGGCAAGAATTGTAACCGAGGTGTATGCCAAAAACGAGGGAATGCCCTTGTGTGTCCTTCGCCCCTTGGCGCTAAAGGAAACGCTGGAGCGGATTAAGATTCGCATCGATCCCGGCGAGATCATCGTGGGCAACCGCACCGAAGGCATTCGCGGAGGAGTAATCTTTCCCGAATCGGGACTTTCGTGGGTGGATCGAGAGATCGAAACCCTAGACAGCCGTCCTCAGGACAAATTTAAGATGCATCCCGAAGATATTCAAGAGTTTCGGGATGTGATCTTCCCCTACTGGTCGGGTAAGACTTTGGAAGATGTGTTGGAGGAGCGGATTGGTCCGGAAATGAAGGCCATCGGCAAGGTGGCTAAGATCAACCAAACCGATCACGCCCAAGGGCACATTTGCCCCAACACAAAGAATTGGCTTGCACTCGGGCCGAAGGGTATTGGATTACAAGCCAAAAAGTATAGGGAACAACGCCCTCAACATGCAGATTTTTATCGGGGCATAGAGCTGGCTATGGAGGGTGCGTGCAACTTTATGCAGCGCTACGCCACATTAGCCGAAGAGTTGGCAGCTAATCCCGCATACAATAGGGATGAGATGTTGCAAGTGGCACAGGTGTGCAAAAAGATTGCAGTTGCTCCCCCCGAAACCTTCTTGGAAGCGGTGCAGAGCGTTTGGTTCTTGTTTGTGCTGCTCCAAGCCGAATCCAACGCCTCCTCCTTCTCTCCCGGACGAATGGATCAGTACTTGCTGCCCTTCTACCAAAGGGATGTAGACGCAGGTTTGCTCACATTGGAGAGTGCGCTGGACATCATTGAATCATTGTTTATTAAATTTAACGAGCTGGTGTATTTGAGAAGTTCGGGCAGTGCCAAGTATTTCGCTGGGTTCCCCATTGGGTTTAATGTGGCCATCGGCGGGCAGTTGTCCGACGGATCGGACGCTTCCAACGAACTGTCCTATCTGTTCTTAAAGGCACAGGAGCACCTAGGCCTGCCCCAGCCCAACTTATCGGCACGGGTGTTTAAAGATTCACCCACCCACTTCTTAAAGCGGTGCACCGAAGTAATCAGCAAGGGCAGCGGTATGCCCCAGTTGTTTAACGACGAAGCCATCATTCCTGCTTTAAAAAACAAGGGCATAGCCGATGCTGATGCAAAAAATTATGCCGTGGTGGGATGCGTGGAGTTAACCACCATGGGGAACAACCTTGGCTGGAGTGATGCAGCCATGTTTAACTTGGTAAAAGCTTTGGAGCTTGCCTTAAACGACGGAAAGTGTCTGTTAACCGGCGTGCAGATGGGTGCCAAGACGGGAACAATAACCGACCACAAGACCTTTGAGGATGTTGAAAAAGCACTGATGACTCAGATCGACTTCTTCTTTGGCAGAATGCTCACTTGCTGTGAAATTGTGGAGAAGGCACACGCAGAAATTCTGCCCTCCCCGCTGTTGTCGGGCGTGGTGGATGACTGTTTGGAAAAGGCAATGGATGTCACGGCGGGTGGAGCCATCTATAATCTCTCGGGCATACAGGTGATTCAGTGTGCAAATGTGGCAGATAGCTTAGCGGCACTAAAGACGCTGGTCTATGACGAACAGATCATCGACCGGGAAGCCCTGCACAAGGCACTGCTTTCAAACTTTGAGGGCAACGAAGTCATGCGGCAGCGGCTGCTAAACAAAGCGCCCAAATACGGCAACGATATCGAATGGGTGGATGAAATCGCCCACAAGTGGATTAAAATCTTTGCAGATAAATTTAATGGCCATAAAAACGCTCGGGGTGGCGTGTACCACACGGGTATGTACACTGTCTCTGCCCACGTGCCCATGGGTCAAAATGTGGGGGCAACCCCCGATGGACGGTTTTCCAAGGAACCGTTGGCAGACGGAGGTATGTCTGCCGTGTACGGCCGGGATATGAAAGGCCCCACAGCACTGCTGCGCTCGGTGGCCAGAGTGGATTCCTCCCTTGGCAGCAACGGCACACTGCTCAACATGAAGTTTTTACCCTCCTTCTTTAAGACGGATGAGGGCATCAACAAGTTTGTGTCCATGATTAAGGCCTTTGTGGAGTTGAAAATCGGTCACGTTCAATTTAACGTGGTGAACGCCGAGGAGTTGAGAAGTGCACAGCAAAACCCCGAAAAGTACAAGAGTTTAACCATCCGGGTAGCGGGGTATACAGCTTATTTCACAGAGCTCGCCCACGATTTACAAAACGAAATCATTGCCCGCACCAGCTACGGTGATATTTAATGGTTGCCAATATCTTTGATATCAAGCGGTTTGGCACCAACGACGGAGAGGGGCTGCGCACCGTGATATTCATCAAGGGGTGCCCCCTGTGCTGCCGCTGGTGCCACAACCCCGAGGGGCTTTCGAGGGAGATTGGCGTTTGGCGCACGGGCAACTGCATGGGCTGTTTGATTTGCACAAAGACCTGCAAAAACGGTGCCATCACCTGCCTTAACGGGGAGATATCCGTTTTGCACAGTGCCTGTACGGCCTGCGGGGCGTGTGTGAAAGAATGCCCCACGGGTGCCCTTCAGTTTGACGCCAAGGCTATGAGTGTAGACGAAGTGCTCCTTGAAATTGAACGGGACAGGGTTTTTTATGCCGATGGCGGGGGAGTGACCTTGAGTGGCGGAGAACCCACCTTGAACAGTGCATTTTCCTTAGCTCTGCTCTCTGGATGTAAGGAGAGGGCAATAAACACGGCTATTGAGACCTGCCTGCATACAGACAAGGACACCCTGCAACAGTTTATGGCCGTGACCGACAGCTTTATTGCAGACATCAAACTCATCGACCCCACGCGCCACAAGAGGGATACGGGGGTGGACAACGGGATGATTCTTGAAAACATAACCTTTCTTGCAAAGAGCGGAGTAGACCTTTTAATCCGCATCCCTTTAATACCCAACCACACGGCGGATGAGCAGAACTTGAGGGGCATTGCAGACTTTTTAAGACCCCTTGGCACAAAGGTGCAGCTCATCAACTACAACCCCTTGTGCGTTTCGAAATATCGTTCCCTGCAAAAGCAATACATTCAGTATGCGGCAAATTCCCCCTATACAAAGGATGAGATGATGGGGTTTGCGTTGTATTTCGAGGGAATGGATGTTATTTTTTAAAACATGTTTATGAAAGAGAGTAAACCTATGTGCATTGAAACGTTTATTAATCGTGCAAAAAATGGGGAGTGTGTCTTTCTCCACCAGGTTCGGCAAGCGTTTGATAAAGAGAGCCAAAAGATTAACTGTGTGCTGCACCTCACTTCTGGGGGGCAGAAACACTTTGAAATGGGTATACCCGAACCGAAGAGTGAAGACGAGTCGATCTTAATTCGGGATTACTTTTATGCAAGAATATACAACATCCTCTCCATGCTGGGGGGCAAAAACATGGTGCTCTACACAAACGGAAAGGGTTTTGCCCATGAGTTGGCGCTCTCCCTACACCAAGCCTTTGGGGTTAGTAAGGCCAGAAAAGACAGGCAGGGTTATGAAAAATGTTTGAACGTAACGGATCGTATGAACGTGGTGATGGGATTCAACTCCTTTTCCTTTGAAGTGGTTGCGGGGCAGTGCCCAACAATCCAAGGGGAGCCGGAGGGGGAAGAGATTGATGTCATCGCAAAGTTTCAGCGTGCCATCGACAAAACACAGGGGAAGCTGATTTGCGGCATGGACATCGGTGGCACCGATATTAAAATTGTGGGTGCCAAAAACGGCCACATCGACCACATAAAAGAATACGACTGGAATCCCTCCACTTTTCCTTGCGTGGATCGCATTATCGACGAAGTGATGCTGCTGGTAAAGCTCTCTCGGGCAATTCTGCTGCTAGACAGCGATGTGCCAAAGGATATTCTTGCGCTGAAAGAAGAAGCGCTAAAAAAAGATGCGTCCCTTGAAACCATGGGTCGTGCCGTTGTTGCACTGGAAGGGCACATCGGTGTACTTAAAAAGATCGATGGCATTGGGCTGAGTTTCCCCGACGTGGTCATACGGGATAAAATTGTGGGGGGAGAGACCCACAAGACCAAGGGTGCGAGAGATCATTCACCCGATTACGAAACAGAATTTATGCGCCTGACGAGGTTGAACGATTTGATGTTAGAGGAAGTGACACAGGCGGTGCACATCACCAACGACGGGCCCATGTCTGCCTATACCGCAGCCGTGGAGTTATCCTTGTCCGAGCGGAAAGACGATATACGCAAGGGTATGTTTGCCCACTCCCTGGGCACCGAGCTTGGGGCCGGTTGGGTGAACGAGCAGGGAGAAGTGCCCGAATATCCCTTGGAGCTGTACAACTGCATTATCGACATCGGCAACTATGTGGCAAAGTCCTATCAACCCACCGACGTGCGCAGCCTCAACAACTTTAACACGGGCATATCGGGAACGCTGCAAAAGTTTTGCGGCCAGAGTGGAGCGTTTCGTTTGGCGGAGCAGTACTACCGGGGCGATGATTCTTTATACGACGAACTGTTTGAAAAAGGGTTTATCACCAAAAACCCCGACGGTTCCATGGTGGCCACCCAAACCCCCAAGGACAACCGCAAGGCATTTTTGGAACACCTGCTCACCC
The DNA here is from genome assembly GCA_964453645.1 of uncultured Clostridia bacterium. Lineage (GTDB taxonomy): Bacteria > Bacillota > Clostridia > Christensenellales > JAWKQI01 > CAYVRJ01. The sequence continues at coordinate 213,983 of CAYVRJ010000001.1, forward strand.
AAGCCCAAAACGGGGTGGAGAAGGCCATGAAGATTTTTGAGCACATTGGCCAAGCGTTGGCCGCCACATGGCTGGAAACGGAAGAGGTGCTTCAGCCAAAGGCCAAGGCACGGGTGCTGTTTGGACGGTTTATCAAGCGGCGGAGTTGCTTTGATTTAATGTGTGCTGGGGCAAAGCAAGTACTGCCCGGCATCGAACTTTTAGCAGCAGACGATGAGTTGGCATATACCCAGCTCATGCAGGAACTGAGGGACGACCCGGAGTACACCGTGGCACAGTTTGGCCAAGCGGTGGGCGCAGTGTATTTCGTCGCATCGGTGTTATAAGTATCAATCACGATTTATCATAAAAAAGGCTTCCCGTATAAAACCATGTCGGGAAGCTTTTATTTGTTTTTAATCACCAATTTTAACTTACAGTTCTCCCAGAGTATCCGCAAACACCTGTGCCATGTGCTTTCGCTTGCAGGTTGGGCATATCACAGCTGCATCTCCGTTGACGAAGCGATAGTGTTCCTTAGTGCCAACAATTTTACCGCAATCTTGGCAAAGGGCCCATTCAAACTGTTTGTTCCAAATCTGCCGGCCTTCGGTTGTTTCTTTAAAAGTAATTGCTCCCGTGGGGCAAATCTGGGCACACGCACCGCAGCCAATACAATCGTCGCTGGCACAGTCATAGGGTGTGCTCACTTTCTTATCAATGCCCCGGCCCACAGTGGAGATGGCACTGGCACCCAGCACCTTACAAGCGTTTACGCACAGGGAGCACAGGATACAAGTCGCCTCCTGCTTTTTAGTAGGAAGGGTCTTCTCGGGTTCTGCCCCGTAATACTTCATGAGATTGCCAATGACTTCGCTGCCCGGCGCTTGCAAATACATGAGCCGAAGCATCGTCCTTTGCACACTTTGAATCTTAGGTGAATTGGTAATAACGGAAAGTCCGTCATAAACGGGATACGCACAGGCAGCCACCAAACGCACTCCCTTGCGCTCCTCAACCTCCACCATACACAGCCTGCAACAGTGTTCGCCCTTGACCTTTTCGGAGTAACAAAGCCCGGGGATGGTTACACCCGACCTGCGGGCAGCCTTCATAATCGTGTCTCCCGGGTTTGCAATCACTTGGTTGCCGTCTAAAAATATCTTCATGCCCTCACTTCCTCTCAACAGCGTTAAATTTGCAGGTGGTCAGACAAACGCCACACTTCACACATTTGCTTTGATCGATGGTATGTTCACCCTTGAGTTCCCCAGAGATGGCTTTGGTGGGGCACTTCTTTGCACACAAGCCACAGCCCTTGCACTTTTCCTGAATGATAGCAAAGGAGATGAGGGTTGGGCACACCCCGGCGGGACAAGTCTTTTGTTGAATGTGTGCCAGATATTCATCTTCAAAATATTGGAGGGTGGATAAAACGGGATTGGGTGCGCTCCGCCCCAGCTCACATAAAGAGGTAAGTCTTGTTGTCTCGCACAGCTCCCGCAGCAGATCTAAATCTGCAACAGTGCCCTGACCCTCGCAAATGCGGTTTAAAATTTCACCCATACACCGAAGCCCCTCTCGGCAGGGCGTACACTTGCCGCAGGATTCCCCCGCAAGGAACGAAACGTAGTAGCGGGCAAGTTCAACCATACAGGTGCTTGTGTCCAGAACGATAATACCGCCGCTGCCCATCATGGAACCTTTTTCGGTGAGGGAATCGAAGTCCACGGGCAGATCGAACATGGACTTTGGAATACAGCCCCCCGAAGGCCCTCCCGTCTGCACAGCTTTTAATGTGCCGCCATCGGGCACACCCCCGCCGATGTCGCACACGATGTGGGAAATGGTGGCACCCATGGGCACTTCCACCAGCCCCGTGCGGCAAACCTTACCCACCAGAGAAAATACTTTTGTGCCCTTGGAGCCCTCCGTGCCAATATTTGCAAAGGCCTGTGCACCAAAGGACAGTATGTATGGAACATTGGCAAGAGTTTCCACGTTGTTGAGGACGGTGGGTTTGTCAAAAAGCCCTTTGGTGGTGGATCGGATGTATTTAACCCGGGGTTCCCCCACCCGTCCTTCGATGGAGGCCATGAGGGCAGAGGATTCACCGCACACAAAGGCGCCTCCCCCTCGGACGATCTCAACATCAAAGGATCGATTGCTATTCAAAATATTCTTGCCCAAAAACCCTTTGGCTCTGGCAGCATCTATGGCTGTCTGCACACTGCTAAGGGCCAAGGCGTATTCGTCCCGAATGTAGAAAAACCCTTTGTTTGCGCCAATGGCTAACGCACCGATGATCAGCCCTTCCAAAACGCTGTGGGGATCGCCCTCTAAAATACTTCTGTCCATAAATGCACCGGGATCACCCTCGTCGCCGTTGCACAGCATATATTTTTCTTCGCTTTCAACTTCATAACAGGAACGCCATTTCCTGCCCGTGGGAAATCCTGCACCCCCTCTGCCCCGGAGGCCACTCCGCTCAATTTCAGAAATAATCTCATCCCCGGTTTTCTTTAAGGCCTTTTTCAGCCCGTCGTACCCGCCCCGAGCAATATAGTCCTCAATATTCGCAGGGTCGATCAAACCGGTGTTGCGCAGGGCAATCTTGAGTTGGGGAGCATAAAATGGATTTTCCTCCCGGGAGCGAACTACTTTGCCCGTCTCGTCCTTGTATAGTAGCCGCTCAACGGCCTGATTCTTTTTCTTAAGGCTGTTTACGATATCCAACACATCGTCGGGTTTTACTTTATAATACGTGATGTTATCGGGCAGGATGGTCACAATGGGGCCGTTCTCACAAAACCCGTTGCAGCCCACTCTCTTGGATTCCGTCCGTTTTTTTAATTTTATATTGCTACCAACGGCACTTGCAAAGGTGTCGAACACTTTTTGGGAACCGTTTGCCAAACAACCCGTTCCGCAGCAGACGAGAATGGTTTTACGCTTCATTGTTCCACCTCCGCTAAGATGTTGCGCATCCGCTCCCGGGTGACGCCCCCGCAATACTCTTCGCCGATTAACACCACGGGTGCCATAGCGCAAGAACCCACACAGTTTACAATTTCCAGGGAGAACAATCCGTCCTCGGTGGTCTCACCGGGTTCGAGATTTAGGCACAACTTAATCTCGTCCAGCAGGCTCACGCTGCCCCGTATGTGGCACGCCGTGCCGTCGCACACCTTGATGATAAATTTACCTTTTTTGTGCAGGCTCAGGGCTTTATAAAAGGTGGCCATAGAAAAAATTTCAGCTACGGGCACCTCCAAGTGGCTGGATATACCCTTGATGTTTTCACAGGAAATATATCCAAACTCCCGCTGACAGTCCTGCAAGATGTTAAGCAGGAATCTGCGCTCCTTGGGATATCTTTCTAAAATACTTTGTTCTGTCAATGTTACAACACACCTTCCATCTGTATTGTTTTAGGTTTGAAAACGAGCAGGAGTGCAGACAAAAGAATCTGCACCCCTACCCTAAAAATCAACCTCCCGCCACCCGGGGAAACAGGCAAACCTCATCTCCCTCAGAAAGCTTCGTTTCACAGTTTTGAAGGAAACAAATGTTCCTTCCGTTCACCAGCACGATGATATCTTCGTGCAGTGTATCTTGTTCGTTTAGCAACTTTTCTTCAATGCCGTTATATTTTTTGCAAATGCAGTGAATCAGCGACAAGACGTCTGAGACACCGCTCAACTGCTCTGTACCAATTTTTGTATAGTTTCGCAAGTATGCAAAGTATTTAACGGTCATATGGCCAATGCTGCAAGTTTTTCCTGGGTGGGCACACCTTCTGCATCCCAACCCCGCAGGCTGTAATATTCGGGCAGCATCACATCAAGCTCGCAAACCTTTCCCTTTGCGGGGCCTTCGGGTAACGCTTCTTTTAAAAGCCGTGGGGGCAGTGTGTCGTCTGCCTTAGTAAACCCCGCCTCTAAGTTGAACAGTTTTTCAATATTCCAGATCCGGTCACCGCAAGAGAGGATTTCTTCGTCGGTGTAGTCAAAGCCGGTGGCCTCCCGGATCATAGCTGCAATCTCGGGTAAACCGATGCCAAAGGTGGTAAACAGGCAAATGCCCGAAGAATCCACAACAGCCGTTAAGTCTTGGAATATTTTTAACATGTTCGCCTTGCCCTCGGTGACTAAGGGATCCAACTGAACGGGAATACCCAGCACTTCGGGGGAAGTTAAATATCCCCGCACGTGGCAGCCACCCCGGTTGGACGTTGCGTATTCAAGCCCCATGCCCTGCAAGGCTCTGCCGTCGTATGCGGGCATTTCCTGCTTTTTCACGCTCATGGAATACTCGGGAACGCCATAACTTTCGGCCAGCCTGTAGGAACCTTGTGCCAATTTTGCACCAAAACCCTCACAATAGGCAGTTTTTTTGGCAAACTCAACGATGCTGTTGGCATCACCAAATACCAAATTTCCGCCGACTTCGTCTTTTTTAAGAATACCTTTATCCATAAGTTCCATGGCACAGGCAAAGGTTGCGCCCAAAGTGATGGGATCCATGCCGTACTCGTTGCACTGGAAGTTGGCATTGCAGATTGCAGCCAAGTCGTCGATTCCGCAGGATGCGCCCAGCGCCCACGCAGCTTCGTATTCGGGGCCTTCACCCACGGATTTAAAGGGACCGTCCTTCACCTTCGTGACCCGTCCGCAGCCCATAGAGCAAGCGAAACATCCCTTGTTGCGCACCAGATATTTATCTGCCAGCGCTTCACCCGAAATGGCTTCTGCACCTTCGAACACACCGCCATCCCTAAAGTTGCGGGTGGGCAGCGCTCCCGAGGCGTTGATGATGTTCACCAGCACCTCTGTGCCCAGTGCGGCAAGCCCCGTTCCGGTGACGGGATGCGCCTTTAATTTAGCCCGTGCATCCGCACACGCGTTGATAAACGCTTCGTTGTGGGCAACTTTCACACCAGCAGTACCCCGAACGGCCACAGCCTTTAAGTTCTTGGAGCCCATCACAGCACCCATACCACCTCTGCCCAGAGCGCGGTGCTTGTCGTTCATAATGGTGGCATACAGCACCAAGTTTTCTCCCGCTGGGCCGATACACGAAACCTTAGCTTGGGGATCGGTATTTGCAAGTATAACATCGGTTGCTTCAAAAACCGTCTTACCCCAAATGTCTTTGGCGCAGCGCAGTTCGTATTTTCCGTCGCAAATATAGAGATAAACGGGGGACTCCGCCTTACCCTCGAAGATGATGCCGTCAAAACCGGCATATTTTAATTCGGGACCGAAGTAACCGCCCGAGTTGGCACAGCCGATGGTACCCGTTAGGGGGGATTTAGATATGGCGCAGTAGCGCCCTGCACTGGTGCCGAATGTGCCGGTGAGAGGGCCGGTCATGAGGAATAACTTGTTGTCGGGGGAGAGGGGATCAACCTTTGCACTCACTTCATCTTTATATAGTTTGGTGCCCAAGCCTCGTCCGCCGATGTATTTTTTTGCAAGCTCACGGTTCACCGTTTCTTCTTGAATGGCACCTGTTGTCAGGTTGACCCGGAGTAATTTTCCCAAATATGCGTACATGATTATTCCTCCTCCCCGAACAGTTCGCTGAACTTGTCTGCAACGGCCTGGCGTTTGGTCAAGGCAGACGGGATCATCTCGGTGTATTCGATGGCACCCGACGGGCAATATTTTGCACAGTTGGGATCACCGCCGCAGTAGTTGCACTTAAAGACCTTGCGGGAATGGGTGTCGAAGGCAATGTTACCCAAGGGGCAGGCGGAGACGCACATCTTACACACGATACACTTTTTCTCATCCACTGCCATGGCGCCGTTGTCGTCCCTAGAGATGGCGTTCACGGGGCACACCTTTGCGCACGCAGCTTCTTCGCACTGGGTGCACATGATGGGTACACACAGCAGTGCCTTTTCAAAGTTGATGACGTTCACACAACTGCGCTCGGGGGCAAATTCCCCAACACGGTTATAGGAGCAAATGATCTCACACGTCCTGCAACCGATACACTTTTCGGGTTTTAACACAAAAGACTTGCTCATGTTTTTTCGCCGATTCATCACGAATCGGACTTCACCTCCATTCTTTTATATAATAAAAACAGGGTTATATTATGAAACACAAAAATCCATCTCTTTTTGCGATCACTATTCGTGTTTAGTATAAAATACCGTTCAATAAATAAAAGCACAAACAACAAACACCGTTGTTTATGCTCCTTTGCAAATTGGCAGGCAAAAAAATCGCTCTCTTTACCCATTGTTTCTGCCTCCAGCGTGTGCAGGCAAAAATCGGAGTAGACGTATTTAATTTTTCCATTGAGTAATTTTAATTAATGTATGTATATTGTAATACATGTGAAAAAATAAGTCAATCTTAAAAAAGGGTAAAAAAAGACAGGATTATCCCCCAGCAGACAAAAACCGCAGTTGGAACCGATGCGCAAACTCTTGCAGTGACTCTGCACTGCCCGTAAGTGTCACCGTGGTGGAGGGAAGGCCAACCTTGGCGCTTGGCAGCAAATACCGATCGGGGTTTTTCACAACAGTGATGCGCAAATCTTCGTTATATACATAACACGTGCCGTCAAAGGGCAGATGGAGTTCGTTTGAAAGGTATTGGATGATGTAGTCGTAAAAGATACCCGCTTGAATCACTTCCTGTGCCACAGTGTACCTCCGCTTTTGTTTTGAATCAGTATACTACCAGAAACCATAAAGGGCAATGATATATTGACTTTTTTCGATTTCAGTTCTATACTTTCATCATATCGAATATTTTAGATATGATGAAAGTATAGATGGCAGGAAAGGATGGTTTGAGTATCATGAGTGAATGCAACTGTTGCACACCCTGTGAAGAAATTCAGCAAGTGTCCACAAAACTAACGCTTAGAGATGTGCTGGGCGCATGGAAGGTGCGCTGGGGCTTTTTGGGGCGCACAAACTATCGGGTGAACCCCGGTTTGTATGCGGTGGGGCAGCCCGATGAAGAATCTTTGGTGCTGGTGAGTGCCAATTACAAGCTCACCTTTGATATGCTGCGCCGTGAGCTCACTGGTTTAAACCTTTGGCTGGTGATACTGGATACCAAGGGGGTCAACGTTTGGTGTGCTGCGGGCAAGGGTACGTTTGGCACCCAAGAGATCATTGCGCGATTGGCGGGCGTAAACTTAGCGGAGCGGGTGTCCCACCGAACGGTCATCGTTCCCCAACTGGGCGCACCGGGAGTGGATGCAAACGAAGTGGAGCGTGTCACGGGATTCCGTGTGGTATACGGCCCCGTGCGGGCAAATGACTTAAAAGAGTTTTTGAAAAATGGTTTAGTGGCAACGAAGGACATGCGCAAGGTGACGTTTACCTTGAAGGAACGGATTGTCTTAACTCCAATGGAGCTGATGCCCACGATAAAAACCATGTTGTTCGTATTTGGCCTTATGTTTCTCATGAACTTGTTTGCCAAAAATTCTTTTGGTCTGTGGGACGTAATCTCCCTCGTGGGTGCAGTGTTAACGGGCAGTGTGTTCACACCCATCTTGCTGCCCGTTTTGCCCGGCAGAATGTTTGCCCTCAAGGGGGGCATACTGGGTCTGGTGTGGGCAGTGTGGGTCGTTTGGTTTGCCGGTTGGCTAAACGGGTCTCTCCTTGGGATTGGTTTTATCTTGACGCTCAGCGCCATGAGCGCCTATATCGCCATGAACTTTACGGGCAGCACGACGTTTACTTCCTTTTCGGGGGTGCTGAAGGAAATGCGCCGATCATTGCCGTGGATTATTGGTTTTGGGGGGGTGGGAGTGATACTCATCCTGTTGAATCGCCTATTTGGAGTTGTATAGGGGGCAGATATGAAGTATCTAAAAAATGTGGCTACTCTTCAATTGGATGATACAAAGTGTATCGGATGTGGGCGGTGCACCGAAGTGTGCCCCCACGCTGTTTTTGAGCTGGAGGGAGGTGCGGTGAGAATTGCAGAGAAAGACAACTGCATTGAGTGCGGTGCCTGCGCAAAAAACTGCATCACCCAAGCCATCTGCGTTCAGCCGGGCGTAGGTTGTGCTATTGCCGTCATCCGGGGGTGGCTCACGGGTAGTGAACCCTCCTGCGATTGTTCCAGCGACTGCTGTTAGTATCATATACCTTTATTAAATTTAATTTCAAAATATGCTGCACATTTGAGCAGAGCAATGCTTCAGTTCAATTTACAGCTTTTTTTTCTTGTGCTACTATTAATTCAGACAAACTAACAATGCATTACGAATAAACAGGATCACCGTCACAAGTCTCAAAATTTAAAAAATGAATATCAAAGGAGAATATCATGAAGTACAGGAAATTGGGTAACAGCGGTTTTGATGTTTCTGTGGTGGCACACGGAACCTGGGGAATGGGCAACGATTTCTTTGGAGATGTGGACGAAAACAATGCGGTGAAAGCGTTGCGTACTTCCATTGACAGCGGAGTCAACTTAATCGATACGGCTGCGGCCTACGGGGAGGACGGTGCTTCGGAAAAACTGGTGGGCAAAGCGCTCAAGGGTTTGCGGGACAAAGTGATTGTGGCAACAAAGTTGGGGGTGCTCCGCTTTCACGGGCAAAACTATGTGCGGTGCTGCGACACCAATGTGATGCGCATTGAGCTGGAACAATCCTTAAAAAATTTGCAAACGGACTATATAGACCTGTACCAAATCCATTGGCCGGATTACAACAACTCCATGGAAGCAGCTCTTGAAGAGCTGGTAAAGATGAAAAAAGAGGGAAAAATTCGGGCAATTGGGGTTTCAAATTTTAATCCCAAAGAGATCAAAATGGCCAAAGACATTGCGGATATCAGCAGTGTGCAGCCCCCCATGAGCCTTCTGGACAGAAGTGCCATTGAGAGCGGAGTGGTGCAGTGCTGCATTGAAAACGACATCGGCATCTTGACATACGGTTCGCTGGGAGGCGGTATCTTGTCGGGCAGTACAAAAAAGTATGCCGTTTCGGGTAAAGAGCTGCGGAGTGTGTTTTATGGCTACTACGACGAACCCATGTGGTCCAAGTGCCAAAAGCTGGTGGAAGTGCTGCGGGGCATTGGGGAGAGCCGAGGCGTGAGTGTTGCTCAAGTGAGCATCAACTGGGTGTTGGCGCAAAAGGGTGTCACCTGTGCACTCATGGGCACGTCCCGCCCCGAGCAGGCGGCAATTAATGCAAGTGCTGCGGACTGGGAGTTGACACAAGAGGAACTGAAATTGATCGACACCAAGTACAGCGAAATCATCGGTTTATAAACATAAGTCCAAACACTCAATCCATAAAAAGTAAAATGAACGAAGCAAAATAGTTATTGAAAATACTAAAACAAAAAGTTTTTAGGGTTTGCAGGGCAGAGCTTGCAATAGAAAAATTATTCAATCTACAATCCATTTCTATAAATTTAGGAGGTGCACAAAATGCCGTTAGGAAAGCAAGACAAACTAGACATCTACGAAACCATGCTGCTCATTCGAGCAACCGAACTAAAAATGGTCGAACTGTTTAAAAAAGGTGAGATCGAAGGGCACATGCTGCCCTGTTTGGGGCAGGAAGCCATCCCCGCAGCGCTGGCAAAGGTGTATGAGGAGAAGGACTATTTAATTACAGGCCACCGGGGTGGTGGTCACTACGTGGCCCGGGGCTGCGACTACAACGCACTGTGGGCGGAGCTGTACGGCAGGGTCACAGGGGTTACCCGGGGCAGGGGCGGACAGATTCACTTGATGGACATTACCAAAAATGCCATGACGGGAAATGCTGTGGTGGGGGCTCAGTGGGGCATCGCCACAGGTGCTGGATTTGTGGCCAAAAACAAAAAGGCCATGGTGGTGGCCGTTGGGGGAGAGGGTTCCACCAACCGAGGTACGTTCCACGAAAGTCTCAATTTTGCAGCCGTGCAAAATCTGCCCATTTTATATATTATCGAATACAACAATCGGCAGATGTGGAACGATTGTTCCGAAACCACTGCCATGCAAACGGTCTACCAGCGGGCAGCTGCATACGGCATGGAAGGCGCCAGAGTGGACGGAAACGATGCCAACGCTGTGTATGAAAAGGCAATGGAATTTGCAGAAAAGATCAGAAAAACCGGCAAACCCCACCTGCTCGAATGTGCAACGGAGAAGTGGACGGATAGCGTGAGTAACTTGCGCAACACCCCCGAAGCGGTGGAAAAGATTAAATTGCCAAATATCGACCCCCTGTGCAGATGGGAAGTCGTGCTTATGTCCGACGGAACCATGGATGAGGCGCTCAAGGCACACATTACAAAGCGGGTAGATGAGAAACTGAACGCTGCACTGGAGTTTGCAAAAAACAGCCCAGTGCCCGATCTGTACGATGGAATCGACCAAGTATACAGCCAACCGGTTTGAGGAGGATGTGAATGATGAAAGAAATGAAGTTTATAGATGCCTTGAGGGAAGGCATGATGGAAGAAATGCGCAGAGATCCCAGTGTGTTTCAAATTGGTGAAGCCATTGGCGGTATGCAGGGGGGAATCTTTGGCGTGACCAAGGGTTTGCAAGAAGAGTTTGGCAAGGAACGGGTCATCGAATCTCCCATCTCCGAAGCAGCTCTTGGAGGCGTTGCCGTGGGTGCAGGTGCCTTTGGAATGAGACCCGTTGTGGAAATTATGTTTGGCTCCCTTATGACCCTGCTGGTGGACGAAATTCACAACCAGGCGGGAACCCTTTATTATGTGAGTGGAGGAAAAATTTCCTGTCCCATGGTGGTGCGCACCTGCAATTGGATGCGTATCATTTCCGGCCCTCACCACTGTGGAAACCTGGATGCAACGTTTTTAAATTCTCCCGGCGTAAAAGTTGTGGTTCCGTCCACTCCCTACGACGCAAAGGGGTTAATTAAGGCATCCATTCGGGACAACGACCCCGTGGTGTTTATGGAATACTCCCCGCTTTATACTGCGAAGGGTGAAGTGCCCGAGGAGGACTATATCGTGCCCATCGGCAAGGCAGATATTAAGCGGCAGGGAAGCGATGTAACAGTGATCACCTACGGCTGCGGTGTGGGCGATGCGTTATCGGCTGCAAAGAAGCTGGAAGGCGAGGGGATTAGCGTGGAAGTGCTGGATCTTCGCACCATTCACCCCTACGACAAAGAAGCCATTCGCACATCCGTGCAAAAGACGGGCAGAGTGATTGTCGACTACGAGGGGTATAAAACGGGGGGCGTTGGATCAGAAATTGCTGCCTTTATCGCCGAGGAGATGATTGAGTATTTGAGCGCACCCATCCTTCGGGTTGCGTGCATGGATGTGCCCAATCCTTCCAACCGCAGGCTGATCGAAGCGCTCTCCATCGGCGTGCAAGATGTGATTGACGCAGTACACAAGGTGATGGAGTAGGAGGGGAACATGGCTGAAATAGTTGTAATGCCTAAAATGAACCTGACCATGGCGGAGGGTACGATTTCCCAGTGGTATAAGGGTGTGGGGGATACGATTGCCGAGGAAGAACCCCTGTGCTCCATTGAAAATGAAAAAGAAGTGGAAGATATGAACTCCCTGGTTGGCGGAACGGTGCTGGCCATTGTGGGTGAAGTGGGGGAACTGTATCCCGTGGCAACGCCCATCGCCATTGTGGGTAACCCCGGAGAAGATATTTCTCCCCTGTTAGAGCAGATGCAGGGCAAAAAAACTGAGGTGGAAAAACCCCAGCAAAAGGCAACGCCAATTGTCCGTGAATCTACTGAGAACAGCGGTGTGCGTATGCTACCCAAGCTGCGCAAGCTCATTAAAGACAAGGGCATCGATCTGGACGATTTATTAAAGTTTGCCGGGGATCGAAAGATTACCGAACAGATAATCGATGAATTTGCAGCGTCGGCTCCCGCTTCTGCTGTGGAGGCTGGGGATCGGGTGGAGCGCATGAGCTCCCTGCGCAAGACCATTGCCCGCAACATGATGGAGAGTTGCAGCCGCACGGCACGGCTCACCAACTTTATGGAAGTGGATATGACCGAAGCTTTTAAGGCTGTTGGTCAACAAAAGCAGCAGGGTAAGAACATATCCATGACAGCCGTAATCATCAAGGCCTGTGCCATTGCCCTGTCTCAGCACGAGATCATCAACACGTCCATCGACGAGAGTCGGGACGAGATTATCTTCAAAAAGGCCATCAACATCTCCTGTGCGGTGGATATGCCAACGGGGTTAGCCGTGCCCGTGATTCGGGATGCGGATAAGAAGGATGTTTTTGCTATTACGGCTAAAGTGAGAGACTTTGCACAGCGGGGGCAAGAGGGTAAACTGACCAACGAGGATATGAGTGGGGGAACGTTTACGGTTTCCAACGTGGGGATGTTAGACGTATGTTATTTTACACCTATTATCAATTATCCTCAAACGGCCATACTGGGTGTGGGTAATGTGACGGTTCAGCCTCGGTATGTAGATGCGGAGTGCACCAAGATAGAGCCGAGAAAGGTGATGGTCATTGGCATTACCTATGATCACCGGGTGATAGACGGTGCGCCGGCTTCTAAGTTTTTGCAGGCTGTGCGGGATGCATTGCAAAACCCAAGCTTCTTTTGATTCATTGGGGCGTCAGACCAAACCCCGCAAGGGGGAATCATTCCCCCTTGCGGGTGTACCCGCCACATAAATAAAGACATACATGAGGAAACTATGAAAAAGTTAAAAGACCTGCCCTTTGGGCTCTATGAAAAATCCATCTGCACAACCTGGAGCTGGGAAGATAAACTGGCACTGGTAAAAGATGCAGGGTACGATTATCTGGAAATTGCCATCGATGCAACCCCTGAAAAACTAGATAGACTCACAAACAAAGAGGAACAGCGAAAAATTCGCAGAGCTTGTGAGCAAAAGGATATGCCCCTCTACACTTTCGCCTTTACGGCCAATCGGTTTTTCCCACTGGGCAGCGAAGACGAACAAATTCGCAGTAAAGGTGTTTCCCTGTTGAAAAATGCCATGGACTTTGCAAACGCTGTGGGCGCCAGAATCATCCAATTTGCAAGTTATGACGAATACGAAAAACCCCGCAATAAAAAAACCGAAGCATTTTTCCTGCAATCACTGGAAGAGTGCGTGCACTACGCCTCTATGAGGGGTACCATTTTAGCCCTGGAAACCATGGACAGCGACTTTATGGACACGGCACAAAAGGCCATGCGTTACGTCCGTTATTTCGACACCTGCTACTTAGCCTTGGACTTCGATCCGGGTAACATCACGGCCATGGGTAACAATCCCATCGTCGATCTCGCCTTTGGCGCAGGGCACATCGCCGAAGTGGAATTTAAAGATGTACAACCAAACGATGTGCGCAACACCTTCTTTGGTGAGGGTATTGTGGATTTTGACGGTGTATTTAAGGCACTGCACGACATCGGATATCAGGGCGTACTCGCCGCAGAAATGTGGGCTTTTGACGACCCGTCCAACCATCACAAAATATTTAAAGCTTATGAATTCTTAAAAGCAAAAATGGGTGAATTGTAATTAAGTTGCACATATGAGCAAAAAACACGTACAAATCACTTTAAATTCAGATGTTTTTTTATTATTATAGTAGTAACCAATAAGTAAAATTAGCAAACCAACCAGACTCTTCATCTTTTATATATACTGAAAATAATGGAACAATAAACCATTACTTTGTTTTGTGTTACTCTATTTAACTGTTAATTCATACGAAAAATAGTGTTCAGGAGGGTATTCCATATGGCAAAACGGTATTTGATTGGCGTGGATTTAGGTACGACGACGGTCAAGGCGGTCTTTTTGGATGCGCAGGAAAACAAAGTGGTGACAACCCAGACGGAAGAAATCTTCCCTGTGAAGGGTGATAATCCGGAGTATATCGAATACGACCCCAACGATTGGTGGCAATACACCAAGCGAATTTTACAAGCTGGGTTTCGTGCCGGGGTGAATCCCGAGGAAGTTGCAGGAATTTGTTTTGGCGGATGGACGGTTATGTCGCTGCTGGTGAAAACGGACGGCACCCCTGTGACCAACGCCGTTCACTATAATGATATGCGGCATATGGAAGTTGCAGAGGAAGTGGAAGCTCTCATCGGCAGTGATGCTGTTTTGTGCAACGGCAACTACATCGGCATGTACAGCGGTTCGGTAAAGCAGTATTGGTGGAAAAAGATGCGACCGGAGGTGTTTCAGCAAGGGGACTTAGTCTCCACCGAAGTTTCGTGGATGAATTTTAAACTCACTGGGCAGTGGGCCTGGAACAGGACAGAAGCTGGATTTTATAGCCAATACAACACCCAAACCCGGGAGTGGGACGAGGGTATCATTCAAAAGCTTGGTTTTCCAAAAGAGATGTTTCCAAGGCTGGTGGACGCTTGGGAGGTTGTTGGCTGTGTAACAAAAGAAGCAGCGAAAGAGATTGGCCTTTGTGAGGGAACGCCGGTGTTTGGCGGAGTGGACGATGCATCGCCCGTTGCCATTGCAACAGGGGTAATCGCCCAAGGTCAGGGTTATGTTTCGGCAGGTTCGGCAGCAAATATTGCGGCCAACGTCACAAGCCCCATATCCCACCGCACCACCATCACATACCCCCACTGTGTGCCCGGGCTCACCATGGCGATCACCGTCATGTCCTCCACGGGACTGAGTTACAAATGGATGCGCAACACTTTTGCCGATTACGAGGTTGTATTAGCCAAAGAATCGGGCAAAGACCCGTACGACTATATGAACGAACAGGCAGCAAAAGTAGCACCCGGCTGCAACGGGGTGATCTTCCTGCCCTATCTGGATGGGGACTATACACCCAACAACGATATCAACGCAAGGGGAGCCTTCATTGGGATGGACACCTACACCTCCAAGGGGGATATGTACCGTGCAACCATGGAAGGGGTGGCCTATTCCATGCTGGACAACATCATGCTCATTCGGGAGCTGGGGGGAGACATTCAGGAAATTGTGCTCACAGGGGGCATTGCCAAGGGCAGCCTGTGGCTGCAAATCATATCCGATGTGACCAATTGCCCCATCTCTTTACCCGATGAGACGGAGGGTGCCGCACTGGGCAGCGCAATTGTAGCCGGAGTGGGGGCGAAGCTGTATCCCAGCTTTCAGGATGCAATCGATAAAGTGATAAAAATTAAGCACAGGGCGTTCGTGCCCAACCCGAACCATCATCAAATTTACAGCAAATATTTTAAAGTTTATAAAGATTTATATGCGCAAATCAAGGGTATTTTTGCCCAGATGGCGGATATAAGAGGATCAATTGAGTAAAAAAATCAAGAGGAGGATTTTATGAAGAAAATTGTAGTGGCAGCAGCGCTGATGCTGGTTGTTCTCATGGTGACTTTAGCATGCGCGCCCGCATCAGCCGGTGCGGCAAACGACGGCAAGTTGAAAAAAATAGGGTTCGTACACCAGACCAGCTCCTGGCAGATGTATCAGGTGATGGAAAAGGCAGTGGAAGAAAAGTGCAAAGAGGCAGGTATTGAATTTACTTCCTCCGATCCCAACAACGATGCAAACAAACAGGCGCAGCAGATCGAAACCATGATCAACGCAGGGGTGGATGCGGTCATATTCGTCACCATCGACGGTGCGGTGTTAGAGCCCGTGGCCAAAAAGGCAGCGGAAAAGAACGTTGTGCTCATTCCCCTGTTTGCCCCCGTGGAAGGTGCTCCCTCGCAGATTCTGGTGGACGAATATCAGTACGGCTACTATATCGGGCAGATGGGTGCAGAGTATATGGCTGCAAACTTCCCCGGCGAAGCTGTTGAAGTGGGTCTTTTAAGGGTACACGATTACCTGCCCGGCATTGAGCGGGGAAAAGGTATGGAAGCGGCATTAAAAGAGTTGTTCCCAACAGCCGTGATCGTCAACGATCAAAACTCTGTGGACGTTGAATCGGCTATGAAATCCACCGAAGCGATTTTAGCCGGAAACCCCAACGCCAGAATGTTCCTGTGTGATTCAGACGACACCGGTGCCATTGGCGCATACCAAGTGCTCAAGGCGAAGGTGAAACCCGAGGACTATGCAAAGTATTGCGTCATCGGTGCAGACGGCGTTCCCCAGGCCTTTGAATATATCAAAGAAGGGGGCATGTACCGGGGCACAGTGGCACTGCTCAACAAAGAGATCGGCTATCAGGCGTTCGACTTAGCTGTGACGATTAAGAACGGCGGTGAATACGAAAACACAGTATACGTTCCGTTTGAACGGGTTGACGAAAAGGTTGCAAAAGAAAAATATTAATATGCACAGTGATTTTGGAGGGGTTTTAAGGCCCCTCCAAAAGACACCTCGTGGGTTATGCAACCGTTTTTGACAGCATGTATAGAATTGCTTCCGGAAGGAGAACGAGAATGGATTTACTCCAAATGAAGGGTATCACCAAAGTGTACCCCGGTGTTGTGGCACTCAACCACGTGAACTTCAACTTGAGAAAGGGCGAAGTCCACGCACTGATCGGTGAAAACGGTGCCGGAAAGTCTACACTCATAAAAATATTGGCAGGGTCTGTAAAGAGTGACGGGGGTGTCATTCAGTTTGACGGCAAGGACTACACC
The DNA here is from genome assembly GCA_964453645.1 of uncultured Clostridia bacterium. GTDB lineage: Bacteria > Bacillota > Clostridia > Christensenellales > JAWKQI01 > CAYVRJ01. The sequence continues at coordinate 230,516 of CAYVRJ010000001.1, forward strand.
GCCTATTCCCCCCAAGAAGCCATCACCATGGGGATTAGCGTGATCTATCAGGAGTTTAACCTGGTGCCCATGATGAGTGTGGAAGAAAATATTTTCTTTGGCAAAGAGCTAAAAAAGGGCATCTTTACAGACAGGGCAGCGATGATCGAACAGACAAGAAAGGTCTTTGAGGAATTAAACATCAGCGTTGACCCCTGTGCAAAGATTTCCGATCTGAGTATCGCCTATCAGCAGTTGACCGAAATTGCCAAGGCCATCATCAATAAATCGAAAGTAATCGTTATGGACGAACCGTCCGCAACGTTGACAAATAAAGAGCTGAAAACCCTGTTCACCCTCATTGAAAAGTTAAAAGCCGAGGGCACATCCATCATCTATATTTCCCATCGGTTGGAGGAGATATTTGAAATTGCAGACCGAGTCACCGTCTTTCGGGACGGGTTGTACGTGGACTGCAAAGATGTGTCTGATACCGATAAAGACGAACTCATTCGCCTCATGGTGGGCAGGGAGCTTTCGGGCACCTATCCAAAGGAACACCAGGTGGGCAGTGACGTTGTGCTGGAAGTGAAAAATTTAAACAACCTCAATGTTAAAAACGCTTCTCTAAAACTGCACAAGGGAGAAATTTTGGGCATCACCGGGCTGGTGGGCGCAGGGCGGACGGAACTTGTGCGCATGATCTTTGGCGCAGACGAATACACAGGGCAGATATTCATTCGTGGCGAGGAAGTGAAGATTAAAAACCCCATGGACGCAATTAAAAACGGAATCTCTCTGCTGCCCGAGGATCGCAAGGCACAGGGACTGCTGCTAAACATGGGCATCGATTTTAATATGTCTGTGCTGGTGTTAAAGAGTTTAGTCAAGCGGGGGTTCGTTTCGGAAGCTGAAGAGAAGAAGTTGGTGGATCAATATGTGGAGCAGATTAAAATTAAAACCCCTCACAACAAACAAAAGGTGCGCAACCTTTCGGGGGGCAACCAGCAAAAAGTGGTGCTGGCCAAGTGGGTTGCCAGCAATGCGCAGATCATCATCATCGACGAACCCACCAGGGGAATTGATGTGGGTGCAAAACACGAGATTTATGTCCTCATGGACGAACTAGCTAAGCAGGGTAAGAGTATTATTATGATCAGTTCCGAGCTGCCCGAACTAATCGGCATGAGCGACAGGGCGCTGGTCATGCACGAGGGCGAAATTGTGGGTGAACTTTTGCGCAGCGAGTTTGAGCAGGAGCGTTTGTTATCGATGGCATCATCAAGTAAAGGAGAAGGAATATGAAAATGTCTGGTGGAGAGTTTTTCAAAAAATACGGTATTATCGTGGTATTGCTGTGTCTGATTGGATTTTTTACAATCATGCGGCCCACATTCATTCTGCCCGACAATTTATTGGAAATTATGCGGCAAGTGTCTTTCACAGGCATCATTGCAGTGGGCATGACTTTTTGCCTGTTAACCGGGGGGCTTGACTTATCCGTTGGTTCCAACATGGCCTTTGGTGTGATGATTGCCGGTATTTTTATGGCTGCCGCACCCATCCCCTTTGCCGAAGGTGGGTTTAACGTCAATCCCTTTGTTGGGGGACTGGTGGGTATTATTGCAACCACAGCCATTGGTTTTGCCAACGGTTTCTTTGTGAACGAAGTAAAGATCCCTCCCCTCATCGTAACCTTAGCTACCATGGAAATGATGCGGGGTATCGTCTATGTTATGACAGGGGCCATTCCCATTTATGACGGCATGACCGAGGAGTTTTCCTTTGTCGGTCAGGGCAGCGTGAGTATCGTACCCTTCCCCGTCATCGTCATGGCCATTGCCTTTATTGTGGGGGGTATCATCCTCTCCAAAACCGTATACGGACGGCACATCTACTGTGTGGGTGGAAGCCAGGAAGTCGCCCGGTTGTCGGGCATTCATGTGAAGAAAATTAAGTATTCGGTATACATGATCAGCGGATTTTTGGCGGGTATTGCAGCTGTGCTGTTGCTCTCCCGTATGAACTCCGCACAACCCCGGGCAGGGCTGGGTTATGAATTTGAAGTGGTCACCGCCTGTGTGCTGGGGGGTGTCTCCATATCGGGGGGCGAGGGAAAACTCTCGGGGGTATTCTTCGGCATCGTGATTATGGGCGTGCTGTTTAACGGATTGATCCAGATCGGCCTTTCGGACTTTTATCAAATGATCATCAAGGGTGCGGTACTGTTGATTGCCGTGGGCATCGACACTATGTCCCAAGCAAACAAACAAAAGCTGGTGGATGTTAAAAAGAAAGAAGGGACCCCTGCTGAGGAGAACAAGCTATGAAAATCATCGTCATTGGCGGAGGGCCGGGGGGATATGTGGCTGCCCTGCGGGGGGCCAAGAAGGGGGCAGAGGTGACCCTCATCGAAAAGGATCTGCTGGGGGGAACGTGCCTCAACCGTGGCTGCATCCCCACAAAGGCCATTCTGCACACGGCAAACCTCTATCATGAGACAAAACACTTTGCTTCCTACGGCATTCAACTGCAAGGAGCTCAACTGGACTTTAATCAACTCATGGAGCACAAAGAAAAGACGGTGAGCCAGTTGCGAAACGGGGTACAGTTTCTCTTGAAAAAGGCAGGGGTCACTGTGGTGCAGGGGGAGGCCAGGTTTGTTTCCAAAAAGTGTGTTGCAGTGGGGGATACGGAATATGCCGGGGACTATATCATCATTGCAACGGGTTCAAAACCCGCGGATATACCCATTGCACAGGCAGACGGAGAAACCATTCTAAACAGCGACCATGCCCTGAACTTAAAGGAATTACCCAAGAGTTTGGCGATCCTTGGGGGTGGAGTCATCGGGTGCGAATTTGCACAGGCCTTTTCACGGATGGGTTGCAAGGTGACGATTGTTGAAATGTTACCCAACCTGGTAGCAAATATGGATGGGGATCAGTCCAGTTTATTACAAAAGGTATTTAAACGGGAGGGGATCGACGTTTTTCTTAATGCAAGTGTAACAAAAATACAACGAGGGGAACAGGGCATTTCTGTTGACTATACCCTGTCCGATGGAACTGAACAAAAAGTGTGTGCAGAGAAGCTGCTGCTTGCAGCGGGAAGAAAGCCCCTCACCCAGGGGCTGGCGCTAGACTCGGCAGGTGTAACCACTGCCAAAAACGGCTCCATTCCCGTGAACAGCAGTTTGGAGACCAACGTACAGGGTATCTACGCCATTGGGGATGTGAACGGGGGCGTGCAATTGGCTCACGTGGCCTCCCACCAAGGAATGATTGCTGTGGACAATATTTTTGGCGAAGGTAAGACCTTTGACGACATCGCCATACCCTATTGCGTGTACACCTCCCCGGAATTGGCGTCTATTGGAAAAACCCAGCGGGATGCAGAGGGGGCAAGTGTGGGTATGTTCCCTGTGTCGGCCAACGGCAGGGCGATGATCGAGGGGGCAAAAGAGGGGTTCTCGAAAGTGATTGCAAAGGACGATACAATTTTAGGCATACACCTAGCAGGGCCTAATGTGACCGAAATGGTTTCTCCCTTAGGAGGTATCATTCAATTTGAAGCCACAACGGAGGATGTGCACAACTTTATCTTCGCCCATCCCTCGGTTTCGGAAATTGTTCACGAGAGTATCTTAGATATCCACCAAATGGCTATCCACAAAGGTTAATAAAGGAAGGATTAAAACCATGGCAAAGAAATATGAAGTAAAAATTACAGTATATAAGAAATTCGACTGCGATGAGCTGCCCGACTACTCGGGCGGATGCCATGCATTCGACGTGGGAGCGGAATTTATTGTGAAAACAGATGGGCGGATGCCCGAAGGTTTTTGCTACTGGGCGTGGCACGATCTGTGGCCTGTGGTGATGACCCTTCGGTTTGGCGGAAAAATGACCTATTGTAAACAGGAAAATGTCATGTACTCCGCCTGCTCAGACGGATTGTCCCCCGTTGTGTTTCGTGTAGAGCGGATCGATGATTAAACTTCATTCGTTTCAAAATAGTTGATCACCGAAAGGGCAGCAATTTCATCAATGATGCAGTGGTTGTAGTATTTGCCGTTGGCTGCTGCAATGAGGGATGGAGCTTTGTCGTTGCCTGTGGCCAGCACCACCACAGTGGAAATCTGCTTGAGGGTGTTTAAGTCGATGGTGAGCACCCGGTTGGTGAGGATGGAGGGTAACACCCTTCCGTCTTGGTGGATGATGGTGCTAAAAATCTCCCCGCAGTTGGGGGGAGGGGCATTTTCATCGAACTCGTGAGGGGTTAAATAGTTGGAATAAAAGGTTTTGCGGTATTCGTTTTGGTTGGATGCAACGCTAAAAAAGGCAATGTCAATCTTTTCAAACAGTACCACGTGTTTGTGGATGGAGGGTTCTTCCAACAACATGGTCTTGAGCAACTCATTTTTAACAATATACGGTGCGGGGAATAGAGACCAATTGGCTTTTGCCTTAGCTGCCAGATGCATCACAATGTCGTGACCGTCCATATAACCCGCATTGGCAATGGATTGGGTTGCAATACTGCCCGAAATTTGAACAAATTGGCAGTTGGGATAGGCCTTGGTGGGGCAAAACTCCCGCACCATGGTTTGGAGGGTGGTGCCCCAGTCGAAACCCACAACCATGCCGTCGTGCAGGTTGTCGCACAGAAACTTGGAGGCAGCCCTGCCCACATTGGTTTTGGATTCCTTTTGGGTGGAACCCGGGGGCACGATGGTCACTTGGGATACGCTGAGCAGGGAGCGAACCTGTTGCTCCAGTTTTTCATAATAGATGGGTTTTTTGTTGATATGAAATTCAACGATGTTTAAGTCTTTGCATTTCTTTAGCACTCTGGAAACTTTAAATCGAGAGATGCCAAACATGGTTGAAATTTCATCTTGGGAGAATTCACCCATATAATACAGGGTTGCAATTTTGCTGTAGGTTTCACGGTTCTCTTCGAATTTCAAGCCAAACCTCCACGCACACTGATAGAAATATCATACAGCAATTGGGCTGTTTTTGCAATATAAATAAATTTTAAGGAGAAATCTGTATGGCAATTTTAAAAGATTTGCGGGAAAGAGTATTAATCGCAGGAAAGAAGCTGAGGGAGTACAACCTAATCGTCATGGCGGGGGGAACCGTGGCTGCACGGGATCCCGAAACGAATTATGTGGTCATCACCCCCAGCGGCATGGAGTATGAACATTTAACATGGGAGGACATGTGTGTCATCGACATCAATACCTTTGCGTTAATCGACGGCCACAGGCGCCCCTCTTGCGCCAGCGATATGTTCACGGCGGTGCTCCGTGCACGCCAAGACATCTTATGCGTCACCCACGCCCACTCCCGCTACGCCACGGCGTTTGCCTGCTGCAACATGGAGATTCCCGTTGCAACAACCACCCACGGCAACTTGGTGGGAGGGCCCGTGCCCTGCACCCACTGGATACACCCCGATCCCCATACCCCCGAATATTTGCAAGACATTGTGGACACCATGGGGGATGGCTTTGCGGTGAACATTCGCAACCACGGGTTGGTCGTGGGGGGCAGAACGGTGGAAGATGCCATTGAAAACATCATCACCTGCGAAGTGACGGCAGAGACGGCTTATTTAGCCCAGCACTTGGGTAAACCCGTATTCCTAAACGAAGACGAGACCAAGCGTGCCTTTAACTTTGCAAAATCGGTGGTTGGACAACATATCAAATAGGAAAAGTGCAATAAAATACGAATATCTCATTGAGATACGCAAAGATTTTTGAGAAAATGGCGTTATGTTGATTGGATATTCGTATAAACGACAAAAAACAGTCGTCTGCGGAGGGCTGTTTTTTGTTAAAAATAATATTGAGTTTTTATAATAAATTCGTAAAAAATTATTGGAAATTAAACTAAAAGGTGTTACAATAGGGCATATTAAGTTTTACCAACCTATCGCAATTGTTACAGGGTGAGAGGTGATATCGTGGACTTTCTAACAGAGGAATTTTTGCAGGACTTTGTCGATGAAGCAAAAGCACACATCGATCAAATTGAACATGCATTTCTTCAATCCGACGACCTGCGGGTTAACCACGATCTGATCAACGATGTGTTCCGAAGTATTCACAGCATCAAGGGTACTGCGGGTTTTTTTCAGCTCAACAACATCGTGTCCCTGTCCCACGCAATGGAAAACGTGCTGGGACAGCTTCGGGCAAAGACACTGGTCTTTACCGAGGAGATTTTAGACTGCCTGCTCCTTTGCAACGACGTTTTAAAAAACATGATCAACGATGTGGGCAACAGCGAACGAGAAGATATTACAAAATGTCTGCTCATGCTGGAGGCCCTGATCAAAGATCAACCGGCAAAACAAGAAAAAATAGAATTAATCGAAGATATTCCCAATGAGAAAACCCTACCCAATCAAGTGGACGAATCATACTACGATTCCCTCACAAGGCTCATCAAACGGGGGCACAAGGTTTATAAAATTACATTGAATCACAACCGGCAGTTGCCGGTCTACTATAAAAATGTGGAGAGATTGTTTGAATCCATCAACGAGATTGGCGAAGTCATCAATGCTTCCACCGATGTGAGCACAACCCACAACTTAAACGATATTGTCAACTGCATCCACATGACCGATGGAGACACAACCATTCAACTGGAGATTTTGTGCACCAGCGTGTTGGAATGGGAACTATTTTGCGAAGCAATCGCTGTCTCTCAAAAAAATGTGGTGTATCTAAAGTCCGAGACCTTTGCCGAAAAGAAGGGGGAACCCCAGCGGGAGAGTGAACCCAGCAGGATGAAGCTGGAGGAGAGCATTCGGGTGAATGTGGGCCTTTTGGAAAACCTCATGGCGCTGTCGGGGGAAATGGTGCTCGCACGCAACCAGCTCCTCACCGCATACAACAGCAGCAAGAAAACGTCACCCACTGCCATGAACCAAATCTTAAAAAACGTGGACAGGCTCACCAGCAAATTGCAGGAAGAGATCATGCTCACGAGAATGCAGCCTATTGGCAACGTGTTTAACAAATTCCCCAGAGTGATCCGGGAAATATCCAAAACCATGAACAAAGAGATTGAACTGATCATCGAGGGTAAGGAGATCGAACTGGATAAAACGGTGATTGAGGGTTTGAGTGACCCCATCATTCACATTGTGCGCAATGCCGCCGATCACGGCTTGGAATTACCCCACGTGCGGGAGGAGCAGGGAAAACCCCGGAAGGGCACAATATCCCTTCGGGCGTATCACAAGAGCGGACTCATCGCCGTTGAGATCAGCGACGACGGCAGAGGGGTGGACGTGGAAGCGGTGAAACAAAAGGCCGTGGAAAAGGGACTCATCACCAAGAGCGAAGCAATGGCCATGAGCGAGGCAGATGCCCACAAGCTCATCTTCCTGCCCGGATTTTCAACGGCCAAGCAGGTGTCCGACATTTCGGGCAGAGGCGTGGGTATGGACGTTGTGAAGAGCAACGTGGAAAAGCTGGGGGGATACGTCCGGGTTGTTTCCCAAGTGGGCAAGGGAACCACCATCACCTTGTTTTTGCAAAGAACCCTTGCCATCATGCAGTCGTTGCTCGTTCGCTCAGCAGATCAGCGGTTTGTGCTGCCCCAGACGTGTATTTCCCACGTGGCTGCTGCGAATGCCGATGAATTGGATGCCATACAAAGCGCAAAGGAACTGCGGTTAAGGGGTAAGTTGATTCCCGTGATCTCCCTTGGAAAGACTCTTGGGTTAGGGGAGAGTAATACCGCCACAAAAGTGGTGGTGATTCGGGTGATGAACAAACTCTTGGGCATTTTAGTGGATGCGGTGCTGGATACAGAGGAAATATTAGTAAAACCCTTGCCCATGCACTTAAAGTCCTGCGGCCAATATTCGGGGGTGACCATTCTTGGGGATGGGCGCATCTCGTTAATTTTAGACCCAGAGGGGTTGGCAAATCTGGCCAACATCGATTTAAATACGGGTACGGAGGAAGAGCAGGGTGAAGTTGTAAAAACATCTTCGGGTAAAAACCTCATGGTGTTTCAATGCTCCGGGCCGGAGCACTTTGCCGTGGAACTGCGGGCAGTCTCCAGAGTGGAAAAGATTAAGATTGCCGATATCGAACAGATTGGAAACAAACAGTATGCAAAGATACGGGGTAAAGCCATTCGGATGATTCGTCCCGAGGACTATTTACCCGTGAAACTCACGGGGTATTTCACAGACACCCTGTATGCCATCATCCCCAAGGGAACAGAAAAACCCATGGGCATTTTGGTGAAGAGTATTGTGGACACATTACGGCAAGAGGGCGAGGCGGACAGGGAGACCATTGTTGGCAAGGCAATATCTGGTTCCGCTATGCTCAAGGATAAATTGGTGCTGCTCCTAAACTTGCAAGAACTCATTGGATGTGCAAATGAACACGATGCGGGAGGGATTGCATGAAACTGTTAACCTTTCGGCTAGACGGGCAGTTGCTGGGCGTAACCCTCACTGCGGTGAAGGAGATCAACCGGAATGCGGTGTGCACCCCCGTTCCTTCGGCCGACGAAAGAATTTTAGGGCTGTACAACATGCGGGGCATTGTGGTCACAGTGTTTGATTTGGCAAGCATTTTGGGTTATCAGCCTGTGTCCAGCGGCCAAACCGTGGACTGCGTGATATTAAAAAAACAGAGCGAAATGAGTGATATGGCAGGGTTTGCCGTGGATTGTGCGGAAGACGTGATTGCCGTTGATGAAACCGAAATTTTTCCGCCTCCCGCCAATACGGATGAGCGGATGAGAAATAACCTAAAGGGCGTTTATGCGTTGCAAGACGAACTTTTGCTCATTATTGAAGATCAGAAAATTTTCCAGTTCAGAGGTGTAACATGAAATCCAACAGTTTAAAGATTAGAACCAGGCTAATGGCAGGTTTTTTGCTCATCGCCTTAATTGGTGCGGCAGTGGGGGCCTTTGGTGCGTTTTCCGTTAAAGGGATTAACGACCAGTCGGACAGAGTGTTTCGCAACACCATTGAGCCGTTGGCGGAGATTGCCCAAATTTCTGCAAACTTTCAAAAGGTGCGGGTGGAACTTAGAACGCTGATCCTCGTTTCGTCGGATCAGGAGATTAGCGAATCCTTTGTTCGGCTCAACGGGTGTCTGGCCACCATTGACAGCCTTATGCCCAAGTTCGATTCTTCCATTGAATCGGCGGAAATGCGGGACATATACAACAGTTTTATCGTCTCCTACAACAGGTTTAAGGATATTCTTGCAAACAACTACGATATCGCCTACTCGGCGGACAAAGAAGCTGGCTACAAGAGAATGATTAACCTATTGTCCGAACCCTCGGACAAAACCATGGCTGCCATCGAAAATATGCTGACAGGCAAGATTCAGTTGGCCGAACAAGTATCTCACAAGATCTCGGAAGATGCCTCTAATACAAACAGTGCAATGATGTTTGCACTTTCATTCTCCATTCTCATATCCATTCTCTGTGCCCTGCTGATTTCATCCTCTATCAGCAAACCCATCGTGCACATTAACGAACTGATGAAAAAGGCGGCAGAGGGAGATTATACTGTGCGCACAAAAACCCACTACAGCGGCGAAGTGGGAGCCCTGAGTTTGGCGTTTAACAACCTCTTGCAGAGGAGCGGAGAGGCCATCGACGGCATCCTGCTAACAGCTCAGGAGTTAAAGTCTACGGCAGAACAAATGCTGCTCACCTCTGAAAACATGGCGGAAAACGGAAACGGAACCAGCGCAAAGACGGGTATGGTGAGTGCAGCCGTGGATGAAATTTCTGCGGGTATGACCCAATCCTCGTCTTCTCTTTCCTCCACCAGCATCAATATTAACACCATTGCTTCGGCTATTGAGGAGATGAGCAGCACCATCCGAACCCTGGCTTCGGCTGCCGAACAGACTTCCGTAGGGGTGAAGCAAGCAACAAACCTTGTTGCAAACATCACCAGCAGCATTGGAAACGTGTCCCAATCCTCGGGAGATGTGACTGCAGCGGTGAACAGTGCCGTAGAGTCGGTGAAGGACATTAACGAATCCCTAATGGAAGTGAACAGAAAGTCCCAAAACGCTGTTGCCGTTATGAACGATGCACGAAGCAAGGCGGACAGCACCAACACCATCATCAACAACTTAAACGCTTCGTCCAAGCAGATCGGCAAGATCGTGGGCGTGATCAGCGACATTGCAAACCAAACCAATATGCTGGCTTTAAACGCTGCCATTGAAGCGGCGGGAGCAGGGGAGGCGGGCAACGGATTTGCCGTGGTAGCCAACGAAGTGAAAGAATTAGCCAAACAAACTGCCAATGCCACCGATGAAATTGCAGAGCAAATCGATGCCATGCAGCAGAGCATGTCCTCAGCGGTAAAGGCTGTGAGTGATATCACCGCCGTCATCGGGGAGATGACAGCATTCACCATGGAACTCACCGATTCCATCACAACCCAGTCCTCCAGAACGGAGCGGATTAAGGACGATTCAGTAAAAGCTTCGGTTAGGCTCTCCGAGATTGCAAAGGATATCGCCCTGATCTCCAACAACTCTCTGGACGTGAACCGCAGTGCCACGGAATCGGCAAAGGGTGTGACAGAAATTGCAAAATCTACGGCAGAGCTGCTCAAAGCTTCGGAAGAAGTAGCCATGAACACCGAGCGGGCATCGGCCAGCGTTACAGAAATTGACAGAACGGCCAAGGAGATTACCTTGGGTATTATGGATATATCCAAAAACATTCAGCAGATCAACACGGACAACGCACAAATCGCCAAAATTGCCTCGGATGCCAACGCCAACGCAGTGGAAGTGGCTAATGCGGCGGAATCCCTAGAAGGGCTGCTCAAGCAGTTTAAGATACACTAGTATCGATGCAACACAATAACAACGAAAGCGTTCGCTTTCCAAAATAAACAAGGAATGGCTGATGATTTTAAAAAATGTATTACTCATATCCACTTCTGTGGTTTATCAAAAATTAGTAAAGATAGCAATTGCCGAGTTGGAGCCTCAGGCTACGGTCTACACCAGGAATGGGGCAGATATTCATGCAATAAACCCCGAGCTATTGATCGTGGACACTGCACTCAAAGACGCAGATGTTTTTGCAATGACCAATCGGCTGTCAAAGGAGCACCCCCACAGCCAGATCGTGCTGTTGTGCGACAAAAAGATGTTGGACAGAAAGAATGAGTTTAACGTGCCCGATCACTTGCTCAGCCTCATCTTTAAACCGTTGGAGGAAGATTACGAGAGTAATTTAAAAACCGTAAAGCGGGGCATCCGCTTGGCTATCATCAAACTCAAGCGGGAAGAGGAAGAGAGCCTGCCTAAAGTCAAGCAAAGACAGTGGAAGAGCCACGACTACTCCTTGCTGCTCATTGCCGCTTCCACAGGGGGGCCAAATGCCATTTCGGAAGTGCTGAGTAATTTGAGAAAGACCATTGGGGTACCGGTGATGATTGTGCAGCACATGCCCCCGGGATTTACAAAAAATTTTGCATATAATTTAAATAGACAGACAGAATTAACAGTATGTGAGGCAAACGTTGGGGATTCCCCTCAGTCGGGAAACGTATATATCGCTCCGGGTGGATTTCACTTAAAAGTGAACGAATCCCGACAGTTTCTATTGGAGGAGAGCGAATACGTCAACGGGGTGAGACCTTCTGCCGACGTATTGTTTTATTCAATAGCACAACATTTCAGAGGAGAAAAGATTTTGGCGGTGGTTCTAACAGGCATGGGCAGCGATGGAGAGCAGGGCATCCGAGCCCTAAAAGAAAGCTGCAATTGCCGGTGTATCGCCCAAAACGAGCCCACCTGCACAGTGTTTGGGATGCCAAGGGCTGTGATTGCGGCGAATCTTGCAGACGAAGTGCTGCCCCTTGGTGAGATTGGCAACAGAATCTCCGAAATACTACAGGGTTCTCAAGGGGGCAAGAAAGGGGGGATAGGTCTTGGATCTAACGGATAAGGAATTTTCCTTGTTTCAGCAGTTTATCATAAATAAGTGCGGCATCGAGATCACCCAGGAAAAGGCCTACCTCATCGAGAGCAGGCTCACGAAGATACTGGTGGATTTGGGGTTAACCTCTTTTTCGGAGCTGTATGTTCAAATTGCGTCCCTTGCGGACGAAACCATCATTTCCAAAGTGATCGATGCCATTACAACCAATGAAACCCTGTGGTTTCGGGATAAAACACCGTGGCTCATTCTGGAGAATATGTTGCTGCCCAAGTATATTGAAATGCTGCGCAGCCGGGAGCGCACCCGGATCCGCATTTGGAGTGCAGCCACATCCACCGGGCAGGAGGCCTATTCCACGGCCATGTGCATCCATCGCTATTTAGAAACCCATGGAATAACCGATGTAAAGTTACATCAGTTTGAAATTTTAGCCACCGACATTTCCTCCCTGGTTTTAAACATGGCTAAACAGGGTAAGTACGACAGCATTTCCATTATGAGAGGGCTTGACAAGCAGTATTTGGATACATATTTTGTGCAAAAGGAGCGGGCGTGGGAGGTCAGCGATACCATCAAGCAAGCGGTGACGTTCAAGCAATTTAATTTGCAAGATTCTTTTGATTCTTTAGGAAATTTTGATGTGATTTTTTGCCGATATGTGTTAATATATTTTTCAGAAGAATTAAAAAGGAATGTACTTTCAAAGTTGTATAACCGTTTGTTGAGTGACGGAATCATGTTTTTAGGTGCCTATGAGATTTGCAGCATGTATTCCCAAGATTTCGTTTCAAACAGCTTTGAAAACGGAACGTTCTATACCAAAGCGCAGGAGGAGATTACATGAAGATATTATCTGTGGACGATTCATCCATCGTTAGAAAGATTGTTCAATCGGCAGTGGGAGCGTTGGGTTACGAATTTATTGGCGCTCAGGACAGCGACGAGGCATTGGAAATTTTAAAAGGGCATCACAAGGAAATTGCGCTGATCCTGCTGGATTGGAACATGCCGGGCACCGACGGTTATGAACTGTTAAAGATGCTGAAAGACAACGATCAGTTTAAACATATTCCCGTGATGATGGTGACCACCGAGAGCGAAAAGCAAAACGTGGTATCAGCCGTGAAGGCGGGGGCAATTAACTATTTGACAAAACCCTTTTCTAATGAGGATTTACTCATTAAGATTATGGAGTGCTTGGGAGGTGAAGGTTAACCGTGGCATTTGAAAAAGTGTTTGAAGTGTTTGAAAATACCGTCACAGAAGTGATTTCTACTGTGTCGGGCATTCAGGTGGCGAAAGCACAGACAAATTTAAAAGCAAATTACGTGGGAATTATGCCCTTTGGGGGGAGTGTGAGCGGACTGTTTCTCATTGAGACGGACAGAGAGAGTTTACTCACCCTCACTTCCTATATGGCGGGTATTGTACAGGGAGAGCTTGAAGAGGGCGATCTGCGGGATTGCGTGGGTGAGCTGGCTAACATGGTGTGCGGATTAACCAAGACAAAGTGTGCCCAGTTTGGCATTGGCATGGTTCTTTCCACCCCCTTTTCGGCGGTTGGGCAGGGCGTTTCCTTTGCGTTTAAGAAAAATGCAAAGCAGTCCGAAAACTCCTATTCATCCCCCGAAGTATCCGTAAAAACCCATGTCATACTCGTTTAGGAGGACAGATGGATAAGTTCACCATACTGCTGATCGACGACAGTCCCCTCATTCAAAAGATTGTAAAGAAGGTGTTGGAGGGGCAGTATCGGGTTATTGCCTATTCCTCTTGGAGAGAAGTGTGTGAACAGTTAGACGAAGTAAAACCCGACCTCATTTTATTGGACGTGGAAATGCCCGAGACAGACGGGTTTGAGGTTTTGGTGCGACTAAAGGAACGAAACGTCACACAAAACATTCCCATTATATTCCTCACTTCCAAGACGGATGTAGATTTTGAATTTAAGGCACTGGAGCTGGGGGCTGTTGATTATATCAACAAACCTTTCGCCAACTCGTTGTTGTTAAAACGGGTGGAGATTCACCTAAGCCACGCCATTCAAAAGAGGGCACTTGCCAACTACAACGACGATCTGCAAGAGCGGGTGCGGGAAAAGACAAAGATTATTAAAGAGCTGCAATACGCCATCGTATTCACACTGGCAGACTTGGTGGAGATGAGAGACAACACCACGGGTGGTCACGTGTTGCGAACCCAGGAGTATTTTAAGCTCATTTTGGATTACTTAGACGAACACGGCATTTATCAGGAAGAGCTCAAGGGGATCGAGCAAAACACGCTGTTAGAGGCATCTCAGCTCCACGACATTGGCAAAGTGGCTATTCCCGATGCCATATTGTTAAAACCTGCAAAACTCACAGCCGAAGAGTTTGAAATTATGAAAAACCATACTATTATCGGCTACAACACCATTCTCCACGCCATGGACCTCACCACCGACAAAGATTTTTTGCAAACAGCAGCCGAAGTGGCGTATACCCACCACGAAAAGTGGGACGGAACCGGGTACCCAAGGGGGCTTGCAGGTTCGGATATACCCATAGCGGGCAGGATTATGGCTATTGTGGATGTGTACGACGCACTGGTTTCCGAACGCCCGTACAAGAAAAAAATGACCCACGCACAGGCCATGAAAATACTGTTGGAGGGCAGAGGTACGCACTTCGACCCCGTATTAATTGATGCTATTTTTGAAGTTCAATCTAAATTTGAAGATATCAGCAAGACAAAATAAGTAGTATAAAGGCAGATTCACACATACATTGCCCGGCTGCCCCCGATGTACTTGGGGCGAGTGCGGGCACAGACCACGTGTGCACTGCCAATGCATTTGATCTCAGTGCGCACGGGCACAGCTACGGGTTTTAAATGCATACCGATGAGGGTGAGACCAATATCTATGCCAGCGTGTGCCCGAATACTTTCAACCACAACAGGATCACAAAACTGTTCATAAGCAGCAGCCGCAAAGGAACCCCCAGCGGTTGGTTTGGGAACCACAGAAACGAGGTCGTACCCGTAGTGTTGTGCAGCCTGCCGTTCCAGCACGAGAGCACGGTTTAAGTGCTCGCAGCACTGGGCGGCCAGAAAGATGTTGCGTTCCAGCAAAATGCCGTGGATTGTTTGAAAAACAATTTCGGCAATTGCGGGACTGGAACACTTTCCAATGTTCTGCCCCGCAATTTCACTGGTGGAACAGCCCACAACCAGTAGGTCGTTGCTGTTCATACCTGCACTTCCCAGTAATTCTAAGAGTATAGATTCCGTTTGTTTTCGAATACTTTCAAACATAGCGTGTCCCTACAATTAAATAATGCGAATGCCGTACAGTTCTTGGCCCCGGGTACCGATGACGATCATATCGTTGTACACTGCAGGGCTTGCCTCTACATGCCCCTTCACTTCCACGGAGGAGAGGCGCTCCCCGGTCAGCCCATCCATCAAGGTTACAAATCCCCCGACAGCTTCGCCTTCGCTGGTATAGGACGCACTGGCATATACGATATATCCCTTGCCACTGTCGTCATACACATCCACAGGGGAGGACCAACACTGTCCGCCAAAGTTTTGCTTCCAAACTTCTTCGCCGGTTTGTTTGTCGTAGGCCACCAGCCAACTGCCAGTGCTCTTGCCGCTTTCGTTTACAGCGTTGGCATAGGTGATGTATACCAATTCGGATAAACTGTTTTTGCCAAGGGCAGCAGTGTCCTGAATGCCGCCGGAATCACTGCCCCGCAGGCAGTCGTACCCCTCGGCTGTCCAAACCTTTTCGCCGGTGATGGCATCGATTTTCCAAAAGGGAATGTGGGCTACGTTTTGTTTGTTGCGGGTTGCCCGGGCGGAAGTGCCCATATAGATGTAGGCACGGCCGTTTTCCTCGTCTAGTTCCAGTACGGGGGAACAGTTGGTGTCGTCCAACGTATCGCTCATCCAAATCACTTCAAAGGTGTTGATGTCGATGCAGAACAGGTTTCCGCCGTTGTCCGAAACGTACATATAATTTCTAAAGAACACGGGACTGGATTCAAACCCCAGATACGGTTTGGTGTTTTCTGGGTCGGAACCCGAGTCTTTATACACCGCTCTGGATTTTTCCGTGGAGTACTTCCACTTAAAAATATCCGAGGGGTTGATGGAGAAGGTACCCGCCTGTTCGTCGTACTTGGAGTTGAGGGTGAACTGATAGATCAAGTTTGACTCTGCGGCATAGGTGACGGAATCCGTTCCGGCGTGGACGATGGTGGAAGGGTCAAATGCCTGCCACGTCCTGTCCCTAAAGGAGTCGTTTTCACCATAGGTGTATATTTTTTCAGAGTCAATCAGACTAAACAACATATTTTGCCCTGCACCGGCAGCGCTGATGTCCCCCGAACCCACGAAATAGAGGGGATATCCCCGGGGATCAACCGCTCCCGCTCCTTTGAGGGTCCACTTGGTGTTAATCTTCTTGCGGGTGGGCTTTCCGTCCTCCAGATCCAAGAAATAAATCATAGCGCCTTCGGTGCCTAAAATCACTTCGGTAAGCCCCTGTTTGTCTTTTTTAGACTCGTTTATATTCATCTGCGCCCGCAGGGTTTCGGGCCACTTGACGATGAGGGGTTGTCCCGTCCAACCGCTGCCAAACCAGCTTCTGTCCGAGCTGACTCGCTTGATGCTCTCGGGCAGGGAAGTTTGCCAGGCTATTTGCAGCTTTCCACTCACATTGGAGCCGATGGTTCCATAGGATGCGCTGTCCCTAAAGTTGTTACCCCGAAAGGTTACAATACCTTCCAATTCGGTATACTGATTGGTTTCGCCGAAGTTGATGGGGGCAGAGCGGGAATAACTGTGTATTTTTTGTCCGTTCAGCTCCATTTCGGTTTGCAAGCCAAAGTCCGAGGGGCGGGTGCCCTCCACCGCATAGGGATTGGGGATGGGGGGCAGAGTCGGGGCAGGTGGGTCTTCGGGTTGAATGACTTCTCCGGTATTTGGGTCGATAATCACACCTTGTGTCATTTGCGGCGTTGCAGCGGGATCAACGCTAATCGCCTGGGAATTGCCGGTGATCATCACCACCAATGCAGTAGCAGCAATACCCAGCACACAAATGAGGGCCACCAGAATGAGCTTTAGCTTATTGGTTCCGCTTCTGCCCCGCTTAGGCGATTGATTGGGTTGTCCGCTTCTCGCATAGGAACGGGCAGGGGGTCTTTTCACGGGAGGACGGTTTCTATTCACGCTAAACTCCATTCTGCCGCTTCACTTATGGCACAAATAGTCATTAAAGAATCTTTCATGTAAAACTCCTAGTTGTATTCTCTATTCTTTCATGCGCACTTGGGTGGTATCGTCGTACACATCCACCTTGGTGCTCACTTTGATGCCCGACATCTTCACCGCTTCGATGAGTTCGTTGACAGCAGCGCTGATTTCGGCATAATCTTCGGAAGAGGAGGCGATATACTCCAGATTGTCGACGGCATTGCGCACCATGTAATCCTCGTATTCACCAATGAGGGCTTCGTTGATCCGGGGAACCAGTTCCCGGGCCTGCCACTGTGCCCACTCTAACCGGGCGTAGTCGGCGGTATATTCCTCCCGCTTGGGCACATCCACGTTGTATATCTGCTTAATCAGCTTAACCCGTTTGTTTTGATCGGTGCACACATAGGCGAAATTATAAATCATACAGCTTGTGCCCGACATGGAGTGCATCTCCACCTTAGAGAGATCCAACCCGTTGCCGAAATACGCAAGGGCAGCCAGTTGAGAGAAATCCAAATTGGTATAGACGTTCTCGTTGAGAACCCGGATGAGTTCGGGTACATCTTTTAACTCCGTGTTGGTGCGGATGGTTTCATACACCTTGAGCATCATCTTCTTTTGGCGGTTCACTCGGTTGGCGTCGCCCGCCTGCTCCATGTTCTTGCGCACACGGCAGTAGTCCAAAACACCCTGTCCGTTCAGATGCTGCATCCCTTTTTTGTACACTCTGCTCTGAATTTTATAGTCCACGTCCACGTCGAAGTCCACGCCCCCCACAACGTCTACCACCTGCTTGAGCATGGGCATGGTCACGGCGATGTAATAGTTTACGGGAACGCCCCCCAACACCCATTCCACGGACTTACAAACGTTCATAAAACCTTCGTCGCAAATGCCTCCGCCCAGTGTCAGAGAAAAGTTGAGCTTGTATTTCCCCTCGGCGTTGGCAATTTTCGCATAGGTGTCCCGAGGCACGGAAATCAAGTCCACTTTCTTTTCATCGAAGTTCACGGCCATGAGCATCATCACGTCCGAGTTGAAATCTTTGTTGACGTATTCCTTTTTGTTGTCGTTTCGCTCGTCGGCGTAATCAACGCCAATCAGTAATATATTGAAGACATTCTTCATCTCTGAGAAGTCCGCAAGTTTTTCTAGTTCCAAAAGATAATCGGGTTCGGGAGTGGGGATGGGGGTTGGTTCGGGCTTTAATAGCTCGTTGTTTTGCAAAGGTGCAGGCGTTTGAGCCGGCGGTGTTTGCACAGGTTGGTTTTCAAACAACGTATTTGGGTTGTAGAGAACCGGGTATACTGCAAAAACGAATACGGCTGCAACCACCAATACCGATGCCGCTGCGATCATCCATGCAGTTCTTTGGTTTTGCCTTCTCGGCCGAATAATTTTTTTTGGCTGTGTGTTTTCTGAATTCATGGCGTACCCCTGATACTAGTAGTATGATTTTATGAGTGCAAAAGTTACATAAAACCCCACATTAAAAATATAATAATATGTTTATTCTACAATATAAATGAATGAAATTGTATGAATTTGATGTTAATTTTTTTACTTAAAAACAAATGAATATATACTATAAAAATAGTTTGACAAAATTATCACTACATAACCAAGGGTGAAACGTTGGGTGATGTGAAACCTACCTTTTTAACTATTCAGAAAAAGATTTGGTAGTGAAGTTTAAGTTAAAGTAAAAAATATTATTTCACCTGCAAAACAGCCTGTTTTTTCGGATAATCAGGCTGTTTTATTATTTCTATAGTTATAGATCAGGAATACGGTAATAAAATTTTATTTCACCCCATAGCTATATAGCCAAATAACGGTAAAAGATGTGGTATAATATGAAAAAATATTTCTTGACACATTCTTAGTGATGATATATGATGGTGACATCTTACAAGTTTATAATTTCACAATTAAAGGAGAACGGAAAACATGTTGCTGAATATGAAGGACTTACTCAGCGTGGCCAACGAAAAAAACTTTGCTGTGCCCGCATTTAATATTGGTACCGGCCAAATACTCAAGGGCGTTATAGAATGCTGTGAAGAGTTAAAGGCCCCTGTCATTTTGGCGATTCATCCCTTGGAATTGGATTTTCAAGGCGATAGCTTTATGAGCATGTGCATCGACATGGCCAACAAATCAAAGGTTCCCGTTGTCATTCACTTAGACCACGGCAGCGACATGCAAGAGATATTAAGGGCAGTGAGGCTGGGATTCACCTCGGTGATGATCGACGGTTCCTCCAAATCGTTTGAAGAAAACATGGCTCTTACCAAACAGGTGGTGGAAGCGGCACACCCCTTAAACATTTCGGTAGAAGGGGAACTGGGCACCATCGGCACAACGGATGGGGATACCGAAGGGGGCACCGACACCATTGTCTTCACCAACCCGGACGATGCCGCAAAGTTTGTGAAGGAAACCAATTGCGACACGCTGGCTATTGCCATCGGAACGGCACACGGCATTTACCCAAAGGGGTTCAAGCCTGAGTTAAAGTTAGATCTATTAAACGAAATTAAAAAGAAAGTTTCAGTTCCCCTGGTGCTCCACGGCGGTTCTGCAAACCCCGATTCGGAAATTGCAGAGGCAGTGAAGCGGGGCATCAACAAGATCAACATTTCTTCGGACACCAAGGATGCCCTGTATCAACAGCTCCGTCTCACCTTAAAAGATATGAAAGTCCGTGAACCCTTCGAACTCTATCAGGAAAGTCTTAACGCCATGAAAAAAGTGGTGGCACACAAAGTTAAACTCTTCAACGCAGACGACAAAGTCAAATACTATTCTTTATAAATTCATAACCATATGTAAATTGGGGGCATATTTGCCCCCACCCTCCAATGGGTTGCAAAAACCCAGTCACTTCCCTTGGGGAGAATCCATTGAATCAAGCTCTTTTACGAAAGGGTGAAAGCATGACATACGTAGATAAATATGAGGCATATCTAAACCAAATACCCGGCGATGCAAAGAAATCCATGGATGTTGGCAAGCGAATCGTCATGGGGTATACCAGCAATTACGACATCGTTTTAAAGTGGAATATCGACGTTTACAACGCTATATTAAATAAATATCTCAAAGAAGAACCCTTTGCCAAGAATGGCGACGTGATCCGAAGTTTGGAGGACTTTGCCAGAATTACCTGTTATCAGATTATGCGGGGTTTGGGTGGTACCTTTGATATCTCGCTGCCCAGTGTGTGTGATTTTTTAAAGATAAGCTTCGAAACGGAAGGGGCGTTGGGGGGAACGTGTGCCCAAGGGGCCACAGCTCTGTTGACCCTAGGCCTTCCCACAAACGTACACATCACAGACAGGAGTTGTGAAGTGTGTGCCATTATGGGTTGTGCCCAGGGAGTGACCGCCATTGAAGGGCAAGAGATGGTGCCCATTGAAAGGGCGTGCAGCAAAGAACCCTCGGAATGTCGGCACTTTATCCTACAATTTGCAAAGGATGACGTGTTGATTTTCCACGGCGTGGAACACAAGATTCCCCAGTCCAACCGGCTGATTTTACTCAGCGACGAAATTCAAAAGTACGTGCCCATCGACCAAACGTTTTTGACCTATTGGGAAAACCGGGCAGAGGATATCTATGCCTATTCCATATCGGGGTTCGATGCCATTACCGATAGGGCTATTATGCGGGAGCGCACCCAACTGTTAGCCCAGCACTTAATGGCTGTGAAGCGGGCTAATCCAAAAGTGATCACCTATTTTGAAGGTGCGTTTTACTTGGATTTGGATGTGAAAGACATTGTGGAAGAGGGGTTGTGTCCCCACATAGACATTTTAGGCATGAACGAGGAAGAATTGGTGGAGCGTATGGTGCGCTTGGGTCGAACCATAGACATTGGCAATATTTCGGATATCCTTGAAAGTTTACAAAGTGTCATCCATCGATATGCCCCCAAGGGCATCATCCTGCACTCCAAGGATTATTCCATGTATTACGGGGCAAAACTGCCCGGCATCGATATCGAAAAGGGGCTGAGTATGGGTAACCTCATGTCGGCCACCCGTGCCCGGATCGGCAAATACGGCACGATTGAGGAGTGCAAAGAGACGTTAACCTATCCCTTGAGCAGCGTTGGGCTGGCCTTGGAAGAGGCCCTTTGTAATGCAACGCTGCCCGAGGGCACATACGCCTGCATGGTTCCGTCCAGATATTTGGAACACCCCAAGTATACCGTGGGGCTGGGGGATACCTTTGTTGCAGGAGTCACCACATGTTTTATCGTTTAGTTTGAAAAGGAGGGTTACGCCGTGTTAATGGGCATTGATCTTGGCACATCCAGCCTAAAGACGTTGATCATGGACGACGGGGGAACCGTTCTGTCTGTGAGCGCAAAGGATTATCAGTTCAGCTCTCCCCACACCGGTTACGCCGAACAAGATCCAAACGGGTGGTGGGATGCCTGCTGCCAAACTATCAAAGAGGCCTTAGCTGTGGGGAACGTTTCTCCCCATCGAGTGAAGGGTGTGGGTTTTTCGGGGCAAATGCACGGCACCGTGCTGCTGGATGCACACTATAACCCCATTCGTCCCGCCATTCTACACTGCGACACCCGATCTGCAAAGCAGGTCGAGTATGTGAAAGAAAAGCTGGGGAAAGACAAGATCATACAGTTGTTAATGAACCCCATATATACCGGGTTTATGCTGCCCACCCTGCTGTGGGTGAAGGAGCAGGAGCCGGAACACTTTGAAAAGATACAATACGTCATGCTGCCCAAGGATTATTTGAAATTTAAGCTCACAGGGGAAGTTTCTTCTGATTATTCAGATGCATCGGCAACCCTGTTGTTCGACATTCAAAACCTCACTTGGTCGGAAGAAATACGCAAAGGATTTGACATTCCAAAGGATATATTCCCCAGATGTTATACAACGCCTGCCCATACGGGTACTGTGTGTAAAAAAGCCTCGGAGGAGACAGGACTTTGCACAAACACTGCTGTTGTTGCCGGGGGCGGAGATCAGGTGATGCAGGGCATCGGCAACGGCATTAGCCAAGTGGGAGGGGTGTCGGTGAACATCGGTTCCAGCGGACAGGTTTCCTTCCAAAGCCATGTGCCCATCGTCAACCCCAACCTGTCCACCAACACCTTTTGTGGTTTTGATACGGGGAGATGGTTTACCATGGGAGCCGTTATGTGTGCTGGGCTATCGCTTAAGTGGTGCAACAGCTTGCTAAACCAAAGGGACTATGCCGCACTGGACGAACAGGTGGCAAAGGTGCAGCCGGGCAGCGGAGGGCTGATCTACTTACCCTATCTCAACGGTGAGCGCACCCCCCACATGAACCCCAACATCAGCGGACAGTTTCTGGGGTTAAACATCAACACGGGCAGAGGCGAATTCACCCGTGCAGTGATGGAGGGAGTTACGTATTCCCTCAAGCAGTGTATGGAGGTTTGTGAAGACTTGGGTCTAACAACCCAATACATGGTTGCATCCGGGGGAGGGGCTAGGAGCAAACCGTGGCTTCAAATACAAGCCGATGTGTTTAACAAACCCTTAAGGGTGGCAAAGGTTTCGGAACAGGCTGCCCTGGGTGCGGCCATTGCTGCCGGTGTGGGTGCAGGTGTGTATCAAAACATCGGAGAGGGGTGCGAACAGGTGGTTCACTATTGTGATGAAATCATTCAGCCCATACCCCTAAACCATACCGTCTATATGGACTATTACCAACTATATAAAGAAGTCTTTGCAGCGAGCAGGGAAGTGCTGGAGTCATTAACGGTTATGGGAAGGAAACTGTAGCGGGATGGAGGGAACTATGCAAAACAGTGAGTATATTTTTGAATGTGAAGGCATTTATAAGGCTTTCGGAGGTACGCAAGCCCTGTCGGACGTGAGCCTAAAAGTGAAACCCGGGGAAGTCCACGCCCTCATGGGGGAAAACGGTGCAGGAAAATCCACCCTCATGAAGATTGTCATTGGGCTGCACAAACAGGACAAGGGAACCATGGCCTTTAAAGGAATGCCCTATACCGTCAAAGGGCCGGTGGATGCCATTCGTGCGGGAATTTCCATGATCCATCAGGAACTAAACCCCGAACCACACTTGTCCATTGCGGACAGCATCTTTTTAAAGCAGGAAGATACGGTGGGGGGGATTTTCCTCAACAAGCGCAAGCAAAACAGACGTGCGGAGGAGATATTAAAAAAGTTTGGGTTCCCCTATTCGGCAAAAACCCTCATGAAGGAGCTGACCTTAGCACAGGTGCAGATGGTGGAAATCCTCAAAGCTGTGTCCTGCGATGCCCAGATGATCATCATGGACGAACCAACCTCTTCTCTGGACAGTGAGGAGACAGAAAACCTCTTTAAAGTCATTCGAGAGTTAAGGGACAAGGGCGTTGCCATCATCTATATCTCCCACCGCATGGACGAAATATTTTCGATCTGCGACAAAGTTTCGGTGTTTCGAGACGGAACCTACGTGGACACCCGTGCACTAAAAGACGTGACCAAAGACGAATTGATCTCCATGATGGTGGGACGAACGGTGGAAAACGTGTTCCCCAAGGTGGATTGCCCCGTTGGAGATGTGGTGTTTAAGGCAGAAAACCTTTGCGGCAAGGGTTTCCACAATGTGAGTTTTCACGTGCGTGCCGGGGAGATTTTGGGGGTGTCCGGCCTGGTGGGTTCGGGCAGAAGTGAGACCATGCGGGCAATCTTTGGGCTGGATCCCATTCACTCGGGTAAGATGTACCTATCGGGCAAAGAGATTAAAAATAAAAACCCCAGAGATGCCATCAACAGGGGCATTAGCATGGTCAATGAGGATCGCAAGAACTACGGCCTGTGCTTGTTCCGCTCCCTGCGGGAAAACATCTCCCTGCCCAACTTGGAAAGAAGGCAGCCAGGTATTCTCATCAACCAAAAGCGGGAGAAGAAGGAGTGCACAGAGATGGCAAAGCTGCTCACAGTGAAGGCGGCCAGCATCGAACACACGGGCTTTTCCTTGAGCGGGGGTAACCAGCAAAAAGTTGTGCTGGCCAAGTGGATTATGGCAAACCCCAAGCTGTTGATTTTAGATGAACCCACCCGGGGTGTGGACGTTGGAGCCAAATCGGAAATCCACGCACTCATGTGTGAGTTTGCCAAAAAGGGCATGGCAGTGATTATGATCTCCTCCGAATTACCCGAGGTCATGGGCATGAGCGACAGGATTTTAGTCTATCACGAGGGGACAGTCATGGGGGAAGTTTCTAGGGAAGAGATTCTTTCCAACAAAGTCACCCAAGAAACCATCCTCAAAATGGAATTCGGAAGCAAATAAGTTATCTTTGAGTTGGAGGTTTGAAATGTTTGGACTTACTTTATCCCAAAAAAGACAAGATGAGTTCCGTTTATTTATGGGCAAATACGGCATTGGGGCAATTCTTTTGCTGCTCATGGTCATTATTTCTGTAATGGAACCCAGCTTTATCACCCCGGGTAACATCATCAACGTGGCGACACAGGTTTCTATCAACGGCATGATCGCATACGGCATGTGCCTTGCCATCACCACCGGAGGTATCGACCTGTCGGTGGGGGCACAGTTGGCGTTAACCAGTTGTATACTGGGGCAGCTCATCACCGTGATGGGTATGGACGTTCTGCCCGCCTGTATCATTGCAGTGCTGGTATCCACCTTGTTTGGTTTTATCAACGGTTTCTTTATTGCAAAGTTTAAAATGTTCCCCTTTGTGGTCACCCTGTCCATGCAGTTAATCATTCGTGGCCTTTCCCAAGTCATCAGCTCCGGTCAGGCGACTGCCCTTACGAGCCCCGAATTTAAAGCAATTTATTCGGAAAAGATTCTCTCCATTCCCGTGCCCATCGTCATGCTCATTCTGGTGAGTGTGCTCATGTATTTGCTGCTCCACTGGACCCGGTTCGGCAGATATATCTTTGCCGTGGGTGGGAATGTGAACGCTGCCATCGCATCGGGGGTCAGTGAGTTTTGGACAAAGGCAGGGGTTTATGTGGTCAGTGGATTCTTGGCTGGAATTTCTGCTATTATCTTCACCAGCAAGACGGGTTCGGCTCAGTCCAACATTGGCATCGGTTACGAAACAGATGCAGTGGCCGCCTGCGTAATCGGGGGCACATCCTTCACCGGAGGTGTGGCCACCATACCCGGGGTACTCATGGGCATCTTCATCATCGGATTTATATACAACGGCATGAACCTAATCGGCGTATCGTCCTACTATCAATCCATGATCAAAGGCGCTGTCATCATCGGCACAGTGCTGTTAGATATGATCATGAACAAGCGAAGCCGCTAGGGTATCACTTTGGTAACAATTATCGTTTGGACCCCAAAGGATAATTTTACAATAATAATAACGGAAACATCCGAAAACAGGAGGAAAATGCATGAAAAAAGTAATTGCTACTTTACTGGCTGTGGTGTTGGTTGCAGGATTTGCAACAGCTTGTGCAGCACCCACACCTGCAGCACCCGCAGCACCTGCGGCACCAGCAGCTCCCGCCGAGCAACCCGCTGAGGGTGGTTCAGATGTGGCAGAAGCTGCCGCAAAGCTGGGTGATGTAAACGGAGATGGAAAGATCACCGTTGGATACATCTCCAAGAACCTCATCGATCCCTTCCACGCCCCCATCAACGACTATGCCACAAAGACCTTTGAGAAGATGGTTGCTGACGGCGTAATCGATGCGTTCACAGGCGTACTGGACGGCGAAACAGACCCCAACAAGCAGATCGACCGTGCGGACGAATGCTTAACCAAGGGCTGCGACATGGTTATCATCCTGCCCGCTGAAGCAGAAGCGTCCGATCCCGCTGTTACCAAGCTGACAGATGCTGGCGTTCAGGTGCTGGTTGTAAACTCCAAGACCGTGTCAACAGACAGTGTTGCTGCTGCATACTGCGGATCAGACGACGTGTTTGCCGGCGAACTGCTGGGCCAATGGGTTGTTGACAACGTTCCCAACGGCGGAAAGTACATCCACTGCCAGGGTATTCTGGGCAACTCTGCACAGATCCAGAGGGGCGAGGGAATCAAGAACATCATGAGCAAAAACACGAAGTTTGAAATGGCTGACGAGTTCGACACACAGTGGTCGGGTGACAAAGCTGCAAACGCAACCATGGACTCCATCAACAAATATGGCAAAGACTTAGTAGCTGTTATCTGTGACAACGACGACATGTCCTCGGCTGCACAAAGAGCTGCAAACGATGCCGGAAGAAGTGATATCGTATGCGTGGGCGTTGACGGCAACGAAAACCCCCTGCGTATGGTTAAAAACGGTGAAATGGGTGCAACCGTGCTGCAAGACGGCGTTGGCCAGTTAAAAGCTGCCATCGACATCATTGTGAAGATCACCAAGGGTGAAACGTTTGAAAAGTATCCCAATATTCCCTTCGTTCTCGTAACTAAGGACAATGTAGATCAATATCTGAAATAAGAACCGATACACCGGTGATACTGCCGCGAACGGTATCACCGGTGAAATATCAATGCAGATCAATGGTTTGATTATAGCACTTTTAAACATAATAAGACAACAATGAAAATTTTTTTAAAGTTAGGATCGTCTCATGGAAGGTGAAGTTTCGGTACTGGAAAATATAAAAGAATCATACGACATGCTGTTCGTTGCCGAAAAAAAGGTTGCGGATTACATTGTAGAGAACGCCAACAAGGTGATTATGATGAACGTCTCTCAACTGGCCACCGAGAGTGGTGTGAGTGACGCCACTGTGGTGCGCATGTGTAAACACTTAGGGTACAAGGGGTATTACCAAATGCGCCTCATTCTCTCCCGGGATTTTGGCAACAACGCCCGTGCCCTGGAGGACAAAAAACCCATCGATTCTCTGCAAAGTTTGTTCAATCAGCTTGCCAACAGTATTTTAGACGTTTCTAAAAATATTGATTTACCCACCATGATGTTGTGTGTGAACGTGTTAAAATCCAGCAAAACTGTGTATATTGCTGCTGCGGGTAACACAACGCCCCTGTCCATGGACTTGGGCTTTCGGCTGGGCAGATATGAAATCCGCACAGTATTTTCCAATATTCCCGAATATCTTCTCAATCTATTGAGTTTGGGCACCAGTGAAGATGCACTCATCGTGGTCACCCAATCGGGCACATCCAAACACGTGGTGCAGGCTGCCGAAGTTGCCAGCGACCTTGGCATGAAAATCATTGCCATCACGGCAACAGCGCAATCCCCCATATCCAAATTAGCCACACACATTCTCTTTTCCACCACCAACCGCAATATTTTTGAATGGCACGAACCGGGTAATCACCTGTGTGAAATGGCCATCTGCGATGCACTGGTTTATTTTGTGAAAAATGGAGAGGCCATTTGCAAGCACAACGCCCAGTTGGCCAAGGACGAACACAACAAGCAGATCGACTTCTTGTTATCTGAATTCCAATTGTAAACAATTCATCATTCACATAAATGAGTCATAAAATCTTGCAAAATACTGTAGGTATTATCACAAATACAGTATTTTTTTCATATTTTTAACTGAGTTATAAAAAATATGAATGTATGCCCTGTATTTCAGAAAAACTAAATACAGATGTTTTTGGCATAGGAGATTTTATAATGGAGTATAGAAGACAAAAAAGGTTAGCCACAAAGGTGACATTACTCATGTTGGTGGGTCTGCTTGTTGTCTTTGCAATTTTAACGTTTGTCATTGCAAACACAACCACAGAAACCCTCATAGAAAAACAGGAACAGCAATTGGCGCTGTTGGCAGATACAAATGCAAAGACAGCGAGAAGCATTATGCAGACAATGGTAGACAAGCAAAACATGCTGGGAGATACCATTAAAAATTTAGGGGCAATGGCCGAAGTGGAGCGCATGCCGTTTTTAATGAAGTACATAACCTTTGCCCGCACAGAGGAGACTCAAATCTTAAGCTTGTATTACGTTGCAGGCAGGGAACTCACCCCACCCAACGGCCTCTCGGTGTTTATGACCACGGGGCAGGCTAAGATGGATACCAACCAACAAGCCATGCTTTCAGTCGATGCCTACAACGCAGTGAGAGATGCAAAAGGTATGATGATCTTGGATCCCCATAAAAAAATGATTGATGGCAGGGAGTATTTAGTCATCTCCGTTTTGGTTCCCGTCTTGGATGAAAGAGGAAACTTTTCGGGGGTCGTGGGCAGCGATATCGACACAGATTTGTTAAATGCAGCACAGTATTCCACGGGGGGATATGAAAGCTTTGCAAACGTCATCATCTGTGGACATCAGACAGTCATTATGAACACATTCGATACCCACACCGTGGGCACAAAGTTTGCAGAATCCACTCGGAGCAAGAACCCCAACTTAATTTTAGATACTGCAAAAAATGCGGAGACAAAAACTTTTCTAGATGAATTTAAAGACGGTACGGCTCAATACCGCTCCTGTGTGCCCTTTTATGTGGGTGCATCCAGCACCGTTTGGCTGAGCGTGACCAGCGTTTCCAAAGAAGAGTTTGATGCACCCATCAATGCGCAGGTGACCATGGTGATCATCATCAGCGTGGTTGCCCTCATCGGCTTGGCACTGTTGACATATATCATCATCAACAGGTCTATGCGGCCCATCGCTCAGATTGAAGCAGCAGCCAAGGAACTTGCAGCAGGTAATTTGAAAGCCCAAATAGCCCATACGGGGGAGGACGAAGTGGGCAGACTGGCGGAGAGCATTCGGGAGTCCATGTCGTCCATCAAGGGATACATTGACGATGTGGCCATGGCCATGAGTTATATGGCAGACGGCAATTTCGATATCCCCGAACCCAGCAAACCCTTTATGGGAGACTTTAAAATTATTGAAGAAAATGTGCGCAAAATCGTTGCACAAATGTCGGATATTCTCTATCGAATCAACATTGCTGCCGATCAGGTTTCCTACGGTTCCAACCAAGTGTCCAACAGCTCCCAATCGTTGGCTCAGGGAGCAACGGAGCAAGCGGGAGCAGTGGAAGAACTTTCGGCAACTATCTCAGGCATTTCTGCACAAGTAAAAGAAAATGCAATCAGCTCCAACGAAGCCAACGAATCTGCAAAAGATGCGGTGGGGGGTGTTATGGAGAGCAACACCCAAATGGAAAAACTCATGTCCGCCATGAACGACATCCACAGCAAATCTTCGGTGATCAAAAACATCATCAAAACCATCGAGGATATCGCCTTCCAAACCAACATATTAGCCCTAAACGCTGCTGTTGAAGCTTCTCGGGCCGGGGAGTCGGGCAAGGGGTTTGCCGTGGTTGCAGATGAAGTGAGAAGCCTTGCAGCAAAATCCACCGAAGCAGCCAAGAACACCACGTCCCTCATCGAAGATTCGGTGAAATCCATCGACACTGGGGTGAAGCTGGCAAAGATAACGGCAGACGATCTGTTAAAAATTGTGGAGACGGTGAACAAGACCACCCATTTAATCACGGGTATATCCGAGGCAACCAACGAACAAGCAGAAGCCTTGGGGCAAGTGACTGTGGGTATCGATCAAATATCCACGGTTGTGCAGACCAATTCGGCAACCAGCGAAGAGAGTGCTGCTGCCAGCCAAGAGCTGTCCAGCCAAGCACAGCTTTTAAAGGAATTGGTGGGTAGGTTTAAATTAAAGGGCACAGCGGCACTGCCCGGGGGCGATACACCCCAAAAGGTACACAACGCCCGCAACTATTTAAACCAGGGATCGGACAGTAAATATTAAAATGAATCATTAAAAATGACACGAAGTTGAGTCTGGCTTGCAAAAATCTCTTTAAAACTATACTTTAAGTGAGATTTATGCAAGCTTTTCTCATTTGTCTTGCAAATATCTACAATTTAGCACTTGAAAGAGGCCAACCATTCGTGTATAATAGAAACAAAAAAATTGAAGAGGTCGCAACATGAACAAGATTCGAATTGCAATTGCAGGTTATGGCAACCTTGGCAGGGGAGTGGAAAACTCCATCAAACAAAACCCTGATATGGAACTGGTTGCAGTGGTTTCCCGTAGATCAGACATACAAATTGACACGAAGGGCATTCCCGTTGTGCCCGTTGGCGATATAAAAACCCTAAAAGATCAGGTGGACGTGCTGGTTTTGTGCGGTGGCAGTGCAACGGACTTACCTCAGCAAACCCCCGAGTTCACCCAGTGGTTTAACACCGTGGACAGTTACGACAACCACTCTAAAATTCCAGAGCACTTCAGTGCGGTGGATGCCGTTGCCAAGGAAAACGGCAAGGTGTCGGTGATTTCTGTGGGATGGGATCCCGGAATGTTTTCGGTGAACCGCCTGTACTCCGAGTGCATCCTGCCCAGCGGCAGCCACTACACCTTTTGGGGCAGAGGGGTGAGCCAGGGTCATTCGGATGCCATTCGCCGGGTGGAGGGTGTTTTAGATGCAAGGCAATACACCGTGCCCGTACCCAATGCCATTGAAGCTGTGCGCTCGGGCAGCAACCCCACGCTGTCCACCAGAGAAAAACATACCCGGGAGTGTTACGTTGTGGCAGCACCCGGTGCTGATCTTAAAAAAATTGAGAGTGAAATCGTGTCTATGCCCGCATACTTTGCAGACTACGACACTACAGTGACGTTTATTTCCCAGGAGGAATTGAATAAAAACCACAGTGAGATACCCCACGGCGGGTTTGTAATCCGCAGCGGAGACACTGGGAAAAATAAGCACATCATTGAATATGCATTAAAATTGGATTCCAATCCGGAGTTTACCGCCAGCGTCATGACAGCCTATGCCCGGGCAGCGTATCGATTGTGCCAAAAGGGGCAGTCGGGGTGCTACACCTGCTTTGACATCGCACCTGCGCTGCTCTCCATCAAAACTGCCGAGGAACTGAGACGGGAGATGCTGTAGATCAACCCGTTTTGGGAGCAGTGTGTTCCGTATCGTCGGGCAGAGTAACCAACCCCGGGACCACAAAGAGTGAATCGCTCATAACGGCAATAAAGTGGTCTTCGTCGTTGGCATCCACAATTTCAAAAACAATTTTGTAAAACCCCGGTTCCGATGCAACAATGAAGACGGTGATATCTGTGT
The DNA here is from genome assembly GCA_964453645.1 of uncultured Clostridia bacterium. Lineage (GTDB taxonomy): Bacteria > Bacillota > Clostridia > Christensenellales > JAWKQI01 > CAYVRJ01. The sequence continues at coordinate 261,823 of CAYVRJ010000001.1, forward strand.
TGCTCAGAGGGGTGCTCTGCCTGTAGGGTAAGTTGGGATTGGCAATGTTGTAATAATTGTAGGGGTACTGGCTATCCCGAACGATTAACTGCACGCTGCTGTCCACATGAGCCACCAACCGAATATCCCCGTAGTCCAACATCCCCTTCCGAATCTTTACTGTTAAAGTCGGAAGGGTTTTTTTACCCAAGTTGGGTATGATTTGTCCTTGGGGCGTTTCGGCTAGATTAGGCCTCGTATATAGATCGCCTTCGTAGTTGTGTTCGATAAAGAGCTGTGCGTATGCACTGACGTTGGAAACCGTTAAAAAAAGTATGGTTGCGATCAATCCTGTCAATACAAACCGAATTGTTTTTTTCATGACAATACCCTCACATTTTTTATATAGTAATATTTTATTGCTCCAATGACACTATTTATGTTATAATCAAAAAGATATTGTAAATTTTAAAAAAGAAATGGGAGGAGAAATGAATAATACATACGATTTCAGCTTCAAGGCACCAGACAAAAAGGCAGTATCTAAGATTGTTAAGGTTGTCGTCATAGTGCTGGCAGTGCTGATTATTTTATTCAACGGGATATACATCCTAAACTCGGGTGAAGAGGCTGTGATCACACGGTTCGGCGCATATGCAAACACAGTGACAAACCCTGGTTTGCAGATTAAAGTGCCCTTTATTGATGTTGCCAACGTTGTGAACGTGGAGTCCATCCGGCGCATGGAGTTTGGCTTTCGCTCAGATGCATACGAGGAAACAGCCCTTGTGAATGCCGAAGCCATTATGCTCACGGGAGATGAAAATCTCGTCATCGCCGATTGGTCTATTTTATACCGGGTGAAAAACAGCTACGACTTCCTGTACAAGGTGGACGATGTGGAGGGGACCCTGCGCATTATTGCAGAATCTTCCTACCGCAGGGTGGTTGCAGCCCATCCATTAGACGATATTCTCACCAACCAAAAGGATATCATCCAAAACGAAATTATGGCCGACTTGCAGCAGATTTGCGATAAATACGAAATTGGCGTGGTGATTACAGCCGTGCAGCTCCAAGACGCAATGCCCCCCGATCCTGTGAAGGAGGCATTCCTGGACGTTTCCTCTGCAAAGGAAGAAAAGGCCGCAAAGATTAACGAAGCATCTAAATATGCAAACGAAAAGATTCCCGTTGCCCGGGGTGATGCAGCAAAGATGCTCAACGAAGCCGAGGGGTATAAGCAGCGCCGCATCAACGAGGCAGAGGGTGCCGTTGCAAGATATAAAGCCATCGAGTTAGAATACCAAAAGCAACCCGAGATCATGCGCACAAGGCTGTACCTTGAAATGATCAACGAAGTGCTGCCCAAAGTGCAAAACGTCTATATCGTCAATTCCGATGGAGATATGGTGAAATTCCTGCCCATTGGCAACGGCGCTGTGATACCGGGAGGTACCAGATAATGAAAAAGAAAACCATCGTATTACTCGTCATTGCAGTTTTACTGCTGATCGTTTCCTTTTCCTGCTTCTTTACTTTGGGAGAGGACGAAACGGCTATACTCCAGCGGTTTGGGCGTGTGGAGGGGGTTTATGTGAAAAAAGCTACCCCTGCACTGTTTGCTCAGCTTGCGGAAATGGAATACAACGTGCCCGTATACGAGGGTACCGGGCTTAAGTTTTGTTTGCCCTTTATTGATTCTGTCAAAAAATATTCCAGTTTGTTGCTGACATACGACACACCCCCCAGGCAGGTTATCACTGCGGACAAAAAGAAACTGCTGTTCGACAACAACGCCCAGTGGCGGATCGACAATCCCCTCAAGTTCTATGTGGCGGTGGGCAGTACAGCTGTTGCCCGGGATCGGATCGACAACATCTTATACTCCCGTATGAACGAAAAGGTGGGTAAGATGGAGTCCCACACCCTGATCACCGACAAGGCGGCAGTGGATACCATGCTCAACGAACTTGCAGCCGATGTGACCCAAGAGTCTTTGAAATTTGGCGTAACCGTGTTTGACATTCGCATTAAGCGAACAGACCTGCCCCAAGAGAACTACGAAAGCATCTACAACCGCATGATCACGGAGCGCAACCGCATTGCCGCCCAGTATCGTTCGGAGGGGGATGAAGAGTCCATCAAAATTCGCTCCAACACCGACAGGGAAGTAATCGTCATCCTCTCGGAGGCAGAAAAGACAGCACTGACCACCAAAGGTGAGGGAGACGGTTTAGCCGCAGAAATATTCAACGATGCTTATGGCAAAGACCCGGCATTCTTTGAGTTTTACAACCTGTTGGAGACCTATCGGCAGACGGTGGGTAATTCCACCACGCTGGTGATTCCTCTGGACAGCCAGTATGCAAAATACCTGCTGGGCGTAACCGATAAGTTTACACCACCGCCCAAGGTTGTGGAAACTACCCCAGATACCAACGAATAATTTATTTAAAGGAGATTTTTATACATGAAAAAAGTTTTAACAACCCTTTCGGTGCTCCTGTGTTTTATGCTGCTCTTTAGCAGTTGCGGGTTATCCAGTGACGATTTACAAACCATTAAAGATATGGGCGAAAGCGTCAGGGAGCAATTGAGCAGCGACAAGCCTGAATTTGAAAAGGGCGAAAGCACGGAAAAGAGTTATAAGAGTAAGTTCTTGGGCGTATCTTTTGTGGCCCCCGAAGGGTTTTATATGGCCACTGAAGAGCAGATCAAGGAAATAGCTGCCGAACCAAACGATTTTAACAACTTGACCCAAGATGAGTTGGATGCTGCCAATGCAGTGATTGAATATGAAATGATGAGCTTTAGTTCCACCACAGGGTCCAGCGTGATCGTTGCCTGTGAGAAGAAGGCGCTGCCCATCATCACCGAAGATATTTACTTGGATTCTGTACAGCAGCAATTAAAAGATTCGCGTATTCAAACTGGTGAAAAGTCCAAGGTGACTATTGCGGGCAGGGAGTACAAATGCATAACTGCAAAGGTTGCGATGAATGCTCAAGTGATGTTAAACCAAGTGTACTGCGTGCGGGTGATTGGCGATTACTCCGCACTGATTACATTCAGTTATGCGGACGGGCAGGATGCGGAGTATGATTTGCTCTTGAATACCTTTAAGCCAATTGCAGAATAAACGTTTACCTTAAACCACGTTACGTGGGCTCCGCCCACACCCGCAAGGGGGAATGATTCCCCCTTGACCCCTCTTAAGCGCAAAAGCTCACGCTTTGCGTTAAAAAAGTTTTTGGGTTTCCAAAGGGTATTTTTTTAAAAATACCCTTTGGCGGGTGCAGGGCAGTGCCCTGCTTAAGAAAAGCTATACAGCCGCAATAGGCTGTTTTTTTATGTGTTGCTCTTTTCGATAGGACGGCGTAGGAAAATACGCCCAAAATCTTTGCCGTTAAAGGGAATGAGGGGATAGAGATAACTTGCTCCCGTAATGGTCTTGGTGGTGGCAACCACTAAAATAATAACGAGTACCCCGGCAATAAATCCCCATAAGTTAAACAGCGCCGTGAGAATGAGCAACATAATCCGAGAGAGCTTAAAGGCATACCCCAGCTCATAACTGGGCTGTGCAAAGTTCGCAATAGCCACAAAGGCCATGTAGAACACAACTTCCGAAACCAACCACCGAGCCTGAATGGCAAAATCACCCAAAATTAATGCACCAATCACACTAAAGGAGTTGGAAAGAGACGAAGGCGTGTTCAGGGATGCAAGCTTAAGCCCGTCAATGACAATTTCTAAAATAATGAGCTGCAACACAATGGGCACCCCGTTTGGTTCCGCAACTTGAATGAATGAAAGCCACGGGGGGATGTAACTGGGGTTTTGTATGAGCAGCAGCCAAACCGGAGTCACCAATAGGGTGGCAACAAATACAAAGATCCGCACAATGCGCAGATAGGTTCCCACAAAGGGTGGGAAGTAAAAATCGTTGGAGTCCTGTACAAAATCAAAGATGCTGGTGGGCAGCATCATCACAGCAGGGGAGTTGTCCACAATGACGATGATTTTACCCTCCAGCACGCTGGCAGCCGCAACATCTGGTCGCTCCGAATAACGCACCTTGGGAAAGGGGTTGAACCATTGCTTCTTAATCAAGCACTCCGCCAAACTCTCCTGAGCGAGGGAGAGGGCGTTGACTTTTATTTGGCCAATTTTGTCTCGCAGGGTTTTTAAAAACGTTTTGTCCACCCGGTTGTCCATGTAACACAACACCACGTCTGTCTTGGACTCTTTACCCACCTGCATCATTTCCATGGTCAAATGCGGGTCTCTGATCCGCCGGCGTATGAGAGCAGTGTTAAACACAATGGTCTCCACAAACCCGTCTCTGGAACCCCGGAGCACCTTGGAATCTCCCGGTTCCTCCGGCCCTCGGGCGGGATAGGTGCGGGTGTCGATCATTAGGGCATTTGTTATGCCGTCCACAAAGAGGGCAACGGTGCCCGAGAGTACCTGGGTTACAATGGTATCCACATCACTCTCAAAACTCGTCTCCACATAGGGAATAAAATACCGATCAAAGGCTGCCGCTGTCTTAATGCAGTCCACTTCCCGGGGGTTTAGAGACATTAAAAAGGACATGATGCGTTCCATTACATCGTCTTTAACAAATCCATCCACAAAATAAATGGCAGCATCCCGATTGCCCACCACAATATTTTTGCGCAGCATATCAAAACTTTGATCGGTTTTAAAGGTTGTATCAAAGAGTTCGATATTCTTTTTTAACTGTTTAGAAATCATTTTATCCATACCTATATTTTGGGAAATAATACGAACCATTATGCATAGAAATATAAAAAAATGTACTATTTCTTTGGCTTTGTGCATAGAGTTGAGCCAAGCGGGTTTTACATTTATAGGATTGGAGGTGAGTCATTTGCAGATCAAAAGATTAAAGGAATTGAGAGTCAACCATCATCTAACCCAAAATCATATTGCACAGCTTTTAAATATTAGGCAAAACGTGTATTCGAGGTACGAGACAGGGTATCGAACCCTACCCATCGAGTTTTTAATTATTCTTGCGGATTTTTATAAAACTTCTACAGATTATATTTTAAACAGAACCAATACCCAATAGTTCAGATTATGTCATAAAATACAAAAACTGAACGTATACATGGTGTGAGGTGATAACGAAGTGGCTTATTCGGACAGAGAATTGCTGGCAAGGCTCATCGAATGCGAAGCGGGGGGTGAGGGTGACGACGGTATGAGGGCGGTTGCGAGCGTGATTATGAACAGAGTACATGCACCGGGGGGCGAATATGCAAGAGTGGGCAAAGGGAACTTGCAAGACATCGTATTTCAAAAAAACCAGTTCACTTGTGCAGTGACTTCCAAAAACGGAGTTCCCAACCAACAAAATATCTACAATATGCGACCTCAGCAAATTCACTACGACATTGCGGATTGGGCCTTGGCGGGAAACAGACTACCCCCCCTGGGCACTTCCCTGTGGTTTTTCAATCCGTTCAGTACGGTTTGCAAAACCAATTTCCCCAGTGCAGTTGGCGTATTGACAACGAGAATCGTTCTGCACTGTTTCTACAACCCCACAAATGAGTATTGGAAAACGTAATGCTAAACACCAATCGTGATTGTTAGGATGTTGTTTAGTATAAAAAAGCAGCCGCAAGCAGGCAGAAAGGGAGTGTTTTATGGATCAATTAGATTTAAAAAGCGATTTAACGCCGGAACAGATGGCGAATCCCCAAACAAATGAGGAAGTGTATAACGGCTCTATTGGTTATATTTTACAACACAACATAGGTTTTTTTTGTATTTGCGAATTCTTAATAGGAAACAGCATCGTTGTGAAACACGGAACCATTTATTCGGTGGGCATCAACTTTTTTGTGCTCTATCAGGAAGAGAATAGAACGTATATTGTGTGCGATTTGTATTCCGTGAAGTTTATCACCTTCTTCAACACGGGATCAAGGCCAAAGAATATGCGGTTGCCCCAATCCTAACGGATTTTTCGGAGCAGATCGCCCTTTATCAGGGGATAGTCGCAATTAATCGTAATGAGTTGCTGCGCGTGGGGAGCACTGGTTTGCTCCTCACCGTTTTCGTTTACAATGCGCTGCACCACAATAGTACCCTCTATGCGGGGAGAGATGATCTCCAAAGTGTCCCCCAAACTGAATTTGTTGCGCTGTTCGAGAGAAACACACCCGTCCTTGGCATCCTCCACAACTTTTGCAGCGAACAAGTAGTTCATCTGCTGTTTGTCTGTAAAGATGCTCTGCCCCCCGGCCTTGGGGTTGCCAAAGAAGAATCCGGTGGTGTATTCCCTTGTTCCCGCTTTGGTGGCTTCTAGGGTGAGGGTTGGGTCGTAGGGTTTGCCTGCCAGAAATAAATCCAGTGCCTTGCGGTATGCGCCCACGGTGGTGGCCACATAATATTCGGATTTCATTCGGCCTTCAATCTTAAAGGAAGATATGCCCGCCTGTGCCAATTGATCCAAATGTTCGATCATCATTAAATCTTTGGAGTTAAACACATAGGTGCCCCGATCGTCCTCCATCACGGGGAAATACTGCCCCTCGTAGTTGCGCTCGGAGACGAAGTATTCCCATCGGCAGGGTTGGGTGCACCCCCCGGTGTTGCCCGTTCGGCCTGTAAAAAAGCCGGACAACAAACATCTGCCCGAATAAGAAATGCACATTGCACCGTGGACAAAGGCTTCCAGTTCTATGCGGGGGTGTATTTTTTGCCGAATGTCTGCAATTTCATCAAGGGTCAGCTCACGGGCCAGTATGACCCGGGAAATACCCAGATCGGAGAGTAGTTCAATGGCGTAGCTGTTGGTAATGTTTGCTTGGGTGCTCAAGTGAAGTTCCATGTGGGGAAGTTTCTTTTTAATAGAGTGGAGCACCCCTAAGTCTGAGACAATGATGGCATCCACAAAATCAACTTCCTGCAAAAACGCATCAAAGCCCACAAAATCCTGTTGGTGAAAGAAGGCATTCACAGCCAAATACACCTTCACACCGCTTTGGTGGGCGTAGTCAACGGCAATCCGCAGTTCTTCAAAAGAAAAATTATCGGCAAAGGCCCGCAGAGAGCGTTGCTTTGCCGCAAGATAAACAGCATCTGCACCAAAGTACACGGCTGTTTTTAAACAATCCATATTCCCCGCAGGAGATAATAACTCAACGTGCATTTTTTGCGTCATATGCCTCCCAAAGGGGTCTGTATTTTTCAACGTTCGCCTCGTGTTCTTTGAGGGTCTTGGCAAACACCACTTCGCCCTTTTCTGGGTCTCCCGCACAGAAGAACATATATTTTTGGCTCAAATAGTCTTCATCGGGGTAGAGGGCAGCTTCAATGGCGCTCTGGCCGGGGTTGGAGATGGGGCCTGTCGGCAACCCTTTGTACAGATGGGTGTTGTAGGGGCTGTCGGTGGCTAAATCATCTTTAGTTAAACTCAGCCTGCGCTTCTTTAAAACGTATTCAATGGTTGCATCCGATTGCAGGGGAGTGTCCGAATTCATGCGGTTGTGGAACACAGCCGAAATCTTTTTGAAATCTTGGGGACGTCCTTCCTTTTCGATGATGGAGGCTAAGATGACCACCTCGTCGATAGACATGTTTAGTTCCTCAGCACGGCTGATGTATACGGTGTTGAAGATTCTGGAGAATCTGTCCAGCATCTTTCGAATGACCGTCTCTTCCGAAGCGTTGGTGTAGATCTCATAGGTGTCGGGGAAGAGATATCCCTCCAGCAGATATTCTCGGCTGGTCTTACCCTCTTCTAACTTAGCTGGGTCGATGTCGGATATGAAGGAATAATCAAAGAAGGCACTGCCCGATTTACACAGCTCCAGAAACGCAGTTTTATCGCCAATCTTTTTGTTTTCCGAAAGATTACCCGCAATATTTTCAACGGTGGTTCCCTCAATGGAAGTAAAGCGCGTAAACTCGGATCGCCCGTCTCCCTTGGACAACACCAAGAGAATGTCGTCCATGGTCATACTCTTTTTGAGCTGATAGGTTCCGGCCTTTAACTTGGAACCCATGTCCGAAAAGTCGGCGTAGAACTTAAACACCTGACGGTTTTGGATTAATCCGGCATCGTCTAACAGTTGGGAGATGCCCGAGAGGGAAGTGCCCTTCTTGATGGTGACTTCAATAAACTCTTCGCTAATGGGATCGGGGGGCAGGATGTAGTTTTGGTTCACGTATTGGTAACCGATCAGCAGACCCGAACCCACAATGGCAACGGACAACAAAAAGATGGCAATGGGGCGAAGGGTACCCCGAAGCAGCAGCATGAACCCTTGGGGGTGTATGCTGTCCTCTCGCTCCGAATCCTCTAAATATAACTCATCGAAGCTGTTTCCCTCGAATTGCTCCACATTGTTTGGGGTTTTGGTGGAATAGGATTTGGTGTTTCCCGATCGATAGCTGCTCATATCAGCCTTTGAGGAAATCGGGGCTTAAATCCACCGCATCTCCGATAATTTTAAAGATATCACCCAGCATGGTGTTGAGCCGGTACTCCCAAGAGAGAAACTCGGTGACATCTGGGTTAAACTGCAACACTTCGCTCAATTTCTTCATTTTGTCCATCAGTTCTGCGTCAGGCTCCTTGCCCGCCAGATAGGAGGCCTGTGCCTCAAACTGAAGTTTTTTATAGTCGGACAACAGGGATTTTGTCTTTTCATCCCCGTAGAGTTTTTCCTTAATGGCTTTATAGGCCTTGTACTCGTCGCACTCCTTGAGCAGGCGTGCTAATTTGTTTGCTTCGTCATAAACATACATAGTGAGTTCGTCCTCCTAAATTTCAATAATCACAGGCAAGATCATGGGGTTTCGCTTTGTTTTTTCATAGAGGAAATCCCGAAGATTCTTCTTGATTTTGCCCTTAATTTGAGACCACTCGGTGAGCCCCCTGTGCTCGCAGTCCGAAATGGAATTGATGACGTTTTGTCGGGACAGTTCCATTAAATTTTCCGATTCCCGAACGTATACAAACCCCCTCGAAATCAACTCGGGACCCGAAATTAATTCTCCGGTTTCCTTGGAAAGGGTGACAATAACGATAAACAGGCCGTCCTGAGACAACACTTTTCTGTCCCGCAGCACCACGTTGCCAACGTCTCCCACGCCCAGTCCGTCGATCAACACACTGCCCGACTGAACGGTTTCCCCAAAGGAGCCGTTCTTGCGGTTTAACTCAACGGCACGGCCCAGTTCGGGAATGAAGATGTTCTTGGGAGGTGTGCCCAACTTTTTAGCAAGCTCCGCATGGGCGTATAAGTGGCGGTATTCCCCGTGGACGGGCACAAAAAACTTTGGCTTGGTGAGGGATAATATGAGTTTTAACTCCTCCTGACATGCGTGGCCCGAAACGTGAACGTCTGTTGAATTCGCCTCGTTCACCACTTTAGCACCCTTGCGGTACAGCATGTTCACAACGTCCGAAACATACCGCTCGTTGCCCGGAATGGGGGTTGCCGAAATGATGACCATATCGCCGGGGATAATTTTAATCTTGGGGTGTTCCCCCGAAGCCATGCGCACCAGCCCCGACATGGTTTCACCCTGAGAGCCGGTGGTGAGAATGACCACCTGATTTTTTGGAAACTTGTTGATCTCGCCGATGTCAATTTCCATACCGTCTTCGATGGTTAAGTAGTTGTGTTCCTTTGCAAGCCCAGCGATTTTCACCATACTGCGCCCCGAAAGGCAAATCTTGCGGTTGTAGCGCTTGGCGGCATCTACCACCTGCTGCAACCGATGAATATTGGAGGCAAAGGTGGCCACAATGATCCGTCCGTCGGCATCTTTGAAGAAGTTGTCAAAGGCAATACCCACTTGGGTTTCGGAAAACGTATATCCGGGATTTTCAGCATTGGTGGAGTCGGACATGAGAGCCAGCACCCCTCGCTTGCCAAGCTCTGCAAATTTGTGCAGATCGATACACTTGTTGTCGATGGGGGTATAGTCCACTTTAAAATCTCCCGTGTGCACCAAGGTGCCAATAGGGGTATGGATGGCATAAGCTAGGGAACCCTCGATGGAGTGATTCACCTTAATGGCTTCAATTTTAAAACAACCCAGCTTAAAGGAATCTCCCGCCTTAATCTGGTGGAAGTTGTCCACCGAGAAGGTGTGCTCCTGCTGTTTTGCTTCGATGAGCACCATAGAAATCTCGGTGCCATAAATGGGCACGTTGACTTTGGGCAGGATATAGGGCGTACCGCCGATGTGATCCTCGTGGCCGTGGGTGATCAATATGCCCTTAATTTTTTGTATATTTTTTTCAAGGTAGGTGGTGTCGGGTATGATGTAGTCGATGCCCAGCATGTCTTCCCTGGGGAATATCAACCCGCAGTCAATCACGATAATATCGTCTTCGTATTCGATGACTGTCATATTCTTGCCGATCTCGCCCACACCCCCCAAGGGGATGATGCGCAGTGGCGTTACCTTTTTCTTTTGCTTATTCAAACAAATATGTCCTCTTTTTCTTTAGTAATATTATTGTAAACTAATTTTTGAGGGTTTTCAAGTAAAAAAAATGTTGACAAATGACAGCGTGTAAAGTAAAATGCTTTACAGGTGTTTTTATCGTGGAAAAGGATTTAAAAATTGGTCTGTTGCTGGATTTCTACGGAAACCTGTTGACAGATGCGCAGAAGAACATTTTAGCCCTGTATTTCAACGAAGATTGTTCCCTTTCGGAAATTGCGCAGGTGGTGGGGCTGACCCGGCAAGGGGTGCTGGATGCCATCAAGCGTGGGGGGAACAAGCTGTTAGATATTGAAACAAACTTAAAAATTTTTGAGAAATATAGTCAGACAGCCGAGTTGCTCAAGTTAATGGAAGAGCGGGGAAGCGAAGAGATGAGCTCCCTTGCAAAGAACATTCGGCAAATCTGGGAGGATTAAAATTCGTGGCATTCGAAGGCTTATCGGATAAACTGCAAAATGTGTTCAAGAAGCTCACCGGGCGAGGTAAGTTGAGCGAATCAGACGTTAAAGCTGCCATGCGGGAAGTGAAGCTGGCACTGCTGGAAGCGGATGTAAACTTTAAAGTCGTCAAGGAGTTTATTGCAAACCTCACCGAAAAGGCAGTGGGTTCTTCTGTGCTGGAGAGCCTAACGCCCGGGCAGCAGATCATCAAACTGGTGGACGAAGAGTTGACAACTCTGCTGGGGGGAACCAACAAGGGCATCAATTTCAACACCAACGGTACCACCATCATTATGATGTGCGGTTTGCAGGGTGCGGGTAAAACCACCATGTGCGGCAAGCTGGCAGGATTTTTAAAGAAAAACGGCAAGAGCGTGCTGCTGGCCGCTTGCGATATTTATCGCCCTGCGGCCATCGATCAGTTAAAAATTGTTGCAGAAAAATCGGGGGCAGAATTTTTGTCCTTGGGGCAAGTGAGCCCTGTGAAAATTGCAAAAGAAGCCATACACACCGCTGAGAAAAAGTTAATCAACGTGGTGATCTTAGATACTGCCGGTCGGCTGCACATCGACGAAGAGATGATGGAAGAGCTGATCAAGGTAAAAAAAGAAGTAAAACCCCACGAAACCCTGCTGGTGCTGGACTCCATGACGGGGCAAGATGCGGTGAACGCCGCAGGATTGTTTAACGAACGCATCACCATCGATGGAGTGGTGCTCACCAAGCTGGACGGCGACACCCGAGGCGGTTGCGCCCTGTCTGTCAAAAGTGTCACGGGCAAACCCATTAAGTTTGCGGGCATTGGCGAAAAGCTCACAGATATCGAACCGTTTTATCCCGATCGCATGGCCTCCAGAATTTTGGGCATGGGGGATATGCTCACGTTAATCGATAAAGCCCAAGAAAACTACGACGAAGAGAAGGCAAAGAAACTTCAAAAGAAGATTAAAAATGCAGACCTCACCTTGGACGACTTTTTGGAACAAATGCAGCAAATGCGCTCCATGGGGGACATGGGAGAAATTTTAGCCATGCTGCCCGGGGGTAATAAACTCAAGGGTGTGGATATGGACGAAAAGCAGATGAAGCGAACGGAAGCCATCGTTCAATCCATGACAAAAGGGGAGCGAACGACCCCCAACATCATCAACGGTTCTCGGCGCAAGCGCATTGCAGCGGGCAGCGGAACCAGCGTGCAGGAAGTGAACAGATTGCTCAACCAATTTGAGCAGACTAAAAAATTATTAAAATCCATGTCGGGTAAAAAGGGAAGGCGTGGGTTTGGTGGACTGCCGTTTATGTAGGAAACAATAAAGTTTACATAATATAAACACAGAAATTTAGGAGGATATGTAATGTCGTTAAAAATCAGATTAAAGCGCATGGGCGCTAAGAAATCACCGTTCTACCGCGTTGTTGTGGCAGATGCAAGATCGCCCAGAGATGGTCGTTTTGTTGAGGAGATCGGGTACTACGATCCCATCCGCAAAGATTTAAAAATCGATAACGAAGCTGCTTCCAAGTGGCTTAAAAACGGTGCACAACCAACAGACACCGTAAAATCGTTGCTCAAGAAGTCAGGTGCTGTCAATTAGGAGTTGTAAACCATGAACGAAATTGCGAATCTGCTCAAATTCATTGCGGAAAATCTGGTGGACGAACCCTCTTCGGTGAAAGTAGAATCCACGGAAGAAGAAAATGCCTACGTACTCAAACTCACAGTTGCCGAGGGCGACATGGGAAAAGTGATTGGCAAGCAGGGCCGCATCGCCAAAGCTATCCGCACGGTGATCAAAGCTGCCAGCGCAGGCGAGAACAAAAAATACATCGTCGAAATCGTTTGACATGGAGTTTTTTACACTGGGTGAGGTGTTAAAACCTCAGGGAATTAAGGGTGAAGTAAAAATTAAATTATTCACCACCAACGAGTTTAAGTTGAAAAAGGGCAATACGGTTTATTTAAACCACAAGCCTGTGCTCATTACAACCTCCCGGGTATCGGGAGAGTTTGCCTATCTATCCTTTGAGGGCGTTGCAGACAGAAATGCTGCCGAAGCCCTGCGGGGGTTCACAGTGATGGGGGAGAGAACAAAGGGCGATGTGCTTCCCGAAGGGGAATATTACATCTGCGACTTGATCGGTTGTTGTGTCTATACCGATTCGGGGCAGGAACTGGGTGAGTTGCAAGATATTCTCCAGTACGGTGCTGCCGATGTTTATATGGTTCAGGGAAAAAAGAATTTTTCCTTTCCCGCCCTTAAGCGCGTCTTAAAGGAAGTGGATGTAGCTAACAAACGTTTGGTGCTCTTTGAAGAGGCACTGGCGGAGGTTGCGGTGTATGAGGGTTAACGTGTTCACCCTCTTTCCCGAAATGTTTGACTGTATGAAAACGGTGAGCATAATGGGAAGGGCGGTAAATAGCGGGTTTCTCGAGTTAAACATCATCGACATCCGAAGTTATTCTAAGGACAAGCACAGGTGCACCGACGACTACCCCTTTGGCGGGGGAAACGGCATGGTCATGATGTGCCAGCCGGTGTTCGATGCCTTTGAAGCCAACGTCACCCAAGGGTTAAACATTTATTTGTCCCCCAAGGGAGAGGTGCTCAGTAACGCTATGGCGCAGGAACTATCGGGGGAGGAAACCATCAACCTGCTGTGCGGCCACTACGAAGGCGTGGATGAGCGCATTGTGGAAACCCTGATCCACAGAGAGATTTCCATTGGAGATTATGTGCTGACAGGCGGTGAACTCGCTGCCATGGTGCTCATCGATTGTGTATCGCGGTTTATCCCCGGCGTGCTGGGTTGCGATCAGTCCGCCCACAACGACAGCTTTTCAAACGGATTGCTGGAATATCCCCAATACACCCGTCCGTCAAACTTTAGGGGGCTTACTGTCCCCGATGTACTGCTCTCCGGCCACCATGCAAACATTGAAAAGTGGCGGCAAGAACAGCAGATGGAGCAGACGAGGCGCAAAAGACCTGACTTATTAAAATGAAAATACTTGCAAACTTGAGAGGAAATGTGATATAATTGCAAGCGTTGTATCAGCGTTCCTCTGCGACAACGGCAAGAACGCAATAATTTTAAGGAGATACAAAATGAACGAACTGATTAGAAGTATTGAAAAAGAACAACTTCGCACCGATTTACCCGACCTGCAAATAGGCGATACCGTAAAGGTTTACGTTAAGGTTATAGAGGGAACGAGAGAGCGCTTACAGGCGTTTGAGGGATATCTCATTGCCCGCAAGAACAGCGGCGTGAGAGAGACGATCACCGTTCGCCGTCTTTCCTACGGAATCGGCGTAGAGAGAACCTTCCCCCTCCACAGCCCAAAGATCGACCACATCGAAAAAGTGCGGAGCGGCAAAGTGCGCCGTGCGAAGCTCACTTACCTGCGCAACAGACTGGGTAAAGCTGCTCGCTTAAAATCAAAATAAGTTGGTCGCTAGACCAATTCGTACAACATAGTATACTAGAAGAGCTTGGATGCGAGGAAACGAAAATCCCGCAAGGGAGCGTATTGCGTGACCCTGCGGGTTTTTTAATTGAAAATAAATGATGGACAAAACAAATAGATGAACATACAGTGGTTTCCGGGGCATATGGCGAAGACCAAGCGCCAAATCGCCGAAAAATTAAAAATTATCGACCTGGTGGTGGAGGTGGTGGACGCACGTGCCCCCCGAAGCACCAAAAACCCCGACTTTGACCAACTGTTTTTGGGCAGAGTGGGGCTGACAATCCTCAACAAATCCGACTTAGCCTCTGAGGAACAGACTAAAAAGTGGTTGGCTAAGTTAAGCGCAGAGGGGCAAAAGGCCATTGCCTTTTCCTGCGTCAATAATACCAAGGCAGAGACAATCGTCAGTGCCATCAACGCCGCTGCAAAACCCATTGTGGATAAATATGCAACAAAAGGGGTCAACAAGACGGTGCGGTGCATGGTGGCGGGGGTGCCCAACGTGGGTAAGAGTGCGGTGCTCAACCGCCTTGCGGGGCAAAAGAGTGCAAAAGAGGGGAACAAGCCGGGGCTGACCAAGGGGTTGCAGTGGATTAAGTTAACGCCCCACTTGGAGTTGATGGACACCCCGGGTCTGCTCTACCCAAAAATTTCCGATGAAAAGACGGCTGTCAAACTTGCTGTGCTCAACAACATTCGGGAGGAAATTTTAGACTTACCCGAACTGTGCCTTCAGTTAATTGAACTGTTAAAAGAAGTGGACAAGGATGCCACGATGCGGCGCTACGGCGTAGACGGGGAAATGGAAGCCCTATCCGTCCTGGAGGGCATTTGTGCAAAGCGAGGCTGTATCCTTCGGGGTAACGAATACGACTACGAAAGGTGTGCCAAGATGCTTTTGGACGAATTCCAATCGGGCAAGCTGGGCAGAATTACGCTGGACTTATTATGATACATTTGCTGCAATTGGAAAACCAATACCGCTCCCAGGGGTTTGAAGTGATTGCGGGTATGGACGAAGCGGGCAGGGGCCCCTTGGCCGGCCCGGTGGTGGCTGCGTGTTGCATTATGCAAAGCGACACCATCGTCATGGGGGTGGACGATTCCAAGAAACTGTCCGAAAAGAAACGGGAGATGCTGTTTGAAAAAATTACGGAGGTTGCAATAGCCTATGGCATCGGTATTGTGGACAGCACGGAAATCGATGCCCACAATATTCTCATGGCTACCAAAATGGCCTTTGCACTGGCCTATACAAACATGAACTACAAACCCCACATTCTGCTCATCGACGGCAGAGACGCCATTGACGTGGGGGTTTGTGCCAAGGCTGTTGTAAAGGGGGATAGCTTGTGTTATTCCATTGCCTGTGCCTCTATCATCGCAAAAGTGACGAGAGACAATTTAATGCGGGAGTATGCCAAGAAATATCCCGGATACCTCTTTGAAAAACACAAGGGTTACGGCACGGAACTACACGTTGAGAAGCTCAAAGAGTTGGGTGCCTGCGACATCCATCGAAGAACCTTTATTAAAAAATTTGTATGAACAGTGTTTTAACGGGACGGCAAGGGGAAACACTTGCAATACAGTACCTAGAAGAGTTGGGGCATACGGTTGTTGAGAAGAACTTCTCCGCCCGGGGCGGGGAGATCGATATCATCTATCGGGACGGAGTTTATACGGTCTTTTGCGAAGTCAAATACCGAAGGGGCAGCAGGTATGGCAGCCCATCCGAAGCGGTAGACGAAACAAAGATGAAAAAAATATGTAAAGCCGCAAAGTTATACGCATATAAAAATGGTCTGTTGGAAACGCCCCTGCGCTTTGACGTGCTGGAGATTTTGGATCATCAAATAAATTTGATAAAAAATGCATTTATGTATTTGGAATAGAAATGGTGCACAAATGAAAAAAATTTTAATTTTGCTGATTTTCATTTTCATCTTAAGTGGAACGGTTGTTGCAGCAGAGGATTTGATTGTCAATGGAAGTTTTTCTTCGCTGGATGGATGGGACTACTCATCCACGGGGGAAGAGGGCTGTGTTGCAACCCTCAACATCAGCGGCAAGAACTATATGCAGCTCTACCACGCAGATCCACAATTTTCTTCGTTTCAGCAAAACGTGTGGCTGGAGTCCGATAAAACCTATCGATTGCAGTGTTCCGTATCCGTTGATTCACTAGATGTGGATGATTTTTTTGTTTTCTTTGGGGATTTTATCTTGTTTCCCAGCGAATTTGGGGCAACCCAGGGGCAATTTTGCGACATCACCTTTTATGCAACAGCAAGGTCTGAATACAACGCCCTGCTGAGATTCGACTTCGGTTCTGCCAACTATGCCGAGGGAAGGGTGCTGGTTTCGGACGTTTCGTTAATGGAAGTGGACGAAGTGCCCACCGGGGCAAAACACGCACTACTTCAAGATCAAGGAACAGACCAGCAGGAAGAATCTCACGTGCAGAAGCACATCAACAAGGACAATCAAAACATAATACTGCCTGTCATCACTTTTGCGATTGCCTTTTTGCTTTTTTTCTTTGCTGCCATATATAAAGATAAATTTAAATATCACTTTGACAGATGGGGCATTTTTGCCGTAATCGGCATTTTTGCCTTTTTAAAACTGGTGTTCGCCTTTTCGGTCTATGGCCACTACTACGACATGTCCTGTTTTTCGGGCTGGGCATCGGGGATGGTGGAGCACGGATTCTCGGGGTTTTACTCCTCGGGTATCTTTTGCGATTATCCCCCGGGTTACTTGTACATCCTCTACCCCTTGGGTTTTATCACCAACACTTTGGGTTTTGGAACGCTGATGCAGGGGCTTGTGTTAAAGCTCCCGGCAATCATTTGCGAAGTGGGCATTGCATGTTTAGCCTATAAACTTGTAAAACCAAGGGTCACAAACCCTGTGCTGGCGCTGATCATCCCAGGGCTGATTATGGCCAACCCCATTTTCCTCTTTGATACCAGCCTGTGGGGGCAAGTGGACGCTGTGATCTGTTTGCTCATGCTCTCCTCGGTGTACATGCTGATGAAGGACAAAAAACTGCTGGCAGCATTTATCTTTGCCCTGGCATTACTCATCAAACCACAGGCGCTCATCGTCGCACCGGTGTTTATTTTACCCTACATCGCCCCCCTGCTAAAAAGGGAGACTTTGGGTAAAGGCCTTGGCACACTGCTGCTGTCGCTGCTCATCGGTGCAGCCACTTTGCTGGCTCTCATCCTGCCCTTCCAAGGGGAGCAGGATTTCTTCTGGTTTTTGGAAAAATTCTTTGGCACTGCCCTGAGTTATCCCTTTGCCACCATCAATGCAGCAAACTTTTACGGTGCGCTGGGTGCCAACTATGTGGACAGTTCCCAAAAACTGTTGTTTATTGACTATCAAACCCTTTCCTATATATTTGTTGCCCTAACCGTAACCCTCTGCGTATACCTGTATTTCAGGCACAACAAAAACAACGACCATCTCTTCTTGTTAGGGGCGGTGATGTTTGGCGGGGTGTTCCTGCTTGGCCCCAACATGCACGAGCGATACATCGTGCCGGTGGTATATTTCCTTGCCTTTGCATTGATTTATACCTTCGATTACAGGCTGCTCTATTCCTATGTGGCCTTAAGCGCAGTGGGGGCTGGCAATATTTTGTTGGTCTTAATGGCAAACGAATACCATCCGGGGAGCGAACCCCTCGTTTTACTCTCCGTCCTCACCACCTTTGCTTTTGTTTATTTCTTTTATGCGGTGTTTAAGAGTTATGCAAAACCCAAGGGTGACTTAAAAATTGGTCCCAAAGAGTTGGTGGTGTCCACCCCAAAGGAAAAACATATTACCAAACGGGACAAACTCATGATCCTGCTCGTCACCGCTGCCTATGCCATCATCGCCTACATGAACCTTGGCAGCACCCAAGTGCCCATGTTGGGTCTTAACGTAACGGCGGGAGACGACGTAACGGTTGTGCTTGCAGAACCTTCGGATATCAAAACTTTTAAATACTATTCGGGGTTGGGAGATGCGGACTTCACTCTGGAGTTTACGGATATTAAGAAAAATGATGCGGATATGTATAAGTGGCAGTACGTGGATTTAAACCTTGCAAATGTTTCGCAAGTGAACCTGCACGTCAACCGGGGGGATCTGACCCTGCTGGAAATTGCCTTTGCCGACGAGCAGGGGGGCTTAATCCCCATCGGCTCTGTTTCCCACAACGGCAGGGCAGCGGAAACACTGTTTGACGAACAGGTCTTTGTGCCCGGAAGCCGCTCCAGCTACATGTACGAGATGTACTTCGACGAGGTGTATCACGCACGGACAGCCTTTGAACACCTAGAGGGAATCCCCCCCTACGAAATCACCCACCCACCCTTGGGTAAGGTGATTTTGGGACTTGGCATTCAATGGTTTGGCATGAACCCCTTCGGATGGCGATTTATGGGAACGCTGTTTGGGGTGCTGATGATTCCGCTCATGTATATTTTTGCAAAGAGGTTGTTTGGTTCCACCTTTTTTGCACTGCTGCCCACCATCTTGTTTCTGGCCGACTTCATGCACTTTGCCCAGACGAGAATTGCCACCATTGACAGTTACTCGGTGTTTTTCATAATGCTCATGTATTACTTCATGTACCAGTACACCCAAACGGACAGGAGCAAGCAAAGTTTTCTTAGCACCATGGTGCCCCTGATGCTCTCGGGTGTAGCCTTTGGCTTGGGTGCAGCCACGAAGTGGCTGTGTATCTATGCGGGGGCAGGGCTTGCTGCCATCTTTTTCTACCAGTTGTTTGTGCGCAAGCAAGAGATCATAAAGACCCTGTTGGTTGCATTGGTATTTTTTATAATCATTCCACTGGGTATCTATTTGGCCTCCTACATCCCCTATACAAAGGCCGATCCGCCCTACGGTTTTGCCGAGATTTTAGGCAACCAGAAGTATATGTTTGAGTACCACGGCTTTTTAACAACCGATCAGCCCCATCCCTTTGAATCCAAGTGGTACACGTGGCCGTTAAACATTCGCCCCATGTTTTTCTACATGGGCAGCAACATGCCCGAGGGGTATATTTCGGGCATTTCCAGCTTCGGCAACCCCTTCGTTTGGTGGGGGGGACTTGTTGCCACAATTGGGCTGTTGGTGCTTCGCATCAAGAACAAAATAACCAAGTGCAGCTTTGTGCTGGTGGCGATTGCATCCCAGTTTTTACCCTGGGTGTTCATAACCCGAGAGACGTTTATATACCACTACTTTGCTTCTGTGCCCTTTTTAATTTTACTCACGGTGTATTTCTTAAAATACCTGTGCGAAAACTACTCCTGGGGTAAGAAGGCCAGTGTTATTTATGTGGCTGCCTGCATGGCACTGTTTTTGTTGTTTTATCCGGTGATCAGCGGTTTACCCGTGCAGAGGGAGTTTAGTGATACCTTCCTTCGCTGGTTTCAGTCGTGGCCGTTTTATTGAGAGGTGAAATGTGATCAAGTTTATTAAGAGCAATGAAACGCTCTACCAAATGTTTAAGTTTGTGTTGGTGGGATCTCTGAATTTTGCGGTAGATTTCCTCATCTTTATGTTTTTAACCAGAGTGATGAACGCCGACGAGGTGTTAGCAAAAGCCATTTCCTACCCAATTGCGGTGGTGAACAGTTTTATTTTTAACACCAGATACACCTTTAAAGTGAAGATGAAGTTCTGGTCGGTGGGTTTTTTAAAGTTTATGATCGTAAACATTCTCTCCTACGGGATTTCCCTGTTGTGCATATTTATCTTAACAAAATCGTATTCCATGGTGGATTATCTGGCCAGCATCATTGCCACAGTCTTTTCATTTGTCGTCAACTTTGCGGGGAACAAACTGCTGGTTTTTAATAACAAATAATAATTTTTTGAGGTCGTACACATGCTTGCAAGGGTTTTAAGCTTGGCACTCATCGGGCTGAATGGTTTTTTGATTACCTGTGAAGTCCATGCGGGGGCAGGTTTGCCCAAAATTGAAATGGTGGGTCTGCCCGGTCAGGCGGTGAAAGAATCCAAAGAGCGGGTGCGGTTGGCCATCAAAAACAGTGGATTGGAAATACCCCCCTGTCAAATCGTCATCAACTTAGCTCCGGCGGATATAAAAAAGGAAGTGCCGGTGTTTGACTTACCCATTGCAGTGGCACTGCTCCGAGCAATCGGCATAATCGGTCACGTGCCCGAGGATATGGCTTTTTTTGGCGAATTGTCCTTAAACGGGGAATTGCGGCCCATCAACGGGGTGTTGCCCATGGCGGTGGAGGCCAGACGGCTGGGTATAAAAACCATGGTGGTGCCCTATGAAAACGCCAAAGAAGCCAGTTATATTGAAGATATCAACATCTTAGCTCCAACGAACTTAAACGACATCATCAACCATCTCATGGGACAAAAGATGGACTATTTTCCAAAATCAAACTTCGAAGCATTAAGCACGGATGCCATGGAATCCACAGACTTTTCTCTAATTAAGGGACAGGATGAGGCCAAGCGTGCGGCTGAAATTGCTGCTGCGGGTTGCCACAACCTGTTGTTCATCGGCTCTCCCGGCTCGGGTAAAACCATGCTGGCTCGGGCAACTGCGGGCATTTTACCCCCGCTCACCTTTGATGAAGCATTGGAAGTGACAAAAATTCACTCCATTGCAGGGATGCTCAAGGATGCAGGGTTGATCGGCGCACGGCCGTTTCGAAGCCCTCACCACACGGTTTCTGCCGCTGCCCTCACAGGGGGAGGGCCAAAGTCCAAACCCGGGGAGATCAGCTTAGCCCACAAGGGGGTGCTCTTTTTAGATGAACTGGCGGAGTTTCCCAAACAAGTGCTGGAGTCTTTGCGCATCCCACTGGAGGACGGAAGCGTATCCATCGCCCGAGTGGCAGCAAAGGTCACATATCCTGCGGAATTTATGCTCATTGCAGCCATGAACCCCTG
Organism: uncultured Clostridia bacterium; assembly: GCA_964453645.1. Classification (GTDB taxonomy): domain Bacteria; phylum Bacillota; class Clostridia; order Christensenellales; family JAWKQI01; genus CAYVRJ01. Next base: position 283,171 of record CAYVRJ010000001.1, read on the forward strand.
CCCCTGCGGCAATTTCGGTTCGGGTGTAAAGCGGTGTACCTGCAACAAACAAAAGATTCAAAACTACATCAACAAAATATCGGCACCCTTTTTGGACAGAGTGGACTTACACATGGAGATGGGGCCGGTGAGCTACCGAGAGTTTCACTCAGAGGCGGAAGGGGAGCGTTCGGAAGTGGTGCGGGAGCGGGTGAAGCGTGCCCGGGAGATTCAAAAGGAGCGGTATGCGGGGGAGGGTATTACTTGCAATGCAAGGCTTACCAATGAACTTTTAAAAAAATACTGCAAGTTAAGTGACCAATGTTCGTCATTTTTAGAGCGTGCCTGCGATACCTATGCCTTTTCTGCCCGAACCATGACCCGCATCATCAAAGTGTCTCGAACCATTGCAGACATCGAGGGGCAAGAGGCGATCGCATTGGAACACATCGCCGAGGCGGTGCAGTACCGCATTATAGACAGAAAGTACTGGAACTATGAAAACTGAGTACTCTCAAACCGAAAAACTTTGGATTTATTTATCAACGGTCACCGGGTTAGGCCCGGTAACTTTTTATAAGATTTTATCCGAAGCGGTGGATGTGGTGAATTTCTACGACAATGCAGAAGACATTTTATTAAAAGTGAACCTGCCCGAAGCGGTGGAAGCGGGCATACGGGTGTGTGTTACCAAAGCCAGAATGGACGACTTCTTTGAACTGCTGCAAAAGCTAAAGGTTTCGGCCTACTGCTGTTTTAATCCAGAGTATCCCCTTTATTTAAACGACATCCCCACTCCTCCGCCCGTGCTCTACGCCCGGGGGGACGTGATGTGTATCAACGACCGAACGGTGGCTGTGGTGGGCACGAGGAAGTGCACCAAAGAGGGATATGCCAAGACCAAAGAAATTGCCTGTGAACTGGCAAAAAACGGAGTGAGTATCATCTCAGGGTTAGCCATGGGGATCGACAGCGCCGCCCACGTGGGTGCACTTGAGGGGCAGGGAATCACGCTGGGTGTGATGGCCGGAGGGGTGGAGAACGTCTACCCCAAGTCCAACGAAGCGCTGTACAACCAAATCATTGAGCGGGGTGCGGTGATTTCCGAAAACCCGCCCGGGGTGCCGGTGTTATCCGGAGCCTTTCCCGCACGAAACAGAATTATTGCAGGGCTGTGCAGAGGGGTGGTCATCGGAGAATCCCCCATGAAGAGTGGCACAGCCATCACCCTAAAATATGCTGCGGACTTCGATCGAAACGTATTTGCCCTTGCGGGGCAGGGTCATTTGTACGCCCTCGCCCAGTCCGCGGTGGAGTGCGGCGCAGTGGAAGTAACGTGTGCGGACGACATATTGTTAGAAATGGATTGGGAACCATTAAAAAATAATAATAATACAGAAAAAGTACAGTATAATATAAACAAAGTGGAAACAATATCCCAAAAACCAAAAGTTGTGCTTGATTTTTATGAGCAAGAACTATATAATTTGCTCTTGAACGGATATTGTGACCTGGAAGACATACTGCAAAAGCTGAATATTCCGCCCGCAAAACTCAACACTATGATCACAATGATGGAACTAAACGGACTCATAGAGCGCACAGCGGGAAAGCGTCTCAAGATTAAGTAGGAGGTATGCCATTGTGCCCCCAGCAGAGAAAAAGAAATCCACTGCCAAGGCAACAGCAGCTACAAAATCCAAAGGGAAAACAAAAGCAGCAGCAGCCGCAAAAAAAACAACCCGTACAAAAAAGACTACGGAAACACTTCCGGACTACTATAATCTGGTTATCGTCGAGTCCCCCGCAAAGGCAAAGACGATCTCAAAGTTCTTAGGTTCGGATTATATTATTCGTGCGTCCAACGGCCATATCGTGGATCTGCCCAAGAGTAAGATGGGGGTGGATGTTGAAAACAACTATACCCCTGAATATATCGTCATCCGGGGAAAGTCTGAGCTGGTTCGGGAACTGAAGAAGTGTGCCGACAAAGCCGAAAAGATTTTTCTGGCAACCGACCCTGACCGTGAGGGAGAGGCAATTTCATGGCACATCTCCAACCTTTTGGGGGACAACGCACAAAAGGCTGTGCGCATCGAGTTTAACGAGATCACAAAAAATGCTGTGGTGGGCGCCATTGAGTCCCCCCGGCACATCGACGAAAATTTAGTCAACGCCCAGCAGGCCAGAAGGGTGCTGGACAGACTGGTGGGTTACAAACTCTCTCCCTTTTTGTGGCATAAAGTCAAGCGGGGGCTGAGTGCGGGCAGGGTGCAGTCGGTGGCTGTGAAGATCATCTGCGACAGAGAGCAGGAGATTTTGGCCTTTGTGCCCAAGGAATACTGGACCATCGATGCAACCCTATTTAATGCAGATAAAACCGAAACCTTTATCGCCAAATACTACGGCGACCCAAAAAAGAGGGATATAGACGACGAAGAAGCAGTGAACGCTATTTTAGCGGACATTCAAAACAAACCCTACACTGTGAACACAGTGAAGAAGTCCCAAAAGCGGAGGAGGTCATCTCCCCCCTTCACAACCAGCTCCCTGCAACAGGAGGCTTCCCGGAAGTTGGGTTTTACCACTTCCAGAACCATGCTCATCGCCCAGCAGTTGTACGAGGGTATTGACATCCCCGGCCAAGGGGCAACTGGTCTGGTGACATATATTAGAACGGACTCAACCAGAGTGTCGGCGGAGGCGCTGGGCGCTGTTCGGGAATACATCGAGCGGGAGTACCCCGACTGTTTACCCGACAAACCAAACGTGTATGCCGCAAAGAAAAATGCACAGGATGCCCACGAAGCCATCCGGCCTTCGTATTTAAATTTAACCCCCGATCACTTAAAAGACGTGTTGTCCAAAGACCAGCACAAGTTATACAAGCTGATCTTCGAGCGGTTTGTGGCCAGCCAGATGAAAGAGGCGCTGTACGACACCGTGTCCATCGATCTGTCCGTCGACAAACACGCCTTTAAGGCCAGCGGTTCCATCCTGAAATTTAAGGGATATCTTTCGGTTTACGACAACTTTGAGGAGTCTAAAAAGGAAGATCAGTTGGAGAACAAAAACCGTCTTCCCGAGATTAACGAAGGAGAGGTGCTCACGGCGAAGAATATTTTACCCGAACAGCACTTCACCCAGCCACCCCCCCGATACAACGAGGCAAGCCTTGTGAAACTGTTGGAGGAAAAGGGCATTGGCAGACCATCCACCTATTCGCCCATCATCTCCACCATTCAGGAGCGGGGTTATGTGAAAAAAGAGGGAAGAAACCTCATGCCCACCGATCTCGGTATGATCGTGAACGATTTGATGAAGAACACCTTCACCAATATTGTAAATATCGAATTTACCGCCGGGTTGGAAGAGCGGTTGGATAGCATCGAAAACGAGGGTGTGGATTGGAAAGCGGTATTAGATAATTTTTACAAACCCTTTGACGATACCTTAACTGTAGCCGAAAAGACAGTCCAGCGGGTGGAATTACCCGTTGTGGAGTCCGACGAAGTGTGCGACAAGTGCGGTGCTAAGATGGTGTATAAAGAGGGAAGGTTTGGGCAGTTTTTAGCTTGCCCCAACTACCCCGAGTGTAAGAACACCAAGGCTATCGTCAAGACCATCGACGTGCCCTGCCCCAAGTGCCAGAGCAGAATTGTGATTAAACGATCCAAAAATAAAAAGACATTTTATGGATGCGAAAAATATCCCGAGTGTGATTTTGTCACTTGGAATATGCCCCTCAACGAAAAGTGCCCCGAGTGCGGTTCCCTCTTGAGCTTGCACAGGATCGGCAACGGCAGGGGATATAAAAAATGTATGAACGAGGAATGTGTGACAAACCAGAAGAAAAAGAAAGATGACAAAGAGAGTTAACATAATCGGCGGGGGACTTGCGGGGTGTGAAGCTGCGCACCAGTTGTCCCGTCGAGGGATCGATGTGGTGTTGTTCGACATCAAACCAAAGGAGATGACCCCAGCCCACACCTATTCGGGGCTTGGCGAACTGGTCTGTTCCAATTCCCTCAAGGCAACTGCGCTGAGTAATGCTGGGGGGCTACTCAAGGCCGAGATGGAAGCCTTGGGTTCCTTGGTGATTGCTGCTGCCAAAAAGACCAGCGTCTCGGCCGGTGGCGCACTGGCGGTGGATCGATATGCCTTTTCGGACTACATCACCCAAACCCTAAAGGAGTGCGGCAACGTTGAATTTGTGTGCGGTGAAGTGACGGACATTCCAACAGATGAAACCACCATCGTTGCGGCAGGGCCTCTGTGCACCCCGGCCCTGTGCCAAAAAATTATGGAACGCACCGGGAAAGAGCACTTTCATTTTTTTGATGCTGCTTCTCCCATCGTCACCTTTGATTCGGTGGATATGGACAGTGCCTTTTTTGCCTCTCGGTACGACAAGGGGGAGAGCGATTATTTAAACTGCCCCATGGACAAAGAGGAGTACGAACTCTTTTATCGGGAATTGGTTGGCGCCCAGTGTGTGGAACTGAAAAGTTTTGAGCAAAACGTGTTCGAGGGGTGTATGCCCGTGGAAGTCATGGGGAAACGGGGGGAGGACACCCTGCGGTTTGGCCCCTTAAAACCCGTTGGGTTGTACGACCCTAGGACGGGAAAGCGACCCTATGCGGTGGTGCAGCTTCGAGCGGAGACGAATTCCCGGGAACTGTATAATTTAGTTGGGTTCCAGACAAATCTCACGTTCGGCGAACAAAAGAGGGTGTTTTCCCTCATACCTGCCCTGAGAAATGCTGAATTTGTGCGCTACGGGGTGATGCATAAAAATACGTATATCAATGCACCTGCCCTGCTCAACCGCTATTATCAGCTAAAAGAAAACACAAATACATACTTTGCCGGGCAGATCACAGGGGTGGAAGGGTATGTGGAATCCGCATCCAGCGGTCTTTTGTGCGGCATTTTTGCTGCCTGTGATAAATTGCACTTGCCATATCCAGAATTCAGCGATAAACTGGCTATAGGTGCACTGCCGGGCTATATTGTGGGCGCAAGTGAGCAGCATTTTCAACCAATGAATATAAATTTCGGTATAATGGCACCGCCGGAGGTTAAACTCAAAAACAAGATTCAAAACCGTGAGGAAATGGCAAAGCGTGCCTTGTTTGAATTAAATGAGATGATAGAGCGATACGAAGTATTAAAACAGACGAGAGGATAAACGAGATGTTTGATGCAACCACCATTATTGCCGTGAAAAAAGACGGCAAAATAGCCATTGGGGGCGACGGTCAGGTCACCATGGGGGAGAGAACGGTCATGAAGCATACCGCCAAAAAGGTACGGAAGCTGTATAACAACACCGTGGCCGTGGGTTTTGCCGGTTCCGTTGCCGATGCCTTCGATCTTTGCGAAAAGTTTGAACACAAGTTGGAAGAGTATAACGGAAGCATCCACCGCTCGGCTGTGGAGCTTGCTAAAGACTGGCGAAGCGATAAAATTCTTAGAAAATTAGAAGCGCTGCTCATTGCAGCCGATAAAGAAGATATACTCATCATTGCCGGTTCGGGTGAAGTCATCGACCCGGACGACGGCATTGCCGCCATCGGTTCGGGTGGGGAATACGCCCGGTCTGCCGCAAAGGCCTTGGTGCACAACACGGAGCTTTCGGCTGCGGAAATTGTGCGGAAGTCTCTGGAGATTGCGGCACAAATTTGTGTGTTCACCAACGACAACATAACCGTACTCGAGGTTTAGGAGGAGCAAACCATGGCACATTTAACACCCAAAGAGATTGTGAACGAACTGGATAAATATATCATCGGCCAGGCGGATGCCAAGAAGGCAGTGGCTATTGCCCTGCGCAACCGCTACAGACGCTCGCTGCTGCCCAAAGAATTGCAAGACGAAATCACACCCAAAAACATCATCATGATCGGGCCTACCGGCGTTGGTAAAACCGAAATCGCAAGGAGACTCTCCAAGCTGATGAACGCACCCTTTGTGAAGGTGGAGGCCACGAAGTTTACCGAAGTGGGTTATGTGGGCAGGGATGTGGACTCGATCGTGCGGGATCTGGTGGAGGCATCTATCCGCATGGTGAAGCAAAACAGGTTGTCCACCGTGCAGGAAAAGGCGGAAGAGCAGGCCTATGAGCGTCTGTGCGACATCATCATGGCCCCCATGGATAAAAAAGCCCAACAGCAGCAAACCAGCCCCTTCATGGCACTGTTCGGCCAACCCCAGCTCACTTCCGAGCAACAGCCAACGGCAGAAGAAGAGCAGGAGAGTATGACCAAACGCCAAGCAGTGCTCTACGACATCAAGTCGGGCAGAATCGACAACGACATCATCGAGGTGGAAGTGGAAGACAACCACCAGTTGGGCATTGAAATGGCCAGCATCGGCATCGACATGAATCTGGGGGATGTGTTTGGGGGAATACTGCCCAAAAAGACAAAAAAGAGAAGGGTTTCCGTGGCTGAGGCGAAGAAGATTCTCACCCAGCAGGAAGCCGATAAGCTCATCGATATGGACGAAGTGACCACAAGGGCCATTGAACTGGCCGAGCAGGAGGGCATCGTCTTTTTGGATGAAATCGATAAAATTGCCGGAAAAACTGCGGGACACGGTGCGGAAGTCTCTCGGGAGGGGGTTCAGCGGGATATCCTGCCCATCGTGGAAGGGTCCACTGTTGCAACAAAGTATGGCCCGGTGAAGACCGACTACATGCTGTTTATTGCAGCAGGTGCATTTCATGTGGCGAAAATTTCCGATTTAATTCCCGAATTGCAGGGACGTTTCCCCATTAAAGTGGAACTGTCCAGCTTGGACAGAAAGGATCTGCTGCAAATTCTCACCCAGCCTCAAAACGCAATTACCAAGCAATATCAGGCGTTACTCAAGACCGAGGGTGTGAACTTGGTGTTTACCGACGATGCACTGGAAGAAATTGCAAAATCCTCCCAGATTCTCAACGAAAATTCCGAAAACATTGGGGCAAGAAGGCTGCACACCATAATGGAAAACATTTTGGAGGACATCTCCTTTAATGCCGGGGGTGGATTGGATGTTGAAGTGGTTGTCAATGCGGAATACGTCCGCAACCATCTCAACGACAAAGCCGTGGAGCGCAACTTGTCAAAATTTATTTTATAATGCGTATGGGTATCATTTAAATTCGATTTTATGAATGCAGCGTGAATAATAAACCGCTCACAGTTTAATAATAACACAAAAGGCTGACTGGAGTGTTTTGTTGAATGAGAGCGGTTATTATGGCGGGTGGAGAGGGCAGCAGACTTCGTCCACTAACTTGCGAATTGCCCAAGCCCATGGTGAGCATTATGGGCAAGCCCCTTTGTTCCTACAGTGTGGAGCTTCTGAAAAAACACGGTATAAACGATATCACCTTTACAACTTCTCAAAAAAACGCAAAAATAAAAGAATATTTCCAAGACGGCACGGCCTTTGGGGTTTGTTTTACATACAGCGAAGAGGACATGCCCATGTCTACCGCCGGGGGTGTGAAAAAAGCCCTGATCACCACCAGTGAAGATTTTTTGGTGCTCAGCGGAGATTGCTTAACCGACATCAATTTACAAAAACTCATTGAATTTCATAAATCCAACAGTGCAGATGTGACCATTGCTCTAAAAACCTCTGTGGAACCCCACAGTTTGAGCATTTCACTGTCAAGAGAAGACAGCACCATCACAGAAATTGCGGAAAAACCCCAGGGAACCGAAGTGTTTAGCGATCTGGTGAGCACCGGTATCTATGTCCTAAGCCCCAATGTGCTGCCCATGATCCCCGACAACAAACCCTCGGATTTTATCCACGACATTTTACCCAAGCTCATGGGCGAGGGTTTTAAGGTATGTGGATATTTATTTGACGAGTACTGGTGCGAAGTAATCAATATTGAAAACTACTTTAAAGTGCACGAAGATATGCTCAAGGGTAACGTGGCTGTGGATATGCAAAAGTCCGAGAGCAACGGCATTTACTTGGGGGACAACGTTAAAATTTCCACCAGTGCCAGGTTGCAAGGCCCCGTGTACATCGGCAACAACGTGGTTGTGGAGGAGGGAGCGTTTATCAGTTCTTCCTGCATCTTCGACAACGGGTTTGTGGGCAAACACGCAAATATCAAGCGAAGCATTGTGCACAGCAATGCCGTGATTCACAGCAACTGCAAGTTGACAGGGGCAGTGGTGATGAACAATGTCACGGTGGGGGCAAAGAGCGTTGCGTTTGAGGGCTGTGTCATTGGATTTGGCACCCAACTGGCAGGGGAGAACAAAATTTCTCCCAAAGTTAAGATATGGCCCTGCAAACACATTCCCTTTGGCACAGCGGTGAATGAAAACATCGTGTTTGGCAATATGCCCTTGCGGGAGTTTTTCTCGAACGGAGAAATTTTAATCAACCAACCCATGCTGGTGACCCCCAGGGAACTCTCCCTCTTCTTAACCGCACTGTCCCAGTATTTGGGCAACGGCAAAGTGGCCATTGGGGGAATACAAGAAATCTTTCAAGAAACCTTCACAATCGAAATGGCTGCCATTCTCTCTCATCTGGGCGTAAAGGTGTTAAACTGCAAGACCCAAACATTAGGCGTGTTTAAAAAATGTTTGAGCATGACGGGCGTGGATATGGCTATCTACGTGGGAAGGGATAAGATTAGACTCATGGACAGTTTGGGCAACAGGATCTCCCCCCAAGTCCAGCAAAAGATTAAAAACGAAATGGAGGTAACCGGAAGCAAGTGTTTGGAGGTGCAGCCCATTAAGGAGCTGAGCGGCATTGAGGAAGCGTATATTGCAGAACTCAACGGGATCATTAAAAATTGCAAAGCCAAAATTGCCCTGTTTCAATCGGGTACGGCATACGACCAACTGTTTTTAAGTGCCGTATCGGACACCAACGTAGACGTGTCCACCTATGTGGTTGAGTCCAGAGAGCTGGCGGAGCAGATCGTGAGAAAACAGGGGTACGACTTTGGGGTCTGTTTTGCAGACGAAACCATGGAGATCGTTACGCCCGACAACAGCTATTCCGAAGGGCTTTTACCCTTGGCCTATTGGTATATCATCAACGTTGCAAAACCCGAGGAAATCAAAATTCCTCCCCTTCTCTATGATATTTTTAGCAGCTCTCGCTTCCACATGACCGAGTGTTCCGAAAGTGAAATACACTTTGAAAATGCCCTAAATCGTTTATTCAGCGATGGCGTGTATCTCTTGTGTCGATTATTGGAATGTGAAAAACCTATGAGTAGTATCGTTGCCTCCATTGAGGTGCGGTATAAAAAAACAAAAATACTCAGTTGCGATACAGCCCAGATTGGCAAGGTGTTAAACCAGTTTATTTATTACAACGAAAACGCAAAGCGTTTAGATGGCATCACCTATCGGGTTTTAAACAGCACTGTTGTTTTAAAGCCGGGTATGTCTGAAATTCGTTTGTTTACCCAAAGTGCCAGTGCAGAGGTTGCCAACGAGCTGTGCGAGCAGGTATCTGCACAACTACAAAGCATTATAAAAAACGAACGTTCGTTATAGTTTGAGTTTTTTCTGAATGCGTTTTTTAATGGATTGATACCCTCGGAGCAGGGCAACGGCAATGAGAAATCCCCCAAAAATGGTTTTGAGCAAATCATTTTCTGTAATAGAAGCCAGATAACTGCCCAAAAAGGAGAAAGCCACTCCGGCCAGCACTAAAAAAATACATTGTTTAATATCAATCATTTTATTTTTTATGTGCACGATTAAAGCTACGATGGCCATAGGAATAAACGCAAACAAATTGATTGCCTGTGCACCCTGCTGGGAAAACCCCAAAAAAATTGTTAAAAATGGGATGAGTACCACTCCGCCGCCAATGCCCATACCCCCGATGGTGCCAAAGATGAGTCCCGCTAAGATTAAAACAAAAATATCCATTACAAAATTAACCGCAGTCCTGAAATTAAAATAATAATGGTAAACAAGTCATTTAATAATTTTGTTGGTACTTTTTTTAATAAAAATCCTCCGATTATCCCGCCAATTGTGGCTCCAATGCCCACATACAGTCCGCTGGTAATATCTAAAAACCCTAATGAATGATACATAAATGCCGATACTATAGTTATGGGAAGAATACAAAAAACAGAAGTGGCATGTGCTTTTTTAGGTTCAACGCCAAGCCTTGTCAACCCGTCCACAACCACAATGCCTCCGCCGGAACCCAACAGCCCGTTGACGATGCCGGCAACTATTCCGATTAAAATTTTTAAAAATTTTTTCAAATGATTGCTCCATTTTTGATTAGTGTGCACAAATGTCGAAAAAAGTATGAATTCAATAAATTCCCATCAAAAATTACACACATTTTGTTGACGAACAGTCTGCAATTGTGTTAAAATGAAATCAATATTTAAATTGTACAAGTCTGCAATAAATTTGCAGCTTAACGAAAGGGTAGGTTTTTTATTTAAATGACGAGTAGCGTAGCCAATGCAAATGCCCGAATCAGCCAGGTTCGCCAGCAAATGAATAGTCTATCGCCAAAGCGGCAAGGGGGTTCGTTTTCTCAGAAGTTGGAAAACGAAATGTACGCAAGTACCTCCGTTGCAAAACGTACTCCCGAGGAAACCAAATTAACCAAAGGTGAGGTATTCACGAATCCGCCGGTGATGTTCCAAAAAGCATCTGCCGTTACCTCAGTTGCGGATACCACCGGTGTTTTAAAAAATGCAGATAAATATGCAGATATCATAGAGAGTGCAGCAAAGGAGTTTAATGTAAACCCTTCGCTGATCAGAGGTATTATTCAAACAGAATCCAGCTTTAATCCAAAAGCAGTGTCCAGAGTGGGTGCCCAGGGGCTCATGCAGTTGATGCCCGGTACGGCAAAGGAATTGGGCGTGACCGATCCCTTTGATCCGGAGCAGAACATACGGGGCGGCACCAAATACATATCACAATTGTTAAAAAGATTCGACGGCGATGTAAAACTTGCAGTTGCATCATATAATACAGGACCGGGAAGAATTTCGAAATTGGGAATTACCCCAAACACCTCAAATCCTCAGGATTATTTAAAAATTTCGTCGGGTGTACAAGGGTATGTGAATAAAGTACTGAAGTTTACAAATGTGTTCTTAGGGAACTCATAAACAAAAGGGGGGACTTATCGTGTTTGGTACATTAAACTTAATTCAAAAGGGCTTGGATGCGTCTTGGATGAGAGGGGAAGTCATCAACAACAACATTGCAAACGTTGATACACCCAACTTCAAGCGTTCTGCTGTGGCATTTGAAGAACACTTCAAAGCAGCTATGGCGGGGGGAGACGACGGATTCCATGCAAAGATAACCAGAGAAAAACACATGGATTTTGGCTCCGGAAGAAGAGGCTCCATCGATGCCGAAGTGGTGCAAGACAACACCACCACCATGCGTATGGACGGCAACAACGTTGATATAGACAAAGAGATGACCGATCTGGCCCGCAACACCATCTACTACCAAACCTTGTCCCGCAAGGCATCGGGAGAGATCAACCAGTTGCGCACAGCCATCAAAGGTCAGTAAAATAGTTTTTGGAGGGTTTTAATAATGTCATTTTTGAAATCGTTTGATATTTCTTCCTCGGCATTGACAGCGCAGCGGCTGAGAATGGATGTGGTTGCAGAAAATATTGCAAACATCAACACCACCCGCACTGCCAACGGCGATCCCTATCGCCGCAGATACGTGCTCTTCCAAGAGCGGGAGGGTTCCTTTTCGGATTTTTATAAAAGTGCCATGAATGCTGATAAAGCTGACAATGGTGTCACAACTTCGCCGGGCAGAGGTGTTCGGGTTACGGCTGTTATGGAGGAGGATTCTCCCTTTAAGATCGAGTACAACCCAGGCCACCCGGATGCGGACGAACAGGGTTATGTGCGCTTGCCCAACGTGGATCTCGCCCGCGAGATGATCGACATGATGAGTGCAACCCGTTCCTACGAGGCAAACATCACGGCTGTGAACGCATTTAAGAACATGGCTACCCAGGCACTGCAAATAGGCAAATAATCTTTTTTCGAGGTATATATAGATGATGCAAACAGTTTCTTCACTCAAACCACTGTCTCCCATTATGGGGCCACAGGCCACACAAGATGTTACATCCAAGAAAAACGGCATGGGTTTTTCTGATTTCTTGAATAATGCAATTCAAAATGCAGAAAATACCGCAGAGGTGTCCCGAGAGATGACCAATGCACTCCTGTCCGGTGAGACAGACGACCTTCACTCCGTGACTATCGCCGGTGAGAAGGCAGACTTGGCTCTCAACCTCGTGATTCAGGTGCGCAACAAAGTTGTGGACGCATACAACGAGATTATGAGAATGCAGGTCTAGGCCTTGGGTTTACACAAAGGAGAAAAGAATGGCACAGCCAATTGGCACAACTGAAGTCTTAACAGCACTGTTTTCCCTAGCTTTGGTGCTTGTGGCTGTGTACTACACAACAAAATATGTTGCACGAAAAGCTTCGGGAAATACAGCTTTTGCTAGAAAAAAGGGCAGTCGGGGTTCCGGAGCTTTTTTTAGGAAAAATATTCATCGACAAATTTCGGTATTAGACCGGGTGAATATAACCAAGGAAAAAGCCCTGTTGGTGATTGCCTATCAGGACAAGCAGTATTTGTTGGGTGTGGGCGAACGGGAGATCAGTGTTTTGGAAAAAGGGGCGTATACGCCACCCCCCGAGCCAGAAGAGCCCGAGAATACCAACCATCCAAGTTACCCCGATAATTTTATTACAAGATGGATCTTTAAACAAAACGTCAAAAAAGACAACATCCCAAAAAACTTTGACGATGTTTTGAAAGACACGCAGGAAAAAGACGGAGGCGATCCTTGAAGAAGTGGATAAGACTAGGTAAAATCTTAATACTTACAATTTTCGTTTCCGGTGTGATCATTTTAACAACCAGTTGTGCGCAACTGGATCCCACAGGGATGGATGATGCCACCACAGCCCAAGCACCCGGCATACTGGATCAGTTGGCGGGTATGTTGAGTTCCCGCTCATCCAGCTTGCAAATTGTGGCACTCTTGACCATTATCACCTTAGCACCATCCATATTAATTTTATTTACCGGGTTTACTCGAATTGTCATCGTATTGTCATTTACAAAAAACGCAATGGGTATGCAGCAAATGCCTCCCAGCCAAGTTTTGGTGGGACTTGCTCTGATACTCACATTTTTTGTAATGGGCCCCGTGTTCGATCAAATGCGAACCGAAGCCTACGACCCATACATCACTGGAGAGATCACCCAAGAAGAGGCAATCTCAAAGGCATCGGTTCCCCTTCGGCGATTTATGCTGCGGCAAATCTTCCCCAGCGATTTATCCACCTTTGTCGCCTATTCCGGGTTAGAGCCGGTGGTCATCCAAGAAAATACGGTGCCCACCGAGGAAGTGCTGCCCACCAGGGTGTTGCTACCCGCATTTGTAACCAGCGAAATTAAACGGGGATTTCTCATTGGATTTTTCATCTACATCCCCTTTATTGTGGTGGACATGATCGTGGCATCCACGCTGATGTCCATGGGTATGATGATGCTTCCCCCCATAGTTATTTCTCTGCCCTTTAAGGTCTTGTTGTTTGTCATGGTGGACGGGTGGATGCTCACCGTCCAGAGCCTGATGAACAGTTTTACATAGCTTTTTTATAAATGTGTTATAATATTTTTAGGAGGTGAGTTACATAGATCAAGCAGAAGTTATCCGCATCATGCAGGATGCCATCAGCACCATTGTTATTGCTGCCCTGCCCATGATGGCCGTTGCGTTGATTATTGGTATCATTATATCTATATTTCAGGCGGCAACGCAGATTAACGAACAAACCTTGGCGTTTGTTCCCAAAATAATCGGCATTTTTTTGACGCTCTTGTTGTTTGCGGGGTTTATCTTCTCTACGGTGCAAGGATTTACGGAACGTCTGTTTGGTTATATTAACTCAATGATCACGTAAGCGCTATGGTGACAGTTGCACTGGATTATTACTTCCTGCTGTTTTTGCGAGCCTCTGGTTTAATTTTTTCCTCCCCCATCTTTGGGAGAAAGAACATACCAAGTTTGGCAAAAATAGGATTTGCAGGGGCATTGGCATATTTATTTTTTTCAGATGTGGTCACAGTGACTCCCATCGTCTACGACAGCACCCTCACCTTTGTGCTCTTGTGTTTGACGGAGCTCATGTTCGGCATCATTTTTGGATTTGTGACCAACCTGTTTTTAACACTGGTGTTCACAGCCGGACAGTTAATCGATATGCAGACTGGCTTTGGTATGGTAAACGTATTCGACGTGCAGTCAAACATCAGCATACCCATAACAGGAAATATTTTAAACATCACGCTGTTGGTGGTTTTTTTCCTGACAAACGGACATATGAAGCTGATACGGATTTTATATGTGACAGTTTTAAAACTGCCCGTGGGCACCGTGAACGTGATGCCCGAAATTGCAGTGGTGGCAACACAACTGTTCTCCATGTCCTTTATGCTCTCGTTAAACGTGGCCATCCCCATCATTTTTGCGGGGCTGCTCACCGAGGCAACTCTGGGCATTATTGTAAAATCTATGCCCCAGCTCAACGTGTTTTCGGTAGGTATGCCGTTAAAAGTGTTGATGGGTATCACCATTTTTTCGTTGATTATTCCCGTATTTGTGGAATTTTCAAACACAATCTTTGACAATATGTTTGCGGGCATGGAACAAATGTTTGCAACCTTTCTGCCAGTGCGATGAATCAGTCGGGTGAGCGCACAGAAAAGGCCACCCCGAAAAAGCGCAAAGATGCGCGGGCAAAGGGGCAGGTTCGAAAGAGTACCGAAGTAAACACAGCGGTTACGCTGATCATCATGTTTTCTGCGCTAAAAGTCTTTGGCCAAGGGCTGGTTGACGGTTTGGCGGATCTCATGACAAAGTTTTTATCGGGCACAGCAACCTATGTGAAAGATATTTCCTATCCGGATATCACAAACTCCATGGCGCAGGCGCTGGTCCAGTTTGCAACCATCGCAGCACCCATGCTGATTGTGGCCATGCTTGCGGGAATATTTATCAACGTGGTGCAGGTGAAATTTTTATTCTCCACCAAGGCACTCAAGCCAAGCTTTGGCAAGTTAAACCCTCTCAAGGGTATCAAACGAATGTTTTCCATGAAAACATTGATCGAACTAATCAAATCAGTTCTGAAACTAATTGTCATCGCCGTACTCGCATACGGCCAGATAACCATGTATCAGATTGATTATATAAAGAGTATGCGCACAACAGTGGGCGCTTCGGCAGTGTATATTGTGTCTGCCATCATCGACACGGCCCTTTTGATCGGCGTTGCACTGCTCATCTTATCGGGTTTCGACTACCTCTACCAGTGGTGGCGGTATGAAAAAGACCTAAAGATGACCAAACACGAAGTGAAGATGGAGCACAAGCAGATGGAGGGCGATCCCCAGATTAAGGGGAAGATCAAGCAAAAGCAGCTTCAAATGGCTGCCATGCGTATGATGCAGGACGTGCCCGATGCGGATGTTGTCATCACCAACCCAACCCACTACGCCGTGGCCCTCAAGTATGATTCCGAAAAAGGTGCAGCCCCTGTGGTGCTGGCCAAGGGCGTGGATTACGTGGCACAGCGCATTAAAGAAATCGCCAGAGAAGCGGGGGTAGAGATGTATGAGGACAGGGCGTTGGCTCAGTCGTTGTACAAGCTGTGCGAGCCGGGGAGGGAAATCCCCTTCGAACTCTACCAAGCCGTTGCGGAGATTTTGGCACATATTTACAAAATGAGAAAATAACGCCGGAAGTCGGAAAAACTTGCGGCCTACAGGAGAGCATTCATGAAAGTCAAGGATACACTAATAGCCATCGTGGTGGTGGGCGTGGTCATGCTGATCATATTGCCGTTGCCCACTCTATTTATGGACTTATTCTTAATCATCAATATTTCTGTATCTTTGCTCATCATACTCATGGCTCTGTATATTCGGGAACCCTTGGAGTTTGCAGCATTCCCCTCCATGCTCCTAATCGTCACCCTCTTCCGTTTGTCCCTCAACATTTCCACCACCCGCTTGATTCTGGGTAATGGTGGTGATGCAGGGAATGTTATCCGGACGTTTGGTTCCTTCGTTATTGGGGATAATTTAATAGTAGGCGTTATTATATTCTTGATCATTGTGGTCATTCAGTTTTTGGTTATCACAAAGGGTTCGGAGCGCGTAGCGGAAGTTGCCGCACGGTTCACCTTGGACGCAATGCCCGGTAAACAAATGGCCATCGATGCAGATTTAAACTCGGGACTGATCGACGAACAGGGTGCCAAGGAGCGAAGAGTGAAGATTCAGCGAGAATCGGATTTCTACGGCGCAATGGACGGTTCCAGTAAGTTCGTAAAGGGCGATGCCATCGTGGGTATTTTAATCACGGTAATCAACATTGCCGGCGGACTGATCATCGGTTCCACCTCGGGAAAGATGCCCATGAATCAGGTGGTGTCCACCTATGTTTTAGCAACGGTGGGCGACGGTTTGGTGAGCCAGATTCCTGCGTTGCTGGTTTCCACAGCCACAGGTATCATCGTCACCCGGGCCTCTTCGGACAACAACTTGGGCACAGACCTTGGGCGCCAGCTCACGGCACAGCCCCTCATCTACTTTATCTTGGCAGGTATGCTGCTGCTGCTCTCCTTTATACCCGGACTGCCCACTTTTACGATCATATTGATCGCTGGCGGCATTGGAGCCATGGGTTACATGTTAAAAAAGTCCGAGCAAAAGCAACAGTTGGTGGAAGAGAGCGTAGACGTTGCAACGGCCGAGGAAGCTGCCCAAGACATGCGAAAACCCGAAAAGGTCACCTCCCTCTTGCAGGTGGACTTAATCGGTATCGAATTGGGTTACGGCATTGTACCTTTGGTAGACACCTCTCAAGGGGGTGACCTATTGGAGCGGGTAGTTATGATTAGACGGCAGTGTGCCATGGATTTAGGTATTATCGTGCCGGTAATACGTCTGCGAGACAACATACAGTTAAATACAAACGAATACAGCATAAAGATTAAGGGTATTGAAGTTGCAAACGGGGAAGTGATGCTGGATCACTTTTTGGCGTTGTCCACGGGTGAGACCATGGGCGAAATCGATGGATTTGATACGGTGGAACCAACCTTTGGCCTTCCTGCAAAGTGGATTTCCGCATCGGACAGGGAAAAGGCCGAAATTATGGGCTATACCACCATCGACCCTCCCTCTGTCATAGCAACCCACATGACAGAAATTATCAAGCGCCATGCCTACGAGTTGTTAAACCGTCAGCAAGTACAGGTGCTCATCGAGAACCTCAAGCAATCCCAGCCCGCACTGGTGGACGAAGTGTTCCCCAAAGTATTCTCTTTGGGTGAGATTCAAAAGGTGCTGTGCAACCTGCTGCGGGAAAACATCCCCATCAAGGATTTAGGTTCCATTATGGAAACCCTTGCGGACTTTGCACACTTAACTAGAGACACGGATTTACTCACCGAGTACGTGCGCCAGAGTTTGTCGCGAACCATTTCCAAACGGTTTGTTCCCGACAACAAGGCCAGAGTGGTCACGCTGGATGCTTCACTGGAACAGTTGATTGCAGAGCGCATTCGCCAGTCCGACCAAGGTTCCTACGTTGCGCTGGATCAAAACCAGTTACACGCACTGTTTAATAGCCTAAAGACCTCGGTGGAAAAAATGACCAACTTGGGATTGGTGCCCATTGTACTCACCTCCCCCGTGGTGCGCAGTCATTTTAAAAAGGTTACAGAACAAATGATCCCCGATCTGATCGTGCTGTCGTATAACGAACTGAATAAAGACGTTGAAATATATTCTGATGGGACGGTGGCTATCTAATGAACGTTACTTACTATGCGAATGACATGCAGGAAGCATTAGAAAAAATTAAAAATGAATTGGGTCCCGATGCGATCATCGTTTCAAGCAAACAGGTTAAGCCCAAGGGTGTGAAAGGAGCATTTGCCAAAAAAGTTTATGAGGTGGTTGCAAACTACGAACCGGAGAACAAACCAGAACCTCAAAAAATGCCCCTCCAAGGTGCAAACTTGGCATACGCTGAACTGATCAAACCAGAAAAAGTCATACTGCCCAACTTGTCGGCCTACGACTACGTGGCAAAGAGTGTGATGGGGGATCAGCAAAAGATTGCGAAGAAGCCAGAACCCAAATTGGAACCCAGGTTAGAGCCTAAACTTCAGCCAAAGCTCGAGAGTGCGGAGAGGATGCCTAAATTCGAGCCTAAATTTGATTTGACTAAACCACTTGAAGTGGAAAAGTTAAAGACCTTTGAGACAAAGGTTTATGAACCAAAGAAGATTGAACGGCCTGAGTTTGAACCCTACTCTCCCTACAACGTAAAACCCAATGTGCCCAAGTATGACCAGATGGAGGTCACACCGGGAACTGAGAAACTCAACATCATTCCCAAGGAAGAGGAAAAAGAGGAGTTTAAACCTCTGCTCCCCACAGCACCCCCGGTTGAGGAGGAGAAACCCAGCAGAAACATCTTGGATGTGCCAGCGGAGGTGTTCGAACCAAAAAAGATGTCCAGCGACGAGCGTTTGGACGCTCTGGATTCCAGAATCACCGAATTGCAGGACATGCTCAACAGGTTTTCGGAAAAATTTGAATATATTAAAAAAGATATCACATACGACTATAGCTCCAAGGTGCAGTCCATACTAGAGAAGCTCATTCAAAACGAGGTTCCCGAACCATTAGCCCATGAGATATGCCAAGAAGTGGAAAAGGTCCTGAAGAAGAAACCCGATTCGGAACCAAAAGAAGTGGCATCCCACATGATTTTGGACATTTTAGGGGAAGTAAAGACCATTCAATATAAAAAGTTTGAGCAACGGGTCATTATGCTCGTAGGGCCCACTGGGGTGGGGAAAACCACTACACTGGTGAAATTGGTCTCCCAAATCGTTTGCAATGACAAGCTGAAAGTTGGTATAATCAATTCAGACGTATACCGGGTGGGTGCGCAGGAGCAGCTTAAGAATTATATTGAGATTTTAAAGATTCCCATGAAAACCATTTATGAGCTGAGTGATATCCACGAGGCCTTGGAAGAATTTGAGAACATGGATTTTGTTTTTATCGACACCGCCGGAAAGCTTTCCAACGATGAGGAATATATTGAAGATATACGCCTTTTGATCAAGGAGGCTAAGGTGGACGAAATATATCTGGCCATCGGTGCCACCACTTCCATGAAAGCTGCTAATGCGATCATCGATAACTATCAATTCCTTGGAAACTATAGATTGCTGGTCACCAAAGTGGACGAGAGTGGGCACAAGGGGCAAATCATCAACTTTGCCAGAAGAAGCGGACGACCCCTGTCCTATTTCACAGTGGGTCAGAGCGTCCCCGATGACATTGTGAAAGCAGATGTTCGGGAAATCGTGAAAGATGTGTTGAGGTAGAGGCTGAATGGATCAAGCGCAAAGATTGCGGGAAATTATGAGTTCCAGCATGCAACAGCATAATGCAGTATCCCGAGTCATTTCCGTCACCAGCGGCAAAGGTGGTGTGGGGAAGACCAGTTTAACTGTGAACTTAGCCATTGCCCTTGCCAACCAAGGCAAGCGGGTGGTTATTTTCGATGCCGATTTTGGCTTTGCGAATATCGACGTGTTGTTGGGAGCAAAATCTAAGTTTGATGTCAGCCATGTACTTCGGGGAGAGAAGAGTATATCAGACATTATGGCCTTAGGCCACGGGGGCATACGCTTTATCTCGGGAGGTGCAGGGCTTGCGGAACTCATCAATTTAGACAACGCACGGCTTGAGCAGCTTTTGTCCGAACTTCTGGAGTTGGACGTTTCGGCGGACTATATCATTTTCGATACGGGTGCCGGAGTGAACGACAAGATTTTGAGCGTAATCAGCGCAAGTGAGGAAGTCATTTTGGTGTGTACCCCGGAACCCACTTCCATTATGGATGCCTTTGTCATGGCTAAAACCATTCTCATGCGCAACCGCAATCCGTTGATCAAGCTGGTGGTCAACCGGGCGGATTCATACAGTGAAGCAATTTCTACCAGAGATAATTTTTGTAAAGTGGTTCAAAAACATTTGGGGGTTGAGGTCATTTCCCTCGGATATATTATGCAGGATATCAATGTGGTCAACGCAGTGAAGCAGCAAATTCCACTGCTGCTGGGTTTCCCAGAAACCATTGCCTCTAAAAATATCGTGCAAATTGCAAAAAAATACTCCAGCACAGATACGAAAACTGCTCCTCAAGAGCAGCGCGGCATTATAAAATTTATTGAAAAATTAAAGTAAAAGGTGCCTAAAGAATGAAAATAGACGCAATATCCGTTGGGGAAACGCTGAATATAGAATTAGAAACAGACGTTTGGGAAACAACAAAAGTACAGGAAATATTGGGGGATGTGATCATTGTCAACAGAATCTCCCACTACGACTCCACCAAAGAGATTCACAAGAACGATAAACTCCTCATCACTGTGAAGAGGGATTTTGGATATGCGAATTTTGAAGCTGAGTTTTTGGGTAACGAAACCTATGAAGGGGTGTATTCCTCCCGCATACGGGCGGTGTCACCCATGCAGCAATTTCAGCGCAGAAGTGCCTTTCGGGCACGGGTGGAAACAAACGTGTTCATTCGGCTTTTTGACAAAAACGATGCCCGGATGATTAAAAGTGAGATTTGGGGAAGGTCTGTAGACATCAGTGAGTTTGGAATGAGGGTCAACGTACTGTTGCCCATTGAGTTTAACTCCTTTATAGATTGCGAGTTTGAGTTGGACGATAAGCGGTTAAACAGGCGGGGAAGAGTTGTGAGGAGCTTTCAAGATAAAGAAAACGGCGGTCAATTTGTGGCAATTAATTTTTTAGACCACGATGAAAATATTTTAAAGTTCATTCGAAAGTATTTGTTTGAATTTGAAAAGAAGAACCGCTCAGTGGTAAGGAAGTGACATATTGGAAACTGCTAAAGATGTGAAGTTGCTTTGGGATGAATATTCACAGCAGAACAGTGAAAGTGCGAAAAACGATTTAATTCTCCACTACTTGACTTTGGTTAAGAAAATCGTCACCAGAATGATGCCAAACTATAATAATTATTATGAATTTGACGATTTATTAAGTGTGGGTATATTTGGCTTGGTAGAAGCCATCGAACGGTTTGATGTGAGCAAAAACATTAAGTTTGAGACCTATGCCATCAACCGCATTCGAGGTAAAGTCTTGGACTACATGCGCAAACAGGACTGGGCTTCGGTGAGCTTGCGCAAGCGTATCAAGGATATTTCCAACGCCTATGTGAAGCTGGAAATGGAACTGAACAGAAGCGTTACAGACGAAGAAGTTGCAAAATACTTGGGGTTGGACGTGGAAAAAGTGCGTTCTACCCTGCATAAATCATATATATTTAACAGTGTGAATTTTGAGAGTATGCTTTCATCAGACGATGGCGAGAAGGTTCGATTAAACGACATGATCGAAGTATCGGGCGGGGAGTCTGTGGATGAGCATCTTGAAAAACAAGAACTACACAAGATTTTAACGGAACTGATCGCAGCATTGCCTGAAAATGAGCGCAGAGTCATTGAACTCTACTATTACGAAGAAATGCTCATCAAGGAGATTTCACAAATTATGAATTTGTCGGAATCTCGCATTTCCCAGATCCATTCCAAGGTTTTGGGAAAACTTCGGACACAGCTTACGAGAAAGTACAGTTAAAGCATTTATTTATTTTTTATTAGGTCTTAAGGAGGTGGCAATATGACATTAACGAATAATGCAGGTGAAGGTTTTGTGCAGGATTCAAATGAGATGAGCAACCAGGGTAACCATGGTGGAACGGGGGATAGTATTGCAGCTATTTCTCAAGAAAACGATGGTATTGCCAGCAGGGGCAACGCAACTTTTCACGAAGATGGATATGCGTTGAAATATACGGAGGAAGGTGTATTTTTGGATTTTCTTCAAAAACAAAAGTCCGTAACCCAAGACTATGCGTCCCGGCTCAACCTCTATTTGGAGCGCAAGCAGGTGAAGGATATGGATCGCAGGGCTTTTGTGGAAGCACTGTCCAACCCAGAAGCCATGTCTGTAAAGATTGCACCCCCTCAACAAGAATTTTTTTACCCCGCCAAACTGGAAGTAAAGGTTTCGGATCGGGATATGGTGGCTCATGCCATTTTGCACCCCGGTGAAAGCCCATCGTCCATGATCACTTGCGACGAAGCGTTAGAAACCATTTCTACTGAATATCGCATTGTCCACGGCATAGACGTGAAGGCCCTCGAAATGATGATTCAAATGCGCATCTTCGACAACCCCACGGTTATTGCCCGGGGAACGCCCCCCGTCACGGGAGAAAACGGTTCCTTGAAGTGGCACTTTAACAACAGCAAAGAAGATCGCTATAAAAAAATTGACTTTGAATCCAAAGTGAATTTTAAAGAGTTGGATTTATTCGTACCCGTAACCAAAGGGCAGCTCTTGGTGGAGCGCATTCCTGCGGGAGAGGGAACGCCCGGCCACGACGTGTACGGCAACGAGTTAAAGGCCAGCCCTGGTAAAAACGTGAACCTGCCCAAAGGTAAAAACGTGGATTATTCCGAAGACCGCAACTTTATGTATGCTGCCGGCAACGGCATGGTGGACTTCGTCATGGACAAAGTCATGGTCTCCAACGTGTATACCGTCCGGGGTAATGCAGATATGGGCGTGGGTAACATCACCTTCGACGGAGATGTTGTCATTGAAGGAAACGTCATCGGAGGACTCACCATTAAAGCCACGGGAAATATTATGGTTTCGGGCGTGGTGGAAGCTTCTTTTTTAGAAGCGGGAGGGGATATTCTCCTGCGGGGAGGCATCCAAGGCAGTGGCAGAGGGCAAGTGCGCGCCGGAGGCATGGTTACTTCCAAGTTTATCGAATACGCCACCATCTATGCCAAAAATAAAATTATTGCAGCGTATTTTATCCACAGCAACGCCTTTACCGAAGGTGCCATTGAGGTGACGTCGGGTAAGAAGGGTTGTATTATTGGGGGCAACTTGAGTGCAGGCACGTACATTGCAGCCCTCACCATCGGTACGCCCACCAACGTGCCCACGGTGCTGGAAGTTGGTTTTTCCAAGGCACAGGCCGAGCGGATCAAAGAAATTAAACAGGAGTTGGAGATCAACGAGCGTAAGATCAACCAGATTAAAACCGTTGCCCACATGAACGTGAGTAATGAATCTCTCTCCCACGAGCAGCAGGAAATGCGCAACAACCTGCTCAAAAGCCTATATCAACTCTCCAACGTACAAAAGCAACTCCAAACGGAGTTAGATACACTCAACGACAAATTGAGCTATGCGGAACACGGCTTAATACACGTTACGCAAAAAATTTATTCGGGGGTTCGACTGTCCATCGGTTCTATCAACTGTATCACCAGCGAGGAGTTCGACTACGTGACTTTTAGAGTGAGCGATGGAGAGATTAAATCCACAACGTGTTGTTTCAGACCGTAAATCTTTGATGAGGAGGAGAGTCAAATGATAAAGGGAATTGATGCCCAAATTATGACAGGCAGAGTGACAGATTTTTTAAAAGACACCAGTGCGGCTCTCAAACGTCCTGAACTGAACCATGATTTCATGGCTAAAATGATTGATGCCGAAAAGCAAAAGGAATTGCAGGGTGTTAAGCATTTGGAAAAGCAAGATCCCTCCGCCCGGGTGCGGGAGCGGGATCCCCAGAACCAAGAACAGCAGGAAAAGAAGAAACACCAAGAGAACAGCGTTGCAGAAGTCATTTCTGCCAACGGGTTTATCGAGGCGGAACTCAGTGTGGGTTACGGTGAACGAAAGATACTTGATTTAGAGGTGTAATTTGGGATTAGAATATTATCTTTTTGCAGGCTTCATATTTATATTGCTGAGTTTGCTTGTCTTCATGGTTGTATTAGCCAGAAGAAAGAACATCACAGTATATATGGAAAAAATTGAAGAAATGGAAAAAAATATTTTATCTCATGAACTCACGTTGGAAGAAACGCTGGAAGCATTTGAACTTTATGTTGCCGATTCGGAAGATAAATTAAAAAAACATGTGGACCGTTGTGAAGAAATTGCAAGATTGATGCGCAACGCTGCCCTCAATTTAGAAGAGAAACCGCACAAGCCTGAAAAATTGAAGGAAGAAGAAGCGGTGAAAAAAATCGATTTCACAATTGGTGAAGACGATGAGGAACTAAAAAAATTGGCAATGAATCAAGAGCTCGATATTGACGATACTAATAGTGAGCGCTATGTGAATGCTTCCAGCGAAGAAAATATTGTAAAAGATGAAAAAATGCAAAAAAATAGCGATGAATCCATACCCCCTGTTGCAGAAGCTCTGGACAAACATTCCGATGCCAAAAAGGAAGAAAAGCGTCTGCAGGTGATTGAACTGTTCGATGCCGGATATTCCATTGATGAAATCGTAAAAAGTCTGAGTATTACAAAGGGTGAAGTTCGGTTTATTGTGCAACTTCACAAAAAAGAAGAACTTAAAATATGATAAATTTTAACAATTAAATTTCTGCTAAACTTTTTTTATTATTTTGCGATATTATATTTGAATACTTTTATTTTAAGGTGGTTTTATGTTAAGAAGCTTATATATAGCTGGTACGGGAATGTTGGTTCAACGCTACCGTATGGACACCATAACCAATAACATTGCCAATGCAGATACCGTTGGATACAAATCCGATCATTTGCTGTCCCGCTCCTTTGAGGACATGATGTTACAGCGCCTCAACGATCCTTCGGTGATCAGCCGGACGAACACGCTTGGCGGCAAGAATACCGGTATCCACATTGACGAACTGTACACCAGATTCGTTCAAGGGGGTATGGAGCAAACCATGGAACCCACGGATCTGGCCATTCAAGGCGATGGTTTCTTCGTTGTGAATACGCCAAATGGCGATCGATACACCCGTGCCGGAAACTTCGGCGTGGATCCTCAGGGTTATTTGGTGAATCCCGACGGACATTATGTCATGGGCACCAACAACCAGCGAATCCAAGTAAACACCACCGATTTTGCCGTGGATATTACGGGAAACGTTTGGGTGGGCGGTAATAACATTGCTCAGCTTCAAATCGTTGATTTTGAAAACGTAGATGGCCTTCGCAAAGTGGGAGACAACTTATACACCCACTACAACAATGAACAACCCATTCCTGCACAAAACATAACCGTGATGCAGGGTTATATAGAGAGTTCCAATGTGGAAATTGCAACGGAAATGGCAGATATGATCGTTACCAACAGAGCATACGAAGCCAGCCAGCGCATGGTGAAAATGGTAGATGAGAGCTTAGGTAAGACCGTGAACGAAATCGCACGGTTCTAAAACGAAGAGGACAAGGAGACACAATGATCCAATCTACGAAAACTGCAGCAAATGCAATCTTTGCACAACAGCAACGGGTTGACGTAATCGCTTCCAACTTAGCGAATGTCAACACAGTGGGTTATAAAAGTTCCAGAGTGGATTTTAAAGAGGCACTCTATCAAACCATACTGAGACCTGTGCAGCCTCAGGACGATTTAAACCTTCGCCAAGGCGCAGGCGTCATCTTAGGCAACACCGTGAAGAGCTTTCGCCAGGGAGCCATGATGAGCACCGGTATGTCTACAGACTTTCACTTGGAAGGCAAAGGATTCTTTGCCCTAGAGAACTCAAACGGAGACATCGTGTTTACCAGAGACGGAAATTTTAAAGTGAGTGCTGAACCCAACGGAAATTTCTTGGTTGCAAACGATGGAGCATACGTCTTGGACGTAAACGGCAACAGAGTGCAGATTCAAGGCACTGGTGCCGACTTAAAAGTAAATGGAGAAGGATATTTAATCGATGCTGCGAATGTGCCCTATGGACAGCTGGCACGGTTCACCTTTATGAACCCCTCTGGTCTTTCGGCAATCGGCGCAAACCGCTTTGCAGCAACAGACGCATCGGGCGGCCCCACGGCCGACAACACAACTCTTGTGAAGCAGGGTTATCTTGAAAACTCAAACATTGAGATGGCCACAGAAATGACAAGGCTGATGCGTGCACAAAGAGCACTTTCCTTGGCATCCCGTGCATTAACCACGGCTGACAATATGGATGGTGCAGCAATTAATCTGAGATAATAACATATTATAAGATAGAGCTGTTATAATAACAGAGTTATTGAACAATACTAAGAGCGAAGAGGTTTTAAAAAATGGAATTCAAACCAAAGAAATGCAAATGGTGCGGACGATTGTTCCAAAACAGTGCTCACGATATCTGTGCGGACTGTATTAAAAAATTGGATGATGACTTCCTCGTTGCAAGAGATTACATTTATGAAAACCCGACCACGAATATTGCCACCCTGTGTGAAGACACGGGTATTGAAGAGCGAGAAATTATGCACTTTCTGCGGGAAGGCAGGCTGATCCTTTCATCGGCCGATGCTGGACTGCGGTGTGAGAAGTGCGCTGCGCCGATTAGTACGGGACGGTTCTGTAGGAATTGCCAGGATAAGCTGAAAAATGCTTTTGGCACCACGTCTACCGAAACAAGCAACCAACCCGATACATATAAAAAAGATGACTCTGATCAAATGGTTAAACGAAGGAATGTTATGCATACCTTTAGTGATAAAAAATAATTAACAGAACAGGCAGGAAGTATCATGAACATCAATCAGATCAAGGCAAGCGCAATATCGCAATATCAAGCAACGGCAAGAGTGTCCCGGGTAAAGAGCCCCATTCCCGTTCAGGAACCCGATAGCTTTGTTATTTCTAACGACACAAAGATATATTCGGAAGCGTATATGACTTTAAAGAAAATGCTGCAAGCCGAAAATATCAATGCTGCGAAAATCAGCCAGCTCAAAACCGAAATCGAAAAGGGAACCTATAGTGTCGATCCGTCGGCAGTGGCTGATAAAATCTTAGGATAAAAATTGGAGACTACAATTGAGCGATATTCAAGCTGTTGTAAACGTTTTAAACGAATTGCGTGATACTTATGAAGAAATATATGCACTTTCTTTGCAAAAGAAAGCTGCAATTGTTGAGTCCAACGCCGATCTTGTGGGCAGCCTTACCGCAAAGGAATGGACTTTAATTAAAAAAGCAACGAAGCTGGAAGACGGCAGAGTTTTACTTGTTGAGGAAATTGCCAAAGAGAATGGAAAAGACCAACTCAATATGAGCGAGCTCATTGAGATTTCGGGAGAGCATGCGTCAGATTTGCGCCATGCAAGCCAAACTCTTGTTGAAATACTAAAAAAGCAAAGCGAGATAAATGAGCTGAACAAACAGCTCCTAGAAGTACATTTTGATTATATAAACTTTATCGTCGATGTTTACTCTCACCGGGAGCAGCCCAGCAATATCTATGGCAGCTCCGGTTTGGAGAGGGACTTTGCCGAGCAGAGTTTGGGATTATTAGATAGTGAGGTTTAACCATGAGATCAACTTTTACGGGACTTAATATAGGTGCTTCGGGGCTTCGCATGGCTCAGATCAACCTGGATTTAACGGGTCACAACATTGCCAACGCTGAAACAATTGGTTATACGCGCCAGCGCATGAACACTGCGGCGATTCCGCCCGCATCACTGGTACAGCTATTAGCCAGCGATAAGCGCAGTCTCACGGGCAAAGGTGTTGAACCGCTCTACATTGAGCAGATTCGAAATCCATTTTTAGATATGCAGTACCGCAAGGAAAATGCGGCAACACAGTATTTAAACTCAAAGGAACAGCACTATGGTGAAATCGAAGGGCTGTTCAACACGGAGTTGGATAAAATCGATCAGAACACCAACATTTCCAGTGTGTTCACATCGTTTTATAAAAGCTTATATAGCTTGACAGAAAACCCTGCGGATCTCAGCATTCGCAAAAACTTAGTTGAAAATGCTGCAAAGATGGTGGATTCCTTTAACGATTATGCAAAGCGTTTGATTGAAAAACAGGCGGATATGAACGGCTGTGTAAAGACAAACGTTGGGCAGATCAATGACATTGCAGAATCCATCGCTCAGTTAAACGAAAAGATTTATTCCTATGAGCTTTACGGCGCAAAGGCCAACGATTTAAGAGACCAACGAAACGTTTTGTTGGATCAACTGTCGGGCATTGTGGATATGAAATACTACGAGGACTTGGGCGGCAAGCTGGTTGTTGAAATAGACGGGGGAACCTTAGTCAACCACAACAACTTCAACAAGCTCATGACTGTAGACAATGAGCCAAATCCCATTGCTGGCGGGCCTATGCTCTCCAACGTATATTGGCAGGATTCAGCGGGTAATCCTACATATAAGGTCAACCCTAAGAGCGGTGAGATCAAATCGTATATGGATTTGTGTGTGGGTAACTCGGATGACAACAAGGGTATTCCCCACCTGTTGGGTGAACTCAATAAACTGTGCCAAAAGATCACAAAAGAGTTTAACGAAGCGCACATGCAGGGTTGGACGCTGAACAACGGCGCTACTGCTTCGCAGACGGGCATCAAGTTCTTCGTAGATGCTTCTCCCACTCACGATGCATCGGGGGTTACTGCACTGAACTTTGCAATAAATCCCGATATTTTAAGAGATGCAAACCTAATTGCAGCATCCGATAAACCCGTGGGCAGTGCTACGGCTGAAGGCAACGATCAGCGGGGCAACAATGTAAACGCATTAAAGTTGGTTGGTTTGATCACCAAAAAGGATGCCAACGGCAACCCGGACAACTTCGATTCAGCGTATCGTGGCATCATCGTTTCCATCGGTATTGAGATGGCTTCCATCGTGCGCCAGCGCTCCACTCAAGAAGTGGTGCAGTCTCAGATTATTAATTCGAGAAAATCTATGTCCGACGTTTCTTTGGACGAAGAAATGACCAACGTAGTTCGGTTTGGCCACTCATACAACGCAGCTGCACGCATTATCACCTCCATGGACGAGGTGTTGGAAACACTGATCAACAAAGTGGGCATCGTGGGCAGATAAACATATAAGGAGTGAATTGATATGAGAATAACAAATTCAATGATGGTAAACACATTGCTCAAAAACATGAACGGCAATTTGCGAACCATGGATAAATATACAACCCAGTTGGGCACGCAGAGGAGAATCACCAGATTATCCGATGATGCCATTGGCGTGCTGAATTCTATGAATGCCAGAAAACGGCTGCTGAACGTTCAGCAGTATCAGGACAACGTGGTGGCAGCAGCATCCTATGTCAACCAAACGGATTCATCCCTGCAAGAGATGAGTAAGATGGTGACTGAAATTAGAACCAATTTAATCGATGCATCCACAGATATTAAAATGTGGGACGACAGAGAAAAAATTGCAAAAATTGTGGATGAATATAAGAACCACATCACCCAGTCCATCGGCAATACAGCCGTTGGCGGAAAATACATCTTTGCCGGATACAACTCCACAAAGCAACCCTTTACTGTGGATGGAACCGGTAAGGTGTTGTACAACGGTGTGGACATTGCAAATCCCGACATCGATATGTCAAAGACCATGGCGCAGATCGAAGCGGAAGAATTGATCGCCAATCCAGCCCTAGATCCCACAGATCCCACCACATACACCCCCAGATATAAAGTAAATAAAGAGATTCGGGACGAGTTGGAGCAAAACTTCCAGTTGGAAGTGGGAACCGGGTTGAAGATGGACGTTTCCTTTAACGGTGCGGAAATCATGGGTGTTGGAAAGGACAGTATCTTTTACAAACTCGATCAGTTGCTGGTCGAACTGAATAATCCAGCGGCAGACATCAGCAAGCTTTCGGGTTTTATTAAGGACTTAGACGATTTCTCTCAGCACAACTTGCAAAACCTGTCCACCGTGGGTGCCAGGGAGACCAGGCTGGAGCTGTTAGAAAACCGCTATGGCGTGGATGAGATCAACTATACCGACAACATGTCCAGCATTGAGGACATCGATGTTGCGGAAGTGATCACCAAATATTTGATGGCTGATTCCGTATATAAAGCAGCATTGCAAACGGGTGCCAAAGTCATCATGCCCACTTTAATGGATTTTCTCCGCTAAGGGAAAACATAGATTTTAGGCAAGAAGCCGAATAATGTATGAAAGGAGTTCATTATGGCGCAATTGAATATAACAACAGTTAAGCCGGTTATCGAAATTCGGACTACAAACGCTAAAATGCAAATCAACAGTCGAAGACCAAGGTTTAAGGTGAGTGGTGAGGGCACAAAGCTCAATATTTCCAGAAAAGCACCGACTTTTTACATGGATACTTTGCAAGTCAAGGCGGAAAGGGGTACACCTTCCTCCGAGCAGCAAAGCATTCAGTTAAAGGCTGAATCTCAGCAAGCGATCATGGATGGAACTGCCAGGATTGCCACGGAAGGAGCTAGGGTATCTGCCCTTGAAAATACAAACGACTCCGTTGCAGAAGTTCTCAAGAGCAGGGAGACGAGAAGGCCCACCAGCATCAACGTTGGTATGGTGCCCAGTGATCGACCACCTGTTGAGTGGGATATGGGGTACTTCAACGTAGAATGGTCACCGGACACACAGACCTTGGAGTGGCAGGGAGAGTTCAAACCACAAATCAGCGTATCTCCCCACAGTGTGGAAATCACAATCAAGGAGTACGGCAGCATTAAAATAACAGTGGATGAATCCAAGCTGCCTAAAGTGAGCGGAAAAAAAGTGGATGTTAAAATGTAGTATTGTTTCTATAAAATAACCGCAGGCCAAATCTAAAAAGTTTGGTTAAGATGCGGTTATTTGCGTATACTATGAGTATTAAGGAGAAGTACCAATGATAATTGAATCGTCACGGTTTGGAACAGTTGAAGTAGCAGAAGACAGTATTATTAATTTTCCCGAAGGGATTTTAGCTTTTGAAGATGAAAAGCAATTTGTTATTTTAACATGTGATCAAACCGACCCTGTTCAATGGCTGCACAGCGTGCAAAATCCATATATCGCACTGCCCATTGTCAATCCATTTATCTTAAAACCCGACTATAGTGTTGAAGTGGACGACAGTGAGTTAGATATTATCAAGACAACTAGCGAAGAAGATATTATTGTCTATTGTATTACTGTGCTGCCCGAAGAACTTTCAAAAGTAACCATAAATTTGGTTGCCCCCGTGTTAATCAACTATAAGATTAGTGTGGGCAAGCAAGTTGTGATGGGCGTGGTGGATGATAAACTAATTCGTTATCCCGCATTTGATATGCTTTTGAATTATTATAGGGAGGTGGCAAAGGATGCTGGTACTGTCCCGCAAGGCGAGTGATTCAATTTTAATTGGAACAGACATTAAAATAACGGTACTGAGTGTGGAGGGCGAACGGGTGAGAATAGGAATTGATGCACCAAAGAGCGTTCGAATCCTAAGACAGGAAACGATCAACAAGAGTACAGATGAAAACAAAATTGCAGCCCAATCGGCAATGAGTTTATCTGAAATTTTCCGTCTGATGGATAAAAAATAAAGGTTGACAACTCAACCTTGTTTTTGTATAATAACGATTGTTGCCGCATTATTTTGTCATAAAGCGGCACAAAATTTAGCGGAATTGTGTAATGGTAGCACCTACGACTCTGACTCGTATTGTCTAGGTTCGAATCCTAGTTCCGCTGTCCAGCGGGTTACTAACCCGCAATTTTTGCCCTCTTAGTCTAGCGGTCAGGACGCCGCCCTCTCACGGCGGTATCAGGGGTTCGATTCCCCTAGGGGGTGTTTAAAAAATATATCCTTGCAAAGCAAGGATATATTTTTTTTATAAATAGTTCGTGGGAATCGAACCGCCATAAATCAAAAATATATTATTATAACATGACATGCTGTTGTCGAATTAGCTGTGATAAGATATATTTGTAATGAAAATTACAATAAATATTTGGAGAGTATTAAAATGCAAGAGATGTTTTGTCAAAGTTGTGGCATGCCTATGGGAGGCGATGAATTGTTTGGAACAAACGCTGATGGAAGCAAAAACACCGAGTATTGCAAATACTGTTTTGAAAACGGTGCCTTCACCTTTAGTGGGACCATGGAGGAAATGATTGAAATCTGCGTGCCCCACATGGTTGAGGGGGGGTCTGCCAAGAGCGAAGATGAAGCGAGAAAAATGATGGGCGAATGGTTTCCAAAACTCAAACGCTGGCAATAATAGATGCATAAATATTCGGTGTGAGTTCTATCATACCGAATATTTACGTTAGATGGGAGAATTTACATGAGTGATTTTAAGACTATTACCCTGGATCAGTTAGAGAGCGAACATCTTTGCTGTGCCATTGGAGATAAAAAACACCAATGTGGAGTGGATGTAAAAAAGGCTTGGTTAAAGGACAGGATTGCTGAAGGACATACTTTTAGGAAACTCGACGAAAGAGGTAAAGTATTTATCGAGTATGCACCGCTTGAAACGGCTTGGGTTCCAGTGAATGGGCACAATTACATGTACATCTATTGCCTGTGGGTATCGGGATCCTTTAAGGGAAAGGGTTATGCAACATCCTTGCTCTCACACTGTATTGAGGATGCTATGCAGCGTGGAAAGTCCGGCGTATGTATTCTCAGTGCAAAAAAGAAAAAACCTTTTTTAGCAGAGAAAGGGTTTATGATCAAACACGGATTTGAAGTTGTAGACTCTATAAATGAGTACGAGCTGCTAGCGCGATCCTTCGATGGAACAAAACCTTCTTTTGCAAGCAGTGCAAGGCGTGGAGAAATTGATAGCAACGATTTAACAATTTATTATTCCCCCCAATGTCCGTATATCCCCAATTGTATTGAGCAAGTGGAACACTTTTGCCAAAGCAACAAAATACCCTTTGAAGCGATTGCGGTTGATACTTTGGAAAAAGCAAAGACAGTTCCGTGTTGTTTTAACAACTGGGCGGTATTTTGGAACGGAAAGTTTGAAACTGTACATTTATTAAACGAGGGAAACTTAAAGAAACTGCTCAAAATGACTTAGTTGTTCTTAATCATAACGTCAGCTTTATTTGCCAATGGATTCGTTCTCGAATTTGTTCCAAAAATTTATGGGGGCCCAACACCTTTACCATAGGCCCAAAGCTGAGCAAACGGATGAGCAGTTCGGTTTCGTCCTGTGCGTCATAAAAAATACGGCATGTGTAGCTGTCTGTAACTTCGTCGTATTCCGTTTGTTTTTCCATGGATGCAAATTGCAGCATATAGCGTTCCAGCGCATTTCGCTCGTTGCGTATCTGCAAAACAACGGGTTCGTTGGATATGTCTGCGCCCACAATCGTAGGGTCAATCCTGCAAACCCCATTGGGTAAAACCATCACAGATTGTATTCTCGATAAATTCAAAACTGCCTTTAAATTGCGCCTAGATGGTATATGCTGCGCAATCAGCCGAAACTTATCATCCCTTGGGGAATAGTTGAGCTTCAAGGGCATGTAGCTGTTGTTGGAATGGTTCCCCTTGCCGCTGTCATACTCGATGCGCAACGGATATTTATCCTTTATCGCATGTAAAATTGTTCTGAAATTGGTGATATATGCAGTATCGCCGAAATTGTCCCCATCCCCAGCAGCATCAAAATAGTGAAAGTCATCGCTTTCAAATAACGGTGAAACATCGCAGAGCAGTTCGTTTATTTTGCTCCGCTGGGTTTCGTCGAGAAAAAGCTGCATCCGTCGGTCATGTAACAACGCTTTTAACCATGCTTTTTGCAGATGGGTCATAGGCAGTTTAAGGCTGGCCGAATTGATGTTGAAGTTCCACTCCCCCGACGCAATATTCGGGTTGATAAAATAAACACTTTCGTCAAAGGCGTGTGAAGTGATGATTTGCGTAATCCTCTCCTGAGTAAGAGGCCCCTGTTGGGCTTCCTCTAAAATATGCCGCATTGCGGTGAAGTAACAGCTATAGATCTCCGAAAACAGTTCCATTCACTGCACCTCTTCGCTAAAATACATGGTGTACATGCTTTTTAAATCCCTGTAAAACCGTTCGATCAACGTTGTGTTCGTGCCCTCAATGGCAAGGATTCTGCCAATGAACGTCTTAATCCACGGGGACATTTCGTTTGTGTCGTAACACTCCTTTGTGTAGAGAAATGTATTTTTATCCAAGCGAACCAGAGTACCTCCCCGTCCCTCTCGATGGATTCGTTCAATGACATAGAACTCTTTTTCTTCATCAATATGCAGTTTTAAGGACAGCACTTCCATTCTAAAGCGACCGCTAAACCCAACCCCCCACACTTTTTCTAGGTTGTTATTGAGTTTTGTGCGCAAATCAACCGCTTCCAAAACTTCTTCTAATAGAGTAACAGATTTAATATAGTCCAGCCGAAAGCAGGTATATCTCTTTCGCCCAACGTTGTACACACAAACATATCGTCTGCCCGTTGTAACCGATACAAAGATTTTAAGGGGCAAACCCTCGAATTGGTTGGTTTGTTTGGTGCGATCACTAAAGTTTTGAAACCGTATGAGTTTGTTTTGCCGAATGGCCTTGAGTAGGTCGAATAATATGCCGTCCTCCAGCGTATGCACGATATAGTGATGCTTAAAGGAAAACAAATCGTTTGTTGTATCCTCGTTGTCCAGTATATAACTCCCGATCTCGCCAAAGGGTGCAGCTTCCATAAAAAACTTCACGGCATCTATCAGTAAACGAAACCCTAGGTCTTTAAAGTAGCATTGGGACAGTGCATAACAAAGTGTCTTCCCATGCTTTTGGCTGAGAAGAATCCCTTCGTTTACATATTCATTACACTTGAGCCGAACGATTTGTGTGTCGAATATTTTTTCGCTCTTTTCACAAATGCGTTCGGTTAAAACAGGGGCAGATACATACGAACCGTCGGATAGTATATCCAGCAAATAAAAGTGAAGCAGAATATCGTTTGAAGTGAAACTCTTGGATTTCCACGCCGCATACAGCGGGTTTTGGCTGATCTGGGAGGAGTCCAGGGAGATGGCGGTTTTCTTGCCTGCAACGCCGTATTCCCATTTGATATAATCTCCGAGATAACTCTCAATGCGTCGCTTCTCATTGTCATAACTGCGCAGGGATTTAGCCGTGAACGCACAGC
Source organism: uncultured Clostridia bacterium (assembly GCA_964453645.1). Lineage (GTDB taxonomy): Bacteria > Bacillota > Clostridia > Christensenellales > JAWKQI01 > CAYVRJ01. The sequence goes on from CAYVRJ010000001.1 coordinate 318,341, forward strand.
GTGGTTTAAAACCATAAACATAAAAATCACGCATATAGTCCCGTATTTTATTGAAGTTTTTAATGAGTTCAGAAAAAACAGCCATAGGTTTTCCCCCATATGTTTAAATTTTATAACAAAGTTTGAAACTTCGCAAACTTTTTTAAATGATGGATTGGGAATACTATGTTAAACTGGATATAGTTTCAAATAAGGAGTTGGTTGTATGTTTGTTATTGAAAACGAGAACACAAAGGTACCCATTCGCATTTGGTTAAAGGACGAGAGTAGCATAGAAAACACTTGCTTGGAACAGGCATATAATCTTTCCAACTTACCCTTCCTGTTTCAATGGGTGTCTCTGATGCCCGATACACATACGGGAATGGGGATGCCCATCGGGGGTGTCATCGCAACCCAAGGGGTTCTCATCCCCAACGCTGTGGGGGTGGATATCGGCTGCGGCATGGGGTTTATCCAAACAGATATCCAAGTTGCACAAATCAAAGATATACAGACGGGCAACGGTTTATTTATTCAGGCGCTGGTGGGTGATATTCTTAGAAACATCCCCGTGGGTTTTAATCATCATAAAAAAATACAGTCTTGTGAGACGCTGGACATTGCAAAGTCTCAAATGGAGAAGTATGAACACAACCCCGAACTGGTTGGTGAGATAGATGCCGGATATTATCAGGTGGGGACACTGGGGGGAGGGAATCACTTTATTGAACTGCAAGAGGATGACGAAGGATTTTTGGGCATCATGCTGCACTCGGGCAGCAGGCATTTTGGCAAAAAGGTGTGTGACTTGTTTCACAACAAAGCCAGGGAATTAAACCAAACATGGTTTTCGGAAGTTCCCGATCACTATCGCTTAGCCTTTCTGCCCCAGGATTCTGATGAAGGAAAGCAGTATATCAACTGGATGAACCTCGCCCTAGACTTTGCGGCCGAAAACAGACAAAAGATGATGAACGCTGTCAAAGAGACTTTGGATCGATTGATAAGCAAATATACGGATATCCAGTATTCGTATGTGCGGGAGATCAACTGCCACCACAATTATGCAGCCCTCGAACATCACTATGGCAAAAATGTTTGGGTGCACCGCAAAGGTGCCATCCGTGCACGGGAGGGGGAGATCGGCATTATCCCCGGGGCCATGGGTTCCTATAGTTATATCGTGGAAGGGTTGGGCAACGAGATGAGTTTCTTTTCTTCCTCCCACGGTGCAGGCAGATTATACTCCCGAACTGCGGCAATGGAGCAGTTTTCAACCGAGGAAGTGATGCTAGACTTAAAGAAAAGCGGTGTGGTGTTGGGCAAGCACAACAAAAAGGACGTTGCGGAAGAAAGCCGTTTTGCCTATAAAAACATCGATGAAGTGATGCAAAACCAGCAGGATCTAACAAAACCCATCAAACGCCTAAAAACCATTGGCGTTGTGAAAGGATAAGGATGCGAAAGCATTTTTATATACGCTCTCTTTGTTTTATGCTAAGGGTTCAAAATATAAACCCTTGCGGTGCCGTGGGTGTGCCTGTCGGTATGCCAAAGGAGAGAGCGACTCTATGCATTCCGCTGTTAACGGAAAGAGCAAAAAACGGGTAGTGTCGGCGGTTCGATTCCGCCCTTCGTTTGAAGTAACTCAGAGGTAGAGTTCTACCCACAATGAACTCGCGGGTTCGATTCCCGCACTCGTAAGAGTTAGCCAAGTGGTTAAGGCACAGATTTTCAGAATCTGTAAAACAAACGAGAAACGAGGGAAAAGCCCCGCACCATTTGCTTGCAAACAGTGCAGCGTTTGAATTTGCCCGTGTTTTTGGGGATACCGCTTTTAGATGTTGCTTCCCATGACTGTTAGGAACAGTAGCCGGAAACAACACAAGAGAGCTCAACTAAAAACCCGCAAAGAAATCGTGGGCTTTCCCAAACATTCTCACAATGATGGGAGGTAAAAAATGAAGGTCATTATTAAAGAAATCGAAAGAGGGTTTTTGTTCAAAGACGGAAACTTTGTCCGCATGTTAACCCCCGGCAAACACACTGTTCGGGGTGGATTAAATGAACGTGTGCAAATCAACAGAATTAGCGGAGCCGTTCAACTGGAAGATGTTGATATAAAGATAGTACTAAAAGATACAGGGTTTGTAACTTCAACAGTTTCTGTGGAAGTTCCCGACGGATATTTTGCCCTACACTATGTGGACGGGCGGGTGACGGGCATCCTTGCCACCGGAGAATATTATTTTTGGAATATTCTGCGCAAGAATACATTTACGTTAGTGGATCTGGCAAAACCCGAAATTGCGGAAATCGAACCAAAGGTTTTGGCAGGAATCGCCCAAAAGTATTATATGAGAGTGGAAGTGCCAAACGGTTTTACAGGGCTCTTGCACTTTGACGGTGCTTTTGTGAAAACACTGAACAGCGGCACATATTTCTTTTGGAACGGCAGTGTGAAGGTTGAATGTCTTTTGGTGGATAACCGTGTGCAGCTTTTGGATATAACCGGACAGGAGATTTTAACGGCAGATAAGGTGAGCTTGCGTTTAAACTTTGTGTGCAGTTATAAGATAACGGATGTTTATAAAATCACCAGCGAAATTAAGGACTATAAGCAGCAGATACACGTTTTAACCCAACTGATTTTAAGGGAGTATGTGGGCAACTACCGCTTTGATGAACTTTTGAATCAGAAGGAGAACATTGCCTCCTTTGTCCTTGAAAAGCTGAAAGAAAAGCAGGGGGAATTGTTTGTGGAGTTCCTATCCAGCGGGGTGAAGGACATCATCCTGCCCGGGGAGATACGGGAGATTATGAACACCGTTTTAGTTGCCGAGAAGAAAGCACAGGCAAACGTGATCACCCGCCGGGAGGAAGTTGCATCCACCAGAAGCTTACTCAACACCGCAAAACTCATGGAGGAAAACACGACGCTGTATAAACTGAAGGAGCTGGAGTACCTTGAAAAGATATGCGACAAAGTGGGTAATATCTCTGTTGGCAATGGCAATCTGCTTTCCCAACTTGGAGACATATTGGCGAAATAGCAGCTGGTGAAAGCACGAAGGATTAGGGGGTACCCTTATTCTTTCGTGCAAAGTATTCACCAAGGATTGCACCTGCCACAATTGCATCCCGCTCACTGAACTGAGCCATGGTCTTTCGGTTTATACTGGATAGCAAACAAAAACCGTGTGACAGGGTTGCGTTTGAACAACTCGTGGGTCAGGAAAGTTAAAATGATACTAAAGAGCAGGATCAGTAAAATTTGCAGTACAACCGATTGAACGAACCCAAAGACAAAGTACGCAACAACCACAATCCAAATTTGGTGAAAGACATATACCGAAAAAGAGGATTGTCCCAAGTAATGTGCAACTTTGTTATGGAAGTTTAAATAATGCCTGGAAAGCCCCAGCAGGGCAAGGACACCGCTAAACCCATATAAGCCAGAAATGCCATCGTATACGAATGGATCGACCTCCGGTCGTATTAAAAACAATGCAACGATTACAACCATACCCCCAAGGAATAAACCCGTCAACAAGAACCGATAGCGATCCAATGTGTTCACAACGGTTTCATTGGAGAACACAAAGTAACCAAGCATAAAATAGGCAAAGTACTCCCCGATGCTTTTACCCGATATGTCCAGCACTGGCCGAAGCAACAGTGGCAAAATAAACAAGGTTATCAACCACACGATGTTTAACCGCTCTACGGGTAGTTTCTTAAACTTTACCATGATAGGTAAAGCCAAAAGGGAGATGATAAATAAATAGAGGATAAACCACAAATGTCCCGGGGTAAACCCTCCGTTGTAACCCGATAGATCGGTGGGTTTTGTAAAAAACAAAACGTATTGGTCAAAGTAACTGCCCGAAAAACCGTTGTGAAAACACTCCGCAAAGTATGTAATAATCGGCATGAGCAGGAGAATTCCAAACACCAGGGGGAGAAACAGCTTGTGGAAACGTTCTTTGAAATACTCTTTGGCCGTTCGCCTTTGCAGAGCATATGCAGAACTAATGCCCGCAATGACAAACATGAGGGGCATGATCCAAGGCCAAATGGCGGTGATAACGGCACTGGTCCCCGTTACATCCATGCCCTTGATATAAAAACTCTCACCAAACGTATTGTAGATCATGAAGGTGTGATAGGGGAAAAGCAGCAGCACTGTGAGCCATCGCAAATTGTCGATATAGTATTTTCGCATCATTCTTCCGTACCTTTATAGTATGATTTCACTTTGGGCAGTTACAGCCTCTTAAAACCTCTAATGAATTGTCATGGCAGATTTTAATAACTTTTTTCAACAGTAAAACGATGCAGTTTGCAACTGTTTAAGTTGATGAAAGTATAAAATGCTTCAGCTAATTCACCCGCATTACTTGAATCTGATTCAAATTTTAAAACATCTTCCATGGTTTCAAAGGTAATAAAATCTGCCCACGTATCCCCATCGACAAGCTGCTTCCAAGAGATATAACCTGGTTGTTTAGAAATGTACTCATTATTGAGTTTTTCTGCTGCAAGTAAAAAATCCGACACAGAAGCCCCTTTCTTGAGTTGAAAGGAACAATAAAAAACTGCATGAGCCATAGTAATCAATCTCCTTAAAAAATTATTGATTCCATTATATCACAAGTTTGCGTCAACTGTATGTCATGTTATAATAATGAGTAGAGAGAAAGAAATGAGGTAACCAAAATGATTCAACCAATCACACAAGGCAATTTAACCAATGCACTTGCTTTAGTAAACCGTGTGTTTGAAGAATTTGTTGCAGTGGATTATTCAGATGAGGGTAATGCCACATTTTCAAGTTATTTAAAAACCAAAGAAACCCAATGGGGTAAAGAACTAACCGAGGGCACAAAAAAGATGTGGGGATACTATATAGAAGATACTCTTGCGGGTGTTATCGCCACGAGAGATGTTTCGCACATTTCCCTGATGTTTGTGGACAAAACCTTTCACAAGAGGGGTATTGCTCGGCAGTTGTTTGATGTTGTGAAGAAAGATATCGCAGATAACTCGGACACTGAATATATATCGGTGAACTCGTCCCCCTATGCCGTTCCCGTTTATGAACGATTGGGGTTTGTTGCAACGGATGTCCAGCAGGAAAAGGACGGAATCAAGTATGTGCCCATGAAGTGCAGATTAGTAGGGGAGTAACTGAAAAATTCACTGCTCGTGGTGGATTGGAATTGAAAACGAACTGAACAAGGGGTTTAAGTGTTGACAACGCTAGAGATCACAACCCTATTATTGGAGGATATATGAAGCAGAAGAGCTATATAGAAGAATACATCGAGATTAACGGAATCACCCAATATTTCTTGCACTACCCTGCCAAGTCCGATGTAGTGGTGCTTTTTCTGCACGGTGGGCCGGCGCAATCGGAAGCCCACTTTGCGTATTATATGGCAGCCCATTGGGAGTACTGCAATATGGTGTATTACGATCAGCGAGGTGCAGGCAAGACCCAAATCAAAACAAAGAGTAAACCCCATGAGATTTCCCTTGAATATCAAATTGAGGACCTGCGGCAAACCATAGAGCATGTTAAGACAAAGTATCAAACCCAAAAGATCTTCTTGGTGGGGCATTCCTGGGGAAGTGTTTTGGGAATTGAATATGTGAAGCTGTACCCCAATACTGTATCGGCATTTATTGGCATGGGACAGGTTGTAAACTTTTTAGCTGGTGAAAAAACCGGATATGATTATTGCTTAGATGTGGTGACTAAACGTGGTAAAAAGGGCGATGTCAAGAAGCTAACTAGTTTGAAAGGCTATCCCGACTCAATCAATGGGAAAAACATGTTGAAACTGTTTATGAAGCTTAGAAGTGTTCAAATGAAACACAAACTAGCAGGATACAGCGGTGGTAATTTTAAAACTATTTCACTCTTTATGAAAAGCCCAATTTTTTCGCTAAGAGATGTGTCTGTACAGTTGTCCTCATTAAAAACCAACCGCAATCTCTTAGAAAGCTTGCTTGCGTATGACACCAGTGGTGATACGTCATACAGCATTCCCATCTATTTCATTTGCGGTCGCAACGATTGGCAAGTTCCCAGCGTGCTTGCGGAAAAGTATTTAGATCAAATCACTGCCCCCAGAAAAAAAGTCTATTGGATTGGAGATGCAGGTCACCTACTAGATATAGACAATCCTTTGGCTTTTAATGCTGCATTAAAAGAAATCATCAGTGTTGAAGCAGAGTGCACATGAAAAAGACGCTTGCTTTTGTGTTAACAACACTGATAGTCTTCGCTGGATTTACAACGTCAAGGCATGCGTTGTCGGATGCGCAATCCGATGCAATTCAAGCGTTACTGAATGAAACCTGCCGGCTATCGGGTGTGCCGGGAATGTCTGTTTCCATCATAAACGGGGATGAAACGCTCTACTTTTCTTCCGGTTACGCAGATCGAGAAAAGGGATTACCTGCCAGTGAAAATACGTTATATGAATTGGCATCGGTGAGTAAAGCGTTTACAGGTTTGGGTATTTTGCTGCTGGAAGAGGAGGGGTTGCTCTCCATGGCTGACCCCATCCAAAAGTATTTACCTTGGTTTGCGTTAAAGTATCAGGGAAAACCCGTCGATATGGAACGTGTTACGCTGAATCACTTTTTACACCATACCAGCGGTTTAATCAATGGACGGCACAATAATAACAACATCCCCGAGGGGAATACGCCGGATATGCTGCAAAAAACCGTAGAAATGCTGATAGATGCTGAACTGTCGTTCTATCCCGGTGACCGGTATACGTATGGAACTGTCAATTACGACGTGTTGGGTTTGGTGATGGAAGTTGTGTCGGGGCAAAGTTATGAGCAGTTCATGTTAGAAAAAGTATTTGCGCCCTTGGGGTTGCACCAAACGTATGTGTACAAAGAAGATGCGGGGGATACCGGGCAATTGGCCCAAGGGTACCGCTCTTCGTTTTTCATAACAACCCCCTATAACGCACCGGACTATGCCGGAAATAAACCCGCAGGTTACATCATCTCTTGCACCAAAGATATGGCCCGATGGATGGGTATACAGTTGGGGATTGTTCGCGATATACCTGAAATATATAAAAAACTTATCAAAAAGTCCCATCAGGGGGATATGTCTGTTCAATCAGTCAACGGAATGTTTTATGGAGCAGGGTGGTCGGTCAATTCCCAGCAAACAATCATCGAACACACAGGGGGGAACCCCACTTTTGCAACCATAGTGGCCATGCTGCCAAACGAGCGCACAGCCATCTGCCTGCTGACCAATGGGGCAAATACCAATTTAAATATAGTATTAAAAATTAAAGATATATTGGACGGGAACCTCACTCAGTCCTATGAGATGAGCAGCACACAAAATCTTGATATCGCCATGTCGTGTGCCACAATGGTTTGCTGCCTGTTGGCTGTTTTATGCTTACTTTTAGGATTGCGCAGAAAGAAAAGGAATGAGAAGCAGCCCATGACTAAAAAGAATAGAATCACAACTGTGATTTGCCTAATAACCACGGTTGCCCTGAGTATACTGTGCTGGGTTTTCCCAAAATGGATCGGATATGACTGGCAGGTGGTACTTGTTTGGCAAACATATAGTATTTTAACAGCATTCATTTCACTGGCTGTACTTTTTGCGTGTATAACATGGTTTGTATATACTTACCGTTATGTAAAAATCCATAGAAATGAAACTGACAAAAGCGTGTTGTTGTGATATTAAGGAAATACAATATAAACACTGCGAGAACGAAGCTCGAAATGATTTTTAATATAGTATAGGGGTGACAAAAAGTGATCATTAGGCAAGAAAGACCGGACGATTATTTGGAAGTATACGAGTTGGTTAAGCAAGCTTTTGCAACCACTTCCCATAGTGACGGAACAGAGCAAGACTACCTAAACGAAGTTAGAAAAAAGAAGAGTTTTATTCCTGAACTCTCTTTTGTTGCTGTTGAAGCGGATACCATTGTTGGCCAAATCGTATTGTACACCATGCAGATAACGTGCGACGATTGGATGGAGAGACAACTGGTCATCTCTCCATTATCTGTTCTTCCCTCCCATTTCTGTCGGGGGATTGGGTCTAAGCTGATCGAGACCGGATGCAGGAAAGCAAAGGAATTGGGTTTTAAGGCAGCTTTCTTATGCGGTGATCCCGCATACTACTCTAAGTTGGGTTTTGTTCCAACACATCAATTCGGAATCTATCACGTAAAAGATACCGATAGAAATGCCGAATGGTGTATGGTCAAAGAACTTGAACAAGGCTTTTTAAGTGGAATGTGCGGAACCATTGATATTGAGTAGCAATGGAAATAAAACGGTTTGGCAGTACTATACTGTCCACTCATGGTGAATTGGTCATGAATTTGCTCCTTTAAAGTGCAGAAAGCAAAGAATCCCGATGGGGATAAAGTATACACACCAAAACTCTAACACCACAACACCGATTAAGTCTGCACCTTGCATGTCCGGTGAAAACACATTCAGCATGGGCATGATAAGGCAAGATATAAAGAATATTCCGTGGATCATAAAGAGCCGTTTTAACCACTTGTCGATCTTGTTCTTCACCTTGATTGTCAAACCGGCAAAGAAAGTAGAAAGTGCCATAAGTCCATATCCTAAAAGGTCTAAGCTGAAAAACAACCCGAATTTTTGATAGTCGAGAATTTGCTTCGCTTGATCCGTCAGTGGGTCATTGGCAACTGAGGTAACCTGCGTAAAGTAAACGATAAGGATAAAAACGCCATATATCGCTGCAAACGCAAGCGAAGTATATGCTGCCGCTTTATTCTCCATCTCGCTGTTTGCGCAAAAAGCACAAATCAAGGGAATAAAACTAAATGCAATAAACATGCACACAAGATAACTGCCATAATTCCACGCAAAGATCATACAAATTGCAAAAGCTGCAACAGCACAGACATTGACGATTGCGCTGTATTGTCCTATTTTATTGTTCAAAATTACTCTCCTTGCTGTTTTAAAATCTGTTCTCTCATGGAAACTGCCTCGTTTAAATGAATAACATGATGGTGGGTGAGGGGTAACATCACCAACCCAGCAATCGTTTTATTCCCCCAAAAGTCTTTCAGCCAGATGGAGCTTTTGTGCTGGATTAATCCACCTTCTAATACAAGGCGCTCAAGGTGCTGGGGGGCGGGCTTCTGCTTTAATCTTTCTGCATCCAAAGAACGGATGATTTCTTGGGTTCTGCGCCCAACGGCATCGCTGTATTCTCTCAATTTGTCCTTGTTGATCTGCTGGCTAAATGCAATCATTTCTGTATTGTTCATCGCATTTCCTGTATCCGTTACGCTCATGTTCAAAGCAACCTTCCATAAATCATCAAAGACCTGGCTGCCCTCATGAATTAAAATATTTGAAACAATATCCTCGATTCGTGTAATATGCCACAGGCACCAAACAATGGTATTGTCCTTGGATGTGGGTTGAACAGACAATTGTTCATCTGTTAAACCGTTCCATATCCCATCCCAAAACGTTTCAATCTCACTTTCGGGCAGCATACTTTTAAAGTGCACTTTTGTGTGCATCTGAAGTGCAAGTTCAAGAGCACTTTCGAAATTTTGCTTACTGCGAATCTTTTTCGCTAGTTCTTCACGATGGGGTGTCCAATCTCGTTGTTCTTGAAATAAATCCATAATTACTCCAATCTGGATTTCATGGTGTATACCGAATCCCGTCTTTTTCTGCTCGCTTTAATCATACATGTATTTTACCACAATCATTCCCTCTTGTCTGCATCGCTGTAAATAAAGAAGCGGGATAACTCCCGCCTCCATAGATTCACTTTAGTTATACTGATTTCCCAACTTTGGAGGGGGCTGCCAACCTACCAACCCCCTCCAATCTTTAATTTCTGTATTATATATATGATTAGATTTAGTATTCATAGAATTTTTAAAAAGCGTAAAAATACTATTTTAAAAACTTTGTAATTGAATCTAAAATAGTAAAATCATCAATTTGCTCTAAAATATCTATAGTGAGTAGTTCCTCCTCATTTTGATATTTAGCAATAATGTCTTTTACAAAATCCTCTTGGTCTTTGTCAAGAAATTTGACCCAAGATATTATTTCTTTAGCTTCAATCAAACTTGAATTATAATAATCATATATAGATTTACAATCAAATAAAATCTGTTGTCTTTTTCTGTAGATTGAACCTGCACTTTCCACAACTTTATATTTAGGGTCATTAATATATGTTAATGAATTGTAGTTATATTTAAATAATATTTGAATATGCTTGGATTGCAAGTTATTTCGATTTTTAAGTATATCAGTTGTAGTCTTTTTAAATAATTCGATTTCTGCATTTGGATCTTCACTATCTTTAATAATAATATCACATTCTATATCTTTATATAAATCTATAAATTTACTAATATCATCACTTAATTTAAAACCTCTAGCAGTGTTTTCGTCTTCAGCCATTTTGATGTCACCTAGAGTTGGATCTGTGTTTACATTACGTGAAATTACATCGCCTTTATAAAAATTGAAATCTTCCATTCCCAATGGTCCGCCCGAGATCACTGCCGGGGCCGAACATCCAAATGCAAACAATAATAATAAAAAGATAATAGCAATTTTTTTCATATGATAATCCTCCATTAAATAATCAAATTTACCGCAACGCCTCCACTTTGCCATCAACAAATATTGGCAGACAATGATTTCGTTACTATTATAAAGACTCGTTCGAAATAGGGGATAAGAAGTTGCGAAATAATACTTTCTTTTATTAATACCCTTTTGCTGTGCAGGATTCTGCTTACCATTATAATGGCGATTTCACCACCTGTCAACACTTGGTCGCCTGCTAACCCTTCTGTATATATCACTCCACGATCAGCTTAAAACAGGACTCTACTCCCACAAATTCTCTTTCGTTTGTTACTGTATCATGGATACCGTGTTTTAACATCACCATGCCGACGTAATATAAACCCCTTTGTAGTTGCTTTAGTCTATCGAGTTCTGCGTTATCATCGATCTGCTCGTAATTCTCGTTGTATATTGACATTTTGGAGAATGTGATTTCAAAGGGAGAATTCCATGCAAAATCGTTGCCGAAAAAGACCGTTGGCAGAATATCTGAGATTTGCGCCAACTGGTCGCCTAGCGGAACACCCTCGGAGTATATAAAGCCAGTGCCCTTCTCATAATTAAGAATTTTAGAGTTCGCAGGAATTTCATATGGAATCACCGTTTGCCCATTTGAATGAATTAAAATAAACGTGCTTATTAGCCTAGATGGAGTATTGTCAGTCTGTATATTAATTTGCATACGCATACCCGCTTCACTGGTGAAGCCCGCTATTCCGTCTTGGTAGATCACCTTGCCAATAGTCTCAACCCTTGATTCACCCTCGACAAAATCATCGTGCACAATAACGGGTATAAACCCCGAAACCTCGCAAAGATAAGTAGCTTCTTCTTCGGATAGACCCATTAAATTGGGCACAACCGCCCAATACCTAAGCATAAGCCGTTCTTCTGCACCATCGGGCGAAAACGCAAGCTGCATGATTTTCATCTGGGTTTTTGTAATATCGCTCAGTTCTTTATTCAGCCTTGTATTTAACAAGTCCGATAGCGAATAAACAGACGGTTCATTTATAACAGCATCTTTTGAAGGTACGATCCTGAGCGTATCCTTTTCGTTAACCGGCTGCACTTCAAGCTTAAGCCGTGCTTCCATGAGCATCAGTGAAACAAGCTCTTTGGTCTGCTGGTATTGATTTTGTGTGCAGCCATTTATATCGAGAACAACTTGCCCAGGCATATCGTTTGTAATATACCCCTTTTCAATTAAAGAATGGATCATTTGCAACGTAGCAGTATGTAACCAATCGCTTGCGGTGTCAAAATCAACGATCTGGCTTGCCTGAAATTTTCCTCCGTTTTTAATGTTTAAATAAACATCAGAGACTTCAGAGTATCCATGTTGGAAAACCCGATCTCCACCTTCAACGTCCCTCCAACCGATCTCTTCCGGTGTGTTCACTTTTCCGGTCAGCTCATATTCAATCTCCATATAGGTTGGAAGGTTATTCGGGTCAGCATCGGGCAGGGCATTTTCATCTGGGTCAAGTTCTTCACCTTTTTTAAGCACGATTTCTAGCTGTTGTTCGCCTGTTTGTATAGGTTCTATATTAAGTTCGTATCGCTCTGCAGCCGATTGAATCGTTGCAGACATCACTTCCAACAAATTCATCTGTCCTGTTTCACCGCTAACAGAAAGGAGGATGTTTTTATCAATGCTATTGACCGTTATATAATTATTTTCAATCAGCTTGTTCACAACGACAATGGTTGCGTTTTCAAAACTAAATCCAGTAAAATCTATTCCGTCTATTAGCGCTGCGCCATCTTCATTTTTTCCTGTTACGCTGAGTATCATTGCATTTGCATCCACCTGAAATTCTATTTCGGGGTTTAAACTGAGAAGCACTGTTGCATAAGCAGGGTTTGTTCCCTGAATCGGCTGTGCGAGGCTTATGGAAGGGGGCACAATAGGTGGGGTGTTCGTCACATTGGAGGGTTGCGTTGTGTTCAACCAAACAAGGCCAACGAGCAATAAACAGGCAGTGGCAACCGCTGCTACAATGACGGCAGTTATTTTGCGATATCTTTTGTGCCGCAAAGAATGCGCAGTAGTAGGCACGTCTTTGAGTGCAGCTGCCCTTAACTCTTTGGACATATATGTTTTATCCAACGACTGTTTTTTGCTCATCTTTGCACCTCCGTTAAAATGTCTTTTAAAAGCTTTCATCTTTTTGCAGAATACGTTTGAGATGGTCAAATCCTTAAGTTTTATTTTAGCATAATTAAGGGTTTCATGCACTTGATTATTTATTTGTTGTTATTATCAGTAGTAAAACCTAAGATTGCGCTACAACAGTATTTCATGTTATGATGATTATATGAAAAATATTGACAGACGTTATGCTGATGATAAGAATAGGACTGATATAACAATTGAAAAAGTTTTAAAGAACCGCTAAAAAATATTTCGTCTTAAACAAGTCATACTGTTGTCGTGTTCGCTATGCTAATATAAAGAATGTGAATATAATAAGCACAATGAAATGGAGGGAATTTATGTACACAGTCTATGTTTACGTTCTCGATACTTTAGCCGATTGGGAGTTGGGTTATGTTACTTCCGAGCTGAATTCCGGTCGATTTTTCAAACAGGGTGAGCAACGTGTATCAATTAAAACGGTTAGTGATTCTAAAGAGCCAATAAAAACAATGGGGGGGATGACCATACTACCCGATTGTTTAATTGATGATATTGTGGTGAGCAAAACAAGCGTGTTACTATTACCGGGGGCAGATACGTGGAACGATCCAAAGCATGTCCCCATCATCGAAAAGGCAAGTCAATTTCTCTCTTTAGGCGCTACGGTGTGCGCAATCTGTGGGGCCACTGCTGCGCTTGCCAACTTTGGTCTATTGGATATGCGTCCGCATACCAGTAATGGACCGGGATTTCTTGAAATGTTTTCTCCCAGTTATAAAGGGCAAAGTTTTTATATAGACAAGCCATCAGTAGCAGATAACAACCTGATTACTGCAAGTTGCACAGGGGCTTTGTTGTGGGCAAAACAAATTATTGAGTTCTTAGGTGTTTTTCAATCAAACACGCTGGAATCTTGGTATGACTATTTTAGTACGGGTGAGCCGAAACATTTCTTTACCCTCATGCAAACTTTGCCATCTAACAATGAAACCTAATCCCATAAAAAAGACTGCGTGGATCTCATGCTCTTATTTGTATTACAATTCACGCAACCTTTACACCAATTTTACTGAGTTTTGCTTGTATGAGCCAATAAAATATCGTACACTATGAGCAGATAGAAATAATTTTTTCATTCTTCCTCCCTATAATGATGTCTGCTTAGGCAGACATTTTACTTTTGAAAGGAGCAGTATGGACTTAACAATACGACAAGCCGAACAAAGGGACATAAGCTATATCTATAATTTAAATAAAGCTGAATTCAATCCTGATTTAAAAATAGAGCAAGTACGTGAGAATTTTGATTTTCTACTTCAATCAAAGTATGATTACCTTGCCGTTTGCGAAGATAACTGGGTTTTTACGGGGTATATCCATATTCGAGCGCATATCACAACATTTATGCCTGAGCTTGCATATATCGTCTCTTTTGCAGTAAAACCGGAATACAGGGATTATGGGATTGGCAAAGCGCTTTTGACCCATGCAGAAAATTGGGCAATAGAGCTAGATTTAAAAGGTGTCACGTTCGTTTCGGGTTATGACAGAGAAAAAGCGCACGGCTTTTACCGTGCGTTAGGGTATACAGACCGAAAGGATCAAAAGAGCTTTATTAAATACTTTTAAGACAACGATGAATTGATGTCTTTAGAATGTCCACTGCCCGGTAAAGCTCTGTTTCAGTAACTGTGAGTGCAGGGAACAAGTCGATCACATTCCCTTTGCCAACTTTGAGCGATAAGCCATTTTTGAGGCACTCGTACATCACCCTATCTGCAAGCTGATAGTGGGGCTCTTTTGTGCCCTTATTCGTCACCAACTCCACTGCTTGCATAAGGCCAATGGCACGAATATGCCCGAGTTCTGAAAAATCCCCTAGCTCGGAAAACAGCAAAGCTTTTAGGTATTCTCCCTTCTCAACCGTTTTATTTAACAGATCATTTTTTTCAATATACCCGATGGCTGCCAATGCCGCAGCAGCAGACACGGGGTTTTTCTCATGGGTGTAGTGGCCGATGCTCATCTTTGCAGCAACATTTAGCTCTTCCTTAGCAATAATAGCTGCAAGGGGCATAATGCCACCACCTAAGCTTTTGCCACTGATAAGGATATCAGGGGTAACGCCAAAGTGCTGCCAAGCAAACCATTTGCCCGTTCTGCCCATGCTGATGGCCGTTTCATCAAAGATCAGTAAAGCACCGTGTTTGTCACAAATGCTACGCAACGTTTGGTAATATTCCGCAGGGGGAATTTGAACATCGGTGTTGCGAATGGTTTCGATGATAACCGCACCCACATCGCCCTCGTTTTCCATGGCGTAATCCAGATATTTCAGGCATTTAAGCCCGCAAGAATGACACTCCCCAAAAGGGCAGCGATAGGAGTTATACGCCATAAAATGTTCACATCCGGGCAGTAGAGGGCCGATGCCTGCACGGAAAATGCTCTCTCCTCCAACGGAGATGGCATCTAGCGATGCGCCGTGGAAACTTTCCCAGCTTGAAAAGACCTTGTGCCTGCCCGTTGCAACTCGTGCTAGTTTAAGTGCCATTCCCACTGCGCTTGTGCCGCCTGTTGAGAAAAGCACTCTTGTAAGCTTCCTGTCCGTCATCTCCACTAACTTTTCGGCAAGTTCAATGCTCCTTTCATTCGTATATCTGCGGGTGCAGAAGGGAAGTTCATCAAGCTGTTCTTTGATCGCTGCAATGACATCGGGGTTTGAAAACCCTGCTTGATGTGCGTTGTTGCCGTGAAAATCCAAGTATTCACGATCCTCAATATCTGTAATGGTCGTGCTGTTGCAGGATTTTAGCACATTGAGGCAAGGTGTGGATAGCGCTTGATGGATAAACACATCTGCATCTCTTTCAAGAACTGCCCGGGTAGTTACACTCAAATGTTCCTCCGCCCACTGTTTTCTGAGCGGAGAAAAGTTTACATCCCCTTCAGCAAAAAATCTTTCAATCATATAAGTGCTCCTTAAAAATCTTTACAAGTTTCTTCATATCGCTGGGGTAAACATCCCCGATATTACCCAGCCGGAATGTAGGCGTATCTGTAAGCTTTCCAGGATAAATAACAAAGCCGTATTTCTTTAAACGGTCATACAACCTTTGGAAATTGATATCTCCAAGATAAAACGTGGTAATGATATGCGATTGATATTGTTCGGGGACGATGGGATTTAAATGCATCTTTTTAAGCCCTTCCACCAAGACTTTGTGGTTCTCTAGGTAACGCTTCTGCCTTGCTATTAAACCTCCCTCTTGCTTGTATTGCCGAATGGCTTCCCGAAGGGCCAGCAGGATATTGGTGGGTGAAGTGAAGCGGAACTTACCGCCTCCGGCATATAACCCCTGATACTGGTCGTAAAGATCGAGAGAGTGAGATGGGCTGTTGCCTTTGCTCTGCTCAAGTAGCTCTTTTTTGGCGATCACAAAGCTGATTCCCGGCAAGCCTTCCAAGCATTTGTTGGCGCTTGCCGCCAGTGCATCGATATCCAACCCAACCATATCGATTTCATATGCCCCAAAGGAGGACATGGCATCTACGAACACTTTCTTGTTGTATCGCTTGGCGAGTTTTGTGAGTTCCTCTAAGGGATTTAACACACCTGTGGTGGTTTCGCAATGCACAAACACAACAGTTGTAATATCTCTGTCTTCCTTTAGTGCTTTTTCAGTGGCAGATAGTTCAACGGGTTTGCACATATCCCCCTTGATGCAGGCAAACGGTTTGCCAGACTTTTCAAGTGTAGTAACCATGCGGTTGCCGTATTCCCCATTGGTGAGTAGCAACAGCTTGTCGTCTTTCCCACAAAAGCAGTTGAGCATTGCTTCCACAGCATAACTTCCACTGCCCTGCAAGAGAACAGTGGCGTAAGTCTCATTTGCAGAAATGTTTGTGATGTCGCTCATAATCTCGGTAGTGATGGCCTTATATTCATCATCCCATGTGCAATGGTCGGTGAGCATGGCTTGTTTTACATTACTTTTGGTGGTCAGCGGTCCGGGGGTCATCAGCTTTCTAGGTGCATTTTGTTCCAAACGAAGATTGATTTGGTCAATTACACCTAAAAGTTCACTCATATCGTTTATGATATAATCCGCTCCCGCTTCATAAAACCGTTTGCGGGCAAACTCTTTTTTGGCGGTTAGTTCAGTTTGGGACAGAGTCCTAACTTCTTCTTGGGTTAAGCCCAGTTCGCTAGAACCCATAATCACACCAACACTCCAGCATCCTGCGTTCAAACCCTCTTTAATATCCGCAACGGTATCTCCAACTTTAATAGCTTCTCTTGGATTTTCAATGCCGAAATAGGTTAGGTTGTTCCAAATCATAAAGGGTGCTGGTCTGCCTTTGGATACTTTATCTGAAGCGATGCAATAGTCGGGGCGATAGCCGTTTTGCGCTGCACGTTTTAACACAATATCCATCATGGCAGTGGTATAACCCGTTGTAGAACCGATTTTAATGTCTAACTCACGCAAAGTTTTGATCGTCTCCAAAACATGGGGGAGAACTTCGCAATGGTTATCAAGCGTCTCAAAGAGCTTGTCTTCAAACACCGAATATGCCTTTTGTATTTCCGCTTCTGAAATAGTTCTATCTTTTATAGAAGCTGCGATTGCTCGGGTATGGTCTAGTTTTAACATGCCCATGGGTGCACGAGCTTGTTCCATAGAGATCTTAACTCCTATGGAATCAAATGCCGCCATAAACCCTGCTATGGGTGCCATGCAACCATAATCTATGGTCGTTCCTGCCCAGTCAAATAGTACTGCTTTAATCATTTTTTATCCTCTTTCTTTATATTATCTTTTAAGCCAAGCTTCGGTTTTTTTAGATGAACGTGTCCGCACAAACTCATAGATTAACCGTAGAACGATATTGACAGCTAAGATGATCATACTCATTGCCGCTGCCGATTGCGTATCGCCCGCATCTTTGATGTTGAGGATTGCAACGGATGCAAGTTTAGTCATGGGGGTATATAGGAACACCACTGCCGAAACGGTAATCATGGAGTTAACAAAAAAATACACCATCATTTCTAAAATTGCCGTGAAACTCATGGGTACGGTGATTTTAAACAGTGTCTTGTAAAACGGCACTCTAAGCGAATCCGAAACCGTCTCAAACTCCCGATCCAAGCGTTTTAACGCTGTAGATGCTGTTACAAATGGAACGGAGAAATAGTGGATGATATTGACGATCACTAAAATGGCAAAGGTTCCGTAGAGAAAGTTCAAACTGTTCACCACGGCAAAGTTTGTTCCCGGTATTGGAAATTCCCGTGCATTAAAGAAAAGTATGTAGGATAGTCCCACAACAGTTCCCGGTATCGCCATGGGGGAGATGGACATAAAGTATAAAAACCGCTTGAGCTTAGGCATAACCTTTAATTTTTCTATGGCATATGCCGTTAGGAATGCGCATGACGTACCCAATACCGCAACGAAGATGGAAACCAAGATAGAACTTTGCAGTGCTTGAGCACCGCTTCCGGCGGCAACGTTGGCAAAATCAAAGTGTTTTAGGGTGAATTCTAAATTATACGGCCAGTTTGTCACAACCGAAGCATAGAGCGAAACAGCGAAAAACCCAACCAGTATAAGAGATATTGCAATGCAAAACGTTAAGGCTAGATTATCTGAAAGCCTATGTTTTTTAATAACGTAGGGCACAGCCTTGGAGGAAATGGCGCTTGCCTGTCTTGAAGAAACATATTTATCTACAAAGAAACTCACCACTGCCGGAATCATCATGACAATACCCACAACAGCTCCCATGTTAAAGTTTTGCTGTCCGATCACCTGCTTATAGATGTCGGTTGCCAAGACGTTAAAGTTTCCGCCGATGACGCTGGGAGCGCCGAAATCCGTAAAACTATAGGTAAAGCAGATAAAGAATGAGCTGATCAGCCCATACTTGATGTTGGGAATGGTAATGGTAAACATCTTGCGGGTAGACGATGTGCCCATGACATCTGCCGCCTCATAGAGCCGATTATCTGCTGCCGAAAACGCAACCATCAACACCATCAGCGCAACGGGGAAGCAAAAGATACTCTCAGCAATGATAATGCCCACCTCACCGTATAGGGGAATTGCAAACCCAGCACGGGTAAATATCCCCTGGTTTCCGAACAAATAGATAAGCGAGATACCCAGCAGCATAGTCGGTGCAAATAGGGGAAACATGGAGATAAACTGAAAACCCTTTTTAAACCCAATTGCCTTTCGGGTGAGCATATAGGCCATGATAAATGCCAGCGTCACTGAGATGACTGTAGAAACCGTTGAAACATATACGGTATTTAAAAGGGAGGTCAGCATATTTTCAGATGTAAAATACTTTGCAAACTGGTCAAACAGCACAAAATCGCCCTGGGGGTTTTGGAATGCCTTTAAAAACAGGGTTAGCAAGGGGATGAGCAGGAAGAATAGCAAAAACAAACAAAGGCATATGATGATGACCACTTTAAGAAGGTCTTGCCCGGAAAAGGGTTTTTTCATAACCAACTCCTACACCGCAAAGCTTAATACTTTGCCGTCTTCAAACTCAAGATACACATCTTTACCAATGCTCAGATGCATTTTAGTTACATCGCTATAGAGCATATCGATAAAGTATTCATTGCTGTCTGTAATATGAAGGGACAAAGCTTGTACCCGGCAAAACGCACCTCGAAACTCCATGTCTAGGATACGGGCATGTATTGCGGTTGCCGTAGGATGTGATATAATCTTGATATTTTCGGGCCTTACCGCCAAGGTGTTTCCGTTCTTTGTTGAAGAAAAGTTGATAGAACCAATGAAATCCGCAACAAACTGGTTTGCTGGGCGATCGTATATTTCTTCGGGGGTTCCGCTTTGCATGATCTCTGCTTTGTTCATAACGACGATGCGATCTGCCATGGTTAACGCTTCGTCCTGATCGTGGGTGACCATAATGGTGGTGAGCTTGAGCTCTCGCTGAATGGCGCAAATCTGCCGCCGCAGCTTCTGCCGCACCTTTGCATCCAATGCCGATAGCGGTTCATCCAGCAGCAAAAACGATGGGCTGACAGCCAGCGCACGGGCAAGGGCTACACGCTGCTGTTCGCCGCCAGAGAGCTGTGCCGGATAGCGGTTCTTTGCATCAGTTAAGTGGATCATTTCAAACAGATGATCCACCGTTTCGTTGATTTGTCGATCGCTTATCTTTTTATTTCTAAGCCCGTAGGCGACATTTTCAAATGCAGTGAGATTGGGGAACAGGGCATAGGATTGAAATACGATGCCAAAGTTGCGCTTGGGTGCGGGTAAGTTGGTTGCATCCTTGCCCGATAAAAATATTTGGCCAGCCGTTGGTCTTTCAAGACCTGCAATAATGCGAAGCAGTGTGGACTTTCCGCAGCCCGAGGGGCCTAACAAACAGACAAATTCACCTTGATTCACTTCGAGGTTGATATTATTCAGTACACGATTTGCACCGTACTCTTTGTTTATATTTTGAACTTTGATAGAAGTATTCATATTGAAACCCTTTCATAATGCAAACCTCTCGCCACTGTTTAGCGGCGAAAGGTTGCAGAGGACTATGTTTTTGCCTAGTTATTGCTTGGGGGCACTCTTGCCGTCGTAACGCTTTGTCCATTCGTCTAAGATTCGTTCACGGTTTTCAGCACACCACTTTAGATCAACCTTGCTAATGAGCTGGGTTGTGGGGTCTTTGGGGTATCCAGCAGGGGCCACATCAGCAGCAACACCTTTGGACGTCATGGGGTAATTGGTTGCATACTTTGCCATTACGTCATCGCCGATTGCCCAATCTAGGAACTTCTTAGCGATCTCTTTTTCACCTTCTGATTTTTTCATAAGGGCATTGGCTTCCACGTCCCAACCCGAACCCTCTTTGGGGAACACAGTTGCACCCATATCTGCAAGGTCTTTATTGGATTTCAAGCAGCGGTAGCCAAAGCTGATGCCAATACCGCATTCGCCTGTGGCAGCATTTTTTGCGGGAGCAGAGCCGGAGTGAACATACATCCCTATATTTTCGTTGAGTTTATCGAGGTATTTCCAACCCTCTTCCTCGCCCATTAGGGAAAGAATGCCGTTGACAGTAAGAAGTCCTGTGCCCGAAGAAGCGGGGTTTGGCATTTGAATGAGTCCCTGATACTTCGGATCGAGTAAATCCTGATAGGTTTCGGGAACTGTATCAACACCCTTTGCTTTTAATACATCTTTGTTGACAAGCCATGCGGTTTCCCAAGCATCGATGCCAACCCAAGTGGGAGGGTTGTTTGAATCTTTAAAGCTTGGCAGTACCGTTTCAATACCTTTAGGTGCATAAGGCTTAAGCATTCCTTGACCTTCTAACACCAAAAGAGAAGCGGCAGAAGTTCCCCAAACCACATCAGCCTGAGGGTTTCCCTTTTCAGCAAGCAACTTGGCTGTAATGATGCCTGTTGAATCCCTAGTGATATTGATGGTCACATCGGGATACGCTGATTTAAAGCTTTCCAGATAATCGGCAATGATATCATCTTCTAATGCAGTGTAGATGTTGAGCGTTTTCTCATCGAGTTTTACTTCGGGCAAGGCATTTTCAGGCGTTTCATTTTGCTCGGGGGTTGGGTTTGTTTCTTGAGTTGGGGGAGTGACCGTTTCAGGAGCGTTTGTTGTCGTCACGCAGCCTGTAAGCATTGAGACTGCACAGATGCAGGCAAGTGCTATACATAAAATTTTCTTCATTTAAAAACTCCTTTTTCTTTTTACTCTATCAATCTTGTGTAAAATCAAAAGGTTAGTTTTCGTAAAATGTATGTAATGTCACAGGGAAGTTGAGAAATAGGGGGTACTTTTTACATGAAGCTTACACTCTAAATATTTTTGATTTTACAGAGTACGATTATAATTTAGATGTACACAAAAGAATTGCTAACTAGGGAGGGTTGCGTCATGAAACATAGCGAAAATGTTGCGAAACTTGAACAAATACTGGAAGGTAAATATATAACCCCAGTTTATCAACCGATTGTATCCCTAAGGGATGGAACTGTATTTGGTTATGAAGCATTGAGCCGAATAGCGAACGAAACACTTGCTATGGGCATAGATGAGATGTTTAAAACAGCGGATCGAATTAATAAAGCTTGGGAGCTTGAAGCATTATGCAGGGCTAGGGCGCTAAAGCATTCTGTGGGAATCGATGAAACTCAAAAGTTATTTATTAATGTAAACCCAAATATCATACACGATACTGATTTTAAAGAAGGTTTTACTCGAAACAGGCTCAATAAACTAGGCATTTCATCTCATTCGATCATATTTGAAATTACCGAACGGGTTACAGTGAAACATAGAAATCTATTCTTTGAATCAGTAGATCACTACAAGAGCCAAGATTATGGAATTGCTATAGATGACGTTGGTTCGGGTTATTCTGGGTTAAATATTATTGTTGATGTTAGACCTTGCTTTATTAAACTCGATATGCATCTCATTAGAAACATACATAAAGACCATATAAAATTTTGCCTTTGCAAAGCACTTACAGACTTTTGTAAAGGAGTGGGCATCAAATTGATTGCAGAAGGCATTGAGACAGACGAAGAGCTTTTGCAACTTATTTCGCTGGGTGTGGATTATGGTCAAGGGTTTCTGTTGGGAAAACCAAAAGAAACGATTGAGGATATTTCACTTATAACATCACAAAAGATCAAAAACATGTTTCATCAAAAGAAAGTTGAGCAAAAAGTATCATAGGTTATTTTAGTGAGAATGAATCATTTAAAAATCGCAAGTTCTACCTAAGAAGAGTTTTGATAGAACTTGCGATCTGTTTAGCATTTATAGTTGTTAATTTAGAGAATAAAGTATCCTGCAACCCCAATGAGTGTACCCAGTACAACGGACATGACAACCATTGGCGGCACAGACTTTTTATCCTCTTTAGAAACAATGATGATAACAGGAAGAGCAAGGGCAAGTGCAATCACACCGCCCTTTAACCACCACGCCATACCAAATAAATCGGTGTTGAGGATGATAAAGGGCATGATAAAATAAAAAATAAATGCCGATGAAATCGCATATTTATTGAGCTTCATTTTGAGCATCGGCAAGATGTCAATGACCCCTGCCACAAGCCCAATTAGTGCAGTTAATAAAATTTCTCTCATAGTGTCGTATCCTCCATATATTTTGTTTACAAGCAAAGCACACGACTTGCTAGTCTTGTACTTTTTAATTCTTTGATTTTAGGTGATCTTGCCATATGATCTCTTACGCTTCCGCTTTAATAATGCTCATGTTCTTGGATTCGAGCAGCTTTTCGAGAAACCCTCTGATCACTCTAGGTGAACGATATTTGGGCAGACTTTCAAAAACTAGGGATAACTCGTCCATCTCCTCCATGGCTTGAGTAAAACCAAGTGCAACACTGCTATCAAGTTTTTCTAAGCTTGAATATTCTAAGTTGTTGGGATTAAGCCGTTGGCTCTTGATTGCATATCCCACACGCTTCTTGCAATCGCAGTTTCCGCTTTCGGACAAACCGCAATAGGCGCTTAAAAACTCTCCCACCTTTTTGCGTATGCGCGAAAGCCGCTGGCGATACGCCTCGGGGGTCATATCCAGTATTTCTCCGCAGATCTTACTGTCCGCCTTAAACATAACCCCTAAAACATAGATACAACGGCTCTCAGGGTCAAGACATTGCAACATGACATTGGTGCAAGATTGTTTTAATTCCTCGGCTAACATGTTTTCGTCCACCCTTTGCAGCAGGTCGTCGGTATTTGGAATAAACCCTGCACGAATATCTTCGCCATATAACGCAAAGCTAAGAGGGCGTTTCGCAAACATAGATTTCTTGTAATTAATTAAATAATTGGTGGTTATGCGATAGACCCAAGTGGAAAAAGTACTCTCTTTGCGAAAGGTGGACAGTTGTGTGATAATTTTGATGATGATTTCTTGTGTTGCATCTTCGGCATCGTGCAGACTGCCCAGCATGCGCAAGGAAAGGTTGTAAATCATATCCTCCACGCTGACGATAAGGCTCTGTAGTGCTTCTTTGTCCCCATTCACAGCTTGGTCCACTAATTCTAAGTTTCCATTGTTCATAGGATTTTCTCCTTATTTCTTACTTCACTTATTAGACAGTTGAGGGGGATGGGTTGTGACAAAAAAATATTAAAAATACTCTTTTTTTATTTACTTTTCTACAATCGGAACCCATATTTCAGTGACATATTTATCTGCTGCGATCTTGTGGTGAAGCTCCAATTCCGGCACATGATTGAGCTCATAACCCGATGTGGCAAACCATTCAGTAAAGATTCGCTTCCACATAACGGCAGCTTGGCTTGCGGCTTCCGCCAAACTCAATTCTCCAGTGGGGAAAACTGCCCACATGGAAGCAGGGACTTCAATCACATCTAAACCTTGCGGATTGCCCGAAGCGGCAAAATAACCAATCATGTAAGCGTGTGCGGTGTCCGTGCAATTGTACATTGCAGCGTGTAGTGGCGTATTCTCATCTAGGTTGCAGACTTCACGAATTTTAGCCATTGTTCCGTTCGATCGGCAAGTTTCCCAAAACTTTGGAATAGATACAAAGTTTTGATTGTCAATAGTGCTTATGTTCGTGGTGACACCAATCATTTCGAATGCTTCCCTTTGCTCGATTCTGTAATCCATTTCAGTATCTCCTTTAATTGAAATGTGAAAGGTCATACATGGATAGGCTTTTAGTGTTGCTCCCTTGTCCCTTGCTGCTGTTGGCGTCATCCCGTGGAGGCTTTTGAACGCACGTGTAAAAGCTTCTGGCGATTCATAACCGTATTTGAGCCCAACATCAACGATCTTAGCATTTGTTTGCTGCAAATCAAACGCAGCTAGCGTCAAACGCCTGCGACGGACATACTCGGACAGCGGAATATCTGCAATAAAGGAGAAAAATCGCTGAAAATGATAGACTGAGCAGCACGCAGCCTTAGCAGCTTCATGATAATCAATTGGACCCTCCAGATGATTCTCAATGTAGGCTACAGCATTGTTCATTCTTCGAATCCAATCAAAGTTGGCCTCGAAATAGGTATTTGCAGTGGAGTTTATTTTATTACGCCAATCCATGTTTTTCACCTCGTCTATTAAAGCATAACATGGTTAACTGGAGTTTGCCTTGCAGCCCGTGCACTCATTTTATCAACTTTTAAAACAATTGTTCTTTAGTAAAGTCCTGTATGTTTTTATAAGTAGTGTTCATTTTTGTCCTATCCTCTCTTATCTGTTAACCCTTGCTTCCAATTGATGGTTTGAGATTCTGGCCTAGCATATCAACTACTTTTTCAAAATCACTTTGCCGTGTTTCCTCTTTTTTGTAAGATAAATATCTTCTCACATACGCCACCTTAGCGGAACGGGGCATATTCATAAAATTCCCATGTGCAAGCGGATATTCAGTTAGTTTATCCGCAAAATCTGCAATTTGCTCATCGGTTATGACACCAGACGGAGAAGCTTCCCACATGCCGTTTTGCTTTGCGGTTTCCACAGCTTTTTCACCCAACTCGGTCATCAAATTTCTCTCACGAAGTTTTTCAACGATATTCTTGTTTTTATCAGACCACGGGCTTTTTAATTGCCGGCGGGAAAAATATTTGCGATATTGTGTATCGTCAATGCTTTTCATTTGCCCATCTATCCATCCGAAGCACAGTGCTTCTTCCAAAGCATCATTTGCAGTTAAAGTAACGATTGCTTTTGTCTTGCTAAATATGAGCCAAACTCCGTCGCTCGTTTGGGCGTTTTCTTGCAACCAAGCACGAAAATCACTGCGTATTGAGAACAATAGTTCAGGCACTTCCATTTTCATATTCAATGTCACTTTCATAAAATATAAACAATCAGTAAATCATTTATTTAATTTATCATACCACAACAACCCACCTTTGTCTGCTACACATTTTTCACAGATGGAAGAAAACCTTCTCTCAATGGGTGCGTGATACATTCGTCCAATGAGCATGCCACGAACCTACTTCTTTATTTGCAGAAGCCAAAGAGACAAAATAGAGTTTTTGTGATATGATTGGGGTTAATGAATTGTTTTTAATATATGTCTATTGAGGTTATATTGTGATTATTAAATATTCATATTGAAACGGGAGAAAACCTATGATTCATCAAGAAGCAATCGGCAAAATGTTAGATGATTTGAAAGTCGTCTTTATAAGCTCCGTTGACGAAGACGGTTTTCCAAACACCAAAGCGATGTTGGGTGTTCGTGAGCGTGACGGTTTAAAACATATCTACTTTAGCACCAACACATCTTCTAAGAAAGTTTCTCAATTTCAGCAGAACCCCAAAGGGTGTATCTACTTTTGTGATGCAAATAGATTTATCGGTGTCATGCTCAAAGGGGAAGTGGAAGTGCACTTTGACGAAACCCATCGTAAACGGTTATGGCGGGAGGGGGATACCATGTTTTACCCACAAGGTTTAAATGACCCGGATTATTGCGTGTTGAAATTCACGATACAAAGCGCACGTATTTACAGCAACTTTGTTTCGGAAGATTTTGCGATATAAGTGAGGAACAAAAGTGAAAGATATGTTGACCATTCTATTTGCAATTAACCTAGCATTGCTTTTTACACATGAGATGGAAGCCATACGCTATAAAGAGTGGAAAATGTTTTTCGTGCTAAAAGACATGGAAGATAAGAAAGCCTACACGACCTTTCTTTTGCTGCACATACCCCTCTATGCACTTGCCCTATGGCTTTTATTGTCACCGTTTTTTATCATTGGATTTTATATTGTGGACGGGTTTTTGATTGCACATTTCATCATCCACCTTTGCTTTATAAAACACAAGAACAACCAACTCAACAATAAACTTTCGATGACTATTATAGCGTTGATGGGTTTGATATCTGCCATACACTTAATCGGGATTCTTAACTAGTTTTAAATATGGGGGGTATTATGGATTTTGATTGAATGCTTAACATGCTTTATGAAAAGGATACATCACAGGGCTTTAAAATTCTAATGCTTGATTTGTAAAGACATACAGAATCTATTGGCTGTAAGGAACGAAGCGTAACTGTGATGTAGACAAAATGAGCAAACTGGGAAGCTAGGGTATGAATAATATGATTATTATAGAGACGAACCGTTTATATTTGCGCAAAATTCAGAGGGATGATTACAACGCCATATGTCCAATTTTGCAAGATATTGATGTCATGTACGCATGGGAGCACGCTTTTTCCGATAAAGAAGTATCTGAATGGATTGATGAAAATATCATGCGATACCATAGGGATGGGTATAGCTATTGGGCAGTTATAGAAAAAGATACGAATCAACTGATTGGTGTAACTGGTTTAATTGCAGAACAGGTAGACGATGAAAAATATGTGGGCATCGGATATATCTATAGAAAATCATCGTGGAAGTTGGGTTATGCGCTTGAAGGGGCATCCGCTTGTGTTCAATATGCCTTTGAAACATTACATGTTGATGAAGTTACTGCTCAAATCAGACCAAATAATTTATCTTCGCGTAAAGTCGCTGAAAAGCTTGGTATGACAATCAAGAAAGAATTTGTTAAAAACTACAAGGGTAAGGAAATGAAACATTTACTTTACAGCCGAACGTCTTAAGCATTTATAAACGATTCCCAATGAAAAATAATTTAAGTGAAGTAAGTGTGGTAACATGGAAACTATGAAGCATGCATATTGCCAATGGCGGTAACAAAAGAAAACATCGACAAAGATAGCTTTGAAACTGCAAAATGCAGCATTGATTATGCAAAAATCAAAGTGAGTATGCCGAGTAACGTGAGAGGGGCAGATTTGAGAAAGTGTGTAGCACCTACTTTGGTTATTGCTGCTGAAAGAGATTGCCTTTTCCCAGCCAAGAGGGTAATCCCCAGAGCAAACCAATTGATCCCGAATTGCACCACATACTTGCTAAAAGAACGTGGTCATATGCACATATTAACGGAAGAAGAAAAGCAAATGATTGTCGACTTTCTACTATAGGTTATATTTGATACAATGAATTACATTAAGTGTGATGTTTCTACGATTTGTGTGGGGCTCGCTGCAAGTTTCGGTTTCTTTTTTGAAACGTTGCATCATTACGGGCAGGATATCAATTGAATGACAACGGTATAATAGCAAGACCCCCTTGACAAGAAAACGATCGTTCACTATAATTGTGGTAAACGATCGTTTTCTATTTGGAGGGATTGGTGTCTGATACGAGAGAAAGAATTCTATTTGCCGCACTTCGCTTATTTGCAAGGGATGGTTACGAGGCTGTTTCAGTTAGTGCCATTGCCGGAGAACTCGGAATGACAAAAGGTGCTTTATATAAGCACTACAAGAATAAACGAGATATATTTGACAGTATTTTGGAGCGTGTGCTTGGGGAGGATGTCCTGCGGGCTAAGAAATACAAAGTGCCGGAAGAAACATTTGAAACAACGCCATCGGCATTTAAAAATACTTCTCTGAAACAAATAAAAAACTTCATTGAGGCCAAATTTCGTGTATGGCTAGAAGATGAATTATTTCGTAATTTTCGCAAACTGCTGACAATAGAGCAATATCGAAGCCCTGAAATGGGCGATCTATACAAACGGTGTGTTTGTCAAGTCGAATATATCGAAGATTTATTTCGTGAAATGATAGAACAAGGTGTTTTGAAAAAAAGTGATCCAAAGCTGCTTGCCCTTGAGTTTTTCGCTCCATATCATTTTCTTCTAAATATTGCAATGGTAGATTCACCGTCAGACATTGAGGAAGCAGTCAATCTCTTATCCGCTCATATTGAGCGATTTATAGCGATATATGCCAATGAAACTAAAGAATAAGGAGTAACCACATGGAAAATACACTAACATTTACTAAATTGATTTGCGCAACGCATTTAGGCTTGGAGCGGCAAGGTCCCGGAAGTTCTGAAATGACTCTTAAGGCATTGAGTTTTCTTGATAATCTTGATGGAGTCTCACGGGTTGCAGATTTAGGCTGTGGAACTGGCGGGCAAACGATGGTTCTTGCTCAAAAAATCAAGGGACATATTACTGGCGTTGATATCTGTCCTGATTTTATAAAGGTTTTTAATGACAGCGCAAAAAATCAAAATCTGGGGGAAAGGGTTCATGGGATTGTTGGAGATATAACAAACCTTCCTTTTAGGGAAAATGAATTTGATGTTATCTGGTCGGAGGGGGTTATAGACCATATCGGTTTTGAAAGAGGACTTACCTATTGGAACGATTTTCTCAAAAGAGATGGTTATATCGCTGTAACCTGCCCCTCGTGGTTGACTGATGAGCACCCGGCTGAAATTGAAAAGTTTTGGAGTGATGCAGGCAGCGGATTGGATACAATAGGCAATAATGTTGATGTTATGCAAAAAGCAGGATATTCTACGGTGGCCGTATTTACGTTGCCCGAAAAATGCTGGATGGATTATTTCATTCCGAGAGAAGAAGCAGGAAAAGCACTCTTGGAAAAACATTTAGGAAATGAAACGGTAGAGGCATTTATCCAAGATGATACATGCGAAGTGGAGTTGTATTCAAAATATAAACAGTATTATGGATATGTCTTTTATATTGGCAAAAAGTTATGAAAAGAAAAACAATATATTGGGAAATATGTTGTTTGACAGTGCAAAAGTCAGTTTATTGTCCTGAATGTCCTTATACTGTAATCGAGGTAAAAAATGATTCAAAACCACACACTGATTGACAATATTCCAGCGATTCTATGGGGTGAGAACAGCTCTAAAGTATTCATCGCAGTTCATGGCGACAAGTCGTCCAAGTCGGATACGCCCATTGTTATTCTAGCAGAAGAAGCAACGAGTTTGGGGTATCAGGTTTTAAGCTTTGACTTGCCGGAGCATGGCGATAGAAAAAACGATGCCACGTTATGCAAGGTGCAGAATTGTGTTGCCGAGCTAAATAAAATCATGGAGTTTTCTAAAAGTCGGTTTGAAACCATTGGTTTAATAGCGAACAGCATTGGTGCTTACTTTAGTCTGCTTGCCTTTAAAGATGAAACTTTACAGCAGTGTCTGTTCCTTTCGCCCCTTGTAGATATGAACCGTATGATTGACAATATGATGAAATGGTTTGACATCACTGAAGAAAGGTTGCAAACAAAGCAAGAGATTGCCACGCCCATTGGTCAAACTCTATATTGGGACTATTATCAATATGTTAAGCAAAACCCAATAACGAAGTGGGAACACCCAACGTCCATATTATATGGGGAAAAGGATACGGTGTGTGAGTTTGAAACTGTTGCTTCGTTTGCAAAGCAGTTTGTTTGTAATTTGGAAACATCACCGTTTTCGGAGCATTACTTTCACACTGACCAGGATTTGAAGGTTTATAGGAACTGGCTCAGAAAACACATTGAATATTAGGCAAGCCTTTTATGGTGTAGAATATCAAAAAGCCACGTGGACAACCGATGAATTCGGTTCACATGGCAGTTTGTATTAAAGTAACAAGCACATACCTCAAGCATAAGCGATCTGCCCATGCCGATTTAGGTATTTTGCAAGCTTTCTGTGTTAAAATCAACTTACTTTCAATAATCTATTGTGGTTAAAACAACTTCAACATCGGAAGATTGAAATTCTATACTATATTCATGTTTGCTTGATTATGCGTTTGCTTAAAAAGAAAGTGGCGAGAAAATATCCACCGTAGATGAGCATGATTACCACAGCCGCAAACAAGCTGTCTCCAAAAATATCCCGTTCCCCCAGCTGCAAGATGATCTCACTTGCAACACTAATCCCAACGATGGCGTGAACGATGGCTAGCAGCAGCGGGACTGCAAAATACAAAACGATCTGAGAAAACAACGCCTTTGATAGCATCTTCGCATCTGTACCCAGCTTGCGCAAAAGAGAATATCGTGCTGCATTGTCTGTCGTCTCGGAAAGCTGGGTGATGGAGAGCACAACAGCCGAGATGATGAGAAACACAATGCCTAAATAAACCGCCAAATAGGCAACCGATGCCGATAAGGATCTGGATTCTTCATAATTATTGATCCTCTGTGAAGAATGAGACATGACATTAACTGCATTTCCCTGCCGATAGTTCATTACATTATCTAGCACTTGCGCACGCGCTTGAGAAAAAAGATCGTTATACTCATGAGTGGATTCAATATAATTCATCGCAACCATATATGCCCGCTGTTCAAAGTTCTTGATAAGCGCATCGGGAACAACAAACGTTAAGCCATAGGCAGCTTTTGTCGTGCTATTAAACACGATGGTGTCGTCCGTACTCTTTAGTTTCATTAACGTTTCACCGATATACACCGGTTCGTTATTAAAATTATTGTTTATTATATCAAGCTGCTTGCTATCTGCGCTGTTTGCAATACATTCGTTTGGCTCGAGGGTTACGGTTGGTTGATTCAGCATCTTTAACAGTTTGTTGTAATCCGTTAAGGAGATGGCATCTCCAAAATATGCGTTTAGAAATGGCAGTTGCATACTTGAATAATATATTTTGATTTCTGAAAAGTCCTTGGCATAGGAATCAATCGGAATCGAAGTATTGTTAAACTCTTCTATTAAATCAAGTTCAACGGGTACATAGTCTTCTGGAGCCAAATCTTCACCAGTGCCATTTGCTTCGCTGTAAAACATATGATACGTGGCATCAAAGGGGCTAAATTTTTCGGTCTCTGCGGACAAGGATTTGGATAAACCCAGACCCGATGCAAGCGCACTGATGGCCACAAACAGCATGAGACAAACCAGTGTCATGGAAATATATGTGGTGTTGATTTTGCTGTTTAATTGCCTTAACACAAACATATTCAGCCCTTTTAAATACACTTTTTTGTTCTTCTTGATGACTTTTAAAAAGAATCCGGCTAAGGAGAAAAAGAATAAAAATGTCCCCACAATACCCAAGATGATGGAAATTAAAAACGTTGGACTCATGATAAACAAGCCGTTTTTGATGACCAATATATACGCCGTTGTCAAACACACAACGGATAGTATAAACAAAACGATGGACATGAAAAGACGGGGAACCCTGAACCGTTCGTTTTTTCGGTCTGCATAAATCAAATCAATTAGCTTTTGCCGCCCCACGATCACATTGTTAAAGAGCATAACGAACACAAACGCAATTCCAAAATATAAAACTGCCTTGAGTGTTGCTTCGGGTGAAAATACAAAGAAGAATCCAACGAGTTTCACCTCAAAGAGCGAAGCCGTGAGCACTGCAAACGCTTGGGATAAAAAGATGCCGAGTGCTAGCCCGCAAGCGAGAGAAAGAAATGCTACCAAAATCGTTTCATAAATCAAAATGCGGGTGATTTTGCCCTTCTCCATACCCAGCACTTGATAGATGCCCAGTTCCTTTTTGCGGCGCAAGATCAAAAAACGGCTGGCATAGACGATGAGTGCGCCTAAAATCACCGCTACAAAAACGGAAAAAATACTCATCATCTCTATCAGCCGTTGAATGTGGTACATCTGCACCTTGGAAAGCTGCATCATCGTCTGTTGACTTTCCATGGAGTTAAACACATAAAAGATGCAAACGCCGAACATGAGGGTTAGAAAGTAGATCGCATAATCCCGAAAGCTTTTTTTTACATTGCGCAGTGCCAATTTAGCATACATCGGTGTCACCCCCCAACAGCGTAACCACTTCAAGTATCTTTGCAAAAAAGGTCTTGCGGCTAACGTCCCCTTTTACAAGTTCAGTAAACATCTTTCCGTCCTTGATGAACAAAATGCGATCGCAATAACTTGCCGAAAATGCATCGTGGGTCACCATTAAAATGGTGGTTTGTTGTTCTTTCACTAAGCCTTGTAAGCTTTGCAGCAACAGCCGTGCCGACTTGCTGTCCAGTGCACCCGTGGGTTCGTCCGCCAAAACAAGGGATGGTTTTGTGATGATCGCACGGGCACTAGCCACCCGTTGTTTTTCTCCCCCCGAAAGCTGGGTGGGGAATTTTTGCAGCACATTGGAAATGCCCAAAAGTTTTGCCGCTTCGTTTACCTTTTGATGGATCGTGTGTGGATCTTCTTTTAAAATGGTCAGCGCCAGGGCGATGTTTTCATAAGCCGTTAAGGTATCCAGCAGGTTAAAATCCTGAAAGATAAACCCTAACTCTTCCCGACGGAATTTTGCCAACGACTTAGACCGAAGGGATGTAATATCCCGTCCCTCAATATAAATAAACCCGCTTGTCACCGAATCGATGGTGGACACGCAATTTAAAAGAGTGGTCTTGCCGCTTCCCGAAGCACCCATAATGCCCACATATTCGCCCGCATCCACTTCAAAATTCACGCCATCCAGCGCTTTTGTGAGATTGTTTTTATTGCCGTAGTATTTTTCAACGTTTTGAACTTTTAAAACCGACATCGTATCCCCCTATGGTTTTTGATGGCTATATTGTAACCCCTCTAAAACTTCACTGCCATCGCTTCACCTTACAGTAACCTTACATTTCTGTAAGGTTACTCTTGGGAAAGACGATTTCAACGGTGGTCCCCTCGCCCGGTTTGGATTGAAGGCGAATGTTCAGACCAAGCTTTAAGCATAGTTCTTTGCACAAATACAAACCAAGTCCAGTTGATTTGGCGTATTTCCTGCCGTTTTCCCCTGTAAAGCCCTTGTGGAACACCCGGTTAATGTCTTGCGCTAAGATGCCGATGCCATCGTCACAAATAGATAAGGATACACTGTTTGTGTTTTGTTTCGCAGATAGTTTTATTGATTTGCTCTCATATTTCACTGCATTTTCAAAAAGCTGCATGAAGATAAACTCCATCCACTTGCTGTCCGCATACACGGTGAAATCCAAATTGTCCGTTTCAACCAGCACATTGCGATTGATGAAATACTTCGATTCTTTGCGCAAAAGGGCATGGATCATTTCTTTGAGGTTTAACTCTTTGATAATAAAATCCTTTTCCACACTGTTGCTTCGGGAATAGTAAAGTGCTTGATCGACAAACCGCTCAATTCGGTCTAACGTCTTTTGCAGGTCTTCATTTTGCAGGTTTTCGCAAATGAGTTTTGCCCCAGCTATGGGCGTTTTAATTTCATGAACCCACAGTTCAATATACTCCCGATATTCAGAAGATACTCTTTTGTAGCTTGCGATTTCGTCGTTCATGGCTTTGTCCGTTGTCTTTAAAACGTCGTATAAAATCAAGCCTTCTAAAAACGACGGTTCGTCTATAATCTCGCAAAGCAGGGTTTTTCGATCTAGGGAATTGAGGGTATGATATAGTTTTTTATAGTAGCTACTCTTTTGAAGATATTCCAAAAGCAAAAAAACAAAACAACCCAAAATATAAGTGCAGGGCACAAACAACACGAAAAAAACTTCCGCAGCCACCATATATAAAAGATACGCACTAAACCCGGCAATAAAGAGATGCAGCCCGATTACCAGCCACTTATCCTTTATAAATCTGCCTATTCGCATAAGGAGTACCCCAACCCTCTGTGGGTTTTTAACTTATCGATGGCTCCGATCTCTTCAAGCTTTTTTCGAAGCCGGTTAATGTTCACAGTCAGCGTGTTGTCGTCTATAAATTCATCCGATTGCCAAAGTTCATTCATAATGTCTGATCGGTTTGTAATGCCCCCTTGGTTTTTCATGAGTTGTGCTAATATTCTCTGTTCATTTTTCGTTAGTTCGGTTTGTTTGCCGTTAAAGAGTACGTTACTTTTTGAAATGTCCAGCGTTAATTCGCCAAAGGTGAGTGTTTCTTTTGAATCCACTTGGTAGCATCGGCTTAACAAAGCCGCAATTCGCGCCAACAAAATCTGCGTGTGATAGGGTTTTGTGATAAAATCGTCTGCCCCTAAATTCATGCTCATGAGCTCATCTGTATCGCTATCTCGGCTGGTCACCACCACAATGGGCACCTTGGAACGTTTGCGAATTTCCCTGCAAATAAAATAGCCATCAAACATGGGCAGATTGATATCCAACAAAATCAAATGCGGCTCTGTTACAAGAGCCTGGTTTACAACATCATCAAACGTTTCGATGGTCAGTGCAAGGTAACCGTATTTATTTAGCAGCGTTACAAGTTCCGTGCGTATGACTACATCATCTTCGATTATGAAAATCTTATACAATTACTATACCATCCATATTAAACCAGTATTTCTCATCATGAATAGTATAGCACAATGAGCCAGAAAATTCATTTACCATGTTCAGTACGTCAAAAACGAGGCACAGTGCCTCGCTTTTTCATACCGTTTAATGTTCTTTTTTTAAGTAACCAATCTAGCGCATTGATTTTCTTTATTGCCATCGTAATTCTGACCGCTTAAGTTAATCATCAAGCGTTAGAATAAACTTGGGATAATTATCATTTATGGCTTTTATTTTTGCCAGACGGAAACCACTATTTATTATCTCTCCACATTTTGCACTGCTCTATTCTTTTGCCATCGTCGCCTTGCTCCTTATCATACGCAAATGAATGCAGCAATTCACAAGGAAATGTATCGCAGCAGCCGCAATGTTCAAGTTTCTTATTCTCACAACAGGATTTTACAGGGCAAACATCTCCCCAAAATGGCTTGCTTATATGGATGCAGCCCTGGCAATTCACTTGCTCTTTGTATGCACATTCGCTACACACTATTCCGCATCTCGATTGTACCATTATTTTATCCTTCCACTGGAACGTAATAGTCTAAAATAATAGTTCCATTTTCATCGGGCGTTGTGTAGCGAGGGTTATTATACACTTCCATACACCAACCGACACTGCTCATAGCAAGACCTTTTTCCCTTAATGCTTCCTCTGTTATAGTGTGAGCATTGCTGCAAACATCAGCGGTGTCTTTGCCTTGCACCCAGCTAACGGCAACTTTTGCAGGGGCAATTTCACGCACTGTATATTCGGAAGATGGGGTAGTGCTTTCATTGAAAAGCATGCCAACGCTGTAGACAAAATAATCGGTACCCATATCCCAATCGGTCATAAATCCAACATAGTCATTAGAATAAACCTTCAGC
This sequence comes from uncultured Clostridia bacterium, assembly GCA_964453645.1. Classification (GTDB taxonomy): domain Bacteria; phylum Bacillota; class Clostridia; order Christensenellales; family JAWKQI01; genus CAYVRJ01. The sequence continues at coordinate 354,211 of CAYVRJ010000001.1, forward strand.
TTTGATAACTCCTCAAAAGTGCCATCACTCATACACTTTCCCCAAAACGCACCAATAGGATTATTTGCACCCATTACATCTTCCATTTTCACTTTGATTTCCTTGCCAACCACATACACCTTTGGAAAATCGATTGTTTCTAATTTAATTAGTTTTGCCATAAAAACTCTCCTATATTTTTAATATGAACTTAGGATATCACACTATATAAGACAGCTATATGTCATGTTAAACAAAATTTTATTAAATAATTATCTATATTCCTGTTTGTTAGTTCTTCGATTGCTTTTACACCAGTTGCACCCCCAACAATCACCATAGAATTAACAGGTAGAAATAGTTTGGCTTTTCATGTATAATTGTGTC
>CAYVRJ010000002.1:0-160030 GCA_964453645.1 uncultured Clostridia bacterium
TTTTTGGGCAAAGTTTCACTTACTTTATTCGAGTGAAACTTTAGATAGAAACCGGACAATATTTTGGTGTATAATGGGAATATAGTTAGAAAGGTGGTTGCCAAATGGAGAAAGAAAACTCGGAAACAAAAAAAACTCTGGTTCCACTGGAGAAACGTAGAGATGAGGCAAGGCAATACTTGCTCGAATATGGCATAAAAGAATGTACCGAAAGTGAATTAGACAGTTTGATCGATGCCCCGCCCATTGCTTACCTAAGATTTATTATGAAAAATCTAACTGCTCCCGACTATCTGCCAAAGCTTGCAGAATTGCTTAAAACATTTAAAAGCGTAGGCTATGATTATTATACGGAATATCTATCGGAAGATTTCGTTGACTATGAGGAATCACTTGTTTATGATGGCGAAAATGCAATTATGTGGGCGGCAAGTGGCGAGCTTAGTTACTATAAACTTAAGCTGTTAGAAGACCGCGAAAAGTTTATTGCAGATTATATCAATGCAAAATCTCGTGACGGCAGTACTGCTTTGCACCATGCGGTAAAAAGCTATACATGGTATATCATAGAAACAATCGGATTATTAGACGTATGGGGAGCAAATCTTAACGCACAAGACGACGAACTAATGACACCACTTCATTATGTAGCTCGTATGGCTTGGAGAAACGTTTTCGTTGAACTAACAGAAAGAGGAGCTATAACCAATATTAAGGATAAATACGGAGAAACACAGGAAGATATAGCAGAAGATCAAAATGAAATGGATGCTTGGTGTTAAATCGTTTTAATGATAAAGGAGATAGCTATGTTCATAGGTTCATTCTCCTGCTGGATACAAAACGGCACAGTAGAGCTGCCCGATATGTTTGCGGCTGATACTGTATCCTTTTCCTGTTCATTCGGTACATACAATGAAAATAAACGCTTCATACTCTTTTTGAGTAAGGCAAACCAAACATCATTTAACCCATGGTTTGTACGCCAGATGGGGCGTTTTGGCGGCAAAGCTGTAATGCGGGGAGGCAAGCTTAAATTGCCCCGCAAAGCGGCAGGTTATTTTGTCGATGGTGGCAGGCTTGAGCTTATCGGTATGGGGGCAAGCTTTGTACTGCGCGAACCGAATGGCAAAATATTTTGGAACACCTTACCCGACGGGAAGATAACCCTTATTTCTGTTGGAAAAACAGCGTGTGAGCTTGCTTTCGGGTTTAGCGAACTCAACATACCTCTTGATCGCTCTTCGTTTCACTATGGTAATATGCCGGCATTATTTCGGCATCTGCTGTGCGGCTTTGACACAGATATTACGTCCTTAGAAAGCTCCCCGAATATTCCCCGCCTTTCTCTTGGAGAAGCTCCAACCCCGAATCTGTCAAAGGAAATAGAAGAAAATCTATGGGTAGCCTTGCGGCATACCGGGCTTTCACTTGTTTTTACAGACTTAACTGATGCCGAAAACTGCACAGCAGCAATCGGTATTCTAAAACTTGCCAAAGAGTGGGAAAAGCCAACTATTTTTATCGCCGCAGTTCCAACTGGGGCTGATGATGAAGTTGGGTATCAAAATGTGATGGAAACGCTCTCAAAAATTCATGAGATTTCTTTTCGGGGTTCGACCATAATCCTTTGGAAACAAAATCTCGATGACCAATCACTGCTCACCGACCTTACCTATTCTCTTAGTGGGATTCTGCTTCCGTTCACCCAATTTCGGCGGGCTGATTCCCGGCTTTTATCGGCACGGGATGTTTTGTTTAGCGGTGCTTGTATGGAGCTTTCGGTTCATACTTTTGAAAGAATTGATGGACTTTCAAAGTTAAAGGACGAGTTGCAAAATGCCACAAAGTATTTTGGCGATGCGTATATTGCCGCTTTTGGCGGTTACCACCTGTCACACAATGAGCTTTTATCAATATTGCCTGATAGCAAAAAGATACTGCCCTTTTCCTTTTGCTACGGCAACTCACCGCAGTTTAAAGATGAGCTGGTACTCATATCGTTTACGCCGTTCTTAATATAACCCGGGCGAATGAGAGCGGCAGCTTCTTCTCTAAGCAGGCGAAAGGAACTCTCTGCCAAGCGGCAGTATAGCGGCTGATCCTCCATAATCTCATTTCCATGGCACCGAAGGCGAGAATACCGCCTTAACGCCCAAAGCTGCTTTTTTTCGTTTTTACCACCCAAAAATTTAAGCAGCAAACCTATGTCATCCATCAGGTAGATAGCATCTTCCTGTGTAATAAAACCTTTGTAGGAATTTGCTATTTCATATAGTAGTTTGTTCATCGCCGAATCTCCCCGGGATTTGCGTGCCAATTCAAAAATACGGTCACGGAGCTTACCTTTGAAATCCTGGTCTTTTTCACTCTTCAACAGTTGACCCAGAAGCTTGCAGTTCTGAATCCCTTCAATTGCCGTTAAGCGTGTGTATTCATCAGAATATTTTATAGCCAGCTCATACAAGACATTTTCATCCGAAATTCTGCCTATTGCCGCTACCCGAACTTGGCTTTCCTTACTCTCTTTTGCAATTTTTTCAAGGAGTGCCAGGTCGTTGATATAATCTACGCTACACACCGAAACACCAACCTTAAAGCTTTTCATTGCGATATTAAACAACTCATTTTGATCGGTTATCCGCTCCAAAAGGGTTTCAATAAAATGCGAATGTCTTAAACAGAGCGCAAGGCAAACAAGCATCGTTTGATCTTTAATCCGGGAAACTGCTTTTTTAGTCCTTCTATAGTTTTCCGAAATAACGGCCAGCACAAAATCATCCGAAATTTTCTCAAGAGCTAACTCTGCACAAGCTTCGTTATCGTCACAAATGGCTATGTTATAAAGTGTGCAAATGTTTTTTGGAGGGATTCGTTCCACTACTGCGGGGATGATGTCTTGTGTGTTAAACTCTTTCATTGGAAATAAATTCACAAAAGCACTCTCAAGCTTTTCCCATTTATAAGAACGAAGCTTCTCCCATAGCACTTTCTTAAAATCGCTATGATACAACATGCCGATTGCTTCAGGTGGCATGAGCTGCTCGAAAAAATTAACTTCTGTATATTGCGAGTTATCAGATATATAATGCTCGCCGGGGCCAATAAATCCTCCACCGGCAGCAAAAAACCGCATTGTCCCCGGTCTGCCTGGCGAAACGCTGTCTAAATAGTCAATTACTATCGGAACCTTAACTGCATTTTGACGATACATCCATTGTAGAGTTCGCTGTCTTTTCCACGAATAGGGCGAATAGATAACATTTTCCACTGCAAGCGTAAGCGGCTTTGTATCTATGGTTACGTTTGCCGTATAGCGGTGTTCGTCCTCAAATAGCACCTCATCAATGCGCCGCACAAAAATTAGATCAAATAAAAGGCTTAGTAAATGTATTTCCATTTCTTCGCCGTAGGCCGACATAAACGATTTTCGTTTTTTAATATAAGCGGCTTCCCATAGGACGGTGGTTTTGTGGTTGTTTAGAATGATGTGGAGCAATAGTTCTTCTCTATCTTCTTTACTAATTCGGTTGCCCGAAAACTTTACTTCCGTAAGGCTTTTTAAGGGCAGTAGTTCGGAAACACAGTTGACATAATTTTCGGTAAAATGCAAAACACGAAGGTCGTGCATATTTTTCAGCGGTACTAAATTTGTAATACTATTTCTGTCTAAATATAGCTCTTTTATGGCAGGAAGCTCTTTTATAAAGTCAATGTCGCCAATGCCGCACCCTATCGCTGTCAAAGTTTCAAGACTTTTAAGCACACTCAATTGGCGAGTGCTTCTGATGGGATTACCGCTTATATCCAAGTGCCGAATCTGCGGCATAGCTTCAAGAAAGCTTATATCACGAAGCCCGCAATTTTTTATAGTGAGCTCTAATAGCCCACAAAAAGGACGAAGCTCATCCGCTGTGAGCTTTGGTTCGTTTTCGATGGTAATACTCTGTATTTCTGCTGCCGAGTGCTCGTTTATACTGTCACTTTGTATCTGAAGTGAAGCTTTTAAGCCGGGCGAATGGATAGGAAAGTATTTCAGTTTGGTTATCGCAAAGAACTCATCACAATCACGCAGTGATATTTCATCATCGGGTTTTAGGTCGTACTGCTCCATAAGAACATGCGGTATCTTGAATTTGCCGGAAAAAGAACAGTTTACTGCTTTGTGAGAGCCGCTTGATGGTATTTGCAGATATACGCATAAGGTTTCCTCGGCGGTAAAGTAAAGGGTTTTTATTTTTCTGCTACCGCGTAACGTCAAAAAGAATATTGGAACAGCAAATCTGCCTTTGTTATCTAAACGGCATACATAAACATTAGTACCGTAAAACATACAAATCCCTCCCATCTTTGTAACCAGTATAAACTACTATGAGGACACTATTTCCAACAAAAGTTTCACAGTTTTTTGGTGTATGAAACTTTGCTGATAAACTTTGCTTGCCTAGCAAGGAGGGTTTACCATGCGAGCGAAACTAAAGATTCATCCATTACCTGAGGGGTAAATGTATATGCACTTTGACAGGGGGCTTAGACTTAGAAAATCTGAGCCGGAGCCTATCCCCAAATTTATAACGATCGATTCCTGTTCGCAAGAACGGCTTATATGGATTTGTTGACAGCTATGGCAAAGAAGTTGTTCCGTGTATTTATAAAGTATTTCAATTTTTCGGCACAAAATGAGCTTGGTTTGGGGGGGAAAATCACCTATACGGATATGTGAATAGTTTGAGTGATTGCCGGTTATAAAAAGCATAGTAAATGGCTTTTCATCAAGCCCATCAAGAATTTGTGCTTCTTTTGGTGTATCCTCCCAAATACCAAAATCGCCGCAAATGATGACATAATCCTGTTTTGTCAGACGCTTCTGCTCTGTAAAATAGTCGTATTAAAGCGTCTAATAACCCCATCAGTATCGCCTGTAATATAAATCATAAGAGCACCTCGTTTCGTTTTTTTCAGTATAACAAAGGCACATCTTTGGGTTTTTCGGTAAAGTTTCAAAGTATCAGCAAATTTGCATTGAGGCTACTTTGAAAAGTGATATAATAAACATAAATAAATAGGATTTCAAGAGAGATTAGCAGCCAGAAAGGATGGATGAGTATGGGATTATTTATGCCGGCGTGGTTGAGCAAAAATGAAGACAAAGCGTTGCTTGCGATAAGTAAAATGACTGATGATGCAAAATTGGCACAAGCCGCAAAAGAAGCGGTAAGTTGGCAGGTAAGCAAAGCTGCTATGGAAAAAATATGTAACCAAAAATTAATTGCAGATGTTGTAAAGCATGCTAAAAACAAATGGAGTATATTAGGTGTCCACGAGAGAGATAAGGCGCTAAATATGCTTGCCATTGCTACATCAAATATGCTAAATAGGCTTCCCTATGAGCTCCCTATATTTGAAGAAAAATATGATGTTCGTATGGATGCAATAAACAGGATACACGATCAGGCGGTGCTTTGTGATATTGCGTCGGATAAAGAGTTGCAATTGTATATTCGATTGGCGGCAGCTGCAAAATTAGAAGATGAATATATCGTCCAGGATGTTTATGCCGATGCAGCAAGGCATGGTTGGGATACGGGAGTGAAATTTTTTGATAAAATAACCCGGCAAGATATATTGGCAGATATAGCACGAAATGCAAAAGACCCTTTGGTACGCCTTGAAATGGCGAAAAGGTTGGAAGATGAAAACATAGCGCAAGAGGTGTATGCCGACATTGCATTACATGCGTCCAAGTTGAACCGCTTGAGTGCAATAGAAAGATTAACAAACAAAGCTGTACTTCTTGAAATTTCAAAAAATACGAAGGATGAGTATCTTTGCGATAAAGCCTATGAAAGGTTGAACACACTGATATAGGGCAGCAGAATAAATATCCAATATGAAACTTTGCCTGGAAACGCTTCATGTTTTTTAGATATACTTATTTTAGGGGGGAGAGACCATGATAAACGAAAAAACCGAAATGATCCTTGCGGACGATATAGAGCATATCAAAGAACAGGTTTCCTCCATTAAGGCTTATGATTTTGCAAGGGACATTAGAGAGCGCATGGATTCATTAGGACTTTTAAATAGAGGTTTGGCCGACCGTGCCAACGTTTCGCATACCATGGTTAAAAAATGGCTTAGCGGTGCAAAACCCTGCGGCAAGGAGAGCTTTAAAAAGCTTGGCATGGCTCTTGCTATGAATGAAGAAGAGCTCAATCTATTTTTATGCGCCAACTGCTACCCAAAGCTGTATGCCAAAAACCCTAAGGATTTGGTTTGCCGATTTGTGCTTAGGGCTTTTGCCGGAAGCAAGGAAATTCTTGCCCATTATTACAATTACTTAAAAGAATACGGCCTTGAAAATTACGACTTAGGAGCAACGCCTGGGGAAATCCGCTCCACAATTTTAAGCAGAGATTTTGCGGATGTTAAAACAGCGGGGGCATTAAGAGTGTTGCTTTCGCAATATGAAAAGTATTTCCGAGCTATTGACAAAGGATATATCCCAAACAGTGAGCTCGTTTCGTTTATTATGCTTTACATCGGCAATGATACAATTCATAATTTATACATTGCCGGCAAGCTGCCGGTTACGATTAAAAATCTGCTTTTCCCGTTGCTTGCGGATAAGGAGATTGCCGTGAAAGGACTTCGGGCGAAGCTCATCGTTTTTGGGCTTTATGAGAATATGACCGAGGACGAAATTGATGTTATGCTTGAAATAGCAAGACTCCATCCATTATCGGAGCCGCTAACACGTATTGACCATGTGCTTTTAACGGCGTTGCGCTGTGCCCATGAACGCTACCCATACTACGAACAAAAAACAGCTGAAAAAGTATTGATGGGGCTTGCAGAAAACGACCCCTTGTATCCGATTTATAAGAAGAAAAAGGATTTGGCGCAAACTTGCGTGCATTACTATGAAGCAAACGACAACATAAGCGAGCCGCAGCTTTTATTTGAAAAAACTTACACCGACTATAACGACAGCGGCATAATTGATTATATACCCGACATTTTTTCTATTTTGGTTCGTGACGATGTTCTTTCCGAGAAAGAAATAAGTGTATATACGGCGCTTATGAAAGTGTATAAAGATGGAGAGTGATAAAATGTCTGTGACACTTACAGTAACCAAAGGCTCCCTTTTAGGCAAAAAATATGTGTACGATGAAAAAACACGTCTATTTATTGGCCGCCAAGGGGATTGTGGCATCATTATGCCCGAAAGCACCGTATCCCGTTATCACTGTGTCCTTGAAATCACGCCACCTGAGGTGAAGTTACAGGACTTTGGCAGCCTGAACGGTACTTTTATAAACGACGAAAAAATCGGGCAGCGCGAAGCGGACAACGCTGTAGAAGAAAAGGATATTGTTCATACCGAGTATCGTCTTAGTGATGGTGACACATTAGGTCTTGGCCGGGGCTGCGAATTAACCTTGCGTATCACAGAATCTACTCAGGACGAACAGCACAGTAAAACCGAGAGAACGCAAAAAAAATGTATAGACTGCGGCAAGGATTTTTATCCGGGGTCGGATGATAACGCCCTATGCCCGGAATGCTTTGACCGCTATGCAAAGCAAATGGACAATGAGTTGCGTGGTCTGATTGGCTCTGTGAAAACAGAGAAGCAGGAGCATAGAGAAATAAAGGCTTCCCCTATCGCCGGATTTGAGATGGTGTCGCGCTTAGGCACTGGCGGCATGGGTGAGGTTTGGCGGGTACGAGAACTATCGAGTGGTAAGCTTTATGCATTAAAGATGATATCGCCGCAGGTGAAAACAAGCGACACGATGAAAGAGCAGTTTTTGCGTGAAGCGGAAATAGCGGTATCATTAAATCATAAAAATGTTGTCGCGACCCACAAAACCGGTAGTGCCGATGGTTGCTTTTATATCCTTATGGATTTGTACGAGGGTGGCAGTGTGGATTCTTTTATGGGACGAATGGGCGGTAAGCTTTCGCTTGTCACCTCTACCTACATTATTTTGCAGGTGCTTTCGGGGCTTGACTACGTTCATAAACTCAGTGTAGTGCATCGGGATATCAAGCCGGGCAATATATTTTTGTCTGACAATTCTGGGACCCCAACAGCTCAAATTGCCGACTTTGGCATGACAAAGGCCTTTGACACCGCCGGACTCTCGAGAATTACGAAAACCGGCACCTACAGAGGCACGTCCATGTTTATGTCACGGGCGCAAGCCACGAATTTTAAGTATGCAAAGCCAGAGGTGGACATTTGGGCGGCGGCGGCCACCTACTACAATATGCTTACCGGTGCATTTGTCAAAAACTTCTCTCATGGCAGAAATCCATGGTATGTGATTACAACCCAAAACCCTGTTCCGATATTAGAGCGTGATGACAGTATTCCTCCGGAGCTTGCCGCTGTGATTGACAGAGCACTTATTGAACAACCCACAATGGCTTATCACTCTGCTTTGGAGCTTCGGTCTGATATTGTAGCGGCATTGCCTGCTGATGTGAAAGAAGCAGTAAAAGAGGTGTTGTGATGAACTCAAATTTTGACGGTGATAAAACCGTTTTGGAGGAAAGCGTAAGCGTTCCATCGGCCGATAATGCGCCACTTAAAAAGGGGGCATCTATACTCGAAACGTACAAGGTTGAATCTGACCCCATCGAAACGGGGGGCATGGGGCTTGTTTGGCGCGTTCATCACATCGGTTGGAACGTAGACCTTGCCATGAAACAACCAAGAGCTGAATTCTTTTCCACCGAAGAAGACAAAGAAATCTTTATCAGCGAATGTACAAAATGGATTGACTTAGGTCTGCACCCAAACATCGTGTCCTGTTACTATGTCCGTGAAATCAGTGGCATACCCACCGTCTTTGCCGAGTGGATGGAGGGCGGAAGCCTTTCGGACTGGATTAATGACGGCAGGCTTTATGCGGGAACAGAGGAAGAACAGGAAGGGCGAATCCTTGACATTGCCATACAATTTGCACGAGGACTGCATTATGCCCATGAACTAAAGGATGAAAACGGGAACAAAAAAGGGTTGCTTCACCGAGATGTAAAACCCGGCAACTTGCTTTTAACAAAAGAAGGCGAGGCTAAGGTATCGGACTTCGGGCTTGCACAAGCGAGGGCGTTATTGACCATGCCGGAGGGTAAAGCTTTTGTTACCGCAGAGTTTGCCGATTCGGAACAAACTCTGTTTTTAGCATCGCCTTTATTTACGCCTATTTACTGCTCTATGGAGCAGATGGACGGCAAAATTTTGACGCGGAAAACCGACATCTATTCCTGGGCGGTGTCTGTGCTTGAGATGTATGTAGGTTCTCATCCCTGGGCAAGCGGTGTTGTGGCAGGGATGGATTGTAAGAGCTACTTTAATAAAACCCGTGTGCCTATGCCGGAGCAGATGAAAGAGCTACTTGCGGCGTGTTTAGCGAGCGAACCTGAAAACCGTTTGCGGGATTTTGGTACGGTTTTGGAAAGGCTTGTTGTTATCTATAAGGCTGTAACAGGGGTCGATTACCCACGATCGGAAAGCAACGCGGCGCAAAATTCGGCGGATTCGCTTAATAACCGTGCGCTTAGTTTTTTGGATTTAGGGATGGAGGGGAAGGCAAGAGAAATGTTTGCACAGATTTTGCAAAGCGCACCAAACCATGCTGTGGCAACCTATAATTCAAGTTTATTGTCCTGGGCAACCGGCGTTTTTGACGATGAAGAAGCGTTGCAAACCGTCAAAAATTCCGACAATGCCGATGGAAAATATTCTGCTATGTTAGAAGAAGCGCTATGTGCAAGCAAATATCAAACGATAAAAGAATTTACTTTCAAAGACTGCATTAGTTTTGACATCAGCAAGGACGACAGGTATGCTGTTATTCTTATTTCAATCTTTGAAAAAAATGATCAACATTCTTTAAAGATAATATATTACGACTTGGAGAACAAAGCAGAAATTCACTCGATGCTCTTTAATGCCGATGTTACGACCCACAGCTATGATAAAATTGCATTTATAGACCATGATACTAAAGCAGTTTGCTCGGCGGGGCATTATGTGTTGCTCATTTGTTTAAAAACCGGAGCAATTATCAAGAGTCTGGCTACTGGCACAACAAAAAAACACCCGTATAAAAAACCATTTATTTTGCGTGCATTTGATTTAACAACTGACGAAAGATTTTTATTGGCAGCCAATGCAATGAATGATATCTTTTTACTGGATATAAAGAAAGGAAAGCTAAAAAAGAAGATAAAAACAATTGGCGATGGGATTATTGCCATATGCTTTAGTGCAGACGAGAAGAAAGTATATTCTGTCAGCCAAACAGGTTATATCTGTAAATACAAGAATTTAAGAGGCTGGTTGTCATACTATAAAGAGTATACGAAATTTAAGAATGTGATACCAAGCACGGGCAAAATTCCGGCCATCGGAGAATATGTAAGGGAAGATTTATGTGCGGCACTATTTATTAAGAGTAGATCATTGCTTATATGCGCAGGTAAACATGTAGATTTAAATATCTCCATATTCCACATGAACAATATAAATTTAATAAACTTGCTTGAAGGGCATATGAATAAAGTTGAAGGCTTGACGTTCAATGACACCGAAGAATTTCTGTATTCATGTAATGCTCTTGACGGCGTAAAGATTTGGGAAATAATAAACGGACGGTGCTTAATTACATTTAAGGACATCTATGCTTCATATATAGTTGCGAGTAAAACAAATCCATTTGAAATTTTTGCATTAATAAAAGATGGTTACAAACACGAACATGCAATCAGGCATATTTCGTTTCAAATTAAGGATGTTAAACAAATTGCCAAGTGGGAGATATGTAAAATTGTTCCGTTTGAAAAAGCCGCTTTAGAAGAACAGACATTTTTACAGGCATACACCGAAGCTAAAAAAGCAATTGAAGCGCGCAATTATAAAGAAGCGATTTGTTGGTTAAATACCGCAAAAAGTTGTACGGGGCGGCAACGAGATCCGAGGATTATTGAATTAAGTCTGCTCTTAAATAGCTATTGTATAAAAACCGGTGTTGACGATGTAATCCTAAAGGGGATACTGCATGAGGACGCTTTTGAATGTTTCGAGGCTGTTGGCATCAGTCCTGACGGTAAAATGGCGGTGAGTACGAGCTTTTCTTATGGTGTAAGGGTTTTTGATTTGCAAAACTTCGGTTGCATCCACTCTTTCGACAATGTTTTATCTGAACAAAAAATGGCTTCTTCAATATTGAATCGCATTTATTTTGCGGCGGATGGTTCAAAAGTTTTGCTGTCAGCAGTATTTGGCAATGTTGTTATTGATTTAAATACATTTGCCGTGTGCAACCTATTTGGGAATGTCGAAAGTGTGTTACACTATTTCGGGGATGGCAAAAGCGTCCTTGTTTTACAACTTAAAGCCCGTGATAAATTTCGTAATGAAGTCAGGAAAACTAATTTACTCACAATGGAGAGCACCCTTGTTTTTGATTATGAGGTTCAATATGTTGTCCTAGATGAAAATGAAAGATATGGTTTTTGCGTATCATTTGAGGGAAAGAACGCTTTTTTATATGACTTAAAAGATGAAAAGAAAACTGTACATTTTGTTAGCGAGTTAAAGCCGGTCATGGTGAAACCTTGTATAAATGCTTCTGCTAAACTGGCAGTTATCATGTTAGCCGATAATATTATCGGCGTTTATCACATGCTCACCGGCGCACATATTCATTCAATAACCTTTGATGAAAGGGTACGCAAAATTGCATTAACGTCAAATGGTGGTTACCTTTTTGCAGGCTTAGAAAACGGTAACATTGAACTGTTTGACACAAAGGATTTTCAAAGAATATATTCTTTTAATGCCCATAGCTATTTAAATAATTTTACTTTAAGCGATGATGATACAGTTCTACTAACCTGCGGCGATAAGTCGATTAAGGTATGGAATGTGTTGTATACATATTAAGGCCGTGTTAATAGAGCCTTTGTTCCCTTGCAACTTTGCTTAGAAAACACCTCCTCCTTATGTGCTACACTATCCCCATAACTTATAAAGAGGTATCACACATGGAGCAGGGTTCAAGATTATTTTTAGAGCGCAGAATATCACTGCTTTATGGTGCGGAATCGGCAGCCATGAAAGCGTTTGACATTGTGCAGGAGGAGATGTGTGCCGAGAAGGGCTTTGTCCGCTTTGACGGCAGTGACTATTATATGCACTGCATAGATGTGGCAAACTTTCTCATTTCTTATGGCGTTACAAATCAAAACGCCGTAACGGCTGCACTTTTGCACGACATGGTAGAGGATGTGCCGGGTTTTACGACGGAATCAATTTCCAAGCATTTCGGTGAGCGTGTTGCCGAGATGGTTTTCCTTGTAAGTAAGAGAGAAGATTTAGATTACAAAGATGATGCCGTTTTGAGGGGTTATCTTGAAGATATTTCAAAGGACATTCATGCCGCCGCCATAAAAACTGCTGACAGAATGCATAATATGTGTACGCTGCAGGGAGCGGAGCTTTGCAAGCGTTACCAAAAGGCAGTGGAAACCGAGCAGTATTTTGTACCGTTTTTTAAGCTTTGCCGGGAGAGATATCCACGGTATGAAAGCTTGTTTCATGCGGCAAGAACACAGATATTACCGCAAATTTATGAAATCAAAGCACATTATCACGATTATTGCGAGCTTAATAAATTAAAAGAAGATGCAAGCACTCTACATTAAAGTACCACCTTTGAGCAACACTCCACAAGCCAATGTGGGGTGCTGCTTTTTGTTTGAAACTTTGCATAGAAACCACTTTAATTGTATGTAGTAAGCTATACCTATAACAGAGAACGAGGGGATGTAAGCATGAACCGGCCTAACGATTTGCTTCCCAATCTATTACTGACGCCACTGTGCTTTTTAGCGATACTGGGTATTTTGATATTAGGGGTTAATTATTCTGATCTTCTTAATAGTTTTGATGAAAGATGGGAACTGTTGATAGGCTTGGCTCTTGTTGTGGGTATGCTTATCGCTCATATTGCTGGAATACGTTTTCTTGTTATTTGCGTCGTGACAATTTTTTATCTGATTCGTAAACGTAACACATAATTTTGACCAAGTCTATTTAACAGCTTTACTTTTATTTAAAAATTTGCTATCATTTGTTAAAATAGACACAATCATACCCTTAGGAGGTGAGCCTTGAGCCCCGAAACACCCACTATTTTAGATGTTGCAAAACTTGCAAAGGTATCTAAATCCACAGTATCCAGAGTGCTCAATAACTCCTCTTTGGTGAAGATCGAAACTCGAAAAGCCGTTGAAGAAGCAATGCAAAAGCTCAAATTCACTCCCAATATCATTGCACGCGGTATGCGCAAAGGCGTTTCCAACACCATAGGCGTTATTATACCTGAGTACGCAAACATTTTCTACTCCATGATGTTTAAGGAGATCGAAAAGGAACTGAACCGCTTTGGTTATATGGCCATCATTTGCCCTGCTGCTGCGGACAACCACAAGGAAATCGAATACTGTGAGCAGCTTCTCAGCAGGAATATCGACGGAATCATCTTCTTCGACTACAACATCAGCGAACAGAGCCTTGCATATCTGCTTGATTTATCCAAACGGCTTCCCCTGGTGCTCATGGATGAATCAAAAAACGATCCCGAAATCTCCAGGGTTTACACGGACAGCTATCATGCACTATACACTTCCACAAATTTTCTTATATCCCACGGGCACCAGCGCATTGCCATACTGCTCAGCGATGTAGAAGCTGTGCACAAGCGGTTTTGCGGTTACTGCGATGCACTCAAGGAAGCGGATATCCCCTTACGCGAAGAGTATATATTGCCTATCGAGTTTAATATTCCCAGCGGTGTTAAGGCAGCAAAGCGGTATTTGGCACTAGACCATCCTCCCACAGGTATTGTTTCCGAAGCGGATTATCCCGCAATCGGTATGCTCAATGCGCTGATGTTTGAAGGTAAGACACCGCCCCATGATTTTGAGATGATCGCATACGACAATATTGATATATCCTCCAGCCTCAAACCCCACTTGAGCACCATTGCCCAGCCTGCTCCCGAGCTTGCAAGAGCGGCAGTAAATATATTAATGGACAAAATATACGATCCGTCTAAAATTCCCGAAGTTATCAAGGCTGTTTTTATGGGAAAACTTATACTCCGTGACACTACAAAATTAGAATAAAAAAACACTTGCATTTATGATAGGGTCGTAATATAATTGTGTTAACACCTTAATTTTTATAAAATACTTTGGGAACGGTTTCACAAATCTATCTTATTTCATAACACCACTAAGATAGTTTATTTTACCGTTTGATGGGAACGGTTTCAAAAGAAACTGATTATAAATGTATACTTTATTTATGGAGGCAAATATAAAATGACAGGCAAAAACAATTGGTATATTGTAGACGGCTACAGACCCTATGCACAGGCGGGCAAAGCCACAGACTATGAAGGACACGAATGCATAATGATTTTAAATTGCAACGAGCAACCGGCTCATGTGGTGATCGATGTTTATTTTGCAGATCAACCTCCCGTTAAAGGGATTACGCTCACCGTCCCGCCAGAGCGCATATCGGCATTTCGCTCAAACGACGCATCTGTCTTTGGCGATCTCGTATTACCAGAAAATTATCAATATTCCCTAAAAATCACAAGCGATGTGGGTGTTGTAGTGCAGTATGGGCGCATGGATATCAACCAACCCAACTTGGCCTATATTGCCACATTGGGTTTTGCGGAATAAGAATAAGGAGAATATTAAGTATGAAACCGATCATCCCCAAAACAGAATTTATCCAAAGAATTGAAAGAATTCGCACCAAGATGGCCGCATGCGGTCTGGATGCAATGTTGGTCTACGGCGATGAATATCGAAAGGAAAACCTTCGTTATGTGTCAAACTACTGGCCCATCTTCGAGCGGGGGGCCATGGCGCTGGGCAAAACGGGCGACCCCATCGTGCTGTGCGCGCCCGAGGGCGAACAGGTTGCCATTGAGATGAGCGCCTGGGAGGATGTGCGCCTGCTTCCCGATTTCTTGTGTGTCACCGTACCTGATTCCATTGATTATCCCCATGCAAAATACACCAGCTTTGTCAACCTATCCAATGAACTAAGAGCCAAGGGAGCGTTGAACAAACTGGGTGTCTGTGGGATCGATGCCATGTCGGTGGACTTGTACAACAAAATTGCAGCAGGATTCAACTGTGAAATCGTGGATGCTGCACATATATTATTCGAACTTCGCAGGACTAAGAGCGAAAACGAGATCGCCTGCCTTAAGGAAGCGGCACGGATTGCAGACGAGGGCATGAAGGCCATTATGAGTGCCAATATAGTTGGGTTGACCGAGGTTGCTGCGTGCGGTATTGCGGAGGGTGCAGCACGGCGTGAAGGTGCGGAGCACGTAATATTTACTGTGTTTGGCTCGGGAGAGCGCACCAATACCATCGTCGGACGTCCAACTCAGAAGATCATTGAAGACGGTGATATGATCATGCTCTCCCTTGCCATTCAGTATGAAGGATATGTGGCCACCTGTGAAGCACCCTTTGCAGTAGGCAACTATTCGGAGCAAACAAAGAAGGTTATTGATGTGCTCATCAGTGCATCGGCGGCTGGTTTACCCTATTTAAAGGCAGGCGAACCAATGAAAAACTTCGTATGCGCTGTGCGGAACTATTTTAGAGAAGCCGGACTTGAAAAGTACGACGTATACCCTCCTCTCCACGGTATTGGCTGTGCCGAAGCTGAAAGTCCGTATCCAGATGAAAACACAGACAAAGTGTTTGAGGTGGGCATGACCGTGAACACAGATATCAGTTTGTTCGGCCTTCCCGGTGGTTCCAACAGAATTGAGGAAGGGTTTGTCATTACTGAAAGCGGAGCCAAAACCCTTTCACCCTTTGTAAGAAAGTATTGCGAGGATTGGATTGAGCACAGATAGGAGAAACAGGATGACAAGACCGATTATTTCTAACGAAGAATTTGCACAAAGAGTCAAAAAAACCCAAGCCCTTATGTTGGAGCAGGGCATCGACATTCTGCTGGCCTACGGTAACGAAGCGGAGCCCCAGTTTTCCCGCTACTACTCCGACTACTGGCCTTCCTTTGAAAGCTGTGGCGTGGTCATAACCCCCCACAAGGAACCCGTTCTGCTCATCGGGCCAGAGAGCATGACCTATGCCAAGGATAGGAGCAGGATTAGCGATATCAGAAGACTTGCGGCGTTCCGGGAGTCCTCCAACCCCGAATATCCAGGTCACGTGTTGGAGACGTTCGACGAGATCATTGAGTCGCTCGGGGTACATGCCCCCAAAAAGTTTGCCATTGCCGGAATTAATATTATTTCCCAGTTCACCTATAAGGAGCTTGTTGATTCGCTACAAAAGTTGGGCAACGTGGAGATCCTTCGTGGAGATGAATTGGTCATGCAGCTTCGCATGGTCAAGTCTGCTGCTGAGATCGATTGCATGAAATATGCAGGTCAAATCACCGCAAAGACCATGGATTATGTCTTAGAAAACATCAAACCCGGAATGACCGAACTTCAGGTGCGGGGACTGGCCAATGCCAAAATGTATGCGCTTGGTGCAGAAAACGAAGCCTATCCCAACTGGATCTTGGCGGGAGAAGGCGGCAACCAGGCCATCAGCAGAGCACGGCACAAAGTGATCTCTCCCGGAGATTTGGTGCACTTGCAGATTGGTGCACGGTACGAGGGATACGCCTCCACTATTGGCAGACCCGTCATATTTGGCAAACCCCAGCAGTGGATGACAGATGCGATCAACGCAGGATATGAAGGGTATGAGACATTGTTTGCACAGCTTTATGCGGGCAACAATGCGGGCAATGTTGCAAAGGCCTATTACGCTACCATGAGGGCAAACGGTTACTACGACTGGCTTTTATACGGGCCTTGCCACGCAACTGGTCTCATGGAGGGCGAACCGCCATGGATCGAGGACGGTTCCGATTACACCATGCTGGAGAACATGACGTATTGCATTTGCCTGTTCATGGGTAACAAAGACGGGTTTGGCTTTAGGTTGGAGGACAGTATACGGGTTGGCGCTGAGTGTGCCGAGAGCATGACAAATTATAAAAAGGGTATCATTGTTCTGTAGCTATCAATTTATAAAGCAGAGGTAATCGTATGAGTGAAATTTTGGTACTGGACAAGATAAACAAGAGTTTTCCGGGCGTAAAAGCTCTCACCGATATGAGCTTTTCAGTGAGAAGCGGCGAAGTCCACGCCATTTGCGGGGAAAACGGAGCAGGCAAGTCTACTCTTATGAAGGTCATATCCGGGGTTTATAAGCAAGATAGCGGCAACGTCCTCTTTGATGGAAAGAAAATCAATATAACCAATCCCAACGAAGCGTTGGAACTTGGCATATCAATTATGTATCAAGAGACTAGCCTTTTTCCTGAAATGACCATCTTGGAAAACCTCTTTCTCAACCATGAGCTGACAAAAAAAGTGGGCTTTATGAAGATTCTCGACTATAAAGCTATGGAAAGTAAGGTTAACGACATATTTAAAAGCTTAAACTCATCCATGAGCCTGCACACAAAGGTCAAAAATATTGGCATGGCTCAAAAACAATTGGTGGAAATCGCGAAGGCATTGACGTTTAAGTCAAGGGTGCTGATTATGGACGAACCAACAGCTTCACTCACCCAAAGGGAAGTGGAAGCCCTGTTTGAAATCATTGCAAAGCTTAAAAGCCAGGGCGTTGCCATTGTGTATATCAGTCACCGCTTAGAGGAGATTTTCGAGATATGCGATCGCGTCACGGTCATTCGAGACGGAGAATTTGTCTCATGCAACGAAATAGGGAATACCAACAAGGACAAACTAGTTGCCGAGATGGTGGGCAGGGCCGTTGGCTCGTATTACCCAAAGGCCACCGTTGCGATTGGGGATGTTTTGCTGGATGTTAAGGGATTAAACCAGGGCAAACTACTCAAGGACATCAGCATGAATGTGCGCAGAGGCGAAATCGTGGGGCTCGGCGGCCTGGCGGGTGCAGGGCGCACGGAGCTTGCCCACGCAATATGCGGATTTGCCAAAAAGGACAGCGGCGAAGTCTCACTCAGCGGACAAAAGCTGGAGATTAAGAATTACCGCTCCGCCATGGATGCGGGCATTGTGTATGTATCTGAGGACAGGGGAAAATACGGACTCGTTATAAAAATGGATATTAAAAAGAATGTCACCCTTCCACAGATCGGTAAACTTTCAAAATTCTCTTTCGTAAATAAAAAGGCTGAAATGAAAATGGGTGCAAAGGCCATCTCCTCCTATGAGATCAAAGCTCCCAGCGCCGATTTCATCGTTGAAAATTTGTCGGGGGGCAATCAACAAAAGGTGGCTGTGGCCAAGGCGACTGCATTAAACCCAAAACTTCTCATCTTAGACGAGCCCACAAGAGGCGTTGATGTGAACGCTAAGGCGGAGATCCACAAGCTGATCGGTACACTGGTGGAAAAAGGGCTGTCCATTTTGATGATCAGCTCTGAACTGCCTGAACTCTTAGGCATGTGTGACAGGATCTATGTTATGAACACAGGTGAGATTAAGGGATGCTTTAGCAGAGCAGAGTTCTCCCAAGAGGCAATATTAAAAGTTGCCCTTGATACATAATCAATCAAGAAAAGTGAGTGATTATTATGGAAAAAACGAAATTACAATACAAAAAGAAACGCAGTATTACAGCCGAAGGTTTTTTGGCAATACTGGTTGCAGCGATTCTAGTGATGTTATACTTCACAGCAGGGGGCACGAACGGGTTTTTCAGCCTGCAAAACATAATGACAGTGCTCCGGGTGTTCTCCTACGTATTTATTGCGGGCATCGGCATGACCATGATCATCATAACGGGAAACATCGACATTTCCTTTGGCGCTGTGATATCCGTCATATCCGTTGTGATGGCGGCAGTGAGCAAAATTGGCCCCGACGTTGGCATTCTGGTCTTTTTGCCCATCGGAATGATTACCGGTGCACTGTTGTGCGGCTTCAACGCCTTTTTAATGGCAAAGTTTAAAATACCCAGCCTTGTTATCACCCTTGCCACCATGCAGATATACTACGGTGCACTGCTGTGGATGCTAGAAGGCTCCATATACAACTTGACGCCCAACTGGACGTGGCTTTCCTTCGATGCGATTATTGCAGATTTTATCCCCTTATACATCGTGTTTGCGTTCCTCATGCTCATCGGTGCCATATACTTCTTTAAGTATTCACGGTTTTCCAAGCGGCTCTACGCCATTGGCAACAACAAACAGGGTGCCATGTATGCGGGTATCAACGTAGAACGAACTATGATCATCGCCTATATGATCGCAGGTGCACTGTTGGCCTTTTCCGCCGCAATACTCTCCACAGCGGGAAACAGGGTTACGTGTACTGTGGGAAATAATTTTGAAATGAAAGTCATAGCCGCCGTTATCGTGGGTGGAACAAACGCAATGGGCGGTTCGGGTAAAATATACGGAACGGCACTGGGTGCACTTCTCCTAGCCGTCGTAAGCCCTGCACTGACTTTTATGGAGATCAATACCTATTGGACAGATCTGTTTACGGGAGCCATTATCGTGATTGCGGTCATATTCAGCGCATTCCGTAATTTCAACGTATCTTCGAAGCTGTGGAGAAGGAGGACAAACCCATGAATACAAGCAAGGTAAAGTTTAAATTTAGTTATAATTGGGTGCTTTTGCTGATATGTGCCGTGCTGTTTGGTGCATTTACCATCATCAATCCATCGTTCTCCAGTTCTAGTTACATCTTAGAGACGATCAAGATGATTGTTGAAATTGGCATCATGGCGTTACCCTTGACATTCCTAATCGTGATGGGTGGCATTGACTTCTCCATGTCGTCCACTCTAGTATTGGCGGCAGCAGTAGGCGGAATACTAACGAAGACAGTGAATCCAGCCGTGGGCGTACTTGCCACATTTGCCATGGGCGCACTGTGCGGAGGGTTTAACGGCCTGATGGTTGCAAAACTCAAGCTTCCCCCCTTAGTGACCACCCTTGCAACCATGTACCTCTATAAGGGTATCACCGAGGGCATTACCCTTGGCACATCTTCGGTGGGCACAAACGTTGCAGCAACAGAGCTTGCCAGCTTTCTGGGGTCAGGTACGATCGCGGGTATACCCACACAGATTTGGATTTTCGGAATCCTAGCGATCTTGTTTAACTTAATACTTTCACGAACGATATACGGAAGATATATGTACGCAATCGGCCTCAACGAAAACGCAACATCCTTTAGCGGCGTACCATCTACCAAGATCAAGCTGCTCACATACTTACTGGCAGGTGTGGTTTTCGCCATTGCCGGGCTGGTGTTTATGGGCAGGTTTTCCACCATTCAGTTTGATTCGGCAGATCCATACACCATGCAGGTCATAACGGCGGCTGTACTGGGCGGCTGTGACATGGCGGGCGGAAGAGGTGATATCAAGGGCACTGTGCTGGGCGTTGCCATCATCGGCATACTCAAGGGTGGTATGAACGTGGTGCTCTTGCCCCAGACGCAACAAAAGATTATTATCGGCGTGATCCTGCTCGTTAGCCTGGTTGTGTTTGAAATGATGAACAGACGGTCTTTAAAAGTCAAAAGAGCAAGTAGAGTTGCTTAAATTGGAACCAACATATCCAGTGAGATATGGTTCAAAAATATATTTGGAGGGAACCTAATGAAAAAGACAATCACATTGGTACTTGCGGTTATGATGATTGCTGCACTGTTTGCGGCATGTTCACAACCAGCTGCACCTGAAGCACCCGCAGCACCCGAAGCTCCGGCACAAAACGCTCCCGAAGCAGCTCCGGCAGAGGGCAAAACCTACAAGATCGCTATGTTGCCTAAATTCAAGGGCGAAAACTACTTCGACGGTTGTTATGCCGGTGCAAAAAAGGCTGCCGACGAACTGGGCATTGAGTTGATCTATGACGGTCCTAACCAGAGCGAAGCTACAAATGCGAAACAGGTGGAAATACTCAACGGTCTGATTGCAGCAAATGTGGATGCCATTATAGTATCTCCATGTGACGCAGAAGGCATTGCTCCCACACTCAAGCAAGCCATCGACAAGGGTATCAAGATCACAACATTTGATGCAGATACAGTGAACGAAGCTCGCTCTTTCTATGTGAATCCAGCAACGGCCAAGGATATCGGCGTAGGTCTGGTTGAGGCCATTATCCCCGGCCTGAAAGCAAATGGTTTTGGCGAAAGCAAACCCGCAAGAATGGGCCTCATCTCCGGTTCGGGACTTGACGTGAACCAAAACGAGTGGATTCTTGCCATCCAGAAATATGTCAAAGAATCTTATCCCTGGCTGACGCTTGCAGCCGATGATACCGGCTATTTGGGCGGTGACATTTGGACCCCCGGCTCTGACGAAACCGCAGCGCAAAATGCAGCCAACGAAGCAATTGCCAAGTCGGGCGATGCTGAAGGCGGCACACAGATCAACGCTGTAATCGGCACCTCTTCCATGTCCACACCTGCACTGGGTGCTGCGTGGAACGCTGTAATCGGCAACAAACCCAACGTAGTATTAACGGGTCTTGCAACGCCTTTAGGCATTAAGGATTACATCTTAGACGAAAAGAACCCCTTAAAGACAGGTGTGTTATGGGATGTTGGAGAGCTTGGATATCTAGCGGTTGAAGCTACAAAGGCCCTGTTGGACAGCGAAATTAATCTGGAATCCGACAAAACCTTTGCAAGCAAGCTGGGTGAAAAGCAGTTTGTTGTCAACGCTGATGACGGTGGTTTAGAGCTTCTTTTAGGCGCTGCACTCATATTCAACCCACAAAACGTAGAAAACTTCAATTACTAATATCGGTATTCAGCTTTAAGGCACAGCAAACTGCTGTGCCTTTGGCTGTTTGTTTACAAGCAGGAGGAAGGAATAATGGCTGTTCAAACAGTATTGGGTAAAGTGGATGCAAATGAGCTGGGCATCGTAACGCCCCACGAGCATATCTTCATCGACATGAAGGTGTTTTTCTCTGAACCGGAGGAAATCGGTTTAAAAAATATTGCATATGAAAAAGTTACCATCGATAAGCTGGGCGTCCTGAAACGCAATCCCTTTGCGCTGCTGGACAATGTCCGCATGATGGACAATGCTACGCAGCTCAGCGAGCTTAAGTATTTCAAATACGCAGGCGGTAGGACGGTTGTGGATGCCACCACCATCGGGATTGGACGTGACCCCGAACTATTGAGAAAGATGGCCATCGAGACAGGGCTTCATGTGGTTGCGGGTGCCGGGTATTATGTTGAGCCATCACTGCCAGTGTCTGTTCTCGACTTAACTATTGAAGCCATCGAAAAGCAAATAATAACCGAACTTGAACACGGAATTGGGCATACGAATATTAAGGCAGGTATTATTGGGGAAGTCGGCGTGAGCCATGTGATGTATCCGTTTGAACAAAAGTCTCTCATCGCCTCGTGCAGGGCACAGGTGCAGACGGGTGCCCCCTTGCTAGTGCACATCAATCCCTGGTCTACCATGGGCATTGAAGCCATGGAGATCATACATGCGCACAAATTAGACCCTGAAAAGGTTGCCATCTGCCATATCGATGTTGAAAACAGGGAAGATTATATCCTGCGGTTGTTAGATACAGGGGTGTTTATTGAGTTTGACAACTTTGGCAAGGAGATGGCCACCGACCTTTGGGATTGTAAGCCTGGTTCTGGCAGGTTTGTGACCGATTGGGAGAGGGTGCATCTGCTCAAAAAACTCATAGAAAAGGGATACGCAAGCCAAATTCTCATGTCTTGTGACGTGTGTCTAAAGCAGTTGCTCCACGCCTACGGCGGTTGGGGATACGATCACGTGCTCACACATATCGTTCCTATGCTGATGGAAGTTGGGGTTACGAGGGAGCAAATAGACCTCATGCTGATCGATAACCCCAGAAGATGGTTAAACAGAAAGTAACATATGGATTACAATTAGAACAATATGCATCACCAAATGGTTGTTTAGAGGATAGGTTATAACACCTATCTTCTTTTTATATTGCTAAATATTATAATGCAAGTGTAATGTCGCTGTGCTGCTTGGAACAGTGGAAGATACAGTAATGCAAATTGACGTGGAGGAAAATGTATTGGTCCTAATTGTTAGGGCAATTGCTTGCCCCGGCCTTATGTTAGAAAAATGAAACAAGACAAAATATTATAAGCCATTTTTCTGCATTATCTCACAAATCAAGGGAAAAGCAAGGTTTTTTGGATAGCTAAAGTGTTTCACTTCGGACCAAAACGAATTACATGCTTTGCAGAACGGAACAGCCGCAGGGTAAGCTTTATGAATTTAAACCCGAGGTCATGGGGGAGCGCATATGTCTTAAGTAGCGTTTACATAAAGAAACACTCCCACAGAAAAAATATTCTTTGTATGGTTAATCTTCATATACCCATTATACTTCTCGATGCAGTGTCTAATGTTTTTTAAGCCGTAGCCATGTTCGTCACCACTCTTTAATGAAGCTATCTGCTTTTCTTGCCCAATCGTTTCCTCTAAGTATTTGATCACTCCATTAAAAGAATTGTCTACCTTTATGAAAAGACCGCCTTTGTTGTACTCAATATCCAGTTTAATTTTTTTAGTATTTACCACTGCAACGGCTTCCAAAGCATTATCTAAAAGATTGCCAAGTATCGTTGCAATGTCGGCAACCTCTACATTTATAGCTGTTGGCACGAGCAATCTTAAATCCAGTTTAATGCTTTCTCTCTTGGCATCTTTGAGTTTGTAATTGATAATGCTATCAAAAACGACATTACCTGTGTCGCTATAAATTTCGCTTTCGCTTATATCCTCAAGCAAACTGTTTAAATAGTCCGTAGCTGCTTGGTTTTCCAAAGTATAATCCTTCAAGGTGGTCAAATGTATCTTGATGTCATGCCTAATAGACTTCACCCTTTCCACTGACTCTTGCATTAGTGTACATTGGGTAAAGTAATATTCTTTCTCCCTTGCGTGTAATGTTGATTTTAGCTTTTCCTCAAATACTTTTGAAAGGGTATTACTTAGGTAGAATATCAAAAATAAGGCTCCGAACCACATTAATACAATCCATATCTCCTCAATATGCGGTACTTTGGCTAAATAAAGAATGCCAAGAAATATCGCTAAACCCGATATAATCAGAGTGGGAATCCAAATAACAGGTATATCTATTGCAGTTTTATTCGCTTTGATAAAACGCTGGAGTAGCATTTTGATTATAAATAATACCAATATAATAGTAATTAAATAAAAAATACTAAACAACTCTTGATTCACTATTATGTTCGGGAAAATAATTGAAAGAAGACCAAAAGAATTATAGATTACATTAAATAAAATAAATGTAGAACCTACAGCAGCAAGTCTTTTTATCATAAAGGCTCTATAATTTAACGTTATTATGAAAAATGACAACTGCTGAAACAATAACTGGGCTATAGGGTGTAGGGGAAAGAATAAATTAAAGATCGTAGCAGATATCAGAAATGGCAGACATGATAGTATTAATATAACAAGAGATGTTTTCCGCTCTTCAAAAAACACGTCCATTACTTTAATCCAAGAGAATACCAACACAACAATGCCGATAATACATGCTATCATGAAACCCATGTCACACCATCCTCCTTTCCGTTATATCATAATAGATTTCCCGTACTTCTTTTCTCCTATGTTGGCTGATAGGTAACGTTAACCCACCCTTTAAAATCAGTTCGTCATATTTTATTGCCGTTATATAATCATAGTTGACAACATAAGAGGCATGAATCAAAAGGAAATCAAAGGCTTGAAGCTGCTCCCTGTATACATCCTTTAACGTTCCGTAAAATTCTTCGTTTCTTCCATCTGCTAAATACATAATCAATTTTCTCTTAGTACTTTCAAGATAGATAATATCTTTAATCTGCACCTTAAAAGTGTCGTGTCCAATTCTGTATGTAAAATAACCCGACCAAAGTCCGGTTATTTTCAAATATGTTCTAACAACTTGCTCTATCTTTTCGTAATTGAGAGGCTTAATCAGAAAATTCAAAGGGCGTATATCGAATAACTGCATGGAGTATTTCATCTCCCATGAAATATAAACGATTGAAACCAAATGATTGTTGTGTGCTTCTCGGATAAGTCTGCCAACATCTACGCCGTCAGTAGTATTTTCGGCAAATACTATATCGAGGAAAACAAGGTCATAGTGCGTACCCTTTTCCATTTTTGTGCACAATTCTTCCCCGGTATAATAAACATCAATCTCATACTTGATATTCAGCTTGCCGAGGATCTCCATTAGGCTGCTTTCGAGTTCTGCACTTATTCTTTTCTCATCATCACAAATAGCAATAAACAGCGCCATAAAGCGATTCCCCACCCCACTATGCCTTTAATCTAATTCATTCCATAAAATTTTAATAAGTTGCTGTAATTCCAAATGGGAAATGCCCATTCACCTTGTGTTAATATCTGTTATTATATACATATACAGTATGCGTGATCTTTTATTCAATGTCAAGTTTAGAAAATATCTTGTTATTATTTAAATTGTTACAAAAACTCTGTTAGTTATTACAACTTCTCGCAGGGCGGAAATTTTCTGATAAAACTAATGAGATTGAGCGTTTAAAACTTAAGGAGGCAATCAAATGCAATTATCAACAACGGAACACTTAAGAGGCAGGGAACTGGAAGAATTGGGTCTTGTTCAAGGCAATATTGTTCAAGCTAAGCATATTGGCAAAGATTTTATGGCAGTGGGAAGAATGATTGTGGGAGGTGAGATTCAGCAATATACGGACTTATTAAAAGAAGCCCGCAGAACCGCAACTGAACGAATGATACAGGAGGCGAAAGACATGGGGGCAGATGCAATTGTTTGTGTTCGTTATGCAACTTCCTCAATTATGGATACGGCTTCTGAGGTTATGGCATATGGAACCGCAGTAAAATTCATATAACATACCCGCTTCATTTAATCAAGCTTGCCTTCGACGGATTGGCAAGCTTGATTATTGCGGTAATAGATTTAATTTTGGAGGTAAAAATGAAACCAATAAAACATATTGTTATTTCAATGATTTTAATTGTTCTGGTGTTATGTTCAAGCATACCAGCCTATGCCGCCGACTTACCCCCAAGCTTGTCTGATAAACAGCTTGAGCAAACAATTGATGCTTATGTTGAGGAGCATAAAGATACAACGGCGGCCGTATCCATTGGGATTTTCACCAAGGACAGCGTTCTGTTTGAGAAATCCTACGGCTATGCATATATTGAAGAAAATGTGCCAAACGATGCAGATACAGTCATTGAATGGGGTTCGTCTTCGAAGTTATTGGTTTGGGTAAGTGTTATGCAATTAGTGGAGCAGGGTAAGCTTGATTTAAACGCTGATATCCGAACATATCTGCCCGAAGGTTTCCTCAAGAAGTTGAGGTATGATGATAAAATCACGTTAACACATCTGATGAATCACACAGGTGGTTGGCAGGAATCTGTTATGGGCTTGTTTGCGGCTAGCTCTGATGAAATATTAACACTTGAGAATGCGATTAAGGTGTTAGAACCAGCCCAGGTTTTCAGGCCTGGAGAAGCTGTGGCCTACAGCAATTTTGGCGCATCGCTGGCCGGATATATTGTTGAGCGCATTTCAGGCAAACCATTTTATGAATATGTTCACAACAATATTTTTCTGCCCCTTGGTATGGAACATACTGCTTTGAAGGCCGATTGGTCAGATAATCCATGGGTGCAGAACCAGCGTCAAAAGTTGTATTGTTACGACATAAACAACAATCCCATTGGAAAAGCGGACTTTCATATTCAGAGCTATTCTGCCGGGGCTGGAGTCGGAACAATCTCGGATTATGTAACGTTTGGTCAGGCACTACTGCCAGACAGTAGGGGTGGTACAGTACTGTTTAACAAGCCCGAAACACTAGCCCAATTTTATGAGCCAACCAATTATTATCCAGATGGAACGCCAAGAAATCGACACGGCATGTTGGCTTCACCAATTTTGAAAGGAAATGTAGCAGGTCATGCGGGGCACACCATTGGCTGCTCGTCTAATCTGCTTATTGATTTGGACAATGGTTTTGGAATGGTTGTGATGACCAACCAAGATCATGAACTACACTATAACAAGGGATTATTTGAGGAGATATTTGGCACGATTGAGTTGGGAACTGATGGAAGCTACCCTGACTCTGTGACAGGTGTTTATAGAAAAACACGTAGTTTTATACTAGGAATGCAAAAGGTAGTTGGTTATCTTAGTTATTTTGGCGTCCTCCAGAATGACGAAGCCTTTGCACAGATACGTCCCGGAGTGTTTTTATCTTACGTTAACAATGACAGAGACTTATTGTTTGCAGATTATGACACAGAGGGGAATGTTCAAACCCTAAATGCCTTTGTCTTTGATTATCAGCGGGAAAGCTTTGTTTTGTATATTATCAGCACAATTACACTGATTTTGCTCATTATTGCTGTTCTCTACAGCTTTGTTTATCTGATTATTGCGTTAATTCGCCTAATTAGAAGGAGAAAAACTCCGTTGAATGCATGGCGGTTGGTTTTATGCTTCTCAACAATACTTACAGTGGTGAATTTGCTCATATTCTTCTCCAGCACACAGTCATTTTCTGCTACGCCCACCTCGTTTTTGATCAACGGGTTAATCTTTATATTGCTGGGGCTTATTGCGGTTGCTTATGCTATCATTGTAGCAATGAAATGGAAATTGCTTGATCTAACAAAAAAGCAAAAGGCTGGCTTGATTTTTAACGGTGTAATGGGGTTAATTGCCACAATTAATATAATCTACTGGCAACTCTGGATGTTTTGGATATAATTAAGTTTACTTATCACAATAAACAAACTCAATATTAAAGGGCAGGAGCAAAACCTAATCGGCTTTGCTCAGAGATATAAGTTCTTTGATATTGACATGGGGATTCAAATAACGCACTCTGTCCTTGATGGATTTCTTCCAATCAATTGCATGAGTCGGACACGCATGGATACACGCCAAACAATGCTCGCAGTTGTGCTGATAAAGAGGGTGCTTGCCTGCAACAATGATATTACTTACAGGGCAGACCTTTTGGCAAATACCGCAGCCTGTACACTGCCCTGAAACAGTAAATCCTTTGTCACAATCTCCTTTTCGTGCGGGGTAAAACCTGTACATCATGTGGTTGATGACCGAGTATTTTTGTATTTTGCTATGTACACGGTTTTTAATAGCGGGTAGGATTGATTCAATATCATGGTCTACCCGCTTGTGAAGGGGATCATTACTGTTGGTCTTATAATATAAAATGTAGTTTTCTACAGACTTTATTTTATTGCCATAATGAAGCCTCAGCCCTTTTTGCTGAAGTAGGTTATCCACTCTGCCTTCCACTCCATATATGATGCCGCCGTAGGTAATCACTGTGAAGATGTACGCCTGTTTATTCGTGATTTGAAGGGTGCGTAGGAAGGTGTCCACTAGCTTGGGCAGTCCCCAAAAATATGCAGGAAATACAAAGCCAATGGTGCCATCCTCACAGATCTGTCCCGGCCGGTTCATAGGTAATATATCTGCACCAATGCCCTCCGCTAACTTTTTTGCAATATACAGGCTATTGCCTGTGGAAGAAAAACAAAATATCTTTGCCATAATACATACCTCTACTTTTTATTTGTTGTGGCTTGGGTTCGTACCCATGATGTCGTCATAGATTTTCTTTACAAAAGCATCTATTTGATATTCATTATCAATATAACACTGAATATCGTCCACCATGGGAAGGAGCTTCATGAGAAGCCCGATAATGTGTTGATAATTTTTTACCATGTGACCGAGCATCTCAACCTTGGAAGACAATATGGTTTTGGCAACCACGTTGCATTCTGGAGTTGGTTCACGATCAAATAATTCAAAAATAGATTTTATTTCCGCCAATGAAAATTGTGCGTACTTCATGACCGTCACATATTGTAATCTATATAAATCTTCTTCGTCATAGTATCGATAGCCATTGTCACTTCGCTTTGGTGAAACTAAACCCAGCTTATCATAATAGCGCAGCGAATCTGTTGGAATACCGGTGGTTTTAGACACTTGCTTAATTGTATATTCCATTTCTAACCTCCCTCTGAATGCAATTATAACATTGGAGTGCACTCGAATGTCAATAGGAAAAGATGAATCAAAACAAATAAACAATTTAATCGTGAGCATCTATTGCATAACAGTCGCATTGGAAAACCCTATGCTGGTTCCGTTGCCATCCTCTTAATTTTTTTTTATATTGGTATAATAGAGCTAATCAGGGAGTTAAAAATACCATTTAACTCCCTTTCTGGTTCGGTTAAATATCTGAATAAATTTAACCGAATCTCAGAAAATCTTCACAACCGTTTGTATTATCTTCACAATTGTTCAGCAAAGCGTTTCGTGTATGAAACCATTGTGATATACTGTAAAAGTATTATCATGTGGGGAGAAAACCATGAGTGAATTAAATGTTGAGAAGTTATGTCTTGGTTGCATGAACGAGAATACGGAAATCGTGTGCAAATTGTGTGGTTTTGATGAAAGTCACTATTCTCCTTCTGCAAATCACTTGCCCCTTAGAACCATACTCAATGGAAAGTATCTCGTTGGTCGGGTGCTGGGCGAAGGTGGTTTTGGCATTACATACATTGGTTTGGATTTAAACCTAGACTTAAAAGTTGCAGTGAAGGAATACTATCCATCTGGTTTTGTGTCCAGAGACGCAACACACTCAACTGTCACTCCCTTTATGGGTGAACCCACCGAAGTATTTGAAACGGGTAAAGCTAAGTTTATTAATGAAGCGAAAAGTCTTGCTAAGTTCCGTGCACTGCCGGGCATCGTTGCCGTGAACGACTTCTTTATGGAAAACGGCACAGCATATATCGTTATGGAGTATGTGGACGGACAGACATTGAAAACGTACTTAACCACAAACAAACTTTCTTCCCAGCAAGTATTCGATATGATGTACCCCGTGATGCAATCGTTGGCCTACGTTCATCAAGCGGGGATGATCCATCGGGATATTTCACCCGACAATATTATGATCACCCACGACGGACAGATCAAACTATTGGATTTTGGTGCGGCAAGGGATTTTGCCGACAGCGGAAACAAAAGCCTATCCGTGTTATTAAAGTTGGGGTATGCCCCTTCGGAGCAATACTCCTCCAAAGGAATTCAAGGCCCTTGGACGGATATTTATGCACTGTGTGCAACGATCTATAAGATTATAACAGGCATTACACCCGATGAATCCATTGATCGTTTACACAGCGATGAACTCAAACCACCATCAAAGTTGGGTATTGCCATCAACCCTTTGCAAGAAAAAGCATTGTTAAAGGGCATGTCCGTGATGAAGGACGATCGGTTTCAGTCCGTTCCCGAACTGATGGCAGCCATATATCCCCAGCGTAATTCCGAAGTAACCGTTCCATATAGAGAACAAAAATCAATCAAACCTGTTAAACCTGCAACACAACCAAAGCAAGCAAAACAACCCGTTGTCCAGCGTGCACCTAGGCCGGCAGTTGAAAGGCCTGTTAGGCAAGTTATACCCAAAGAGAAAAAGCCGTTAAATAAGAAGCTTATTACGGGCATTGCTTGTGGTGCAGGGGTTATACTCATTGCTGCTGTGATTGCGCTATCTTTACCCAAGGGGGAGGTGCAAACGACCGGTGAGCAACCTGTTGCAACTCAACAATTGGTATCGAACGACTCTGAAATACTCCAAATCGAAGAAGTCAAACAGTTGTTAGACTTCGCTCAAAAAGGCAATTATGACGAGATGAATAAACTGCTTGAGAATGAAACAGTAATTGATGCGCTTTCGTATGACGAGGGCGTGAGTGAGGTTGTCTATACCAGCGTTCGGGACGGCAAGGGTATTGGGTTGTATACCGGGCCATATGTTTATGTTGGTGAGTTTAAGGATGGTTTGCGCAGTGGCCACGGTTCGTGGTTTGGCAGTGGTTTGTGGGCAAGTGCAAGTTATACCTTTGAAGGGGAATGGGCAAACGATTTACCCAACGGGCAAGGGTTGGAAAAATGGGATCATCTGCAAAGAGAGGAAAAGGAAGAGGGCAAAACCTATTCGATGTTGACCTCCGTTGAAGGGGAATTAAAAGATGGTTATTTTAACGGCAACGTTATAGAAACTTGGGAAATGGATTCGGGAGAAAAACATCAATGGAACATCAACACAGAATTAGGAAATACAACGGAAGAAGTAGTTTACTGCACGGTTTGTGATGCGGATTTAACGTTGGATGATTATATTTATGGAGTAGAGGGTTTTGTGCCCATCACGAATCAGTCTGATGATGCCGAAGTCGAAGAACCTGAAGCAACTGAAGAACCCGAAGCAACGAAAGAACCCGAACCAACTCCCGAGCCTACAAAGGAGAGCTGGCACTACACCCCCGCAGTGATTAACGAAATAAACGAGGTGGGAAACACACCTGCCAACATTGCAAACCTTGGCTTAGCCACCACCCAAGGAGAGTGGATTTATTTCAGCAGTCGCGGCATTTATAAAACAAGCTTGGATAGAACCGAAGTAATCAAAGTGACAAACGACTCATGCCATTATTTAAACGTGGTGGGCGATTATATCTATTATAAAAATTACGATGACAACGGTTATTTATACAGGATCAAGACAGACGGCACGGACAGGAAGCGATTAAATAAGCACTTAAGCGATAATATCATCGTATATGGAGATGAAATCTATTATCTGTTTGGCATCAAATCAGATTACGGAAAGTATAAGAAAGAAAACGGTTTATACCGCATCAAAACAGATGGTTCAGGACAAAAACAGTTGAGTAGTGATATAGCAAAAGCCATCCATTTGGTCGGGGATGAGCTTTTCTACCGCGACCGAACCGATGGATTCATCTACAAAATAAAGACCAACGGAACGGGACGTCAGAAGGTTTATGGAGAGAAAAGCACCAGCCTCTTCATCGACGGCGACTTTATCTACTGTTATACTGACACCGGATTAAAAAAAATGAAGATTGACGGCTCATCAGTGGAGAAGTTTTCTGGTGCCGGTATTATTCAGAATTTTGACAGCGACTATTTCTATTCACCAGGCTCATACAGCGAAGGCTTATTCCGTGCAAATAAGGATGGCACGGATAGGCAAAAGATCCGAGATTCTAAAGGATTTAATGATAAAGTATCATGGATTCACGTTGTCAATGATTATTTGATATATCAAAATGGAAGTGCATTGTCGTGGCACAAGAAAGGGACGGTGCAATAGACGACATGGAAAAAAGATCGTTGCGTGGGATAATTCTTTTGCTAAAAGTAGAAAAATAGGAGATTCATATGAAAAAAATTATTACTTTAGCACTCATCATTGTTATAGTCATGTCGTGCGGCTGTTCAGCACTGATCAATTCGTTTCTGGGTAACAGCCCAGCATCGAAGCAAACCCCTATACAAACAGCTAAACCTGTGATAGAGCCTGCGCCAACGCCAATAATAGAGCCAACGCCCATACCCGAGGTTGAGCCGGAACCCGAGGAAACGCCGGAGCCAACAACCGCCCCCACGCCCGAATCAACGGTTAATCATCCAACGCCCAAACCAACGGAAAACCCTAACCCAGGAGAAACCATTGAGGATCTGACGGGTGGTTTCACCCCCAAGACGATCTACATCGACCCAAAAAGCAAATATAACGGAGAAAGCATTAAAAAAGGCAAGTGGATTCGAGAGGACGGTCGAGCGGTCTTGTTCATCGAATTTGGGTTTTCAAACTATGAGTTTGGCTTTGAGTGTTATGTGCTGCCCGATCGGTATATGGAGTTTTTATATGCCAGTGCAGCCGATGTGGACTATAATGACAAGACCAAAGCATACGACCAGTACGCACAGGAAGGCGAAGAGTTTACCCTCAAAGCCGTGTCCGATGGCCTTTTGGAGATATCCACAAACAAAGCTTTCCGCACAGCGTTCTATAATATGGACTACGACAAACCAAAAGGTCAGACCGAGATTCCGGACGGAAAGTATTATTTTGTAAAGTAAACGAATTTTGATGCTGTAGATTTTGAAAATATTCACAACCGTTTGTATTATCTTCACAAGTTTGCAAACGGTTGTTTCATATTAACTGCAAGTATGATAGACTGGTATAAATACGGTATATAACATATAAATTCATATTTAAGCTCGGAGGTTTCGTGTGAAAAGAATTATAGCTTTAGTAACAATCGTTGTCGTGTTGCTCTCATGTGGTTGCTCAGCATTGGTGAACAATATGCTGAATACTGCTAAAGAAGAACAAAGTGTTTCCAGTGAAAAAGAAACTGAAAAGGAAACGCAAGAAGTGTCAAACGAAAAACCGTCTGACTCAAGTAATTCATCGGGCAGTGGATCGTCCAGTAAAAAGAAATCATTCCCAATAGTGGGAAATTCCATTCGTGTTTTATCCAAAGAAGAGATGGCTGAGTTTAACACAACTTCATCCCTATGTGTTTTCAACGTTCCGTCAAAATCTCCAGCAGGGGAAGCTGGCATGAAAAAGGGTGACATTATAACACACGTAAACGATGAGCAAGTAAATACATACGAAGAGTACCAGCAATTGATGGAAACAATTGCGGGAGGTTCCGTCATCAAGTATACCATGCTTCGGGATGGCAAGGCCATTGAACTCAATGTAGCTTCCTTAGACATGGCCGATTATTAAGTTAAATTCATCTCAGTTTTAAAAAACAACCCCCAAACAACTTCGTTTGAGGGGTTGTCAATCATTATTTGTTTAAAATGTTTCCATCTGTTGAGATGGTCACAATCTGCCAAGGAATCAACTTGCCGCAATCTTTCAGAGCGTTTTTCACAGCGTTTTCAATGCCACCGCAGCAGGGCACTTCCATGCGTGCAACCGTTATAGATTTGATATTGTTCATCTTTAGGATGGCTGTGAGCTTTTCGGAATAATCTCCCTCGTCCAACTTGGGACAGCCGATAATGGTGATTTTGTTTTTCATATATTCTGCATGAAAGTTTCCGTATGCAAAGGCGGTACAGTCGGCCGCAACAAGCAGATTTGCATCATGAAAATAGGGTGCGTTGGGTGGCACCAACTTAATCTGCACAGGCCATTGATTGAGATGGGTTTCTATAGAAGAAAGTTGCTCCTGCTTGGATTCACAGACAGTCTCTCGCTTTAAAGATTTAGAATGTGTGCCGGGGCAACCGCAGGCTAATTTTTCAGGCTGTTTACTTTCCATATTGGCTTTGACAGCTTTCTCGTTAAAAGCATCCGCTTCCCGTTCCTCAAAGGAAATGGCTTCGGTGGGACATACAGGCAGACAATTGCCCAAACCGTCACAGTAATCGTCCCGCAGCAGTTTCGCCTTGCCATCCACCATGCCAATGGCTCCCTCGTGGCAAGCGTTTACACACAAGCCGCAGCCAATACACTTTTCTTCATCTATTTTGATTATTTTTCTAACCATAAAACTGTCCTCCTTGTTATTATATCCTCATTGTAGTATACTGAAAGCAAAAAGTCTGTTGTATAAACAACCAACGAGGAATTTATTGAAAGAAATTTTTGAAGTAATAAGACATAATCCGCTTTTTGCGGATATCGGGCTCAATGATTTTGAAAAAATGTTTGTGTGTATTGAAGGCAGAACGCAATGTTTTAAACGAGATGATATCATCTTGCTGTTGGGTGATCCAGTTTATAACGTTGGTTTGATTCTATCAGGCAGTGTGAAAATTATCAGCGAAGATATCAACGGCAATAGTACAATTCTCACTGAATTATCCGTTCCCGAGCTTTTTGGAGAAGTATTCGCCTGTGCAGGAATAGACCACAGCCCCGTGACGGTACAAGCTGCAAAGGACAGTGAAATTTTGTTTTTTAATTATAAAAAGATTATCGGAACCTGTTCTTCCGCTTGCACGTTTCATACAAAACTGATTGAAAATATGCTTGCAATTCTTGCAAATAAAAACTTAAAACTCAATCAAAAAGTTACAATACTGTCCCAGCGCACCACAAGGGAAAAACTTTTCATGTTTCTTCATACACAGCGGGGAGGGGCAAAAAAGTTTACCATACCCTATAGCCGGGAAGAGATGGCGTTATATCTTTGTGTGGATCGAAGTGCAATGTCAAATGAGCTGTGTAAAATGCGAGACGAGGGGTTATTGCGGTTTAACAAAAATGAGTTTGAAATTTTATAGGGATTAAAACAACAGAGAAACAACCGGTTATAACCAATTTGCCACCGTTTGTGACAATCAACTTTATTATTCGCACAAACAATGTTAAACTAAACTATGTATGGTTTGTAGCATGGGGGTGAGTTGATTTGTTAAACATAGCCATATGTGATGACAACTTGTTGTTTGCACAGCAAGCTTTAAGTGAAGTTCAAAAGATACTCAGTAGCCACAATGTGGAATACACTACGACTGTTTTTCAAACCGGCAACCGATTAGTCCATGCCGGATTTTTTGATATTGTTTTCTTAGATATTGAGATGGAGGGGCTAAACGGCATTGAAACTGCCCAGCAGCTGCGCCAGCAAAAAAACAATTGCAGAATTATATTTCTAACCTCGCATCCAAAATACGTCTTTAGTGCATTTGATGTTTGTGCAACCCACTATCTCTTAAAACCCATCGATAGGATAAAACTTGAACAAGTATTGTTAAAAATCGTACACGAACTGGCCAATGAAGAGGATCAAAACGTAACAGTCAAGATTGGAACCCAAGTTCATCGGATACCCTATGATAAGATTCAATTTGTTGAAGTGTTTGGGCGAAAGCTTTCCCTTCATACCCAAGAGGAAGTGTATACCTTTAACAGCAGTTTAGAGAAGTTTGAACAATCGTTGCCCAAGTCTTTTTTTCGTTGCCATAAGAGTTATATTTTAAATCTAACGGAAGTCAGGAAATATGATAAAGAAACGGCTGTGCTCAGGAGTGGAAAAACCGTACCCATTGCCAGGAGAAAGTTTGCCGAGTTTGGAAAGGTTTTCCTTGCATTTCTGAAGGAGGAACGGTAATGGATGAATTTTTGGAGATGCTTAAATCATTGCCTCTCTCTATTTTGGCACTCACCATGGAATATCGCTTGCTAAACAGAATTCTTGTGCGCAAATATTCTGCCTTTCTTACGATACTTGTGATGTTAGCTGTGGATTTGTTTGCCGGTTGGTTAAACGTGTATGCCCATTTGGCAGACAGCATTGAAGAAAATGCCCTGTATTACGGCGCTATCGCCTTTGTCTTATACATCGTGCTCTTTAAGGGTAATTTGATTAAAAAGCTGTTTGTGGATGTGCTCATCGTTTGTGGTGTGCCCATTATCATCTATGTTTTTCTGCCCCTGATCCAATACTTTTTTGCAAAGCGGTCAGGACAGTTCATACTCGTTTTGGATATTCTGAATTATATTTATATGCTCTTATGTCTCTTGTTTATGGAGTTCGTGGGAAGGAAATTTCAAAATCTGCGAAGAGAATTGCCAAATAACTACACGTTTTATTTATCTGCCGTGATAGTGTTTGTGTATATTGCAATTTATGCAGCATACGACCGGGTGCTCTTGATCAATGAGTTTGCCGTACCCTTCCTCCCTGCCTTGACATGCTCTGTTTTTGCAGTGATTGGAATTGTTATTGTGGGTATTGCAATCTTTGCTGTTGATCGGCAGGTGAGTGTTTCGTTAAAAGAGCAGCTGCAAGTTTTGCAAGTGAAAGAGTTAAAAAGTCGGGAAGCGGAGTGGAGAAGGTTTTCGGGGTTTCGCCACGACATCAACAATCACTTGATTTGCTTGGAAGGTTTATTGAAAAGTGCAAAAATCGAACAAGCGGTTTCGTATATGCAAAATCTAACGGATACAGTTGCACAGTTTGAAAGCCCTGTGCAGACGGGCAACGACTATACCGATGCACTGCTCAGCTTTAAGTATTCTCAAGCAGTAACAGCAGGGATAGAGATAACTATTGAAATGGTATTTCCACAAGGGGGATTCATTGAACCTGTGGATTTATGCTGTATTTTAAGCAACGCATTTGATAATGCAATTGCTGCATGTAACCGCTTGCAAGGCGGACAAAAGTGGATTCAAGCCCGTTCGTTTATATCTCAAGAGCAGCTTGTGATTGATATTAGAAACAGCAAACCCAGCGATGTATGTATTGTTCACGGGGAAGTCTTGCCCAAAGATATTTCACCCGATCACGGTTTGGGACTAGATAATGTGCGGGCAGTTGTTCAAAAGTATGGCGGTATTTTAGATTTATCCGCCCATGAATTCTTTTCGTTTAGTGTTTTGCTTCCTCTGCACCACTTATGACAAAATAAATACCGCTTATAGCAAACTAGTTTATTTTTGCATCTGAATCCACGATAATTCTTATGAATGGCAAGCCTAATAGCTGTTCAAAAATATATGTGGAGGTCGATCATGAAAATCTCATCGGCAGGTAATTTAGCAAACCCAATGAACACATCTTCGGGGGATCCGGTATTAAACGGTTTAATCAAAGCAAAGGAACGTTTATTAGGACAAATAGAAAAGCTTAAGACGGACAACGCAATGGACGGAAAAACAAAGCAAGAAAAAATAAAACAGTTGCAAACCCAGCTGTCCGAAATTGAAAATCAAATTCGAGAACGCCAAGCCGAGAAAATGAAAGAAGCCAAAGGTGCTGATGTTTCAAAATCAAACAAGGCTGCTCAAACGGATGAAGAAAATAAAAATAAAAAAGGTATGGGTCTAAAAGAAAGTCAACAGATTCTAAGTAGCTTAACCCCAAAGGAAAAACTTGAAAACGGCAGTGAGCAAACTGTTGATGCTGCAAATGCCGAGAACGGCCCAATGGCTAATAAATCCTTGCATAAGCTGCGGAGTTCTGAAATGCCTATCAAGAAACGGATAGTTTTTTCTCCCAACCGCAAGCTAGACATTGAGATATAAAGTTAGACGAACATATTCACTAAGACAAGCAGGCCTTGCATGGGTCTGCTTGTCTTGGCAAGAGGGCATATCAATACACCATATTACATCTATTAGTTGTTTTGGCTACACTTTACAGCATCGATTGCCAGCACAACCATTAGCGCAAGCAGGTTGTCATTCTCGTTTGCAACGTCGATAATATAGGCATCCGTCCAGTTGAAAATTTGCTTTTGAATGGTTGCTACAATACGGCTGCCGCTCAAAATATTGTAATCCCATTCCCAATAGTCACCTTTAACGCTCCAGCCGTTTAGGTTCACTTTAAAAGAAGGTTTTAAGAATGTCAATTCCTTTTGAATCTCACCCACATAATTGCCCCCAATATGGAGCTCAAACTTTGGCAGAAAGGTGAGCATACGCTCCTTCAAGGTGGCGATGTGGTTGCCCAGTGCATCATAAATTTCTAATTTGTGCCCCCATGAGAGTTTACCCCGAACGGTGAACACGGTATTCTTGTGTTCGTCATAAATATCATAACTGTCAAACCACGAAAAAAAACGCTGTTTAAATAATAACCTCACTTTACCCTCCGCTACCGATATAATCAATTGGGTCAGTGAGGTTTATTATACAGCACAAATGTCGATTTGTCTGCCTTTTTGTATAAAAGTATAGTATCTATTGAATGCGTGCATGCATTACAAAATAATTCACCCAACAATTGTATAACCAGACTCGTTGAGACGACGTTGTGCTTTTTCAAAATCGTCACTCTTTGTGAATATATAATCTGTGTTAAAGGTTGATACAGCAAAGATTGAAATGTTCGCATTCGCCAAGATGCCAGAAATGTTGGCTAAAATACCCACTAAGGAAAAGTCGAGCATCCCTTGAATGCGAAACCCACGAAAGTGATCCTCTCGGGTTATGACATCGAAGGGGACACTCTCCGCTTTGCAAACAAGGGAAATCTCATCGTCGGTCTTGGCCACGAAACAATAGGCATCGTCAAAATTCACGTTTTTTATATGTTTGATTTTACAAACGGAAAAGTCTCCGTCTAATATTTTTAGCTCCATTACAATCCTTTCAAATTTGGTTCAATAAAGTTTTTTAGCAGAACTTTTGAAACACTGTCCTCTTCTTTAAGCTTGAGCAGCTTATCGTTGAAACGATAGGACGGCACTGCATAAAATCCAATGGTTTCCCAAACGAGTCGGTTGTTGGCGAGCAACTTGTCCTCATACTGGCCGCTTACCAGTGCTTCATAAAACAATTTTGTATCTAAGAGACCATCCACCACACCAGTGATAACCTCCAGTTTTTCAATATCCAATTGCTGCGTAAAGGTTGCATGATACATCCTCTTGTGATATTCCAACAGATCGGCTTTGTGCTCTTTGGCAAAATAATAACCTCGTGCACATAAGTCGCTGTGAGGGCCATAGCGGTCCGGGCGGGGGTGTGCCTCACAGGGAATCCACTCGATGGCCATATTCGGATACAATGGTGCAAGCTCCATCAAAATTGCATGTCCGTCCTTGCAAAAGGGGCAGGCATAGTCGAAAAACACTTCTAATGTTGGCATAATCAATCTCCTCTTTTAAATTTCAATAAAACGAATCTCATTACCGTTACTCTTCATGATTGTTAACAGATCATCAAAACTTAACCATACAGTTGCTGTGTTCACGTTTGGGTGAACACCCACTTTTTCACAGCCCACTAAATCTTTGTCGATGATCACTTCAACTTCTGCACTTTTGTCGTTGAGTAGGCCCAACGCCGAAACTGCCCCGGGTTTAAGCCCTAAGTATTTCTCCAATCGTTCGTCGGAACCAAAGCTCAACCTGCTGCTGGGGATGGTTTTTGCAAGCTGTTTCAAATCTGCACTTTTGTCCTTTTGCAGTAATACAAGAAAATGACGTTTGCCGCTGCCATCCCGCAGGAATAAGTTTTTTGGCACTTGTCCAATGTCGCAAATGTGCAGCCGTTCCATGTCCTCGATGGTGTAAACCGGTTCATGTTCTTGCAGCTCGTATTGAATATTGTACTCGGTAAGTTTTGCTTCTATTTCGCGTATCATGTAAACTTCTAAACAATTGTGTTGAGCATATTATAAAGAATACCTATCCATTAAAACAGCTTTTTCCCATCTGAAATATTGATGTCCAGTTCCTTTGCTAAGCTACCTTGCTTAAATGGATTCACTTTTTGCACGACTCCGTCACGCCTAAAAAATGACCCCGTACCCTTAAACCAAAAGGTGATGCCACTTTGAGCACACTGTTCCCGTATAGCTAAAACCCAATCATAATCACACACCCGGGCATCCCGCCCGGTTTCGCCGCTCACAGTAACGTGGTCCATTCCCTCAACATACGGTGACAAGTCGATTGGCTCCAAGAGGGGAGAACAGGCGACAAAACGCCGTTTGATGGGATAAGATAAAAAGAGGGGCAAGCGAACGTCGGCTATGGCTTGGTTTTCAACGGTGCAGCCAATATTGACGTTATCATAACCATCCCCCCAATCAGAGGGCAGCGATACCAAAAAACGATCGATACGCTTTGTTAAAATTAAAAAATCTAGGTCAGAGCGTTGCCGAATCATCGCCCAAGCCTCCTTGCGCCATTCATCGGCCTCGGGTATAAAAAAATCCGAGGCAAAACAAGTGGCAACAATTTTGCCGCTTGGGATTTTATATGCACCCTTTGCCGTTTTCAACAAAGGCTTATCAAATTCATCGGTTTTTTGTATAAAGTTTTGGCCATAACGCTTAGAGTATGGCCCATAAAAATAACAATAGGTGCAACCCTCACTCACCTGATAACACCCAGTCCACGGCTCCCAGTTCATATGATACTTCATTCTGTTGTTTCGTCATCTTCTTCGTTAATCTAATATTGATGCATTCAATAGTTCCTCTAATAATACCACAATAACCCTGTTTTGTCTGTTCTTTCTCTTCAAATATTTTTTTAATGCATATTGACCGAATCGGTTTAAAATGGTATAGTAGACATAAACCAAAACGGTTTATGGAATGGAGAAATAGTTTGGAAAAATTCTTTGCACTGCCCAGCGAAAAACAAAACACCATAGTGGATGCCGCTATGAGGCTGTTTGGAGCTGTTGGATATAAGAAAGCATCGATTGCCGATATTGCTGCCGCTTCAGGGATTTCAAAGGCAATGGTATTCTATTATTTTGGCAGCAAAAAAGCACTGTATCTTTATCTTGTGGTGTTTGCAGGGAATACTATAAAGGCAGAAGTGGATCATCGCCTTGACAAAACTGTTACAGACTTTTTCGATAAAATTCGCTTAGCATCAGAAATTAAAATATCGGTGTTAAAAAAGTTTCCGGGAATTCTCTCGTTTTTAACTGCAATGTATTATGAAAACGATCAAGAAGTGGAAAGTCAAATAAAGCGTATCATAACAGAGAGTGAATCATTTGCCAGTTCCTTTGTTATGGAGAGTACGGATAGACATAAATTTAAAAGTGATGTTGACCCTGAGTTGGTTTTTGAGATTTTAACAAATTATGCAGAGGGTTATATGTCTAAGCTGTCCATGCGCTCCGCAGATGACTTCGACATTTTAACAGAGCGGTTTTATCGTTGCTTGGACATGATGAAAAATAACTTTTATAAGGACGAATATTTATTTTAAAGGAGGGATTTTCGGATGAATGCGATTATTGAAACCAAGAAACTGACCAAAAGTTACGGCAGCGCAAGGGGCATTGTGGATGTGAACCTGACTGTTCAGGAGGGTGAGATTTTTGGATTTATCGGGCCAAACGGCGCTGGCAAGTCCACCACCATTCGTACATTGCTGTCCTTAATATATAAAACAAGCGGTGAAGCAAAAGTCTTTGGACTTGATTGCCACGAAAACCGAGTGGAGATTTTAAAACAGGTTGGTTATCTGCCCTCCGAGGTTTTTTATTATGACAATATGAAAGCCATTGATTTGTTCAACTATTCTGCCAGCTTTTATAATAAAGATTGTTCAAAAAAAATAAAAGAGCTTGCTAGCGCACTTGAGCTGGATTTAAATAAGAAAATCGAGGATATGAGCCTTGGCAACAAGAAAAAGGTGGGCATTGTACAAGGGCTTTTACACAGCCCCAAGCTGATTATCCTAGACGAACCCACCAGCGGTCTTGATCCGCTCATGCAGCGCACATTCTTTGACTTAATTAAAGCAGAAAACGCAAGGGGTGCAACTGTATTATTCTCCTCCCATATTTTAAGCGAAGTGCAGCGCATCTGTGATCGGGTTGCCATCATCAAAGAAGGGCGTATAATCAGCACCCAAAAAATTAGTGAACTTCAACAAAACTCATATAAAAAGGTTTCTTTTACGGCTAAAAGTCCCCTAAAAGATTTTAAGGTGGAGGGAGCAGTTCAGGTTGAATCCATTGGAAATACCGTTAGCTTTATTTGGAAGGGCGACTGCAACCTGCTTCTTTCGGAAATTGGCAAGCACGTTTTATCCAATATAGACATCTCCGAACCTTCGCTTGAAGAAATCTTCATGCACTACTATTCTTAAATCGTCGATTGGAAAGGAGGGAGGGTTTATGACAGTTTTTCGATTTGAATTCAAGGAGCAGTTCAAGAGCTTTTTTATATGGACGATAAGTCTCGTGTGTCTTTTATTGCTGTTTATGGTTGCGATTTATCCCGTTTTTAGAGAT
Organism: uncultured Clostridia bacterium; assembly: GCA_964453645.1. Lineage (GTDB taxonomy): Bacteria > Bacillota > Clostridia > Christensenellales > JAWKQI01 > CAYVRJ01. The sequence goes on from CAYVRJ010000002.1 coordinate 42,816, forward strand.
AGTATCGACGACATGATACGGGTGCTCAGTGGTTTTCCGCCGGAATTTGCTGCTGCTTTTGGCTTTGATTTGACAAGTATGTTCAACTTTGGCGGCTTCTATAGTGTTGGCTTTAGCTACATCTCTCTCATTGGTGCGATCATGGCAGTATCGCTGGCAGTTTCGTCCTTTGCCCGGGAAAAGCGTTCAAAATGTGTTGATTTTCTACTCGCCAAGCCAATTTCTAGGCAATCGATATTTGTTCAAAAGCTGTTGTCTGGGTTTTGCATTTTAATCGCAGCGAATGTGCTATATGTGTCTGTGGCAATCATTTTAGGTACTGCTAACGACACAGCCATGCTACTCCCGGCACTTTCGCTATTTTTTACACAGCTTGTGTTTTATGCCTTGGGGGTGTTCTTTGCCACATTTGCAAAAAAGATTCGCTCGGTTTCGGGTGTTGCCACAGCGTTTGGTTTTGGTGCATTTGTATTATCAGCCCTTGTAAACATTTTTGAAGAAGAGTTCATTCGCTTTATCGCACCGCTCAAATACTTCGACCCAACGGCAATTTTCTCCAGCGGTGGTCTGGAAGGGCAATTCGCTTTAACAGGTGCTTTGGTGTTTGTTCTTTGCCTTGGTTTGGCTTTTACGCGATTTATAAAGAGCGACGCCCATGCGGTTTAGGAGGTAAGCTTATGAATATATTAAAACGTGAACTAAAGGCAGGTCTTAAGCCGTTTCTCTTTTGGACGATTGGACTGTTTGTCTTGGTGTTTGCCGGAATGACTAAATTCACAGGGCTTGATGCGGGTGGTACCTCGGTAGGCGAACTGATCGCCAGCTTCCCCCGTATCGTGCAGGCGGTACTGGGAATTGTGGGTATTAACATCGAAACGCTGGGCGGATACTATGCAATCCTCATGTATTTCGCTATGATTTGTATCGCAATCTACAGCATATCTTTGGGCGCAAATGCACTCAACCGCGAAGCAGTAGACAAAACGTACGAGTTTGTTTTCACCAAACCACGATCTCGCAATACAATTCTATCCATGAAGCTGCTGGCGGGGTTTATTTACCTATTCGTATTTAGCTTATTGAGCTACATTTTTTCAACAGCAGCAGTTTCTACATTAAATCTCAAAGAAACTATTGACGCTGAGATGCTGTTGTTTTCCGTTGCACTATTTTTGGTGGGTCTGCTGTTTTTCTGCCTTTCTGCACTCATTGCAGCCAACAGCAAGCGTGCGGAGAAAGGTTTTCTCTATGGAAATCTCTGCTTCGTATTTGCCTTTGTGATCGGCATAACCTATGATATGCTGGAAAACGGAGGGTTGCTGCGGGTATTCTCTCCCCTTAAATACTTCAGCCCAGCAGAACTTTTGAACAGTCAATTCAATATTAGCTATCTCATACTAACGCTTGTTTTATGCTCTTTGTGCGCATTGGGTGCATTTTATAAGTTTAATAAGAAAGACTTGCAGTCAGCGATTTAAATGAACAATTGGGTACTTCTGGGGGGTAGTATGGCCAAAATTACATTAAAAAATGAGATGGAGACATTGCTGATCACGCTTTACTCCAAAGCAGTAATGAGTGAAACAAATCAGATTATAATCGACAAAAAGGCCGAAGAAGTAATCAAAATGATTGATTACGACTTTAAAAAGTTAGGTGTCAACAAAAAAACACAGGTCTTTATGGCCCTTAGAAGTGTCATGATCGATGGGTTTGTGCAGGAATATTTGCGAGAAAATCCCCATGCTCTTGTCCTCCATTTGGGCTGTGGACTTGATTTTCGGCAGGAGAGAATCGATGCAAAAAATATCCATTGGTATGATCTGGATTATCCTCAGGTCATCCAGTTAAAGCGGCAGTTTTGCAAGGAAAGTGAACACTATCGATTCATTGCATCATCGGTCAACGATCTCAAATGGCTTGAAAGCGTTGAATACAGCCCGCAGAACGTCCTTGTCATTGCCGAGGGGCTGACCATGTATCTTTCGGCAGAGGAAATAGAGGGTTTGATCACTTCGCTCAACCACAAGTTCAACAATATAACGTATATCTTTGATGTATATTCAGAACTTTCAGTAAAGCTTACGAAAAACAAATGGAACAATCTGCTCAACAGGACGGGTGCACAGATCAAATGGGGTATCGACGATCCAAAAGAGTTAGAACACCTTGGGATTCAATACTTAAAAACGCTGTACTTAAACGACAGCAGTTTTGTAAAGACAATTAAAAGCAGATACTTTCGCTTTATGTTTAAGCTGACGATGAAATCAAAGATTGTTAATCGCGCCATGTGTATACTGGTTTTCAAAAAGGGAGGGGCAAATGAATCCGTTTAGCAAACAAAAAGATTTTTGGGAAAGCGCTATAAACCTTCGTCGCTCAGTGCGCAGCTATCAGGACAAAAGGCTGACCGATGAGAATATGCAAGCTTTAAGGACGTTTACCGATAATCTGAACATACCGTTTTTACAACCTGTAGAATTGAAATATTTCAAAGCTGACCCTACCCGTGCGCTTGCTAATAACCTGCGCAATCCGCCTCCCGACAATATAGCGTTTATTGCCGATACCGATTTATTATCGGTGGCGTCGGTGGGTTTTGTGGGGGAAATTGTAATTCTCTACGCCACAGGGTTTGGAATCTCCACCTGTTGGTTTGGGCATTATCTGCTGCCCGTGGTTGAGCGCTTGCTGCTTCTCTCTAAACAGCCGAATGAAAAGAGTCCAAAATACGGTTACGGCAAGGGTGAACTCGTGGGCAAACGAGCGATTTGCATAACACCTCTGGGTTACTTAAACGAGGAAAAGCGAAAAATATTAGACCGTATCACAGAACATATGATGAGCTATAAACGCAAGCCGTTAAATGAAAGGCTTAAAAACGGTGTGACCGAGGATCAATTGCCAAAAGAGATGGCCCATGCATTCAATCTTGCCATCAAAGCACCATCGGCCGCCAACACGCAACATTGGGAGTTTGACATTTCTTCCGATTACAAGACGGTGAAAATTGCACTGCCTGTGGGATATAAGCATCTAAAATGGGAGCATCCCGATGTTTGCGTTGGTGCATGCGCAGCTCATTTTTGGATTGCTATGCAAATGCAAGAGGTACCTTTAGAGGTTTCGCTTTATGCGGAGCAGGGCAGGGCAGTTTGGGAATTCAAACTGTAAGTATGTATAGTTTAGTGAGGAAAACAATATGAGCAGTATAATCCAACTCAATCATTTGACTAAGTTTTACGGCAAGCAACGGGGAATCGAAGATGTTACATTGAGCGTTGAGCAGGGCGAAATCTTTGGCTTTATCGGCCCAAATGGTGCGGGAAAATCCACAACCATTCGTACCCTGCTATCACTCTTTGAACCAACAAGCGGCAGCGCAAGGGTTTTTGGCAAGGACTGCGTAAAAGAGGCTTCGGTCATTGCAAAAGACGTAGGGTATGTCCCCAGCGAAGCTGCCTATTATGACAATATGAAAGTTGGTGAACTTCTAAACTATACGGCTGCGCTATACAAGAAGGATTGCAAACAAAAAGCCGATGAACTGTGTGCAAGGCTGTCCCTGGACCCAAAGCGCAAGATTGCAGATTTATCGTTTGGCAACAAAAAGAAAGTTGGGATCGTATCGGCGCTGATGCATTCGCCCAGGCTCATTATCCTAGACGAACCCACGGCCGGACTTGATCCGCTGATACAGCAGACATTCTTTGAGATACTCAGCGAGGAAAATAAGTCTGGTGCCACAATATTTTTCTCGTCCCATATATTAAGTGAAGTGCAGAAGTTCTGCGGGCGTGTAGGCATTTTAAAAGAAGGTAAGCTGATTGGCATTCAATCGATCAAGGAGCTGCGGGAAAACGGTTACAAAAAAGTGTCGGTCACGGCGAAAAGAACCATACCCGAGGATTATTTCAAAGAGAGCAGCATCGTGGAGTTAAAGCAGGAGGGCGATACCGCTTCGTTTATGTATCGGGGTGATGTGGAAACACTGTTCCAGAGGCTATCTGCGCTACAGCTTGCCGATGCGTTTGTGGAGGAACCCACGTTAGAGGAGATATTCCTCCACTACTACGAGAGTTGAGGTGGTATTATGGCCGTTTTTAAATACGAGCTCAGGCAAATACGCAGTTATACCATCTGGTGGGCAGTGACCTGCGCAGTGGCTATTTATGCCATGCTACCCACCTATGCGAGTATGCTTTCCAGTGCAGCAAATATAGAGACAATAGGGCTTAGCGGCATTTTTGATTTGCTTGGGGTTGACCCAACTTATATCGGTCAACCCATTGGCGTGTTCGGCTTCTTAAACGCTTTCTTCTCCATTGCTGCAGGGATCAGCGGCATGTTTTTAGGCCTGAAAACTTTTACAAAGGAAACCATCGGTCGCAGTGCGGAATTCATCTACACCAAACCCGTAAGCCGTGGTTTTGTATATTTAGCCAAAGTAAAGGCAGGGTTTGTAGCTTCGCTGATCATCGGCATGGCTTACTTTTTGGGTTCACTCGCTGCTGTACAGGGTTTTGCTAATATGGATGTGCCGAACTTTATCCTAATAACTTTGTCGTTTACGCTGATTGAGGTGTTCTTCCTGCTCTTTGGCGCAATGATCGGTGTGCTCATACCTAAGATCAGAACACCACTTTTATTAAGTGCAGGTGTAGTATTTGTTTTTTACGTCTTTTCTGCATTTGCCAGCAAAGTTGGCGCAAGTGCCATTCAATATCTAACGCCCTTTTCGTATTTTGGTGCCAGCAAAATCATTCACTCTGGCGGCTACGATTTGGGTTATATGACGGCATATGTTTTATTTTTCCTCTTATTTTTGGCAATTGGATATATGACCTTCCGAAAAAAAGATATTACGCTCATATCGTGAGGTGAGAGATGGGAACGATTCTTAGAAATGAAATCAAGCGAACGCGCAAGGGGTTGTTTATCTGGTGCCTGATCACAGGGCTCATCGCCTATCTGGGTATACTGGAATACCCTGTGCTTGCTCCTTTTACAGCCGAACTTGAAAAGGCACTGGCTATGATTCCGAAGATCGGACAGTTGGCATTCGGCGTGTATAATGTGAATCTTGGCGACAGCATCGGTTACTATATTGTGATGTATTACTGGACGGGGTTGATCGTTTTTACCCACGCCATCTATACCGGTGTTTCGATGATTATGAAAGAACAGCGTGACAGAACCTCGGAGTTTCTATATACCAAGCCTATCACCCGGAGAGAGATCACAACGGCAAAACTGCTTGCGGGTTTTTTCAATATCTTCGTCATGGGTTTTGTGACGGTTGTGCTGTCTCTGATTGGTATGGTTCAAGCAACGGGGGACACTTCGCTTGTTCATGCTGTATTGCTTTCGGGTATTGGATTGTTTCTCACACAGATCGTGCTGGTGTCGCTGGGGTTTTTGTGCAGTGCACTGTTTAAAACGTATAAAGGCGGAACTAGAGTTGCCATTCTGGTGCTGCTCGCAAGCTATTGCTTAATGTTTGTAGTACAGTATTACGATCTTTCATCACTCAATTTCTTGTCACCCCTGACCTATTTCAGCGTCTATGATACCACTGCATGGGGGTTGAACCCCATCAATATCCTGCTTGCGGCAGTGGTAACGGTGGTTTGCGTTATACTCACTGATCGCATTTACCGTAAAAAAACCATGGTGTCGTAATTAGAATTAAACAAATAATATACTTATTGGCAAAGTCTTTGCCCAAGTAAAAAAGCCTTTTCACAGTCTTTCGGGAATATTTCTTCCCGTCTTTTTTTTCGCTTATCACCATTAAAAATGGTTATAGCGTATTTATCGTAATCATCGAATTGATATGTGGATGTCACAACAAGGGACTCCGACGCTCCAAATACCCTTTTTAGTTGTTTTTTATAATACCCAAACCGTTTGTTATAACCTACCAAGGGCAGGGCAAAGGATGGTACATTCATTGTGTAAATAAACGCAGTTTTTATTTTCTTTCCAAAAGTTGAGGGTTTTAATTCGTAAGAGCAATATGGAAAGAGCAACCGTTCCAAAAACGAACTCATCTCGCCCGTAAGGGAGGCAAAATAGATGGGGGAGCCTAACACAAGTGCATCACATGTACAGATTTTTTGCAAGATGGGTGTTAAGTCGTCCTTCATGGCACATTGACTGAGTGCAGCACCTTTTCGTTTGCATGCAAAGCAGCTAATGCATCCCTTAAAGTTCATGTCGTAGAGATGAACGAGTTCGGTCTCGGCTCCAGCTTCTTTTGCACCTTCAAGACATTTGTTCAAAAGAATATGTGTATTCCAATCCTTCCGGGGGCTTCCGTTTACGGCGATAACTTTCATGAACGCACCTCATATAACATATAGATATCAAATTTAAAGACTAAACCCCATGATAACACAATAACCCCCTTTTGTCTGCTTATTTTTGTGAAAGGAAGGTTGGACTTCATTTAAGTTAGTCAAATAGAGGATACGTTTTTTAAAGTTTTTTTGGAGCCTTTTTAACAAAAGCTAAACATTCCGCTCCCGAAGAGCGAAACACGGTTGCAGAAGGGATTTCTGCGGATTTGAATCCATGAAACTTGCACGATTTTGGATATGTGTTGTTCCATGTGATCTCAAAATAAATGCACTTAAAACAGTCGACTCTGGTACTCTCATTTTCATTCATAAAATAATCCCTCCACAACTCTAGTATACCAAAAATCCGTAGATTTTTCCATATGATAAATTACAAGCAAAAGGAATCAACACCCAAACTTGACAGCAACATCTGCCTGTGTTAAATTGTAACAAGATGATTTTTTCCATATCAATGCTGCATTTGCACTGCGTTGTGGTTAAGAATAGCTAATAAAAAACGTTGCCGGAGTATACTTTAGAAACTTCGGCAACGCTTTTTTAGATATGTTTTAAATTTTTATTTTTTTCTGCGCTGTATGAGTTTGACCACTTCCACAACGGGAATGATCAGGAAGCCCAAAGCAGCAGCAATTAAATATCCTATGAAACTCACTTGAGTGAACTCAAATGCATTGCGCAAGAACGGAACTTCCAAAACGAGAATGGTTGCCAAAAAACTGCCCAGTGCTGCAATGTTTAAGGTTTTGTTCATGCCCTTCATGGAGAGTAGGCTCAAACGATTGCTGCGCATATTGAAACTGTGGAAAATTTCAGCCATGGACATGGTCAAGAATGCCATGGTAATGCCGGTGGCGCTGTTGGAAATACTCCAGGTGCCAAATTCCATATAGTGTCCAACAAAGTAACTGGCCAAGGTGAACACCGCAACGGCAATACCCTGATAGGCAATATCCACACCCATTCCCCCCGAAAACATACCCTCGTTAGAAGACCTTGGCTTGCGCTGCATGAGATTCGCTTCGGCTTTTTCCATGCCCAGTGCCAGTGCGGGGAAGGTATCGGTGATTAAGTTGATCCACAGCAAGTGTACGGGTTTTAAAATTGTAAAGCCCAGCAGGGTTGCAACAAAGATACACAGCACCTCACTCATATTGGAGGCCAGCAGGAATTGTATGGTCTTTCGGATATTGTCATAAATCCTGCGACCTTCTTCTACGGCCGACACAATGGTTGCAAAGTTGTCGTCGGAGAGCACCATATCTGCCACATTTTTGGTTACATCCGTTCCCGTGATACCCATGCCCACGCCAATATCCGCACTTTTAATGGAAGGCGCATCGTTCACGCCATCTCCCGTCATGGCCGTGATATATCCCGCTTTTTTCCACGCATTCACTATGCGGGTCTTGTGCTCGGGCTGCACCCGGGCGTAGACGGATATGTTTTGAAACTCCTGTTCAAATGTTTCGTCACTCATGGCACTGAGCTGGGTGCCGGTGAGTGCATGTTGCCCCTCGGATAAAATATTGAGTTCGTTGGCGATGGCAACGGCAGTATCCACGTGGTCGCCAGTGATCATGATGGGGCGTATGCCTGCACTCCTGCACTTTAATATGGCATCCTTCACTTCGGGGCGCACAGGGTCGATCATGCCACACAACCCAACAAAACAAAGGTTTTGTTCCAAATGGTTTGGCTCAATGGGCTGAGGTATATCATCGTATGTTCGCTGTGCTGCGGCCAGCACCCGGAGGGCACGATCAGCCATGTTTTTGTTTGCAGCAAGGATTGCTTTTCGATCCTCGTCACTTAAAGGCACAACTGTGCCGTTTTGCAGTTTGTGGGTACACTGCTTTAACACCTCGTCGGGTGCACCTTTGGTGAATTGAATAAACTCATTTTCCCTTTGGTGCACAGTAGACATCATCTTGCGATCGCTGTCGAAGGGCGCTTCGGCGACCCGAGGCAGTTCATTCTTTAAATCATACTTTTTGTGGGATAGTTTTGCTGCCCAAGTGATCAGCGCTGCTTCAGTGGGTTCACCGGTAACGGTGCCGTCTTGGGCGAGTTCGGCGTCTGAGCACAGAGCCATGGCTTTGGCTGTCAAACGTTCATCTTCTCCAAAATTCTCCACAACGGTCATTTTATTTTGGGTGAGGGTACCCGTCTTATCCGAACAGATAATTTGTGCACAACCCAGCGTTTCAACGGCAGTTAACCGGCGAATGATGGCGTTGCGCTTGGACATATTTGTCACGCCAATGGATAATACCACGGTGACAACGGCAGCAAGCCCTTCGGGGATAGCGGCAACGGCCAAGGATACAGCAATCATAAAGGAATCGATGACTACATGGGCATTCAGCCCTCCAGCGCGAATGAGTTGCACCCCAAAGATCACGGCACAAATGCCAAGCACCAGCCAAGTTAGAGTTTTGGACAGTTTGTGCAGTTTCATTTGCAGCGGAGTCTTACCCTGTTGGGCGTTTGCAAGGGCGTGGGCGATCTTACCCATTTCGGTGCCCATACCCGTTCCGGTAACAGCCATGACGCCACGGCCATACACCACGGTGGAACCCATATACGCCATATTTTTGCGGTCACCCAATGGAATATCCTGAGATTCGTCGGACAAGTGCAACATGTCGATGAATTTGGTCACAGGAACACTTTCCCCGGTGAGCGCAGCTTCTTCAATTTTTAGGCTTGCACTCTCCAGCAACCGTCCGTCTGCGGGCACTGCATCTCCGGCTTCCAACAGCACCACATCTCCCACGACAATCTCTTCGCTTTTGAGTACGGTGAGGTTCCCATCCCGGAGCACCTTGGAGGTTGCGGCAGACATTTTATTCAGCGCTTCAATGGCCTTTTCGGCCTTGCTCTCCTGATATACGCCCAATACGGCATTTAATATGACAACCGTTAGAATGATGATAACATCGGCAAACCCTTCGTTTTCAAATACTGCCAGAAAACCGCTGACGAATGCGGCACTCAAAAGGATGAGGATCATTGGGTCGGTAAGTTGTTTTAAAAACCGCAAGAGCAGGGAATCCTTCTTAGCTTCGGCTAATTTATTCTTGCCGTCTTTTTGTAGCCTTTGCGCTGCTTCTTGAGAGGACAAACCATTTTTGCTGGTGCCGCTCTGCGTTAAAACTTGATCAATGTCTGATAAATACGCTTTCATAACGCTCCTGTTTCATTTGTGTTTGATAAGTCTTGCTTCTTTAATATACCCAATTTTTTAAAAGTCAATAGGAGTATAGTAAAATGTAGCAACAGTGTCAAGTGAATTTTCCTTGACTATATTAACTTTGCAATGGGAAAACGCCCGCACAGCGTATGTGGGATTGGTTGATGCTGTGCCGCCTGCACTCATGGGGCGTTTACCAATTGGTTTGCAAAGTTGTATTCGGCATATTGTGCAAGAATAGTGCATTGGAGCACTGTGAGAACTTCAAAGACTTTTATCCTATTTTTCGATAAATTTTGACAAGTTGTCCGTTGTAGCTTATAATAATGCTACATCTTTGTTTATCTTGCATGATTTTAAAAATTTGGAGGATAACGAATGAAAAAGCTCAGTTCTTTAGTTTGTTTTGTCTTGGCAACCACTCTGCTGATTTTTACAGTGGCATGTGCGGGCGTTCCAACAGAGGCACCGATTTCGTCGGAAACAGCTAAACCGCAGCAAACGGTTGAAAAAACGCCCGAACCAGAACCAACACCCGAGCCCACCCCTCAGCCCACCCCGGAGCCAGTGGAGGATGCCGTTCTGCAAGAAACAGGGGGGATGTCCGACGACCCATACGACTTTCAACTCATGCTCAATGGAACACTATACACCTTTCCCATGCCATATTCTGATTTTGTGGCTACGGGATGGGAGCCTTGGAAGGCCACGATCGAATCGTTAAAACCATCTCAATACGACAGTCTAACATTTGACAACGGCACTGCGAAGTTATTGGTCTATATATTTAATCTGTCAGACGATGTTGTACCCTTGAATGAATGCCAGATTGGGGGCATTAAAATAGATACCGACAAAGTAACGGCTTCCTTGGCAAAAGGTATTACATTTGGTTCGTCCACTTACGACGACATTATTGCAGCATATTCTGACCCTTCAGAGAAATATGACGGCAGTGATTTTAGCTCATTAACCTATGCCACTGGAAGTTACTCTCTCCTAAAATTTATGACCAATAAAACCGATAAAAAAATTTCAAATATTGAAATCAAGAATTTTGTGAAATCCGAAAATAAACCAGATAGTACAGCATCGACAGGAGATGTGCCCGCAGTAGTGAGCCAATATGAAGCACCAAAGGTGTTGGGTGACGATCCCTATTCCTTTCATGTTAAATACAACGGAGTATTGTATCGGCTTCCCGTGCCAGTTTCTGAACTGTTAAACAACGGTTTCAAGTTGACAAATAAGCCCTACGATTCCGTACGTGCAGGTGACTATAAAACTGGTTTTGACTTTATGGCCAACAACCAGAAGCTGACCACTGCGCTCATGAATTATAGCGATCAAGGGGCTCCACCCGAACATTGTTTTGTTACTGAATTGAAATATGACTATTTAGCAACCAAGCTTCCTATGGAATTACCCAAAGGGATTACTGAAAAATCTTCACAGGCGGATATCAAAGCAGCATATGGTGAACCTAAAGAGAAGAGTACATCTTCTATGTTTGAAACGTGGGAGTATCAAGAAGATAGTGTTTTCTCTTCTATAGTTTTTTATTTCGATATTGAAACAAAGGAAATTAAAATCATTAAAGTAATCAACGCACCTAAAAAGTTGAAATAAGTTAATGATGTATTTTTAAATCGCTGAGTAAACAGCACAAATAAGAACCTGCTGGAATCGAGTCGTTTTTAGTAGGTTTTTATTTTTAGAATAGAAACCCATATAAAAAAGTGCTTTATTTAATCTACAGTCTGTTGTATAATATATTCGTTTATTAATCAATACGGAGAAATACGCATTGGCGAGAAAACGTAAACAAAAGAATCATGAGATATACGGCGTAGTACTGATTGCCGTTGCACTCATATTTGCTGTAGCCGTATACAACATTGCAGAAGGCGGAATAGCTCAAAGTTTAAAAGAGTTCACCTTCGGGTTGTTTGGTATTGCCAGCTATATCCTGCCGGTGGTACTCATTGCGCTGGGTGTTGTTGTCATCGCTGACTCAAAGAAAAAGAAGTCCAAGGGTAAGGGTGCTGCAATTGCTGTTGGAAGTTTTGGCATTTTGTCTGTCATTTCTGTCTTTACTTTGGAAGCTTCCTATTATCAGTTGGACTACCTTGCGTTTCTTGGCCAAACCTATACCCTTTGCGGAAAAAGCAGTGCAGGTGGCGGACTTTTTGGCTCTATATTTCTCTATCCCCTGTACAGCTTGTTGGGAGCCGTTTTCACATACATCATCCTGTTTGTTATAATTATAATATGTATATTAATCATAACCCGCATATCCATTAAGGAAATGAGTGTGGATATCGGCAGAGCGTCCAAGAGTGCAGCGTTAAAAGTGGCGGACAACGTATCCCGTGTGAGAGAAACCTATCAAAAGAAACGAGCCAAGCTGTACATCGACGAGATCGAGGTGCCCGAAGAGCCGGACAACAACAATTATCTGTTTGTAGATGACGATGAACCTCTTCCCCGGGTGAGGCACAGGATGCACACCCCTCCCCCCGAGAGTCCTCGAAAGCAACGCCACGAAAAGACAGTGTTTTCATCAGATGAACTTGGTTTCTCTCCCGTTGAAGAACCAATGGAAATGAATATCCCCCTCGCTCAGTTCGTAACAGATGAACAAGTATCAGATGAGCAAAATGACGATTTTAGATCGAATGGTTTAGATGCGTTGGAAGAAGTGCCCCCTCCTTGGCAAGAGCCAATCAAGGTGATCCACGAGGAGTACAGAGAGGACGATATCTCTGTGAAAGAGCAATACGTGCCAAAGGAACAGTATGGAAATGTGCATCACCACACGTTTAAAACTGTTGATAACTATGCGCGGCCAACGGCAGATCTGCTGGTGAAACCTCCCTTTAAGGCTCGGAAAAACGCCATGGAAGCAACCATGCGCAAGGCGACGCTGCTGGAGGAAACCCTGCTCTCCTTTGGTGTGAAGGCAAAGGTGATCGATGTGAGTAGAGGCCCTGTGGTGACCCGCTATGAGTTGCAGCCCGCACCGGGTGTAAAAATATCCCGCATCGTGCAGTTGGCAGATGATATTGCGCTGAATTTAGCTGCTCCCCGGGTGCGCATAGAAGCCCCTATTCCCGGCAAAGCGGCAGTGGGTATTGAAATACCCAATTCTGAGGTGGACAGCGTATACATTTACGACATGCTCACTTCTCAGGATTATGTCAACTTTGCGAGAAAAGCAGTGCTGCCCTTTGCACTGGGACAAGACCTTGCGGGTAAAAACATTTATGCAGATTTAAACGCCATGCCCCACATGCTGGTGGCAGGTTCCACCGGTTCGGGAAAGAGCGTGTGCATCAACACAATTATTATCAGCATGCTCATGAACTCCACCCCCGAAGAGGTGCGCATGATCATGGTGGATCCAAAAGTTGTGGAACTTTCGGTTTATAACGACATTCCCCACTTGATGGTGCCAGTGGTGACCGATCCTAAAAAAGCGGCTAGCGCCCTCAACTGGGCGGTATCCGAGATGACCAACCGGTATAAAATGTTTGCCGCACGAGGGGCCAAAGATTTAAAACGATACAACGCCTTACTTGCGGAAGATGAAGAAAAACTACCCTATTTAGTCATCATCATCGACGAACTTGCAGATCTAATGATGGTGTGCCAAAACGAGGTGGAGGAAGCAATATGCCGCATCGCCCAGTTGGGCCGTGCCAGTGGAATACACCTAATCATCGCAACCCAGCGGCCGTCGGTAGACGTAATCACCGGCATTATTAAGGCAAACATCCCCTCGAGAATTGCCTTTGCGGTGTCCAGCCAAATTGACTCCCGCACCATTTTAGACATGGCGGGTGCAGAAAAACTGTTGGGCAAGGGGGACATGCTCTATTACCCCATCGGCGTACCCAAACCCATTCGCGTGCAGGGTGCGTTTATTCAAGACAAGGAAGTGGAAAACATTACAGACTTCCTAAAAACCTATACGGAAGCGAATTACGACGAAGAGATCATAAACAACCTGTCCGCACCTATTGCTGCCGGCGGGGAGGAAGATGAAGAGGCAGATGTGCTGCTGCCCAGAGCCATTGAGGTGGGATTGGAGTTTGGAAGTGTTTCCATCTCTATGATCCAGCGAAGGTTAAGGGTTGGATATGCCCGTGCAGCAAGGCTGTTGGATGAAATGGAAGTTAGGGGACTGGTCAGCGTGTTTGAAGGGTCGAAACCCAGGCAGATGCTCATAACCAGGGAAGAGTTCGAGCGATTAAACAGGGAGGCAAAATAATGAAACCTCTAAAACTTGGAGTGATATCTCTGGGGTGTTCCAAAAACAGGGTGGATACCGAATATATGTTGGGAATATTAAAGCGCAGGGGAGTCACCTTTACGTCTGATCCCAAAGATGCGGAAGCAATACTCATCAACACCTGCGGGTTTATCGGAGATGCAAAGCAGGAATCCATCAATACCATACTGGAAATGGCAGAGTTTAAAAAGACGGGCAAGCTCAAGTGCCTCATCGTTGCGGGATGCCTGTCTCAGCGCTATGGTCAGGAATTGGCAGATGAGATGCCCGAAGTAGATGTGTTTTTAGGGGCATATAATTTCGAAGACATCGCCGATGCCTTGGAATACGCCATGTCAGGCAGAAGATTTTTAAGCTTTGCCAAGACCACAAGTGAGATGGATTATTCCAAGCGTTTTTTAACAACCCCCCACTATTCCGCCTATGTGAAAATTGGTGAAGGGTGTTCCAACTGTTGCAGCTATTGTGCAATCCCCCTCATTAAAGGCCAGTATCGAAGCAGAAGTTTTAAAAGTGTGATCGATGAAATTAAAAAGCTGGCAGACGGCGGTGTGAAAGAGATTGTTCTCATCTCCCAAGACACAACCAAGTTCGGCACCGATACCGAAGAGGGTAATCTTGCCGATCTGCTGCGAAAGATGCGGAGCATTTCGGGCATCGAATGGATACGGGTGCTCTACACCTATCCCGACGGCATCACCAAACAGTTGATTGAAACCATGTTGCAAGATGCGCGCATATGCAAGTATTTGGATATGCCCATCCAGCACATTAGTAACGGTGTGTTAAAGGCCATGAACCGCAAGAGTTCAAAGGAACAGATTTATAAAAAAGTGGATATGATACGCAGTTTAGATAAAAACTTTTCCCTGCGCACCTCCTTGATAACCGGGTTTCCGGGGGAGACGAGAGATCAGCACGCAGAGCTCATGTCGGCACTGAAAGAACTGTGCTTTGACAATGCTGGAGTGTTTATCTACTCTCAGGAAGAGGGCACAAAAGCTGCAAAGATGGAACAACTGCCCGACGAGACAAAAAAGATGCGCTACGAGGAGCTCATGCGGGTGCAAGCAAATATTTCGGCACACCGCAACGAAAAGCGTTTGGGTCGGGAATACGATGTGCTGGTGGAGGGTTTTGATCACCACATAAACCGCTATTACGGCAGAGCGTACTTTCAGGCGCCGGAGGTGGACGGAAAGATATTCTTGCGGGATTGCGGCAAAGAGCTGAAAGCCGGTGAATTTATGAAAACTAAGATTGAAAAAGCATATGACTACGATCTTTTGGGGGTGCTCATTTGAACTTACCTAACAAATTGACATTCTTTCGGGTTTTGCTGATACCCGTGTTCATCGTTTTCTTCTTCCTCAAGATACCGGGGAACTATCTGTATGCCTGCGGGATATTTATTGTTGCCAGCATTACAGATGTTTTAGACGGTGCCATTGCACGAAAACACAACTTAGTTACAACCATGGGGAAATTACTAGACCCAATCGCCGACAAGCTGTTGGTGGGTTCGGCCATCATTTTGCTGTGTACACAGGGTATGATCGACCCCGTGCTGGCTATTGTTCTGATTGGCAGAGAGTTTGTCATATCCGGATTTAGGGTGGTGGCCGCTGCCGAGGGGCTGATCTTAGCTGCCGATGTGCTGGGTAAGATGAAAACCGTCATTCAATCTGTTGCAATCGGATTCATTTTATTTTCCATGAACGGAGTGGACAATGGCTGTATAAGCGTTGAATTTATTGCTGCCATTGTTGGGCAGGTACTCATTTGGTTGAGTGGTGCACTCTCCATCATCTCCTGTGCAAATTATATAATAAAGAATAGATCAGTACTGAAAGATATTAATAAATAAAGGGGTAGAGGTTTACATGGAAAAAGAAAAGGCATTGGAGGCTGCGCTTAACCAGATAGAAAAACAGTTCGGCAAGGGAGCTGTGATGAAGCTGGGTGACAGTGCGGCAAATCATACAATAGAAGTCATTTCCACCGGGTGTTTGGAGCTGGATTTAGCCTTGGGGGTGGGGGGTGTACCCAAGGGCAGAATTGTGGAGGTGTTTGGCCCCGAATCCTCGGGTAAAACAACTGTTGCCCTGCACATGGTTGCAGAAGCACAAAAGCTGGGCGGCGCTGCCGCATTCATCGATGCAGAGCATGCGCTGGACCCTCAGTATGCCAAAAACCTAGGGGTGGACATCGACAACTTATACGTCTCTCAGCCCGATACGGGGGAACAAGCGTTGGAAATTTGCGAAGCCATGGTGAGAAGTGGTGCCATCGATATCATCGTTGTGGATTCCGTTGCAGCGCTGGTGCCCAAAGCGGAGATCGACGGCGAGATGGGTTCTTCCCACGTGGGGTTGCAGGCAAGGCTTATGTCTCAAGCCCTGCGCAAGCTGGCAGGCGTTATTTCTAAATCCAACACCATTGCTGTGTTTATCAACCAATTGCGTGAAAAGGTGGGGGTTATGTACGGTTCTCCCGAGACGACCCCGGGCGGCAGAGCCCTTAAGTTCTACGCTTCAGTGCGGTTGGACGTTCGCCGTACCGAGACGATTAAAGAGGGAGAAAACATGATCGGCAACCGCACCAAAATTAAGGTTGTGAAAAACAAGGTTGCACCTCCCTTTAAAACTGCTGAGTTCGACATTTTCTACGGAAAGGGAATCTCCAAGGAGTCCAGCGTATTGAATCTTGGACTGACTTTTGGTATAATCAAGAAGAGTGGCTCTTGGTTCTCCTACGAGACGACCAGATTGGCACAGGGCCGAGACAATGTGCGCAAATTCCTGTCCGAAAACCCTGAGCTGTACGAGGAAATCAAAGAAAAGGTCATGAAAGAATATAAACCCACTGCATCGGCAGAGGGCGAATCCGATGAGTAAAAACATATTTAAATTTATTATAATTTTGGTGTTCACGCTGTGTGTACTATTTATCATTGCAGCATGTGCGCCTGAACTGGAGAATTTATGGCAGAGTTGATAACACCCAAAGGTTATTCTTCCGCTCTGAGCATTCGAGAGACGGAAAAGGCGATCAAGTTTATTAAGGACACATTTGAGAGAAATTTTGCGGATGCACTAAATTTGGAACGAGTCTCTGCACCCCTGTTCGTTCGACCCGAATCCGGTTTGAACGACAACTTAAACGGCATCGAGCGTCCCGTCAGCTTTGACATCAAATCTATCCAGGCCGATGTGGAAATTGTTCAATCTCTGGCTAAGTGGAAGCGTTTGGCGCTCAAACGCTACGGTTTTGGCGTGGGTGAGGGGCTGTATACGGACATGGATGCCATCCGCCGGGATGAAGATTTAGACAACCTGCACTCGGTGTATGTGGATCAGTGGGACTGGGAGATGGTGATCTCTGAAGAACAGCGCAACACAGAGACTTTAAAAGCTGTTGTCAACAAAATTGTAGCTGCTCTTGCTAAGACAGAAAAGCAAGTGATTGAAAAATATCCCCAAGTGGGCTGTGAAATAAACAACGAAGCACATTTTATCACCACCCAAGAGCTTTTTGATAAATACCCCGATTTATCCCCTAAAGAGAGGGAGGATCAAATAGCAAAAGAATACGGAACTGTATTTATTATGCAGATCGGTGGCAAGCTAAGGGATGGCAACAAACACGACGGACGCTCCCCCGACTACGACGATTGGAGCCTCAACGGAGACATTATCGTTTGGAATAAGGTGTTAAACCGTGCCTTTGAGCTTTCCAGTATGGGCATTCGGGTGAATAGCCAAACACTGCTCAGCCAGTTAAAAGAAGCAAATTGTGAAGATCGGCTCAAGCTGGAATTTCACAAATTACTTGCCGACAATCAACTTCCCCAAACCATGGGTGGAGGCATTGGTCAATCCAGATTATGTATGCTGATGCTGAACAAGGCTCACATTGGCGAAGTACAGTCTTCCGTTTGGCAGGACGAGATGTTTAAAGCGTGTGCCAGTGCAGGGATTAACCTGCTGTAAGACATGAGAGGTGTATAAATGAAGAGGACATACTTAAGAGAAATAGTGAACGACCCAAAGGGGTTTAGTGAGGTAACCGTCTGTGGGTTTGCAAGGACCATTCGGGATTCCAAACACATCGGGTTTGTTGAACTCAACGACGGAAGCTGCTTTGAATCTGTTCAGGTGGTGTTGGAACAGGATAAACTTCAAAACTTTGCAGCGGTAGTCAAACAAAACGTGGGATGTGCACTGGTGGTTACGGGTGAAATTAAGCTCACTCCCGAGGCCCAGCAGCCCTTTGAAATTGTTGCAACTGCCATTGAAATCGAGGGTACATCTGCACCTGAGTATCCCCTGCAAAAGAAACGGCATTCGCTGGAGTATTTGAGGAGCATTGCGCACCTGCGCCCACGAACCAACACGTTTAATGCGGCGTTCCGCTTGCGTTCGGAAATTTCATTTGCCATACACGAGTTTTTTAACAAGCGTGGATTTGTTTACGTCCACACCCCAATTATCACGGGAAGTGATGCAGAGGGTGCGGGGGATATGTTTAGGGTATCCACTCTTTCGGATAAAACACCACCCCTCACTCAAGGGGGGGATGTAGATTACGCCCAAGATTTTTTTGCAAAGCAAACCAACCTAACGGTTTCCGGCCAGTTGGAAGCAGAGACTTTTGCCCTGGCCTTTGGCAACGTCTATACCTTTGGGCCGACGTTCCGTGCTGAAAACTCCAACACTGCCCGCCATGCAGCGGAGTTTTGGATGATTGAGCCAGAGATTGCCTTTGCAGATCTGAACGACGACATGGACTTAGCGGAGGACATGATCAAGTATCTCATCAACTACGCACTGAAAAACTGTGGCAGTGAGATGGCTTTTTTCAATAAGTTTATGGACGACACCATTCTTCACAGGTTAAACAGTTTGGCAAATGCAAACTTTGCCAGAATAACGTATACCGAAGCCATTGAGATTCTTGAAAAACACAAGGATAAGTTTGAATTCCCCGTATTCTGGGGCTGTGATTTACAGACAGAACACGAGCGGTTTTTAACAGAAACGGCATTAAAATGCCCTGTGTTTGTAACAAATTATCCAAAGGAGATCAAAGCGTTCTACATGCGTCTCAACGATGACGACAAAACCGTTGCAGCCATGGACTTGCTGGTGCCGGGTGTGGGCGAGATTATCGGTGGTTCTCAGCGCGAAGAGCGGTTGGATATACTAGAACATCGCATGAAAGACATCGGTCTGTCGGACGAGGACTACTGGTGGTATTTAGACTTGCGAAAATACGGCGGAACAAAACACGCAGGGTTTGGATTGGGTCTGGAGAGGTTTTTAATGTATATCTCGGGTATTTCAAACATTCGAGACATCATTCCCTTCCCCAGAACCCCGGGAACTGCTGAGTTTTAACCCAGCAATCGTTCAATGGTCGTATTGAGTTTTTCTTCCGAAATGGCACCAATGGTGAAATCCACAATATTGCCGTTGCGGTCGATAAACAGTGTGGTGGGATATGAATCAATGCCCAACACTTTGTACGAATAGAGATCCACATCATAATAAACGGGGAAAGTGTAGCCGTTGTCATCAATGTATGCCTTTCCCTTTTCTGTTGTCTCACGGCCGCCGTCGGGCACGTCTAACATCATGATATTCACCTGATCGCCGTACTTTTCATAAGCTTTTTCAAAGTAGGGCATTTCATCCTTGCAATAGACACACCAAGATGTCCAAAAGTTCACGATGGTGGGCTTTGAGTAGAAACTGGAAAGGGTGTAACCGTTGCCCGCAAAGTCGTACACAATCATCTCGGGCATTACGGTTGTTTCTCCCTCTGGCTGGGTCGACTGGGGAGTTACGGAACCGGACAGCGCATTGTACAGGATAACAACGCCAAAGAGCAGTGCCACAAAGGCTAGGGAATAGATCAATAATTTTGTATTTTTTTTCAAAACTTCTTCCTCCATTGTATCTTCCTTATATTATAACAAATTATAATAATTTTTAAATACTTTTCGGATATCTTTAAAATCACTTGACGTTTCTATGAAAATAATACAAAATTATAGTGACTAAATATACTGGAGAGAAATGCATGAGTTCAATTTTGATAGTAGACGATGAAGAACTTGTCAGAGGTGCCATTCTTGAAACCATAGACTTTGCGAAGATTGGGTTCCATCAGGTGTGGGAAGCAGAAGACGGTGAACTGGCATACGACATCGTTTGCGAACGACATCCCGATATCGTTATGACGGATATCAGAATGCCCTTCATGGATGGACTGGAGCTAGCAGAAAAAATAAAAGAAAATTTCCCCAACACAAAGATCATCATCCTCACGGGCCATGATGAATTCGAATACGCTAAAAAGGCGTTAAAGTTGGGTGTATCTGATTATATCGTTAAGCCAATTAAACCAAACGAGCTGACGGAACTGTTGTATGCATCGGCCCTTTCCCTGGAAGAGGAGCGGAGTGCACGGCTGGAACAAACTAAAATTAAACGTCAATTGAGAGAGAGCCTGCCACTCATGCAGGAACGAGCACTCAATGCCCTGCTGGCAGGGGATACCGAGGGTCTTGCACAAAAGCTGCAAAATGCAGACTTAGATATCTTAAAAAAGCAGAGTTATTGTCTTGCAGCCGTGGAGGCACAGCTTCGCAACCCCGAAGTGATGCGCATAGAGATTTCCCGCCTCATACCCGATCACTGTATTTTGTTTGCAGATGCCCAGCACAGGCAAATGCTGCTCTTTGTGGAGGAGTGCGATGAGCAAACAATTGCTGAAATCCTTGGCAATATTGTGGATCGGTTAACTGCAAAGGGTGTGGAAAATTGCAGGTGTGGTTTTTCACAAGTGGTGGACGATATCACAAAACTAAAAGATGCATACGAGGAGTGTTTGAGTGCCATTGGACAAGGGGTCACCAAAACATCTGGGGTATTCCGGTATGACGCTATGATTTCCCGGACAAGTTTTGTTTATCCCAAGGAGGAAGTGCTGTCGGTACTCAACGCCGTTGAGCTGAACCTTCCATATGCCTTACCTTTGAGCACACTCCACGAAACATTAGCCAATCAGCAGGGGGTAACCCTGTCTGAGCTTCGGTTGGTCTTTGCGGATGTTATCAACGGCATACATAAAATTTTGCTGAACTTTAAGTGTGAGATTCCCGAAGAGTTGAGGAAGTTGGAGACACCCCACTTTAAACTGCTCAACTTAGACGACATGCAAGAAAAACTCAACGAAACACTGTCAACCGTATCTGAGCTCTTGGCAGACAACAAAATATCCAGAAAGAAAATGATCGTTGCGGGAGCAAAGCAATACATTCAAAATAATTTTGAAAACGCAGATCTCAGCTTAAACATGGTTGCCAAGGAAGTGTTTGTTTCCCCATCCTACTTGAGTATGTTGTTTAAGAGGGAGACGGAGGAGTCCTTTGTGGATTACTTGACGGCCGTGCGTATGGAGGCGGCCAAGCAGATCATTCGCAACAACGATTTAAAAACATATGAAGTTGCCCTCAAGGTGGGGTACCGGGACCCCCACTATTTTGGCGTGTCCTTCAAGAAATACACGGGTTCAACCCCCTCTGAATATAAGAAGTTGGAAGCATGAACAAACGCAAACTGGAAGTGAGGATGGTCTTACAGACCTCGGGGTTAATTGTCTTGACACTGCTGATCGTCATGGGGATCGCACTGATTTCGTATTCAAGAATTAACGAAAACAGCCTGACCTCCCTGAACCGTCAGATTATCGACCAAGTGGCCACCAATGTGCAGACCTACATTGCGGATCTGCAGCGGGTGTCCAATCTGTTAAACTACGATTTAAATACTCAAATGTATTTGAATTCCAAATGGAACACGGCATTTGAACGCACAGAGGTCACCCAAAAGACAGCAGAACTGTTGGAAAACATAAAACTGCTGCGCACAGATGTGTCGGCTCTCATTTTATTATCGGACAACGGAGACGTTCTAGCCAACGAGAGTGCAGGGGTGCTCAACCCCGACTACGATTTTTATTCCCAGCCCTTTTATGAGACTGCTGCCCGGGGCAGCTTAACCCTCTACCGACCTCACTTACAGACGTATTTCAACCAAAACAACCAGTTGGTGTTTAGTGTTGTCAAGGCCATCAACAGCTTTGACTCGGGAAATAAAAAGGGCGTTGTGCTCATGGATTTGAACATGAACAACCTGCGAACCATTTGTTCCAATGTAAAACCCGGTCAAAAGGGATATGTGATGATTGTGGATACCGCTTCCAGTTATATCTTCCACCCCGAGTACGCGTATATTTACAAAACGGCAACGGGTTCTATCGAAAGCGAACACACCTTGGACGACGAGATTGTAACGCGAGTGGTCATGGATGGCGAAGTGTCCTTCACCAATGTTTCTCCCAACGGCAGGAATCAGTACATCACCTCAAAGGCGGTGGAGGGTACGGATTGGGTGATTATTGGGGTGTATCCGGCTGATGAGTTGTATTCCAAGCAGCAGAGTGCAGCGGCAATCATTGTGTTTGGCGGATTGATTTGCATTGCCCTGGGAGTGCTGGGCACCTTCTTTACGGCAGGTATGATCTTCAATCCCCTTCGTCGTCTCCAAAACAAGATGAGACTGGCAGAGGAGGGAGTTTTGGAAATTTCTCCCGAAGAAAACAGGGGAGACGAAATCGGTGAGCTCAACGAGAGCTACAACAGTATGGTGGTGAGAATCAACGATTTAATTCAGACCACCATCAAGGATGAACAAGATAAGCGAAAGATTGAGCTCAGGTTATTGCAGGCCCAGATCAATCCCCACTTCTTATACAACACCCTGGACTCTATCGTTTGGATGGCACAGACCAAGAGTGACGATGTCGCCATTATGGCCGATTCGCTGGCAAAGCTGTTTCGGTTGAGCTTAGCTAACGGCCGGGAGATCATCACCATTCGAGAGGAGTTGGAGCACGTTGCCCACTACCTCACCATTCAAAAAATGCGTTACTCGAAAAAGTTTGATTACGAAATCGCCGTGGACGACGAGATTCTAGAAATGCAAACCTTGAAATTGACCTTGCAGCCAATCGTGGAAAATGCCCTATACCACGGGATCAAGCTCAAAAGGCAAAAGGGTATTATCTTAATTCACGGATTTATGCAGGGCAACGACATTATGCTCAGAGTGATGGACGACGGTCCCGGCATACCCAAAGAAAAGCTGGATACAATTTTACTCACCGAAAACGTCAGTGAAAAGCGTCTGGGGGGCATTGGCCTTAAAAATGTAAACGAACGGATACGGATTTACTACGGACCCAAATACGGTTTGACATTTAGCAGTGAAGTGGATGTGGGCACTGTAGTGGAAATTTTGATTCCTGCGAAAAAGTATACGGAGGGTAGCAATGCGGCTCTATAAAATACTCACACTTAGTATATTTGTTGCAGTGGTATTGTTTCTGGCCATGTTCACCTATCTCATTACTACCATAGATGAAAAAGGACCTGAAGTGATGGATGGCGCTCCAACTCCTGAAATTAAAACCGTTTGTTATTTGGGCAACGATTTGTCCGATAAAGATGAGTATGATTTAATGAAAAAGCTTCGCCGCAAGTTTGCAAGGGAACAGGATGTTGGGTTTGCAGTGCTGGACGGTGAGGGAGATGCAACAAAACAGTTGGAGCTCTTTAAACAAATTGAAGCACAGTCGGACATCGTCATTGTGAACCCCATCCATCAAGAAAATTTTCAAAATACCACTGCGCAACTGATCGTTGTTGGGGATATTCAAACCAATGTTTTATCCGTTGCCTTTTCCAAGCAGGATATCGAAGCCATCAAACGGGATAAAAACAGCAAGCACTTTGTTGAAAGCATCGGAGAAGTGAGAACTTTAAATGCCCAGGGCATTCGAGATATTTTACTGATGTCCAGCGACTTACAGAGTTTGGGGCTCCTTGCAGATGGGAGCATTGATGGGTTGATTTTCTTGGATAACACACAACTTGCTGAGGAAATACTCTTGTACGCAAAAGAAATGTTAACCGGTGCACCCAGTGGGGGTGCGGTCAGGCTGTCTCCCCAATATATGGAGGAACCGTGATGCTGCGAAGGGATACGGAACACGTACATGCTTTCCACATAAGTGATGTTTACGTACAGACGAGAGAGGTGTTTTCGGAGCGAAAGCTTTTGTATGTGGAAACCACCTTGTCTGGGGCACTCAACGTGGGTAAGTTGGAATTTACCCTGCTCAACGCACAGGGTATTGATTTGGACGACTTTAGCTGTGAGTTAAACGGCAAGCAGCGCATCGATGTGGTTCACGGGGTGTACGACGTCTGCCTTTGGGAGCTTCAAACACCAACTCTCTACACCTTAAAAATAGAATTGAAATATCGTGCAGAAGTGTACGATACGGTGTATTTAGACTTTGGCTTTAAGTATTCAGAATTTAGATACGAAGGTTTTTATTTAAACGGCAATAAGTTTAAACTCTTGGGGGCACTCATCGACGACACGCCCCGGGAGTTAGACAAATGGATAGAACTGGCGGATACCTTGAAAAACAAGCTCTTTATGAACCTTGCCGTGCTGAGTTGTCCCGCACCCGAGGTTTTTCTCAAGCGATGTGATCAAATTGGGTTGATGGTCTTTGAAGGGTTGAATCTGCCCATAGAAACGGGAAAGGAAAAGGACGATTATTTAGAAAAACTAAGAGAAATGATCGTAAATCACAGAAATCACGTGAGTTTGGTGCTGCTGGGGATCCGCCCTATGAATGTACCCGATTGTGATTCCTTTTTTGTACAAACCCTTGCCCTTGCAAACCAACTCTCAAACCTGCAAACAGCCGGTATACGAAACGTTCAGAAGAGTAACTTGTTGGAGGATGTGTACGTCTACTATGAGTACGTTTCGGGCAACAAGAGCATAAAACCCAAGGCTGCCATGGGCAGAGAAGCACCTTATCTGGCAATTGCCCACACCGATGGGGAATTTATAAGCCACGCCCGGGCGATTGGCTGTGCTTTTGGGAATTTTAACACCTGCGGTATCGTTGCCCATTCATTAAAAGATCTCCTCAACGACGACTTATCGCTGCAACCCACAGCATATGTCTATGCTTCGCAGGAGAGCGATCAGCCGATGATGTCGCTCATAGAACCCCTTTCCACCCCTCCGGCTTATGTGTTTACAAACATGAGCAGAATTGAACTGTACGCCCATGAAAAACTGATCAAAGAGTTTTACAAAGACAACAAGGCATTGAGATATATGCACAATCCTCCCATTGTGATTGATGATTTTTTAGGAGATACTTTACTTCATCAAGAAAAGATGATGTCACTGACATCTTGGTTATTAAAAAAATATTTTATAAAACAGAGCAAATTTACGGGTTTTTTACTAAATATCTTGGGGGTTCGCCCCTCTAAGTTGAGTGAGCTAAAAATTAAATATGGCCAAGCTTTTCATGAAGGAGTTGAGCAGTATTTACTCAAGGGATTTGATGCACAGGGAGTGGAGCGAATCCAATTATTAACATCTGTTGACAATGTGGAGTATAAAACATTATAATTTTATTGAGGTTTTAATATATCTATGAATTTTTTTGATATACTGGTTCTGGCGCTGCCTGAAGTAGACGAATTTACTTTAAAAAGTGCACGACATGGTGACAAGCGGGCAATTGAGGAACTGCTGTCGTTTTATGAAAAAAAGGTATACAACATATCTTTAAAACTGCTGCAAAATGCACACGATGCTTCGGATTGTGCCCAAGAATCGCTGATTAAAGTGTTTAACTCCTTGGGAAAGTTTAAAGGAGATGCTTCCTTTTCGTCGTGGGTATATCGGATCACAGCGAATACGGCAACGGATTTTTTGCGCAAGCGGACAAGGCTGCAAGCGGTGTCCCTTTCGGAAAGTGAAGAGGATGGTTTTTACATTAAAGATATAGATCCCGCAAGTTCTCCAGAAGAGATGTTAAAAAACACTCAACTGTCTTCGGCTATCATGAACGCCATCACATCCCTGCCCGACGAGCAAAAGAAAGTCATCATACTGTGCGACGTGGAAGGGTTTGCCTACGACGAAATTGCAGACATCTTGCAAGTATCAATTGGAACTGTGAAATCAAGAATTTTTCGTGGGCGTGAAAAACTTAAAGTTCTTTTAAGAGATATTGTTTGATTAATTGGAACATTTTAAAAACGCAAACGTCTTAATACAAAGACTGTATGGAGGTTTTTGAAAATGAATAAACGTTTGATTGTATTTTTCTCAATAATAACGGTTGCGATGCTTCTGTTTGGCTGTTCAGTGGGGCAAATTGCCGAAACTGCACCGGCAGCACCACCCCAGGCACCCATGGCTGCGCCGGATATGGGTTATGATGCAGGGTATAGTTATGAAAACTTTGGCACAACGGATAAGGAGAGCCTTGCAGATAAAGAGATTGCCGGAGCGGGATCTGCATCGTCCAGCGGTGGGGCAAAGGTGGAACTCATTGTTCCCGATACCAACCGCAAGATCATTTTAACCCAATCCTTGGGTATTCAAACCAAAAACTATGATGATGATAAAAATAAGATTGTTGAATCACTCAAGCTGTACAACGGTTTTATCCAGTATTCCAATGAATCGGGAACAAAACCTCAAAATATGTACGACTCTGGAAGAGTGGCCAGTTTTGCTTTTCGCGTTCCCCAGCAAAATGCAGAGGGGTTTGTCGCCAGCTTAAACGGCGTGGGAGAGATCATTTATTCCAATTCGTCGGGGCAGGATGTCACCCAGCAGTATACAGATATTGAACTTCGTTTAAAAACCTTGGAGACTCGCTACGACAGGCTGTTGTCCCTCTTAAACAAGGCGGAGCGGTTAGAGGACGTTGCACTGCTAGAAGCGGAGATTGGCAATGTTACCTATGAAATCGAAAGCTTAAAGGGACAGCAAAGAGGACTGGATGATTTAATACAATATGTAACGGTAAACGTAGAGCTGATGGAAGTAAACACCATTGCTGGTGCAATGAACACCAACGAAAACGATACCTTTGATGAAAAACTTTCCAAGAGCTTTTATAGTGTATTAAACGGATTTATCAGCTTCCTGGAGGGTTTTGCAATCGCCATCATTTCCATACTGCCCGTCATCATCCCCTTGGGTGCTATTGCATGGGGTATTGTATGGATTGTAAAAGTCAATAAAAAGCGTAAACAACAAAGAAAGCAGCTTCTTGAAGCAAGCAAAAACGAGGAGAAATAAAATGAAAAAGGTGATATTTGCGCTGTTGCTCATTATTGTAACGTTCAGTTTCTTGGCATGTGTTCCCGAAAACGCACCTGCTACAGCACAGCTCAATTTGAGCGAAAAGACGGGAGAATATAAATTAATCGTGGAGACACCCAACAATGCAACCACCAGTAAAAATACAGTTGTTGCACAAGCGGAGGGGGAGTTCAAGATTATGCCCGACATTGCATATATCACCGCAGGTGTGACGTCCAACGGCAAGAAGCAAGCAGATGTGGACAAAGAAAACCGCAAAAAGATTGACAGCTTGATGAATGCCCTAGAGGAAAACGGCATTCAGGAAAAGGACATTCGCACCATTTCATACAACGTCTTTCCCATTCGGGATTACGAATCTACCACCAACAAAATTGTTGGGTACGAGGTGCAAAACTATATTGAAATTACCTTAAAAGATATTTCAAAAGTGGGAGATATATTGGACGTATGCGCACAAGCGGGAGCAAACGACACAGGCAGCGTGCGGTTCGACGTTTCGGACAAAGAGAGTGCTAAAAACGAAGCCTTAAAAGTTGCGGTTGAAAACGCAAAGGCAAAGGCGGAATTGATGGCCTCTGCCGCAGGGGTAGGCATTGGGGATATTTTAAACATTACCCAAGAATATAGTTCCAGCAACGAATACAACCGGTATTATGCCGAACAGCCTGCTGCCCCCGCCATGAAAGACGAGAGCACCCCTGCAACCAGTATTTCGGCAGGAGACATCACCTTTCGTGCAAATGCAGTGATCACTTTTGAAATACAAAAATAAATATTGAAACCATTGAGTATACCAGAAAATGTGCTGAAAAAACTAATTTTTTTAAGACTTTTCTGGTATAATTAGTATAAGACCACAAAGGAGAAACAATATGCGCAAAACAAAAATAGTTTGCACCATTGGGCCTGCGAGCCGGAATGAAAACACCATAGAGCAGATGATTGCAGAGGGAATGAGTGTTGCACGGCTCAACTTTTCTCACGGCACCCACGAGTATCACAAGGAAACCATTGATCTTTTAAAAAAAGTGCGGAGCAAGCTGGGGGTTGCTTTGGCCATTATGCTGGACACAAAGGGGCCTGAAATACGGCTTAAGAACTTTTTAAACGGGGAAGCACACATTCACGAAAATGAGCAGTTCACCCTCACCATTCGAGATGTAGAGGGTGATGAAACGTTAGCATCCATTACGTATCAAGATTTACCCAAGCAATTGCAGCCTGGAAACACCGTTTTGGTGGACGATGGAAATATTGAACTGTGTGTTGAGTCTTGTAATGAAACGGATATTGTCTGCAAGGTGATACGGGGCGGAAGAGTTTCCAACCACAAGGGGGTCAATGTACCTAGCGTACATCTGGACATGCAGCACATGAGTGAAGGGGACAAACAGGACATTCTCTTTGGCGTGGAAAACGATGTGGACTTTATTGCTGCTTCTTTCGTTCGCTGTTGTGAAGATATCATCAAAATGAGAAAATTTGTGGATTATCACGGTGGCCACGATATTCTGCTGATCTCAAAAATAGAAAATATTGAGGGTATCCAAAACTTTGACGAAATTTTAAAGCATTCAGACGGAATTATGGTCGCACGAGGGGATATGGGGGTTGAGGTGGAGTACGAACGCTTGCCGGGATTGCAGAAGCAGTTTATAAAGAAGTGCTATCAGTCGGGTAAGATTGTCATCACCGCCACCCAAATGCTGGAGTCCATGATAGAACATCAAAACCCCACCCGGGCAGAGATTACGGATGTTGCCAATGCAGTGTTTGACGGCACTTCGGCTGTGATGCTCTCGGGAGAGACGGCTATGGGAAAATATCCCTTGCAGGCTGTAAAGACAATGGCAAAAATTGCAGAGCAGGCCGAACGAGATGCTTTTGCCATGGACGTATACAAAGGCATTGGGCATGAGATGGACGCAACAAACACCACCAATGCTGTGTGTGATGCTGCCTGTACGACGGCCAGAGATATTCACGCAAAGGCTATTATTGCCCTCACAAAACATGGTCAAACGGCCAAATTAACATCAAAATTTCGGCCCTACGAGCCTATTGTTGCGGCAACGCCATTGGAAAAGACCTATCATCAGTTGGCCATGTCGTGGGGGGTCTACCCTGTGATGGCACAAAATCAAAATGACACCACAAAACTGTTTTTGCACGCAGTGGATTGCGCCAAGCAGATCGATGTAGTGGGCAACGGGGACAAGGTTGTTATTGTTGCGGGTATCCCCCTAGATATTTCGGGTAACACCAATATCATTAAAGTGGAAACTGTGGGAAACAAAATCTAGTTTATTATTTTCTAAGTTTAAACATATACAAAGGAACCACTTGTTGTGCACAAGTGGTTCTTTGTTTGTTCTATGTAAGAATATCTTAGTACATTCCGGGCATTCCGCCGCCACCGCCAGGCATCATGGGAGGATTCTCTTGGGGAATATCTGTCACGATGGATTCGGTGGTCAACAGCATAGCTGCGATGGACGATGCGTTTTGCAGTGCACTTCTCGAAACCTTAGTGGGATCGATGATACCCTTTGCAATCATGTCGCCGTATTCGCCAGCAGCTGCATCGTAACCATAGGTGGGTTTGTTCTGGGACAGCACTTTGTCGACGATAACACTGCCTTCTAAACCAGCGTTCATGACGATCTGGCGGAGAGGTTCTTCGATTGCACGGCGGATGATCGCCATACCTGTCTTTTCGTCGCCTGTAGCGGAAGCAATTGCCTTATCCAGCGCAGAAGCAGAGTTGAGCAGGGCGATACCGCCTCCGGGTACGATACCCTCTTCAACAGCAGCACGGGTTGCAGCCAGAGCATCTTCAATGCGCATTTTTGCTTCTTTCATCTCAGTTTCGGTTGCAGCACCAACTTGGATGACAGCTACGCCACCCGACAGTTTTGCCAAACGCTCTTGCAGCTTTTCTTTGTCGTAGTCGGATGTGGTCTCTTCAATCTGAGAGCGGATGGATGCGATTCTCGCCTTGATTTCGTTGGAATCACCCATTCCCTCAACGATTGTTGTATTTTCTTTATCAACTTTAACCTGACGAGCTGTACCCAGCATATCCAGAGTTGCTTCTTTTAAATCTAAGCCGATCTCTTCGGAAATAACAGTTCCGCCAGTGAGGATTGCAATATCCTGCAGCATTGCCTTGCGGCGATCGCCAAAGCCGGGAGCCTTAACAGCAACGCAGATGAAGGTTCCTCTCAGCTTGTTGACAACCAGAGTTGCCAGTGCTTCGCCTTCGATATCTTCAGCAATGATGAACAGCTTCTTACCCTGCTGAACCACCTGCTCTAAAACGGGCAGTATTTCCTGAATGACGGAAATCTTCTTGTCGGTGATGAGAATGAGGGGATTATCCAGCACAGCTTCCATTTTGTCTGCATCAGTGATCATATAGGGGGAAGCGTATCCGCGGTCGAACTGCATACCTTCCACAACCACTAAGTCTGTTTGCAGAGTCTTTGCTTCTTCAACGGTGATAACGCCATCGTTGCCCACTTTTTCCATTGCTTGTGCAATGAGCTTGCCAATTTCTTCGTCGCCAGCAGAGATTGCTGCAACCTGTGCAATTGCACTGGAGCTTTCGATGGGCTTGGAAATTGCCTTTAAGCTGTCAACAGCAATGTTGGCCGCCTTAGTGATTCCCTTTTTGAGCACCATGGGGTTTGCGCCCGCTGCAACGTTTTTAAGTCCTTCACGAATGATGGCTTGTGCCAACAGGGTAGCGGTGGTGGTACCATCGCCTGCAACGTCGTTTGTCTTTGTTGCAACTTCTTTAACAAGTTGTGCACCCATGTTTTCAAACGGATCTTCTAATTCAATTTCTTTTGCGATGGTAACACCGTCATTTGTAATTAAGGGAGAGCCGAATTTTTTATCTAAAACTACGTTTCTGCCCTTTGGTCCCAAAGTCACTTTTACTGTATCTGCTAACTGATTGACGCCATTTTCCAATGCACGGCGAGCGTCTTCGCCGAATTTCAGTTGCTTTGCCATGTTCTTTCCTCCGAATTAATTATTCAACGATCGCTAAAATATCACTCTGGCGCACGATAATATATTCCTGTGCATCCATTTTCACTTCAGTTCCGGCATATTTGGAATAAATAACTTTATCACCCTTCTTTACGTGCATGGTGATCTCTTTGCCATCCACATTTCCTCCGGGACCAACGGCACAAACTTCTGCCATCTGGGGTTTTTCCTTGGCGGAACCGGGCAGAACGATACCGCTTTTGGTTGTCTCTTCGCTCTCGACATTTTTAATTACAACTCTGTCAGCTAATGGTTTGATGGTCATTATTACTAAACCTCCTGTTTTAATAGTTTACCTTTGTTTATTAGCACTCGTTATGGGTGAGTGCTAACATGATTAATTTAACACCTTTTTCCCCATTAGTCAATACTTTTTTTAAATTTTTTAAAAGTTGTAATTTAATTTTAAAACCATTATAATTTAATTAGAAACTAGTTGAGGTGGTAGACATGTCTCAGATACGCGAAAAAATGAATGAGTTAATAAACAGTCTCAATGAAGATCGATTATTAATGTTATATAGTTATGGAAGTTTTTTAAAAGAATCAGATATTCCCGAACTCTATATGTCTGGAGAAGAGCATGCATATCATGAATTTATTTTGGAGAACGACGAGAGATATTCCTTGAATGATATTGAATCTGCATTGAGAATAGATCAATGAATATTGAAGTCTCAAAGACAGCTAAAAAATTTCTAGAAAAGCTAAATCAGACTCAGCAGAGTAGAATCATTAAAGCGTTGTACAAATTACCTGACGGGGATATTAAAAGTATTAAAGGTGGTAAGGTTACAAAATTCAGACTGCGAGTAGGTGACTTTAGAATTATTTATGTTATTTGTAACGATGTAATTATTGTTACCGATATGGATAACCGTGGAGATATCTACTAATGTTTACACATTTGCATGTACACACCGAATATAGTTTGCTGGACGGAAGCGCACGGATTAGTGAGCTCGTTTTGCGGACCAAAGAATTGGGCATGGACAGCGTTGCCATCACAGATCATGGGGTGATGTACGGATGTATTGAGTTTTACACGGCTGCAAAAAATGCAGGCATTAAACCCATCATTGGATGCGAGATGTACGTTTGTTCCAATATGTTGGAAAAGTCGTATCAGGCAAAGGAATATGCCCATTTAATACTGCTGTGCAAGGACAACACGGGTTATCAAAATCTGTTGCACCTCCTGTCGGCTGGGTACACGGAAGGGTTTTATTATAAACCAAGAATCGATTACAATCTGCTGGAAAAGCACAGTCAAGGGCTGATTTGCTTATCCGCCTGTTTGGCGGGGGATATTCCCCAACTTATTTTGGAGGACAAGCTGGAGAGTGCACGGGAATTATCGCGCAGATTAAAGTCTATTTTTAATGAAGACTTTTATTTTGAAATACAAGATAGCGGTATTCCTGAACAAAAAATCGTAAACCAAACGTTGATAGAATTTGCCCAAGAGTTAGACATTCCATTGGTTGCAACCAACGATGTACACTATATCAACAGCGAAGATGCAACGGCACAAGATGTACTCATGTGCATCCAAATGGGCAGATATTTGGACGAAACGGATAGAATGCGGTTTGATACACAGGACTTTTACTTAAAGAGTGAAGAGGAAATGCAAAGGAGTTTCTCCCATTGCAAAGAAGCACTGGAGAACACACAGGTCATAGCCAACAAATGTAATGTGGAATTCGACTTTTCAACAATACACTTGCCTTCCTTCACGGCCCCCGTGGGTAAAACAAATTTTGAATATTTAAACGAACTGTGCACAGAAGGTTTAAAACAGCGATACGAAAAAGTAACAGAGGAACTCAAACAGCGACTGAACTTTGAACTTTCGGTCATTGAAAAGATGGGTTTTACCGACTACTTCTTGATCGTCCACGACTTTGTGGACTTTGCAAAGAGAAACGGCATAGCAGTTGGGCCGGGCAGGGGCAGCGCTGCCGGAAGCCTGTGCTCGTATGTGCTGAGAATAACTGATTTGGACCCCATTCAGTACAAGCTCTTGTTCGAACGATTCTTAAACCCGGAGCGCATATCCATGCCCGATATCGACATCGACTTTTGTATGGAGCGAAGGGGAGAGGTCATCAGTTATGTGGTTGAAAAATATGGAGCTGACCACGTCTCCCAAATTATCACCTTTGGCACCTTGGGGGCGAAACAGGTAATAAGGGATGTAGCACGGGTGATGCGGGTTCCCCCGGCAGAAGCGGACAAAATTGCCAAGATGATACCCTTTGCACTGAAAATGACCATCGATCGGGCAATGGAGCAAAGTTCCAAGCTCAGGCAAGAGTACGAAACCAATGAGACAGTGCGGGAAGTCATCGATATCGGCAAGAGGCTGGAAGGGCTGCCCAGACATGCGTCTGTACACGCTGCGGGTATTGTGATTACAAAAAAGCCTGTGTACGAATACGTACCCCTGCAAATCAGCACCAAGGACATGAGTGTAATGACCCAATACCCCATGGGGGATTTGGAACAGTTGGGTCTGTTAAAGATGGACTTTTTGGGGTTGAGAAATTTAACAGTGATCCAGCACACACAAAAGATGATTGAACAAAACTACGGTGTGGTCATCGATCTACAAAAGTTAGATTTTAATGATGAAAAGGTTTACGAACTGATTGCCTCGGGGGATACCGAAGGAATCTTTCAGCTTGAAAGCCCGGGAATGCGTTCGCTGATGACACAACTCATGCCCAAAAACTTAAACGATATTATGGTGGGTATTTCCCTGTTTCGTCCAGGGCCAATGGATTCCATACCGGCATTTATTGAATGCAGGCGAAATCCACAGAAAGTAGAATACCTAACGCCCAAACTAAAGCCAATTTTGGAAGAGACCTTTGGAGCCATCGTCTATCAAGAACAGGTTATGGAAATCGTACGGGATCTGGCGGGTTATTCCCTGGGAAGAAGCGACTTGGTGCGGCGAGCCATGGCTAAGAAGAAGGCAAGCGTGATGGAGGCGGAGCGGGGTAACTTTGTGCAGGGTGCTATGGCCAACGGCATTGAGGGGCATATTGCAGAGAGAATATTCAATCAAATGATTGACTTTGCAGCATACGCCTTTAATAAATCCCACGCCTGCTGTTATGGTGCCATTGCATATTACACTGCATTTTTTAAGCAGTACTACCCTGTAGAATTTTTAACAGCACTGCTCAACAGTTATATCACCTTTGCCGACAGAGTCTCCTCCTATATGCAATATGCTAAGAAGAGGGGAATCGGCATTCTTCCCCCCAGTATCAACCACTCTATGGCTGAGTTTTCAGTAGAAAACGGTGCCATTCGGTTTGGGCTGCTCTCCATTAGAGACGTTGGGGAAAAGGCAGTTGCCGAAATCATTGAGGAGCGAAGGAAGGGGGGGTTCACTTCCTTTGAAGATTTTATCAATCGATCGGGGGGGCATGTGAACAAGCGTATGTTAGAAGCTCTCATCCTCTCGGGTTGCTTTGATGATTTTGGACACAACAGATCGGTTCTGATGGCTGTATATGAAAACATTTTAGATGTGGCTCAGAAGAACAAGAAAAATGCTGCCAGCGGACAAGTGAGCATGTTTGATGTAAGCGACATGGGGTATGACCAACGGGTGGATTACCCAAATAAGCCTGAATATGCCCTAAAACATCTTCTTTCCCATGAAAAGCGTGTGACGGGGATATACTTATCGGGTCATCCCTTGGATGAAATAAAGGTGCAGTCCGATGTCACCGTGAAGGCCATTCTAGATTCGTTGGAACACCCAGCGGAGCGGGAGTATTTCGAAAGCCGGTACGTGGAGATGGTGGGTATCCTGGTGGAAGTGAAGAAGCGATCCACTCGGTTAAAAAAGATGATGGCACGGGTGCTGTTTGAAGATTTGACGGGAACCATAGAAATGATGGTGTTTCCCAAGGTGTTCACAGCCTGTGAAGATCAGCTTATAAAAGATGCCGTCGTGCGGGTGCGGGGTAAAGTGGATATTTCAGATGATGAAGCAACCCTCATTTTAGATGCCATCGAGCCATACTCATCCAGCGAAAGCCTCTTTGAAGGAAAAAAACTCTATATCAAACTGTGCGAAGGGTGCGGAGGGATCGATGGATTAAAGGAGATTACGAAAAATCATCCGGGAATATCGTCGTATGTCGTATACGACACTGCGAACAGCAGCAAGTTCAGGGTGGGGGGCAGCAACTCCATTCGGTTGTCCGATGAATTGATGGAGGAGCTGTATTTGAAATATGGGAGAGACAACGTTGTACTGAAATAAAAATGATTGCTAAGTCCAAGTAGTATATGTTAGAATTAAACCAAATCGTTTTGAGGTGAGGGTTTCATGGAAGAGTTTATGGGAACCAACGGGGATTGCGTTGTGATCAAAGCATTAAACGACGGTGTCAGCGTGATCGGCATCACCAGGGGCAGAGACACAAAGCTGCACCACACGGAAAAGTTGGACAGCGGCGAGGTGCTCATCGCACAGTTCACGCAAGTTACCTCCGCCATCAAAATTAAAGGCAAGGCGACAGTGCTGACCAAATACGGTGAAATCACATCGGGTTAAATATATATTGTGAACAATTACTTTTGAAGAGAGGTTTTGAAGTATGAAAATCAAACGTATTGGAATTTTAACCAGCGGAGGCGATACGCCGGGCATGAACGCAGCAATCAGTTCCATTGTAAAGTGTGGTCTTTCACGGGATATGATTGTCATGGGTGTACAGAAGGGTTATGCAGGGCTGATGGAGGGCAGAATCGTTGAGATGCGGGATGAGGATGTTTCAGGCATCGTCACAACGGGGGGAACCATCTTAAAAACAGCTCGTTCCCACGAGTTTAAAACCGAAGAAGGTATGCAAAGGGCACTGGATGCCATCCATGCATTTGACATCGACGGCATGGTGGTCATTGGCGGTGATGGAAGTTACAAGGGTGCACAGGATCTGTGCCGGTTGGGCGTGCCCACCATTGGACTGCCCGGAACCATCGACAACGACTTGGCATATACCGATTATACCATCGGGTTTGATACTGCTGTAAACACCGTGTCCACCGAAATTGCAAGGATTCGGGATACTATGATTTCCCACGAGAGAGTGGGGGTTATTGAAGTTATGGGCAACAGATGTGGTGATATCGCGCTGTTCTCGGGTGTTGCCGGAGGTGCGGAACACATCATCGTACCCGAAGTGCCTTTTGATATCGATGAAATTTGTGCCATGCTCAAACGGGATAGGATTAAAGGAAAAACCACCAGCATTGTTGTCATTGCTGAAGGTGCAGGTAAAGGCGAACCTTTGGCTGCCTATATGCGCCAAGCTACCGGCTTGGATGTCAAGGCGATTGTGCTTGGGTACATCCAGCGGGGTGGAAACCCCTCCCCCTACGACAGAGTGTTGGCCACAAAGATGGGTGCACACGCTGTCAAACTCTTATCAGAAGGTATTGGCAACCGGGTAGTGGGCATTCGAGACGACAAGATCATGGATATGGACATTGAAACAGCCCTTAAGATGGATCCCGTTTTCAACGAAGATTTGTTTGAATTATCTAAAGTGTTGGGGAGATAGTGTTTATGGCAGTAAGTGAGGTCAAGATACGGGTTCGCTATAACGAAACGGGTAAGATGGGTTTTGTGCACCACTCCAACTACTTCAACTGGTTTGATTTGGCACAGGAAAAACTCATCGACGATGCGGGATACGACTACACAAAAGTGGAGGCCAAGGGGTTAAAGTTTATTCCCATTTCCCAGAACATCAACTATTATGCCCCCGCATACTACAGGGATGAACTGACAATCCGCATCTCTGTCAAAGAGATTAAGGGTATTAAAATGTCCTTTGCCTATGAAATACTTCGTCAGTCCGACGAAAAAATCATAGCAAAGGGTGAGTCGGCTCACATTTTGATGGACAGCGATTTACGGCCTGCCATCATCAAAAGGGAGCTGCCCGAACTATTTGAAAGACTTTAGAGGAATTCACAGAAAAAACATATATTTTATTAATTTTTGCGGAATTGATTGAATATTTCTGTAATATGATATAAAATGCAGTGTTAACATGTGAAGGTCGACAATCTTTCACCAAACATTTATTTTCCCGGGAGGAAGAACAATGAATCCATCGATTACAAACGGTTTAGGCACCATTTCCTACAACGAATCCACCATTGCAAACATTGCAGGGTTGATTGCAGTTGAGTGCTACGGCATTGTGGGCATGGCTTCCAAAAAGGTTTCGGACGGGATCGTTCAACTGCTGAACCTGAACAATTTTGACAAGGGGATCAAAGTGACTTTTAAGGGTAGTTCCGTTTCGCTGCAATTGTTTATTGTTGTGGAGTACGGCGTGTCCTTAGCTGCTGTTGCTAACAACGTCATCGATACCATCAAGTATAAGCTGGAAAAAATGACCGGCCTTACTGTTGATAAAGTGGATGTGATTGTCAGCGATATCAGAGTCTAATACGGAGGACTGAACGTGGATCAACTATATATAACCGGGCCTATGTTAAAGGATATGATGCTCAATGCAGCAGCGTATCTGGAAAAAAACAAATCAGGTCTGGATGCACTTAACGTGTTCCCTGTGCCCGACGGCGATACCGGAACCAACATGTCCCTCACCATGATGTCTGCTGCAAAGGAGCTGATGGAGAGTGGAGCGGAAACGGTTTGTGATGTTGCCAACGCAATCGCACTGGGTGCACTCAAAGGTGCCAGGGGTAATTCGGGTGTGATTCTCTCCCAGATTTTCAGGGGATTTGCCAAGGGGCTGGAAGGCATTGTGGATACTATGGATGCAGTCCAGTTTGCAAATGCAATCGATGGGGGAAGCAAGAGTGCGTATAAAGCGGTGATGAAACCCAAAGAGGGTACTATTTTAACCATTGCCCGGGCTATGGGTGAATGTGCACTGGAGCAAGCAGAAGAAGGGGCAGATGTATTAAACCTGCTCGACAACCTCTTGCTCCATGCAGAGGAAACCCTGCGCAAGACCCCAGAGATGCTTCCGGTTTTAAAAGAAGCGGGAGTGGTGGACGCAGGTGGCAAAGGCCTCCTCATTATTTACCGTGCGTTTAAGATGAGCTTAGATGGAGACGATGTGGATTACGATTTTGAAGATATCGTTCCCAGTGGCAATGCCATGATTCTCAACGAAGATATTGAGTTTGGGTACTGTACGGAATTTTTTATAAAAAATATACATGATCATATCACCCAAGACCATATCGAACGTTTGAGAGAAAAGCTCACGACCTTGGGGGACTGTGTGCTGGTGGTGGGGGATCTAAACCTAATCAAGGTACACGTTCACACCAATATGCCGGGAAAGGCACTGCAAATAGCCCTGCGGTTTGGCATGCTGTCGGGTATTAAGATCGACAACATGCGGGAACAGCACAACGAAGGCCACACCATTCCGCAAAAGGAATTGGCCATCATTGCCGTTGCCTACGGAGATGGAATTAAAGCCATTTTTAAAGATTTTTCTGTGGATTATATCGTGGAAGGCGGTCAGACCATGAACCCCTCGGCAGAGGATATTGCCCGGGCCATCGTTTCTGCCAATGCACACAACGCCATCATTCTGCCCAACAACAAAAACATTATACTAGCAGCGGAACAGGCAGGGGATTTGGTGGATTGCAACGTGATGGTGGTGCACGCCACTTCCATTCCCCAGGGAATTGCTGCAACCCTCAAATTTAACCCAGACTTATCTCCCGAAGAGAACTTTAACCGCATGAACAATGCTGTCTCGGATGTGAAATCGGGTCAGATCACCAAGGCAGTGCGCATTGCCAAAGTGAACGGCCACAACATATCCGAGGGGGATTATATCGGACTGTTCGACGGAGAGATCGTCGTACACGGCAAGAGTAAGAAAAAAACAGCCATTGCTCTGTTAAAGGAGATGGTGACGGAGGACGACTGTGTGATCACTGCATTTTACGGCAGTGACGTGAGTGAAGAAAACGCCAATGAGTTATTAAATAAAATAACGGATGAATTCCCGGGGTGTGATGTAGACGTACAGCTTGGCGGTCAGCCGGTGTATGAATATATTTTCTCGGTTGAGTAGGGGGATTTTACCTTGAACAGCATGACCGGATTCGGCAGGGGGGAAGCCGAAAGGGATGGAAGAAAACTCTGTATTGAATTAAAATCTGTGAATCATAGATATTTAGATATTAATATCCGCATTCCAAGAATTTTAATGTTTTTAGAGGACTATCTTCGCTCCATGATTAAGGAAAAGGTGAGCAGGGGGCGTCTTGACGTCTTTGTCAACTTTTTTTCTACTGCTGAAGAGGACAAGCACATCGTCGCAGACATGGGGTTGATCAATGCCTATCTTTCTGTTTTTAAGGAAATAGAGGGCAGTACTGGCCTTGCCAACGACATTGCCATTAGCCATTTACTTCGCTTAAACGATTGTATTGTGCAAGAGGAGAATGAATTAAACGAAGAGGAGCTCAAGGCTCTCTTAACTGCTGCTGCGAATACTGCTCTTGAAAATTTAATGAATATGCGGCAGAGCGAAGGTAATAATCTGGTGCAAGACATTGCCATGCGATTAAAGACAATACTGAACATGAATGAGGAAATTTCCGCAAAGGAAGAGAGTATCGTTGCTCAGATCAAGGAAAAGCTACTCAAGCGCATTGGTGAGCTAACCGAAATATCCGTGGACGAAGTGCGCATCGCCCAAGAGGTTGTTTTCTATGCGGATAAGCAAAATATCACCGAAGAGGTTGTGCGGGTGCGAAACCACGTTGCAGAGTTTGACAAACTGCTCAAAAAGAATGTACCAGCTGGACGACAGATGGATTTTATGGTTCAAGAGTTAAACCGTGAGTTTAACACCATTGGATCTAAGACATCGGATATCGAAATTACCAATATGGTGATTGCTGCGAAAACCGAAATTGAAAAGATTCGGGAACAGATACAGAATATTGAATAGTCGGAGAACGTATGAAATTAGTTAACATTGGTTTTGGTAATATTGTGATGGCCAACAGAATTATTGCCATCATCAGCCCTGAGTCAGCACCTGTGAGAAGGATTGTTACCGATGCCAGGAGCAACAATTGCTTAATCGATGCAACTTATGGCCGAAGGACACGGGCTGTGATCATAACCGATTCAGGTCAGGTAATCCTCTCGTCGGTTCAACCCGAGACGATGGCCAACCGACTTGAAAAAGATGAGGGAAGTGAATAAATTATTGTGAGGTTTTATATATGAAAGGCACGCTATTGGTAATCTCCGGTCCCGCAGGAGCGGGAAAGGGTACGGTAATTGAAGAACTGTTGGGAACAAACAAAGATTTGTCCCTGAGTGTTTCTGTTACTACCCGCAAACCCCGTTCGGGAGAAGCAAACGGAGTCAACTATTTTTTTGTGGATAAGGACGAATTTCAAAAGATGATAGATAACGGAGAATTGCTGGAATATGCTTTTGTACACGGCAATTACTACGGAACACCCTTGAGTTATGTAAACGAAAAGCTTAAAGGCGGAGATGTGATCTTGGAAATAGATGTGCAGGGGGCAAAGGCAATCAAAAAGATGGTGCCCCAATGTGCGACCATATTCATTGCTCCTCCCAGCCAGGGAGAACTTGAGAAACGGCTTCGGGGCAGAAATACCGAAGAAGAAGATGAAATTCAGCGCAGGCTGAAAACCGCAAGGGGAGAGATTGAACAGATTTATAACTATGATTATGTAGTGGTCAACGACAGTATTGAACAGTGCGCCACCCGCATTATGGAGATTGTCAGAACCAGAAAATATAAAGTGAAGCACAATTTGAGTGCAATTAAAAGATTATTGGAAGGTGGAGAGTTTTAAGAATGATCAATGTAAACATGGAAGAAGCGTTGTCTAAGGCGGATTGCCGGTTCACACTGGTTGTGGAGTGTGCCAAGCGTGCACGCCAGATTGTGGAGGGTTCCCTCCCTTTAACCGACGATGAATCGTCCAACCCCGTTTCACAGGCTGTTAAAGAAGTGATGCAAGACAAAATCACATATATACGCCACAGCGATGGAATAAAATAATGCTCAGCAATCGATGTGTGGTATTGGGGATCACGGGAGGAATAGCCGTCTACAAAGTCGGCTATCTTATTAGTCTTTTAAAAAAATCTGGGTGTCACGTTCACGTCATCATGACCAAAAATGCCTGTGAATTTGTCACACCCAAGACATTTGAAGTGCTCACCGGAAACCCCGTTGTACTGGACACATTTGAGAGAAATCAGGCCTTTGACGTGGAACACGTTTCGTTGGCAAAGGCAGCAGATTTGTTCATCGTTGCCCCTGCCACAGCCAACTTTTTAGCAAAGGCGGCACGCGGCATTGCCGATGACATGCTGACAACCACTTACCTTGCGGCCAAGTGCCCAAAAATCATTGCTCCCGCCATGAATACGCAAATGTTCGTGGATTCAACGGTTGCGCGTAATATTGCAACGTTACAACAAGATGGGGTATACGTAATGGACGTGGGTTCAGGTGTGCTGGCCTGCGGAGATGTGGGAGAGGGGCGCATGAGGGAACCCCAAGAAATTTTTGAGTACGCAGTGGATGTATTTAAGCAGGCAAACGATTTGGCAGGTCTTAAACTACTAATCACTGCCGGTCCAACCAGAGAGTATTTTGACCCCATTCGCTATATTACAAGCCCCTCCAGCGGCAAGATGGGTTATGAAATTGCAAGTATAGCAGCTAATCGGGGTGGAGACGTTGTGTTAATCTCCGGGCCTGTTGCCATTACACCTCCGAAAAACGTTTGTTTTGTTCAAGTCACCTCCGCACAGGAGATGTATGAGGAATGTATCAAGCGATACGATGGCATGGATATTGTCATCAAAACAGCAGCAGTATCCGATTACACCCCTGTTGATGTATTTACAACTAAACAAAAAAAGGGGGAGGGTAATATATCCATTGAGCTAACCCGAACCAAAGATATCCTCTTAGAACTGGGAAAGCGCAAGCAAAATCAAGTGCTCATTGGTTTTGCAGCAGAGACAGACAACATTGAAGCATATGCAAGAGAGAAACTTTGTGCAAAGAATGCTGATTTAATTTGTGCCAACGATGTATCAAAACCGCAGGTGGGTTTTGAATTCGACACCAACCACATCGTTTTATATCCTAAACATGCAGATCCCATTGATTTGGGATTCAAATCAAAAAAAGAATGTGCGCAGGCAATTGTAGACAAAGCCTGTGAATTATATCAAGCAAAAGTATGTTCGCACGTGTAATCATCGATATCCCCCACTCTAAGGTGGACAGGCAGTTCGAGTACGCCCTTCCCGAGGGTCTTTTTGTCCCTGTGGGGATGAGGGTGATGGTGCCCTTTGGCAATGGGTCGAAGAAGATGCAGGGATATGTGGTTGCACTGACAGACCGTGTCGATTACGACATCTCAAAGATTAAGCCCATCCTTTCAACCATAGACGAATTTCCCGTTCTCACAAGTGAACAAATTACCCTAGCGGAACACATTGCAAGAGAACAGCACATCACCATGTGCAGCGTACTACGGGCCATGTTTCCCAGCGAGCTGAGACGGGGGGAAGTGAAAGCTAAAACAAAAAAGATACTGTCCCTCAATAAAGAATGTATCCACACAATTAAAAAAACACCCAACACACTCAAATTGCTGGATTGCTTTGAAAACAGTCCGCAAATTGAGTATTTGAGTTTGCCTGAAAACTTGCGTGCAACGGCAAAGCGAGGCATTGCTTCGGGTTGGATCTGTGGAACCATTAAAGAGGATTTTAGAAATCCTGTTTCTTTGGCTGGTGAGGGAGTTCACATCCAACTAACGGCGCAGCAAGAGCACTGTCTAAACAGTGTGGATATGGACAACGATCAGGGGTATTTGCTGTTTGGTGTGACGGGTTCGGGTAAGACCGAAGTATATGCCAAACTCATCAACAAAGTCCTGGAAAATGGAAAAACGGCAGTCCTTATGGTACCCGAAATCTCTCTAACCCCCCAACTGCTCCACATGATTAAATCTCGGGTTCATGCACAGGTTGCAGTGCTACACAGCGGCTTGTCCTCGGGGGAGCGGTACGACGAGTGGCGAAGAATCGCTTTGGGGGAAGCAAAGGTTGTTGTGGGTGCTCGTTCGGCTGTGTTTGCGCCTTTGTCAAACATTGGAATCATGATCATAGACGAGGAGCATGAACTCAGCTACAAATCTGAACAAACCCCAAAGTATTTAACCCATGATATCGTTCAAAAGCGGTGCGAGATGTGGAATTGCCCCTATATTTTCGGCAGTGCCACTCCTTCCATTGAGAGTTTTCACAGTGCTCGAAAGGGTGAACTCAAACTGCTCACCCTCAAGAACAGAATCAACGATCTGCCCCTGCCCCAAATAATCGTGGCGGATATGCGGGAGGAGTTGGCGCTGGGTAACAGAACCATGTTTTCGGCAGAGCTGTACGATCAACTCCGGCAAACCTTAAACATGGGCAAACAGGCAATGTTGTTTATCAACAGGCGGGGGCACTCCAACTTTGTGATGTGCCGGGGGTGTGGTTATACGGAGTATTGTGACAGTTGTTCGGTGACTATGACCTATCACTCAAAGTCCAATCTGCTCAAATGCCACTATTGCGGGCGAACGAAGCAGGTGACAAAAATTTGTCCCCAGTGCACCAAACCCTATTTAAAGCACTTTGGCATTGGAACCCAGAGAGTAGAAGAGGAAGTTTTAAAAGAATTTCCGGGGGTCAGAGTCATCCGCATGGATTTTGATACAGTGAGGAAAAAGGATTCACATTTAAAGATTTACAGTGACTTTGCAAACAATCGGGCAGACATCCTCATTGGCACCCAAATGATTGCCAAGGGATTTAATTTTGATAATTTAAGATTGGTTGGGGTGATTGCAGCAGATATGTCCCTAAAAGTGCCCGACTACCGAAGCTCTTTTCGCACGTACTCCCTATTAGAGCAAGTTTCGGGGAGAGCAGGGCGCAAGGGAGAGGGGGTTGTGGTGGTGCAGACCTATAACCCCCAGCACTTTTCTATCCTCCGTGCAAAAAATCACGACTATATTGGTTTCTACGAAGAAGAGATTGTGAGCAGACAGGCGTGCTGCTTGCCCCCCTTTGGAACCTTTTACCGCATACTTTTTTCGGGAGAAGATGAACAAAAGCTTGTATTGAGCGCCACAGATTTGTATAATAAACTTAAAATAGGTTTGAAACCGTATTATAACGAAATATTTATTTTTACCCACGGTTATTCACCCGTGGCG
Organism: uncultured Clostridia bacterium; assembly: GCA_964453645.1. Classification (GTDB taxonomy): domain Bacteria; phylum Bacillota; class Clostridia; order Christensenellales; family JAWKQI01; genus CAYVRJ01. Next base: position 87,348 of record CAYVRJ010000002.1, read on the forward strand.
AAGATTGATAATAAAATAAGGTATCAGATATTGTTAAAAACGGGTGTGAACAGAGCAATGCATCGACAATTGCTCGACACCCTTGATCATAGTGAATACGATGTGCTTGTTAATTTTGAAGTGAATCCGAGTAGCATGTTTTAGAAAGAGGATGTATATGGCTTTAAGAAATATTTTAAAAGGTTCTAACAATGATCGGTTGCGCAAGGTGTCTAAGGAGGTTAAGGAGATCGACAATCGAATTATCCAACTGCTGGACGATATGCACGAAACCTTGAAAAAGGCCGAGGGGGTTGGATTGGCTGCACCGCAGATCGGCGTTCTTCGCCGGGTTGCTGTGATACATATTGAAGATGAAGTAATTGAATTGATTAATCCTGTGATTATAGAAGAATTTGGCGAACAGTTTGAAGAAGAAGGGTGTTTGAGTTTACCCAACCGGTGGGGAAAGGTGGTTCGTCCAGCTAAGGTTGTTGTAGAGGCGTTTAACCGGGAGGGTGATCTAATGCAATACGAAGCAGAAGACCTTTTGTGCAGGGCCTTTTGCCACGAAATAGACCATCTCAACGGTGTACTCTTTGCAGACATTATGTTAGAGGAAGTGCACAAATGAGAATTGTTTTTCTGGGTACACCGGAGTTTGCCTGCCCAGCGCTCAGAGCCTTGTGTGACAACGGTTATGACGTTTGTGCTGTGTTTACTCAACCCGACAGGCCGAAAAATCGGGGGCATAAGTTAACGCCCCCACCAGTTAAAGTGTTGGCACAAGAGCGAAACATTCCGGTGTATCAATATGAAAAAATAAAGAGCAGTGAAGCAGTTGCAGAACTTCGCCAAATTGCTCCCGATTTGGTTATTACTTGTGCGTTTGGACAGCTTTTGTCACAAGAAAATTTGGATATCCCCCCTATGGGCACCATTAATGTCCACGCTTCTCTCCTGCCCAAGTATAGGGGTGCTGCGCCCATCGAGTGGTGTATTATCAACGGCGAAACAAAGACGGGCATTACAACCATGTTTACCGATATCGGATTGGATACGGGAGATATGCTTTTAAAAGGGGAACTGAGTATTCAACCCAATGAAACGGCGGGGGAACTCTCCCAACGGTTGTCCCTACTGGGCGCAACAGTGTTAATAGATACGCTTAAGAATTTAAAGGACATACAACCTCTCCCCCAAGATGAAGAAGAGTCCAGCTATTATCCAATGCTTTGCAAAGAACTTGGCAAAATACAGTTTCATGTTTCGGCCAAGGAGATTATCAATAAAATAAGGGGGCTGAACGGCTCCAGTTTTAATGCCTATGCAGTAAAAGGGGAAGACAAAATCAAACTCTTTTTAGCAGAAGCGTGCACCCAAAGGGGAAATGCAGGAGAAATTCTCTTGGCAAACCCTAGGGACGGTTTGGTTGTTGGGTGTGCAGATGGTTCTGTTCGGTTAAAAAAGCTGCAATTGCCGGGGGGCAAACCTTTAAACGACACGGATTTATTGAGAGGTCATTCCTTTATGGTTGGAGAAAACTTTGAGTAGACTGTGTGCCTTAAATATGCTCTGCGAGGTGGTAGACGGCAACGCCTATCTGAACCTAAGTGCCAAGAAACATTTGGAGCACTTATCGCAACAGGATAAAAACTTTGCATACTCGTTGTGTGCCTTAACCGTTGAAAACCTTACGTCCATCGACAATGTTTTAAAACCCTATATCAGCAGCGCAAAGCGGGTCAATGGCAAAGTAAAAAATGTGCTCCGGTTATCCGTATGCCAAATGTTTTTAATGAACGTTCCCCTGCACACAGCGGTAAACGAAGGCACAAAGCTGTGTAAGGCCTGCGGCAAGGGTGCGTTGTCGGGGTTTGTAAACGGAGTGCTTAGAAATATAACACGAGATTATAATCAACTTTCCATTGTAAAAACACACCCGGATTGGTTAAAACAACTGCTCATCGCCCAGTGGGGCGAGAGTTTGACAAATGAATTCTTAAACTATGAGTACGACAACAGTATTACCGAAATTCGGGTCAATACCCTAAAATCTAGTGTGGAAGCCCTATCAGCCCATTTTCAAGTTGAAGATGTGCAGGGAGATATTTTAGCGGTTAGAAATATTGTAGACGTTGCAAACGATTCTTTTTATAAAAAAGGCGACTACACGCCTATGGGTTTAGCTTCGGCTATTGCCGTGAAAAGTGTGTACGACGGCGAACTGTCGGTATTAGATTTGTGCTGCGCCCCCGGGGGTAAAAGTGCATATGTTGCGGCACTGTCTCAAAACAGGGCAGAGATTATTGCAAACGATCTTCACCCCCACAGGATTGAGCTGACGAGAAAAAACTTTGAACGGCTGGGGGTTCGTGCAAGCGTACATGTCTCGGATGCAGCAACGTTAAGCGAACAGTATCTAGATAAATTTGATCTGGTAATTGTGGATGCACCTTGTTCTGCTCTGGGACTGTATCATAAAAAACCTGACCTTAGAAACACCCCCCCAAACTTGGAAACACTCAATGTGTTGCAAAAGAACATTCTTAAAAATGCTGCTCAATATGTAAAAACGGGGGGAAAGCTTGCATATTTCACATGTTCAGTGTTAAAATGTGAAAATGAGGATGTGGTCGAAGGGGTTATGAAAGAAAACAGTGATTTTAAATATATATTTGAGAATAAAACATTACTTCCCTGTAGGGATCAAACGGATGGGTTTTTTATTTCATGTTTGAGACGAAGGTAGAAAAAATTGCCCTACTGGGTGCGGAATTTCATAGATTGCAAGAAATTGTGGAGAGTTTGGGACAAAAACCTTTTCGTGCCAAGCAGCTTCACAAAAACCTAATGCAGGGCAGAACCTTTGACGAAATGACCGATTTGCCCAAAACCTTGAAAGAGGAGCTGGCTCTTCGCTGCTTTGAAGGGTATCCCGAAATCGTGACCGAGCGATATTCCAGCGACGGAACCAAGAAATATTTGTTTTCTTTGTCCGATCAGTGTACCGTGGAAAGTGTGTTGCTCAACTATGAGCATGGAAACACTGCGTGTATTTCCACACAAGTTGGATGTGCCTGCTCCTGTGTGTTTTGTACTTCGGGAGAAAAGGGATTGATCCGCAACTTAAAAGCCTATGAAATCTATGCTCAGGTGCTCATGATCGGCAAACTCAACGGCAAGGTTTCCAACGTTGTATTAATGGGCAGTGGGGAACCATTACACAACCTAAAGAACATCATAGGGTTTTTCGAACTGATGTCCGACGAACAGGGGTTAAACATTGGGTTGAGAAACATTTCTCTCTCCACAGTTGGCGTGAAGGGCAAAATTCGTGAACTTGTGGGTTTTGGTTATAAGCCAACCCTGTGCCTGTCCCTCCACGCACCCAACGATGAAATTAGGCGAAAGATCATCCCATATGCAGTGCACGTGGGCGTGGACGAACTGATAGAAGATTTGCGCTATTATTTTGATCAAACTGGGCGAAGGGTGATTATTGAATACATTCTCATCCAGGATATAAACAGTGAACTGGCTCATGCCCGGGAATTAGCCAAGCGATTGAAGGGGCTGAATTGCCATGTGAATCTCATACCCAAAAACGGAAGTTTGGGAGGGGTTTCTCCGGGGAAAAAGCAGTGTTATGCGTTTCTTGAGGAACTGAACAAACTGAAAATCAGTGCAACGCTTCGGCGAACGCTGGGAGCAGATATAGAAGGGGCATGCGGCCAATTAAAGGCAACATATGCAGAAGAGTAGATTGAAGTATACCATGAAAACCCATGTGGGTAAGGTGAGAAAAAACAATCAGGACTGTGGATATATTCCCGAGGGTGACTTTGGGTTTGTTGCAGTTGCCGACGGCATGGGAGGCCATAATTCGGGAGAAATAGCTTCCAAGATGGCCATCGATACTGTTGTCAAAAAACTTAGCCAAACGGAGAGAATCGACTTAAACACCCTGTACGCTTCTATAGATGGAGCCAACAGGGAAATATTAGAGTATGCCCGTGGGCACAGGGAGAGCGAAGGCATGGGTACCACCTTCACTTGTGCGTATACATTGGAGGACAAACTGCTGGTTTCCCACGCAGGGGATAGCAGGGCATATCTCTTTAGCGATCACAAACTCACCCAAATCACTTCGGATCACTCCTATGTTGCCCAATTGATCCGTGCGGGTGTGATCACCCCCGAGGAAGGGAAGCGGCATGTTCAGCGAAACATTATTACCAATTGCTTGGGCATCGAAGAGTTTACTGCCGATACAATAGAAATATTGTGGAAAAAGGGAGATATCCTGCTCTTGTGTTCGGATGGTCTCCACGGACTTGTATGTGACGAAGATATTGCAAAAGTTCTCGATAGCGAAGATTGCCTAAGTGATATGTGTGACTCGTTGGTCTCCATGGCACTCAAGGCAGGGGGAACAGACAATATTACAGTTGTATTGTGCCAATACGGGGAGGTAAGCCATGGAGGGTAAGATACTAAAAGGGCGTTACCAAATTGACTCCCTCTACGACTCGGGGGGGATGTCCAACGTATACAGGGGTGTTGACATTAAGACGGGAAGACAGGTTGCCGTTAAGGTTTTAAAACCCGAGTTTACGGGCAACAAGGAATACGTCCTTCGTTTTTCCAAAGAAGCACGGGCCATGGCTCAATTAAAGCATAAAAATATCGTCCGTATGATCGATTCAGGTTCTGCGGGAGATATTCATTTCATTGTATTTGAATTTATTAGCGGACAAACCTTAAAACAGCGGATCAACCTGAGTGTTATTCCTCCCGTGGAGGCCACCCAAATTATGATCGACATTTGCTCCGCCATCGACCACGCCCACTCCAAAGGGTTGGTTCACCGGGACATTAAACCGCAAAACGTGTTAATTCAGGAGGAACTGGTTAAACTTACGGACTTTGGCATTGCCAAAAATATTTCGGGTTCCACCATTGTCAATGAAAATACCGAAGTGATGGGCTCAGCACACTATTTTTCTCCCGAGCAGGCTATGGGTGAAAAGATTGATACCCGATCGGACATTTATTCATTGGGCATCGTGCTCTACGAAATGGTCACCGGACAGCTCCCCTTTGATGGGGAGACATCTGTTGCTGTTGCCATTAAACATATTAACGAACCCTTGCGGGAACCGAAGGAATTAATGCCGGATCTTCCAAAGAGCTTAAATGCCATTATTCTCAAAGCGACAAGAAAAGATAAAGAAAAGCGTTATTCCAGCGCAAAGGAATTAAAAGACGATTTGCAGCACTCTCTGCTCACCCCAGACGGTAATTTTGTTAAAATTGAAAAAGATAAACCAAAGAAACAAAATCTAAAGCGAAATATCATCCCCATTGCCGCTTTGTTTGTATTTCTGGCTATTGTTTTGGGAACGGTACTCATTATTGGAAGCAACATTTTGTCCAATAAAAAGAACAATACGGTCACCGTACCTTCACTCGTGAATCAAACGGAAAAGGATGCCATGGAATATGCTGCAAATATTGGCATGAAGATTAACAGAGTGTACGAACCGTCAAACACCGTGGATAAAGGTGTGATTATGGAACAAAGTCCTCCTGCCGAAGAGAGCATGGACAAGGACAGTTCGGTGACGATTGTTATCAGCGATGGGCCCATGTCTTTTGAAATGCCATTGCTAATCGACGAAGCCTTCGAAAATGCCGTAAAATTATTAGACGAATGGGATTTAGAATTGGGCACGGTTACGTATGAAGTTGCCGATAAACCCAAAGATTACGTCATTGCACAGCAGCCTGAACCGGGTGTGTTGGTGACGAGAGGGGACTCCATCAACTTAACGGTGTGCGACAAGCGCATAACGGATTTTGCCACCATGCCCTACGTGCGGGGATTTACAGTGGATGAAGCAGTGAATGCCATCGCCCAGTCGGGGTTCATTGCCGCCCTCGTCTATGAGGAGACCAGTGCGAAGGAACCGGGTGTGGTTTTGGAGCAACAGCCCGTAGCCAACGTTTCGGAAAATATTCGAACCATGACAAAACTGTGGGTTTCCACGTTGGCAGATAAAAAGTTTTCGGCAATCACCACGGTGAGTTATACAGTAGAAGAAAACGATTCGGTTGTATTAATTGTGTTGGAAAACGTACAGGAGGGCATTACGGTGAATTATGTCTTGCACGAGAGCGTGAACAGCACCGGGGAATTTAAATTGCCCCTCACTGTGTTTGGTACGGTTGGCGGTGCCCAAGATTTGGTGGTCTACTGCAATGGCGTTGAGGTTATTAGAAAAACTGTGGAACTAAAGTAAATGAAGAAGACAGGTGTCATATTAAAGGGAATTGGCGGATTTTACTACGTATTAGCAGACGGTGTGGAATACGAGTGCAAGGCTAAAGGTGTATTTCGCAAGGATAATACCACGCCCCTAGTGGGGGATAATGCAATCATTGAGCTGATGGAAACGGGAACGCCCTTGATCGTTGAACTGTTGGAGCGTACAAACAGTTTGCTTCGCCCCAAAGTTGCAAACGTCACCCAAGGTGCGCTGGTGCTGAGCACTTCTTCCCCCAAACCCGATCTATTGTTGATTGATAAATTGTTGGTGTGGACGGGGTTTGAAAAAATCAAACCGTTGCTCATCATTAATAAAACCGATGTTGCTCCCCGTGAAGCCAAGGTAATTAAACAGCAGTACCCCGATGTAGCTATCGTGGAAACTTCCTGCAAAGAACACATGGGCATTGAAGCGCTAAAGGAAAAGCTTAAGGAGGAGAGGACGGTGCTGTGCGGACAGTCCGCCGTTGGAAAATCCACCCTGCTCAACACACTCTTTCCAGAATTAAATCTGCAAACAGGTACCTTGGCAAAAAAAACAGCCAGGGGACGGCACACCACCCGCCATGCAGAACTATATATTTGCGATGGCATCGAAGTCATCGATACGCCTGGATTCTCGGTGTTGAGTGAACTGCCCATCGAGGAGCCAGAGGCACTGCAAGTGTATTACGGTGAATTTGCACAGCACGCTAAAAATTGCAGTTTTTCCTCTTGCCTGCACGTCAGCGAACCGGGGTGCGGCATTATTGCCGCTAAGGAAGAGAAGTTGATCGATCATATGCGGTATGACCGCTATCTAAAAATATTGAATCAAATCATGGAAGCGAGGGCAAATAAGTATGATTAAGATTGCACCGTCAATACTTGCGGCAGATTTTACAAACTTTGAAAAGACATTAAAAGATTTGGAGGAGTGGAAGGCAGATTACGTCCACTGCGACGTAATGGACGGCATGTTTGTGCCCAACATAACATTTGGGCAACCTATGATTTCGGCACTCAGAAAAAAAACTGCTCTCCCCCTGGACGTTCACTTAATGATTGTGAACCCAGAAAGATACATCGAACAATTTGTTTCGGCTGGAGCAGATATCATCACCATACACGCTGAATCCACTCCTCACGTTCACCGAGCCTTACAGCAAATCAAAGCGTGTAACAAAAAGGCAGGGGTGGTTCTCAATCCCCATACGCCCGTCTGTGCCATAGAAAACGTGCTGTGCGATGTGGATATGGTGTTGCTCATGAGCGTTAACCCCGGATTTGGGGGTCAAAAGTTAATCCCAAAAGTGTTGGATAAGGCTAGGGAACTTAGAAATCTGGAAGCAAAGTATGGTTATTCCTTCGACATTGAGATGGATGGGGGAATAGACGAGAATAACGCAAAACAAGTGATCGATGCGGGAATCAACGTATTGGTTGCGGGCAGCAGTGTGTTTAACTCCAATGACCCTGCGAAAACCATACAAGTGTTGAGGGGCTAGGTTGAAAGTACTCATTGTTGCATCGGGTGAACCCCCCAGTGAAAGGTTGTTAAGAGAATACGCAGAAGTTTCGGACTACATCATTGGGGTGGATGGGGGTACCCAGGTGTTGGTTGAGGGTCATTTGATGCCCCATCTGTACGTGGGGGACAGCGATTCCATTCCCCGCCATTGCTTGAATGTGTTGGGGGAAGCAGATGTGGAGATGGTGCTGCTCAACTGTGAAAAAGACGAGACAGACTTGATGGTTGCATATCATCAAGCGGTGGATCGGGGCGCAAAACACATCGTTATTTTAGGTGGGTTGGGCAAGCGTATGGATCACACCCTTGGAAACTTGCAAGTGCTGGTGAACGGCTGTGAACACGGCATTGAATCTTTGCTGTGCGACGACAACACCATGATTAGCCCGGCAAACGGAAAGGTTGTAATCAACACAACTCCAGGGGAAACCATATCCCTCATTCCCTTTGGCGGAAGTGTTGTATTAAGCAACTCCTACGGGCTGAAATATCCCCTGAACAACTTAACCATCAACCCCAACTGCCCGGTGGGCGTGAGTAATGTTGCAACGCAGATGTGTGCTGGGTTTGAAGTGGTGTCGGGAATTGTATTAATCATTCGAAATCGTCCCACTATTTAATAAAATATGTTGACGAACCCGTTCTTTTTATGTATTATATTATGGTAAATAAAAAATAGGATGGTTTTAAAGAGATGCCTAACGATGTTGTCAGTCAATTATCACAATTTGTTCCGATAATTCTTATTTTTGTTGTTTTTATCGTTTTAATCATAGTTCCGCAAAAGAAAAGGGAAAAGAAGATTAAAAACATGTTGTCTGCCGTTAAGGTGGGGGACAACATTAAGACAATTGGTGGTTTCTACGGCAAAGTCACACAAGTGAAGGAAGACCTGCTCATCATGGAGTGCGGTCCCGACAAAGTGAAACTTCAGCTCGCCAAGGGTGCTATTGCTGCTGTTGAGTCTTCGGAAGTTGAAAACGAAATCTCGGACAAGCAGATCGAAACAAAATAAGTTTAAAAGAATGTTGAAGGCGGGCATTGGTTTGCTCGCCTTTTATGTTATTTCTTTTTCTTTTTGGGAACAAACAGTTGGCCAAAAATCACTGCAAAGATGATCCCCACCAATATGCCCAGCAGGGAATCGGATAAAAGCTGCAATCCGTTGCCCAGCCTGCCCTCAATGGCCGAGAAAACCAAATAACCGCCAATAATATAAAACAATCCGGAGAGCCCGCCTGCAAGCCATTTGCCGCTCTCTATGCGCTTAATGCCAAAGAATGCACTAATGCCGATACCGATGATCTTGATAATCTGATTGATGGCCGAGATCATGCTATCTTCGGGATTCACCTGCTTGACAATTAAGGCAAAAATGAGTATGGCTGCTATGGTGAAAATCACACCCATGAGCATACCACCAATTGCGTTGATGATTAGCTTCTTTTTAGAGACAGCATGTTCCTTATTCCCTTTATTTTTGTTCATACAACCTACCCCCTTTTTAATATAAATATTTGCACCAACTAAATTTTATGTTTTTTTATAAAAAATTTTGTTTTTTGAATAATTGACAAATTGACGGTAATAATATATAATGACCTCACAAAAATATATTAAGACCCCCTTTACATGAGCCGTGTAAGACACGGCTATTTTTTTACCCACACCTGTGGAAAAAATGTGGACAACCTGTGAATAATCTGTTGAAACATTTATGAATATGCCCAAAGTGAAAGGGTTTTACACCCTCAATACAATAAGTGGATTATAAAAATTCTTGTCTTTATCGGCAAAATAATATATGATATAGCAGTATAATATGTCGGTTAATTGTTTAAGGTGTCATTAATATATGGGCTATGTTGCGACTGTGGAGTTCGGAACTTCAAAAATAATATGCACGCTATCTCGGGGTGATGAAAAGGGCAACGTTGAGATCATTGGTTTAGGAAAAGCTTCATATGCGGGAATACATAAGGGGAAATGGGTTGCTCCTTTTAGTGTGCCGGATGCGGTATTGGATGCGATTGATGAATGTGAGCGTTTGGCGTCCAAGCGTATTCGCTATGTGAATGTTGGGGTGCCCCCTTGCTTCATGGATATTTATATTTGTGAAAAGACGATCAATATAAAGAACCATGACGGCAAAATATTTCCTGAGCACATTTCACAATTGATGAAGAGTGCACAAGAAATTCGATTGCCTCCAAAATCAAAGATTGTGGGGGGGCGTCCTGTTTACTATCGGCTGGACGACGGAAGTTATTATCTAAACCCAGTCAATCGAAGGTCCATGACTCTCATGGGTAAAATTGCTTTTGCTGCGGCAGATACTGAATTTATCAACGACATGACGTATATGTTCGATAATTTGAGGATTCAAATCGATGAGTTCATCCCCGAATCCTTTGCAAAGGCAACTTATTTAATTCCCGCATTTGAGCGGGATATGATGGCTGTATTGGTGGACGTGGGCTGCTATTCAACCAATCTGTGTATTGTGCACGGGGATTCGGTGGTATACAGCAAAACCATTCACATGGGTGGTGCAGACATCTGCGAGGATTTGTCCAAACTGCTGGAGATCGATTACGCAACTGCCGATAAGTTAAAAAGGCGATACACCTTTGGGCTGTACGCCACAGAATTGGACATCACCGAGTATGTGAAGACGGAAGACGGCAAGCTGCAACGGTTTTTATATACAGATATACAAAAAATTATTGACGATAGGGTTGAGTATTTATCAACTATTATATATAATGAAATAGAAAACGCAGGTATTCCTCTTTCAAACCGCTCAAAAATCTTCTTGACGGGTGGTGGGATTGCAACCATGCAGGGCATTAAAACCTTTGTGGAAAAATTGATCCCTATGAAAGTGGTTATTTGCAAGATCAGCGTTGTCAACTATTCATCGCCTTTGTACCATACTTCGTTGAGTTTGATTGACGCTTCGTTTAAGCCCACACTGATGGAGCAGGACGAACCAAATGTTTCGCTGATTCAAAAATTTTTAAACTTCTTTACAGGCAGATAACTTGTAGATAAGTGTGGAGGAACGTAATGCCGCTGGAATTTGATATCGATAGCACGAATTTTGCGAAGATAAAAGTAATAGGTGTTGGAGGAGCCGGTAACAACGCAATCAACCGTATGATTGAATACGGTCTGTTGGGTGCGGAGTTTATTGCCGTCAACACGGACAAGCAGGCGTTATTTTTGTCGAAAGCTTCGAGCAGGATCCAAATCGGGGACAAGCTCACAAAGGGATTGGGTTCGGGAGCGGATCCAGAGGTGGGCAGGCGTGCTGCCGAGGAGAGCCACGACGAGCTTGCAGAAGCACTGCGCGGGGCCGATCTGGTGTTTATTGCCGCTGGACTGGGCGGGGGCACCGGGACGGGTGCTGCCCCTGTGATTGCGGAAATTGCCAAGGAAAACGATATTTTAACCGTTGCTGTAATCACCAAACCCTTTTTATTCGAAGGCAATCAGCGAATGAACCGTGCAGAGCGGGGATATAAAGACTTGGCGGACAGAGTGGACACCATTGTCACCATCCCCAACGACAAATTGTTGCAGATTGTGGGTAAAGCAACCCCCATGATCGAAGCGTTCCGGGTGGCAGACGACGTGCTGCGCCAGGGCGTACAAGGAATTACCGATTTAATTGCCAAACCAGCCATGATCAACTTAGACTTTGCAGATGTAAAAACGGTCATGCTGGAGCGAGGTATTGCCCATATGGGCATTGGCATTGGCCATGGGGATAATAAAACCATGGATGCCGCAAAGCAAGCCATTCAAAGCCCTCTGTTAGACACCAACATTGAGGGGGCCAGAGGTATCCTGTTTAACGTGACGGGAGATCCCACGCTGAGCTTGCTGGAAGTTGGGGAAGCTGCACGGCTGATTCAGGAGGCGGCAGACCCCAATGCAAACATTTTCTTTGGTGCGGACACCGATTCAAGCTTGACAGATGAAGTGCGGATTACGGTGATTGCCACAGGTTTTGGGGAGCGAATTTATGACAAAAAGGTAATGGACAAGACCTCTCCGTCCAACGATTGGTTAAATAAATTGAAAGGAGAGGAAACGCCCCGGAAGAGTACAATTGAAGTAGTTAAAATGGAAGAAGACGAGCTGTTCCTGCCTATATTCCTAAAGGACAGGAGAAAGACGAGGGAATAATTCACAATATATTTATAGAATATTAATTTTTACTCAATGACTATCCGCTAAAATTTATATAATAATATATGGAGGTTCAAATGAAGAAGATTTTAGCAATGATTTTAGTTGCAGCGCTGCTGCTCGCCCTTTCCGCTTGTGCTGCGCCCCCTGAAGAGGGAATCGTCGTATCGGGCAAAGAAGTCAAAATAACTTTTGTGGAAAATTTAACAACCGGTTACGGCTGGGTATTCTCAATGGCAAACCCCAATGCAGCGGTTGTAAAATATGTGAGCGATCAATCGGTCAATGCATCGGGCAAAGAGACAGTGGGTGAAGCAGGATTCCATATCTTTGTATTCAACGGCAACGAAGCTGGAACATGCGAGATTAAGTTTGAACTCGTGCGCCAGTGGGAAGAAGAAATTCAACCTACAGAAACAAAAACCGTCACCATCGAAGTAGACGGCAACGGCAATATCGTTTCTGCAAAGGAAGTTTAAGTTGACTGCACTGTGCACTTGACGATGACATTGTCAAATAGCACGTCGATGACGGAAGCTCCTTTGCCGGACTTCTCTTGAATCGGCACAGACGAAACATCAACAATACTCGTTTCACCATTGTTTTGGGAAGCGAGTATTTTCGTTTCCTCGTCACATATCCAGGCAAAGGCGATGTACTTTCCGTTCGTTCCGCTCTTGAGCATATTTATGGTGCGCACACCTTTACCCCCACGGTTTTGCACTTCATATTCGGACATAGCTGTTTTTTTCATATATCCCCGCTCTGTGAGCACCACGAGGCTGTGGTGCATATCAGTTTGTGCGGAGTACAGCACAGTGTCATCGGGTGAAAGCCGCATGGCGATGACACCCTTAGCCACACGACCCAGCAGGGGCACATCACTCATGGGGAATACAATCGCCATGCCCAGTTTGGTGACGAGCAACAGATTTGCAAGGTTCTCCACTTTTTCGACACAGATGAGGGTATCACCCTCTTTTAATCCGCAGGAGGAAATTTTGAGTTTCTTTACATCAAATTCGTGCAGCCCTGTGCGCTTCACCATCCCTCCTGCGGTTATAAACAGCAGTTCGCTCTTGAAGCTTGCGTTGTCATAAATGTTGAGTATTTCATCTTCCTTCTGCACCCCTGTGAACAGGGAGTTGAGGGCCGTGCCCTTGTCCTTCCACTTTGCATCGGGCAGGGATTCAACGGGTACGGTGAACATATTGCCAATGGCAGTAAACAACAATATCTTTCTGTCCGTTCTGGTTTGCAGCAAAAACATAAAGTCGTTTTCCTCATCTCGGCCTCCGCTCTCCATACCCTTGGCATAGGACTTGGAGCTGAGCCGTTTGAGCATTCCATTTTTCAACACGCCCACATAACAATCTTCCACGACTTTAAATTCGCTCTCATCGATCACGATATTACTCTCGCCCTGAATCAGTTTGGTTCTTCTCTCATCGCCAAACTTTTTCAAGATTTCTTGATGTTCGGAAATAATTAACTTCATCAGCAACTGTTCGCTTGCAAGAATCGCTTCGATGCGGGCGATGTGAGCCAACAGTTCAGCATATTCCTTCTCCAGAGATTCAATTTCCAAAGCCGTCAACCGTGCCAAACGCATGTCCAATATCGCTTGAGCTTGTATGGCCGATAGATCAAAAGCTTCCATCAAGCGTTGTTTGGCCTCGGTTGGATTTTTTGAAGACCGTATAATTTGAATCACTTTATCGATATTCTTAACGGCAATAATAAGGCCAGCTAAAATATGTTCACGCTTTTTAGCTTGCGCTAAATCATAGGTGAGCCTACGGGTAACGATTTCTTTTTGGAACTTGATGTAACTGTCGATGATCTTAATTAACCCCATTTGTTTGGGCTGACCATCGGCAATGACGACCATGTTCACGCCAAAGTTAATCTGCAAATCCGAGTATTTGTAGAGATAGTTGAGAATCTTTTCGGCATCAACCCCTGTTTTCAGTTCGATACACGCACGAATGCCCGTTCTGTCCGATTCATCCCGAATATCAGCAATACCTGCAAACATTTCCCGCTTTTGCTCAGTAATGTTGAGTATCTTTTCTAGCATGGCAGCTTTGTTCACCTGATAGGGCAGTTCGGTGATCACAATCACTTGCTTGCCGTTGTTGAGCTTTTCAATGTGGGTCGTGGCACGCAGGGTTAAACGACCCTTACCCGTGGTATAGGCTCTTTCGATTTCATCGGAGAGCAGCATTTGCCCGCCCAAGGGGAAATCTGGCCCTTTAATATAGTGCATGAGATCGCTTAAGGAACAGTCCGGGTGTTTGATGCGGTGAATCACTGCACTCACCACTTCCGTTAGGTTGTGGGGTGGGATGTTGGTTGCAAGGCCAACGGCAATACCCGTTGCACCGTTTAGCAGCAAATTGGGAAACCGTGCGGGTAACACCATGGGTTCGTACAGGGTGTCGTCAAAGTTTAGGTTAAAATCAACGGTTTCCTTTTCGATATGGCGAAGCAGTTCGGCAGTGATGGGGGAGAGCCGTGCTTCGGTATAACGCATGGCAGCAGCGCTGTCGCCATCAATGGAGCCAAAGTTGCCGTGACCGTTTACTAACGGATAGCGCATATTAAACTCTTGCGCCATGCGAACCATGGCATCGTAAACGCTGGTGTCTCCGTGGGGATGGTATTTACCCAGCGTATCGCCCACAATTCTTGCAGATTTTCTGTGGGGTTTGTCGGGAGTTAGAGAAAGTTCCATCATGGTATAGAGGATCCTGCGCTGAACGGGTTTTAAACCGTCCTCCACCCGGGGCAGGGCACGTTCCAAGATGACGTACTGGGCATAGGGCATCATGGATTTATGCATCACCTCTTCCATAGATTGAGGGATGATGCCATCTGCCCTTTGCACGGGGAGTTTCGTATTAGCCATTGCTTACCACCTTAGCAAATTTATCTTTCTTGTTAAATTCAGCGTGTTCGGAGATGTATTCCCTGCGGGGTTCACTCTTATCTCCCATGAGCACGGTGATCATGCTGTCGGCCTCGGCAGCATCGTCTATAGTCACTTGAACAAGTGTTCGCTTTTCGGGGTTGAGGGTCGTTTCCCACAATTGATCGGGATTCATTTCACCCAATCCCTTGTACCGCTGCACTGTGTAACCGGCACCTAATTTTGTTGAACACTCCTTCAACTCTTTGTCGTCGTAGGCATACAGTGTGTTCTTTCCCTTAGAAACTTTGTACAGGGGAGGTTGTCCGATGTATACGTGGCCGTTGGTGACCATTTCCCGATAGTAGCGGAAGAAAAACGTGAGGAGTATGGCACGGATGTGGGCACCATCTTGGTCTGCATCGGATAGGATGATGACTTTATTATACCGCAAGTTTTCCAAGTTAAATGTATCGTCAAACCCTGCACCCAGGGCTGCAATAATGGTCTTGATTTCGTCGTTTTGCATAATTTGATCGATTCGCTTTTTTTCAGCATTGAGGGGTTTGCCCCGCAAGGGAAGGATTGCCTGAAACCGCCTGTCCCGGCCCTGCTTGGCGCTGCCGCCCGCAGAATCTCCCTCTACGATGAAGAGTTCGTTTAAGGAAGTATCTCGCCCGGTACAGCTCGCAAGCTTACCCACCAGGGATGCACCTTCCAACTTACTCTTGGCACGCTCTAACTTTTTTGCTTTGCGGGCTGCTTCCCGCACTTGGGCACTCTTTTGGGCCTTTTCAATAAACTTGGTGCACACAGTCGCATTGGATAGATCGGCAAAGTATTTGGAAAGCTCTTCGGTGACAATGGCTTCCACAGCCGAACGGGCTTCAGTGTTTCCAAGTTTCGTCTTTGTCTGTCCTTCGAACTGTACGTTTTTTAGCTTTAAGGAGATGACGCAGCACAAACCTTCTCTAAAATCCTCGCCGGTGAGAGGCGTGTCCTTTTCCTTCCACATACCGCTGGACTTTGCATATTCATTAAACACCTTCGTGAGTGCAGCTTTATAACCCGTTTCGTGGGTACCGCCCTCGGGAGTGGGAATGTTGTTCACAAAGGAAAAAACGCTTTCGGTGTAGCTGTCGTTGTATTGCATGGCGATCTCCACCAAAATATCACCTCGGCTGCCCGAAAGGATAATGGGTGGGTCGTGAATGGGTGTTTTATCCTTATTTAAGTATTTGACAAAGTCGGCAATGCTGGTTGATGAATAGACCCTTGTCTTATAGCCTTCATCTGTTTTCACCCGTTCATCGGTTAAGGTGATGGTCACGCCATTGGTGAGAAAGGCTAACTCTCGCAACCTTCTCTCTATTGTATCAAAATTATACTCAACGGTTTCAAAAATTGTGTCGTCGGGCAGGAATGTGACTTTTGTTCCCCTTTTGCGGGTGTTTCCCGTTTGCTTTAATGGATACAACGGTTTGCCTGCAAGGATCTTGCCATCCGCATCTACTTCGCTGGCATATTCTTGTATGTACGACTTGCCGCCTGTAAAGACTTCGCATGTGACACGCTTGGAAAGAGCGTTCACAACAGAAGCACCCACGCCGTGGAGTCCTCCTGAATAGGCGTAGGAACCGGAATCGAACTTGCCGCCGGCGTGGAGTTGGGTGAAAACCACTTCGACCCCCGAAACTTTTAACGCCTCGTGTTCCCCAACGGGAATACCCCGGCCGTTATCTTCAACGGTAACACTCGTATCTTTGTGCAGCGTGACAAAAATGCTGTCCGCGTGGCCGTTGGCAGCTTCGTCCATGGCGTTGTCAACGATTTCCCAAAGGATGTGGTGTAAACCACGTGAACCCGTGGAACCGATATACATACCCGGCCTGCGCCGCACTGCTTCCAGCCCTTCTAAAACTTGAATGTTTGAGACAGAATAAACCGTATCCATCAAAATCCTCCTTGTCCAAATTATATTATATAGACAAAACAAAAAATTGCAAACCAAATTTATTTTATCTGAAATCTATCATTTATATTTGTATTTTTATAAAAAATATGCTATATTATAAAAAAACGGAGTGACAGAGCGATGAAAAGAGAAGGTGTTATCGGGGTTATTATCAATCTAATCCTGTTGCTGTTAGGGTTAATTCTTGCGTTCACACCCATTAACGGCATGTCGGCTATTGTTTCTATTATCGGCATTGGCATTTTAATCTATGGGATTTTTATGTTGGTATCGGTTTTTATATCTAAGACAAAGCGGGGAACAGCGACGATTGCGTTGGCAGTAATTTTGGTGATTGCGGGCATACTCTTGCTCATGTTTAACGTTGCTACTGCGGAAATCCTCTTGGCACTCATTGCAATTATTATTGCTGTGTGGACACTGTTTACTGGCATTATGAACATATCCCGGGCACTGCGCATTAGAAAGGCAGGGTCTGACAGCTGGTGGCTTCCCTTAGCCTTTGCCATCTTGTATCTGGCATTGGGCACTGTGTTGGTTGTTAACTTAACTACGTTTTCAGCAATCACAGCCATTATGTTGGGTATCTTCTTTATTATTGCAGGTATCTTGGGTTTAGTCTTCATCGGCATCATGAGAACCTATTTAAACAAATATAACATTTCAGGAGATTGATAGCGAGTTCATGCAGATAATTAGAAAGACAGCCATTGTATTCATTCTTTTGGTATGTGTACTTTCCATGTGGAGTTGCAGCGGTGGGGCAGAGATTCTCGTTTACGAGGAACCAAACCCAACGCCAACACCTTTGGTTTCCAAAGAACCATTACCCACCCAAGCAGCAGCGCCATCGCCCACGCCTGCACCAACCCCTGAACCAACTCCAGAGCCAACCCCTCAACTTCTCACATTAGAAGATAAAGTCGAGTATATGATTCAAACCATGACACCCGATGAAAAATTGGGTCAATTGGTCATGTTTGGGTTTAACGGGCAGACCATGCCCCCCCAAGGGTTTATCGACAACTTTCAAAAGTATAAGTGTGGAGGAATCATGCTCTACGGTTGGAATGTGTCCACTTTCAGCCAAGTTGCAAAATTGCTGGACAACGTAAACCAATTAAATCCCAACCCCAATCTTCCCCTTTTTACAGGCATTGATGTGGAGGGAGGAACGGTTTCTCGGTTTAAATGGACGCCCTATGTGTCAACGGCAAAGAGGATGGGGCAGCGCAACGACCCCGAGTATACCTACAACCAATTCCGTTTTGTTGGAGAAAAACTCAAAGAAACGGGTTTAAATGTAGATTTTGCGCCAGTGCTGGATATTGCCAAGAATCCCGATGAAACCTTTTTGGGTTCGAGAATCTATGGTTCTAACCCGGACAAGGTCATCCCCCTGACCAATGCTGTTATCAACGGACTACACGACGGCGGAGCGATGGTATGCGTTGGAAAGCATTTCCCGGGTCACGGCAGTACCAATGAAGACTCTCACCAGCGAACACCCGAGGTCTACAAGGACATCTATGAGTTAAAGGACTACGACTTAATCCCCTTTCAGGCGGCCATCGATAATGGCCTGGATGCCATGCTGGTTGCACACATCTCCTATCCAGCTATTGATCCAAAGGATGTGGCCAGTGTGTCCAGCGTCATCATTCAGGATTTATTGAGAAACGAAATGGGTTTTGAGGGAATTGTTTTCTCGGACGATATGAGGATGCGGGGCATCACGTCAAAGTATAAAGTGGAGGAGTCTGCCGTTAAGTTTATTTTAGCGGGGGGGGATATCATCCTGTGCGGACCCCATTACGACAAACAGCAGCGCATTATGGAAGCACTTACAGAAGCTTATGCAAATGGAACAATCACAGAAGAGCGGTTAAATACCAGCATTCGAAGAATACTATTAAAAAAATTACTCATTGAGCAATAGAGGGACTATGCAAATCGGATTTAATAACGAAAAATATGTAGAACTACAAAGTGAAAAAATATTAGAGAGAATTAATCATTTTAACAATAAGCTGTATTTGGAGTTTGGAGGCAAACTCTTCGACGATTTTCACGCAGCTAGGGTTTTACCCGGCTTTGCGGTGAACACAAAAGTTACGCTGCTGCAAAAGTTAAAGGATATGACAGAAATTATTCTTTGCATCAATGCAGGGGATATTGAAAAAAACAAAGTGCGGGCAGATTTGGGCATTACCTACGACATGGACGTCCTGCGGCTCATCGACAACTTGCGGGGGCTGGGGCTTTTAATCAACAGTGTGGTCATCACCCAGTACACCCGTCAGCCCAGTGCAGATTTGTTCGAAAACCTTTTGCGCTCCAGGGGAATTAAGACGTACATTCACAAGTATATTGAAGGATATCCAACTGAAATTGAAATCATCGTCTCAGAGGATGGGTATGGGCAAAACCCCTATATCCAAACCACAAAACCGTTGGTGGTGGTCACTGCACCTGGCCCGGGCAGCGGCAAGCTTGCAACCTGTTTGTCCCAGCTGTATCACGAATACGTGCGGGGGGTAAAGGCGGGATATGCCAAGTTTGAGACCTTCCCCATTTGGAACTTGCCCCTAAAGCACCCTGTGAACATGGCGTATGAATCGGCAACAGCTGATCTTGACGATATCAACATGATTGACCCCTTCCACTTAGAAGCCTATGGTGAGACCGCAATTAACTACAACCGGGATATCATTGCGTTTCCCATTGTAAAGACCATCATTTCTAAAATCACCGGGGATAGCGAGTTTTATCAATCGCCCACGGATATGGGTGTCAACATGGCCGGATATGCCATCTGTGACGACGATGCTGTGAAATTTGCAGCCGAGCAGGAGATCATCCGCAGGTATTTTAAGGCCCAGTGCGAACATAAAAAAGGTCAGGCAACGGAGAGCACCCTTCACAAAACCAAATATATTTTAAAGCAGCTTGAGTTGACGGTTTGGAACAGAAGCGTTGTAAAACCTGCCATCGATAAGTCGGAGGAAAACAGCGGTATGCCCTGTATGGCCATTGAACTCCCCGACGGAACCATCGTCACCGGTAAAAACAATACCCATATGAACGCTGCCGCCAGCGTGGTGATTAATGCTGTGAAGAAATTAGCAGGCATTCTGGATGAAATACGCCTCATTTCACCCATTGTGTTGGAACCAATCTTAAAGTTAAAGGCCAATTGCTACAACGAAGTGAGTCCAAAATTGAGTTTGGAGGATGTACTCATCGCTTTAAGTATTTGTGCAGCCACCAACCCAATGGTGGAACTTTCACTGCAAAAACTTGAAATGCTGAAAAATTGCCAGGCACACTCCACCCATATGCTGAGTGAGTCCGACGAGAGCATTTTCCGCCACTTAAACATTCACCTCACCTGTGAGGCGAAATTCCCAACCACGGATATATATTTCGTGTAAATATGATATAAAAAAGAGGGTAGAATTATGAAATTATTTGCGGCAAAAGATTACGAAGCTATGTCTTTAAAGGCAGCAAACATTGTTGCCTCTCAGATCACGCTCAACCCAAAGACTGTATTGGGGCTGGCTACGGGTTCATCTCCCGTTGGGTTGTACAAAGAGTTAATCAAGAGTTGCCAGAGTGGACAACTTGATTTTTCCAAGGTGACGTCGTTTAATTTGGATGAATATTTGGGATTACCTCCCGAAAACGAGCAGAGTTACATTCGCTTTATGAAAGACAATCTCTTTGACCACATCAACATCAACCCGGACAAAATCAATATTCCCAATGGACTAGCCAAAGACCCTCACGGCGAGTGCGCTGAGTACGACAAACGCATTGTAAAGTGCGGAGGCATAGATTTGCAGGTGCTGGGGATTGGCCATAACGGGCATGTTGGTTTTAACGAACCGGCATCGTATTTTATGTTGGATACCCATGTTGTGGATCTCACCCCTTCCACCATTCAGGCAAACAAGCGATTCTTTGAAAGTGAGGACGAAGTACCTAAAAAGGCGTTGACCATGGGCATTCGTGCAATCGTTCAGGCTAAAAAAATCGTTTTGGTTTGCAGCGGTGAAGATAAGGCGCAGATTTTATACGATGCCCTGTACGGCAAAGTGACCCCCGAAATCCCAGCATCGATTTTGCAAATCCACCCCGATTGTTACGTTGTTGCAGACGAAGGTGCGCTGAGTTTGATACGAAAGAATAATAAGATTTAACCAAGGGATATGGAAACCCCCATACGGCATGTACGGGGGTTTTTTGCTTATGGCTCTGTTTTTTTCTACACTCCAATATTTGGTTTAGAACTGTTTTTAAACTTCCTGGGGAAGGGATTCACTCGCTTGCTCGTGGAGTAGTGCATCCTTTGAAAGGGTTTTTAATAAAATGATGGATGCCATGACAAAGGTTATAAAGTCTGTGATGGGCTGGGCATACACAAATCCACTGTAACCAAACAGGGAGTTGAGAATGAGCAGCAAGGGGATGAACACCAGTCCTTGGCGGGATACAGAGAGGATTAGCGCACCCAGAGCCTTACCCATGGATTGAATGGTGGTGACGCAAAGCATAATCCCCCCGATAAAGGGTAGACCCAGCATAAGGGCACTCAATATTTGGGTTGCAAGCTCAATCACCGCTTCGTTGCTGGGCATAAACACAGCGGCAATGCTCCTGCCAAAGAAACCAAATATAATGAGCAGCAACAGCCCAAATATGGCCGTAATTACCGCACCATACTTAATTACGTCTTTCACCCGGTGAAAGTTTTTAGCGCCGTAGTTGTATCCCACCAACGGCTGACAGCCCGAAGCAAAACCCATAAATACGAAGGTGCCGATGCTGATTAACTTCATGGCAACGCCCAATCCTGCAACCACCAAATCTCCATAAGTTGCCGCAAGGTTGTTTGCAATAATAAACGAAAAGCTCATGAGCAGCTGGTTAAAGGTTGCGGGTGTGCCAATGAAGAATATTTGTTTAATAATATCTTTGTCAAACAGGTTGAAGTGGCTGCCATAGCGTACAACCGTTTTTTTGCGCATATAACAAATTGCATAGAAAACTGCGGAGCATGCTCCGCCGATTACCGTGGCGATGGCAACACCCTTGATGCCCATGTTAAATACAAATATAAAGATGGGGTCTAAAATAATGTTCACCACTGTTCCGATCAACATGCCGATCATGGAGAGGGTCGTTGCTCCCTCTGCGCGCAGCAGTTGGCTTAAAGAAAAACTAAAGACGGTAATGATGGAGCAATAGAGCAGCACCGATACGTAGTCGTAGACGTAGGGAAAGGTGTTTGTGCTGGCGCCCAGCATGTAGCAAATGGGGGTCAAAAATATGATACCCAGGGCAGTGATCAAAATGCCAAGGCCCAAGCAAATGTACAAGCATATACTAAAAGCAGCATTTGCCCGGTCGTACTCCTTGTTACCCAGCATCCGGGAGATAAAGGAAGAACCTCCAATACCCACAATACCTGCAATGCCCATAACAATCATAAAGAGAGGCATTGCCAGATTAGCAGCGGCCAACTGATTTGGGTCGTTTAGCTGACCAATAAAGAATGTGTCTACTAAATTGTATAGTATTTGAACAATCATTCCGGCAATGACCGGAAGTGTCATTTTGATAATGGCACTGATGATGGGGGCTTCCCCCAAAATATGCAGTCGTTTTGTGTCCATATATTACCTCGATTCTTTTTGACAACACAAGAAGTTTAATGTTTTATAAATTTATTGTCAATAAGCAATTATTTTTTTGTATGATTATTCAAAATATCTTCACAAAAACCGGACAAATCATGGTATAATAGTAATTAACAAATGAAAAGAGTTGGTTATGAAAAATATAAAGAGACACCTTAAGAATTTTTTTGTTGGCATAATCCTAGGCGTTGCCAACATCATCCCCGGCGTATCGGGGGGGACTATGGCTGTTGTCACGGGGGTTTATGCCGAACTAATCGGCATTTTTACCTTGGATTTTAAACATATTAAAAAAAACATTGGGTTTGTGATTTTTGCCATCATTGGCATTGTTGTGGGTATTTTTGCTTTTAGCGGAGTGATCAAATTTTTGCTTGAAAACTATGTCATGGCCACCAGTTCATTTTTTATTGGTGTGATTGCGGGGACATGCCCCTTTATTTACAGAAGGGCCATTGCAAAGGGCTCCCATAAGCTCAGTGCCATTCTGCCGTGTTTCATTACCTTTTTTATTATGTTGGTTTTGACAATTATGGAAAACACCTTTAATCCCGAGGGAGCGGAGACAATTTATACAACCCTCAACGTACAAAGCTTCCTTATACTATTTGGAACCATGATTTTAACTTCGGCCTGCATGATTATACCGGGTATCAGCGGTTCCTTTATTGCACTGGCACTGGGGGTGTATCCTTCCATAATCCGTGCGCTGTCCGAGTTTAACCTGCCGTTAATCTTACCCATCTTCTTGGGAATGATCGCAGGATTAATTGGCGGAGCAAAATTAATTCGCTGGCTGCTTTCCAAAGCACCCACAGCCACGTATTCGGCTATTTTAGGCTTATTATTCGGATCAATCCTGTCGCTGGCGTATCCGCTGGTGCCAACAGTAAGGCTTGATCTGCAATTTTTAATAGCAATTATAATGTTTACTTTGGGGGTTGCAATGGCGATATTCTTCGCCCGTGCAGACAAGAGGAGGGAAAGACGTGCTGAAAATCAGTAATTTAGTGAAAAGCTACGGCAAAAAAGTTGCTGTAGACGGTTTGAATTTAACAGTAGAGAGGGGAGACATTTTTGGCTTTATCGGCCACAACGGTGCAGGTAAAACAACCACCATCAAGTGTGTTTCAGGCATATTAGACTTTGAAGGTGAGATTGAAATAGATGGACACAGTGTGAAACGTGAACCCATGGCCTGCAAGCAAATGAGCGCATATATACCCGATAATCCCGATATTTACGAGCACTTGACAGGTATTAAATATTTAAACTTTGTTTCAGATATCTATGGGATTCCATCGGACGTTCGAGAAGCCAATATATTAAACTATGCGGACGCCTTTGAATTAAAACCCAGTTTGGGAGATGTGATTAGCTCCTACTCCCACGGAATGAAGCAAAAACTTGCCCTCATTTCGGCATTTATTCACTCTCCAAAGCTGCTGGTGCTGGACGAACCCTTTGTTGGGTTGGATCCAAAGGCAGCGCACACCCTAAAGCAGTTGATGGCAAAACTGTGTGAAGAGGGGGGAGCCATCTTCTTTTCCACCCACGTGTTGGAAGTGGCACAAAAGCTGTGCAACAAAGTGGCCATCATTAAAGACGGCAAGGTTGTGAAAATGGGTCTGACAGACACAGTGTGCCAAGACAGTTCCCTTGAGAAAATATTTTTGGAGTTATATAATGAATAGTTTTTTTTGGTTGGTCAAAATTAATATTTCGGGGTTTTTAAACGGGTTTAAACAAAAGAATAAAAAGTCTAAGTTTCCAGCAATTTTATTGGTATTAGCTTTGGCAGCAGCAATATTTGAAGTGCAGTTTTTTTTCATTGCCTTCAGCACAGCCCAGGTCCTGGCACAAAACTTAAGCGATATGTCCATTTTGTTGCAAACTGCAACATCCTTTGCAACCCTTAGCATTTTGTTCATCAATATGTATAAGGTTCCGGGGTATCTCTTTGCATCTAAAGATCACGACCTTTTGTTTTCGCTGCCCCTCAAACCTACTACCATCATTTTATCCAAGATCAGTTCAGTGTATCTCTCCTCCCTGCTTTTATCAGCCGGGTTGATCGCACCCTTTGCGGTGGCATATGCCATGACTACAGGGCAAGGGATACTGTTTTATTTATTTGCACTGGCGGGGGTATTGTTTATTCCGTTAATACCTCTATTGATCGCAACGCTCTTGGGTTTTCTCATTGCAAGAATTGCTTCTAGGTTTAAAAGGAGTAATGTTGCAACGATCATTACTTCCTTTGCTGCCATCCTTTTAATCATGGGTTTTTCCATGTTTATGGGTTACTCGTCCAGAGATCCGCAATATTTACTCGAAGCCAATCCGGTATTCAATACCTTGAGCTACATTAATATTACCGCTTATTTTTACATTTTGGCACTGAAAGATATCAGTTTCTTAAATCTGCTTCTCACCATAGTGGTTTCAGCAGGATTATTTGCCTTTGTGATTTATTTCTTGCCGAAAAATTATATTAAGATCAATTCAAAACTCACCCAGCGGCACAAGGCTTCCGCATATGTGCACAAAACGCTGAAAGTTTCGGGGCAGTTTAAGACACTGCTGCGCAAAGAGTTGAGCATGTATTTTTCGTCCTTCCTATACGTGATGAATTCAGCTATGGGTTTGGTGTTATTTGCCATTGTGACTGTGATTTTGGTATTCAATGCTGGAATGGTGGGAGAGTTTGCATCGCTTAACATCTCTTTGGGTATGGCACCCATGGTGATGGGCTTTTTATTCTTGGGGTTGTCGTGCACCACTTCGTGTGCCATCTCCATTGAAGGAAAAAGGTTGTGGCAGATCAAGTGTATGCCCATTCATACCAAGCATATTCTGCTCTCCAAACTGTGTGTCAATCTCATGATTAGTGCGCCGTTTATTGTTGTATGTAATATTGTAATAGGTTTTGTATTAAAAACCACCCCATTGGAAATTTTCGCTGCGATTGTCATCCACTGTTTGTTTGCAACACTCATCGCCCTCGTTGGCTTAAATGTGAATCTGGCGAAACCAAGGTTGGATTGGAAGAGCGAAACCGAAGCAATCAAACAAAGTGCCAGCGTATCCATAACTTTGGGCATTGGTTTCTTAGCAGTAGCGGCCTTTGTGTTTATTGTCATCGCCCTTTCGTTTTTCCCTTGGGCATACATCTTGTTGAGTTTGATTTTGTTGTTAATACTCGACTTTTTGCTGTATAAACGGTTGAACAAGAGGGGAGTGGCACAATTTATGCAATTGAGTGCATAAATATAAAAAAATTCTTGATTTTTAGGAAATAGCATGTATAATTATTGTATACAATTTTATTGTTTATTTGGAGGTAATAATGGTTAAAAAAATTGTAACACTGCTTTGCGTTTTGCTTTTGTTGCTTAGCGTTTTTTCTGGGTGTGCAACCCAGTCTAAAAAACTGATCATGCTCACCGAAGCGACTTTTCCTCCCTTTGAATACCTTGGAAATGACAACAAGGTAGCGGGTGTGGATATAGACATCGCTGCTGAAATCGCAAAGGATCTGGGAATGGAATTGGAAGTGCAGGCAATGGATTTCGACGGAATCATTCCTTCCATCGTATCCGGCAAGGGAGATATGGGTATTGCAGGCATCTCTGTAAATGAAGAGAGAAAGCAAAGCGTTGACTTTTCCATCAACTATGTAGATGCAACGCTGCTCATCATCGTGCACAAGGACAATGCAGATATTTTAACAGCAGATGATTTAGTGGGTAAGACCGTTGGCGTACAGTTGGGTACGACCAGTGACCTTTTAGTTTCCGATGTTGAAGGCGTGAAAGAAATTGTTCGCTACAAGAGTGCATTGGAATCTGCCTTGGATCTGAGCAGCAAACGTTTAGATGCCATTGTGTTGGATCAGCTTCCCGCACAGCAGATGATTCAGGCTAACTCGGACTTAAAGATCATCGAAGAACCTTTGGCTGTTGAACAGTATGCCATTGCTATCAAGAAGGGCAACACAGAACTTCTCAATGCAGTGAACAAAACTCTGGAGAGATTAATCAAAGAAGGGTTTGTAGACAAGAAAATTGATGAACATAAAGCAAGCTTTGCAGGTTAATTGATGAATTGTTTCATGGGGATGTATCAATTTTTTGATGCAGCCCCATTCTTTTAATAAATAAAGGTGGATTATGTGGGAGAATTTTGATCAGCAAATTATTCAAAATATTTTTGCTGAAAACCGTTATTTGCTCTATTTTGAAGGTCTAGGAGCGACATTTGTCATCACCATATTTGCAGTGCTCATTGGTGTCGTCATCGGCACACTGGTTGCTCTGGTAAAGGTTTATGCAAAGACCAGGCCTGCACTAAAAATACCCAGCATTCTTTGTGAGATATACTTAACGGTCATTCGTGGAACCCCCGTTGTGGTTCAATTGATGATCTTATATTTTGTATTCTTGGTTTGGATACCCAGAGATTATTTGTTGTTTGTTGCTGCACTTGGTTTTGGAATTAACTCGGGTGCCTATGTTGCGGAGATCATTCGTGCGGGAATCCTTGCGGTGGATCAAGGCCAAAATGAAGCGGGGAGAAGCTTGGGCCTAACGAATGGCATGACCATGCGTTATATTATCTTTCCTCAGGCGATCAAAAACATCCTACCTGCGCTGGGAAACGAATTTATTGTGCTGTTTAAGGAGACATCGGTGGTTAGCTTCATTGGAACCATGGATTTAACCATGGCTGCCAATTTGATTCGATCCCGCACCTTTACACCGGCAGTACCCTTACTGTTTACGGCATTGCTCTATTTAATCGTGGTCATTGTCCTCACATTCGGGCAGCGCAAGTTGGAGAAATATCTCTCCCGGACGGAAAGGTAGGTTGCTATGATCATTATTAAAAATCTGCACAAGCAATTCGGCGAATTACACGTTTTAAATGGAATCAACGAGCACATCAAGCAGGGAGAAAAAGTGGTGATCATCGGGCCTTCGGGCTGCGGCAAGAGCACATTTTTACGCTGTTTAAACCTGCTGGAAATGCCAACGCAAGGTGAGATTTGGTTTGAAGGAACGCAAATCAACACCAAGAAAACGAATATTAACAGGCTGAGAACAAAGATGGGTATGGTGTTTCAGCAGTTTAATCTCTTTCCCCACATGAGTGTGCGAAAGAATATAACCCTAGCGCCTGTCAAACTCAATATCATGAGCGAAGAAGAAGCCAACGATAAGGCCAGCAGTTTACTACAGAGAATTCAACTTTCAGATAAAGCAGATGCCTTTCCCGCTCAATTGTCCGGCGGACAGAAGCAGCGGGTAGCCATTGTGCGGGCGCTGTGTATGAACCCAGATGTAATGTTGTTTGATGAGCCCACCAGTGCTCTAGACCCCGAAATGGTGGGTGAGGTGTTGGATTTTATGCACGCCTTGGCGGACGACGGTATGACAATGGTTGTGGTGACCCACGAGATGGGTTTTGCAAAAGAGGTTGGCACAAGAATATTATTTATGTTGGATGGGCAAATTGTTGAACAAGCTCCTCCGCAGGAATTCTTCACCAATCCCCAGCATCCCAGATTGCAGGACTTTCTTAAAAAAGTTTTATAATGATAATAAATGCGGGGGAGAAATCCCCCTGATATACATGTAAATAAAAATCGTTACAGACAACTTCCGTAACGATTTTTTAATTCAATGGAGACGATCAGACTCGAACTGACTACCTTTTGAATGCCATTCAAACGCTCTACCAGGTGAGCTACGCCCCCAAACTTTTCTTTGTTAAATTTAAATATTGAAAATGGTTGTATAATGTTGGTGCCGAAGGTGGGACTCGAACCCACACGGTATCGCTACCAACGGATTTTGAGTCCGTCACGTCTGCCAATTCCATCACTTCGGCACTTAAACCGCTTATAAATAATAGCATAAACATATTTTTGTGTCAATGATTTTTTCATGTGTTTTCACTATCTTTTTATAGTATGAACTATAATTAAAACTTGCGTTTTGCGTATAGTTGCTTGCGGTTATTTTTAAGTATTGCGGCATATATTGATCTATTATTAATCCCCTATATTCAACTGCACATTATTACTTACGCTTGTTCTTTGCAATCTCTTGGCGGGCTAGCTCATCACATCGGTTATTAAACTCGTTGTCTGCATGTCCTTGTACTTTGTGCCAGCGAACCATGTGGTTCTTTTTGAAATTTAAAATCTCTTTCCACAGGTCTTGATTTTCCACAGGCTGTTTCTTGGATGTTTTCCATCCATTTTTTTCCCAAGCAACTGTCCAGCCTCGTAAAAAGGCATTACAGACGTAGGCACTGTCGGTGTATAAATCCACTTTACACGGCTCTTTCAAGGCCACCAGTGCCTTTAAAACGGCCATCAACTCCATGCGATTGTTGGTGGTATCATCCACATAACCCGATATTTCTTTTTTATTGGATTTATACATCAGTATGGCGCCCCAGCCCCCCGGCCCTGGGTTGCCGGAACAAGCGCCATCTGTATAGATGGTTACATTTTTCATTGTATACATCGTTTTACTTCCCTACAAATTTTTCGCTTTTTCGGAACTGGCTATCACTGCTTCCATGACATTTCCTTTAAAGCCGCATTTGTTTAGAGCATACACACCTTCAATCGTCGTACCTCCTGGAGAACAAACCTTGTTGCACAATTCTTCGGGATGGGAACCCAAGGATAAAACCATTTCTGCTGCCCCTTTTACGGTTTGTGCGGCGAGTTGTAGTGCATCCCTAGTGTTCAGCCCTTGGTGCACGCCTGCAAGCTTGAGTGCGTCTATAAACATATAGGCAAAGGCGGGACCACTGCCGCTTAAGGCTGTTACCGCATGCATATATTTGTCCTCCAACTCTAAACACTTACCCAAGCTCTCAAAAATGGTGTAAACGCACGAATAATGAGGGCTAGAGAGGTTATGGGGTTTTTCGAATACCGTCATACCACAGCCAGTAATTGCGGGCGTATTGGGCATGATGCGTAGAATATGTGTATCCTTTGGGAAGATCTCCGAAAGCATTGCATGCGAATAACCTGCTGCAATGGATACAACGGATTTGTTTTCGTTGAGAAAGGGTGTTATTTTCTTGGCAACACTGCCCATCACATTGGGTTTTACGCACAGAAATACAATGTCCGATTGGGTGCACAATACTTCGGGGGTCTTGCAGGGGCTGATGTTAAACACCTTTTTAATATTTAAATGGGCATCGGGATTCACATCGTACACATAAATATCCTCTGCAACCATCATACCTCTGCGCAATGCCCCCACAATAATGGAACTCGCCATGTTACCCACGCCAATAAATCCAAATTTCATTTATCTTCTCCTAATCAACAAATTTCGCTTGACTTGTACATGTATATATTATATAATTAACATCGGTTTGTAAAGGGGAGTAGCTCAATTGGCAGAGTGGCGGTCTCCAAAACCGTAGGTTGCAGGTTCGAGGCCTGTCTCCCCTGCCAGCGATTGTTTCGCTGTATAAAATATCGTTGTAATTTTGCAGCGATATTTTTTTATTGTTCGTCTACATGATTTGTGACATGAACGACAAAAGTGGGTGACTCACCCACTTTCATTCTACTATCTCCAATTGGTATAGTCAAGATTACTTAACCGAAACAGCAACAGCTTCCAAACCCAAGTGTATGCCCAACACAGGGCCCACTCTTTGCAGCCGAACGTTAATATTGGGGTGGTTTCCCTTGATTACGTTGTATAAGTTCGCTGCAATGCGGCTGTTTTCTATATAGTTGATAATAACTTCAGTGGAATCGTCCTTCACCTTTTGGGTGAGTTGTTTAATCAGTTCAGTGGTGCCGTGAACCACACAGTCCGAGACGACTACACCGTCTTTACACAGCAAGATGGGACGTAAGTTTAATATGGTACCGACAGACATGCGAACGAAACCAATTCTTCCGCTGTTGCGCAGGGGTGTCATATCTTCTACCGAAAAAGCAATGGTAATGCTGTTGCGAATTTCGTTCATTTTGGCCAGCACTTCACTTAAAGTGAGACCCTCATCGATGAGCTTTCTGGCTTCTTCAATGAGGAGCAACAAACCACCGGCAGTGAGTAAACTGTCGCAAATGGCTATTTTACTGCTGGCAAGCTGTTTGGCAGCAGTGTGAGCAGCACTGTTTGTTCCGCTCAACCGGGAAGACATGGTGATGCATAAAATTTCGTTTCCAGCGTTTAATTCCCCTTCGAAACAGTTCAAATACACAGAAGGGTTGGGATGTGACGTTGCAAATCTCTCTTTAGATCGCAGCAACGCTTCAAAATTGCCGTTGCAATCGCTAAAGGATTCGCAATAATCCTTATCCCCAACCACATAATTCACCGGAACAATTTTAACACCCAATTGCTCCGCATGTTTTTTCTTTAAATATGCAGTACTGTCGGTTACAATGGTAATCACTTTACTTCACCTATCCTTCTGAATCGTTCATATCGTTTTTCGGTTAAGTTTATTGGGTCGACTTGTTTGTTAAAAGTTTTGACCAGCTCATTTTTAATGAGTTCATAGTAGTTGCCAGATTCGGGGATGATGCGTTCGATCACCTTTAACCGCAACAAATCCTCAGCTGTGAGTTTTAGGCATTCACTGGCCTCCTTTACTTTGGAGCTGTCCTTCCAGAGAATACTTGCACAACCTTCGGGGGATATAACGGAATAAATGGAGTTTTCCAGCATCCACACTTCGTCTGCAACAGCCAGCGCCAGTGCTCCGCCGCTTCCCCCCTCCCCGATTAAAATGGATATGACAGGGGTTTTTAACGTCATCATTTCCATGAGGTTTTCGGCAATCGCTTGGCCTTGCCCACGCTCTTCTGCCCCAATTCCGCAATATGCACCCGATGTATCCACCAAGCAGATGACAGGCCTTGAAAACTTTTCAGCTAATTTCATTTGCCGCAATGCCTTGCGATATCCCTCAGGGTGAGCAGAGCCAAAGTTTCGCTGCACTCTCTCCTTAACATCCTGCCCTTTTTCAATGCCTATCACGGTGACAGGCGTTCCTTCAAGGCTGGCAATACCCGCAACAATGGCACGATCGTCGGCAAACCTGCGGTCTCCGTGCATTTCTAGAAAATCAGTAAATATATTGCTGATAAAATCAAGTGCCGTTGGCCTGCCTTTGGCACGGGCAGCAGCAACACGCTCAATTGCATTCATGTGCGTTCCTCCCTTGCGTGCAGATTGAGTACCTTGGTGAGATACGCTTTTTGCTTTTTGCGATCAATAATATTGTCCACAAAACCCTTTTCCAAGAGAAATTCTGCTCGCTGGAAACCTTCGGGTAACTTCTTGCGAATGGTTTGTTCAATTACTCTGGGGCCGGCAAAACCCACCAGTGCATAGGGTTCTGCAAGAATAATATCCGCTTCCATAGCAAAGCTGGCCGTAACACCACCGGTGGTTGGGTCGGTCAGCACGCATACGTACAGATTTCCCCCATCGCTGTGGCGCTTCACTGCACCGCTGGTTTTTGCCATTTGCATGAGTGAAATGATTCCCTCCTGCATTCTGGCCCCTCCCGAAACACTAAAGCCGATGACGGGCAGGTGTTCACTGGTGGCGAGCTCAAACAACCGGGTGATTTTCTCACCCACAACGGAGCCCATGCTTCCCATCATAAAATACGGTTCCATGACGAATATGGCGGTCTTGTGCCCACCAATAGTGCACGTTCCGCAAACCACTGCATCCTTTTCCGCACTTTCAAGTTTTGCATTACTCAACTTCTTTTCGTAGTCGGGAAATTGGATGACATTCACCGAAGTCAATTCACCGTCAGTTTCTACAAAAGAGTGTTCGTCACAAATAAAGTTCAACCGCTGCCGGGCATTCATCCGAAAATGGTGGGCACAGTAGGGGCAAATGTTGGCATTCTCTGCAAGTTCGCTAATGACAACTACTTTTTTGCACTTAGTACAGGTTAGAGACAGCTCAAATTCTTTTGAAGTAAACTGTTCGAATTTTGTTTGACCCTCAAGGGCATTGTCTGGCCTTTTAAACAACCCCTTTTTCATAGGTTATTCTCCTTTAAAAGGTTTTGCAGAAAATCTGTGGTATAGGTTGAATCCACAAATTCCTTGGCGTTTAGCACCTTCATTTGAAACTGTGCGTTGTGCTCAATGCCTTCGATAATCAGCTCGCACAGCGCAGCCTTCATTTTGCGGATGGCTTCATCTCGAGTTTTTGCATACACGATGAGTTTGCCGATCATAGAGTCGTAGAAAGGTGGTACTGAATACCCCTGATAGATGGCGGTATCGAAGCGCACCCACGGGCCACCGGGAATGTGCAACAGGGAAATATTTCCCCCGCTGGGCCGAAAGTTTTGATAAGGATTTTCAGCATTAATGCGGCACTCAATGGCATGACCCCGAAACATAATTTCGTTTTGTTGAAACTTTAGTGGCATTCCTGCGGCAATGCGCAACTGCCATTTCACGAGATCGATGCCAGTAACCATTTCGGAAACCGGGTGTTCCACCTGCAAACGAGTATTCATCTCCATAAAATAAAAGTTATTATCTTTGTCAAACAAATATTCTATGGTGCCCGCACCGGTGTAGTTGGCGGCAAGACCCGCCTTAATGGAAACATCCAGCATCTTATTGCGAATTTCCTCGCTGATCAACGCCGAAGGACTCTCTTCGATGAGCTTTTGGTTTTTACGCTGAACCGAACAATCCCGTTCTCCCAAGCAAATCACGTTGCCAAAGTTATCTGCAAGTATTTGCATTTCAATGTGTTTGACGGGTTTTAGGAATTTTTCCATATACACCGCTCCGTCCCCAAAGGCACTGAGGGCCTCTTGGGTGGCAGCGTTGTAGTTGCTCTCCAGCACGTCCATGGATTCCACAAGGCGGATACCCCGCCCTCCCCCGCCTGCTCGGGCTTTGATTAAAAGAGGAAAACCAATTTTTACAGCTTCACTCTTTGCAGCATCTAAGCTTTCCACCAGATCACATCCGGGGATTACGGGTACTCCAGCTTCACGCATTGTCTTTTTTGCCATGTCCTTATCACCCATCTTGGCGATTACATCAGACTTTGGGCCAATAAATACAATGCCGTTTTCCTCACATAACCTTGCAAATTCGGGATTTTCCGATAAAAACCCATAGCCGGGGTGAATGGCTTGAGCCTTGCTGGCAAGGGCAATGGTGATGACAGCCCGCATGTTTAAATAACTGTCTTTGGAGAGAGAACCGCCTATGCAGTAGCTCTCGTCTGCTAAGCTCACGTGCAGCGCTTCCCGATCCGCTTCGGAAAATATTCCAACGGTGGTAATGCCCATTTCCTTGCAGGCGCGAATAATGCGAACAGCAATTTCGCCCCTGTTGGCAATTAGTATTTTAGAAAACACTTAACCTTCTCCTGCTACAATTGCAAAGGACATGTCTCCCGAAACACAGAGCTTGTCGCCGACATATCCCTCTCCTTTAATGAAATAAAACACACCTTTAATCTTTTCGCAAATGCATTTAAAGATGATGGTATCTCCTATTGTCACTTTGTTCTTGAACCGAACGTTTTTCATTCCCGTGAAATAAGGTGTGATCATTTTATCTGCACCGATGAGCAGACAACTGGACTGACCCATCATTTCACACAGTATCACACCGGGTACAACGGGATTGTTGGGGAAATGTCCCTGTAAAAACCACTCGTCGCCCCGAACTGTGTACTTGCCAACAGCAACTTCATCTACCATCTCTACTTCATCGATGAGCAGCATGGAGTCCCTGTGGGGTATGATTTTTTTAATTCCTTCTCTGTCCATGGTTTACCTCGGAAACTAAAATAGTTTAAATAATATTTGTCCGTATTCGGCAATATCGCCATTTTTAATGCAAATATCCACAATTTCACCGTCGCATTCCGCAGTGATCTCGTTCATAACTTTCATGGCTTCAATAATGCACAAAACATCACCCTTCTTCACCTTGCTGCCAATGGTGACAAAGGGATTGGATTCGGGTGACGGTGCAGAATAAAACACACCGACCAGGGGAGAAACCACTTCGGTCAGCTTGTTAAAATCTACAGACTCCCCATCGGGTGCACTCACCGTTGTAATCTGCTCCTGCACGATCTGAACTTGGGGAGGAGCAGCAACTGGCAGGGCAGTCATCACCTGATGATGTTTTTCAAGTTTTAAAGTTATGTTCCCTTCGCTGAACTCAAAGCTTGTTAGTGTGGAATTGTTTACAATGTCCACAAGCGCTTTAATTTCTTCAATGTTCATCATTCACCTCTTAGTTTGTTAAACACGATGCCCGCATTGTGTCCGCCAAATCCAAAGGACAGGGACATAGCTGCATCTATTTCACATTTGCGGCATACGTTGGGCACATAATCCAAATCACAATCAGGGTCTTTTTCCTTATAACCGACGGTTGGAGGTACAATACCCGTTTCAATGGTTTTAATAGCAGCAATGGCTTCGATTCCACCTGCTCCGCCCAGCATATGACCTGTCATTGATTTTGTGGAGCTAATGGGCGTTTTATACGCCTGTTCCTTAAAAGCCAGTTTAATAGCCAAAGATTCAATTTTATCGTTTAATGGGGTGGAGGTGCCGTGGGCGTTGATGTACAACTTCTCACTGGGCACAACACCCGATTCCTCTATCGCCAACTCAATGGTACGGGTTCCGCCCACTGCTTCGGGATGAGGTGCTGTAATGTGGTGGGCGTCGCAGGTGTTGCCATAACCGGATATTTCACAGTATATCTTGGCTCCCCGCTTCACAGCGTGTTCATACTCTTCCAACACGATGATACCCGAACCCTCTCCGATGACAAACCCATTTCTTCTCGCATCAAAGGGAATGGATGCGTTATCCACATCGTTGGTGGTGCACAGTGCCATACAATTGGTGAACCCGCCAACAGACAGCGGATTGATGGTGGCTTCTGCACCACCCGTGATGATGGCGTCTGCATACCCGTGTTTAATGGCACGGAAAGCCTCTCCAATGGAGTTGGTTGCCGTTGCACAAGCAGTAACAACAGGCAGGCAAACCCCCTGGGCGTTATACTTAATGGCAATAAGTGCACTGGCAATATTGCTGATCATCATGGGGATGAAAAAGGGAGAAATACGGTGTGGCCCTTGTTCCAGCATTTTTTTTGTCTCGTCCACAAAGGTGTACATACCGCCAATACCCGAACCCACGTATACACCAAATCGATCGGGGGATACGTTGCCAACAATTCCGCTCTCCTCCACCGCTTGAGTTGCGGCAGCCAATGCGTATTGGGCATAGAGATCGGTTTTTCTTACATCACGTTTTTCCATATACAGCGTTGGATCAAAATCCTTCACCTCTGCTGCAATTTTTACTTTCATGTTGGATGCATCGAACTTTGTTATTTCAGCAAAACCGTGTTTGCCGTCGATTGCATTTTTAAAAAAAGTATTCACATCGTTGCCGATGGGCGAAATCGCCCCCAGCCCCGTTACTACAACTCGTTTCATACATTCTCCGTTTTAATTAAATACATAGTCCTCCGTCCACTTTAATCACCTCTCCAGTGATGTAGGACGCTTTATCCGATGCAAGGAATACGGCCAGTGAAGCAACTTCTTCGGGGTTACCCATGCGCTTGAGCGGAACGGACGTTTGAATATAGTCCGAAATGCCCTGGGGCAGATGTGCCGTCATATCTGTTTTGATAAATCCGGGAGCAATGGCGTTGCAAGTGACATTTCTTGAAGAAAGCTCCTTTGCAACGGTTTTTGTCAAACCAATCATGCCCGCTTTTGCAGCGGAATAGTTAACCTGGCCGGGGTTACCCATAATGCCGCTCACCGAAGTGATGTTAATCACCCGTCCGCAGCCCGACTTCATCAAATACTTGCACAAGTGTTTCACAAAGTTAAAGGAACCCTTTAGGTTAATGTCCACAACGTCGTCGAAGTCGCTCTCGCTCATGCGGAGCAATAGATTGTCTTTTGTTATCCCTGCATTGTTGATCAGAATATCTACAGTCGAAAAATCACTTATAATATAATTGCAAATTTGCTTTGACTGTTCAAAATCTGCCACATTACACTGATAACATTTGGCAACTACGCCCCACTCCTTCGCTGCAACGTCACACACCTCCATGGCCTTTTGCTCGTTGCCCGAAAATATAATGGCAATGTTTGCACCGTTCTTTGCAAACTCCAGCGCAATTTCTCTGCCGATCCCCCGGCTTCCGCCTGTAATCACTGCCGTTTTTCCCTTTAGCATCTATACCTCTCTTACTTTACCCACTGATTTGCCTTGGATAAAATCCCTTCGGCCTCAGCAAACATCTCAAGAATTATTTCCTTGGAAGACTGTTCCTTATTGATAAGACCAGATATCTGCCCTGCCATGAAACAACCTTTTTTGTCGTCTCCGTCAACCGCAGCTTTTAGTGCACCTTCTCCAAACTTTTCAAGCTCTTCGTTGGATATGGAACTGTCGTATTCCTTGGCAAAAAACTCTTTGGAAAAAGGAGATTTTAGTGCACGAACCGGGTGGCCCAAACGCTTTCCCGTAGCAATGGTGTCGATATCCTTGGCCTTTAACACCCGATCTTTATACTCCCGGGAAATACAGCACTCGTTTGCAAGCAAGAATCTGGTTCCCACTTGTACGCCCACTGCGCCCAGCATCAATGCTGCTGCAATGCCACGGCCATCGGCTATGCCCCCCGCCGCAATGACAGGTATTTTTACACTGTCGCACACTTGGGGAATGAGAGTCATGGTGGTCAGATCGCCCACGTGTCCTCCCGATTCACCGCCCTCGGCGATTACGGCACAGGCGCCACAGCGCTCCACCAATTTAGCAACACCAGTGGACGGAACAACGGGGATGACTTTAATGCCTGCACCCAGCCATTCCTTCATAAACCGGGCAGGGTTTCCCGCACCGGTGGTGACAACGCTCACCCGTTCATGGGCCACAAGTTTAGCAACTTCTTCCACATGGGGGCTCATGAGCATGATGTTCACTCCAAATGGTTTGTCGGTCAAAGCTCTTGCCTTGCTGATTTCGCTCTGTACCACTTCTGCCGGTGCATTTCCCGCAGCAATGATACCCAGCCCTCCGGCGTTGGACACAGATGCAGCCAAAACTGCATTTGCGATCCAAGCCATACCTCCCTGGAAAATGGGATACTCAATGTTTACAATTTCACAAATTGGCGTCTTAATCATAGATTAACGATCCTCTTACTTAGGATGCACTTTCGATGATCTTTTGCAAATCGCCAACCGTTTTGATCGCCTCTGTCACTTCAATAGAAACGCCAAATTCTTCTTCCAAATTCATAACTAGTTCAACCACATCAAGAGAGTCCAACTTGAGTTCGTCGAAGGTGGTTTCGGCGGTGATGGTGAGGCCATCTTCTTCCCTGTAGTCCTTTAATACTTGGATTATTTTTTCTAACATATGATTCCTCCAAAAGTTTAAATTTATATCAACGGGTTTTTATGCCCAGTCGATAACGCAAGTGCCGGAGGTCAACCCTCCGCCAAAGGCCATGAGCATGATTCGCTGGCCAGTGTGTAATCGCCCCTCTGTGCTCATTTCATCCAAAAGGATGGGAATGGAAGCACAGGATGTATTCCCATATTTGTGAATATTGATGGGAAATTTTTCTTCGGGTAGTTTTAATCTGGTACGGGCAGAATCGATGATGCGTTTGTTTGCCTGATGTAACAGATAATAATCGATGTCGGCAGAAGAGATTCCCAAGGTTTCAAATGCAAGTTTACTCTCCTTTTCAACCATAGATACCGCAAACTTAAAGACATCCTGTCCGTTCATGTATAAATAATACTCTGGAGCATTTTCTTTTGTGTTTCCAAAGGGTGTGCTTTGATAGTGGGTATTTAGAAAAATTGGCTGGGTATTTCCCTCCGCAGTTACGTGAATGTATTTTAATGCATCCCCCTTAGTGACAACACATGCCCCTGCCCCATCGCCAAATAAAACGCAAGTTCTTCGATCGCTCCAATCCACAATGTTTGACATCATTTCTGCACAGACGATCAGTATATTGTTTGCTTTACCTGCTGTAATAAACGTTGAAGCAACTTCCAAAGAATAAATAAAACCCGAACATGCAGCATTAATATCAAATGCAGGACACTTTGCACCCAATTTAGCTTGCAAAACACAAGCCAAAGAAGGAGTTATGTAGTCGCCCTGTAGGGTTGCGCAAATGATTAAATCAAGTTCACATGCGTCTAAGCCAGCTTTGTTAAGAGCCGAAGCTGCTGCGTTATATGATAAATCAGATAATGTTTCACCTTGGCTGATTCGCCTGTTGCCAATTCCTGTGCGGGTGGTGATCCACTCGTCGCTGGTCTCTAAAAATTTCTCTAAATCAGAATTGGATATTTTCAACTCGGGAACACAGTGCCCCGTACCAATGATGTTAAGACTCATGATCGTATACCTTATCTTTAAAAAAATTACACAGTTTGTTGATGGCTTGCAGCAATACCTCTTTTTCTTCAGGTGAAAACTTGCTGCTGATATTGCGAATCATTCTCTGGTGAAAATAATTGTGCACCTTCTCTATTTTAGAACCCGACGGGGTCAATTCAATCAAATAACACCGGGCATCCGACACAGATTGCTTCTTTGTGATAAAGCCCTTCTTTTCTAGTTTTTTTAGTGCAACCGTAACTGTGGGCACTGCCACATCCAAGAGTACGGCAATTTCACTGACCGTTGCACTGGCACCAAGTTTATTGACAGCTTCTAAGATATGCGCCTCCCCCACCGTTACAGGGTTCTCTGATAAATGCTTGATGGATCGCTCTTCATATTTTAATATGTTGTTGAAGGTATCTACCAAAGCCTCATTTAACGCAACATCAAAATCGTCCATACACCTAATCCTACAAAAAAATATCTGCCATAATCCTTAGTTTTACTAACTAACGGAATTATAGCAGATATTAAAATATCTGTAAAGGTTATTTTTTATTAGTATTTGCTGTACGCCCGGTCCTCTGAAAAACGAATCTTTTTCTCAACAGAAGGTTCTTCATAAACCAAATCACTGCTGTTCTTTAGTTTAAATTGAAGAATGGATTGCTTGAGCACGCTTGCCTGGGTGGACAACTCTTGGCTGGCCGCTGCACTTTCCTGGCTGGTGGCAGAATTGGCTTGAACCACTGTGGAAATCTGTTCAATGCCCGTTACAATCTGCTCGATGGACATGACTTCCTCTTCGGTTGATCTGGATATCATCCTCAGATTGGCTGCCAAATCCTTGGTGAGTTTGGTGATGTTGTCCATAGTGACAACGGTATCCTGTGCATTTTTTGCCACAAGAGAAACGGAGCTTACAGTGCTTTCGATGAGTGCGGTGGTATCTTTTGCGGCAGCAGCAGATTTTGCCGCTAAGTTTCGGACTTCATCGGCAACCACGGCAAAACCTTTACCCGAATTACCCGCCCTGGCCGCTTCTACAGCAGCGTTGAGCGCCAATATATTGGTTTGGAAAGCGATGTCTTCAATCGTTTTAATAATCTTGCCGATTTCCGATGATTTGTTGTTAACCTCATTGATTTCGTTCATGAGGTTGTGCATCTGTGAGTTGGTCTTTTCCAATTCCGATTCTGCAACGTCGGTATCGCTGTCTGCTTTTTTAATGCTCTCCCCTGTGGTTTTAAACCGGTTGCGCATATCGGCAATAGAGGCGGACAGTTCCTCCACGGCACTGGCCTGTTCCGTTGCCCCTTGGGCCAGAGACTGTGCACCGTTAGAAACTTGATTGGAACCGCTGGACACCTGTTCCGCAGAAACTTCAATACTTTCAAGAGTTCTATTCAGCGATTCAAGAATGTTGTCTTGTGCAGTTTGAATGGGCAAAAAGTCCTTTTCGTATTCAAACTGACGTTCCACTGTTAAATTACCCATTGCAACGTTGGTGAGTATGTTGGAAATATCCCCCACAACTGCCCTTAATTTTTGAATGACCACGTTGGTGGACTGGGCGAGAACAAAGGTTTCGTCCTTGGTATGAATGGAAAGTTCCTCACTTTTGAGATCCCCTTCGGACAGCAAGGTTATTCTGTCCACGCACTGCTTAATGGGTTTTGAAATGGAATTTGCGAGGATTGTTGAAACAACGATTCCAATAATTAATGCCAAGATCACCAGTACAATCGTGATGGTGATGGCTGTTTGGGTGCTGTCAAGAAACTCTGAAATATTCGCTGTAATGCCGATGGACCATCCCCGGCTGCCCAAGGGTGCATAAGAAATGACTTTATCTACTCCCTCGTACGTATAGGAGCCAACCCCCGTCTCACCCTTGATCATTTTTTTCTCAATATCTGCAAGTGATTGAAGTGCGGGGTTTGTCTTTGCATTTTCAATGACGTTGTCCGCTTTTATTACCAGTTCATTATCGGGATGGGCAATGGTTGTCCCCAAATCATCAATAATAAATGCAGTGCCCGTTTCCCCTGTTTTAATGCTATTTGTAATGTTGGATAAAAAGTCTGCGTTGAACATGATATAGACTACGCCGTCCACCACCTTATCTTTAAACACGGGAGCGGAGATGACCATAATCATTTTTTGATACACATCGGAGTAAAAGGGTTCGGAGGTATAGGGTTTGCCTTGCATGGCTGCAATGAAGAAATCGCGTTTAGTAATGTCTGCGTTTGCGGGATAAGCCATTCCGTCGATACCTGCATAGCCTGCTGCATCAAACCCATAGATGGTTTTTTTGTCGTCTAAGATCTTTCCCTTATCTTCATGTGAGTAATCTGCTGAGACGAGCCTTGTGAGTTTTGATATTTCCAAGAGAAGCGTTTCATATTTTTGGATGTTTTGTTCCACATACCCTGCTGCTGTACTGGACGTTTCGCTGATGGTTTGTTTTAAAGTGCTGATCGAACTGTCATACATTAAAACAGATACAACGCCACCCACAATTGCCATAGACAAAACCAAAATAAGGCAAACACAGGTCAGGATCTTCATGCGTATAGTTTTCATTTTATAATCTCCTCTTGAAAAATAAAAAGGTAAACACAGTTTCTTACTATCTTTTTAATTATTTTACTGCATTATTCTACAAATTGCAACAATTTTTACTAATTTACTAAAATTAAATTTCAACATATAGTATAAGAGAGCTAATAATTAGCCCTCTATTTAGTAAATCAGTGGTTGAAGTTGTTCGTTGTTTAAAGCCGCTTTGGAAGCTTCCTCAATTCTTAGCATATCCGAGACCAAAGACGTACACTTCTTCACACAATCATCTTGGGAGAAGGGGACAAAGAATATGTTCTTGGTGTTTAGTAAAATCCCCAAGTTTTTTGCATTGGCACTCAAAGCATCGTTGGTGGATACGGCGATCAACACGGGGCGTTCGTTGCGCAAGTGTGCTTTTGCGGCCATTGTCACAGGAGTATCGGTGACACCAAGGGCTATTTTTGCCATGCTGTTGCCCGTGGCAGGTGCGATAATCAATAGATCCAACAGTTTTTTAGGCCCAATCGGTTCTGCTTCAACGATTGTTGTTATGGGTTTTTTCCCTGTAAGTTCCAGAAGTTTTTCGTGCAGATCACTGGCTTTCATAAACCGTGTATCGGTGCTGGCTGCATTAAAAGATAATATAGGAAAAACATCTGCTCCCTTACTGCACAGGTTCTTAAGTGCATCCAGCACAATTTCAAAGGTACAGTACGAACCTGTCATTGCAAAGCCAATTCGTTTATTTTTAAGTTCCATTTTCAGTTCCATTTTCGGCCTCCGTTTCGTCACTTCGTTGTATTACTTCAGCGATGGCTCTTCCTGCAGATTGGGGATAATACCTTCCCGGCAATCCCAATTCAATATAACTTCGAATGCCAAAGGATGCACAGGCGTCGAAATCCACGCCATGGGGATAGGAAGCAAGGTCAATAATCAGTCCCCCTGCCCGCATGTTTTTGATACACGCTCTTGTAAGCACTGTTGTGGGGACGGTGTTCACCGCGATATCATACTCATGAATAATATCTTCGATGCTTTCTGTGGACACATACCCCGGTTTTGTTAATTTCTCTGTTTGCCGAGTGGTTAAGGCTGTTTTTGTGCCATACCCGTTGAGAATCACTTGAAGAGCAGTTCCAATCCGCCCTGCGCCCACAATTAACACCGATGCTTCACTGGGAGCAGTGTCACATTTGTCAAATATGGCGTGTACAGCCGCTTGCGCAGTGAGGTGTGCATTTCTCTGAACAAATTCTTCGTCTAAGAGATAGTCAACAGCAGTAGCCCCGCTTGCCTGAATTGATTCCATTGCACGCTCATTAGCCATACCTAAAAACACCGTCTTTGCCGAGTGGGTTTCTAACAATTGTTCTAGTGTTACTTTTTCTTTGGAGTAGGGCGTTTTAATAAAGCCCTCCTTGTCGCAGTAGGGTATGGGGAGCAATAAAATGTCGCTGCTTCCTGGTTTTTTCATGGAAACCTTGTTGAGTTCCCTGCTGCACGGCAAATACAGTTCAAAACCCGATATGTTTACTCGAT
Organism: uncultured Clostridia bacterium; assembly: GCA_964453645.1. Classification (GTDB taxonomy): domain Bacteria; phylum Bacillota; class Clostridia; order Christensenellales; family JAWKQI01; genus CAYVRJ01. The sequence goes on from CAYVRJ010000002.1 coordinate 130,536, forward strand.
ACCCGCTGAGCGCCAAATGCTTTGCAGCAAAGTATGAGCGCAAATCACCGCCTGATATGTGAATATTCGTCTGCATAACTTTTCCTCTACAATGCTAAAATAATCGTATTAATAAATTATATGCCGAATATTGCGGGTTAGTGAATTTTTTAGTTGAAATGCTTTTGACTTTCATGTATAGTATATAAAGTTAAAGTTTTAATTCATTGAACAGGAGTGATTCATCAAATGCCGAAACGACACGATTTAAACAAAATTCTCATCATTGGTTCAGGTCCGATCATTATTGGACAGGCATGTGAATTTGATTACAGCGGAACACAGGCGTGTAAAGCGCTCAGGGGGCTGGGGTATCAGATTGTATTGGTCAATTCCAATCCTGCAACCATTATGACCGACCCGGACGTTGCGGATGCTACGTACATTGAACCCTTAAACATTACACGTTTAGAAGAAATAATCTCAATCGAGAGACCCGATGCGCTTTTGCCAAATTTAGGCGGCCAATCGGGTTTAAATTTATGTTCAGAACTGGACAAAGCGGGAATTCTTGAAAAATACTCCGTTGAAGTCATTGGAGTGAAGCTGGATGCCATTGAGCGGGGAGAAGACCGCATTGCCTTTAAAGAGACCATGAACGAACTTGGCATTGAAATGGCCAGATCCAAGCCCGCTTACTCTGTTGCGGAAGCGGAAGAGATTGCCAACGAATTGGGTTACCCCGTTGTCATTCGCCCTGCGTATACCATGGGCGGTGCCGGCGGCGGACTTGTTTACAACGTGGAAGAATTAAACCAAGTGGTTTCAAGGGGCATTGCTGCCAGTATGGTTGGGCAGGTTTTAATCGAAGAATCAGTCCTGGGCTGGGAAGAGCTGGAGCTGGAAGTGGTGCGGGATGCAAAAGGTAAGATGATTACCGTGTGCTTTATTGAAAACATCGATCCTATGGGTGTGCACACCGGAGACAGCTTTTGTGCAGCTCCCATGCTCACCATTTCTTTGGAATTACAGATGCGGTTGCAGGAGATGGCCTATAAAATTGTTGATGCAGTGCAGGTCATTGGCGGAACCAACGTGCAGTTCGCCCACGATCCCAAGACCGATCGGGTGTGTGTCATCGAAATCAATCCCCGCACCTCCCGTTCCTCTGCCCTCGCTTCTAAAGCAACGGGTTTCCCCATTGCATATGTCTCCTCTCTGTTGGCTTGCGGATTGACCCTGGATGAAATTCCCTGCGGAAAGTACGGAACCCTGGATCAATATGCACCCTCGGGAGATTATGTGGTCATTAAATTTGCTCGCTGGGCCTTCGAGAAATTCCCGGGCAGCATCGATAAGCTGGGCACCCAAATGCGTGCCGTGGGCGAAGCCATGTCGATTGGCAAAACATATAAAGAAGCGTTTTTAAAGGCTATCCGAAGCTTGGAGATTTCCCGCTACGGCTTGGGTAATGTGGCCCACCTCCAAGATAAACCCTTAAATAAACTGTTGGAAATGCTGAACGAACCCTCCAGTGAACGTCAGTTTATCATGTATGAGGCTCTCAAAAAAGGTGCAACTGTTGAAGAACTGTTCAACCTCACTAAGATTAAGCCATACTTCATTGAGCAGATGAATGAGCTTGCTCAACTCGAGGGTGAAATTGTGAAGGAAGCCCCCTATATCTCCGATGAAACGTTTATTAAAGCCAAAAAGGATGGTTTTTCGGACAGATATTTATCTTTGCTCACATCCGTCCCCGAAACATATATTCGGGAGAGAAAGAGACTGCTGGGTATTGAACAAACCTTTGAACCCATTCACGTATCGGGTACTCAGGACAAGTGCTATTACTTCTCCACCTACAACGGCAATGTGGACAGCAGTGCTTCTCAGAATAAGAAAAAAATTATGATCTTGGGCAGCGGACCCAACAGGATCGGCCAAGGCATTGAATTTGACTATTGCTGTGTTCACGCAGCCTTTGCCTTAAAAGAGCTTGGGTTTGAATCCATTATCGTCAACTGCAACCCCGAGACTGTGTCTACCGACTACGACACCTCCGACAAGCTTTATTTTGAACCGTTAACTGTGGAAGATGTTTTGGCAATCTATGCAAAGGAGAAACCCATTGGTGTCATTGCACAGTTTGGCGGACAAACTCCCCTGAATTTAAGTTCGGAGCTGCAAAAGTGCGGTGTAAATATTTTGGGCACCTCCCCCGACACCATCAACTTAGCGGAAGACAGAGACTTGTTCCGAGAGATGATGGAAAAGCTGGAGATCCCCATGCCTGCGTCGGGTATGGCTTCCAATATCGAACAGGCGCTGCACATTGCGGACGAGTTGGGATATCCCCTCATGGTTCGCCCCTCCTTCGTGTTGGGCGGCAGAGGTATGGAAGTTGTGTACGACGATGCAGACCTTTGCAAATACATGGCCAACGCCATTGGCGTATCGGCAAAACGCCCCATACTCATCGACCGTTTCCTAAAGAATGCGCTGGAATTAGAAGCAGATGCAATATCCGATGGCGAGCACGTCTTTGTGCCCACAGTTATGGAGCACATCGAACTTGCGGGCATTCACAGCGGGGATTCCGCCTGTGTGCTCCCCCCCTGCACAATCTCCCCCGAGCACTTGCGCACCATTATTAAATATACCAAGAGCATTGCAAAGGAATTAAACGTCAGTGGACTCATGAACATGCAGTATGCAATTGCTGACGAGAAGGTCTATGTATTAGAGGCAAACCCCCGTGCATCCCGTACCGTGCCTCTGGTTTCGAAGGTGTGCGACATCAACATGATTAAGCTGGCGACACAAATTATTACCATGCCTTACACAGGTAATTCCTCTCCGGTGGAAAACTTAACCCACAAGCACATCCCCTATTACGGTGTGAAGGAAGCGGTATTCCCCTTTAATATGTTCCACGAGGTCGACCCGGTGCTGGGGCCGGAAATGCGCTCCACTGGTGAAGTATTAGGCCTTGCACGAAGCATGGGTCTTGCATACTTCAAAGCCATGGAAGCCACACAAACGCCCCTTCCCCTCTCGGGCACCGTGTTGTTTAGCTTAAACGACAGCGACAAAAAGGCTGCACTGGATGTGGCTAAAGGATTTGAAAGTATGGGCTTTAAAGTTATTGCCACCGGTGGAACGTATTCCTACTTTAAATCCAACGGCATTGAGTGCGAACGGATCAATAAATTGTTTGAGGGCAGACCCCACATTATGGACTTGATCGCCAACAAGCAAATTCAAATACTCATAAACACTCCCATCGGCAAGCAGGCTGCCGAGGACGACAGTTACATGCGTAAAGCTGCGATTCGGCACAAGATCAGCTATATCACCAATATTTCTGCGGCAAAAGCAAGTATGCAGGGTATTGAGGCCGCAAAGAGCCAGAGCAGCGAACGTCCAACTTCATTACAGGGACTTCACAAAGAGCTAAAATAATAGGAGAGACATACCAATGAAAGTGTATATGGGAAACGAACTCATGGCGTTGGCGGCGATCAATGCAGGTGTGGGTGTGGTGACGGGGTATCCCGGAACCCCCTCCACCGAAGTGTTGGAGAACGTTGCAAAGTACAACACTGAAAACAAAGTTTATGTGGAATGGTCTGTGAACGAAAAGGTTGCGCTGGAAGTGGCTGCTGGTGCAGCCGTCAGCGGGGCACGCGCTTTGTGCACCATGAAGCAAATGGGTTTAAACGTTGCAGCAGACCCATTGATGTGCTTGTCGTATTTGGGCATTAAGGGTGGATTGGTTATTCTTGCCGCAGACGATCCAGGCCCCATTTCCTCCCAAACGGAGCAGGACACCCGTTCCTTTGCCCGTCACGCCAACTTGCCCGTATTCGACCCTTCGGATGCACAGGAAGCCTACGACATGATGATCTGTGCCTTTGAATTTTCTGAAAAGATGGGTATCCCCTGTATTATCCGCCCGACAACAAGGGTGTGCCACAGTGCCGTTTCCTTGGAAGTACCACCCATGAAGGAATTGAATTTAAAACAGCCCACCTTCATCAAAGACAAGAGTTGGGTGATCTTCCCCTCCCTCTCCTACAAAAACCACATTGCACTTGAAAAGAAGCAGACAGAAATGGGGCAAAAGTTTTCTAAAATATCTTTTAACTCATTGACGGGTTATGGCAACAAAGCCATAGCCACCTCGGGTGTTTGTTACACCAGAGTTTGCGAAGCCTTGACAAACTTACACATTGAAGCAAAAGTATTAAAAGTTGGGTGTGCATATCCCTATCCCCGGGAATTATATCACTCGTTTTTGGAAAACGTAGATAGTGTTCTGTGCATTGAAGAATTGGATGCTTTTATTGAACAAAGTTTAAACGAAGTCTATTCTGAATGCGACACCAGAGCCATTGTATACGGCAAGCAGACGGGAAATCTCCCCCCTGCGGGTGAATACTCGTACGAAATCGTGTACAACGCTATTGCGGAGTTTTTTAATAAACCACAGCTAACGATCGCTCCCCCAGTTACATTACCCGTGCGTCCGCCTGTGCTGTGCAACGGCTGCCCCCACAGAGCTTCGTTTTTGGCAGTGAAAGAAGGGTTAGCGGATATGGATTGTGTATTCTGCGGAGATATCGGCTGCTACACTTTGGGCAACGCAGATCCCATCAACATGGTGGATACTTGCCTGTGTATGGGTGGAGGCATCACCATGGCTCAGGGTATTCTTCGGGCAGACAGAAGTAAAAAGACCGTTGCCTTTATTGGGGACTCAACATTTTTCCATTCAGGGATTACTGGCGTGCTCAACGCTGTGTATAATCAAGCGGATATTTTGATTGTGGTACTGGACAACCACACCACGGCTATGACAGGGCAGCAGCCCCATCCGGGTACGGGTAGGACTATGATGAACGCTGAGGTGAAGAAAGCCGATATTGCAGGGATTCTTGGCGCATTGGGCGTTTCACACGTGGAAAAGGTCAATCCCTTTTCAAAGGAAAATGCCGTTGGTGCAGTTAAAAATGCAGCAAATGTCACAGGTGTGAGCTGTATTGTGTTTGAAAGTCCCTGTATTTCACTGAAGTAGATGGAGGTTGTCAAATGAAAAAGGATATCGTTATAACGGGCGTTGGTGGTCAGGGTACGCTGCTGGCTTCAAAATTATTAGCCCAATACGCTGTGGATAAAGATTTACACGTGCAGACCTGCGAAACCATTGGTATGGCACAGCGGGGCGGAAGCGTGCTGAGCCACATCCGCATTGGCAACCCATCCCTACTCAAGAAAATGGAATCCCTTCCCCAGCCAATCATAGATAAGCGCAAGTATGAACGCATCTACAAACAAGAGTTAACTGTGGCCCCCATGATTTATCAAGGGGGTGCAGATATCCTTTTGAGCTTTGAACCTTTGGAGGCCTTGCGGTGTATTTCCTTTTTAAAGGAGGGTGGTGTGTTGGTTTGCTCCACACATCCCATACATCCAGCATCTGGTAAGTATGACGTAGACGACATACTCTTAACCCTCAAAGAAAAGGGAGCCATTTTAGTCGATGCACACGCTGCTGCAAAAGAAGCGGGTAGCGCAAAGGCGTTAAACGTTGTGATGCTAGGTGTGTTGATTAAAACAAAGAAGATCGAGATAGAATACGACGAACTGTGCGAAACAATCCGCAAAGTTTTACCTGAAAAACATTTGGATGTAAACTTAGCTGCATTTAAATTGGGGTATGAACTTGCATTTTAGGGGATTTTGCAGTATACTATCATAAAACATCATAGAGGAGACGAGAAGAGATGAGAAGAGAAACCTTTCCTTTGTTTGCCAAACAATTAAAAAATGTATGTGCAAACAGTCCGTTCTACAAGAAAAAATTTGATACTGTTGGACTGAATCCCGAGGATATTAAGTCCATTGACGACATCGCAAAAATCCCTTTTACCGACAAAAATGAATTGCGCTTAGCATACCCCTTGGGGCTTCAGAGTGTACCCGAGGAGCAAGTGGTGCGCATTCATTCTTCTTCGGGTACCACAGGTGATCCTGTGATCATTCCCTATACGGCAAACGATGTTGCCCACTGGGCGGAAATGTTTGCAAGGTGTTATACCTTGGCGGGTGTTACAAATACCGATCGCATTCACATCACCCCGGGTTACGGGCTGTGGACCGCAGGGATTGGATTTCAAGCCGGAGCGGAACTTTTGGGTGCAATGGCTGTACCCATGGGCCCGGGAAACACCGAAAAGCAAATGAAGATGATGGTTGACTTAAAGACAACCGTGCTTTGTTCCACTTCGTCCTATGCGCTGGTGCTATCGGAAATCGTGGAAGAGCGAAAGCTGCAAGATAAAATTCACCTAAAAAAAGGAATTATCGGTTCGGAGCGGTGGGGCGATAAAATGCGCAACCGCATCAAGTCTGGGCTCAATATTGAATTGTTTGATATTTATGGCCTAACTGAAATCTATGGCCCAGGCATATCCATTGACTGCCCCGCACACGAAGGGCTTCACTACTTTGATGATTTCCTATACTTTGAGGTAATCGATCCAAAAACTCTGGAAGTGCTGCCATACGGTCAGCAAGGAGAGTTGGTTATCACCACCCTCAAAAAAGAAGGGGCACCCCTCATACGCTACCGCACCCACGATTTAACCGTGTTGTATCCAAACAAATGTTCCTGCGGCAGTGAATTTCCCATGCACGGCAGGATATTTGGGCGAACGGACGATATGATCAAAGTGAAGGGTGTGAATATTTTTCCGGGACAAATTGATGAAATGCTAAAGAATATGCCCGGAGCTTCCAGCGAATATGCAATTTATATCGACCACGTGGATAACCACGACAAGATGACGCTTAAGTTCGAAGCTGAAAACGGTTGCAACTTGGACGATCTCGCAAACCATTGTGCCCATGTTTTTAAAACCAAAATTGGCATCAAAATAGATGTTGAGGTGCTGCCCATGGGTGTTTTACCCCGCAGTGAAAAAAAGACCCAGAGGGTCTTTGACTATCGCCAGTAGTTATAAAATATTATCGGCAAACTCCTTTGGATCAAAGGGTTTTAAATCATCGATTCCTTCCCCAACGCCAATATATGCGATGGGGATTTTTAATTGGTCTATAATGGAAACGGCAATGCCACCCTTGGCTGTGCCATCCAGCTTGGTTAAAATAAGTCCGTTGATATCGAGTATTTCACCAAACATCTTCGCCTGAACCAGTGCGTTTTGTCCGGTGGTGGCGTCAATCACAATATAATTATATCTGTTTGCTGCGGGGTATTCCCTCTCGATCACCCGGCCGATCTTTTCAAGTTCGCTCATGAGGTTTTTCTTGTTGTGCAGCCTGCCGGCTGTGTCGCAGATGAGTAGATCAATCCCCTTTGCCTTTGCACTGTCCACAGCGTCGTACACAACGGCCGCAGGATCGGCACCGTCTTGAGAATACTTGATCACCGGAACATTCGCTCGGTCTCCCCAAATTTTCAATTGATCACCCGCTGCTGCACGGAAAGTATCGGCCGCAGCCAACAGCACTTTTTTGCCGGACTTAGCGAAAACATGAGCCATTTTGCCGATGGCTGTTGTTTTACCCACACCGTTTACCCCTGCAATTAGCAGCACTGCCGGAAAATCCATCTTGGGAGCGGGCAGGGATGTCAGTTGGGCAATGATCTCCTTTAATACAGTTTTCACTTGCTCCGTGTCTTGAATTTTATCCTTTTTGGCACGGGTGCGCAATTCCTGCATCATTTTATCGGTGGTGGCAACGCCCATATCTGAAAGAATCAGCGTTTCCTCCAGCTCCTCAAGAAAATCATCGTCTAAACGCTTAAAGGATTTAAACAGCTTTGAAATAATACTTTCTTTCATGCACTTTCTCCAATTTTAACAGATAATATCTTTGAAACTCCTTTTTCCTCCATAGCAACGCCATACAGCACGTTACAAGCAGACATGGAGAGTTTCCGATGGGTTACGATCAGAAACTGAACGGAGGATGAATATCGTTTAATATATTCTAAATATTTAGACAAATTATAGTCGTCCAGTGCTGCATCTATTTCATCTAAAATACAGACGGGTGAAGGGTTAATCTTTTGCATGGCAAACAACAGGGCGATGGCTGTCATAGCCTTTTCACCGCCAGACAATAGGGAAACACTTTGCAGCTTCTTGCCCGGAGGTTCTGCAACGATATCGATGCCACTTTCCATCACGTTTCCTTCGTCCAGCAAAATTAAATCTGCCCTTCCCCCGCCGAACAACTCGGAGAATGCATCTTTAAAGTTGTTGTTGATGGTCTTTAATCCTTCCATAAAGGTTGTCTGCATTTTGTTGAGCAGTTCAGAAATAACTGTTTGCAAATCGTCCCGAGCCGATGATAAATCGTCCCTTTGTGTGGATAGTTCTTCAAACCGCTCCTGCAACCGGTCGTATTCTTCAACCGCATTGGGGTTAATCGCCCCTAAGTTTCGAATGGATTCCTTCACTTCCGACAGCTCGTCCCGGGCAGCAGTAATTCCCGTTTGCAGCTTATATTGCTGGGCATTGTTTAATGTCAATTCATATTCTTCCCACATTCTCTCAAACAAAGCTTCCCGTTCGCCCACCGTTCGCTCGATATTCATTTCGAGACGCAACTGCCGTTCTTTCAGTGTGGATAACTCTTCGTTTAATTTCCCAGCAAAGGTTGTTTTGTCGCTAATTTGTGCGTTGAGTGCGGCCTTTTCGGCTGATTTTTGTTTGAGAACATCTAACTCTTCATCGTTTTGCTGTTGTGAAACCTCAATTGTAAGGAGCAACTGTAGAATTTCCGATTCAGTTTGGTTTAGTTCTTCAGTCGCTTCACGAATTCTCGTTTCAATTCCTGCAAGCGTTGCGGTTAGGCGCTCTCGCTCTTTTAGTTTTGTTTCTTTTTCCAGGGTTCTAAGCGCCAGATCTTTTTGCAGGGCAGACAGCTCCATATTAATGGTTTGCAGATCTTCCCGCAGTTGCTCTGTCTCATCACTCTTTCCCGAATATTGTTTTTCTAGGTGAGACAAATGCAAGTTTTTCTCAAGCTGCATTGAATTGATGGCATCTTGTTTTATTTTCAGCTTTTCTAGGTTTAAATCACATTTATCCAGCTCATCAACACAAGAGTTGGAAGTTGCTTCGATCTGCTGGATTTGCATATTTAACTGGTTTTGCTCTTTTTTCAGGGCTTCAAGCTTTTCCATAACACTGGTATTTTTTAATTCCAATGTGTGAATTTCTTCTAGCGCAGTGTTTCGTTTCTCTTTAATCTCTTTAATGACAACACTACATGCTTCCATTTCACGGCTCAGCTTTTCAAGTGCACGGTTGGAGGCAACGATCTTTTCGTTTTGCTCCTCAATCAGTCTTCCCCGGGAGAGAAGACCACTCTTGTTGGTGTTGGTGCTGCCGCCAGAAATAGCTCCACCGGGGTTTAAAATATCCCCGGACAACGTTACAATTCGAAAGGATTGATGGGCTTTGCGCATAAGGGAAATGCCAACGTCCATATCTTCCACGATCACTGTGCGAGCCAACAAAAACTCGATGGCCCTTCGGTATTCATTTCTGCACGAAACGATTTCACTGGCAACGCCATAAATGCCGCTGCCATTCAGAACATTTTTCTCTTGATTGGATAAATACTTAATATTCAGGGCGTTTAAGGGTAAAAAGGTTGCCCGGCCCCAGTTATTTTGCCGAAGTTTGTTAATGAGGTCTTTGGCATCGTATTCATTTTCTACAATAATATTTTGAAGGGCTGCACCCAATACGGCTTCCAGAGCCTTTTCGAACTTGGCTTCACTTTCGATTGCCTGGGCAACGGTGCACAAGACTTTATCCGTTTGATGGGTGTCTTTTAACTTTAAGAGCTGTTTCACCCCTTCAAAATAACCCTCATGGCTTTGCTCCAGTTCGTGCAGTGCGTTGAGCCTAGCCTTAAACTGGTTGTTTTGCTTTTGAACGTCTATGTAGTGTGCATTTAACTTCTCATATTCTTTGTTTTGCTCGTTTAAGTTGAGCGTTGCACCGTTGATGGCACTGCGTACAACCGAAAGTTCCTCTGTTATAGCCGTCTTGTTTTTGTTTAGTTCTTCAATGCTTGTGCTCAAGGTTTTTAAAGTTTGTTCTAACTTTGTCTTTTGTTCACCTTGCTCCTCATTTTTAACAAAGAGGCTCTCTCGACGGGAGGACAAACCCGCAATTTCCGAGTTGATCGCTGAAAGTTCGTTGAGTAAACTAAACAGTGCTGTTTGCACTTCTTCAATATCTTGGTCAAAAAATGTGACGTTCTTTGATTCTAACTCCAGCTTTTCCGTGAGAGACTTTTGTTTTTCTAAGGTTTGCGCAATACTGGTGTTAATATTCTCTAGTTCGTCATCTGCTAAAACATCACTCAGTTCGGCTAGTTCTTGGGTAATGCGCTCCTGCTCCAATGTACATTTTTTCAACTCTTCGATCAGGTTGTCCCGTTTAAAGTTGAGCAAATTGTGTTCACCCTTTTGTTTTTCAACCCCTTCTCGCTTGAGGAGCAACTGTTCATTTAGGGTTGCAATGGATTCATCCAGCAACGTGATGCGCTCCTTCTCACTGTGAAAGGTTGCATCCAAGGAGGAGATTTCCTCCTGTTTGTCAAGAATTTGTTGATGAACCCCTTTTAATTCCTCTCCTAATTTAAGCTCTCGCTGATTGGAGCTTTCAATGGAGAAGAGATAAATGCCCACTTCCAAATGTTTTTGTCTATCAGACAACTTTAAAAATTCTTTGGTGTTCTCACTCTGCTCTTTGAGTGGTTCCAATTGATTGTTTATTTCAAATAAAATATCTGAAATTCTAGTGAGGTTTTCCCCCGTTTTTTCCAGCTTGCGCTCGGCTTCTTCCTTGCGCACACGATATTTCATAATACCTGAAGCTTCTTCAAACACACGTCTGCGGGCAGTTGACTTTTCGGTGAGGATCTCGTCGATCTTACCCTGGCCGATGATGGAATACCCTTCTTTTCCAATTCCTGTATCCCTGAACAACTCTAAAATATCTCGTAACCTGCAAAGCTTTTGGTTTATAAGATATTCCGACTCTCCAGAGCGATAGAGCTTTCTCGTCACTTCAATTTCCACACAGTCGGGCATGACCCGCTGGGTGACATTTTCAAATAACAAAGAGACTTCGCAATACCCCTTGGGCTTGCGAAGCTGTGTTCCATTAAAAATGACATCTTCCATTTTATCGCCGCGCATGGACTTGGCACTCTGTTCGCCCAGCACCCATCGCACGGCATCGCCAATGTTTGATTTACCGCTGCCGTTGGGCCCAACGATTCCCGTAATTCTGTCGGTCATGACGATTTCGTAGCGATCGGGAAAGGATTTGAACCCGTGCAGACTGATTGATTTTAAAAACAAATAGTAAACCTCAAAAAAATATTTAGATCATATAAGATAATTATAGGTGTTTATCCAGCATTTCGCAAAGTGTATCTTTGGGAACCAACCCAATGGATTTTTCTACTTGCTCACCATTTTTAAAGATAATGACGGTAGGAATGCTCATAATGCCATACTTGGCAGCAATGGCATTACAATCGTCCACATTAACCTTTGCAATCTTAGCTTTATTCATATATTCCAGTGCAATTTGTTCTATAATAGGTGTGAGCATCCGGCAAGGCCCGCACCACTCTGCCCAAAAATCCACCAGAGTCACACCATTGGAAATTTCGCCCTCGAAGTTTTGCTCGTTCATCACAATAATATTCTCACTCATTTGATTATCTCCTTAATATAATATATCTTTTTTAACTTTTGTTTAAATATATTATCTGCTACTTTTAACAATAAAAAACCTAATATACAAAATATTAAGCCAAAAGAAGCCAAAACAAAGTCGCTATTACTCATCTGAAAGCTGTTTACAACCATCCCTCCCACAATAACACCCAGAATCAGCATAAACAAAGGAATTAGATAAGCTAGGGCAGATGCCAGCATTGAAAGCTTTGTATCTATTTCCACCAGCACAGCGTCATCCACTTTGGCGTTCAACTGGTTTTTTGCAGACACGATCACAAACTCTTTGCCGTTCCTCAGCCCGCAGGCCTTACAGTTTCCGCAGGCGGAAGTGCGCATAAATTTAATTTTTGCAACGTCATCGACTACCTCGACGACTAATCCTCTCTCCTGCACGATTCTATTCGCTCACAATCAACTGCCTAATGATTTCCCCCGCAAGCGTTAAGCCGCATAGGGCGGGCGGATAAGAGATACTCGCCGGAGCATGGCGTCCGTTTCCCTCAAATACAATTTTACTGGGTACTTCAGGGGAAAATACCACCGTATGGCGTGTAATGCCCCGCACTTTTAACTCCCTGCGCATGACTCTGGACAGGGGATCGGTATGTGTTTTGGAAATGTCACATACGCTAAAGTTTCCAACAAGCCTGTTTCCCGCACCCATGGCCGATATAATGCCAAATCCTTTTCTATGACAATATTCTATCACTGAAAGTTTAGAAGTAACACTGTCGATGCAATCTGCAACAAAATCGATTTCATCTTTTATTATTTCGCTCACATTGTCGCTGCCGATATATGCAACCACAGGGGCAATATCAATATCCGGGTTGATCTCCCTTGCACGGCTGGCCATGAGATCAGCTTTTTTCAACCCCACTGTCTTTGTGGTGGCAATCAATTGGCGGTTAATATTTGTCTCGTCCACTGTGTCGCTGTCCACAACGGTGAGATGTCCAATTCCCCCCCGAACCAACGCTTCACACACATAAGACCCAACGCCCCCAATCCCCAACACACACACGTGTTTGCGGTTGAGTTTGCGAAAAGTCTCCTCACCCAACAGGGCAATTTCCCGGGCAAAAATGTTATTCATGTATTGTTTGAATGCTAAGCTCCTGCAACTGCTTTTCGGAGACCTCAGACGGTGCCTGGGTCATCATACAACTTGCATTCTGCACTTTGGGAAAGGCGATGACATCGCGAATGGAATCTGTTCCCGAAAAGATCATAGCTAATCTGTCCAATCCAAAAGCCAAACCTCCGTGGGGGGGGGTGCCATATTTAAAAGCTTCCAGCAAGAAGCCAAAGCGCTCCCAAGCTTCTTCATCACTAAACCCAAGGCATTGAAACATGCGCTGTTGCAGCTCTGTGGAGTGAATGCGGATAGAACCGCCTCCAATCTCACTGCCGTTGAGCACACAGTCATATGCCTTTGCCGTTGCCTTAGCAGGATCGGTTTCCAAAATGGACAAACTGTCGTCGGTTGGCGAAGTGAAGGGGTGATGCATAGCAAAATACCTGTTTTCCTCTTCGCTGTATTCAAACAGTGGGAAGTCTGTGACCCACAACAGATTATACGTATCTTTGGGAATGAGATTCAGCTTATTTCCAATGTTTAACCTCAACTGCCCCAAGCATTCACAAGCTGTTTTAAACTGATCGGCAACAATAAAGATGATATCCCCAGTTTCTGCTCCCGTGCGATTGAGAAGGGCAGTAAAGTCATCTTCCGAGAAGAATTTCATAATAGAGGATTGTACGCCTTCGGGTTTCATGGAGATCCACGCCATACCCTTTCCACCGTAGAGTTTGATTAATTCCACCAGTGCATCGATCTCTTTGCGGGAAAATTCCGAAACGCCTTGCTTCACGTTGATGGCACGCACCGTTCCACCTGCTTGGGCAACGCTTGCAAAGGCAGTAAATCCGCAGTTTGCTGCAATGTCCGTGAGGTCGATGAGCTCCAAGCCAAACCGTGTGTCGGGTTTGTCCGAGCCAAACCGCTCCATGGCCTGCTGATACGTCAGTCTTTTAAACGGTGTTGTAATCTCTATGTCTAGCACATTTTGAAAGGCATACTTTAAAAACCCTTCGTTGATCTCGATGACATCGTCTACATCCACAAAGGACATTTCCAAGTCGATTTGAGTGAATTCAGGTTGTCTGTCCGCCCGAAGGTCTTCATCCCGAAAACACTTGGTGATCTGCATATAGCGGTCAAAACCGGAGAGCATCAGCAATTGTTTAAACAATTGGGGCGATTGGGGCAGTGCAAAAAATTTGCCGGGATGGACCCTAGAGGGAACCAAATAATCCCTTGCCCCTTCGGGAGTGCTCTTGGTGAGCATGGGTGTTTCGATTTCTAAAAAACCATTGTCGGCGTAATAATCTCTTGCAGCTTTTGCAAGTTTATGGCGAATCATCAGGTTTTTTTGCAGTGGTGCACGGCGCAAGTCTAAGTAGCGATATGCGAGCCGCAACTCTTCCCGAACATTTGTTTGTTCTTCAATTTCAAAGGGTGGAGTTTTTGCAATAGAAATGATTTCAATGCTGTGCACGATCACTTCTATTTCCCCAGTTTTAACATTTGGGTTGACAACTTCAGGTGCACGGGCTGCAATCACACCTTTCACTGAAATAACAAATTCATTGCGCAAACTTTCGGCCAGAGCATAGTGTTCGTTGCTCAATTTTTCTTCATCAAACACCAGTTGCAAGATACCCGTTCTATCCCGTAGGTATACAAAAATCAGTGCGCCTAAGTTGCGCCGGGAGTCTACCCAGCCCACAACACTCACTTCTTGTCCAACATTTGCTAACGAATAGTCCCCTACATATCCTGTGCGTTCAAAACGCTGACTCATAGATTATTTCTCCAATATATTCAAAATTTCTTGCTTATTAATTTTTAATTCTTCACCGGTGGCCATGTTTTTGAAGTTCAAAATCCCCGATTCCAGTTCATTTTCCCCGATTACAACCACATACTGCGCTTTTAATTTATCTGCATATTTAAACTGTGCTTTCAAGCTCTTTCCACCGTGATCACAATCGCAAGCAATCCCCTTTTGTCTAAATTCATGGCAAAGATTAAAACCATAGAGGTTTGCCTTTTCTCCCATGGTGGCAACGAACACTTGAATTCCGTTGTTGTGGGGTATATCAATCCCCTGACTCTCCATGACTAATAGCAGTCTCTCCATACCCAAACCAAATCCGATGCCAGCCATGGAAGGCCCGCCCAACTGGGATACCAGGCCGTCGTATCTTCCACCGCCGCACACAGTACCCTGGGCACCAATGCTGGTGGATATTATTTCAAATACGGTTTTGGAATAATAATCCAGACCTCGAACGATATATGGATTGATAGAAAACGGAATATTTAACACGTCTAAACGCTGTTTTACACCTTCAAAGTGAGACTCACAGGACGCACAAAGGTTGTCCATGAGCTTGGGAGCACCCGCACACACTTTTTTACACTTTTCTTCTTTGCAATCTAATATGCGAAGAGGATTTTTTAACAACCGCTCGTTGCAGGTTGGACATAACTCAGATTTTTTGCTATCTAAAAATGCAATCAGTTTTTTATTATAATCAGGGCGGCATTCCGGACACCCAATGCTATTGATGTTGAGCTCCAAGCCCGAAATCTTTAGTTCACGAAAGAGTGTCAGTGCAAGTGCGATGACTTCCGCATCAATGGAAGGTGTCTGCGCACCAAACACTTCAACGCCAAATTGGTGGTGTTCCCGCAATCTGCCCGCCTGAGGTTTTTCATTGCGAAATACGGGGCAATTTAAATAATATAATTTTGTTGGCTGTGCAGCAGCGTACAGTCCGCTGTTTAAGAATGCCCGAACAACGCCAGCTGTTCCCTCGGGTTTTAAAGTGATACAACGATCTCCCTTGTCCGAAAAGGTATACATCTCCTTTTGTACGATATCTGTGGTATCTCCCACACCCCGCAAAAACAGTTCTGTATATTCAATGACAGGTGTTCTCGCTTCATAATAACCGAACAAACCTGCAATTTTTCGCATAACACCTTCGATATATTGCCATTTATAACTTTCCTCGGGCAAAATATCTTTGGTACCCTTTAGTGCATTGATCAACGAAACAGCCTCCAAAAACATAATACACGAGTTTATTATACCCTCCAGGTGGTTGAATGTCAATTAAACTTAAACATGGGAGTGGATTGAATTATTTGTTGAAATCCAGTATACTATAGATAATAAAATTTGAGGAGAACACATGATGAAAGTTGCAGTTGGTTACGACCACGGAGGTTTTGAGATAAGAGAGCATATCATTTCGCACCTAAAATCCAAGGGGTTTACGGTTGTGGATATGGGTACCCAAACCCCCGACAGTTGCGATTACCCCATTTTTGCTAAAAGTGTTGCCCACAGTGTGGCTGCCGGGGAGTGCGATTATGGGGTTTTGTGCTGTGGAACAGGCATCGGCATGTCTATTGCGGCAAACAAAGTAAATGGGATTCGGTGTGCAGTCTGCTCTGAACCCTTTAGTGCACGCCTCACCAAGCAACACAACAACGCTAATATAATTGCATTTGGCGCTCGAGTCGTGGGCATTGATATGGCAAAGATGATTCTGGACGAGTTTTTCGATTCAAACTATCAGGGCACAGAGATGGGCGGAGAACGCCACAAAAATCGTGTTGCACTGGTTGATGCAATGGACAGCGAAAGATAACATAAATAAGATTTTAAATACTAAAAACGCCCCAAAGCATATGCCGAGGGGCGTTGTGTTTGTTTTAACTTATTCGTCCATCTTTGGGAAGAAATCTGCTAATGTGACACCCAGTTCTTCCACTTCGGGAATCACATATTTTTCGTCTACTTCTTCTTTTTGCTTAACAACCTTTTCCTCTTCGGGCATAGTTGCCATGTATTCATCGTTGAGGATTGCTCTGCGGCTCAAAGAAATCTTCTTCTTCTGAGGATTGACTTCCATAATGCGAACGTTCACAACGTCGCCAATTCTCAGTTCGTCCTCCACCCGCTCAATGCGGCGCATGGAAACTTGGGAGATGTGAATCAACCCATCAATACCCGGTTCCAGCTCCACAAATGCACCAAAGGGCACAATGCGAACAACTTTTCCCTCTACGTCTTCGCCAACGAGATATTTCTCAGGAGCTAAGTCCCACGGCCTTGGCTGCAACTGCTTGTATCCGAGGGAGATGCGTTTCTTCTCGGGAGACGTGTTTAAAATAACAACTTCTATTTCATCTTCTTCTTTTAATATTTCACTGGGATGTTTAATGGGTGTCCAAGAGATGTCGCGGATGTGCAACAGACCGTCTACACCACCGATATCCACAAAAGCACCAAAGTCCGAAAGTCTTTTTACTTTGCCGGTGATCTGATCACCCTTGGCAAAAGATGACCAAACTTCTGCTTCTTTTTTCTGTGCTTCGGCAACAAGGACATCACGGTGAGATGCGACAATTCGCTTTTGCCTTCTGTCGGCTTCTTTAATAACAACGTCCAGCGTTTGCCCTTTGAAAATGTTTAAATCTTCAACAAACCGCATGGCAACCTGTGAAGCTGGGATAAACGTTTCGTAACTTTCTGTCTTGCCGATTAAGCCACCTTTTACAACACCAGTCACTGTGCACTGATAAATGGTTTCGCTGTCTGCGTTGTCGCAGAACTGCTGCCATTTCAACTTGGATTCAATGCGTTTTTTGGAGAGAAGGACGTTGCCCTTGCCATCGTTTAGCGTTAAAACTTCAACGTCGATTTCGTCGCCGATCTTTAAGATATCCTTAGGATTCACATTTCCGTCCAACGTCAATTCTGCTTTGGTGATGATACCATCGGACTTGTAGCCCACACTGACACACGCCTCATCGTCTGTTAACTGAACGACTTTGCCCTTTACGATTTGTCCCCTCTTTAAGCGAACAAAAGATTTATCCAACTGGGAGAGAAAATCATTCTCATCCGAAGAAACTTCGGCAGTGGCATTTTGTTCCCCTTCAACTTCGGGTTGTTGTAAAAGCTCGTTGTTAGTGTTTTCATTGTCATTGTTCTCGACAAAGACCTTTTCCTGTTCAGACATTAGCGTAGTAACCTCCCTAATTAACCACTCCGGTGTCGATGCCCCGGCAGTTATACTTATTATATCACCTTTTGATATTATTTCAAGAGAAACTTCTGATATATTGTCGATAATAAAAGAATTTTTGCAATGTTTTTTGCAGATATCATACAATTTTCTGGTATTTGAGCTGTTTGTATCCCCCACCACCAGACAGATGTCGCTGATTTTGGAAAGGTGTTCCATTTCGTCCTGCCGCCGCTGGGTGGTATCGCAAATACTTTTATAATAGTTTGCACCTTGCACTTTAGCGCTTAACGCTCGGGTGAGGTTTTCCCACTTCTCATTGGTGATGGTGGTTTGGGCGACCACAAGGGGTTCGTGCAGGTGAGGTAATTCCTCAATATCTTCCAAGCAATTGATCACATAACAGCCTTGATTGGCATACCCCATGGAACCGATCACCTCAGGGTGTTGCCTCTCCCCAACGATGATCACGGGGCTGTTGGTACTTTCAATTTTCCGGTGAATTCGCTCCACATAGGGGCATGTTGCATTGATGACTTCAACACCCATCTCTTCAAGGTTTGTAAACACACTTTTTGGCGCTCCGTGGGAGCGAATGATTACAATAGAACCTTGAGGATTTTGAATGTCATCTAAATCTTCAATGGGCGAAACCCCAAGGTTGCAGAGTTTTTCAATGACATGACGGTTGTGTATGAGCTGCCCGTAGGTATACACGGTTTTTTCTCGCTTTGCAGTGTGTAGAGCGATATCTACAGCTCTTTTCACCCCAAAACAAAATCCTGCATTCTTGGCAACGTTTATCTTCAACCTTCACAAATTTCCTTTAATTTTATTAATTTAGAAGTTAAAATATTGAGGCACTCAACGGTTTCTTGAGGGGTTATTCTCTTTTTGCCGGTGATTTCTGCCAAATCAACCTGCTCACCCACCGCAATCTTTGTGCGGGAGAAAAGGCCGTATTTTCCACCTATAAAAATGGGAAGAATTTTCGAATTGGTTTTAAAGGCCAGCATAACCGTACCCGGCTCCAACCTAGTGATCTCCCGTGAGCGAGTTCCCTCGGGGAATATACCCAGCACTTTCTCACGGTGTAATACTTGCATGGCGTATTTAATCGCACCGAGGTCACCTTCACCTCTGCGCACTTCAAATGCCCCAAGTTTCTTTAAAAAGTATGCGATGAATTTATTTTTAAACAATTCTGATTTTGCCATAAATATTATTTTACGACTTTGAACGATGTCTAATAAAACAGGGTCAAAAAAACTCTTGTGGTTACACATAAAAATAATACGCCCTTGGGTCTTAAAGTTTTTTCTGCCGTATATTTTTGGTTTGAAGAACAGCCACAAAAAGGGTGTTGCCAAAATCTTTACTATCCAAAAAAACATCTCATTCCTCGATCTTATCTAAAATGTAGCGGAGTGCTTCGTCAATGGACATGTGGGTTGTATCCACTAAGATTGCATCTTCACAACAGCGAAGAGGTGCAAACTCCCGTTTGGAATCCGTCTCATCCCGAGCAATTATTTCTTTTTCCAGAGCTTCCAGATCCGTTTCAATCCCTGCACTTTGAAGGTCACTCAGCCGTCTCTTTGCCCGCTCATAGCTGTTGGCGGTAATAAAGAACTTGTTTTTGCACTGGGGCAGCACGTATGTTCCAATATCTCTTCCGTCCATCACCAAATCATAAGCATCTGCAACTTTTCGCTGGGTCTCCACCAGCTTCACCCTCACTTGGGGAAATACTGCAATGGCTGAGGCACCGTTACTCACCTGGGGTGTGCGGATATGCTGTGTCACATCCTCACCGTCGGCAAAGACATGCTGTTCACCGTCCATAAATGCAACCGTGATTTGTGTGGACAAAAACTCCTCCACATCTTCACGCTTGGAAGGATCTTTACCCATGCTCAGCACCTTATAGGCTAGTGCACGATACATAGCACCGGTGTCTAAATAGTGAATGTTCAGCGCTTTTGCAAGTTCTTTTGCAAGGGTTGATTTCCCCGCACCCGCAGGGCCGTCCAGTGCGATGTTCATGAGTACCTCCGTTTTATTTTGGTATTATAACAGAAGAATCATTACTTTTCAACATAATATTCAAATTGCAGCGCTAGCGCCTGCCGCATAACCCGTTGAAAAGGCGATTTGAAGGTTGTATCCCCCGGTGAGTGCATCCACATCCAAAACTTCGCCGGCAAAGTATAAACCCTTTATTTTTTTAGACTCCATGGTCTTGGGATGTATTTCCGAAGCAGAAATCCCCCCCCGGGTGATGATTGCCTCGTTAATCGGCCGGGTACCGGTAATGGTAAACTCCAAGTTTTTTATGGTTTTCACCAAAGCAAGGCGTTGCTTTGCAGTGAGCGAATGTACTTTTAAATTGCCCTCGATGCCACTTTTTAAGAGAACCAGTGGAATTAAACTTTGGATGAGTAATTCACCCAGTGCATTTTTAAGCTCTTTGTTCTTCTGCCCTTCAAAGTCCCGAAGGATTCGTGCATCCAACTTTTCTTCGCTCAGCGCAGGTTTTAAGTCGATGATCCCAACAGAATCCGTTGCACTGTGATCGTAGTAGGCACTGGCAGACAACACAATGGGACCGGATACCCCAAAGTGGCACAACACCATCTCCCCCTGCTCACTGTATTTTAATTTGTTTGATTGATAGAGTGAAAACTTTACGTTTTTTAAGCAAACACCCGATAGGGCGCATAGTGCGCTGTCGTCCGTGGTGAGGGGTATGAGGGATGGAAGTGGTTTTTTTGTTTGAACATTGAACTGTTCTGCAAAGGCATATCCATCGCCCGTGCTGCCGGTGGCTGGATAGGACACGCCACCCGTGGCGATGATACACCGTTCAAATTCCAATGTTTGTCCGTTTGCAGCGATGATGAATCCACTCTTCCCCATCTGCACGGATTCAACTCTGGTATTGAGTTTAACTTGAACCCCCCATTGTTTCAATACCCTATCGAATAGTTTAATCACATCGGATGATTTATCGCTTGCGGGAAATACCCTGCCCCCACGCTCTGTTTTAACTGGCAAGCCGTTGGTGCGAAGAAATTCTATTAAATCCGTATTGGAAAAGGTGTTGAAAACACTGAATAAAAATTTGGGGTTGCGCACAATGTTCTTGTTAAACGCTGTTATGTCTGAATCGTTGGTGATATTGCAGCGGCCTTTGCCGGTGATGTAGAGTTTTTTGAGGATTTTTTCGTTCCGCTCAAAGATAGTCACATCTCGTCCGCAGAGTGCTGCTGCATAAGCCGCCATCACACCTGCTGCGCCCCCTCCAATAATGCAAATGTTCATGTCTCTTCGTCTGCGGCGTACACGTGATAACTCGCCCAGATTTCCTCCATCATATTGAAATTGTCGATGAGCTGGTTGCGCTTACACATGCCCGTCAACACGATAATTGCGTTGATCACGCTCATGGGTGCCACAATGGAATCCACAAAGGAATTCATGTTGGAGCTGACGAGTACGCTTAAATCAGCAGCTTTATATAGGGGGGACGATGTGTTGTCCGTGATCGTTGCAACGGTTGCACCATTTTGCTTTGCAAAGTGTAGGCCGTCGATGGTGTTTTTGGAATAGCGGGGAAACCCGATGCCGATGATGAGATCACCCTTTTTTGCATGCATGAGTTGTCCGAAAATATCGCCCATTTGGGTTTGCACCAAATATACGTTTTCCATGACATAGTTTAAATAATAAAACAAAAACTGTGCCAATGGGGTGGAGCTGCGCTGGCCTACAATATACACACTCTTGGCTTCTAAAATTTTGGCAACAATATTTTTAATGTTCTCGTGGGGTTTATCCTCTTCAAGCAGAGTTAGGTTTTTCATGTCCGATTTTAGTGAAGTAGCAATGATGGACTTAGGATCGGTCATTTGCTCCAGCGTGAGCCGCTGGACCCAGGTGAGTTTCTTTTTAATTAACTCCTGCAAATTCTTTTGAAATTCGGGATAACCGTCGAACCCCAAGGAATAACAAAAGCGAACAACGGTGGATTCGCTCACACCGGTGCTCTCCCCCAGTTTTGCAGCAGTCATAAACGCTGCTTTGTCGTAGTGTTGCGAAACATATTGAGCCAAGGCCCGATGACCCTTACTCAACTTTAAACTCATGTCGTTAAGCTTTTGTAAAAGATCCGGGTCTGTCGTGTGATTCATATTCATTCACCCCTACAGTTTGATTTCTAAACTCTTGAGTTCTTCTAACAGGCCTAAGTTTGTTAGATCTGCCTGAATGGGTGTGATGACACAGTATCCCTTTGAAACATAATCGATATCCGTATCTTCATTATTGATTTGTTCGTCCATCTGTCCGTGCAGCCAAAAGTAGTCGTACCCGTGGGGATGCTTGGAGGACTTTAACTCGTCCACATAGCGGGAAATACCAGCCTTTGCCCAAACAACGCCTTGAATCTCCCCTTCGGGCAAATCTGGGAAGTTGATGTTTAACCCCGTGTCGAAGGGAAGCAGGGATAAATCCAGTTGTGTAATTAACTTGGCCGTGAGTTTGGCAATATCGCAATGATGTTGAGGGTCGTATGCATCGATGGATACTGCGATTCCCTTTTTCCCAAGAATCACTCCCTCCAATGCTCCGCCCACTGTGCCAGAATAAAGTATATCCGTTCCTAGGTTTGGGCCTAAGTTGATACCCGATATCACCAAATCAAAGTCCTCAATCAGCCCAGAAAACCGTGCAATCTTCACACAATCCACGGTGGTGCCGTTTAGCATATATGCTGCCTTTGCAAAGGGAAACATGTCGCACTTTTTGGGAATGAGAGGGCTGATTAACGTCATGGAATGAGAACATGCACTCCGCTGGGCATCGGGAGCCATAATATACACCTCGTTATCAGTGGATAAAGCTTTTGCCAGTTCAAACAGGGTTTTGGAATAAATGCCGTCGTCGTTTGTTAATAAAATCTTCATATGTCACCACCTACAGTTGATTGATATAACTTATTTCGTCCAGTGTCAATTCCCGATAACTTCCAAGTGCTAAATCTTGCAGCACAATTTCGCCAATCTTTGTGCGGCAAAGGTATAGGACTTGAAAACCTAATGCTTCTAACATACGCCTCACTTGACGATTCTTGCCTTCGCCAATGGTGATGTACAGCCGAGAAATTTTACCCGAAGATTTTAACTCCACTTTTGCTTTGGATGTGGTGAACCCATCGTCTAAACGAACACCCTCCCTAAGCAGTTGGATGTCTGAGGGTAACACCTTTCCCTCCACTTCCGCATAATATTCCTTCAAAACTTTATGTCGGGGATGCATGAGTTTGTTTGCAGTATCCCCGTCGTTGGTGAGAATCAACAGTCCTTCGGTGTTGTAATCCAATCTGCCAACAGGAAAAAGACGTACATCGTTTGGAAGCAGTTCCAAAACGCTACGCCTGTTTTTTTCGTCGTTACAGCTACAAATATAGCCGCTGGGTTTGTTTAATAAGAAATATTTCTTGTGGGTGATTTGCACGCGTTTGCCTTCGCAAAAAACCACATCGTCTTCCGATACATCGGAACCTAAAACACCCGTCTCACCGTTAATCCTCACTTTACCCGAGGCGATGAGTTCGTCGCACTTGCGGCGGGAGGCAACCCCCGCAGCAGCCAAATATTTGTTTAACCTCACAAAATTCTCCGTCTATCTTTTTTATATTTTTTATTTTTATCTAATCCATTGCTTTAGTATCCTGCCGATATTGAAGGGATAATCGTTTCGCTCAACGTCCTCTCCGGCGTATACATCCTGATACCCCACAGATTCATTGCTGACAAAGATTTCGATATACCCAACCTTGTCTGCACTTTTCACAGGAGCTTTCAGCCCTTGCTCTAAAACCACCTTTTTATTAAACTGCTCACCCTTTTTCATGGGATATTTGAAGTCGTTGGCAGCAAAAATATTGATGGATTCCTTGAGTCCGTCGCTGACAGGGATAGAACCAAGTTCCTCTCCTACTTCTATTATACTACACATCTCGTAATTTTCAAATCCATAATCTAAAAGATTTATTGAATCATCCCACATATCTCCGTCGTTGAGCACAACGCTCACCAGCTGCATACCATTTTTCATGGCTGAAGCCACCAAGCATTTACCCGCTTGCTTGGTATATCCGGTTTTAATGCCGTTTGCATCTTCGTATGTCCACAGGAGTTTGTTTTTGTTTTTTAATACTCTGTCATAATCCCCCGCTTCCCAGGGAATTGTTTGATATTTTGTAGATACGATTTCACGAAAAATAGGATTTTGAATGGCAGTTGCGGATATCATGGCGAGATCATAGGCTGTTGTGTAGTGATCGTTGCTGGGAAGTCCGTTGGGATTCATGAAAT
Organism: uncultured Clostridia bacterium; assembly: GCA_964453645.1. GTDB lineage: Bacteria > Bacillota > Clostridia > Christensenellales > JAWKQI01 > CAYVRJ01. The sequence continues at coordinate 154,815 of CAYVRJ010000002.1, forward strand.
TTGTGTTTTTAAGCCCCATCTGTGCTGCACGCTTGTTCATCATCACGATAAATTCGTCGATGCTGCCGCCGATGTGTTCTGCAATTGCCAGCGCTGCATCGTTACCCGAGGAGAGCATCAGTCCGTATAATAAGTCTTTTAATTTTAACTTTTCACCAGCCGATAACCAAATGGAAGAACCTTCAATGCCGCTGGCATTGGGGGATATTTCAACTACATCCTCCATATTTCCCTGTTCCACGGCGAGCAGGGCTGTCATAATTTTTGTGGTGCTGGCCATGGGTAATTTATCATCTTTGTTGGTTCCCGCCAACACTCTGCCCGAGGTTGCTTCCACAACAATGCAAGCTTTTGCACTGGTGTCAATACTCTCAAGAGCTGAAACATTGATAACCGGGAAGATCAGTAGAAGGACGATAAGATAAATAAATATCTTTTTCATAAGACACTACTCACTTTCCTGGTTGTTCCGTATGGCTGATGTCACTTCTGTGATGAGTTGAGGGATGACTTCGATAATTTTCTCATAAGTATTTTTGTGATTGAGGGTATACAGCCGAACATCGTCTTTTAAAATGAGAAAACCAACTGGAGAGATGGAAACTCCGGCTCCCGATCCGCCGGCAAAGGGTGTGCTCTGGCCTTCCTTGACCATGTTTTCCATATACTCTCCCCCGCCTGCCACAAAGCCAAATGAAACTTTGGATATGGGAATAACTGTACTCCCGTCGGGGGTGACAACGGCATCGCCAACAATGGTATTGACGTCCACCATCTCTTTGATTTCGTTCATTGCAGTTTGCATTATATTTTCGATTGGGTGCATGATTTTTACTTCCTTTTCTTAAAAATATATCCAACAATAATATGCCTTAGTCGCACTTTAATTATGCAGTGAAATCGAAGTTCCACCAAATTTTTGTTGAACATAGGCACAATGGCTACACAATTGTGGTTTTTTAGCTGCACATTTTTTAAAACGCTGACAATCGAATAAAAAAACATATGCACAAATCCGCACAGCATAGCTAAGGCATCTGCCTCTTCAATGCCTAAGAAAAGGGTAAATTCAGTGATGGTGAAGTGAAAATTTTTTAACAAATAAAAATAAAAGTGTAGATCCGATTTATCCTTTTGTTTTTTCTTTTTCGGTCTTTTTTCTAGGGGATTAATATTTAATTCAAAAAACAATACGCGAATGGTAATAAGAGGGTCATGATCCGGCTTTTTGACCACACCAATCCCAACATTTATATGTAAAAAAAAGATTAATAATATAAATAAAAAAACCGCAAGAAGTATCCAAATCATTTTTCACCTCTGCGGTTATTATTGCCAATAATGTTTATTATATGCTATGTTGTAATGTTTTCCTGCTCCTCATCGGTTTCTATTTTTGGCAGTTCGTCGATGGAAGCAATGTTAAAATGCCGGAGGAATTCCTCGCTGGTGGCGTATTGCATGGGTTTACCCACGGTCTCTTTTCTGCCGCAAACGTAGATCAGACCTTTTTGCAGCAACGTGTTCACCGTATAATCGCAGTTCACACCTCGAACGGCCTCAATTTCCCCCCTAGTGACCGGCTGGTTATACGCAACCACTGACAGAGTTTCTATGGCAGCATTGGAGAGGACTTGGGGTTTTAGATTTGTTTCCAAGAGTTTTTCCACGAATTGTGCGTACTGGGGATTGGTTCTAAATTGAACGTTTCCCTCTAAAAAGATGAGCTGGATACCCGCATCTGTTCGCTTGTCTTTCATTTTTTGAAGGACATCCATCACTAAAATTTCCGGCTCCCCCAACACTTCTGCCAATTCTTTGGGACTAATGGCTTCGCCATATACAAATAAGATGGCTTCGATTGCATTTTCTATATTGACCATGGATCACCTACGCACAAATCATGAGTTCGTGTTTAAAACTTTTTTGTTCAACTTTAATTTCACCCTTAGCCAGTAGATCCAGGACAGCGAGGAAAATTACTGCAACCTCCAGCCGGGACATATCCCCGTGGATGACTTGGGAAAAATACAAACTCCCCTTGGTTTTTAACAGTTGCCGCAAATAATCTGCCTTGTCCCTCACCCGAAACATTTCAGGTTTTACAGACAAATGATGCACAACTTCTTCCCCCTTTGCCCTGTTTAAGACGTTGACATATGCGTCCATCAGGGTTTGTAGGGTAACGCCCTCCATGCTGAGGGGTGGTGGTGGCGCAACAAATTCCTCGGGTAATCTGTAAAAGGACTTTATACCTTCACTTTCCAGTTCACGTAGCGCAACACAAACGTGTTTAATGGCACTGTATTCCCGGAGTTGGGCGATGAGTAACTCTTCTGCGTTGTCGTCCTCCTCCACTTCGGGGGGCTTTTTGGGCAGCAAGCTTTTGGACTTGATGTAGATGAGGGTTGCAGCCATTCGTGCAAACTCGCTGCTGCTCTCCATATCCAATTCATCCAACTGCGTCATGTATTGAAGGTATTGTTCTGTTATTTTGGAAACAAAAATATCTTCAATATTGATCTTTGCATTGCCAATCAAGTGGAGCAGCAAATCCAGCGGACCTTCGAATTGGCTCAGTTTAACCACATAACTCACGGAAGAACACTCCTAAAACAAAATCATTGCAAAGAAATTGTTAAATGCCGTTAAAATAAAATTTGCCAATATGGAAATAAAACCTGTTGAATAGGACAGAATCAGTATGGCAATCATGAAATACTGGCTGTACTGTTCAAACTTCCACAAGGTGTTGACATTTTTACGCATGAGGGCATTTCTCAACAGATGATAGCCATCTAAGGGTGGAATGGGCAACAAGTTAAAAATACCAATGCTAATGTTGATGGAGATTGCGCTAAAAAGCATGAGGTAAACAATGTTACTCATGAGGGATGGAGCAAACCGCAAAATTGCAAGCATGATGCCCGTCAATATAAACGCAATGATAAAATTGGTGATAACACCCGCCAGAGAGACAATGATATCGTCACGCTTTGGTTTTTTAAAGTTTCGTGGATTGACGGGTACAGGTTTTGCCCAGCCAAAACCCACCAGCAGAATCATGAGAGTTCCAAATAAATCCAAGTGCCGCAAGGGGTCGATGGTCATTCTGCCCAAATTTCTTGCCGTTGGGTCACCCAATTTATAGGCTGCAAATGCGTGTGCCCACTCGTGAAACGACAGGGCGATTAATATTCCCGGCACAGACAATAAAATAGACAACAGTACTTCTTGAACATTGCCGCTCATCAAACTGCTAATCAACATACACTTTCCTCATTTCAGCCAAGAAGGCATTTCGTCGTATTGTACAATATCTTGAAGTTCCTGCCTGCGAACCATCAGCTCTGCTTTACCGTCGTTTACTAAAACAACCGCAGGAATGCCCAAACGGTTATAGTTTGAAGCCATAGAATAATTATATGCACCGGTAGAAAATACTGCAAGGATATCTCCCGACTGAGGTTTTGGAATCGTTGCGTTTTTAATGAGTAAATCGCTGGACTCACAGGATCTTCCCGCAATAGTTGCAGTGTAGTTGCAGGGTTCCTTTGCTTTGTTGGCCATTATGCAGGTGTATTCTGCGCCGTACAGCCCCGGCCTTGGGTTATCCGCCAACGAACCGTTGGTGTTGACATAGTTAATAATTCCCTCAATTTCCTTGAGCGAACTCACTGTATAGAGTGTTGTGCCCGCTTCACCTACGATGGAACGACCGGGCTCGATTACGAATTTTGGAATTTTTATATTCTTTTCAGTACAAGATTTTTTGAGTTCACGCAGCAGTGCTCGCACATACTCCCACGGTTGATAGGGTTTATCGTCGCAGAGATAGCGAATGCCAAATCCACCCCCCAAGTTAATCTCGGGCAATTCATACCCCGTTTCCTCTTTAATGTCACGAACAAAGTCAGTCATGATGGATACGGCCATTTCAAAGGGAAACAGTTCAAAAATTTGCGAACCAATGTGGCAATGAATGCCCAAAAGGTTTAAATTTTTATTTGCAAGAATGGATTTTACTGCCTTTAAACCATCCCCATCGGCAATACCTAGGCCAAACTTTGCATCATCTCTGGCAGTTTTAATATAGTCGTGAGTATGAGCCTCGATACACGGCTTTATTCGCACATGCACGCCCTGCACCCGATTGTGCTGAACGCAAGATTCGGTGATATGCTCAAGCTCATGCAGGTTGTCCACCACGATAGCGTGTACGCCGTTGGATACAGCCATATCAATTTCTAAAGGCGTTTTGGTGTTGCCGTGGTAAAAAACCTTGTCCATAGGAAACCCTGCACATACAGCAGTATGTAACTCACCTGCCGAAACCACATCCAATCCAAGACCTTCACTTTTTACGATCTGGCACATTGCCATGTTTAAAAAGGCTTTTCCAGCAAAACAAACCAGTCCGTCCATGTTGCTTTCTTTTATTTCTTTATAATAATTTTGGCAAATTTCCCGAATTTTTTGTTCTTCCATTACATAGAGCGGTGTATTAAACTGGTCTGCAAGTGATACACTGTCGCAGCCGCCTAACACTAAGTGTCCTTTTTCATTGACTATCAATTCGTCCCAATGCTGCATAAAAACTAAACCTTTCAATTAAAAAATATCCTGCGAAAAAACTTCACAGGATATTCTATCATGATATGAATTGTTCGTCAAATTACATTGCTAATGATTAGCGAAGCAACTGGAGAACCTGCTGAGGAGCATTGTTCGCCTGAGCCAACATTGCAGTTGCAGCCTGAGATAAGATGTTGTTCTTGGAGTAGGTGGTCATTTCCTTCGCCATGTCAACGTCTCTTATACGGCTTTCTGCCGCCTGAAGATTTTCAGCATTTACGTCCAAGTTGTTGATCTTGTGCTCTAAACGGTTCTGAACTGCACCCAGTTCTGCACGGCGCGTAGAGATAGTGTTGATGTCGTTCTGCAGCGTGGTGATGGCACCGTTGGCGTTTGCAAAAGATTTAATATCCGCTACTGTTGTTGCAGGTGCTGCAATGGAATTAATAGTCATTGTGTTCGCAGCTTCAGGTCCAACTTGGATGTTCAGCGCAGCGCCACCAAAGATGTTTTTGCCATTGAACTTCAGATTGCCGATATCACCAAGCTCAGACTTTAATGCCTGGAACTCTGAATCCAGAGCGTCTCTGTCGATGGTGTCGTTGATATCGTTGGCAGACTGTGTTGCAAGTCCGTTCATT
>CAYVRJ010000002.1:160130-352379 GCA_964453645.1 uncultured Clostridia bacterium
TATATTGTTTTGAATTCTCATTGTTTTATTTCCTCCTGAAATATCTTTTTTTAATATTGGGCTTCTTGCCCTAAATTTTTTAAGCGTTGAGTACTTAATTTGTGGTACCTTCATTTAAGTACTCTTCGCTGTTATTATTAACTTCGCCATTTTAAATGTTAAATTTAGTAATAAATTATGTTAAAAATGGAAAAATTAAACTAAATTATAAATTAAAAAAGTACAAGTCATTACACTTGTACTCTTATAAAATGAAGCCATGCACCCGAAGTCGAACGAGTATATCTCTGCAGCAATATAATTGCGGCTCAAGACAGGCATTCCTGCGGCACACACCGAGATCTGCTTACTGCTGCTTCCGTCAGGACCTGACAGGGTTCACAGTTCGGCATTGCACAGGACCCATCTCTCAACACCGCAACTGCACGCCGTGAAGAGAAATACATCGGCCTTCTCCGGGAATTCAGCCCGGCTATAGCGGTTTGCCGGTTACAGGGCACCGCTGGTTCCCCACCTAGCATGGCAAACTAATTATTTATAATATGTAGTGCGGAGCACACACTGCTCCCTGCCCGGGCCAACGCCGATCATACCGACGCTTACACCCAACTGTTTTTCAATAAATTCAATATACTTCCGGGCATTTTCGGGCAAGTCATCGTAATTGCGAATGTGGGCAATTTGATCGTCCCAACCATTCATTTCGATATATTTTGCCGTTGCTTTATTTAATTCGTGCAGTGATGCGGGAAAATCATTGACAGTTTTTCCATCAATTTCATATCCTGTGCAAATCTGAACTTTTTTAAAGCCACCCAATGTATCCATTCTGGAAAGCGCAATGCTGGTTATTCCATTAACCCGCACAGCGTATTTTAGCATTACTAAGTCCAACCAGCCACAGCGCCTTGGTCTGCCTGTGGTTGCACCGTATTCGTTGCCCTTCTCGCGAATGGCACTGCCGATCTCGTCGTTGAGTTCCGTCACAAACGGACCCAAGCCAACCCGAGTCGTATACGCCTTGACAACGCCCACCACTTCAGATACTGCTGCTGGGCCTAACCCAATACCCGAGTACACGCCACAGGTTGTCGGATGAGAGGAGGTTACATAAGGATATGTGCCAAAATCAATGTCTAGCAGCATTCCCTGAGCGCCCTCGAAGAGAAGGTTCTTTTTTTCAGATAAAAGCTTGTGCGCTAAAACCGAAGTGTCACACACCAATGGCTTTAGTTTTTCCGCATAGGTTAAATACTCATCAAAAACTTCTTTGAAATCCAAGGGTTTTATGCCATAATCGTGCAGTAATTCATTTTTTTCTTCTATACGAAGTTTTAATAATTTTTCAAAAACTTCTTTATTCATTAAATCGCAAACGCGAATGCCTGTGCGGGCAATTTTATCCGTATAGCAGGGTCCAATTCCCTTTTTGGTTGTTCCAATACCGTCTTGCTTTAAGGATTCTTCCGATGCAATATCCAACGCAATGTGGTAAGGCATCACCAAATGTGCACGATCCGATACGTATAGGTTTTCAATTTTAATGCCGTTTTGCTCAACTTCCTCAATTTCCGAAAACAAAGCTTTGGGGTCCACCACAACGCCGTTACCGATCATACAAATTTTGCCCTTGGACAATACGCCCGATGGCAAGAGATGAAGTTTATATGTTGCCCCATCCACAATAACGGTATGCCCCGCATTGTTTCCGCCCTGATAGCGAATGACAGCATCTGCTTTGGCAGCAAGAAAGTCAACAAACCGACCCTTGCCTTCATCGCCCCACTGAGCACCAAAAACCACTAAACCTGGCATGAAATCTCACTTCCAAAAATAAAATTGCCGCATAAGCGACAATTCATATTACTTTAAATTGGGCTAAAAGTCAATAGTTTTCGGGGATATGAAAAATTAAATAATTTAAAACGACTGTTCATGTGATATAATAGTAAAGAATGAACAAAAGCAAAGGATGGAACCGTATGCAGAAGATTGCCTTTTTTGATGCAAAACCCTATGATAAAATTTGGTTTGACAGGCTCAATATACAATTTGAAATCAAATATTTTGAAGATAAGCTAACTGTTGACACAGCAGCCCTGTGTAGAGGGTTTTTGGGTGCCGTTGCCTTTGTGAACGACACCATCGATGCGCAAACAATTGATGCTCTGTATCAAAACGGGGTTCACGTGCTGGCCCTGAGGTGTTCGGGGTACAACAATGTGGATTTCAAACACGCATATGGTAAAATTCATATCCTTCGGGTTCCGGCCTATTCTCCCTATGCAGTGGCGGAATACGCAATGGCTTTGCTGCAAACCCTCAACCGCAAAATTCACAAAGCGTATATACGCACCAGAGAACACAATTTCAACATCGATGCCCTCACGGGCTTTGATCTCTATGGAAAAACAGTGGGAGTAATCGGCACAGGTAAGATTGGCAGAATTTTTATTAATATATGCAAGGGTTATGGAATGAATATTATGGCCTACGACCCTTACCCCGCTGTGGATTCGGGTATCAACTATGTTTCGTTAGACGTGCTTTGCGCCAATAGTGATGTGATTTCCCTCCACTGCCCTTTGACAAATGAAACCCAATACATTGTCAACGAGTTATCTATTAAAAAGATGAAAAAGGGTGTTATTATCATCAACACCTCCAGAGGGGCATTAATTGACAGCAGTGCACTGCTAGCTGCCTTAAAGAGCGGTCAAATTGGCGGAGCGGCACTGGATGTCTATGAAGAAGAGACGGACGTATTCTTTGAAGATTTTTCGAACACCATTATTTTAGACGATGTGCTGACCATGCTGCTCTCCCTGCCTAATGTAATCGTCACTTCCCACCAGGCATTTCTCACCCACGAGGCGTTGGAAAATATTGCACAAACCACATTGGATAATCTAAAGGATTACTTTGCAGGAAATCCGTTAAAAAATGAGATCTGCTATCAGTGTTTAAACAACACGACGTGTGAAAAATCCCACGAAAAACGCTGTTTTTAATATACACGTAGAACTTCTTGTGATATAATGCATTAAAAAACGAAGGTTTGTCGATTTAATGCTTGAATTTGCTTTGGGTGAAAATAAAGAATATTTACATGAGCGCATCACACAGGAACTAAACAAAGACCCACTCAAGCGAATCATTGTTTTAGTCAGCGAGCAGTACACCCTTCAAAAAGAGTTGGATATTTTAAAAGATATTAGAAAGCCAGGAATGTTGACGTTAGAAGTCTCCAGCTTTTCACGGCTGTGTGAAAGAATTGTGGGCGATGTGCCTAAACTCAGCAATGCGGGACTTTCACTGATAATCTATGCCATTACCCGGGAGAACCAACTTTTTTGCGATGTCCCCCCAGCCATGCTGCTCAATACATTGTCGGACATGAAGCGATACGACATCGATTTAAACGGTATTGACCAAACAGACTTATCCATCCCCCTTCGAGAAAAACTAAATCAACTATCCGTCCTGCAAAGCAAAGTCAAAGAAAAAACCCAGGGGTTGTACGACAGCGTTGATCTATTAAATGAAGCCATTCAGCGGGTACCTTCTTGTCATTTGTTTGAGGATTGTTTGATCATTGTGGATGGTTTTGATATGCTCACCTCTCAAATTAAACGATTTTTGTGTGCCCTAATCAAGAGGTGTGATACGCTGATTGGCATCCATGTAGGCGAGGGAAATGATGCATATGTCTATGAAAGTAATGCAGAATTGATTCAGTATTTAACAAGCTTTGCTAACGACCACGAAATACCTGTTGCACTCAATAAAGTTTCAAAAATAAATAGATCGGAAGAGATTCAGCATCTCGCAAACAATCTCTACGCATTTCCAACCGAAATTTTTGAACATGAACCAAAGGGGTTGAAACTCTACAAGCATGTATCAGCATCGTTAGAAATGGAGTTTTGTGCCCAGGAGATTTTGCAGTTAATAACCCAAAAGGGATATACTTGCTCGGAAATAGGTGTTATATCTCCCAAGGGATACACCCCCTACTTGCTCTCCTGTTTAAGGGCTAAAAATATCCCTGCACATGCAGACAGCGTGCGCTGCATAACAAATTCACAGCTATTTGTGTTTATTTCCAGTTTGCTGCGGTTGGCCTCGGGCAGGTTCAACAAACGAGAGCTTTTCCGTTTTCTTTTCAACTATTATGCCAACGTTTCAAACGAAGAAGCAAGTGAGCTGTTGGGATTTTTGTCCGAGTACGGCTTGCGGGCACACGTCCTCATGGGAAATTTAAAAAACGAAGAGCTCAACGAGATTCGAAAGAAAGCGTTTCCTGCACTTGAGTTATTTAAAACGATGAATCCCATAACTGCCCTGAAAGAAGCGTTCGCTCTCCACGATATAGAAGCCAAGACAGCAGCCCTTAACTCCAGCTTCCACACCCAAGCCTTTGATAAGACCATGGAAATACTTCAATTAGCCGAGGAAACTTTTTCAAACCAACCCTTAAACGCCCAAGAACTGTGCGATGTGTTGGCCGGCGTGTTATCTGGCATTGACATTGCCACCATCCCCCCCCAGACAAACGAAATCAACGTTGGGGACATGTTTCACACGCGGTTTGCACCCTTAAAAGTGTTGTTTGTGCTCTCCATGAACGAGGGATGTTACTCCAAGGACGAAACAGGTTTGCTCACAGACATGGAGATTGCAATGCTCAACAGACAGGGAGTTGGCTTTTTAGGGGTCAACCGCTTAAACGACGATAAGTTATCAATCATTCATTCCTTGGCATCCGCCAGTGAGCAACTCTATTTGAGTTGTATTGAGAGCCAAAACCAGTGGATCACACTGCTTCGCATTCAAAAATTGTTCCCTCAATTGCCCGTTTTCCACTCGCAAGCGCCTTTGGATCAGCCTGTGCAGCAACCCATGGAACCAAACTTGGATAAGCAAACGGCCAAAGGTTTGTTTCCTAAAAACATGAGCGTGAGCCGATTGGAGGAATTTGCAAAATGTCCCTTCCGGCATTTTTTGCGCTATGGATTAAAAGCCCAACCCAAAAGGGATTACGACAACAGCGCAATGGAATTTGGAACGATTTTACACACAGCCCTATCCAGCATGACAAAAGCATATCTTAAGGATGGGGACATGTCCGAATCCGTTGCCCAAGCTGCTGCTAACGAAACGCTGAATCAAAATAAAAAATTAATGGAAAATGAAAAAGCTTCCTATATAAGAAAGTATGTGACCAGGCAACTGAGGGAATGTTCCAAAATTATTGCAACTCAATTAGAAGGAACCAAGGCAACCGTGATCGGCTCGGAGATTGATTTTTCCAACAGTTTTAATGTTCAGTTAAAAGACGGAACGGTGCTGCGCATTAACGGATTGATCGACCGTGCGGATACGCTGCTCGACGACACCTTTGTTCGGGTTATCGACTATAAATTGTCCGGCAAAAAGTTTGATATGAATGAATTTATCTATGGGTTAAACATTCAGCTCATCCTCTATCTCTACGCCATCATCAAGCTTTTTTCCCAAAAGGAAAACAAGAAGCTCCTTCCCTTTGGAGTTTATTATTTTGATTTGCGGCTGCCATTTACAGAAACGGGTGATATAGACCAAGTTGTGGAGCAAAAGCGCATGACAGGCTTGACGCTAGAAGGAGTTTCCGTGGGTATCGAACGGCCGGATTTTGTGGCTTCTAGATTCAACACACACTCTATTCTGGAGTTTGAAACCATGTTTGCCCATGTGGAAGCCCTCATCGAAACCAATGCACAGCGAATTTTTGAGGGAGATGTATCCATAGCGCCTTACTCCCCTGCTAAGGGAGGTCCAACCTGTGCCTATTGCGATTACCCCGAAATTTGTTGCTATACCCCCCAGGGTAGCTATCACAAAAAGAAAACGTTAGAGGATCTTCATGAACTATACAAAGTCACAAAGTCGATCGATTGAGCAAAACTCCGATTTGGCAGTCAGTGCAGGGGCTGGTTCAGGTAAAACCAGCGTACTCACCGCCAGAATTCTTCGGCTCATCCAGCAGGGTGCAGCACTGAATGAAATGTTGGTGGTGACATTTTCTAATGCTGCCGCCAAGGAGATGAAGACGAGAATCTTCTCCGCACTGCAAAAGAGCGAAAGTAAGTTGTGTTTTTTGCAGTTGAGCGAGATCGAAAACGCAAATATATGCACTCTGCACAGCTTTTGTTTAAAGTTGATCCGGGAAAACTTTGCAGCCCTAAATATTGATGCAAAAGTTTCCATTCTATCCCCCGAAAACACCGAATCCATGAAGCGCAAGTGTTTGGCAGAAGTGTTTGCAAAACGGTATGCGGAAACATCCGCCGCATTCGAAAACCTGCTGTCTGCCTTTGGTGGTTTAAACGACAACAGAGTGAAGGACTTTATTTTAACCATACACGAAACAGTATCTGCTCAATCAGACCCTAAACTGCTCCACGAATTGGCAGATCGTTTGCATTCCCCAAACTTTAAAGAAAACATCTTGAGTGAAATCAAAACCATTGCCAAAAACAAGCTTTTTACTGCCAAAAAGCAGTTGCTGCATATCAGGGATTTATGTGATGCAGATACGAAACAATATGAAGTTTTAAACACCATCTATGAAATGCTAGGTAATACCGATCAATACCCCCGCATGAGCTACAAGGGTTTGTCCGAAGATACTCAAGAGTATATGAAGCTCACTCTTACAAAAATCAAAAAGCTTGCCAAGGAAGCAAGGGAACTTCAAGATACAGATCACAGCACCTTGTACGACGAAGAGCTTCAAAACATTTCAGCAACAGTAAAAGAACTGTTGGCTGTCTACTCCCTGTTCCTCGAAGAATACACGGCAGAAAAGAAACAGGAAAAGGTCATCGATTTTTCCGATTGCGAACACTATGCCCTCCAGCTTTTGAGGAAACAATCCGCTGACCTCAGCCACATTCAATACGTCTTTGTGGACGAATGCCAAGATATTAACCCATTGCAAGACGAACTATTGAAGTTGTTGTCCCAAAACGCCCAAACCTTTATGGTGGGCGATATTAAGCAATCCATCTACGGCTTTCGCCACGCCCTGCCCCAGCTCTTTCTTCAGCGCATCCAATCCCTTGCCCAAAAGGGCCAAGTGGTGCCCATGAATGAAAATTTCCGAAGCAGCAAAGAAGTGATCAATTTCATCAACGCACTTATGGGAGACCTGTTTAACACCCACGGTTCCATTGCTTATGACGAATCCGAAGCGTTAATCCCTTGTGCGGATATTCCAGGCAGCGTTCATCTCATGTTAACTGCCAACGTATCGGAGGAAGAGGACAACCTCCTCTCCATTGAGCGGGAAGCCATTTGTGTTGCAAAAAAAATTCAGGATATGGTTCAGGGAAAAACTACTCTCAGCGGACAAAGTTGCTTTTCTTATGGAGATATGGCCATACTCTTGCGAGAAATAGCGAATACCGGGCAGGTTTATAAAAAAGTATTTGAACACTACAGCATTCCCTTAGCCATCGATGCAAAACCCGAGGTTCACCCCCAAGTGCGAAATTTTATAAATCTCCTGTCCCTCATACATTTCTCGGACGATATGACGTTTCTCTGTGTCCTTCGCTCACCCGTTGCCCAGTTTACAGCAAGAGAGCTGGCAGAGATTAAAGTGGCATCAGAGCAAGAGAGTTTTTATGAATGTGCAAAAGAGTATGCACAAACGAGGGAAGATTTGTTGGCCAATCGGTTAAACCAATTGTTTGATTTGGTGGAACACTTTCGAGAATGCGAAAGGTTTATGCCTTTTTCGGAATTTATCCTCTATGCTGCACAAAAGACAAAGTATTTGACCAATGCAGGATTGCAGGGGCAATTCAAAGCATTTTTGGAAAATACCCTTGCAATGGAACCCGAGAGTTTGTCTTCGTTTTTGTTTACCATCGAGGAAATGAAAAAGTCTGGTTCGTATTACAATTTATTTAAAGGGCCAGCACCCAGCGACTGCGTATCTATGATGACCATCCACAAATCCAAAGGATTGGAATTCCCGGTTGTCTTTGTCTGCGGGTTGAACAAACGTTTCAACAGGGGGGACAGCCAATTGATGGTGTCCCGTGAACTTGGCATCACCCCACAGTACTGTGACCCCATGCTGTTAAAGAGGAAAAAGAGCACACTGCAACTGGCAGCTACCCACCACCTGACGCAAAAGGGATTTGCCGAGGAACTTCGGTTGTTATACGTTGCCCTCACCCGTGCGCAGAACCATTTGTTTCTTTGCGGCGGAGTGAATCACTTAAAATCAGCAATATTTAATTACCTCACTCCTAAATTTCAAGAAAGTATTGCAGAAGAGAAGAGTTTTTTAGATATCGTCATGCCGGTACTGCTCAACATGTCGTTGCAGGGAAATATTAAAAACTATCTCCCGGATTTTTATGAAAACAGGGTTGGTGTGTGTTCTGTTTGTGCAGATATGGTTGAAAACGTGGTATTAGACAGTGCTGCAATGGTTCCAGAATATCAAGAAATAAATGAGGAACGGTTGATTTACCCCACAATCGAGCAACACCCTTCAAAAATTAGCGTAACACAACTCATTTATGGGGATAAAGAGCTAGTAACCGACCAAGCAGCTATCAGTTCTAAAAAATCCGACGAAGCAGTGGCACGGGGTAATCAAATCCACTCCATTTTATGCTCCATCGACTTTCATAAAGGGTTTGATCAACTCCATGGTGAGATACTAACTTCCGAGGACGAAGTTTTGTTGAGGCAATTCTTCCAGACAAGTTTATTTAAGCGCATAAAAAGGGCTAAAAAAGTGTTGCGGGAACAACCCTTTTGCTTTTGCCCCGATCAACGCACAGGCACGTTGGTTCAGGGAATCATCGATCTATGTTTCTTAGAAGGGGAAAAATTTATTCTGGTTGACTACAAGACAGACAGCATTCAAAAACAATATCTTCACCACCGGGCAAAGAGATATGCCGGGCAATTAAATATCTATTCCCGGGCAATAGAGGAAATAACGGGGATTTCGGTTGCTGAGAAAATCGTGTACTTTGTGAGTGAAAACACGGGTATTATGATAGATTAATAAAATATTTACGTTTCAATACTATATTTCGAAAAATAATGTGATATAATGTTCACAATGAAAAAGTAAGGTAAATGCGAAATAAATGAATGTACTGTCTAAAATCCTCATAATTCTGGTCGTTGCAGCAATCATTATTGGTGCCGTTTGGTTTTTTACCCAACAGGGCCCGGCTGAATCCCAGCCCAGTGGGTCTGGCGGCAACCAACAGCCCTCCGGTTCGGCTTCCGGCTTGGTGATCAGCGAAGTGATGGCAGCGAATCAAGGCATTTTTCCAGACAACGCAGGCAATTATTCCGATTGGGTGGAGCTGTATAACGGAACGCCAAACGATATCAGCCTGATGAATTTATCCCTCACCAACGACAATAAAGACCCAATGAAATACCCCCTGCCCAATATAACGTTAAAGAGGGGTGGGTACTTGATCGTCTTTATGTCGGGTAAGTCAACATCCGATTTTGATAACAACGTTTACCACGCACCGTTTAAGATTTCGGGCAGCAAAGGAGATAAAGTATATCTTTACAACGGTTCGGGTGATCTAATAGACAGCATGGAATTTGAATACATGGACGACAACGTTTCCTACGCTCGCCTCAACGGCGAATGGCAAATTACCTATCGCCCTACCCCCGGATTTCCAAACACCGAAGAGGGATACGATGCATTTGTAAAATCCCGTATCATTAAAAATTCCCCAGTCATTATTTCCGAAGTGATGACTTCCAATAAAGTTACATTACCAGACTCCAAGGGGCAGTATCACGATTACATAGAACTTACAAACCGTGGAGACCAGCCCCTCAACTTAGAAGGGTTCGGATTAACCGACAACCTAACCGATCCCATGAAATATCGTTTGCCCAACATTGAGTTGGCTCCCGGTGAATTTGTGGTGATCTATTGCAGCGGTGAGCGAAGTGGTTCCACCGACCAAGAATTTTATGCCCCCTTTAGGCTGTCCTCCTATAAAGAATCCGTTGGATTGTTCGATGCAGTGGGTATGCAGCTCGATGCCGTAACCGTTGAGGAAATCGCCTCAGATACCGTTTATAGCCGAAACTATGAAAACGGCAAACCCACGGACAACTGGGTAAATTCCAAAAAACCTTCCCCTGGATATCCAAACAGTGAAGAGGGTTACAATGCCTTCTTAAAAAAAAATGAATTAGCACTGGGAGACATTATCATTTCTGAAGTTTTAGCCTCCAACACATCTTTTGATTTGGAGGGAAATGGATATACCTATGATTATGTGGAGCTCTATAACCGTGGTTCCCAAACGGTGGACTTAACAAACTATTGTTTGTCCACCAACACAAAGAATCCGGCCAAGTATCGATTTCCCGAAATGTCCATCGCCCCCGGGGAGTACAAGCTCATCTTGTCCAACGACCCAGAAAACAAGCTGACAAACCCTAAATACCCCCACTTTAACTTTGGACTATCCAAAGAGGGGGAAATGCTTGTGTTGTACGACGATCAAGACAAGCCCATAGATAAACTATACGTTGAGAAAACGCCAAAAGATGTTTCATACGGCAGGGAAGCTAATAAAGATGGCTTTTATTTTTTTACAAGACCTGCCCCCGGCCAGCAAAATACTGACGGTTGCCCCGGGTTCACCCAACCCCCCACCTTTTCACAAGTTCCCGGCAAATACGACAAAAGTATTTCAGTGGCGATAACTGCCGGTGAAAACGAAACCATTTATTACACAACGGATGCAACTGCCCCCACCACAAACAGCAACCGCTACACCTCCCCCATTCCTGTGGATCAAACCACAGTCATTCGTGCCATCTCCAAACGAGATGGATATATGGACGGAAGTAGCGTTACGGCGACCTATTTTATTAATGCAAATCACCAATTGCCCCTCATTTCCCTGGTGACCGATCCTAAAAACTTGTGGGATCCCAAAATTGGCATCTATGTGTTGGGTGAAAACGTAAACCACGCAGAGTCCCTGCTTCGCACCGATCCCGATCCCAAGGCAAATTATATGCAGCGGGGTTCCAATTGGGAACGACCGGGTTCTATAGAATTTTACAACGATGCGGGAAAAGAGGTGTTTTCTCAAAACATTTCCATGCGTATCGCTGGCGGCAACGGCAGATGGAGAGAGCAAAAGTCATTCGCCATCATCGCCCGCAACGAATACGGGGAGAGTAAGCTGAACTACCCCTTCTTCTCTGAGTTACCCTTCAACAGTTATAAGGCGTTGGTTTTGCGCCAAGGTGCTCAAGATCAAACCATGTCTAAAATTCGAGATGTGTTGCAGGCGAGAATTCTCAGGGGTTACGACATTCACTTTATCTATCAGGAATATCAGCCCAGTGTGCTCTATTTAAACGGCGAGTACTGGGGCGTTTACTTCAATCGACCCAAGCGCAACCGGTTCTTGGTGGCGCAATATGAAAATGCAGACCCCGACACCGTGACTTTGTTGAAATCTGCAACCCGAGCTTCTAGCGGCACCACAACAGAGTGGAAAAAATTTATGGAATACGTTCGGGCCAACGATGCGTCCAGCGATGCTGTATATAAAAAAATATGCGAAGAAATTGATATCGACAGTTTCACCGATTACATGGCTTTTGAAATATACACCGCAAACTCCGACTATGCTAATATTCAGTTTTATAAAGTGCCCGGTGGCAAGTGGAAGTGGATATTATACGACTTCTGCTGGAGTTTTGGCAGTTCACAAAACGGTGCAGAGCACCAAACGCTGTCTCTTCGTCAAACCCAGAAGAGAGAGTTGGAAGCCAGAGATTTATTTTTAAACCTGCTGAAAAACTCCAAGTGGAAAGACAAGTTTTGCAGACGCATGGCCGAGCTGATGAATACCGTATTTGAACCAACTCATGTAAACAAATGTATCGATGAACTGTACGCACTGGTGGAGCCTGAAATGGAAGCAGAGCGGGCAAAGTTTAATGCTGCAACATTTAGGGGTTTGGAAACTCCCGAAACCAGCCGTGCGAAATACTCCAGCTATGAAAATCAGGTTCAGAAGGTGCGGGATTTTGCAAACAAACGTCCGGCGTCAATGAAGACACAGTTTAAATCCGTTTTGGGTTTGTCTGATTCGTATATGAAAGAAGTTTTTGGTTAAGGATTAAATACATGGCAGATGATATTTTCAAAAAACTAAAGCAAGAACAAAAACAAGCCAAGAAAAAACCAACGGTTGCAAAGGCTGTGCTGCAAGAACCCCTCCCGCCCAGGAGCCAAAGCAGACAGGCAGTGAGTGTTACCCACAAACAGCCTGTGTTGCCCAAACAAACCACGGCGAAATACACCTTTGCAAAAAAGGATAGCCGCAAGTCGGTTAAAAAATACCGCCATGAGTTAAAGTTTTATTTAAACGTGCAGGACTATGCCCTGTTGCAGTCCCAGATCAGCGCAGTGTTGCGGCAAGACAAGCACGCAAACCAAGGGGGGTACAACATTCGCAGCTTATACTTTGACGACTACAGCAATTCGGCGGTTTGGGAGAAGCTCTCCGGGGTGAAGAACCGCAAAAAGTACCGCATTCGCATATATGATTATTCCAGCGAGTTCATTCGCTTGGAGCGAAAGATTAAGAATGGGGAATACGTTGCAAAGGACTCCATGAAGCTCTCTTTGGAGGAGTATGAGGCGATTGTTGCCGGGGATTATGGCTTTTTGTTGGAAATTGACCATACCCTTGCAAAAGATTTTTATTTGGAGATGAAAAACAATGGGTTAAAACCTGTTGCAGTGGTGGATTACTACCGGCAGGCCTATGTTTACCCCATCGAGGACGTTCGCATTACCTTTGATTTAGATTTGCGCAGCGGAGTGTTTGATAAAAATATATTTGACGAACACTTAATCACGATACCCATGTATGAAAACAACATGAGCGTTTTAGAGGTGAAGTTCAACCGGTTTTTACCCGAATTTGTGCGGGGAGTGCTCAACAATGTGCAAAGCCCAGTGCGCAGCGCCATTTCCAAGTACACAATTTGCAGAACTTATGATTAATTAATATTTTCAATACACCAAGGAGGTTTCTATTTAATGGACGGACAACAACTATCCACCAAAGATGTGGTAAAAAAAGGTATACTAGATAACTTTACAAATCTATCGATCGACTTAGACTGGCAGATGATTCTCATTTGTTTGGGTATCGCCTTTGTGCTGGGACTATTTATTTATTTTATTTATAAAAAGACGTTCTCTGGCGTTATGTTTTCTAAAAACTTCGGAGTCAGCCTAATTATGATCGCCATGGTTACTACCATGATCATTCTGCCCATTTCCTCAAACATCGTCTTGTCCCTAGGTATGGTGGGTGCACTCTCCATCGTTCGCTTTAGAACAGCCGTGAAAGACCCGTTGGACACCGTATTTATGTTTTGGGCCATTGCTGTTGGCATATGCTTAGGTGCAAAATTGCTGCTTCCGGCGGTGCTGAGCTCCGTTGCCATCGGCGGAATCCTCATACTGTTGTCCATGTTTAAATTCAAGAAGGTTATGCCCTATCTGCTGGTAATACGATACGAAGATTTCGCACGGGGGGAAGTGCAAAACTTGCTGCGCAGATTACCCCAGGGTAATTTAAAATCCAAGAGCGTGACCAACGAGTACACCGAGCTGACCCTCGAAATGAGGTTAAAACAGCAAGATATCGCACTCATCGATAAGTTCTTGGATGTTCAAGGGGTCATCGATGCATCTGTTGTCAGTTATAACGGGGAGCTTGGTTAAAGCTCCCGCAACACAAAGTTTGTAAGATCGGAAATAATTCTTTCGTCTGCTGCAATGTTTTTTATGGCAGACGATATTTTTTTGCTTTCGAATTCAAGGCCTATAAGGGCACGCTCCACTTTTTCCGGGAAATCAACATCTAAGCTATCTGTTTCAATCTTAGCCAGGGTGATTAAACCCCTGTCCACGTTTAACCCCAGTGTCACTCCCCCCCATTCAAAGCGGTCGTACACTTCAATTTCACACTTGGGACTGTTGCCAAATATCCAATCGTAACTTTCGTTGCGCTCTTTAATCCGTTTTACAGCAGTCTCATCAATAAAATCAATGGGGTTTGCCGTGCCGTACTCATCCTCAAAAGCAGTTTTTAGGGCCTGAGCCATGCTACTCACATCGACTTGTGTAATTTCGCAGAGGTTGATGACCCTAGCGCGCACCGATGCTATTCCTTTGGAACGTATTTTATCTTCAGATACGTCCAAAAACTTGACCAACTTGTGTTTATCTGTGTTGAGCAGCAGTGTGCCGTGGTGAAAAGAAGTATTCTTGCGCTTGCAAAAGGCATTACCCGAAAACTTACGCTCATCCACTAAAATATCGTTTCTGCCCGAAGCATATGCCTCAATGCCAAAGGATTTTACTGCGCTTAGAATAACGTTCATTTGCCTTGTAACGTCGTAGACATTGTTGTGCATAATGAAGGAAAAGTTAATGTTGTTTTCATCGTGATACACAGCACCTCCCCCCGATATGCGCCGTGCAATCTTGCCGCCCGAATCGTGCAAGGGGGTTACCCGGACTTCCTTCCACACGTTTTGGTTTCTGCCCACGATAACCGCATTGTCGTGCACATACAACAAAAGTACCGCTTGATTTTCACAAACGGTATTTAACAGATATTCTTCCACTGCCAGTGTATAATAGGGGTTATTGTCCTGGATGAAGTGATAAAAAGTATTCATAGTCGATTAATTTGCTCCGCAACATTGTTTATATTTTTTTCCGCTGCCGCAGGGACACGGATCATTTTTGCCGATTTTAGCGTTTTTATTGCGAACGGGTTCGGTTCGCTCCGAAGTTTTTGTTTCCTGTGCAACTTGCTTGCGCTCCACTTTGTTTTCTACAGTCACGCGAAGAATTCTCGCAACCGTTTCCTCTTGAATGAGCTTGGTCATCTCATCAAACATATCGAAACCCTCTTGCCGATAAGCAAGAATTGGGTCTCTCTGGCCATATGCCCGAAGGCCAATACCTTGGCGCAGCTGTGCCATATTGTCGATGTGATCCATCCACTTTTCGTCCACTGTGCGCAGGAGCACCACGCGCTCAACCTCTGCCGTATCTAATCCGGCAGATTTTAAGCCTTCTAATTTTGCTGTGTAGGCTTTGTCTGCAATCTCCAGCAAACGCTCAGTCACATCTTTTCGCTCTAGGTATTCGATTTTTTCCTTTTCAAACAGTTCCTCAACTTCCCAATTTAAATAATGGGTAAGGTAGGTTCGAAGGCCACTTAAATCCCATTCCTCGGGATATACGCCTGCCGGGCAATAAGCAACGGTTGCTTCTTCCATCACCGATTCAATCATATTGACAATATTGGGATGAACATCCTCTCCCGTCAAAACTTTTCTGCGCTCCGAATAGATAATCTCACGCTGTTTATTCATGACATCGTCGTAGGACAACACTCTCTTTCGAATGTCAAAGTTGTGGGATTCGATGCGCTCCTGGGCTTTTTCAATTTGTTTGGAGAGAATACCAATTTCTAAAGGAACGTTGTCGTTTGGGTTTAACCGCTCCATCATCACCTTTAGCTTTTCACCGCCAAAAATGCGCATGAGATCGTCTTCCAAGGCAATGTAGAACCGAGAGCAGCCGGGATCGCCCTGCCGTCCAGCTCTTCCCCGCAACTGGTTATCTATGCGCCGAGACTCATGCCGCTCTGTGGCCAGAATGTATAAGCCCCCCAGCTCCACCACTTTGTCGTGTTCGGCATCTGTCTTTTTCTTATAGTGCTTGTATAACTCGTCATACCGTGCCCGAACGTCGAGCACCTCTTGGACATTTGTCTTTGCGTGGGACGTTGCAGCATCAATCATCTCTTCGGCAATATCTTCTTGCCGCAGGGTGATGCGGGCCATAAAGTCGGGGTTGCCGCCCAGCAAAATATCCGTTCCTCTGCCCGCCATGTTTGTTGCAATGGTGACAGCGTTCAGTTTACCCGCCTGTGCGATGATTTCTGCTTCTTTTTTGTGCAGCTTTGCGTTGAGCACTTCGTGCTTAATCCCCCGCCTTCTCAGCAGAGTGGACAGGTGTTCGCTCTTTTCAACGGATACTGTACCCACCAAAATGGGTTGACCCGTCTGGTGAACCTTTGCGATTTCCTCTACAATGGCATTATATTTTGTCTCTTGACGGGTATAGATAATGTCGTTTAAATCCTTGCGGACCATAGGCATATGGGTGGGAATTTCAATGACTTCTAAGTTGTAGATGCTTTCAAATTCTGCTTCCTCAGTTTTGGCAGTACCAGTCATGCCTCCCAGTTTGTTGTACATTCTAAAATAATTTTGGAAGGTGATGGTTGCCAAAGTTTTGGACTCTCTCTGAACGTGGACATTTTCTTTTGCTTCAATGGCTTGGTGCAGTCCGTCCGAATACCGTCGGCCCGTCATGATTCTGCCGGTGAACTCGTCCACAATCACCACTTCCCCTTCGGCGACGATATAATCTTTATCCCGCTTCATCAAGTTGTTTGCCTTGAGCGCTTGGTTGATGTGATGGTTTAACTCTGTATTTTCCAAGTCAGATAGATTTTCCACGTTAAAAAATTTCTCTGCCTTGCGGGTGCCGTCCTCGGTGAGGATGACCGTGTGCATCTTCTCGTCCATGGTGAAGTCGTCTTCCAACTTCAGTGTGCGAACAAATTTATCTGCATGCTGGTACAGCTCGGTACTTTTCTCCGCTTGCCCCGAAATGATGAGCGGTGTGCGAGCTTCGTCGATGAGAATGGAATCCACTTCGTCAATGATGGCGTAATTCAGCTCCCGCTGCACCATGTTGTCCCGAAAAACAACCATGTTATCCCGCAGAAAATCAAAACCAAATTCGTTGTTTGTTCCGTATGTAATATCGCAGAGATAGGATTGTCTCTTAAGTGCTGGATCCATGTCTTTAACAGCAAGACCAACGGAAAGCCCAAGAAAGCGATACACTTTACCCATCCACTCGGAGTCACGCTTTGCCAAATAATCGTTCACTGTGACAACGTGCACCCCCTTGCCGGGAAGTGCATTGAGGGTTGCGGCTAAGGTGGCCACCAAAGTTTTTCCTTCACCGGTGCGCATTTCTGCGATATTACCCTTGTGTAAAACGATACCGCCCAACAATTGTTCGTAGTAGTGGCGCAGGCCCAGTACCCGAGAGGACGCTTCCCTGACTTGTGCAAACACTTCAACCAAGAGGTCGTCCAAGCTTTCGCCGTTTGCAATACGGTTTTTAAACTCTCCCGTCTTGGCGATTAACGATTCATCCGAAAGAGCAGCAAATGTATGGGACATCTGCTCTATTCTATCCGCAATTTTACGGTATGACTTTAGCTTTGAATCGTTGTTGGAGCCAAATAGTTTTTCCACAAAAGACATGGACGACACCTCTGCGTTTATTTTTAAATAATTTTACCAAGATTGCATTTATTGTACAACTCAATTAAATCAAATTTTTATTTTGTTAACATAAAGTTTAGACAAAATCCTAAATTTTATGAAAAACTGGCGTTAATTTTTTAAATGTGCAGATATAGTTTGCACCTAGTGCCTTGAGCATATCCACTGCAATGTCCAATTTGTCATATAATCTCGTTGGATTGTGGCTGTCCGAACCCAGTGTGAAGATCTCCCCACCCAGTTCAATATACCGCAAAACAATGTCCTTTGGCGGGAGAAAATCCCCTGTCAAGGCGAATGCCCCACTGTTCAGCTCAATCCCCCTGCCCTTGTGTATGGCATAAGACAGCATTTCATCCAAAACGTCACTGGCATCTAAGTAGGTTAGTTTTTTATTCTCACCCTTATAAAATCTGCTGAAGTACCCGATGTGTCCGATGACACTCCAAGTATCAAACACTTTTAAGCACTCCAGCGAGTTTTCTAAATATCGATAGTACGCCTGATCTCTACCCCTGTCAAAATATTCGGGAGACAGGTAGATGTCGTAGCCGTCCACAATGTGTTGGGAAGCGATGATAAAATCGTAATCAAAGTCGATTGCACGCTTGTTTTCTTCTAAATAGTCAAGGGAGAGCCCCACCTCTACCCCTCTTTTTAAAGAAATATTGGGGTACTTTTCGTTGATACGCCCTATCTCCTGAGCTTGTGCCCCTTGATCAAAGGTATAGTTTTGATAGGGCGGAGGACAGTAGTCGATGTGATCTGTAAAACATATCTCATCCAATCCAAGTTCCAATGCCCGCAAAGCGTATTCCTCCACCGAAAAATCCGTTACATCAAAAGAAAAGTTGCTGTGGATATGATAATCAATCTTCATACATTCCTCGTGATAATTTTGTTGCAATTATTAATTGCACTGTACTATAATATAACAAAAGTGAACACATTTCAACACTGGAGGTATTGTGTTTTGGCTGAACTTCGATACAACCCCTTGTTAAACGATTACATCATCGTTGCATCCACCAGAGCGAAACGTCCCGTCATGCCTAAGGAGTATTGTCCCTTTTGTCCCGGTTCGGGCAGAGTTCCCGATGAAGGTTATGAAGTATACAAGTATGACAACGATTTCCCCATTATGACCCAAGAATTTTCTGAATTAACAGGTTATGAGGATGCGTTTTTTAAGGCAAAGAGCACCTATGGAAAATGTGAGGTAATCCTCTACCATCAGGATCACACCATCACACTGCCCCAACTCCCCGAATCCCACATCGTTAAGATTGTGGAACTGTGGAAGAACAGGTTTTTTGAACTGTCTCAGGACAAAAACATTCAGTATGTTTTTATCTTTGAAAATCGTGGCCCCGAAGCGGGTGTAACCATGCCCCATCCCCACGGCCAATTGTATGCGTTTTCCTGGCTTCCCAAGCAAATTGAAGCACAACTCATCAACTCTAAAAAGTATTATGAGGAAAATGGCTCCTGCCTTCTATGTGATCTTTTGAAAAACGAACAGCGTGCAAATCAACGTATGATCACAGAAAACGAACACTTTGCCGCCTATCTGCCCTATTTCACAGCTTTCCCCTACGGAGTTCACATTACAGCAAAGGAACACATCGGCAGCTTTTTTGATTTTAATGATGAAATGACCCACTCCTTTGCAGCTATTTTAAAACAGGTCACTGGAGCATTTGATACACTGTTCGATCGGTTATTCCCATACATGATGTGTATCTATCAAACCCCTGTGAATACATTTGATGCAAGTGAATACTATCACTTTCACGTGGAGTTTTTTCCGCCGCTGAGAGCGGCAAACGTGCAATACTTTCGGGCTTCTGCCGAAACCGGTGCAGGGGCATATTGTAATGCCACTTCTCCCGAAGATAAGGCAGAAGAGCTGCGCAATGCCCTAAACAGATTTAATCAATAGGAGGATGTGATGGAGTTAAGTAAATTAAAAAGTGAATTCATTAAGCTGTACGGCATGGGAGAGATTCGCACCTTTGTGGCCCCTGCCCGGGTGAACTTAATTGGGGAGCATACCGATTACAACGGTGGCTACGTTTTCCCCTGTGCCATCGATCTTCGCTGTGCCCTGTTGGTGCGCAAGCGCAAGGACAACATCATCAACATTGCTGCCACCACATACCCCCAAGGCGCTTCTGCCGTTGTTGCAGACAAAACCAAGCTAGGTGAATACAAAAACCTTTCCTTTGGCAGCTATCCCCTTGGCGTCATGTACCACATGGAGCAGGAGGGATATACGGTGAGCGGCATGGACATGCTCTACGACGAAACTGTACCCTATGGCAGTGGACTGTCCTCCTCAGCCGCCATTGAAGTGGCAACTGCACTGGCCGTTGACTCCCTTTCGGGTAAAAGTGAGGATGAAATTGATTTATCGAAACTGGCGCAAATATGCCAGCGTGCAGAAAACCAGTACATGGGCATGAACTGCGGTATCATGGATCAGTTTGCCTCTGCGATGGGTAAGGAAAACTGTGCCCTACTCCTTCGGTGCAGCGATTTAGCTTATGCCTATGCTCCAGTTAACTTTGAGGAAAAAGGCTATTCGTTAATCATTGCAAATACTTGTAAACCCCGTTCCCTCATCGTTTCGGCCTACAACGAGAGACGTGCAGAATGTCAAAAAGCAGTTGAATACATTCGAACAAAAAAGCAAATAGATAATTTGTGTGAAATCACACCCAACGAATTTGAAAACTTAAAAGACTGCATCCCCGATGAAGTGATTTTGCGCAGAGCCACACACGTCATCCATGAAAATGCACGAACTATTTCTGCGGTGGAAGTCTTAAAGAGCGGAGAGATCTTTGATTTTGGCCGGTTGATGATCGACTCCCACATGTCTCTTAAGGAAAATTATGAAGTCACAGGACATGAGCTGGATTCTATGGTCAATGCAATGCTAAAGTACGGTGCCATCGGTGCCCGCATGACGGGTGCTGGTTTTGGGGGTTGTGCCATTGCTTTGGTAAAATCTTCAAATGTGGAGAGCTTCTTAAACAGCGTTTTTGCGGATTATATAAAGGAAACCAACCTCACGCCAAAATTTTATCCCGTATTGGTATCTCAGGGAGCTCACGAGGAAAAATAGTGCAAACACCAACCCTATCGGAAAAAATTGAAAAACTACCTGAAATAGCCGGTGTCTATATTATGAAAAATGCCGATGGGGAGATTATCTACATCGGCAAAGCCAAATCCCTTAAAAACCGGGTCAGACAGTATTTCACAAACTCGAAGAAGTTACCCAAAGTAGAAATGATGGTGCGCAACATTGCGGATTTCGATTATATTATGGTCAATTCCGAAAAAGAAGCGCTCATCATGGAATGTAACCTCATTAAAAAACATCGTCCCAAGTATAACATTTTATTAAAGGACGATAAGTATTTTCCCTATATTAAAATTACAACCAGTGAAGCCTATCCCCGTGCCGAGGTGGTTCGGGGCATAGAAAAGGACAATAACAAGTATTTCGGCCCCTTCACCAGCGCCTATATGACGAGAGAGTTGCTGGAAACCTTCAGCCTTCGAAGCTGCAAAAAAAACATTGAACTCGCCCAGAAGCGAAAGGAACGCCCTTGCTTAAATTATCAAATTGGCAGATGCCCCGCACCCTGTGCCAATAAGATTGGCCGTGAGGAGTATTCCGAACTGGTTAAAAACGTGTGTGAGTTTTTAGGTGGCAGCTTTGAAGAATTGGCAGAACGTTTGAAGATGAAAATGGAGCAGTATGCGGAAGAACTTGAGTTTGAAAAGTGTGCAAAGTTAAGGGATCAAATACGTTCGGTGGAAGCCATGGCGGCCAAGCAAAATGCTCAGAACAAGCGTTTGGAAGACATGGTGGTGTTTGGTATATCCATGCAGGAGGGAGATTGCAGTATTGCCATCCTGTATCTTGAAGACGGCAAGGTGGTGGATATTCTGAGAACCGATGCCACCTATAACGACGAGAGCAGTGCTGAAATTTTAACATACGTATTAATGCAGCACTACTACGACGACGATTTAGTACTGCCCTCCATTATATTACTGCCCGAAGAGCCAGAGGAATTGGACGACCTTCAGGAGTTACTCAGGCAAAAGCGGGGTAAAAAAGTTGAAATTAAAGTGCCCAAGAAGGGTGAAAACAAGCGATTGATCGAAATTGCAAACAAAAATGCATTTGAAGCGTTAAACCGCAGGTTGGTGAAGCGCAGTGCGGAATATGCCCGCACAGAGGGAGCGACCATTGCGCTGTCCGATGCATTGCATTTGGAGGAAACTGCCAATAGGCTGGAGTGTTTTGATATTTCCAACACCCAGGGCACAGACAGCGTGGGTTCCATGGTTGTGTTTAAGGGTGGAAAACCCAGCAAAAAGGACTACCGCAGGTTTAAAATAAAGACGGTAGAGGGTTCGGACGATTTTGCTTCCATGGCAGAAGTTTTGGAGCGAAGATTACTGCGATCGTTAAACAACGACAAAGGGTTTGAAGAATTTCCCGATTTAATCGTGGTGGACGGCGGAAAGGGTCAGCTGGGTTATGCCTACGATGTGCTGTGCTCATTGGGGCTGGAGCACATTCCCCTGATCAGTTTGGCAAAACGTTTAGAAGAAGTGTATGTGCCAGGAGTGAGCGAACCCATCGTTCTTCGGGAGAATTCCCACGAACTCAACTTGCTCATCCGCCTGCGGGACGAAGCCCATCGGTTTGCCATCACCTATCACCGGGGAGTGCGCCAATCCAGAACAGTTATATCTGAACTGGAAGGCATTTCGGGCATTGGCGAAAAGCGAAGAACAGTGCTCCTCTCCCACTTTAAAACCTATGACGATCTAAAAAACGCTTCCTTTGAGGAATTGTCAACCCTTCCGGGTATGGATAAAAAAAGTGCTCAAGCCGTATATGAGCACTTTGCAAACAATAAGGAGTAAGAGTCGTTGTTACAAGATTAATTCGGATAGACACTTAAAATCTCTTGTCTCAACGAAAGCAGTGTGCCATCTCGTATGGCTTTTTTCATGCGCTCCATTAAGTTGATGGTGTACGCAATGTTGTGTATGGAGAGCAGCGTGCACGCCAAAATCTCATTGACGTTGATTAAATGGCGAAGATACGCTTTTGAGAAATTCTTACACACATAACAATCGCACTGTTCGTCTAGTTTTTCATAGTCTCTCGTATACTGCGCGTTGCGTATGGTGAGTTGTCCACTGCTGGTGAGCGCAGAGCCGTTCCGGGCAATTCTCGTCTGCAACACGCAGTCAAACATATCCACTCCCCGGATTACCCCTTCAATCAAACAATCGGGTGTACCCACACCCATCAAATACCGAGGTTTTGTCTTGGGCAGAACGGGAGTGACGACGTCTAACATGCCATACATCACATCTTTAGGTTCCCCTACAGAAAGTCCGCCAATGGCATTTCCCGGCAAATCAAAGGAAGCGACTTCGTTTGCAGATATCTTACGCAGGTCGGTATATCCCCCTCCCTGAACAATGCCAAACAGTGCCTGATCCTCTCTCGTCTTTGCATCTTTGCAGCGCTTGAGCCAGCGGTGGGTTCTGTGCATTGCATTTTCAACCACACTTTTTTCTGCGGGATAGGGTGAACACTCGTCAAACGCCATAATGATATCTGCCCCCAACGCTTCTTCAATGGCTATAGCCCTCTCGGGGGTGATCATGTGTTTGGAGCCGTCAATATGGGACTGAAACAGCGCACCTTCTTCGGTGAGCTTGCGCATGGCCCCCAAGCTGAATACCTGAAATCCTCCGCTGTCCGTTAAGATCGGCTTATCCCACGCCATAAACTTGTGAAGCCCCCCAGCTTCTTTCACAATATCTTCCCCTGGCCGCAAAAACAAGTGGTAGGTGTTCGCCAAGACAATCTGTGCACCGCACTCCCGCACCTGATCGGGCGTTAGAGCCTTTACAGTGGCCTGTGTGCCCACGGGCATAAACACAGGCGTTTCGATATCTCCGTGAGGGGTGGTGAGTAGACCGATACGTGCATCGGTCTCTTTGGATTCATGGGTTACATTGTATTCAAACATGGTTGTTGTTTCCTTCCTTATACTAGCAGCATGGCATCGCCAAAGCTAAAAAAGCGGTATTGTTGCTCAACGGCTGTATTGTAGAGGTTGAGGGTTTCTTCCCTGCCAGCAAAAGCACTCACCAGCATGAGCAACGTAGACTCGGGCAGATGAAAGTTGGTAATGAGACTGTCTGTACCTAGAAACTCGTAGGGGGGATAAATAAAAATGTTTGTCTCCCCTCTCTTGGGTTTAAAAATACCGTCTTTATTGCAGCAACTCTCCAGTATACGCACGCTGGTGGTGCCGCAGGCGACAATCCTATTGCCGGCACGGCGCACTTCATTTAATTTTTGTGCACTGGTTTCGCTCAATTCAAAGTACTCGGAGTGCATCTTGTGCTCTAAAATGTTCTGGGTTTTCACAGGACGAAACGTACCCAAACCCACGTGCAGTAATCCCTTCACAATAAAGACACCCCGATCCTCCAAGGATTGGATGAGGGAGGGCGTGAAGTGAAGCCCTGCCGTTGGTGCTGCCCCCGAGCCTTCCGTCTTTGCATACACCGTTTGATATCTCGTGACATCTTCAAGACTTTGTGTGATATAGGGGGGCAAGGGCATATTGCCGTGTTCTTCCAGCAATTGCTCGAATAGACCATTGTATAAGAACTCTACAATCGTGAGGCCATCTTCCCCTTTTAATATAATTTTCGCACGGAGCTTATCCGAGAAAATTACAATATCATTGGGTCGCAACTTCTTACCCGGCTTGCATATGATCTCCCACTGAGTTAAATTGAGCCTCTTGAGCAGCAAAAACTCAACTGCTCGTCCGTTCTCCTTTGCGCCCAACAGTCGAGCGGGGATGACTTTTGTTTCATTTAAAAATAGGGCATCACCGGGATGGATATAATCCACAATGTCATAAAAGTGCTGGTGGCTTAGTTCTTTCGTTTTCCTGTTATATACCAGCAAACGGGAGGAGTCCCTAGGTTCAACAGGCGTTTGTGCGATGAATTCTTCGGGTAGGTTGTATGTAAAATCACTGAGCTGCATTAT
The DNA here is from genome assembly GCA_964453645.1 of uncultured Clostridia bacterium. Lineage (GTDB taxonomy): Bacteria > Bacillota > Clostridia > Christensenellales > JAWKQI01 > CAYVRJ01. The sequence continues at coordinate 184,741 of CAYVRJ010000002.1, forward strand.
GTATCCTCAAAAAATTTCTGTTGTTTATATTCTGTCACGCTGGACAATCCCAGGTGTTCATAGGCCAATTGGGTGGCTACCCTGCCCTTGGGTGTTCGGTTTAAAAACCCGAGCTGAAGTAAAAAGGGTTCGCACACGTCCTCGATGGTCACCGCTTCTTCCCCCGACGATGCCGCAAGCGTATCTAACCCCACCGGCCCACCCCCGTACTTTTGAATGATGGTGAGCAGCAATCGCCTGTCCGCATTGTCTAACCCCAGCGAATCAATCTCCAACATATTCAGTCCATCGTCCGCAACGCTTGCACGAATAATTCCGTCTGCCCGCACTTGGGCATAGTCTCTCACCCGGCGAAGCAGCCTGTTTGCAATGCGTGGTGTTCCCCTAGAGCGCCTGGCAATTTGCTCTGCCCCGTCCGCATCGATGGCAATATTTAATATTTTAGCCGAACGAACGATAATCTCCATGAGTTCAGAGGTGTTGTACATGTCTAAGCGATTGATCACGCCAAACCGATCCCGCAGTGGAGATGTGAGGTTTCCCGCCCGGGTGGTTGCCCCCACCAGTGTAAACCTGGGCAGATCTATTCGAATGGATCGCGCCGACGGCCCCTTGCCGATGATGATATCCAGTGCGTAATCCTCCATGGCGGGATAGAGAATTTCTTCCACCGTGCGGTTGAGTCGATGAATTTCATCGATAAACAGCACGTCTCCCTCCGATAAGTTGGTGAGAATTGCAGCCAAATCCCCTGCCTTTTCAATAGCCGGGCCGGAAGTGATGCGAATGTTTACGTTAAGCTCGTTTGCTATGATAAACGCAAGGGTCGTCTTACCCAGGCCGGGAGGGCCATAGAGTAACACGTGGTCTAATGCTTCGTTCCTCAGCTTAGCTGCTTCGATGCAAATTTTCAGCTTTTCTTTAACCTTTTCCTGCCCGATGTATTCATCCAATACTCTGGGACGAAGAGAAAGCTCAATTTTATCTTCCTGTAAAAAGGTGCTGGACAACAGTTCGCTCACCGAGCACCTCCCATATTCTTCAGGGCGTTGAATATCACTTCATCTGCCGTCTCTCCCGAGACTTTTGCAACAGCAGACACGGCAACTGACCGATCGTATCCCAGCGCCATGAGGGCTGATACCGCTTCGGATATGGCCCCATCCCCCGATACTTCGCTGATTATGGTTATATCCGCCGAGGGGAGATCGATCTTACCCTTCAATTCCAGAATGATGCGCTGGGCGCTCTTGGTGCCCACTCCCGAAATCTTCTTAAAAACCTTTTCATCGGCAGAGATGATTGCAAGGGCTAGATCGGAAGGGGTTAAATCGCTTAAAATATTCATGGCCACCTTAGGCCCGATACCCGATACGGAAATGAGGCGTAAAAACATTTCCCGCTCCTCCTTGGAAATAAAGCCGTAGAGGGACATCTCATCTTCCCGCACCAAGAGATGGGCGAATAGTTTTACTCCACCATCCAATTTATTGAGTGTGTGGGCGGAGACATAAAAAAAATAACCGATGTTGTTGCTCTCCAGCACACAATAGTTGGTACCCTTTTCAGTTACATTGCCTAAAAAATAATCGTACATCTACATCCTACTTTATAGAAAAACTTTGGGCAAACCGCATGGTGTGGGCATGACACACTGCAACAGCCAGTGCATCGGCAGCATCGTCGGGTTTGGGTAATTCTTTTAAATTTAGCAGCATTTTCACCATGTTCTGCACTTGCAGCTTTTCTGCCCGACCGTATCCTGCAACGCCCTGCTTTACTTGCAGGGGTGTATATTCGTATAGTGATATACACCTTTGCTGTGCCCCCAGCAGTGCAACGCCCCGGGCGTGAGCCACGGCAATTGCGGTCTTTGTATTTTTTGCAAAGAACAGCTCCTCCACGGCAACGGCTTGGGGGGAAAATGTTTCGATCAACTCTAAAATCCCTTCGTAAAGCATTTGAAGCCGTGCCGGAAGGGGGATTCCCGCCTTTGTAATGATACAGCCAAAGTCAATGGCAGTTAACTTTCCCCTGTCCTCTTGGACAAGGCCATATCCCATAATGTTCAACCCTGGGTCTATTCCTAATATCGTCACGTTGTCACCACATAGTTTTTTGGTATTATACCATCATCTCAAATGAATTTCAATGCGTATGACATAATATTGTCGATTTAAGAAATTTATTGTTGAAATTATTCTTGTTATGGTTTATGATATATAAGAGTATGTTACAACTGAAATTTCACCATATAGTAGGGGGAAGCAGAAAATGGCCTTGTTTGACTACAGCGATGTGGGAATTGATCTTGGTACGGCAAGTGTGCTGGTATACGTAAAGGGAAAGGGAATTGTACTCCGCGAACCTTCCGTCGTAGCAGTAGATAGAAACACCGGAAGTCTTTTGGCAATCGGTGAAGAAGCTCGTACCATGTTGGGAAGAACTCCGGGAAACATCGTTGCAGTACGACCGTTAAGAGATGGTGTTATTTCAAATTTTCACGATACAGAGCGTATGCTCCGCTATTTTTTAAGAAAAGTTATTGGAAGAAGATTATTTTTTAAACCCAGAGTGGTTGTTTGTGTTCCCTCCGGCGTTACTGAAGTTGAAAAACGTGCTGTAATCGAAGCAACAGAAGAAGCGGGTGCTAGAAACACCATGCTCATCGAAGAGCCAATTGCCGCTGCCATTGGTGCAGGGCTGGACATTTCCTCTCCCGTTGGGCACATGGTGTTGGACGTGGGCGGTGGTACCACCGACGTTGCGGTTCTCTCCATGGGTGGTGCTGTTATTACCAATTCCATCAAGTGTGCAGGAGATAAATTCGACGAATCTATTGTTCGTTATTTAAAAAAGAAATACAATATCCTCATCGGCGAACGTACTGCCGAGGAAATTAAAATCAACATTGGTTCTGCCTTCCCTCGTCGGGAAGAAATTTATATGGAAGTTACCGGACGCAACCTAATCTCCGGTCTCCCAAAGACAGTTACACTCAGTTCCAACGAAACCATCGAAGCGTTGGACGAGCCCCTATCCCTGGTATTTGAAACAATTCACAGCGTTATTGAACGAACTCCCCCCGAACTTGCATCCGACGTATCCGAAAACGGTCTGTGCATGACCGGCGGAGGATCCCTGCTCTACGGTTTTGATAAAATCCTAGCTGAAAAATTAAAGATTCCCTGTTATGTTGCAGATGATGCCATTTCGTGCGTTGCAATTGGAACGGGAAAGGTTTTAGAAGGAATTGATGCATTTACGTCTGATGCAATCTATAATTATCGCAGGGGCGATTACTACGGCTATTAATAAACGATTTTTTTCGTGGGCGGAGCCCACACCCGCAAGGGGGAATGATTCCCCCTTGACCCCTCTCAAATGAAAAACTAACGCTTTTACTAGGGTTTTTATAAAATATAACCTTAACAAAAGCGTTAGTTTTTTGAGTTAAAAAGTTTTTGGGGTTTTTAGGGGACCTTTTACCAAAAGTCCCCTAAACGTATTGCAGGGCAGAGCCCTGCAGTATGTTATTCTTTAATAATGGGCTTCATGGTGGGGAACAGCAGTACATCCCGAATGGACGGGCTGTCTGTCAACAGCATCACCATGCGATCAATACCAATACCCAACCCGCCTGTGGGAGGCATACCGTATTCCAACGCCAACACAAAATCCTCATCCATCACGTGAGCTTCATCATCCCCCGACTCCCGCTTAGAAATTTGCTCAACAAACCGTTGTTTTTGATCAATGGGATCGTTGAGTTCGCTAAAGGCGTTGGCCATCTCTCTCCCCGTAATAAACAACTCGAATCGCTCTGTGAGCCAAGGCTCAGCTGCCTTTTTCTTCGCTAGGGGAGAAACATCTAAGGGGTAATCCATGATAAAGGTTGGCTGTGTGAGCTTCCCTTCCACAAATTCTTCAAAAGCAGCGTAGAGCAACTCTCCTCTGGTGCCCTTGGGCTCGTGTATACCAATGGATTTTGCCAACTCAATGGCTTCACTGTCCGTTGTACACTTGCTAAAATCACCACCTGTTGCTTCTTTCACCGCATCAATCATAGACAGACGCTTCCATGGCACCGTTAAATCCACATCCACACCGCCGTAGGAAATCTTCGTGGTGCCGTGTAGTTTAGTACATACGTATGCGAATAAATTTTCTGTCAGTTCCATCATGCCGTGGTAATCGGTATAAGCTTCGTAAAGTTCAATGGTTGTAAATTCGGGGTTGTGTTTGATAGACATTCCCTCGTTGCGGAATATTCTGCCCATCTCATACACTTTTTCAAAACCACCTACAATCAACCGCTTTAAGTGCAACTCGGTGGCAATGCGCATATACATATCGATATCCAGCGTGTTGTGGTGGGTAATGAAGGGGCGTGCAGCCGCTCCTCCGGCTTCCGTTTGCAGAATGGGTGTCTCCACTTCCAAATATCCCCGCTCGTCCAAAAACTCTCGAATATATTTGACAATGTTTGATCTGTTTATAAATACCTGCCGAACGTCGGGGTTCACTATTAAATCCACGTATCTCTGGCGGTAGCGCAAATCGTTGTCTTTTAACCCATGCCATTTTTCGGGCAGGGGTTGCAAAGATTTTGTCAACAGTTCGATTTTGGTTGCTTTAATGGAAACCTCACCCATGTGGGTCTTAAACACTTCACCTACAATGCCCACAATGTCCCCGATGTCCAGCTTTTTAAATGCGGCATACGCTTCTTCGCCCAGCTCGTCCCGCTTTACATAAGACTGAATTTTGCCGCTTTCGTCCATAATATGACAAAAGCTTGCCTTGCCCATAATTCGCTTGGACATAATCCGTCCTGCAACGCTGACTTCCTGATTCTCATAGGTTTCAAACTGCTCTAAAATATCGTTTGCACAGTGTGTCTTTGCATACACTGTTTTTTCAAATGGGTCTTGCCCCGCCTCACGAAGGGCAGCTAGTTTTTCCCGCCGAACCTTTAATATTTCATTTAAATTTTCTAAGTTCTCTAATGTTGTTTCCATCCCAAGCCCCAATTCTATTCAATAATCAAAAAATTTATCTCGTTATCTCTAGTATTTTCATCTTAACCAAACCGCCAGGAGTGTCGATTTCCACTACATCCCCTGCCTTTTTCCCAATAAGCGCCTTTCCAACGGGAGAATCGTTGGAAATCTTGCGCTTGGCAACATCCGCTTCGGCAGACCCAACGATGTGGAACGTATCCTCTTCTTCGTATGTCTCGTCGAACACTTTTACAGTGGTGCCCACGTTTACAACCTGCACGTCAACGGATGTCTCATCGATGACAATGGCGTTTTTTAGAGTGCGCTCAAGGTTCATGATTTCCATTTCCACGCGAGCCTGCTCGTTTTTCGCCTCGTCGTACTCTGCATTTTCCGAAATATCGCCAAAAGCACGAGCGACTTTAATTTGTTCTGCCACCTCGTGCCTTTTGACTGTTTTTAAATACTCAAGCTTGGCTTCAATCTCTTGAACGCCCTCATGAGTCATTACAAATTCTGAAGACATACCGTACTTCCTCCATCAATCATGAAATTAACATTTGCTAATTCGAGTATAATCATACGCTTCATATATAATATACTCCATTTGACACAATGTCAATTGCGGAAGATACGTATATTTTGAACTTTTTTATATCACCGCACTGGAGTTGTTGTCCATAAACTCCCGATTGATGGACATGAGCTGGTTGAACATGCCCATCACTTGGTTGAGCCGTGCCCTTGTTTTAACCAATTCTGCGTTGAGGCTGTTGTTTAATAATTTCAACTGCTTGTTCTCTTCGATCAAGCGTTCAAGCTCCCGCCTGTTGGTGGACTGTGTGGCTCCCGCCCTTCTGCCCCGGGCAGGCTTTTCCATATAGGGGTTGAAGTATTTTACCCCCTGGGCATCTAATTCCCGCATGATCTGTTCCACCATGGGCTGTGCATTTTTAATGACACTGCGATACTTGTTTTGCAGGCGCAGCATGTTGGTCTTGTCCTTACCCAAGCGCAGGGTGCATCCTCGAACGGATTCCCCGTTTGCTTGAGCGATGAGTACGTCTTTCACTAAGTCATAGACTTCATCCTGTTCAAAGGGAATGAAGTTGGACTTTCCCGAAAGCTCCATTTCTCTTGCCAACTGATAGTAGTAGTTGCGCACACTGTTGGGCTGACGCTTGAGTGCATCTGCAACTTGGGTAAATACGCTTTTTAGCGGTTTATTGGTTTGTTTTGCGTTTGCCGCTTCAGAGAGCAGCAATTCAGTTTCATAAGATCGCCAACCGTTGGCGCGCATCTTGACATTGTTCATTTTATATCCCCCTGTCGGTTATTTACACTAATTATTAACAAGAGTAAAAAAATTATACAACGTATTTTAATATTGCTCAGGCTTTTTGCATAATCATTAAAACGTGAGGTTGACGATATGAAATGGTTAAATTTAAAATGCGAAATACGAGGCTTAATACTAATCAATGGAAACCCGGTGGGAGAAGCCGACGAGAAAGGCCTGACCCTGCCCATATTACACAACCAAAAGACATACATATCTTATTTCCCCCTCCAAGACAGCAAATACTTTAACATTTTACCCTTGTGCAGGTTAGTGGAGTTTTCCGACAAAATAGAGTTTACACCCGACGGAAGTATCCAAATCGTTTCCTTTAACAACGGCATCGTCCAACTGACCCTCTATCCTCCCAAAATACCCAAGATCCTTCCCGAGGGTATCACCTCTTCCGTATTCAACGGCATTGAGTTTTATTTGGATCAGCGGCATCTGTACGCATATGTGTATAAAGATATATGCGGATATCTCACCGTTGAAGAAATTACCAAAAAACAAACTGTCTTTTTGTCACCCTTACCCGAATTTACGGGAATCACCGACACATCCATCAAAAAGATCGATGGGTTGTCCGTGCTCTGCGTGGAAGGGGTGAACGGTGCTGAAAAGCTTGTGGCATTCTATGCTCTTCGCCCCAACTTAAAGGAAATCATTTGCGTCCTTTGCAGCGACTACGAGATCGAAGAATCTGCTATTAAAATCAGCGCCAAGAGCGACATCGACGGCTTATACGACATATACAACTATGCCCGCAAGGAAAACACACTGGAATTCACCCACCTGACCAGCAGTTATTCGGGTAACGACCCCGAACTTCGGTGTATTTTCGGCATGTTGTGTGCTGCCGCCGCCAACCAGGATTTTTCTCAATATTTGACCGCCTCCTTGCAAAGGGAGCTGAGCGTCAAGGAGATTAAAGATTTCTTAGAAGATTTCTGTGGCTTTTATTTACCCCACGATGGTGCAAAAAACGACATTGCCCTCAAATATCAAATTAGCACCAACCTCTACGAAGCGAGAACCTTTCGCTTTAAATTGGTGGGGGGAAAGATCGACAATATCATCGAACAATAGTTTTCAAGGTATCCACCAGTGTACACATCTGCTCCATAGTGCCAATGGTGATGCGCAAGTAATCTTTTGTCATTTCACTGTTAAAGTGCCGGACGTATATGTTGTGTTTACACAAACTTTCATAAACGTCTTTAGCAGACGAGTTCTTTGGCTTTGCAAAGAGAAAGTTTGCCTTGCTGTCCATCACATCAAACCCAAGTTTCCCTAGGGCATTTGCTGCAAAGTCTCGAGCCTCAATTATTTTCTGTGCAATATCTTCGTAATACGTATAGTCCTTCAATGCTGCTGCTGCAATCTCTTGGGAGAGCATATCCGTTGGATACGAGTTAAAACTGTCTCGAACAGTGGTCAATCCCTCTATTAACCCTTCTGAACCGATCATATATCCAAACCGAAGCCCTGCCAAGGCGTGGGTTTTGGACAACGTTCTGGATATCAATAGATTATCATACTTTTTTAATAGGGGCAATGCCGAGTCACAACCAAAACCAACATAGGCTTCGTCTATCAACACCACTTTTGAATTGTTTGCAAGAATCACTTCCAGATCGTCTAAACCCAACGCTTTACCCGTCGGAGCATTGGGATTGGCTAACACCACCCCACCCGAAGAGTTTAAGAGTGCGGGAACGCAAATGGATCCATCCTCATTCATGGGTGTGGTTTGATAGGTAATACCGTACAGCTTTGACCAAACGGGATAAAAGCTATACGTCACTTTGGGCATGAGTAAGGTATCCTCAAAAAAGGCATAGAACGCAAGGGCAATTGCCTCGTCGGATCCGTTGGCACAAAATATGTTTTCCACTCCAACGCCGTTTAACTGAGCAGCCGCAATGCGGCCTTCTCCCCCGTCTGTCCTGGGATACAGGCGAAGTTTTGAACAATCGAAAAGCTCCATCACCTCTCTCACCCTTTTAGAAGGTGGATAGGGGTTTTCGTTGGTGTTGAGTTTAATGGTTTCACCCGTGGGCTGAAATCCCGCAGTATAGGGAGTGAGTTCCTTTAACCTAGGACTATAATAAGCAGTATCTTTCATAATCGTTTAGTTAATCCTGAGCACCGGCTGATAGGTTGAATTCACCTTCTTTGCAATACATGCAAACTCAAAGAGCTCCTTTGCAGCATTCAGGGCTTTAATGGCTGCCTTGCGATGGATATATATTCCAAACACAGCACTGCCGCTCCCCGTCATATTTGCATAATACGCTTCGTTGGTTTTTAAGAAGTGAATCGCTTTCTCAATATCCGGGCAAAGTTTTTTGGCACAATCGGTGAGCATGTTTTGAGCACTGTTGATATATCCAACCACATCCCCCCGCTGAATGGCCGCAGCAGTGATATCCCCCTTAGGCGCTGCCTTTGGATGGGTATCAAACAGTTCGAAACACTCTTTCGTATCGATCCCCATTGCCGGTTTGACGATGAGATAAAATACATCTAAATTGTTTTGTACATCCGTCAATTTTTCTCCAATACCCTGTGCCCGACACGGGTGGGAGTGAATAAAGAAGGGAACGTCTGCACCTAACTTGATGGCAATTTCCAACAGCTCTTCGTGGGACAGGGGATGTCCATACAGTTCGTTCATGGCCAGCAGGGATGTCCCCGCATTACCCGAACCACCGCCCAAACCGGACATGGGCGGAATGTGCTTGTTGATAAAAATGTGCACCCCACCCTCCAGCTTCGCACGCTCAAAGAAAAGCTTTGCTGCCTTGAGGGCTAAATTGTTTTCGTTGGCCAGAGAATACATGTCACAGGTCATGGAAAAGTCTTGTGCCTTTTGTATCCGGATGGAATCGTATATGGATATTCCCGTCATAATACCGTCTAATTCGTGGTATAAATCGGATCGTTTGTTGAGAATATTAAGGAATAAATTCAGCTTTGCGTATGATTTAAAGATTATTGTCTCCATATTGCTCCTTTAAGCGAAATTTAAGACTTGGACACGAAATTTATTATAACACATTATCAAAAAAAGTGGTATAATAAAAAATAAAATTTTGTGGAGTGTTATGTTTATTTCAACTGATCAAGGTGACTACTCGGTGATTGACTGCGGAGACGGAGAAAAACTGGAGCGTTGGGGACAATTTACCCTGATTCGCCCCGATCCCCAAGCCATTTGGGAGAAGCAATTTCCCAATAAGTGGAACTCGGCCCATGCGTTGTATTTGCGCAGCGAGAGCGGAGGCGGCAACTGGCAGTTTAAACAACAGCTTCCCGAGCGATGGGACGTTAAAATTGCTTCCCTCAAGTTTCATGTGCGACCCACAGGGTTTAAACACACGGGATTATTTCCCGAACAAAGTCTCAACTGGGTGTTCATGCAAGAAAAGATACGCTCAGCCAAACGCCCCATATCGGTTTTGAATTTATTTGCCTATACCGGGGGGGCTACGCTGGCCTGTGCTGCTGCCGGCGCCAGTGTCACCCATGTGGATGCAGCCAAAGGAATGGTTTCTTGGGCAGGGGAAAATGCAAAATTATCGGGGTTGTCTGATCGGCCTATTCGCTATATAATAGATGACTGTATGAAGTTTGTCTTGCGGGAGCAGCGCCGGGGCAAGTGCTACGACGCTATCGTCATGGATCCCCCCTCCTACGGCCGGGGCGCAGACGGACAAGTGTGGAAGGTTGAAAAAGACTTGTTTCCACTGGTTTGTGAATGTTCCAAACTTTTAAGTGTCGATCCTTTGTTTTTCATTATAAGTTCATATACCACAGGGTTGAGCGGTATTGTCACAAAGAATATGCTGGAGTGCACTGTTGGCCGGAAATTTGGCGGAAAAGTGGATTGCGGCGACCTTGCGCTGAGCGTTCAAAACTCCAAACTGCTGCTGCCCTGCGGAACAACGTCGAGGTGGACATATGATTGATGTGCTATACGAGGATAATCATGTCATTGCTGCTGTAAAACCCCAAAACATTCCTTCTCAAGAGGATGCGTCCAAAGATTTGGATATGCTCACTATGGTGAAGCAGTACATAGGCCAAAAGTATGCAAAACCCGGAAACGTCTATATCGGCCTGCTGCACCGGTTGGATCGGCCCTGTGGGGGTGTGATGTTGTTTGCACGAACGTCCAAAGCTGCTTCCCGGTTATCCAGCCACATCCGAGAAGGGGAGTTTATTAAGGAATACTTAGCGATTTCCAACAAATCTCCCGCTAAAAAGAGCGGTGTGCTCACCGACTATCTCTTAAAACGTCCGGCTCGGAACAGTGTGATGGTGGTGACAAAGGACGTTGCCGGAGCCAAGGAAGCAATTCTGTACTACGAAGTTTTGGGAGAAAAACACGGCAAAACGCTGTTTAGAGTGGTTCTCAAGACGGGCAGACCCCATCAAATTCGGGTACAGTTGGCAAACATGGGCTGTCCCCTGCTGGGGGATGTGAAGTATGGCAAGATTGGCGGTTTATTGTGCCTTTGGTCCACACACATTGGGTTTATACACCCCGTTAATAAAAACAAAATTAACGTCTATTCCCTGCCCCAGGGCGGAGAGTGGACAGACTTTGAGGAGGTCATCGATGAGTATTCGCAAACAAAAGTATGAATTGGACATCGCATTTGAAGACCATAATTTGCTCATTGTAAACAAAGAGCCGAACATCGAATGTATTAACGAGAAAGGACCCTCCTTGTTTCACCTGGTCTCGGAATACTTAAGCGATCAGTATCAAAAGGATCACGGGGTTGCTCCGCTCCTTTGCCACAGATTGGACACCCGCACAGGGGGACTGTTGATTTTTGCAAAGAATGAACTGGCCTATGAATGTGTTCTCGACTCCTTTGCCACGCGGCGCATTCAAAAATATTACTTCACCTGCGCAGTGGGTGATGTTACCCCCGAGAAAGCCAACCTTTCGGCATTTCTAGTGAAAGACGCAAGAAATGCCCACGTCAAGATTTACGATACAAAAAGAAAGGGTGCATTGCCCATCTTTACCCAATATTCAAGATTAAAACATGAAAACGGATTGTCATTGTTGAGTGTAAAATTGATTACGGGAAGGACACATCAAATCCGTGCCCATCTTGCACACATCGGTTATCCCATTTTGGGAGATGATAAATATGGAAATAGAAGTGCCAACAGGAAATATAAGATTAAGTATCAAGTACTGTATGCAAACAAAATAAAGCTAAACTTTCATCCGGACGATATGCTCCATTATCTGGACGGAACGGTGATTGAAGCAAAGGAAATGAAATATCTGCCCTCCGTGGTAAAAGAAATGCTTTAAACAATATCAGGTTTCACAGAGGATGTGGCTTGCATTTTGTTTGATAAAAGCTAAAATTTCGTTGGCAATGACTTGATGTCCGTTGGCATTGGGGTGAATGCCATCCGAGCAAATGTAGTTGCGAAAGTCATCGGCAAAATCAAATTTAGACAAAAAGGCTTGGCGAACATCGATACAGCGTATTTGAAGCTTTTCTGCAACGTATTTCACCATGGCCGAATATCTCTCCTGCCACCAGTATATCCGCCAAATATCGTCCAACCACTTTAAAATTTCTTCTCCCTTTTGCTTCCCCCCCTGGGTGAAGTGGTTGAAGTAACTCTTTGCGTTGAGGGGAGGCAGTGTCATGACAATAGGCGTACTCATTGCCCGTTTTACCGTGGTAATAATATCGGATAGAGTTTTTTCAAATGTGCCCAGCAGTGTCTTTGGCTGATGATCCCTATGAGGTTCTTTGGCAATTTCATCCCACAAGAAGTCGCAGTCGTTGCCCCCAAACTCAACAAAAACAATGTCGGGTTGGTATTTCTCTAATTTTTTTTCTAAGATCTTTCGGCCGTATTCTACGGTTGAACCAAACTTAGCGCAATTGTGCAACTTGGATTTAATTGAATTTTGTACAATGTTTACAAAACAATCGTCTAAGAAAGTATATCGCTTTTTGTCTTCATCGAGAACAACACCTTTAGACAGCGAATCCCCTAGAACTAGGATATTTTCTAACTTCTGCATTTCAATAAACCTCTCGTTTGATTGTGCTTATTATACCACAATGCCACAAAAAAGAGTATGAATTTTTTTCTTTCTATTGTATAATAAACCATGAGAAAAATATGATATGGTTTTGATATGTTGAGAAGAAATTTTTTTCTGCGCTTTCGGGGCAGACGTGAGGTTCGAAAAATTAATACGCCCGTGCTCATTACCTTGGGTATCTTAACGGCCTTGCTGGCTGTGATGCTGGTGGTGGTTCTCTCCTCCAAGTCGGATAGAGAAGCAGCGGTCTCCCCCATTTTAGCCAAAGGGATACTGCGCATCGGACTTCGAGAAGATATTCCTGGATTCACTTTCACAGAAGATAACGGCACAATATCCGGTTTTGAAGCGGATGTGGGGGCGGAAATTGCCAGGCGATTGATCAGCGAAGAAATCCCCATCGAAATCTTGGGGGTCAATTCCAAATCTGCACGGCTGATGATCAACAGCGGAGATATTGATTTGGCACTTGGGGCCTTTATCGACAACACGGATTCAAAAATTGTTTTTAGCACACCCTATTTCACAGATAAACTGGTGTTCCTCTCCCAGGGCGTGAGTAAGCTTCAGGGGGGGGTGATTGGCGTGATTGCGGGTAGTTATGCAGACGCCAATTTAAAGAAATATTTTACCGAGCGTGAAATCGAAGTGGAGATTAAGCGACAAGCTTCCATGTCCGACGCACTGGAATCTTTGCAGAGCGGACGTTTGACCGCCATATGCGACGGCAGTGTGTTTTTACACGGTATGGACGTGGGTTCCCTATCAACGGAAGGTGTGCTGCCCCACGGTTATTGTGTGATGATCAGTGCGAAAAACGACAACATGTTAAAAGCAGTGAATGAAATTATCGCTGAAATGAATAAAGATGGTACGTTAACTTCCTTAATAAATAAGTGGAAGTTATCCATTTAGTGAGAAAGGTTTTAAGATGAACAATACGACGAAAAGCTTTGTTTCAGGCGCAGCCATCCTCGGTTTTTTAGGGCTTATTTGCAAGGTCATCGGTGCTCTGTACCGCATCCCCATGACCAACCTGATCGGAACCCAGGGCATGGCGTTTTATCAAACCGCATACCCGGTCTATGCATTTTTATTGGCTGTGTCCAGTGCCGGACTACCCGTTGCAGTATCGAAAATGGTATCCGAGCGTTTAACCTTGGGTGACTATGCCTCTGCCCGCTCTGTCTTTAGAACGGCACTCAATATATTAATGATTATCGGCTTGATCACCACCATAGCCATGGTTCTTTTGGCACGGCCCATGGCAGATGCCGTGTCTCGCCCCGATGCATACCTGTGTTTTATTGCCATCGCCCCTGCCCTGTTCTTTGTTTCCATTATGTCTGCATACCGGGGATATTTCCAGGGAATGCAGCAAATGGCCCCCACTGCCTTTTCTCAACTGCTGGAGCAAATCGGCAAACTTGGCTTTGGCCTTTTGCTGGCCTACTGGTGGCTAGACAGGGGCATTGAATGGGCTGCTGCGGGAGCGATACTGGGTGTGACCATCTCCGAAGTATTGTCCCTGCTGTTCGTCATGATCCTCTACCGCAGCAAAAAGAATCAATTTGATGCAGATGTGAAAAAAAGCGTTCAATCCCGCTTGCCCGCAGACCGCAAGACCATATCAAAAAACCTGCTATATATTGCCGTGCCCATTGTTGTTGGTGCATGCGCTATGCCCTTGGTACAGGTGGCAGATACGGCTGTTGTAACCAATACGTTGATATCCATGGGGTACACTCAGGCATCGGCTGATTCGCTGTTTGGCAACTTAACCAGCGTGGTAAACCCTCTCATCAACATGCCCGCAGTGCTTTCCTTAGCATTGGCTATGAGTTTGGTTCCGGCCATATCCGCTTCTCGCGCTAAAAATGATGAATTGGAACTTTCATCAAAATCGTCCTTTGGGTTTAAACTAGCTATGCTGGTGGGGCTACCCTGTGCCGTTGGATTTTATTTGTTAGCAGAACCAATTATTAAGTTATTATATTCCTCCCTGCCCCAGCATGAACTGACGGTGGCCGCTTCCCTTTTGTCCATCATGGCTGTTGCCGTGCTCTTCCTCACCATCGTCCAAACCATGACGGGAATTCTCCAAGGGTTGGGAAAACCCACCATCCCCGTTATCAACCTGCTCATCGGTGTGGCTGTGAAGATCATCTTGTCCATTTCCCTCATACGCATTCCCGAAATTGGCATTTTAGGTGCAGCCATTGGTACAGTTGCATGTTACGGCGTTGCCGGAATCCTAGACATAATCTTTGCCATTAAATATTCTAAAATGAAGCTAAAACCCATCAACAATCTACTAAAACCCATTGTTGCAACGGTGGGCATGGGTGCTGTTATATTCATTTTAAGGCCAATTTTATTTCAGCGGTTTTCAAATACTGTTTCCACGGTACTGTGTATCGGTGCAGGTATGGTGATTTACTTGCTGTTGGCAGTGTGGGCATTGGAAAAACAAGACACGGTCTTTCTACCCGGCGGCAGAAAGCTCAGTCGACTTATGAATAAACTCGGACTGTGGAGGAGCTGATTTGATATCCATTATAAGTATTGCCAACGGAAAGATTGAAAACATTTCATATGGTGTTATGGAAATGCTTTCAGCTTTTACTGAAAAAACCATTGTGTTGCAATCCGACAAGATAGAGCTTGCGAACCATCTAAAGAATAACGACATTCCTTTCGTAACCTTAGATGAAATTTATGAAAATGCACAAGACTTTAACGAGTTAAATGAACAGAGCAAGTTGTTTCTTGAAAATCTCCCCCATCCCCTGCTCTGTGTGTTGGGAGAAATATATTTGAGCAAACTGGTCTGTGCCCTAGTGGAGGATGGTGTGGAGATCCACATCCCTGCCTGTGCCGGTGACATTCCCCGTGCAATTCTTTCGAGTGGAGGATTCCCCAAAAATGGAGTGAGTATCATTTCTGCAACGGATATTACTCCAATGTTTGATATGCAAACAACCCTTGTTGTAACGGAGTTGAGTTCCCCCTTTTTGGCATCCGAAGTGAAACTTCAATTAAGTTCCCTCTACGGAGATGAACAAACAGTTTATTTATTCGACGGTGTGGATTCAAGAAAGTTGATGCTGTATGAGATTGATGGCCAAGAAACCTACTCCCATTTAACAACCCTCGTCATTCCCCCCACACCCTTGCTGTTAAAAAAGAGATATACCTATTCGGATGTGCTCAACATTATGGGCATTCTTCGCAGCGAGAACGGTTGCCCATGGGATCGTGAGCAAACCCACCAGAGCATTAAAACGTGTATGATCGAAGAGTGCAACGAAGCTGTAGAAGCGCTGGAAAGCCAGGATATGGAGCACTTTTGCGACGAATTGGGTGATGTTTTACTTCAAGTGGCATTACACGGCCAGATTGGATTGGATTGCGGTGAGTTTGATCACCTAGATATTACCACTGCCTTGTGTCAAAAATTGATTCGCAGACACCCCCATGTGTTTGGCGATGTAAAAATCGACACCGTAGGAGAGTTAAAGACATTGTGGGACGAGATTAAAAAGACAGAAAAACTATAAAAATACAAACAATTTGTCCGATTCGTCAGTTTATTTATTGAATCGACAAAATGTATATTTATTCATAGTTATTCGTGAAATTTACAATAATATGCATTTATTAATAAATTGTTAACAAAGCGGAAAACCTTTGACATAAGGGAAAACAAACTCTATAATAAACTAGTATTTCAAACAATACACCAACCTTTATGCAATTATGAAGTATATAATTTTTAATAAAACAGGAGGATATATGCATGAACAAGGGCGATTTTGTAGCAGCTGTTGCCAATGCTAGCGGTATGACAAAAAAGGATGCAGAGGCAGCTGTGAAAGCAGTTTTCGATACCATTACTGAATCCCTTAAACAAGGTGAAAAGATTCAACTAACTGGTTTCGGAACATTTGAGGTGAAGAGCAGAGCAGCCAGAAAAGGATTAAACCCCTTGACTAAGGAGCCTATCGATATTCCCGCTTCTAAAGCACCGTCTTTCAAAGCGGGCAAAGCATTAAAAGATGCTTTAAACTAAGTTTTTCGAAAATGCAGCTCTGTGGTCAACGCAGAGCTTTTTATTTTAAGGAGAGTTCTACCATGCGTTTGGATAAGTATTTAAAGGTCTCACGTTTAATTAAACGCAGAAGCGTTGCTGGCGAAGCCTGTGACGGAGGCCGAGTGAGTGTCAACGGTTCGGTTGCAAAACCCGGAAAGACATTAAAAGTAGGTGACATCATTGAAATAGCTTTTGGTGAAAAATCCATCAAAGTGAAGGTGTTGGCCCTGAGTGAAACGGTTCGTAAGGAAAATGCTGCAGATATGTACGAGGTGATATCGTGATCTGCGGCATTATCCTTTGCGGGGGGTCCAGCACCCGGATGGGTGTTATTGATAAACTGTTTGTTGAATTTAAAAACAAACCCCTCCTGCACTACACCCTGTCTGCTTTTAATACCCTGTGCGACAGCATTGTAATTGCTGCAAGGGATAAGCAGCGGTGTGAGGAGATCGCCCAACATGCACTGGATATTCCCTATGTGGTTGTTGACGGTGGTGAAACGAGGCAAGAATCCGTTCACAACGCACTCAAACACGTGCCTAGCAGTTGTTGCATCGTTGCCGTACACGACGGTGCCCGGTGCCTTATTAACCCGGAGACCATTCAAAAGTGCATTGAGAGTGCAAAAAAGTTTGGCAGTGGTGTTGCCGGTGTGTACACCACAGATACTCTTAGAAAAATTGAGGACAACATCCTTTTACAAACAGTGGATCGAAACACCACCATTGCCATTCAAACGCCCCAAGTATTTGAATATAAACTGTTGGTACAAGCTTATGAAGAAGCAAGCAAGTTGGGTATTATCGCCACCGATGATTCCATGTTGGTGTCCAGGCTGTGCCAAGTGCATTTTGTTGAAGCTGAGTACTCAAATATTAAAGTAACAACCGTAGATGATTTGACATATGTAAAGTTGAAGTTAGGATCAGATGAAATGAGAGTTGGTTATGGATTTGATTCCCACGTTTTGGTAAAAGATCGGAAATTGATTCTGGCAGGCGTGGAATTTGAAAGTGAATTCGGATTGTATGGTCACTCGGATGCAGATGTTCTCACCCATGCGATAATAGATGCAATCTTGGGTGCAGCAGGTCTGCCCGACATTGGAGAATTATTTCCCGATACACATCCAAAATTTCAGGGTATCTCAAGCTTAGAGCTGTTAAAAAGTGCGCACAAAATGGTTGTCGACAAGGGTTATTGTATTTACAACATCGATTCGACCATCATTATCAATCGCCCAAAAATCAGTCCCCGCAAGCAAGAAATGATCCAATCCATTGCCCAAGTGCTCAATTTAAACGAAGACCAAGTAAATATAAAAGGAAAAACCGCCGAAGGCCTAGACGGCAATACCGTTCAAGCCATGGCGGTTGTAACGCTGAACCAATAAATATCAACCGTATAAATACTTTTGCTGTTCGGGTGTCAATTCATCAATGGTAATATCCATGGCGATTAATTTTAGTTTTGCTATCTTTTCATCTATATCCCCTGGAATGCTGTGAATTTTCTTTTCCATGTCCTTACCCGTCTGCCACAGGCGAATAATGGTTTCCATTTGCAGCGAAAAGCTCAGATCCATGATTTCTGCCGGATGGCCATCCCCCGCTGCTAAATTAACCAGTCTACCTTCTCCCAACAAATACAACTTCTTTCCGTTTACAATAAACTCATCAATGTTGGGTTTTACTCGCTTATAGTCCGGGCAGAGGCGCTTTAAATCGGCAACGCTGACTTCTACGTCGAAATGTCCTGCGTTGCACAGCACCGTTCCCTCTTTCATTTGCTTAAAGTGACTTTCCGTGACCACTTCTCTACAGCCAGTCACCGTAATGAAAAAGTCACCCAAAGGTGCAGCTTGATCCATTGTCATCACAGAAAAACCGTCCATAGCAGCTTCCACTGCTTTTTTTGCATCTACTTCCGTTACAATGACCTTTGCACCCAACCCCGCAGCACGCATGGCAATACCTTTTCCGCACCAGCCATAACCAGCAACCACCACGGTTTTGGAAGCAATGGATAAGTTGGTGGTGTTCATAATAGCCGTAAGAGTGGATTGACCTGTGCCGTAACGGTTGTCAAAGAAATGCTTCATATCTGCCCCGTTCACATCCACCATGGGGAACAGCAACTTGCCTTCTTTTTGAAGCTTTGCAATGCCCATTATACCTGTAGTCGTCTCTTCACATCCCCCCACAGTATTTTTAGCAAGGCTTGGATCGCAGTTGTGGATATACTCAATCATCTCCCCCCCATCGTCCATAATGACATCGGGCAGGAAAGAGAGTGTTTTTTTGATGTGCTCTACGTGTTCTTCGGCAGTTTCGCCATGCTTTGCATATACTTGAACGCCGTACTCCTTTAGGGCACTACACACATCGTCTTGGGTGGACAAGGGGTTGGAGCCGCAAATTGCCACCTGTGCCCCCGCATTTTTGAGACAGATGGCAAGAAACGCTGTTTTTGCTTCTAAATGTATAGACATGCTCACTTTTGCGCCTTGCAAAGGCTTGGAAGTGCTGTTTTCTTCGTTTAATTTAGCAAGAACGGGCATAAAATTTGTTACCCATAATATTTTTTCAATGCCTGGTTTACTCATAAAACTTCTCACTTATCATTAGATTTAAAATACTATCCTTATAATAAACCTAATGCCAATGGATTATTACATTAGCATTAGGTTATCAAAGAATCATTTCATTTATTAACTTTGCAGATTTGTGCCACTTGCACTTGATGTTTTTGTAGGTGATGGCGTTGGAGACGCTGAAGGCGTTGCCGTTGGCTTAGCCGTTGCCTTCGTAGAAGGTTTTTTAGTTGGAGTGGGTTTTGGTGCCACAGTTGGCTCAATAGTTTGGTCGGGTTCGTTGTCCATGACCGGTTCTGCATCCGCTTGGCCAGGCTCTAAATTATCTACTTCGGATTTAATTTGGTTGACCAAACCTTCGCCAAACTCGTGTTTTCCACTCTGAGTAATTTGTTCCAATTGTTTTAACACCTCGGTGGTGAGCACCGACAGTACCAAAGGAACGGATTCAACAACAAACTCAGGTTTGCTACCCTTGGTTCCCTCCGTTACTTCGGTTTGGTTTCCCTCCGAAAGTGAAAGGGGATCGCCAATAGTGTTTCCTGCATCGTCTAACAGTTGCACCATTACTTTTCCATTTAACGTCAGCACTTCAACATATGGGATATTGTCCATGCCTAAAAAGTATCCGGTGACAAACACGGTTCCCTTGGCCGATATCTTTGATTTTCCAGTAATGATGTCGTAGGTGGAACCTTCGCTCAATTCTTTGTTAATTTCAGAAATAACATATCCGTTCATCAAATACACGTTGGTTATTTGATTGTTCTTTTCATCCACGATGGCATCAAAGCAAACTTCTGCCTGTTGGTCAAGGGTAATGGTTTTATCTCCATCCATATCGATCTTAACAAGACCATCGGCACCAACTACAACCACATCTCCCCGTTGGATTTTCGTACCAACTGCGAGGGGAACGCTGTCCTTACCTTCGCTTTGAATGGTTGCACTGCCCGTCAACTCAACAACGCTAATCTCCCGGCCACCTGCACCGGCGGACGGAGCATTACCCGGTGCATCAACATCCACCCCGGGAGTACCGCTGCACGCACACAGCAAGAAGATTGCTGCAATTGTCAGCATGATTACTTTTTTCATGTTAAACCCTCCTATTTAAAGAGCAAATTGTATGTATTTTTAATATTGAAAAACTCACTGATTAACTTCCTCGTGCGATGATACACAGCATTTCTGGAAAACTCAATGTCGTTGGATTCTTCCATGGCTTTCTCATAGGTCTGACGTATCTCTGTGCCCACATTGATTTTTGCAATACCGTTTTTAATGCCATCCGTAATGCACTGTTTGTGAATCCCCGAACCCCCGTGCAGCACCAAAGGCACTCCCAGTTCACTCAATGCAGCAATGTGTTCAATGCTCAACCGTGCTTCGGGTTTTTTCTCGTGGCGTACATTCTCGGCAATGGCACCATGGATATTACCAACAGCCACGGACAGCCAATCGCAGTTGGTTTCTTTTATAAATTGTTTAGCCTGTGCAAGATCGGTGAAACCCCTTTTGGTTGCAAAAATCTCTTCGTATGGTAACACTTCCTTTTCGTGCCCCATCACTGAACCCAATTCAGCTTCACAGGGAATATGCAGGCTATGGGTGAAAGCGCACACCTCTTGGGTGATGCGGAGATTTTCCTCAAACTCCAAGCGGGAGGCGTCGATCATAACAGATTTATAACCTGCTGCAATCGCCCTTTTAATGATGGGCAGATAGTCTACTTCCAAATAATCTTCATCTATCACGGGCACGTGGTCTAAGTGGAGCAGCGTATGCTTATTCTCATACTTTGCATATTCTTCTGCTACCGCTTCCAGACTTTGAGACTTAAATTTTTCCCACTCAACCCGAGCCACCTGAATCATAGCCACTGAATTTTCATCGGCCACTGCCAGTGCAACGGGTTTTACCATGGGCAGATAAGGAATATTAAAGGCAGGAATCACTGTCTTTCGCTCAAAAGCCTTTTGCATTACCTGCTGTGTATCCATTTTCACTTAGCTCCTTATCGCTTAATTAAGAGAAATAATTTCTTCTATGAGTTGGGGTACCTGGCTTTCCATCTCTTCATCGGAAAACTGACAAGTTCCCACTTGCATGTGCCCCCCGCCATTGTATTTGAGCATGAGGGAACCCACATTTAATTTACACGTTCTGTTCAGCACGCTGTGGCCAACGGCACAAGAACAACCCTTGCCCCCTCTGCCCGAAACGATCCAAACAGAAATGTTACATTTGGGATACATGCTGTATATTAAGAATCTGTTTCCTGCGTAAATTTCATCAATGCCCCGCAAATCGGTGATAACAATCTCCCGCACTACTTTGGAACGCTCTGTGATCATCTTCTTAAAGAGTTCAGCCTGCTCTAAATACAGCTCAACTCTCTCTACCACGTCGGGTAAAGCCAAAATTTCTTCGATGGTCATGGTTTCACACCAATCAATCATCTTTTCCATGAGCTGTAGATTGCTAATGGTGAAGTTTCTAAATCTGCCAAGGCCAGTTCTGGGATCCATAATAAAACCCAAAAGAACCCATCCCTTGGGATCGAGGATCTCTTCCTTTAGGAGCATAGCGGAATCAATTTTATCTACTGCTTCCATCATGGGATCAAAAAATGCACCAAACTTTTCTTGCCCGCCGTAGTAATCGTAGATTACTCTGGCCGCCGATGGCGCAGGCCAACTGCTACCCTCAAACTTTCCGGTGTACGCACGGCGCTCCTGTTCGCTGGTGTGGTGGTCAAACCACAGACCGCAGCCCTTCACAAAGGGAACGTTGGTCAACACATCGTTTTTTGTGACAGGAACTTTTCCGTCTTGCAGATCTTTTGGATGAACAAACGTATAGGAGTCGATGACACCTATTTTCTTCAGCAATACTGCACTGGCTAATCCATCAAAATCAGATCGTGTGATTAAATTCATATTTGATACCTCGTATGTAAAATTTTGAGACAGACCGTAAGCCGAGTTCTGTCATGGACGATCATCTATCTAGGCTTTGCGTTGCCGCAAAGCTCAAGCGATTACAAAGGGCGTGACGAGCAGCCATTGAATGCCCTCAATTCAATCTTGCACCGGACGGGGTTTACATAACGGAAAAGTTACCAATTCCGCTGGTGAGCTCTTACCTCCCCTTTCCACCCTTACCCAACCGAGGCTGGGCGGTATATCTCTGTTGCACTTTCCTTGGAGTCACCTCCACCGGGCGTTACCCGGCGTCCTGCTCTTCGGTGCTCGGACTTTCCTCGTGTAGTGATACACGCGATCGCCTGATCTGCTCAAAATTTTTATGATTCTAAAAAGATTAGTATTCTGCCGCAGTTTTCGCAGAGTAACACTTTGTTGCTCTTGCCAAACGCCAGTAAATCACCCGAAGGTAGTTCCATATTACATCCCGTACACTTTTTATCCACAATGCGGGCAACTGGGTCTCTATAATTTTTGTGCACCTTTTTATATAGGGACAACAACTCTTTATCCACAGTTTTGGATATTTCTTCAACAGCTTTCTTTCTGTTTTCAAGATCATTTGCGCTTTTGGCAATTTCTTCGTCGTAGTTGTTCTTTAAGGTATCGAACTGTTTCTTTGCCTTTTGCATGTTTTTTACGATCTTGACGATTTCCTCGTTGGATTTATCCACATTTGCTTTAATCGTCTTTAGGTGACGCTTATGTTTGTTGGACTTGTCAAAATTCAGCTCATACTTATGGATTAAGTCCCTGACACGGCTTAAATCCAAACTATTCTCCGACTGAATGCGCTCGATCTCCCGCCTGTAGTCCTCCATCTGTGAAGACATGGCTTCATATTTTGCCGAAATGTCTGAAATCTCATTTTGCAAAATGAGCGTCTCGTTTTCCAGGTTGCTTAAAATCTGCTTGTGTTCTTGCATATATTTTTGCAGGGCAAGCAGTTGGGATCTTGTTTTTGTATTTTTAAGCTGAGATTCAAACTTGGCGAGTTCCATATCTGCCTGTTGAAATTCCCAAAGTGCTCCGAATTTATCCAACCAAAAAACCTCTTTCTAGTAGTATTTGTAGGTAAAATCTGCTTTCGTTTTTAAAACGCATATGTTATATTGTAACGCACTTAGAGCATTTTGTAAACCAGCAAATGTTACATCAATGAAAACTCTTTCCGTTTCGTAGTGCCCGCACTCGAAGAGAACCAACCCGTTCGTCTCCACGTGGTTGTTATATTTCACTTCACCCGTTAAAAAGGCTTGTGCCCCACACCGTTGCATAAGGGGAATCAACTGCCCTCCCCCGCCTCCGCACACAGCAAGTTGTTGAATGACATCACACGAACCGGACACCCGCACCCAGGGGATATCCAGCTTTTCTTTTATAAATTGAGCCAATCCAACTTCGCTCATGGGTTTTTCCAATGTACCCATGCGGGAGATACCCTCGGGGTCCATCGTTGCTACATCACGCATGTTTAGCAGTTTACACAGTGCTGCATTGATTCCGTTTTCCGCTTTATCCATGTTGGTGTGGGCAGAAAACAGGGATATATTGTTCTGAATGAGTTTAAAAATTAAAGAATCCTTTGTTGCATCCAGTTTATTAATCTTGTTAAACATAATTGGATGATGGGTGACAATTAGGTCTGCCCCCTCCGCTTTTGCTTCTTCAAAGACTTCGGGCGTTAAATCCAGAGAAACCAAAATTGTCTGGATGTCATTCTTGCAGTTGACAATAAAACCAACGTTATCCCATTCGCAGGCCGATTGCTGAGGGGCCAACTGCTCCATAACCTGTGCAAACTCTTTATCCGTCATGGGTTTAATATCCTTTCGTATTCTTGAATCCTTTGTATGGATCGCTCTTTTGCCAGCATTGCCTTTTCACTGGTGCCAGAGGACGATATTGCAAGCATTTTCTGTGCATCCCGCAGTTTCTTTTGAACCAGTGCCAAAAAAACATCTGTCCTTTGTGCCATGTTCATCCTTCCAAACTCTCGTTCAATGTCGGTGGGTGGCTTATCAATGCTACCCCTTTTGCAGAGCATAATCTGATAAAACCGATTGTTTTCAAAGACAATCGTCTCACGCACACACACATAGTTTAGACGTTCAAGGCATCTTCTAAGTTCCTCTTCACAACTGTTTGGGGTGAGTAATAATGTATCGGTGAGCTTATCATTTCCCGAAAATAATATATCGGCAATGGTCACACCCCCCATACCCGCAATATTAATTAAATCCACTTCGCCTACCTGAAGCACGCAAAGTCCGTCTCCCACCCGCAGTTCCATTTGATCTTCAACGCCATATTTTTTACTATAGTACCTAGCCTTATTGAGGGATAAGTCGCTGATATCCGAAGCAATTGCACGCTCCGCCTTATTTGCTTGCAGTGCCGCA
The DNA here is from genome assembly GCA_964453645.1 of uncultured Clostridia bacterium. Lineage (GTDB taxonomy): Bacteria > Bacillota > Clostridia > Christensenellales > JAWKQI01 > CAYVRJ01. Next base: position 209,261 of record CAYVRJ010000002.1, read on the forward strand.
ATACAAAATAAACCATGGTCGCATCCTATGTCGGCTATGGTTTTGATTTTGTCAAAAAGATCAATTTGTGCCTGTATACGCTTCGAAAACAAATTAATCTAAGAAGTCCCTAAGCTTTTTACTCCTGGACGGATGCCTCAATTTGCGCAGGGCTTTTGCTTCGATCTGACGAATGCGTTCCCTCGTTACGTTAAACTCCTTACCCACTTCTTCGAGAGTTCTGGCTCTTCCGTCGTCCAAACCGAACCGCAGGCGCAACACACTTTCCTCTCTGGGGGTGAGGGTATCTAAAACGTCCATCAACTGTTCTTTTAGCATAGTAAAAGCAGCGGACTCAGCGGGGGCGGGAACGTCGTCATCGGGAATGAAATCTCCCAAGTGGCTGTCTTCCTCTTCGCCGATTGGAGTCTCCAACGATACGGGCTCTTGTGCAATTTTAATGATCTCCCGCACTTTATCTTCGGGAATGTCCATCTCTGCTGCAATCTCCTCGGGGTGAGGATCTCTGCCGTATTGCTGCAATAATTGACGGGATACCCGTATCAATTTATTGATGGTTTCCACCATGTGCACGGGAATGCGAATGGTTCTCGCCTGATCGGCAATGGCACGGGTGATCGCTTGGCGAATCCACCATGTGGCATAGGTGGAGAATTTATATCCCTTGCGGTAGTCAAATTTATCAACAGCCTTAATGAGGCCTAAATTACCCTCTTGAATGAGATCGAGGAATTGCATTCCCCTGCCCACATACCTCTTGGCAATGGAGACAACCAAGCGCAAATTGGCTTCGGCTAGCTTTTGCTTTGCAACTTCATCCCCCTCGGACATTCTGCGGGCAAGCTCCACTTCCTCGTCGGGCAGGAGCAAGGGTACCTTTCCAATTTCTTTTAAATACATCCGAACAGGGTCGTCAATGGCAACTCCGTCGGGAATAGTCAAAGATAAATCAACCTCTTCAAAGTCTTCAAAACTCTTGTCGATATCCTTTTCCATCTCGTCTACAACTTCGATGTTTAAGGTTTCTAAAGTTTCTAAGAGTTTGTCGAGATATTCTGGCTTAATTTCTTGATCGTCAAACGTATCGTTAATTTCTTTATACGTCAGCGTGCCCTTTTGCCTTCCGGTTTCAATAATTTTTTCGAGTCTGTCGTCCTTAGATGCATCTTCTTTATTTGAATCCGAAGAATCCATATCTAAATCGGTTCTCATTTCCTGATCTTCAAAAATATTTTCGGCAAGATCACTTAATTTTCTGTTATCTTCCACAATGTCACCTTATTTCTTTTTTAGCTCTTTGCCTATGCGGTTCAATTCGCTGATTATTTCGGCCTTTTCGCCTTCGTTTGCCACCCTATACCGCTCTTTTAGCTTTGTCCTTTGTCTCTCTAAACTGCTTTTGCAGACTGCACGTAAAAGCGAATGAATATCACTGGTTTCCCTTTGCTCCAAAGTGCAAAGTTCCGAAACGCTGCTGCTCTCCTGTTCAGATAGCTCTGATATAATTTCGGCATATGTAGGCAAAATTCCTTTTTTTAATCTAGCATTCACCGACAATATTACTTTTTTAATGAGCACATCTTCAATATGCTCAAAATCAAACTCCAATCCCTTCAGCACAGACGGGTCGTTTAACACGGATACCAGCAGTGTGCGTTCAGCGGAATTTGTATTTTCATTTGTTCTATTATTCCAGTTTTTTAGGTTTATATTCTCATTGTCACCATTTTTTTCTAATCTGGATTGGAGGGCTTTTTCAGAAAACCCGGTCTCTTCCTCCAATCTCTTCAAACTTCTTTCGGCAATTACGCCGTCATCTATTTTTGAAATATAATTTGTTGCCGCAATAGAATAATCAGTTTTTCCATCCAGTGTATTCATGTCATAATCCCGCTTGATTAGATCCAAGTTGAAATCCGCAATGGTTCTGGATTCCTTCATTTTTTTAATATAACCCGTCCTGCCAAAGGAACGAATAAAGTCGTCCGGGTCTTGCCCATCGTCAAAGCTAATGATGCGGACATTTAACCCAACGGATGTCAAGATGCTACACGCTTTTTTTGTTGCAGCGACTCCGGCCGTATCCCCGTCGTAGCTAATATACACGTTATTCGTGTAGCGTTTGAGCAGGTGCGCCTGTTCCCTTGTGAGCGCCGTACCCAGCGATGCGGTCACGTTGGGGATGCCGTTGGCATACAGTGATATAACGTCCATATACCCTTCCAATAATATTATATGCGGCAGGCTTTTGGAAAAAAGGTTGGCAGCAAAAAGATTCTTTCGCTTGTTAAACACTGGTGTCTCGGGGGAATTTAAGTATTTGGGCAGTGAATCGTCCAACACCCTTCCGCCAAAACCAATGACACTTGAAAATTGATTGATGATGGGAAAAATAACCCTGCCCCTAAATGCGTCGTAGGGCTTGCCCTCTTTTTTCTTAGCAAGTCCCGACAAAAGCATATCTTCATCCGAAACGCCCTGCTCCCCCAAATAGCTGCACAAATCGTTCCAGCTTTCATTTGCGTAACCCAGTCCAAACTTTTTGACAATGGGCAGTGTTATGCCCCTCTTTTTCAAATAGTCCAGCGCAGCAGTACCGCTCTTTGAAAATAGGTTGTTGTGAAAATATCTTGCGGCAAGCTTGTTCATTTCACCCACTCTATTGCGCTTCAACTTGAGATCTTCATAATTTCCCGAACTTTCCTGGGGCATATCCATGTTTGCCCGTCGGGCAAGAAACTCCACCGCTTCGGGATAACTCAACTTTTCAATTTGCATGATAAAGTTGACAACCCCTCCCCCTGCCTTGCAGCCAAAACAATAATACATCTGCTTGGCAGGCTGGACGCAAAAGGACGGTGTCTTTTCACCGTGAAAGGGGCAACAGCCCCAGTGCCTTCCCGAATTTTCTTTTAAAGGCACATAGGCGCTCACCACGCTTAGAATATCGTTTTTCAGCACCAGTTCGTCTAAAAATTCTTGAGGAAAAGCCATTAAAACCTCCACCCTCTGGGAATGAAGATTTCCTGAAATTTGGAGACGGCGTACCGATCGGTCATGCCTGCAATATAATCCACGATGCATTGGGTGATGCCGTCGGCCTCCTCCCGGGCGCGCATTTCTTGGGGGAGTTTCTCTGGATTCTTGCTAAAATACTCAAACAGTTCGGCCACCAGCACAGACACGCGTTCCTCCTCTCCCTTTACAACGTTACTCTTGTATACAGTTTCAAACATAAAGCTGCGCATGGCCTCAAACATCTTCTTGGCTTCCTCATCCATAGAAACAAAATCTCTATCCAAGCTGTTCATGACCACATGCTCAATCATATTGCTAATCCGCTCCCCATGGGTCGCTCCAAAAAATTCTCCAATTTTCTTGGGTAAGTCCTCCCTTTGAATGATCTTTGCTCTCAGTGCATCATCGAAATCGTGGTTGATATACGCAATGCGATCGGATAAACTCACGCACATACCCTCCAAGGTTTGGGGCGTTGTATCACTCTTGTGGTTTAAAATTCCGTCCCGCACCTCGTATGTGAGGTTTAAATCTTCCAACACTTCCACCACCCGCAAACCGTGTTCGTTGTGCTGAAAACTTTTTGTAATGTCAAACAATGCCCGCTCCCCCGAATGGCCAAAGGGTGTGTGGCCTAAATCGTGCCCCAGTGCGATGGCTTCGGTTAAATTTTCGTTTAGACGAAGCAGCCTTGCGATGGTTCGGGCAATCTGACAAACCTCCAAGGTGTGAGTCAACCGGGTGCGGTAGTGGTCTCCCTCGGGGGCAAAAAACACTTGGGTCTTGTGCTTGAGTCTGCGAAAACACTTGGAGTGCAGAATCCTGTCGTAATCCCGCTGATAACAGGTGCGCATACCGCAGGGAGCGATTTCCTTTTGTCTGCCCAACGATCCAATGGATAACTGGGCATACTTGCTCAACGTTTCGCTCTCCAGTTTGTAAAATCGTTCTAAAAACATTGCACACTCCCAATTGAACTATTATAATATAATTAAACAAAAAAAGCGCAAATCCTTTATTAATTTGCGCACAATCATTACCAAAGAAGAGTGAGGTGTATTATGAATATTCCATTAAACATGTTACTATTTTTAGGTCTGTTTTTTGTCGATGCTGGCGTTCACCTCTTTGCATGTTACTGCGAAAAGGAATCCCTTCGAAAGTATACGAAGCTTTTGCTAATGCCCCTGCTCTTGCTGTGCGTACTGGTGACTGTCAAGTTTGAAAGCGTTGTATTCATTGCACTGATTGCATCCAGTTTTGGGGATTACTTCATGTTGTACCCCAAAAAGAGTGTCCACCTAGGGGCAGGACTTATGTGCTTTTTGCTGGCCATCACAGCATACCTCACCAACGCAGCCGGAAAGATTTATTATTCCGAAGCTGCACTCTATATTCTCATAGGTGTGGTTGTGTTTGTGGGGGGAGCGTTGGGTGTATATTTCAAGATCAAAAACAATCTCAAAGAGCACAGATTCACTGTGTTAATCTATACGCTGGCCCTTTCAACGTTTGTGTGTGCAGCATTTGTTTATATGATGTGTGTCACCACACCTCAAACAATCATGCTCTTTTCAGGAGCACTGTTGTTTTTGATTTCCGACGCCATACTGTCTCAATCTATTTTTGTCAAAGACTTTAGTCGACGGGATTTTTTCATTATGCTTCCCTATATTGCTGCACAGTTTTTGATCACACTTTCCCTCATCACATTGCCGACGTGATGTTGTCTTCGTCTTCGTCTTCCATTTCCTCCATGAGACGCCGAACGTTGGACGTGGAATACGTTTCCCGCATGAGGGTTACGTCGTTCACTTTAATACCACTTTGAGACAGAGCGGAGACCCGCTCAACGATGTCGTGGAGTAATCCAGACGCAATCTTTTGTATTTCAAGCAGCTCTTTGGTATATTTTGCAATGAGTACCTGGAGCTGTTTTTCCTGTTCCTTCACAGCATATATTTTCTTGGCTGCTTCAAAATCTGCATCTGCAATAATCTTTTCAGCAGCCTTTTCTGCGTTGAGCATTACACCCGAAATATATCTTTCATTTTTCTTTTGTTCATCCAGTTGCTCCTTGAGCATTCTGTTTTCTTCCCGCAGATTAAACATCCGCTCTCTGCTCTCACGAATCTCCAGTTCGTAGTCCGTGGGCAGGGCAGCAACAGATTTGTTATATTTTTCTGCCTTCTCTGCCGATTTATCTTTTTTGCTACTCCTCAAAAATGAACTCTCCATCTGATCGCTCCTTCAAATCAAATTATTTTAGTTACGATTATTATCCTACACATCAATCAAAAAAGGTGTCGAATGATTGACACCTTTCAAAATTATGTATACGATTTTAATATATTTTTGTCATATTTTTAATAAACTCTGTTTTAATTCATATAGTTCTTCCGATAAGTCCACTTTATACTTCTCTGGGTTGCTCAAACGCTTAAATTCATCCCAAAAGGTATCCAGCTCTTGTTTGGCATACTGCTGTATGCTGTGTAAACTAGGTGGCGTAAACACCTGCTGCCCCCCAACGTATACGGGAACCAACAGCTCACGCACGATAAAATCGTTCACCGTCATGGTCTTCCATGTGTGTTCGGGATCAAACAATACCAATGGCTTTCTGGTATCGATGGATTCGTGGTTGAGCATAATCAGATCGGCAACCGCTTTTTTACTGCGCCCATCGTAGATACGGGTTACTTTTTTATACCCGGGGTTGGTGATCTTCCAGCTATTTTCGCTCTTTTTCAGCTTGGGTACTTTTTCATAACCGTTTTCAATTTGAGCCAGTTTATACACGCCCCCAAGGGCGGGAAAGCCTTCGCTGGTGATGAGTTTGGTGCCCACCCCCCATACGTCAATCTTTGCCCCTTGGCTCTTTAAGTCACGAATCAGCGTTTCGTCTAAATCGCTGGAAGCAAAAATCTTTGCCTGGGGAAACCCTGCATCGTCCAGCATCTTGCGGGCACGTTTGGAAAGATACGCCAGGTCCCCTGAATCCAACCGGATGCCCACTGGCGTATATCCCTTTGCACTCAACTCCTTAAACACCGTAATTGCGTTGGGTATGCCGCTTTTCAGCGTGTCGTATGTATCCACCAGCAGCAGACAGGAGGTGGGGAAAATCTTTGCATAGGCGCGAAAGGCCGTCAATTCGCTCTCAAAACTCATAACCCAGGAATGGGCATGGGTACCCTTCACCGGAATATCAAACATCTGTCCGGTGAGCACGTTGGACGTGGAGGTACACCCGCCAATAATGGCCGCTCTGGCACCGTAAATGCCTGCATCGGGCCCCTGAGCCCGCCTCAGCCCAAACTCAAGCACACTGTCGTTGCCCGCAGCAATACACACCCGGGACGCTTTTGTTGCAATGAGGGTTTGATGGTTGATGATGTTGAGCAGTGCTGTTTCAATCAACTGTGCCTGCATGATGGGCGCTTTCACCCGAAGCAACGGTTCGTTGGGAAAAACCACCGTACCTTCCTTCATGGCATAAATTTCGCCCGTAAATTTAAAGTTCTTTAAATACTCAAAAAAATCTTCGGAAAATAAGTTTAATGTTCGCAAATAATCAATATCTTCTTTTTCGAAGTGAAGGTTATTAATAAACTCAATGGCCTGCTCTAACCCTGCCGCAATGGCATAGGAGGTTTGATCCATGGTCTTTCGAAAAAACAAATCAAATACTGCGGTCTTGTCATACATGTCGTTCTTGAAAAACCCATACAGCATGGTCAGCTGATATAAGTCGGTCAGCATGGTTAAATTTCGCATCAGTCTTCCTTCTCTGCACCATCAATAGGTTCAATTGTTTTTAGCGAGTACTTTCCGTTGTATTCAAATGGTTTTAATCTCTTGCTAATAAAGATCATATATACGAGGCCAACAAAAATTAACACAATGGACAGCAGCACCGAAACTCTGATTACACCGGGTATCAGCCAAAGGGAATCCGTCCTCATGCCTTCAATAATAGCTCGTCCCAATCCATAAAATATTAAATACAGGGCAAACACATTTCCCCGATATTTAGACTTTTTAAAGAAAAAGTAGAGCAGAAAGAAGCCAATTAAATTCCATATGGACTCATAGAAAAATGTGGCTTGGAACCAGCCGGGGGTATAAAAGAACCCTGTTGCCGGATCAATCACGTTGGGCCGCTGAATATATACGGACAGGGGGAACCATTGCTGTGCAACATCTGTCACCCTTTCCCCAAAAGCCTCTTGATTGGCAAAATTGCCCCATCTGCCAATACTCTGGGCTAAAATCAGCCCAGGAGCGACGATATCGGCCAGTTCAAAGAACGAAAGCTTCTTCCACTTGCAAAAGATCAACACCGCAATGGCTCCCCCGATTACACCGCCATAAATGGCAAGACCGCCCTCCCAAACATAGAGCGCGGAAATGGGGTTTGCAGCATACTTTTCCCATTCAAAGATGACATAATACGCCCTTGCCCCGATGACCGCCAGGGGTAAAAGCAACAGCGCCAAGTCAAAGGCCATGTCCGAGTTGTACCCCTTCTTTTTAGACAGATGTGCGGCTAACAGGCAAGCGAGTAAAACGCCAATGGCAATGATAATGCCGTACCATCGAACTTCTCTGCCAAAAATCTCAAAAGCAACAGGATTGATCATTAGTCCCTCACATACTCCTTTATTTCCCTTTGTATCGTTTCAACAAATTCATCAAAGGTTTTTGTTCCAATATCCCCTTGGCCCCGTCTGCGCACAGCCACAACCCCCTGCTCCGCCTCTTTATCGCCAATAATGAGCATGTAGGGTATGCGCTGGTTTTGCGCCTCACGAATTTTATAACCGATCTTTTCGCTGCGAATATCGTACTCTGCACGGATGCCCAGTGCACGCAGTTTGTTGCAAATCTCGATTGCGTTGGCTTCCGTTCTTTCGGTTAACGACATGACGCTAACCTGCACCGGAGTACACCAAATGGGGAAAGCACCTGCAAAGTGTTCGGTGAGTATGCCTATAAAGCGATCTACACTGCCAAATACCACCCTGTGGATCATAACCGGGCGATGCTTTTCACCGTCTTCTCCAACGTAGGACAAGTCAAACCGCTCGGGCATTTGCATATCCAATTGAATGGTTCCGCACTGCCACGTTCTGCCGATGGAATCCTCCAAGTGGAAATCTATTTTTGGCCCATAGAAAGCTCCATCCCCCTCGTTGATGACAAATTCAATATTTTTTTCTATTAACGCTTGCTTCAGTGCTTCGGTGGCTAATTCCCAATCTTCATCACTGCCCATAGAATCCTCGGGGCGGGTTGACAACTCCACGTGATATTTGAAGCCAAATACAGAATAAAAATAATCCGTCAACTCGATGACACCAAATATTTCATCTTTGATCTGTTCTCTGGTCATAAAGATGTGGGCATCGTCCTGGGTGAAGCAGCGCACCCGCATGAGCCCGTGCAGTGCCCCCGACAGCTCGTGGCGATGCACCAAACCAAGCTCCGCCATTCTAAGGGGCAACTCTCTGTATGAGTACAACTTTCTCTTAAACATGAGCATAGATCCCGGACAGTTCATGGGTTTTACTGCATAGTCGTTTTCATCGATCTCGCAGAAGTACATATTTTTTTGATAGTGATCCCAGTGACCCGACTTAATCCACAAATCCCTGTTTAAAATAATGGGTGTCTTGATCTCCTCATAGTTGCGCTTTGTGTGCTCAACCCGCCAAAAGTCGATGAGGTTGTTCATGAGCACCATTCCCTTTGGATGATAAAAGGGGAACCCGGGGCCTTCGTCGTGCAAGGAAAATAAATCCAATTCCTTGCCCAGTTTGCGATGATCTCTCTTTTTTGCTTCTTCCATGCGGAAGAGATATTCGTCTAGTTCTTCTTTGGTTTCAAATGCAGTGCCGTAGATGCGCTGGAGCATTTTATTTTTTTCATCCCCCCGCCAGTAGGCACCTGCAACGGACATGAGTTTAAAATGCTTTACCTTACCCGTAGAGTTCACATGAGGGCCAGCACACAGATCGGTAAACTCACCCTGCTTATAAAAAGAAATTTCCTCCCCCTCGGGAAGATTTTCAATCAGTTCCACTTTGTAGGGTTCGTCTTTCATGAGGGTTATAGCCTCACTCTTGCTGAGGGTAAACCGTTCCAGCTTAAGCCCTGCCTTTGAGATTTTCTTCATTTCTTTCTCAATTGCTTCTAATTCTTCAACGGAGAATGGTTTGTCTATATCAAAATCATAGTAAAAGCCGCTGTCAATGGAAGGGCCAATGGCTAATTTAACATTGGGATACAGGTTTTTTACTGCCTGTGCCATCATATGCGAAGCGGTATGCCTCAGTGTTGAAAGTTCGTTCATTTCCATATATTCCTCACATTCGTTAGTATTCACGTCTGTTTTCAATCGCCATGAGCAAGGTGTTTTCATCGGTAAATTCGATATCCCCACCCACAGGCATTCCGTGTGCAATTCGGCTCACTTTTAAACCAAAGGGTTTGACCAACTTTGCCAAATATGCAGCCGTGGCCTCCCCCGGCACATCGGGATTTGTTGCCAGAATTATTTCCTTTATATCGTCGTTTTTAATGCGCAAAAGCAATTGGTTGATGCGTAGATCCTCAGGATTTATGCCATCCAACGGGGATATGGTTCCGTTCAGCACGTGAAAAACTCCGTTGTACTCATGGGTGCGCTCAACGGCCAGAAGGTCCTTCACATCTGCAACCACACAAACTGTCCCTGTGTCTCGCTTGTGATCCGAGCATATGGCACACCCACTTGCATCCATCATGTTGCCGCATATCTCACAATAGGTTATGGTTTGCCGGGAATCTATTAAATCTTTAGCAAACCCCAAAACTTCCTCTTCAGGTAATTTCAGCACAAAGTATGCCAGCCTGTTTGCAGTTTTGGGGCCAATGCCCGGAAGTTTTGCAAACCTTCGGGCAAGGCGAGTCACGCTTTCCACCATGTTTAGAAAAGACCACCCATATTCATTCCCCCGGTAGCCTTGTTCATAATCTGCGAAGAAATCTCTTCCGCCTTTGTAATGGCTTCATTGACAGCAGCCGTGAGTAAATCTTCCAGCATTTCGATATCGTCCGGGTCTACCACCTGAGGGTCTAATTTAATGGACTTTATCTGCTTGTCGCCAGTGATGGTGATGTTTACTACGCCACCTCCAGCGCTCACTTCCAATACCTGCTCCTTTAGTTCCTCTTGAGCCTTTGCGATATTTTGCTGCATCTTTTGCGCTTGCTGCATCATCTGCTGCATATTCATACCGCCACCCATACTTGGAAATCCTCCTCTTTTCATTGCTACCTCCGCACATCTCACTTCTTTATTTAATATATATTGTTAATCCACTTCAATAATATCAATCCACTCGTTTTTTTGTGGATTTGTGGTTTTTATGTCTAAAACAATTCTCTGAGAGAACAGCTCTTCACCAATACGAGCTATTATATCATTAAACATGGAACTATTCAATATGTCGGGTATAATTCTCTCCCCCTGGCTCAAAAGCTCCAGCCTGCCCTCCTGAAAACTCAAACACTTGCAGCTTAGCAAAGGTTTCTTATAGATTTCATAATTCTTCTCAATTTCTTTGATAATATCCTTAAAGGCGTTTACATCCTGTTTTTTTACTTCAATCCGCTTTACTTCTTTAGGTTTTTCTACTAATGCAGGGGCATCGACAATGGATGCAGCTTGCACCACACCCCTTTCCTTTAATTTATGCAGCTCGCTTTCCAGCTTCTCCAGCCTAGCTGTGTCGTTCTCGGGGGCTGCCGCAGGTGTAATGATTCTCATCAGGGTGAGGATGAGTGCCGTATCCCCCTGACTGGCTGATTTAATTTTATTTTCCGCATCCAATAAGATTTCAATGGCACGTTTGAGGGCACTTTTTCCAAAGCTGTTTCCCAGCTCCATCATTGTTTCCCAGTGCTCGTACAGTGTTTTTAACCGAAGATCCTCAAAAAAGGTGAGGTATAAAATATCCCGAAACAGTTGGGTTAATTCCTTTAAAACAGTGAGCGGATCGGAGCGCAATACCAGAGTGGACAGTTGCGCAAAAATTGTCTTTTCACTGTAGGAACATATGCCCATTGCTAGCTCCAGCAGCTCTTCTTGGTTGATTCCACCAAGGCTTTGGCTCACGCTCTCCCTATTGACACTGCCCGTAAAGCTGTTCACCTGATCTAAGATAGAAAGGGCATCTCGCAATCCCCCTTCGGCACAGGCTGCAATCTGCATAACCCCTGTATCGTCGTGGACGATGTTTTCCTCACAGCAGATGTGCTTTAACCGCTCAAAGATGGTTTGAACGGTTAACCGGGCAAAATCAAACCGCTGGCACCGGGAGAGAATTGTTGCAGGAATTTTCCGAAGTTCGGTGGTTGCCAAAATAAAGATGACGTGGGCGGGTGGTTCTTCCAGCGTCTTGAGCAGTGCATTAAATGCACCTGCCGACAGCATGTGCACTTCGTCGATGATATATATTTTATATTGTGACACTGCGGGGAGCAGAATGACTTTTTCCCGAATATCCCGGATGTTCTCCACCCCATTGTTTGATGCGGCATCCATCTCTACAATATCAATTTCATCGTTGATGCAGGTTTCACAAACGCCGCAGGGGCTTCCGTTTTGCCTGTCCCGGCAATTGATGGTGCGAGCAAATATCTTAGCCACCGATGTCTTACCCGTCCCTCTTGGGCCGTTAAAGATATACGCATGGCTCAGCCGCTGGCTCTCGATTTGGTTTTTTAAAATTTTTACAATATGATCCTGGCCAGAAACTTCATCAAAAGTTTTTGGCCGATATGTGCGGTACAACGCACGATATGCCATAATCTATCCTCACGCAAATTATTTAAGAAAACATGTTATCTACTTCGCTACCCGTGGGCCAAACGTTTATTCGATACGTATCGGGTTTATCTTTATATTCGTTGTAAAGTGCGGATAAATTGTTTGCATCAATAAACAATCCCGTTGAATACGTATACGTTTTGTCTGTAAAGAATTCGGGTTTGGGTTTCTTGCCCTGCCCCAACCGTTTTGCAAATTCAAAGGCCAGTCCTCCGATCCCTTGGGGCGAAGCTTCTGCAATGAACTGGGCTGTAGCTGCTCTGAAAATCAGTGGAGCAGGAGTTGGCGTTGCTTCGGGTGTCACCGAAGGTTTGGGGGTCGACTTTGGTGTTTTGGTGGGTCTTGGAGTGGTGGTGGGTTTGGGTTTCACCTCAATGCCTTCGTTTTTCAGGGCGTATGCATATTTAATAAATCCAACCGTTGCATCACCCACAAATATCTTGGGCAGGCTCTGTCCTTCCACCAGCGACTTGAGTTCTTTTAATCCCTCCCCGTCCTTGGTTATGATGACATCGGGCATTTGTCCGCTGTTCTCTCCACTCTTGGAGAGTTTGATCACTTTTTCTATGTTCGCCCACCGGATGGCTTCCACAGCATCCTGTTGATCGATGTGCTGTATATATGTGCCAGCAGGCATATTGCTGGTTATGAATTCTCCAGTTTTTTTGCCATATTCGGCATTACTCAAAAGGATATTTAAATCATAACCCTCTTGCACAGGTGCATTGATGGCCACAACAGGCACGTTTGCCTTTTTTGCCATACCCGTCATCATGGTAAATGTGGTGGCATCGGACACGTCAATAATTACAGCCTTTGCCCCTGCATTGATTAAATTGCGGATATCCTGTATCTGCTGGTTTTGATTGCCGTTGCTGTTATAAAACTTAACGCCGTCAATCTCCCCTGCTTCCTTTGCCGCAAGCGCAGCATCTTCTATCTTTTGCAAAATAAACTTGTCCTGCTCGGAGGTGATGGAACCTTTAATAATCCCAATCACGTTTTGATCTTTGGAATCCAAGGCGACGTCGTCCACGGTGTCATCCAACCCTTCCCCCGACAGTCCCGCAAGGGTTTCGTCATCGATGTCTTGGTCGTCCACTTGGTCGTAGTTGTCCGGAACATCCTTTAATTCCCCTGAATCAATCACCACTTGCTCCTCTTTTGGAACTTCTGCATCGCCGTTTGTGGATTGGCTCAATATGATCACCAGCGCCACCGCTGCAAAAATCAAAAATACAACACCTGCAATGAGCATGATCCTGTTGCGCACGACAAACAAAACAACACCTTCCAATCGCTCTCGCTTCCGGTATGTTTTGCGCTTTTTTGTCCTGTTTGTTCTGCTGAGGGTGGGCATTTGCTTTTTCCGTGCAGAGGATTTAGATCGGGTGTGCGCATTTCTTGCCCGACGTGAAGGTGCACCCTTTTTAGTGCGCACCCCTATTCTGTTTGGTGTTTGACGGGGAGGTCTCGATGACATAAAAACCTGTTTCCTCTCAAAATTTAAACAAGCACAAAATTATTTTGTCCATTGCTGTTATGTTAATACAATTGATGCTTCATGTAAACATATTTTGCAGAAATTTATTTTTTATTAAACATTCAGTTATCATATTGCGCCCCCAAACATATAAAACCATGAAGGGGGAATGAACAGGATGAATTTTTCAGATAAAAAGATTTATATGGCGGTTACCTTTGTTTGCATTTCTTTGTTGGCGGGTGCATTACTCATCACCATGAGTATTACGCCCATCAATCAGCCGGCAGAACCTACTGCACAGCCCGTTATGGCAGAAACCACCGTACAAACGGGTTCTATTAGTTTTAAGGTGCTGGATGGCGAAACGGGTGCACATTTAAAAGATGTGTGTGTGGTGGCGCTGGATACGGATACCGAGTTTTTAACGGACGATCAAGGGCTCACCGGCAAGATAGAGGTGCCCATCATCCCCGATACCCGCTTTGACAAAATCAATCGGAAGAGCTGGGGTGAAACCAGCATGGTGTTTTATAAGGAGGGGTATGCCCCCTACGCTTTGTTTTACGTGCAGGTGCAAGCCAATAAATACCGTGAGAACGTGGAGATTCTAATGTTTAAGAGCGATCAAAAGTCTTCTGCCCTGTCCATCATCGAAGGGCCTCAGCGAGATTGGGTGGATGCCATTGTCTCCAAATATGAGCCAGGAGACAAAAAGGCAATGCCATAACTTGTAATTCTATTCTAAATTCACGAAAATCGAATAGATGCTTCAAATATCTGGTTGATAAACGGTGCACATTGGCGTAAAATTTCATTATTCGACATTTTTCGATAAAGGGAATTTTACCGATGAAATCTCTAAAAATACGGCGGATACTCCTGTTTGTGTTTTTGATTATGTTTTCCCTCTGTGTTGTGCCCATACGCACCGCAGAATCTGCGTATATGGATGTATTGGATATTGGTGTTCTCACCAAAATATCCTCCAACCAGTTGATTTCGGATATCGATATTATTTCCCCCATCCTTCCCGACGCTGTCCTGCCTTCTAAAAATTCCAACGGGCAAGACCAAGTATTTGTGATTCTAGCCGATATCAATGGAAATTTTGATATCCCTCCCGTGGAGTTTTATTGCAACGGACAGTATATCGACATTTCTGAAAACATCATCTTTCCCGAAATCACCCTCTATAACTCTCGAAGGGGACTCGCCTTTGCCATCCCCATCAAGGGATTGGTGCTAGAATCGGGTAAGAATTACGAATTCAGGGTACAACTCCTTCAATTTTCATTTTCATGCTTAGATATCGATGAAAACGTTTTGGAGGGTCTCATTCAAACGATTCTTCTTGCCGAAAATATTCTTAACACATCCAGCAGTTTTTTATACGACGAATCCCTCATCTATGCTTTAACACAGGCGTGTATTGACGGCAGATTGCTGGTTAAAAACTTTGTGCCAGAGAGTTCGTATGTTATCAGTGTACTGGAGGCTGAGCAAAACATCAAAGCTTTAACGGAACAGTTGGAGAACAGCAAGAAATACGAATGTGTGCCCTTGGCGAACAATTTAATCTTAGGTATCGCACTAAAAAACCCAAGTGGTGTGCTCACAAGGGACTATAGCTACCTACCCGGGGGTACTTATGACATTTACCTCATCACCTCTATGAGTATTGAAAACCAGCAAAATCTTGAGTTTATATCCCTCAACAAAAAGAATGTAGAAAAAGAAAACCTTTCCCAAAGCATTGACATTCAATTTGACAAAGCATATTGCGAATACGATCGGAGATTACAGCACGATTTGTGGTATACGCCCATTCGGGCAAACTTACTGCCCGGAAACACTTATGTTTTATCGGTGACCAGCGGTTTAACCGCAAAGACGGGTGAGACGGGCATCATTATCAGCGATGGAGCTAACGATTATGCCCTCATGCGGACAAGCATTGCCTCCAACGCCCAGGAGACCACAGATGAAATTATTTCGAAACACGAAGATACCGTGTTGCTAGACGCATATTTTCGCACACTAGCCAACACCAAGTACTTTGACGATGCGTACAAGCGCCTTCTGGCCCTTCCCCCGTACATCCAAGAAAAACTCAGCCTACTCATTGACTTATGTGAACAGCTCAGCGTACTGTATGGACAATACCGGTTGGCGGAACTGCTGGATCAGTTGGACTTGGACTTGCTGTGCCAACAGATTTTTGCTGCCCTTGTGGTGTATGAAGACTATGATGTAGCACAGTTTTACTTGCACGAATATGACGATTCACCAAATGTACCGCCCAAAAAAGAGGCCGCCAGCCCCAATCCCTTTGTGGGTGATGAATCCAACGTGGTCCTTCATGTGATTGTGTTGCTGCTAAGTATTGCTTTAATTTTAATAAGCATTTTTAAAATTGTTTCGTTTATTCTTGACAATCGGCCTATTAAGCCTATAAAATAAGTTATGGGGATAATTCCCTGTATTTTAAAACGGAGGATTGTATGAACTACGACATCAATATTCTTCTCGAGCAAGAAAAAAAGCTTCAATTTGATTCTTTTACCGCAGACGACGCGCTGGACTTAGGTCTGTTAATCATTGAAAGTGCCCGTGAACTTTCGGAAAAGGGTGTTGCAGTTTCCATCGTTGTAAACGGGTTAGAACTGTTCCGCCACTTTATGGACGGTACCAACGCCGATAATATAACAGCAATCCGCCGTAAGAGCAACGTAACCATCAAGAGTGGAAATTCATCCTTCCTAACAAAATTACTCATAGCCGAAGGAGAACTCCCAGGAGACGATTATGCGGACGAGAGTAACTATATGCTCATGGGCGGTTCCTTCCCCATCTATTTAGAGGGTGGAGAGATGATTGGGTTTGTGTGCGTTTCCAACTTGGAAGACTTTGCGGATCACCAGTTGGTGGCTTCCGCCATCGCGGAGTACTTGGGCATCAAGATTCAAAAGGTTTCCCAATTCACCGCAGCATTCGGAGAATAAAAAAATACCGCTTGGGTTTGAACTCAAGCGGATTTATTTTTTTACTCAATTTTCTCAATTCGCAGAACAATCACCGTCATATCGTCGTTCACTTCCCCGTTGCGCCTTGCGTGCTCCAAAATGTCTTGTGCCAGTGCATCCGGGTCTTCGCTGGGGGAATCCACAATGTTTAACAGCCATGGTGCGATTTCCTCCCCGATAATATCCCCCACCCCGTCGGTGAGCATGATGACAAAATCTCCTTCTTGCAACTGCTTTCGGAACATGGCAGGGCGTATGTCGTCCACAATACCCATGGGCAGCGCAGGTGCACTCATACACATCAACTCCCTGTTTCGCAACAGAAAAGAGCGTTCCGCACCAATTTTTGTAAACTCAGCAATGCCGTCTGTCAGGTCCACCACACACATATCAACCGTTGTATACATGTCGCTGGTATTGTTTAGAACCATGAGGCGGTTGATGGTGGACAGTATGGTCTTTTTCCCAAACCCTGCCGAATAAAAGCTCCTGATCAGGGAAATAGAATCTTGTGCAGCCTTGTTTGCCTCTTCCCCATGGCCCATACCGTCGCACAGCAGGGTTAAAAATCGTCCGTCGGGCAGAGTTTTAAAACTAAACACATCTCCACTCACCCCGTTAAAACCCCTTTCAGCGTTTCCCGTGAGTACTCTATATTTTCGCTGGGCGGTGGTTGTACTCAAAATATTTTTTTCCATATCCGATGAAAGTGCTTCAATGAGATTGGCCACTTCCAACAATTGCTGCCCTGTCAACTGCTTCGTGGCGTTAACCTTGGAACGCCAGCTTTCACTGAGCATGTATTCCTCATATACTTTTCCAACGTTTTTTGTAATAATATCTTGACGATGGCACTTCTTTGCAAAATCATTGGGCAGGGTCACGGCTGTATTGTTGTCGTAATTGTCAAACAAATCGTCAAACACCGCAAAGGTTTGGGCAAACTCGGTATCCCAACAGTTTCGCTTTGAAAAGCATTTGGAACAACTCACCTGTGCTAACTTTGCAATTGCTTCGTTGGAATTATCCTCTTCCTCTTCTCCCCCCGAAAACATGGTGCCAATGGCACGGAATATCTCCCCCACGTCTCTCAGCCTGCTGGTAGTGGATTTGCGCAAGTTAGACCACTGTTGCTCTGCAATGTACTCCCTAGAGATGTTCGTGTCTATAAAACGCCCTGTAATGTCTAAGATGCGCTTTGGAATAAATAAAAAGATTGCTCCGGCGGCAAGGCTGTCCATCAATGGAATAATCAACTCCGAACCTTTCGTAAATACAAACGTGAGGGTTGCGTTGATTAAAATAAACCCGATGACCATGGCAAATCGATTCAGCCTTCTGAGCACACCTCCGCCTATGGCACACAACCCTAAGTTTCCAATGAAAAACAAACTGTTACTCATGGAAAGTGCAGCAGCAGCCCCCAGTGCCACCCCGCAGGCGCACCCCAGGCCAATACCACCCAAATAGGCAAACAGCATGGCAAAAAAGATGGCTACTACATTTGAAACATAAATGTTAGCAATGGATATACCTCCAAATCCCAGCACAACGATGATTGCAACAAAACAAAGGGCAATAATCTCCTCTTCCTTAAACATCATGTTCTTTCGCTCGGCTATGGATGTGATGGCAGATTCAAATACAAACACAAAACCGCAGCAGAACAGCAGTTCGAAGATGCGAGTGATAACATTAAACGGAACGGTGGGCAGGATGATAAAATATGCTGAGGTGTAGGCAATGATGAGTGAGGCAAAAATGGCAATTCTCTTGGGAATTTTAACGTATTGAGGCATGATACACAGCAGCGCTGTCAAGCCGTTCACGCACATGTAATACCACATTTGCTGTTCGATGAGGAGCAGCGAGCCTAAAATGACGCCGATAGAGATGGAGAAATACCACTCCTTTTTGGCAATGGCCGTGGCACAGATTACCGATGCACCAAAGGGTGCACAAATCTCCATGACACTCACCCTGCCCACCAGCACTCCAATGCCGGCAACAGCCAAGTATACTATTATTTTTTTAACCAGATCAGATAATTTTTTATCAGCAAAAAAAACTCTCGCTTCCAAAACATAAAACCACCCTTCTTATCATATAACAATCATTATATGTATAAAAGAGCGGTAATTTGTGTCGACTGTTTGCAGAGTTACGGCTTAATTTTCCTGCATATTTTTTATTATTTAGTGGGATTTCACTTAAATCTGCGGGTGGGTCTCACAAGGAACACACTTCCCTCCACACCCACAACTTCCACTTCTTCTCCTGCGGCCAGAGTTTCCACGTTGTCGGACATAGCATCGTAAGCGACGGTTTCATCCCCAACCTTGAGCTCCACTTTACCTAAGCTCAGCCTGGAATCGGGCACATCTTCACTCACTGTGCCAAGAGAACCCACCATGCTGCTCAGCCTTCTGGACGTATTGTCTTTATCCCGAACTCTAAAAGCCAGAAACATGAAGTAATTCGCCAACATACCAAACAGCAATCCAATGATAATGGCGACAAAGTGCGTGCTGCCAATATTCACAGCCAAAACTCCCGTCCACGCACCAATGCTTAAAAATCCTAAAATACCCTTGAGAGTGAGCAGACATTTTAATCGTTCATTAAAACTTGCACCCTTTGGACAAACAACAAAGGCTTTATCCGACGCTTTACCAAAAATAATGCCAACAAACAAGATGACCAAAGCCAAACTTGCGGGCAAGGCAATCACTGTCAGCGTTTGCTGAAATGAATCAAGAGCATTCCAGAATATATCCATTTACAAAAACCTCACTATTTCTATACCCATTTTATAGTTTATAACAGGTATTGTCAATCAGCTCAAGAATAAATTTTCCAGAGCGTGAACCGCCCGCAGCGTCTCTGATTTGGATATACAAAGTGCAATTTTTGTCTCAGACGTAGTGATTAGTTTAACTTTAATATCCTTGAGCGCACGAAATACTTTTGCTGCCACGCCCGACTGATATTCCATGCCCAAACCTTCAATAGAAATCTTCGTGACAGCCGTATCCGTCTTGACGTTGGTGATCTCGCCAAACGTGCCGATTGTGTGGAGGGCATTTGTCACCTTGGATAACTGCAAGCTGAACGAAAGGTTGATTTTATCGTTCTCAGGAGCAGTTTGGGAGATCATGTCGATATTTACCCCTTCTTCTGCCAGCTTTGCAAAGAGATCCGCCAAAAGGATTGGATCGTGGTTTAATCCAAATATGGTGATAATCGCCTGCTTTTCATCTGTATATATGTTTGTGATGGCATTTTGCTCCGAAATAATATCCAACATGGAGTACAGGCCCTTTGGCTTTTTCACAATATACTGGGCTGCACGAAGCGCACCCACGGCAAACACCTGCTTAGACAATGCCCGATGGTTCACTTCCACAATTTCATCATTGCCAATGAAATGCACCTCGTGGACACCGGCAATGGTTCCCCCGCGAATGGAATGAATACCCAACTCATTTTCTTTTCTCGGATAGTTGTGGCTATGCCTGTCGTACACATAATCCAAGGGAGGCAGGGACACTTCGTTAATTGCGTTTGCCAGCATGAGCGCCGTACCCGACGGTGCATCTACTTTTTTATTGTGGTGCTGCTCGATAATTTCAATGTCGTAGGCTTTACCTAAAAATTCTGCACTTCGCTTAATTAAATCCACTTGCAGGTTGACACCCAGAGACATGTTTGCAGACATAAACACGGGAATTTCTTTGGAATACCCTCGAATGTCTGCCAGTTGCTCTCCGTTGTACCCTGTGGTCGCTATGACGATGGCACAATTCTTGTGCTGGGCATACGCTAAGTTTGCGTGCAGAGCCTCAGGCCTTGAAAAGTCAATAATAACCTGGGGTGATCCTTCGCACTCAAATATGTTTTGATATACAGGAAAAGGGTTTTTCATGCTGTCCGGAAATTTATCCACTCCCGCAATGACTTGCATATCATCCTGCTTTTCGATGGTGCTTTTGAGCACTTGCCCCATGGCACCGTTTACGCCACAAATGATTACGTTTAGCATGACAGAATCCCCAACTTTTCAAGCTCTGTGCGCAGCGTTGCTTTATTTTTTTCTTCCATGGGTGTAAGGGGAGCACGGAGTTCTCCCATATGAAATCCCATCATTCCCAAGGCTGTTTTTGCCGGAATGGGGTTGACTTCGCAAAACAGTGCATGAATTAGTGGCATTAACTTTAATTGCAAACTTGCAGCCTTTTTAATATCTCCTTCAAGATAAGCATGCGCCATTTCGCTGGTTTGCTTTGGTGCAACATTCGCGAGTACCGAAATAACGCCCAGTCCTCCCATTGACATGACGGGGATGATGTGATCGTCGTTACCCGAATACATATCCAACTTATTTTCGCACAACTGAAACATATCGACAATCTGTGTGATATTTCCGCTGGCTTCTTTCATGGCAGCTATGTTTTTATGTTCTGCAAGTGCCTCAAGGGTTTGGGGCGTCATGTTCAGCCCCGTGCGGGAGGGCACGTTGTATACGATGATGGGAATATCCACAGCGTCTGCAACGGCAAAATAATGCGCAATCAGACCCTTTTGCGTGCACTTGTTGTAATAGGGCGTTACGAGCAGGAGCGCATCTGCCCCTAGTTTTTGCGCTTCAACGGAGTCCTCAATCACTTTCTTTGTGTTGTTCCCCCCTGTTCCCGCAATGACAGGTATCCTTCCCCTCACTTGCTTTACAGCATGGGTGATAACACCCTGCTTTTCTTCTAACGTCATGGTGGAGGGCTCACCGGTGGTTCCGCACACAACCAGCGCATCCGTTCCGTTTTCTATTTGAAATTCTATTAGCTTTGAAAGCTCTTCGTAGTTTACACCACTCTCACAGAATGGTGTACAAAGTGCAACGCCCGAACCTTGAAAAATCGCCATGGTATTTCTCCTATTTGTTGTTTAAAATATATTCGGCAATCTGAACCGCATTGGAGGCAGCACCTTTGCGGATGTTGTCTGCCACCACCCACAGGTTGATACCACTGTTCACAGAACGGTCTCTCCTCACTCTGCCCACAAACACTTCGTCTCGGCCGTTGGAGTGAATCGGCATGGGATAGACATTGTTATCCACATCATCCATGAGCACAATTCCAGGTGAATCTGATAGAAGCTGCTTTAATTCATCAACATCAAAATCCTTTTCAAATTCAACGTTGATACTCTCGGAGTGAGAGTTAAATACCGGAACCCGCACGGTGGTTGCCGTAATCTTCAGGCTGTCGTCGTGCAGAATCTTTTTTGTCTCTTTAATCATCTTTATTTCTTCTTTGGTGTAACCGTCATCCGAAAAAACATCTATGTGAGGTAAAACGTTGTCAAAGATGGGATAGGGGAACTTCTTGGGTGCTTCACCCTTAATCCCATTCTCGAGATCGGAGTATCCCTTCATACCTGCACCCGAAACTGCCTGATAGGTTGAATAAATGATTCTCTTAATCTTGTACTTCTTGTGGAGCGGAGATAGTGCCACCACTGCCTGAATGGTTGAACAGTTGGGATTTGCAATGATACCGCTATTCTTCCCAATGTCCTCGGGATTCACTTCGGGCACAACCAGCGGAACGGTTGGATCCATTCTCCAAGCTGAGGAGTTGTCGATGACAACAGCACCCGTCTTTGCAAAAATAGGAGCAAATTGGAGAGAAGTATCTCCCCCTGCCGAGAAGAGCGCAATATCCACAGGATATTTTTTGATATTTTCCTCGCACAGCAAGATCACTTCATGTGGCTTGCCCATAAAGTCGATAGATGTTCCTGCGCTGCGCTGGGACGCAAACAAAATATATTCGGAGACATCTAATTGTTTTTCTTGGAGCACGTCGAGGAATTTCCTTCCAACCATTCCCGTTGCACCCACAATTGCAATTTTAGCCATATATATCCTCCAATAAAATTTATGCATGTTGATTTAAAAATGTGTATAGATACATACTGTTTTATTATAATATGTTTGCGAGGATTATGTCAAACAAAAAAGAGCCTCTACAGACTCTTTGTGATTTTGAAATTTATGGGTACACATTTTAGCAAATTTATTGTTCCATCCCGCTCACCCGCTCTAACCACCACGGATCAGTAATGGGCACTTCACCTGGCTTTAAATTGGGACGTTTTTTGGGCAACGGTGCTCTCACCAATTGTTTTTTAATACTTGCAGTTTGCTCATCGTCCTTTGAACCCTTGCGAATCTCAATTTCTGTACCGGGGGCAATGTTATAATAAATCCAACGAGCATCGGGAACCAACAGCCGGATACAACCGTGGGACCCACGTTTGCCCAATTGATTATACGAAGTGGTGGTATATGTGGATGCATTTCTCTTATTATATAACAGTGTGTGGAAATAAATACTTCTAACCACCCTCGTCCAATATTGGCCGTACACACCATAGTCCACAAAATAACCAAAGCGATGTCTGGTATCTAACATTTTAAATGTGCCAATGGGAGTTGGTGTTTTTACAGCACCCGTGGTACACACCATATAGCGCACTGGAACAGAGTATTCACCGTTTTCATCGCGTTCATACACCATCACCACTTGGTGATAGACATCAATGACAATTTTATATGTATCAGATGGTGGAAAAGTTTCTGGTTCGTCGTAATTTCCGTTGTCCCCTACCAATTCTTCAAAACGCATGGTGGTTGTGGGTGCTAGCTCGGAAAAAGGCTTGGCAGTAGGCACTGGTTCAGGTGTTGGCTCTGGGGTTTGCATAGGTGTGGGTGCTGCCGCAGGAGCAACTGTAGGGATATTGGAAGGTTCGGGTTCGGGAGTATTTTGTATCAAAGCTTTCTCGCCAATATACAGCAAATTGTCGTCATAGCCGTAAAATGCAGTGCACCCCGTTAATATACACATAATTAACAGCGCTATCATAAATCTGCGAAACCTCACGCCCAATACGCCCTCCCACTATTTATTATATCAAAAGATAAAAATTCTTTATGCTAACAAACTGTTGACGTCTAATATTAAGCTAATACTTCCATTTCCTAAGATACTACATCCTGCAAGCCCTTTTAACCTACCTAAATATTTTGAAATATAGGCTGGCATGGGTTTAATAACTGCTTGTTGTTCACCAACCAGTTTGTCCACAAAGAGGCATGCAGTGCCATTTTCAGATTCGACAATGAGCATAATGCCATTGTTTAGTTCTTTAGCATCTGCTTCAATGCCGAAGGCATCACTCAAGCGCAAAATCTCATAACACGTTCCGCGCACAATCGCAAGTTCCCCACCGTCAGGGTTTACGATCACCTTGTGTAGTCTCGGTTCAATGGATTCACGAATATTTAAAATGGGAACGATAAATTGATTGGTACCTACGCACACCCGCATACCATCCACAATCGCTAAGGTTAAGGGGATGTGCATTTTAATGGTGGTACCCTTACCCGGTTCACTTTCAACCGAAAGGGTTCCTCCAATATTTTCAATATTTCTGTGCACCACGTCCATACCAACGCCACGGCCCGAAAATTCCGTGACCTCTTCGTTGGTAGAAAATCCAGGTGCCAATATAAAGCCATAGGCCTCTTTATCACTTATATCGGCTTCTGCTTTGGTGGTTATACCGCTGGCGATTGCCTTTTGAATGATCTTATGTTTGTCCAGACCCCGACCGTCATCGGAGACTGTTACAATAACATCTCCCCCAGCATTTCTTGCCTCTAAAGTGATCACGCCCACAGGATCTTTACCCATGCTCATACGCTCTTCGGGCGTTTCCAAACCGTGATCCATAGAGTTACGAATCAAATGCATTAAAGGATCGGACAAATTATCGATGACGTTTTTGTCTACTTCGGTGGTTTCACCGATGATAATAAGTTGTGCTTCACGATTGATTTTTTTACACATATCTCGGACAATGCGCTGCATTTTATGGAAGGTTGTAGATATGGGCACCATCCGAATGGACATCACCACATCTTGCAGCTCATTGGTGAGTTTTCTAAGCTGTCTGGCCTGCTTTTCAAAGTTTTCTAAATGCATTCCATCCAGATCGGGATTTTTAGTTACCATAGATTCAGAGGTAACAATTTCGCCCACTAAATTCATTAGCTTGTCAATCTTGTTGACATTGACGCTAATGAAATTTTGTTTAACGGATTTGCCCTCCATATCCCCAGCATTTTGAGCACTCTTTGCTGCTGCAGCAGGTTGTGCTGCAACCTGAGCTGGCTCAGATACCGCATGGACTTCTTCCACAACTTGGGGAACACTTTGCTGTACGGGAGGTTCAAAATCTTCAAGATCCGCAAAGGGCGTTGAATAAAGGTCTGTTTCTTCGATTGAATAACTGTCCACCAAAAACGCACGACCCAATACAAATCTTATTTCATTCACGTCTGCATCGGATAATAGATAAATGGTAAACCCGTTAATTGCAATTTCTTCGTCACAATTAATTTCAATATCTGGCGGGTTGTGTAATTCTTTTGTATACAGCCCCTTGAGTGAAGTTAAAACACCAAAAGCCCGCACACTTTCCATGCGGCAGTTTTCTTCAAACTTGATTCGAATGGTGTAATACTTAAGGGCTGCATTCTGCTGAACTTCTGGTTTGCCTTTGCTTTCACCAGCGGAAGAAGCTGCGGGAGCGTTGGCACCGGCAGGAACATATAAGACTTCCACCATCTTTTCGATCCGGTGGTGCAGCGCAGAAATATCCCCATCCGGATCACCGCCCGATTGGATTTTTTCAATTTCACACTTCAAAAAATCCAAACCTTCCAGAACCAAATCAAAAATACTGGACCAGTGGGATTCATCTGGAGCTTTTTCACGTATTTTCGAGAACATATCCTCCAAGCTGTGAGAAAGCTTAGCCATACTATCAAAGTTCATCATTCCCGATGACCCTTTAACAGTGTGCATAACACGGAAAACTTCATCTATCTGTTCTTTGTTAAGTGAAGCATTTTTCTCACAACTCAACAATACATCTTCAAGATGTTCGATTAATTGCATATTTTCATATACAAATACTTCAATGATAGGATCTGTACTCATACCTACGCTCCAATGTTCATTTTATGCAAATTTATTTAATGCAGCTAAAATAACTTCTTCCTTGAATGGTTTTACAACAAAACCCTTGGCACCGGCCATAACTGCTTCCCGAACCATGGACTCCTGCCCTAACGCCGAGCACATGATTACAACAGCAGAGGGGTCAATCTTCATGATTTCTTTTAGAGCTTCCAGGCCTGTCATTTCAGGCATGGTAATATCCAAAGTAACGATATCCGGCTTCAGTTCCGTATACTTTTGAACTGCCACCAAACCATTCTCAGCTTCACCAACGACCTCGAAACCACTCTTGGTTATCATGTTTTTGATAGATACACGCATAAATGCAGCATCATCAACCACTAAAACTCTTTTCATCTAAATGCCTCCTACGTTATTACAAATACAATTTATTCAATTGGTTTTCTATATATTGCCGGTTCGACATATTCAAACCGGGTTTTCAAATTTAATAGTGTTTCAGACAATCCGATGAACAAATAACCCCCAGGCATCAGCACATCCAAAAATTTGTTTGTCAATTCCCTTCTCGTTTGATTGTCGAAGTAAATCATTACGTTTCTGCAAAAAATAACATGAAATTTCTTTTTGAAAACAAAGGTCTTTTCCATTAGGTTGAATTTTTTAAAAAAAACTTCATTTCTCAATTCTTTGCTCACTTGATAAGTGTTTTCATCCAGTTTCACAAAAAACTTTTTTCGCCATTCGTCGGACAACTGATTGATTCGATCAAGACTATATATGCCATTTTTCGCTGCATTCAATACATTATCCGAAATATCTGAGGCTAAAACTACTGTATCCCAAGCAGATTTATTCTCTTTAAAGTAATTATTTAAAGTCATGGCAATGGTATATGGCTCTTCCCCAGAGGAACAACCTGCACTCCAAATTCGCAAATCCCTATCCGGAATTTTGGGTGTGAGCTCGGGAAGTGCCTTTTTCACCAAGAAGTCATAATGTTTTTGTTCGCGCATGAAGTAGGTGAAGTTGGTTGTAAGCTTTGAAATTAAGATGGAGAGCTCTTCCCCCGATTGATCCCTCATTAAATTGTCAATATATTCGGTGAAGGATTTATATCCCTTACGCTGTACAACAGAATTTAGCCTACCCTCGATCAAGCCCCGCTTAGACGATAGGTTAATTCCAAAGTTTGAATACATAAAGTCTCGTAAGCGAATAAAATCCTTGTCGAGTAAAGCCAATAATTCTTGCATATCTAATTTGCGACGTCCATCAATAGCGTACAATCTAATAAGAGTTGAACTTCTCCTTTCCCCATGCCAATACCCTTCACATACTGCGAGTGGTTTTGATCGCTCAAACTGGTTGGGGGAGAAATTTCTTCTTCAGCTATAGATAAAACTTCCTTTACCTCTTCCACAATAAAACCTACAGACATTCCATCGTGTTCAACAACAACAATACAAGTCCTGTCTGTGTATACAGTTTCAGTATACCCAAAACGAAGGCGTAAGTCAATAATCGGAATGATTGCACCGCGTAAATTTATGATTCCTTTGATACACTCAATCATATTGGGTATTTTTGTAATGGGAAGAACCTCGACAATTTCGATTACGCAGCTAATTTCTAAAGCAAAACTCTGATCACCCACTGCAAAAACTAAAAATCGGTTAACCATTGGATCCGATTGTAATAATTCGCTGTGCACTTCCGACATAAATTTGCTTCCTTTCGTTCAATGTAGTATGTATTATAAAAGCATATCCACCAGCATACCTTTGATATCATCTACCATGGATAATAATTCAATATTATCCTTCTCTTTATTTAAAACCATCTGAGTCATTTCGTCAAGCTTTTCGTCAACTTTATTTATAATTGCATATACTTTATTTCTTCCCCTGCCACCAAATTGACTGGATTTGGTAAATTCATAGGCGTTGCTGACAGTTTCGGAAACCAATTCTTTGATCATTTCCTTGTATATGTGCAGTTCCTTCAGATCTGCTTTCTCGGACAAACGCTTTCCCTGCTCATATATTTTATCAATAGAATCAGCAATATGGCGTTCATGCGCACCTGCCGAAGCTTCGGACAGTTTCCGACTGAACACCACATTTCTATTTTCAGATTCATGCACTTCCTCTGCTGTGAGCTTTTTAATCATTTCTCCGCCCACAGCATTAAAACCTTGTACTTTCAAATTATATCGCTACTTTCTCCTGCATTATTATTTCTATTTGGCTCTCAATTAATGCTTTGAATCAAATACCATACCCTGTTCATAGGTTTCGGCTTTAACATACGCATTAATTTCTCGCACAGCTTCTTTTGAATTTTTCACATCAGCTTCTAATTCACTCAGCTGCTTTTCAAACTTCTGCGTGTTTATATTATCTTGCTCTATTATTTTTTCCAAAAGAGTACGTTCTGTATTCTTTAATTGTTCAATTTTTTCTTTTGTAGCAGCATCGATGTGTTCGTAGGATGTACTATCAATGGCATCGTACTCTGCAATACAACTCTGCCGTTTGCTAATCAAACGGTCTATCTCTTCTAAAACGTCATCTTCTTGAGTATTATCCATTAAAGGTGCAAGCTTTAGCGTTAATTCATACATGCGCTCAAGGATCGCACATTTTTTATTTAATACATCAATCATTTAATCTTCCAATACTGTAGCAATTTTAGAACCTGCACTGGACTTAACAACCATCCAAGCATCCCTTAGCTCAGTAATAATATCTAAAATATCATCAATGGCCTTTGTGTCCTTTTTCAAATTCGCAGTAATGGTCAGCTGGGTCACAAAGTTGTATAGTTCCATCAAATCTCTTGCAATATCATAATTGAAATCCAGCCCTTTAGAGAGTTCAACCAAAATATCACCACAAAATTGAAGTGCATTGTTTGCCTTTTCAATGGATTTGTTTTCAATACACATCTTTGCAATTTTATATTGCTTGATGAGTGCATCATACATGATAATTACAAGTTCTGCAGGAGAGGCAGTGAGTATGCCCTCCTGCTTGTAAGCGGTTGTTGCATTGTTGAATTTATTATATGTATTGTAAGCGTTCATTCAAGATCCTCCAATTATTTTCCTAAAGATCCCAGGGCGGAACCCAGCCAATTCTGCTGTGAACCCATGGAACCCAACATACTCTCCATTTGAGCATATTTCATATACAGTTTTTCAGATTTAAGATATAAGTTGTACTTCATGTTTTCCATTTGCGTATTGAGTTTTGCAATCTGCTCAGCATTTGGAAGTGTCTGGTTGGAACGAACAGCGCTGCTGAAGTTTGACAGTGCATCGTTCAATCTTGCAGAAAAACCAGACTCATTAAATTTAGTTGGCTTGTCAGTAGAATACGACGAGTCGGTGAAGACTTTTGCAACCGCATCAGAATCTTTTTCCAAAGCTTCACGCAGTTTTTTCTCATCCAACTCAATCATGCCTGTGCCACCGTTGGGCGAAGACAAGGAATAGGAAGGCTTAATGCCAATATCCATAGGAGAAAGCCCTGTTGCACCAACTTTGGTGGTCAATGCCCTTCTCATGGTCTCTACAAAAGAGTTAATATACGGATCTTTGTAGAGTAAACCTTTTTTTGCTTCCGCATCCCATTGTTCTATTTGCTTTTCTGTCATCGCTTCTCTCTGTTCATCGGTGAGAGGAGCATATTTTCTGTTTGAACGCTCAACAAACTGAGAGTTCAAAGATTCAACAAGTTTATTGTATTCAGTGACAAATTCTTTCACCTTATCCACAACAGAATCGGTGTTTTGGCTGACAGAAAAGTTAATTGCTGCATCTGTAGCTGCCATGGTTCCAGTGATTTCAAATGTCAAACCATCTACAGTGAAGGTGTTGTTGCGACTCTCGTATACATCGGAGCCAATCTTCACAGAAGCATCTGTTCCAGTAACAGATATCTTACCACCGGCATCGGGTGTACCTTCAAATCCGAAGAAACCCATGGTGGTTTGTGTTGTATCTAAGTCAATACCAGAAGCTTTACCGCTTTTCTTTGTAGTTAAAACAAAGCTGTCTGAAATGGAGCTATAACTCAAGGTGACACCAAGATCAGACTTATTGATTTCATCCATCAACTCACCCAGAGTTTTATCTCCAGACATTGTGAATGCAGGTTGAGAACCCAATTTAATGCTAAGTCCAGTACTTAAGCTCATACCAGTCTTGCGTTCAATATCTGCAATGGTATCCCCTCTGCCGATGGTGCTATAAGAATCGGTCGTACCTTCGCTAATGCCCATCAAACCGTCTTTTCCGAAGAATTTACCCGATACATTGGAGACTTTTAACTCGGTCATTGTACCAGTTTCTTTGCTTCTCAAAACAAACTGACCTTTTGTAGCATTAAAAGTAATAGTTGCATTTGCAGTGGGATCACTTGATACAGTGGATAATACTGTGCTCAAGGTATCGCTTTTATCAAAATTAAATGTCTTTCCGTTAATACTAAAGGAAAGTTTTCCGTTGGAATCGAACATAGTGCCAGAGGCACCCCGCAAGTCTGCCATTTGTTCTAATGTGAGAGAATCGGACAACAAAACATTTTCTTGTTTTGTTTCCATTGCAGTCAGACCTGTGCCAAAGAACTTGTTTGAAACGTTTGTATAAGCAACTGTAGCACTGGGACCAGCTTTTAAACTCTCTATGGAGACTTTATTGGTTGCCGCATCAAAAGTCATATTGACACTGGCAGCAGAAGCGTTTACTTCTGACATCACTTCACTTAACTTTTTGCTTGCGTCAAACTCAAAATTTTCACCGTTAATGGTGATTTTAACAGGGCTGTCATTGCCCATTATTTGTTCTAAAGTAGAATTTTCATCAAAAGCAGCATCTAATTTGCCGGACACAATGGTTTTGTTATACGACAAAGCACCAACCAATTCCGCAGCCTTTGTATTTAATGCTGAGCCTTTGATGGATGCAGTGGATGCCATCTTTACGTCAGAAATCGAATAATTCCCCATTGCTGCGGTAGAACCTGCCGTAACTTTAAAGAAAGGATTCTGCGTATATGTTGTTGTTTTAGACTGGAAAGTACTGGCGGCCAACATATTTTTGCCAGAGTTCATAACGCTCAAGAATTCGTTACGCATTTTATTCATAGCCGCATTGACGCCTGAATAAGAGGATTGCTTCCACTCCAGCTTGGTTTTATTTTGGAAAACCTTATCAATTTTTGACTGTTGATTTATTGTCAATGCACGAACCAATGCATCGGTGTCCATACCTGAACTCATACCTGTCATTCTAAGAGGAGAAGAATAGTATGACGAACCTCCAACAGAACCTACTGCCATCTCAAATTACCTCCAATACTAGCAATTTATAATTATTTATACATGTCATTACACGCTATATTATAATTATCGATACATTTTTAAAAAAATTTATCTGTAAATATTATTTTTACAGATAAATTATATTGTTAGACGTGTACGAAATACTCAACTTTTTTTAGCGTATTGGAGCCGTAAACCTGATTAATATGGCCGTCATTGATAAGCGACCGCCCCGCCTGGGCAATGGCCACACCTTTTACCGGGTCGTATGTGCCGTTTTTTGAAGGAGCCACCATTTGCACGTGCCCGTGACCGCTGGGGTTTTTCCAGCTTGTAACCGCAGGCATGCCCATATTTGCATATTTTTGTGCTTCCTCAGCAGAAACTTTTTTCCAGCCATATGTGGTGCCATGTTTATTCAGCCAATCGTTGATGCGATTTGCATTCATAGAGATTGCACCTTTGTTATTTGGTGGATGCATAGGCTCACCGGTATTGGGGTTTGTGTAGTGAGGAATTTCCGCACCCATAGCCTTGGTCACATCCCAAAGATAAATATTACAATATGTATCGTTTTTGCCGTTTTTGTTCACAGCATATCGTTTGTTACTTTCAACATTAAATTGATCCAGCACCTGTCGGTATAGTGAAGGATTTCGGTTGCCCGGTACGCTCACAATAGCGGGAGTCGAAGGCCTCCAAGCATCAACAGGGGTATCCGCAGCACTTGTCCCAGTCACACCCGGAATAGGAGCTTGGATTCCTTGCATTGCCATATTGTTATTTTGGCCGTAAACGTTGGCAATAGAACCGGATCCACCCTTGTCAGAAGCCAACAGCATGGCTAACATGAGGGACATCATCCCTTCGCTAGAAGAAGATTCTCCCATAGCACCCAGCAAGGAGTATAAGCCAGCTTGAGAATTAAACGCAGAGAGGTAATCTGGTGAATTTGTCCCTCCATTTAAACCTGAATCAGAAACACCACCAACACTACCTAAGGAATTGTTCATCTGACCCATCATTGCGGTGGTGAAATATTGATTAAAAAGCTGATTGTTTACAGCATTATTTGCTACGTTACTATTTGCATTTAAAGAATTTGCAGTATTGCCCGTATAATACGGATTTATCGTTGGTTGTAACAGAAAGTTATTATTATCGCTCATTGTTATCTCCCATTAAATCCATCGAAAGCTTCAATTAAACTATCGTTTTTAAAAGGCTTAATTATAAACGCATTTGCTCCCGCTATAATTGCCTCTCTCACATATATCTCCTGGCCCATAGCGGATACAATAATCACTTTTGCATTTGGGTTGATTTCTTTAATTTTTTTTAACGCCTCAATACCATCCATTTGGGGCATTGTAATATCTAACGTGACGACATCAGGATTTAACGCAACATACTTTTCAACTGCTTCCAATCCGTTTGCAGCTTCTCCAATTACTTTGTAATTGGTTTTGGCAAGTGCACGTTTAATCATATTTCGCATAAACATTGCGTCGTCACATACAAGTACAGTCATTGCTCCTCCATTTCCAGAAAAATTAGGTTATTCAATCATTACATTTTCTAAATATAGTGTTCCCCATGTCCCACGATTTTAATTTTTAACATTCCGTCTTGGGGATTAAATTCAATTGTTCTTCCGTATTTACCGCCTGTATCTTCGGCTATTAAGGGAATTTGTAATTTCCTCAATTGTTCTTTGCTGGCTATGACATTTCTCGAACCAACTTTTAACAAATCGTTGTTTTTGATTGATCCGAACATATGGGCTCCACCAGCAATTTTAGCCACCAAATAGCTTCTGGTTGCACCAGCTTTCAACAATTGGTTTAGCAGCTCATTAATCCCAGAATCAGCATATTTAGCTTTGTTGGCTCCCATTGAATCGTTGTATTCAGGCAGCATCACGTGAACCATACCCGCAAATTTGCGAATTTTATCATATAATATAATTCCACAACAAGAACCAAGACCCAATGTCATGATCTTGTCCCCTACAGTTGAAATCTTTAAATCAGCCATTCCAACAATTAAAGTTGCCATAAATCAAACACACAGCATTTCTATTAATTTTTTGTACGATTTATAATCGGGCAATAAGAAAAAATGACCTTTAATTTCACTATCTACAAATTGAGTCTCAATCATCAACACTTCTTCTGAAACTTCGCCATAAACCACAGCAGGAATGTTCATCACAGCCATCAACATGTCGATACACAGAGAAGGTACCGAAGGGTTGATTTTCAGCCCTGTCATAGTGGACATAGACCCAACAAACGCACTGATCATAATATTGACCAGCTCTTCTAACGGTGAAAGTTCTTCTGCAAGTTTCTCAATGTCTTCAATACTTCCCGAAACATCAATACCAGTTAATAACTTTTGAGTCATTATGGCGTTGCCCAGTTCTTGAGAGAACATAATATATCCCTCAATATCCTCATTGAGCTGTACTAGAATGGAAGAGACAATTTTTTCAGGATCACCAAAAGCCCTACCCATCTCGTCGTATGTAACCAGCTTACATGAAGGAACATTGATATACATCATTTTTCCAGTCATTTTTGAAATAGCAATAGCAGCGTTGCTCACTCCAACGTTGCACAACTCGCGCCAAACATCCAAGCCCAGCGAATCAAACGCTAATTTTTCAGCCAATTATATCCCCCTTTCCTAGCAAGAACGCTATAAATTATTTTTCGAAATAAAAATGAAAAAATTTATTTAATTATTGTAAACAAATTTTTTATAAAATTATGTTTAAAGTTTACGATATTATTATAAGCTATGTTTACAATAATATCAAGAACTTTTTATTGTAAATAATATTAAGGAGAATTATTTTGCAGGTAGGAAATGTTTCAAATAATGTAGTTTTACAAATTCAAGGCGGTCAGAGTAATACAACTTTTTCACCCGGGCAGGTGGTTGAAGCGGAAGTTGTGTCTGTTGAAGGCAACGACGTTTATTTGCGCACGGGAGATGATACAGTTTTGTTGGCTAAAAATACATCCTCTACTCCCATAAAACCTGGAGATATGATTACTCTAAGTGTCACACAGAGTTCAGATAAAAGTGTGTCTATGCAAATTGTATCCCTGAATCAGCAGCCTTTAATTCCCGACGCTACAAATTTGCAGCATACGTTAATTCGTTTAAATATTGATCCAACCAGAAGCAACACTTCCCTTGCACAAATTTTGCTAACCCAAGGGTTTGAACCCACTTCTGAATTGATGAAAAATTTATCCATTGTACTAACAAAATTCCCCAAAATACCCAATGATGTTGCCGTTACCATTGCAAATTATCCTTCGCTGATAACCAATGAACAGTTGCCTCAAGTTTTAAAAGATGGATTTCAATCTCATGGACAACAATTAAATCAATTGGTGACACAGTTGGAACAAGATATTCAGGACCAAAATTTCCTACAGCCCAAAGAAGAGATTCAATCCAATGATTCTGCCCTGGTTAAAAACCCAACACCCCTTAAATCCGAACAACAGCAGGCTGTTCAAGTCAAACAAGACAATGTATTTAATTTACCTGAAAAGGTTGTTTCCTCAAATAAAAATGCTTCGGTTCAAGTGCAGCAACCAGATCTTCCTTTAACTAAAGAAAATGTTGCACCAAAGATGCAAGTTGCAAATAATTCTGCTGTTGACAGTGCAATGAAAGTAAAACCTGAAACACCTCAATCTTTTGAGCAGTTAATTGAAAGTGCACAGGCAAAAATTCAAAATAACGATGCGCAAAAACAACAAAATCCACAGAACTTAATTCCCGACAAGCAAACTGTGGATCTACCTGTGAAAGAAATTGCTATGCTTTCAAAGATTTTAAAGAGTGTATTTGAGCCCTTAGATGCAAATACAGCTCCCCGTATTGTTAAAGATTCCGCATCCAGTGTTGGAGAAAAGCTCACTACAGTGCTCAGCAATTTAAACGATGTGAGCACCACTAGTAAAGCGACACTTGCGCAACTATCTTCCCAGACGCAAATAACTAAGGAAATGAACAATTTCTTTTATGCACAAGTCCCTTTCTCCTTTCAGGAGGAAAAACAGACGGCAGATTTATATGTGCTAAAGCGCAATCCAAAGACTGGTGAGATCGACCCTAAGAATGCGAAAATAGCCCTATGCCTGCAAACGGAGCATATGGGTTTGGTGGAATCGGTCATTAAAATTGAATTAAAAAATATCAATTTACAAATGCGTGTGGAGAATGAAGAAATTATTCAATACTTAAAGGGTAAAACACGCGAGTTAAACGAAGTCGTATCCGATTTGGGCTATCGGTTAAACGCACTACAAGTGCAATTAATTCAAAACCCCATCACTCCGCTAAACTTTGAACGTTGCTTTGAGGTTGTACCCCGCATGGGCAGACTAAACATAGAGTTGTGAGGTAGGACGTTGAATAAAAAAATAAAAAAAGCTGCTGCTTTAAAATATGATCCAAATCAAAACAATGCACCTATTATTTCCGCAGTGGGATTGGGTATAGTAGCTGAAAAAATTGTAGAAACAGCACAAAAAAACGAAGTGCCCGTTGTTGAGGACAGCTCCGTTGCTGAGGTACTCTCTTCTTTCAGTGTGGGCGATACAATTCCTGAACAGCTATACGAAATAGTCGCTCAAGTTCTTGTGTTTATCGCGGAAGCAGATGCAAATTATAAATCTAAATTTATAAAATAACTTTCTATTTTTTGGTGCTCTTTAAGTATTCGTCGTGTCTCGGGTTCTCTTTTACAAATTGACATGCCTTTAACAGTTCCTGATAAACCGTGACCGTATTTTGTGTGCTATACATGGATGTTGTGCTCATCAGTGAACCAATTTCAGTTGCAACATATTTAGGTTTTAGGTTGTTCAGTGCAAGGGCCATAACGTCCAAGGTGCACTTGGCACAGGTACACATTCCCGCTTCACGCATAACGTTTCCAACGTTTAATTGTACCACATCTTCAACGATATTTCTTAAAATCAGTTCCATATAATACCACTCCTTATTTTTTAAGAAAACTTAATAAAACACCGGGTATATTTTCCAAAGGCGCTTGGCGCATTACAGCACCTAAATTAAACGCTTCCATAGGCATACCGTACACAACGCATGTCTTTTGATCTTGGCCAATGGTAAACGCTCCATTTTTCCGCATATTCAGCAAACCCTTTGCACCGTCTGAACCCATACCAGTGAGTATAATGCCAATTCCCTTAGCCCCTGCACACTTGGCAACAGAATCAAACAACACGTCTACAGAAGGGCAGTGCCCGCTAACTTTTTCGCCGGGCTGACACCGTATCATAAATTCATTGTTTGCCTTTGAAACGGTCATATGCAAATCACCCGGGGCAATAAACACATGTCCGGGTTTCACAATATCTCCCGTCTTTGCCTCTTTTACAATGAGAGGACATTCGCGGTTAAGCCGCTCTGCATACATCTTTGTAAAAACAGGGGGCATATGCTGGGTAATCACAATGCCGGGTAACTTTGCCGGCAGTGCCCTCAGTAGTAAGCTGGTGGCCTCTGTTCCCCCCGTTGATGCTCCAATGGCAATAATACCAGATAAATCGCTGATGCTGTCATGAATCTGCTTGACTTGAGCCACTCTCGGCCTCAGCTTGGCTTGCACTGCTGC
Organism: uncultured Clostridia bacterium; assembly: GCA_964453645.1. GTDB lineage: Bacteria > Bacillota > Clostridia > Christensenellales > JAWKQI01 > CAYVRJ01. Next base: position 245,715 of record CAYVRJ010000002.1, read on the forward strand.
CTTTAACTTCAGGGCAAGATCGTGTGCAAAATCCGTGATACCGTCACCACTGGGTTTTGCTACAAAGTCAACTGCACCCGCACCCACTGCATCAAAAACGTTGCTATCAGCACCGCTGACAACAACAACAGGAATGGGATGCTGTGCCATGAGGATTTTCAGGAATTCTAACCCGTTCATCCCGGGCATAACAATATCCAAAGTAACAACATCAGGCTTTAGCTTGAGGATTTTATCTTTAGCCTCAAATGCACTGCCCGCTGTTCCAACTACCTCAACAATCGGTTCTTTTTTTAGAGAGTTGACGATCATGGTTCTAAAGACCATAGAATCATCAACTATCAAAACCCTAATCTTGTCTAACATTCTGCCGCATCCTCAAGAAGTTTTATAGTTCAGTATATGATTAATCTACGTTTTTATTGACCTCAGGGATATTAATTTCCGTGATGCGAACTCCGTAATTATCGTCAACCACCACAACTTCTCCCTTAGCGATTAAAATTCCATTGACTAAAACTTCAACGCTCTCCCCTGCTAATTTGTCCAGCACGATTACGGATCCCGTATTTAACTCCATAATCTCTTTAATTTTTTTCTTTGCTTTACCTAGCTGAACGGTCACTTTCATGGGAACGTCCATGATCATTCCAATGTGATCCATAGGGATACCCAAGAAGCTATCTCCCGCATCAAATGTAGGATATTGCACAGTCTGTGCTTGAACGCCATGTCGAACCACATGGCCTTGAGGTTGACTAAATTGGGGTTGCTGTGGCATATAACCATACTGTGGTTGTGGTGCACTTTGGGGTTGGGGCGGTGGCGGTGGTGGTGGCGCATACTGTTGGCTCGGAACACTTTGTTCCATAGCAAACTGATTGCTTGGTTGATCCACCATGTGTGCAGTTGAATAATTATTTTCTTCAACCATAATTGCCTGATCGGAGTTCATTAGTCCGTCGACCTCCTCATTACTTTCTTCGTTTTGAGCATTGAGTAACGCTTCTACTTGCGATTTTGCAAAACTGAGTGGCACAATTTGCATTATATCACTCTTTAATAACCCCTCTATCTCCATTAAAAATGATATTCTAACTAATATGTCCGTATGCGCAAACATATCTGAAATGGAATCGTCGGATAATAAGATATGTTTGGTGCTGGGCGTGGAAATATTCACCGTCTTTCCTAGGATGTTAGCCATGGATGTGGCGGAAGAACCCACCATTTGGTTCATAACTTCCCGAATGGCACTCAAATGAATCTCATCCAACTCTAAATTTGATTCATCCACATCACCCTCTCCACCCATCAGCAGATCAGTAATCAGCGCTACATCGTATTCTTTCAGCAGTAACAAGTTGTTCCCGTCAATCCCTTCGGTGTACGAAACTTCAACCACAACAATGGGCGCAGGATATTCTTTTTGTAAAGAATTTAAGGTATGCACAGAGGTGCGCGGCGTCGTAATAGTTACTTTTCTGCCCAACATGGAAAACAAAGTCGTTGCCGAAGTTCCCATACTAATGTTGCCTATTTCACCAAGTACATCTACTTCCTCTTGAGACAGGTAGTCTTCAAGTTTTAACTCAGCAATATCATTTATTGCAATGTCTGAATCCAAACGACCACTTCCCATGAGCATTTCTTCAATTTGTTCGGGTGTTAAATAATCATTGCTCACCAGTAAAATTCTCCTTAATGATCTCAGCAATCTGGATTGCCTGTTTTTGACCTGATAATCCTAAAACTCCCTTAAATTTGGGGATATGCTCCAAATTTACAGTGATTAATTGTTTAATGTGATGATCTAAACACAGTACATCTCCCACTTTAATAGTGAGTAATTCGCGGATCGTGGTTTGTGCTTCATTAAATACAACCCTTAATGTTGCCTCCGTGTTTTCAAGTTGCTTGCGAATTTGCTCATTGGCTTGCCCGTCATTACTGCGGGGCAAACTGCCCAGCATCCATCGGCTGGATGTCAGCAACTTGGCAATGGGCTGCAATGCCACGTGGGGTATGCAAATTGTCATCATATCCTCAACCTTGTCAATTTTCACATTGAGCGTGATGATGGCAGCAGGTTCGTTTGTGGCTGTGATTTGAGTAAACTGAGCACTTGTTTCAATACGTGCTAAATTGGAACGCACCTCACAAACCTTTTCCCAAGCTTCGGATAAATAACCTAAAACCTTATGCATGACATTTTCCAGCATAAGAATTTCTATTTCAGTAAAGGATTTATTTACTTCAGTATATTCAGCGATACCGCCGAACAATCGACTCACAATACCGTACGCCAAAGGTGCTGTCAGTTCAATTAAGATAGAACCGTGTAGTGGTTGCATATCCACAACACCTAAAACAACGGGGGTGGGAATAGAGTTGTTAAATTCGCCAAACAACTGCTCTTCCACCGAGATTACAGTTGCTTCACATATGGTGCGAAGCATACCTGTCAAGCGAGTTGACAACAAATACGCAAAGTTATCAAACAAAATATTGAGGGTTCGCATATGTTCTTTTGGGAACTTATTGGCAGTTTTAAAGTCATACAATCGAACACCAGAATCTTGCTTTTTGTCTTCGTTGGATGATTCAACTTTTTCCCCGGATGTCAACGCATTTAACAGATCATCTATTTCGTTTTGAGATAATACAGTTGCCAATTACTTACCTCCCTTCAAATCAATTTAATATAGAAATACAATTTTATTGAACAAGCAAGTCACTGAAAATAACTCTTTTAAATATATCTACTTGAAACTCGCTGTTTAATTTGCTGCAAATTTTATCGGATAAAGTTTTTTCAAGGTTGGGATCGTTAAAATCCTCTTCTTTTAAACTGCGAAGGATGAAGGTGATATCGTTGCGAACGAGTGCATTTTCATTTGTGAGCATTTCTGTCTGATCTTCGCTCATTCCCAAGGAAACTGTCACCTTGACAAGACTTTCGGATTCAAACAAGTTGGTTACAAAATATTCGCCGGGAGAATAGTAAACTAATACTTCTCTGGTGTTTTCCTCTCCGCCGCCGCCAAACAAACCGCATGCACTGGTTGTCAGTACAATTGTTACTATTAAAATTATCAATATAAAACTTTGTTTTTTCATGCCACAATACACTCCTTATTAATAGTATGTTAATGTTGTGTTTATCCTAGTCAAAAAATATTTTTAGCTCTTCCCATCCACAGCTTTTCTCTCAATTAAGAAGGTAACTCTGCGATTGGATGCTTGGCCTTCCTTTGTCGCATTGCTGGCTATGGGATGCATCTCGCCGTAACCTGCTGCGGAGATTTTATCCACAGGATATCTTCCCCTGTCCACCACAAACCGAAGTACATTAGTCGAACGCATTACTGACAAATCCCAATTGTCTTTAAAATAGGCATTGTTAATGGGCACATTGTCCGTATGACCTTCAATCCGAAGGTTTGCGATTAAATCAACGGAGTCAAGCAGTAATCCAGAGACTTCCAGCAGAATTTTTTCTGCATTTTCATCCTTAATGGTGGCTCGACCGGAGTCAAATAATATTCCATCCATGGCAACTAAAAATATTTTATTGCCCTCTTTTTGAGCATTTAAGCTGGAATTGAGTTCGTTTAAATCGATATAATCGGTTATGCGTTTAAACAAATTATCAAACTGCTCTCTGAGTTGCAATTCCTGGGTGGTCAACACTTCCACTTGTTCGGGAGACATGTTTTGAAATTGCTCCTTTAACTCTTTGAGCAATTTTGCCTCTTCATCTTTTTTCTTTTGATCCTTGCGCCTATTCACCAATCCAACATCAAATTCCGACTGTTTTTCCGTTGGGTTTAATGGGTCAAAAGTGGAAATTTGAGCAGTGGGTGGTGCACCCGTAAAGGTTTCTACCAATTGCTTCCACTTAGAAACATCAATGGATGAAAACGAATACAACAATACAAAAAACGTCAATACCAAGGTGATCAAATCACCATACGTATCCATATAGTTGTAACCTGGATCCTCCTCAGCAGCTCTCCGTTTCCTAGCCATTGGCATCTATCTCCTTTTGAGCTTCTCCAGTGTTCATCGCCTGAATATCCATATGTGCTAAGAAAGCTTCTAATTTTTCACGAATAATACGAGGATTTTCACCGTCCTGAATGGACAAAATTCCCTCTAACAATATTTCTTTTTGCAATTGTTCATTTGCAGAGTAGGTTTTCAATTTTCTTGCAATGGGGGTGAAAACAAGGTTTGCAAGGACAACGCCGTAAAACGTAGTTACCAATGCAACGGACATAGAAGGCCCTAATGATGCTGCATCATTTAAGTTCACCAACATGTTAACAAGGCCGATCAGCGTACCCGTCATACCAAATGCGGGTGCATAGGCAGCCATTTGATTAAAAATTGCAATAACAGATCCGTGACGAGCTTCCATGTAACCAATTTCGGTTTCCATGACACTTTTCACCAGCTCAGGATCTGAACCATCTACCACAAGCATAATTCCTTTTTTCAAATACGGATCGTGAATATCTTCCGTCATATTTTCCAAAGAGAGTAGTCCCTCTTTTCTGGCTGAATTAGCCATGGTGATAATTTGCTCAATGCTTGCGCGAATATCAACTTTTTCTTTGCCATAAGCAATTTTTAGCGTTTTCATTGCAATTTTTAACTGTCTCATAGGATATGAGATAACAGTAGCCGCTAACAAGCCACCAATAACAATAAACACAGATGCTGGATCCAAAAATGAAGTCAACTTACCATTTAACAAAATACTAATTACAATGCAAGCGAAACCAAATATAAGTGCGATTATTGACAAAGCTCTTCCCCCCTACCCGATACTATTTTATTTGCGGGATATTGACTTACTCGTTCCTTGTACTGACAAATCAGATCAATCACTTGTTCGGCTGATTCCAAAACAATAACCTTTCTACCGGATTCAAAACAAAGCATTGTATTGGGTGTCAATTCAATATGCTCTATTCTGTCATCGTTCACGTAGAAAGGTTCATTATTTAATCTGTTCAGTTTAATCATATGTTCTCCCTAAACTTCACTAATCCCGGTAACAGTGATATTTTATCACATGTTACCGGGTTAATAAAGTTATTTTTTAAATAATCTCATTATTTTATCTCTTCAGATTAACCAACTCTTCTAGTATTTGATCTGAGGTGGTAATTATTCTCGAATTCGCCTGGAAACCTCTCTGGGTGATAATCATGTTTACCATTTCTTCCGACATATCTACGTTAGACATTTCAAGAGATGAGGGCGAAAGCGCACCATATCCTGTTTGACCAGGTTCACCGTATAAGGGTGCACCAGAGTTTGAAGAAGCTGCATACATGTTGTTTCCTGTCTTTTCAAGACCGCTGGTGTTTACAAAGTTTGCAAGGGTTACGAATCCAAGCACTACTTTTTGACCCTTCTGCATAGCAGGTATACCTTTTGCAGGATCAGCAGGTACGTCGTTGATCAACTGACCGATTACAGCACCACGTGCATCAATTGCAACGTTTGTATAGATGTTGGGGTCAATGATGACATTGTCAATGCTGTTGCCGGCAACGTAACCATCGTTGTTGGTCACGCGAACTTGGAATTTTGCAAAAGCATTTTCAATTTTTTTAGCGATGTCCGCTTGGGCATCCGCTGCCGTAGCACCTGTGCCTCCCAGTGCACCATCGGTTGTGAAGGTAAAGGTACCAATTTCAGCACCCAACTCATCTCTCATTACCACGGTCAAGGTAGTATTATCTGCAATGGATGTGTTAAAAGGAGCAGGAGCTGGGCCACCGGTTGCCGTAATGGGGAAAGTGGCACCCGTTATGGTTGCAGTTCCAACGGGGGTTTTGCTTCCGTCTCTGTGCAACTGAATTACGCCAGTAGCAGGATCGAGAGCACCTAAGGAGTATACACCCGAAGTAGCGGCAGTGATATTTGCGCCATCTGCATATGTTGGGTTTTTGAACCCTACGTTTGCAACTTTATCAGCATTGTCAGCAGATGAACCAATGGTTCCTGTGTTGTACACAGGGTTATAACCCTGAACAAATCCGCCAGTGGGTGTTAACAGTGCACCGTTATAATCCAACTGGAAGTTACCCGAACGTGTATAGAACTCACCATCGGGAGTCTTAACAACGAAGAAGCCGTCTCCTTCAATTGCAACGTCCAACGGACGGCCGGTGTACTGAGCAGAGCCCGGAGAGTGAACAGCAGTTATCGCACTCAAGGATGTACCTAAGCCAACTTGTTTGGGGTTTACACCGCCAACTGATCCCGAAGGGCCGGCAGCGGGGTTCAGTGTCTGAGAATATAAATCCTGAAAAGTAACAGCGCTTTTTTTAAATCCCAAAGTGTTAACGTTAGATATGTTATTACCAATTACGTCCATACGTGTTTGGTGTGTACGTAATCCAGAAACTCCTGCAAAAAGTGAACGCATCATAGTGCAAATTCCTCCAAATATATGTTATAGTCTAATTTTAAAATGTTTGTTCTAGTGGCACGGTATACCCTATGCCGCCAGCACCTTTTGTTTGTTGCAAAAGGTTTTAAAGTTGTGATTGAGAAACTATCTCCCAAACAATCCTCGATATTTTGCTATCAACTGTTCTCTTGTATCCGGCGAAATATAATCTTCAACGTATTCGCCAGCCACATTGCGCAACTGGTACAAAGCATCAGTTAATCTTGTTTGCCGAGTTGTTGTGTCCTCAGCGGGAGGTGTGGTGGTATCATCACCTTCCACTTTGTCCTCAGCATCATCTTCAGGTTTCTCTTCCACCGGGGGCGTATAGTCGCCAGGTTTGATGTTTGTGATGAAGGCAATGGGAACTTCTTTATCCCCAACCTTTGCATAGATCTGACCATTCTTAATGATAATCTCATCAACAATACCAGATACTTCAACCGGACTGCCACCCTCTTTTTCAGGGGGAAGCTGTGCGTTAACATACTTGCCAACCAGACCCTGTGCCTGCAGCACACTGTTGTTGTAGTCACTTTCATCAAATACGGATGAAACGTTCTCAACAGCAACCAGATAGTTTCCAACAGATAAGTATTCCTTACCACCAGATTTTACAACGCCGTCCACTCTGCCGACAATTTCTTTAACAGTAGTGCTGCCGTCCTCGGTGGTTACAACCGTTGTTCCGATGACTGTTTTGCCAATCAAACTGTTTGTCTGAAGACTCATAAAAGAATTGTTCAGATTTTGCATCTGCTCAAGAGAAGAGAACTGTGCCATCTGTGCAATAAAGTCGGTATCTTTCATGGGCTCCATGGGATCCTGATTTGAAAGCTGCATAACCAACAATTGCAAAAATTCATCTTTTCCTAAATTGTTAGAAGGCACACGACTGCCAGTTTGGCCACTGTTATATAATGTAGAATTAGGATTAATAGCGTTTGTCATTTTTCCTCCTTATGCGCTGAACTCCACAGACTCTGCAATTTCATCCGAAATATTGAGTATGGAATCATACACTGCGTTTACGTTGACACTTTCTTCTTTAGGCTTGTGAGAGCTGGAGCTCTGCTGCCCGTGGTGAAAGAACTGCTGGCCGCCATTGCTCATGCCAAGGTTTAGCTGAGTTGGCTGTTCGTAAACTACTTCCATCGATACGACGTCGATATTTCTGCTTTTCAGTGCATCCTGCATAAGGTGCAGCTGACTATTCATCGCTGCTTGAACTTCCTTGTTTCCCGTAATTAGTTTTGCAACCAAACCCTCTTCGCCAAGAACCAGCTTCACAGCCATACCGCCCATTACTTCGGGCTTAAACTGGATTAAAAGCTCACTCTTATTCTCAGCAATGTTTGTGGTGACCTGCTCTAAAAATTTCATAGCGAAACTATCAGGCCCCTTAGATTGAACAGCTTCTGTTGAAAACTCCATGTCCACTTCTCTTGGAATATCGTCTGTCAACATGTTAAACTGCTGCTGAGATTGGGCAAAGTTTAAGTCTGCTTCATTTGACTTTTCGTCTACTATGTTTGTTTGCGTTCCTGAGATCGATTGTTTATCAGTTGAAACTTGCGTCTCCTCCGCAACATCAACAATAGGCGCTACAGGTTTTTCTTCCGAAACCTTTGCTGACACTTCTGCTGATACATTTGCTGCAACTTGCGCATCTTGCGGCTGAGTCGAGTTTTTAATGTCCTCTAAAACTCCAATGATGGTATTTCTTTGTTCAGAAGTGAGACCTTCCGATTGTTCCGCCTGCATTTCCACCACTTCTTGTGAAATCACAGGCTGTTCCAGTACGGGTTCTTCAGGTATAACAGCAACTTGTGAAGATAACAATTCAATATTTGCATCTGTAACTACTTCTTCGCTGTTTTGAATTCCACCCTGAGCGTTCAACATCATGAAGAACTGACCCAATACCGATAACTCTTGTTCCACCGTCTCCGACGATTCGTTTTCTTGATCTGTTTGCTGATTGTTCCCCTTTACAGCATTGCGCACATCTTGTTGCGCATTCGATTTAGGCGCATCCTGCGATGATTTTTTCAGAGCATTTTCCATATCCTTAAAGAAACTGCTCCCCTCCGGTCTCGAAGCGTCTGGTTTACTAAAGTTAACCGCAACGTCAAGGCCGGGATTGGACTGGATTTTAATCATTTTTGCACCTCATTTTCTGCTCATTCGCAGAGTGTGTCTTTTGCACACATATACTATATATATCGAACGAATTTTTTTATAATTTAGCTCAAATACGTCGTTTTTTAAATTCACAAAATTGTTATTGTTTAGCTAAAGTGTTCATTCTTGCTGTAATTTGAGCTGCGAACCAAGGATCAAATGCTGCCATAATATTGCTCGCTTGTTTTTCTTCTAATTCTAACAAAATGTAAATTACTGTATCTTTGTTGGTGACTTTTGAAAGTGCATCAGCAGCTTTTTTAACATCCATATTTTTATACATGGAAACTAATTGATCAAATTCAAAAGTTTTCTTTTCAAATTCAGCTTGTGCAGCCGTTAAATCACGCTCACGCTTTTCTACAGCGGCTTGTCGTTCTGTCAACTGTGCATTGGCTGCATCGATTGTTTTTGAAGCCTCAGTGAGCTGTCTTGATGTCTCATTCAGCGAATTACTTTGGTTTGTAAGTTCAGCTTCCACTGTGTTGATTCGAGTCATCACTGCGGTGTATGTACTATCTTGAGTTATAAAAAAGTTGATTACCATATTTTTGAAACCAAACAAATTGAAATAATACGCACCAAATCCTGCAGCAAGAATCACAAAAAAGAATAAAAATACAATGAGTGCTGCCTTGCTCTTTTTGGGCTTTTTCGCAGCAACTGGTTGAGAGGGCTGCGCTGTAACAACTTCTGCTGTATTGGGTGTTGATGCAGGTTTATTTGCAATTGGTTTTGCACTATTGGGTGTTGCGGCCATAATTTCAAACTCCTCTTACGCTTCGGGTAGGACATCCGTATAGATTTTAAAACTCAAATTGTTATCTATCTCTTTGTCTTCCTCAATTTTTAATTCTTTTTTATATTCATCCAATTCTTTTTCATAAATATTATCTAAGGCTTTAATTTCGTTCATAACTTGAAGTAATTTTTTTTGTAATTCTTGTCTCAACAACAATAACCGTTCTTTTTTTAAAAGCAAATCTTTTTTTGTATTGTTGTAGTTCAAAAAATAAAAACCATAGGCCTGTACTTTTTGAACGGAAGTACCCGACTTTAACTCTTTTTGATGTTTTTTTGATTCATTTTTCAATTCCTCTTCCAATTCAGCCATGAGCTGGTCGCACAGGGTTATATTGGAACTGTTTTGCGCAAGTTGATTCTTTAATTCATCTTCATTTGATCTCTTTAATTTATAAACACTTGCTAATGAAAAAACAAACTTTTTCAACGCTTTAATCCTTATAATCCGTGATTTCCTTTAGCATTTCAATTACTTCATCGTGGGTGGTGTGTTCCTTCATCCCCTGTTTGAGCATCTTTGAAATCAAGTCCTTTTTTGCCAAAGCCTTGTCCAATACTGGGTTTGTACCCGGTTTATAAGCACCGATCAACAGCAGGGATTCAGCTTCATTAATCTCCGACATCATGTTCTTAACCTGTTGAGCCATTTCATAGTGGGAGTGATCCACAATTTCAGGCATCAAACGGCTTACACTTGCTAAAATGTCGATGGGTGGATAGTGGTTGGAATTTGCAAGCTTACGGGATAACACCACGTGACCATCTAAAATACCTCTCACTGTATCTGAAATTGGTTCGTTCATATCGTCGCCTTCCACCAAAACGGTGTATATAGCGGTAATGGAGCCGTGAGGAGATGTTCCGCTTCGCTCCAATAACTTGGGTAATTTTGCGTATACTGAAGGCGTAAAGCCTCTGGCAACAGGGGGTTCACCCACTGCCATGCCGATTTCTCTCTGAGCCATTGCAAAGCGGGTGAGAGAATCCATCATGAGTAAAACATTATACCCTTTATCTCTAAAAAATTCAGCAATGGAAGTTCCAACCATGGCAGATTTTAAGCGAAGCATGGAGGGCATGTCCGACGTTGCAACCACAACAACCGATTTTGCCAAACCTTCTTCTTGTAAATCTTTTTCCATAAAATCCAGCACTTCGCGTCCACGCTCTCCCACAAGAACGATGACGTTGATGTCTGCATCGCTGCATCGTGCGATCATACCCAGTGTTGTGCTCTTACCAACGCCGCTTCCCGCAAAAATACCCACGCGCTGTCCTCTGCCCATGGTGAGCAGGCCATCCATAGCGCGAATACCTAAGTTTAATTTTTGTTTAATTCGCGTGCGCTGCAAAGGATTTGGCGGCTCATTTTCTACCGGGTAATACGCTTCCACTTCAATGGGTGGCTTTCCGTCTATGGGGTTACCTAGTGCGTCTAAGATTCTTCCTCGCAAGCCTTCGCCAACGGACACACCAAAGTCTGCATCCGAAGCAACTACTCTATTTCCGGGCCCAATGCCCGAAATGCTGCCGTATGGCATTAACAAAACACTGCTATCTCTAAAACCAACAACTTCAGCAAAAATGTAGGACTGACCCACATTTGGATATATTTTGCAAACATCACCGATGTTCACCAAAGGGCCTGTGGATTCAACCATCATACCGGTTATTCTGGTGATACGGCCGTTAAATTCGATCAAATCGTTGTGTTCTATTAGGTTGTGCAATTTCCCAAAAAACTCTTTTGTCAATTAAATTAATTCCTTCGTAAGAATATGCTTTGCACGATCCAACTGGGTTTCAATACCTACGTTAATCGATCCGTTTTTATAGTCTGCCCTGCATTCTCCTTCGTTAACCTCCGAACTGGGGATCACCTTAATGTCCTTTTCAGCAAGCATTTCCAAGTATGAAGAGGACTGAGATTTTTCTAATCGTTCAAAGTCTGCATTACTCAACATGATTTTTTTATTTTCTTCTTGAGCAATATTAACAATTGCAGTATTAATCAAATTGATCAATGCTTCATCGTTTTTCTGAATCTCAACGTGTAATATTTTTCTTGAAATATCGATAACTGCATCTAAAATTTCACTTTTTACATCATCAAACATACTGGTTTGATATTGCTTTAGTTTTTCAATAAACCGTTCAAATTCTTCTGTATGTTTGAGAGCAAGTTCTTCGCCAATGGCAGTGGCATCGTTTTTACCCTCGGCAAACCCTTCGTCGTAGGCTTGATTGCGAATGCTCTCTCCCTCATTTTTGGCGATTAAAACAATCTGTTCCGCTTTACTCTTTGCTTCATCAATTGTTTTTTTTGCGTAATCATCTGCTTTCTTTTTTGTTTGTTGTGCGTCAAACAAAATATCTTCAGCTGTTTTTTCAATTTGAGAAGCAGAAAGAGAATCCTCTTCCTGCAACTCGGGAATGATCTGTGGTCTTGGTACCAATTCCTCAAAAGTGGGGAGTACCACTACATCGCTTTTGTGCACATTTGCATCAGGTTGATTCCTATGCAACAATATCGTTTTCGCCTCCTCTGGAGATATCGATCTCGCCGCTGTCTTCCAGTCTGCGGATCGCATTGACTATCTTCTGTTGTGCTGCTTCTACGTCGCGGACGCGAACAGGTCCCATGTAATCCATATTTTCTTTGATCATCTCCTGCAAACGCTTGGAAATGTTGTCGAAAATCTTGTTTGCAATCTCGGTTGCCGCACCCTTGAGTGCCATTGCCAGCGTATCGTTGTCGATCTCTTTGAGCATACGCTGAATTGCAGGGTTTGTAAGGCGAATAACATCGTCGAAGGTGAACAGTCTGGAGTGAATATCCTCTGCCAGCTCGGGATCGTCCTTCTCCAAGGATTCCAGAATGTATCTCTCTGTACCCCTGTCTACGAAGTTTAAGATGTTTACGATGGAGTCCAAACCACCCAATACTGCACTGTCTACCATACCTACGCTGGACAGCTTGCGTTCTAAAACTCTTTCAGCTTCACGCACATACTCGGGGGCAACAATTCCCATCGTCGCCAAACGTTTAATAACTTTAACCTGTAAATCGATGGGCAGCGAGGTCATAATGGATGCTGCGTTTCCTGTATCCAAATACGAGAGTACCAGTGCGATGGTCTGGGGATGCTCATTTTGAATGAAGTTAAATACCTGAGCTGGGTCTGCCTTGCGAACAAAGTCGAAGGGACGAACTTGCAGCATGGAAGAAATTCGATTGAGTAAATTGTCTGCTTTTTCTTGACCCAGGGCTGCGATTAGCACGTCTCGTGCATAATCCACACCACCCTCTTGCACATACTTTTGAGCAACACATAGCTGATAAAACTCTTCCAGAACATCTTCTTTAGTATCATTGTCAAATCGGTCGAGGCCGGTAATAGACATTGTCAACTGTTCGATTTCATCTTCATCCAAAAAATTGTATATTTTAGAGGAGGCATCCCTGCCCAAAGCTATCATTAGTATTGCCGCTTTATCTTTATCTGTTAATACATTTGCCATATTAGCTAAATCCTCCTAAAATTTGAGTGTTTGCAGTTGACTTCTATTAGTTTACCAACCAGTTTCTCAGAAGCATTGCTATAGATTCTGGATTGCTTTCAACCAATGCTCTTATGTATTTTACAGAGTCAGCTTCCTGAGGAGTTAATAACTCAGTAGCGGATAAGTCATCATCAGCAACAAGGTTTACACCGCCTGCAGTGGCAACACCGTATTGGGATTCAAACTGTTCAATGATCTGCTGTTGCTTTTTCTTGTTTGCTTTACCCATGAAGATCAGGATCAATGCGACTGTTAAGATTAAGAGTACTGCTGCACCAATAATGATATACATCTGCGTTGTCTGTTGATCAATAATCAACTGGTTTGCTGCTTCGATCGCTTCTTGTTCAGCTGTCTTAGCATCAGTAAATGCCATTGTAGATACTGCAACGTTATCTTCGCTAATACCCAATCCCTTTGCAACCAACTTGGATACATCGGACAGAACTGTCTCAGCTTGCTGTACTTCATTGTTTATGATGACCGCAATAGACAGATTTTTAACAGAACCCTGTGCCCGTTTGATCTGCTCGCGCACTTCATTTACTTCTGCATTGTACTCGTTTGTGCTCTTGTAATATGTATCGTCCGTACCAGCACCCGAATCGGGATACGTTACTGTTGCACCGTTGGGATCGAATCCCGGCTGTCCAGCCTGATCAACAGCGCCGACAATTTTTTCTGCAAGCAATTTCTGACTTACAATCAATCCGGTGGTCTCACCCTCAACAGGAGGTGCGAATGTCACAGACTCGGAAACCGCTTGATCAAAATCAAGTTCTGCATTGACCATAACGGATAGTTTATCCGAACCAAACACTGGGGATAACAGTTCCATAACTCTTGACTGAAACACAGTCTGCATACGATGGGTCATGTTCAACTGCTCTGCCACATCGTTCATAGCTTCACCTTCTGCCGATTCTTCGCCTGTACGATATTGGTTCATGTTTGTATCTGCAATTGTTATATTGTTTCTGTCCAGCTTCGGGATTGCCCGGGCAACGTAATCTCGGATTGTTTCAGCCTCGCTGTTGGACAATTTCTTGCCCGGCATAAGTGTTAATACCACCGATGCCGATGCCGGCTGATTGCCTGTTTCCGAAAGTACAAATGCGCTGTCCTTTGCCATTGTTATTTTAACCGAAGCATCTTTAATTCCATCAAATTTTTTAATATCTTTTGCAAGGTCACTCTGTAACTGGAACTGATAATATGCATTTTTCTCCATATCGGTTGTACCGAAGCTGGAGGCCAGTCCCATAATATCTAAGTTATCTCCGCTCTGAGGAATTCCCTCAGCACTTAGCGTCAATCTCAGCGTATCCACTTGGCTCTTTGGAACCGTCAGTGTGTCGCCCTTAACCTTTACCGGAACGCCCATCTCTTCAAGCTTTGTATAGATGGCTCCAGCTTCCGCAGGTTCCAGACCAGAATATAGAACAGCATATTCTGTCTGACCCAATAAAACAGATAAACCAACAATGAGAATTAACGCCACAGCGGCAATGATAATTATTTTTTGTTTTCTTGGTTTTTCCTGCTTTTTCCAAAACTCAGTTATCTTTGAAAAAATATTACCCATTCTACATCCTTTACACAAATTAATATAAAAGCCAATTGTACATGTGGTCTAAAATATGTCCGCCACACAATATATAGTATATAGTTTTCTGTCGCAAAATGCAAGAGATTTTTGTTAGTAATTCCTTGTTATCGTAAAAAAAATTTACATAAATTCCAAAGAAACAAAAAATTTGAAATTTTCTTGAGAATATGTTATGCTATACTGTGCAAATTATGAGTAGGAGACATTTAATGAGTTTGGCAGACCAGATTTTTATTGGCAATTGCAAGGATATACTTGCAAACGGTTGCTGGGATACAGCATTGCCTGTCCGCCCCCGGTGGGGAGATGGATCACCCGCCCACACTGTTAAAAAATTTGGTGTAATCAACCGATACGACCTTAGCGTTGAATTTCCCATTTTAACGCTGCGCAAAACGAACTTTGAAAATTCAATCGATGAAATTTTATGGATCTGGCAAAAAAAATCCAATAAAATTTCAGAGCTTAGCAGCCGCATTTGGGACGCTTGGGCGGATGAGCAAGGCACCATTGGCAAAGCCTACGGATATCAGCTCAGCATCCCTCACAAGTACCCTGAGGGCGAATTCGATCAAGTGGACAGGTTGTTGTTTGATTTAAAAAACAATCCCCAGAGCAGAAGAATTCTCACCAATTTATACAATCATTCTGATCTAAGCGAAATGAATCTATATCCCTGTGCGTATAGTTTAACTCTCAACGTTTCGGATAATAAACTCAACGCAATCCTCAATCAAAGGTCTCAGGACATGCTGGTGGCGAACAATTGGAATGTGTGCCAGTATTCTGCTTTAATCCATATGTTTGCGCAAGTCAGCGGTCTCATTGCCGGAGAACTGGTTCATGTCATTGCAGATGCCCATATATACGACAGGCATGTGCCCTTGGTGGAGGAGTTAATCTCCCGCACGCCATTTGACGCTCCTGCATGTATTATCGACAAAAATATATTGAATTTTTATGAATTTACTGTATCATCATTTAAATTGCAAAATTACCAGTATCATGAATTTGTAAAAATTCCTGTTGCAGTATAAATATTATGAAAGCAATTGTATGTGTTAGCTCCAATTGGGGTATAGGATGTTTTAATAAAATGTTGTTTCACATTCCAAATGACTTGGAGTATTTTAAAAATACAACCCTCAACCAAGTTGTCGTTATGGGCCGTAAAACCTTTCTATCCCTGCCTAATGGCCCTTTAAAAAACCGAGTGAACATTGTGTTGTCTACTGATCCATCATTTGAAACTCAGGGAATTATAAAATGTGATTCTATCAACAGTGTTTTAGATACCATCAAAAATTATAGTTGTGACATATATATAATAGGAGGACAATCTGTTTATGAAGCCTTTCTGCCCCTGTGCTCCGAAGTCTTGGTTACTAAAGTTTTAAAGGATTGTCCTGCAGATACATTCTTTCCAAACTTAGACAGTAACCAAAACTGGCAGGAATGTGAAAAATCTCAAATTTTTACACAAAATCATTTGAATTACTATTTTTGTAAATATATAAATTTATACCAAAGTAGAGAGGGATGATTATGTTGAAAAAAGCTTTAATGTTCTGCTGCACTTTTTTATTTTTGTTTGGGTGTACTGATGCCATATCCATTCAGTCCCCCAACATCGAAGTCATGGAAGCTTCACTGCCTCAAGAAGTAGAAATCAAACCCATGAATGTAACGTTAACATTTCAGCCCAGCGTTGTGCTGGAAGACCAGCCCCACATTCCAACTGTTTTGTGGGACGAAGTTACGCGATCCCTTGTGGTTGAAAAAGATACGGTTTCTACGTTTTTGTTAAAAACCGAACCAAAGGCAAAGGTTGAGCTGGAAGTTTCCAACCCCTCGGCTTTTAAAGCAGTTTTAAACCATGAAACATTAGAGATTACAGCCCTCAGCCCGGGAAAGGGCACTGTGATTATTACTGCATCCCAGGATCAATTTGAAACAGCAACTTTGAACCTAGAGATCGAAGTAATTCTACCCACCATCCAACTCTCTTTGTTTGAAGAAAACGATATGCCTGTGGATTCCATTGAGTTGGAGTTTGGCAAGGAACAAAAATATATTGTGGAGGCGGAGCCTGGAACCGCAACCATAACACTAGGCAGCACGGAAGGTGTGAATGCCTCCTTAAAAGAAACTGTTTTAACTTTAAAATCCAATACATTGGGAACACATACACTGCAACTGCAAGGCTCTGCCGAAGGATATTCGGATTCATCCTTGGATGTGGAAATCAATGTGATTCCCGAACGGGTACCCCTCACCCTCACATCCAAATCCATTGTGAAGGGATCGGCAAGCGTCATCATTGGAAATTCTTTCAGCATCACTGCAAAAACAAAAGCAGAATTGGCTTTGCAATACGATGAAGAAATGCTCATCGTAAAACGAAACGGGAGTACCATCAATATTACCCCCAAATCCACGGGAGACACTCAATTGACGGTGAAGGCAACCCTAGCCGGGTATTCTGACAATGTTCAAATAATACCCATCACTGTTTTGAAAAAACCATTAACCCTTAAGTTAACGAAAACAAAAGCAACTTTGGAAAGTAATAAAACTGAAACGATTGACATTTCAGCCACACCAACCACCGGCGTGGCCTTTGAAGCCTCCATCGATAACAGTATTGCTGAGGTTTCCGTATCGGGTAAAACACTGACCATCACTCCCCTATTGTCGGGTAATGCCATTGTAACTGTTACTGCATCCCACCCCGACTATTCGTCGGTGAGTAAAACCGTTGCACTCAAGATCACCGACCCTGCACTGGATGCCAAACTTTCTTCCAATTCAGCTTCATTGGAAGAAGGAAAAAGTGTTACCGTCAGTGTAAAGACATCGGTTGAGAACGTTAAAGTTGCAGCTGTGTGTAATAATTCTGATATCAGCGTCAACGTCAACGGTTTGGATATTGAACTCAGTGCGCTAACAGCACTCAGCGAATCAGCTAAAGTGAATATCACAGTCTCGAAAGAGGGTTATGAAACAAAAACCCTCACATTCACAGTGAACCCCCCCAACCTTGGCGACAGCGCTAGTGGCCTTGCTGCTGAGGTATTGCGGCTGGTCAATCAAGAGCGTGCTGCCCAGGGCGTTGCCCCCTTAAAATACAGCAACAAGCTTGCATCGGGTGCCCAAGTCCGTGCCAAAGAATTGGTGGAAAACACCTCCCACACTCGACCCGACGGTTCGGAGTTTTGGACCGTGTTTGGTGTGCCCAACATCTATAATTATGCCGAAAACTTTGCAGCGGGGCAAAAGACTCCGGCGGAAGCTATGAAAGACTGGATGAACTCACCAGGGCACAGGGCGAGTATTCTCAATGCAAGTTATACGCATATTGGTGTGGGTATCTACAAAGACTCCGAATCTTTTTACGGAACGTATTGGATTCAGATTTTTTCGGACCAATGATCCAAAAATAAAGCCAAAAATCGTATTTTATATTGACAATACTTATTTGATTTATTATAATATTTTGTGCATGTGTTGTTTGTTAGCCCCAAACGCAGTGCACGAAAGCAAAAAAATACCCAACTGTCTTAACCATTTGGTGTATGTTGCTTAAAATTAAAATAGTTAAGGAGGTCATATATGAAAACATATATGGCAAATCCGCAAACCGTTGAACGCAAGTGGTATGTAGTCGATGCCGATGGCAAAACCTTTGGTCGGCTGGCTTCCAGCGTTGCAGTCATTTTGCGGGGCAAACACAAGCCTGAATATACTCCCCATGTGGATACTGGAGATTTTGTTATTGTTATCAATTCGGACAAACTGGTTCTAACCGGCAAAAAGTTGGATCAGAAGATTTATTACCATCATTCCGGATTTATCGGCGGTATGAAGGAAACCAAATATCGCGATTTAATGGCCAAAAAGTCAGATTTTGCTTTTAGCCTAGCGGTTAAGAGAATGTTACCCAAAAATTCCTTGGGCAGAAATATGTTAAAAAAGCTCAGAGTATTTAAGGGCGCAGAACACACACATGCTGCTCAAAAGCCCGAGCTTTTAGAGCTGAACTAGGAGGGATCGCATATGTCAAAAAAAGTTGAATTTTTAGGCACTGGCAGAAGAAAGTCTTCTGTTGCCCGTGTGCGTATCTTTGCTGGCACTGGTGTTATCACCATCAATAAGCGTAATATCGATGAATTCTTTGGTCTTGAAACCCTTAAGATGATCGTTCGCGCTCCCTTTGATGTGACCGACACCTTGGGCAAATATGACGTGGCTGTCAACGTTTGTGGCGGTGGATTCACCGGCCAGGCGGGTGCCATTCGTCACGGTATATCCAGAGCACTGATTCGTGCAGACGAAGAGTTTCGCACACCTCTCAAGCGTGCAGGTTTCTTAACGAGAGACCCTCGCATGAAGGAGCGCAAGAAGTACGGCTTAAAAGCAGCTCGCCGTGCACCTCAGTTCTCCAAGAGATAACAAATTTACAACCCGCAGCAATGCGGGTTTTTTATTTTTGGCGCTATATTTTAAAGCTCCATGTGAAGTTTGGGGTGCAGCGTAAACTGTACTTTAGAATCAATGTTTTTAAAAAGCTTCTTTATTATATATACTGTTCGTTTTTGTTGTAATCTGGCAAACCCGGTGATATAATATTACCATGTCATCATCCTATCAATCATCGGAGGTATTTTATCATTGAACAAAGAAAGTTCCCTCACCTTTAGGCAAAAGGTATTCTACGGCATCGGTGAGACGACGCCAACCCTCTCCAACACCATCATCGGCTTTCTCTACGTTTTCTTTTTAACAAACGTTGTTGGATTAGATCCCGCACTGGCTGGCGCAGTATTTCTCATCGGCTCCTGCTGGGATGCCTTCACCGATCCTTTAGCAGGGCATATTTCGGACTCCACCCGGTCCAAGTTTGGCCGAAGAAGAATATTCTTCTTAATATTTGCGCTCCCCTATTGTGTCACGTTCTTTTTCCTCTGGGCAATGCCCATCGGTTTACCCCAGAGCATGTTGTTTGTGACTGCACTTTTGTTGTACATGCTCTATATCACGGTTTCCACCTTCTACACTGTTCCCTTTACATCTTTTTGTATGGAGATGGAAGGAAAATACGATGCGAGAACTTCCCTCATGGCATATCGCTTCTTCTTTTCCATTTTATTTGGATTGGTTGCCGCAGCATTACCCGAGATGATCACCACCTCCTCTGTAGATCCATCTATCCCCGAGGGAATGCCTTCCGCCGCAGGTTATATTTTAATGGCCACAGCATTTTCCATCCCCCTCATCGTGGGCCCTATCTTTGCATTTTTTTCCTACAAAGAACCGGCCTACAACAATTCTCCAAAAACAAAATTATTTTCTGATTTTAAATTAGTATTTACAAACAAGCAGTTCATTCGTGCACTGGTTATGTATGTCACTTGCTGGACGTCCATTGGTTTTGTACAAGGCATGTTACTCTACTTCCTAAACACCGGTTTACGCGGCCAAAAGGATACCCTGTTTAACGAATATTTATCGGACTTATTTCCCATTATTGCAGTGGTTATCATGGGTATGGCTGTTGCTGCTCTTCCCATTTGGGTTAAAATTTCCAAAAAGATGGACAAGAAACGTGCACTCATTTTAAGCATGATCATATTTGGAGCTTTTGCACTGTGTCTAACACTACCCCCTGATGTAATTGGTGCCATCATTTGGCCATTGATTGTCATCTTAGGATTTGCCATGTCAGCCATGCATCTGTTGACCAACGCCATCATTCCTGAAGCCATTGAAGTGGGCGAGAGAGAGAAGGGTGCTCAGGCCGAAGGGGTTTACTTTGGCGTTACAACGTTTATGCAAAAAATCGCCTTGGCTCTCAGTATGCAAATTGCACTAATTGTCATGCAACTGTTTGGTTATATCTCTACTGTCCAGGGACAGGTTGTCAACCAACCAGAAAGTTCCGTAATCGTCATTCGCATTATGATGGGTATTGTACCCTTCCTGCTCTGCCTCTTTGGAGTCATTGCCTCTCGGAAGTTCACCATCACCCGAGATACTGTTGAGTAAACAAGAAACGGCAGGGGTCAAATCCCCTGCCTTCTTTCAGTCGCAACGGCAGCGATATCGTTACTGACTTATATCTGTAACGATATTTATATTGTCGTTTGTTGCATCTACTTTGTCACATACATAACTTTTTCATCAATATAGTTTAAAATAAACTGATAGGCTTCTTCTTTACCAATTTCATTTAAGACTTCGTGGCGCATGTTGGGATATAATTTAAGGGTAATATCCCGAACGCCCACACGCTTTAGTTTATCGTGCACTTCCACGACACCTTTGCCATAGTTGCCGATCACATCCTCTTCCCCCGATATGAGCAGCATGGGTGTATCTTTGGGTATTGCCGCATACCAGCTCCCCCGATTACACGCCCTCAACAGGGACATCAAGTCGTCGTATCCACTTGCAGTAAAGGTGTAGTGGCAAAACCGATCGTCGCTATAGGCTTTCACAATGTGCTCGTCGTGGGACAACCAATCGAAGGGAGACTTAGGTTGGTTAATCTTTGCCAAATATACTTTGGCCGAAAGATTTGCAATAAAGCGAACCCTTGATTTTTTCCCTTTCAACACTTTTTGCACTTTGCAAATCCCCTTTAGGGGCAGAGACAAGGGGTTTTTTCCCGACGTACCGCTTATGATCAAAACATCTACTTCACGTCCATACTTTGCAAAATAATTTCTTGCAACAAAAGAACCCATGGAGTGACCTAATAAGATATAGGGAATTCCCGGATACGTTTCTTTTAAAAGAGCGGTGAGCTTATGGGTATCTTCAACCAACACACGGTCACCGCCCTTAGGTGCAAAATACCCCAGCGTCTCCTTGGCTGTAGTGCCATGTCCCAAGTGGTTCTGCCCACAGACGATATACCCGTTTTCAACCAAGTATCGAGCAAATTCATCATATCGATCCATGTGCTCACACATGCCGTGTGTGATGTGTACAATCCCTTTCCTGCCCTCACCCAACCAAGTGTTATACTGTATGGTGTCCTTTCCCGTTGTACTCGTATATTCACTTCGAATCAGTTCCATTTTTCAACCCCCTTGCTCTTCCCAGCCCCGCACATGCCGCACTGCCTTTTGCCAACCGGCATACAGTTTGACTCTCCGATCCTCAGACATAGCGGGAACAAATTGTTTGTCAATGGACAGGGATTTGCGAATATCATTTTTATCCTTCCAAACCCCCACTCCCAGCCCCGCAAGGAATGCACAGCCAAGAGCTGTGGTTTCGGTAATCTTAGGGCGAAGCACCGGACAGTTTAATAAATCCGATTGAAATTGCATGAGAAAATCGTTTTGTGAGGCACCGCCATCCACTTTTAACGCACATAAATTGATACCCGTGTCCTTGGAGATGGCGTCTAGCACATCTTTTGACTGATACGCAATTGCCTCCAGCGCTGCTCGAATGATGTGATTCCGATTGGCACCTCTGGTTAACCCCAAAATCGCACCTCTCGCATACATATCCCAATAGGGCGCACCCAAGCCCGTGAAAGCGGGCACCACGTATACGCCGTTGCTGTCCTCCACTTTGGCTGCAAAATACCCCGAATCTTTGGCATCGTATAATAACCTCAGTTCGTCTCGCAGCCACTGAACCACTGCACCGCCCACAAAGATGGATCCCTCAATGGCATATTCCACTTTGTCGTTTAAGCCGATGGCAATGGTGGACAACATACCGTTGTTGGAGTGGTACTGCACGTCCCCTGTATTCATCAGCACGAAGCATCCCGTGCCATAGGTATTCTTGGCTTCTCCTGCCGAAAAGCACGCTTGACCAAACAAGGCCGACTGTTGATCCCCTGCAATGCCTGCAATGGGGATATCCGTATCCCGCAATGTGAGGTAACCGTACACTCCGCTGGAATTCTTCACTTGGGGAAGCATACACTTGGGTATGTCCAGTTCGTCGAGTATATGTTGATCCCACTCCAAAGTTTTAATGTTGTACATCATGGTGCGGGATGCGTTGGTATAATCCGTTACGTGCACCCGGCCATCGGTCAGCTTCCAAATGAGCCACGTATCCACGGTTCCAAACAAAAGCTCCCCCGCCTGTGCCCTTTCCCGCACTCCGGGTACGTTATCTAAAATCCATTTGAGTTTTGTGGCACTAAAGTATGCGTCCACAATAAGCCCTGTGTTTTCCTGAATATACTGGGCAAGGGGCGTTTTTTTAATCTCCTCGCAAATGGGAGCTGTGCGCCTGCACTGCCAAACCAGTGCGTTGAACACGGGTACCCCCGTCTTTTTATCCCACACCACAGTGGTTTCCCGCTGGTTTGCAATGCCAATGGCAACGATATCCGAGTGTTTCACACCACTCTTCGCAACGACTTCGGCCAGTACGCCGAATTGAGAAGCATAAATTTCGGTTGCATCGTGTTCCACATAACCGGGCTGGGGATAGTATTGATTAAACGCCTGCTGTGCCACTGCTACAACGTTTTGCGCTTCGTCGAACACAATGGCCCGGGAGCTGGTGGTTCCCTGATCCAGCGCTAAAATATATTTGGCCATATTACCTCACAATAGATACGGGAAGTTTGTTTATTTTATAACGCCCTTTTGAACAATAAAATTCGCATAAATGGCTTCCTCACCACTTTGCAGGATGCAGTAGCTGCTCTTTGCTTTCTCATAGAAGGCAAACCGTTCAATACTGCCCATCTTTGCCCTTCCGTTCTTCTCATACTTTTCAATTATTTTTGCAAATTCTTCTATAATGGGTATTTCCAAATCTTGATCTTGGGGTGCTTTTTCCATGAACATGAAGGGTTTTTCAATATGTTCATCCAACGGAATCACACTGAGGATTGCATCTAACAATTCGGGGGTTCCAATGCCGTCTGCCCGAAGAAACACACAGTTCCCCTCTTTGGCGTATCTTGAACCCGGGAAATTGCCATCTCCAACACAAATACAGTCGGAATGACCCATTTCACTCAAAACTTTTAGTAACTCTGGGGATAAAACTTTTGGAACATTTTTTAACATAGTTGCTTCTCCTTGCGTTTATTTATAAATTGTAATTTTGCATTTGCTCTTTCATGGCACACAAAGCCTTATACCGATGACTTATTTTATTTTTTACATCGGTGGGCAGTTGTGCTATGGTCTGCTTGTAATCGGGGAGATAAAAGTGAGGATCGTAACCAAAACCGTTTGAACCCACAGGGTCTAACACAAACATGCCGTCACACTGCCCAAAGGACGTGAGCACCCCTCCCTTAGGCAAGGCCAAGGCGATGGAACAGGCATAATAAACCTTTCTCTCACTATACTCAAATTTTTGAAGGTATTCGCACAGTTTTTGATTATTTTGTTGATCCGTTGCACTTTCCCCTGCAAACCTTGCAGAATATACGCCTGGGGCGTTATTGAGGGCAACGGCACAAATGCCCGAATCGTCCGCCAGGGTGGGCAGGCCGGATTTTAACATGCCAGCCTTGGCCTTAATGATGGCGTTCTCTTCAAAGGTCTGCCCGGTTTCCTCCGGGTTTACATCTAATTTTAAGTCCTTGTACGACAAAATCTCCTCGCACATATCCCCTAAGATGTCCCTAATTTCCTTTAACTTGTGTTCGTTATTTGTTGCAATTAACAATCGTTTCATTTTTTGCTCCCCGCCAGTATATCTGTTGCACTGAGTACTTCTTTTTGAATTTGAATCACTTGTGAAATACCCTCTTTAGCCATGGCGATCAACTGGTTTAACTCCGCAACGGCAATGGCTCTCTTCTCCCCCGTGCACGAAATATCCACAATCTCTCCCGAACCGGTCATCACCAGATTCATATCGGCCTGGGCTTGGGAATCTTCGGCATAACACAAATCCAACAGGGGGATGTTCTCCACAAACCCGCAGGACACTGCCGCCACATAGTTGAGCACCGGGGAACGCTTGAGCACACCCCCGTTTAACAGCTTCTCTGCGGCCAGTGCAAACGCAACAAAAGCACCCGTTATGGATGCCGTTCTGGTGCCTCCGTCTGCTTCGATTACGTCGCAATCGATATAGAGCGTGTTTTCCCCAAGGGCAGTAAAATCCACACAGCAGCGCAGGCTTCTGCCGATGAGCCTTTTAATCTCGGTGGAACGCCCGTCGGGCTTTAACCCTTCCCGTTGCTTACGGGAAAAGGTAGAGCCGGGCAGCATCGCATACTCAGCGGTCAGCCAACCCGTTCCTCTACCTTCTAAAAATGGCGGTACACCCTCTTGCAGCATACATGAGCACAATACTCGCGTTCTGCCCCATTCTATTAAACAAGAACCGTGTGCATTTCCCATAAACCCCGGTGTGATTGAAATGGGGCGAAGAGCATCTGTAGCTCTAAAATCAACTCTCTTCATTGGTTACCTCGTTGTCTTAATATGTATTGGGATACTTAGGCATTGCCATGGTGGCAACTGCATCGTCGTATTCCACGTCATTTACCAGTATAGCAACTTCATCTATATTGTCAAACCCCAAACAGGTGAGGTACAGTGATTTAATTGCCGATGCACCCATGTCGTCGTTATAAGCGATCTCTCCAAAGGCATCTGAGAAGTTCAGGGTTGCAACGTTGTCGGAAACATTGCAGGCCAGCAGCTTTAAGTCGAAGGGGAAGGGGTTGTTGAGGGACGTTGCCACTTCACGGCCCACCAGATCTTCCACTGCTTTCGCCACATCTATTTTCTCAGGATAATAGCAGGTCACCGGGATGATTTGGCCTAAATCCGCAGAAGGATAGTATAGAATCACTTTTGTGGATTTGTTCATATCGATCTTTTTACCCATCGACTGGGGGTTGACATCAAAGGACGTGAATGCATTCTTCACACTGGTGCCATTTTTTAAAGTGGAGACCTTTTCACCGTTGACCTGGAACACAACCTTGTCGATGTTGTCAAACCCGCAAAGGGTGTTTACAATGCTCTGTACTGTGTTCAACTCTTCTTTTTCATTCTTGGCCAACAGGGAACCCGTGGGTAAATCCACCACCGCTACGCCGTCTTTGATGTATAGGTTGATATTGGCGTCTTGTGCAAATACGGGCAGTAATCCTGCAATCCCCATATTTTGCACGTTATCCTGCTTTAGTTCGTTTAATGCGATCTGCTGCATAGAATCCTGCCACTCCAGTTCCTTCATTATGGGAACTATGAAGCCATCCGAGTTGGGGTAGTAGACCACTGTCTGACGGCCGACAGGCGTTGCATCTTTTGCTTCTTCCTTGGCGATAGTGGGTATCTCTTCCATGGGCATCTCTTCTTCCACGGCTTCACCGCACCCCGCAAGAAAAATGACAAAACAAAAGATGATGAGAGCTATTATCGCCACTTTATTTTTCATTTTTCAAACCTCCAAAAGTATTGATACTAAATACTATTTTGAAGGTGTGCGAAATATGTATAATTTATTTTTCGCCAAAAATCAATTCGCGAGCAAGAGCCTGTGCAGACTGTGTGTCTCCCCCTGTGAGCCGGGCGACTTCGCTTATGCGCTCTTCTTCACCCAGTTTGGTCACATTGGTTTTGGTTTGATTGTCTTGTGTTGTTTTTGTTATTAAAAAGTGTGTCTTTGCCTTTGCAGCGATTTGCGGCAAGTGGGTGACGCACAAGGTTTGATATTTCTCTGCGAGATGTGCCAGTTTTTTTGCAACCGTATGGGCAATCTTTCCGCTAATACCCGTGTCGATCTCGTCAAACACAAGGGTTGCTATGCTCTTTTCCAAACTGATCACTTTAAGGGCTAGCATAATGCGGGAGGCTTCTCCCCCCGAGACCACTTTGCGCAAGGGTTTTAATGGCTCTCCTGCGTTGGTGGATATAAAAAATTCAATGTCATCCGCACCTTTTGAAGAATATGCAGTGGGTTTAAAAACAACCTCAAAGCGAGAGTTTGCCAATCCCAACTCGTTAAATTCTCTGGTCACTTCTTCTTCAAATTTTTGAGCGGCAACTTTTCGCTGGTCGGTTAACCCTGCACACAATACTTTTAATTTTACTTCACAGTCGGACAATTGCTCGGTGAGCGCTGCTACTCTTTCTCCGCCCTGCATCAGTTCATCCTGCTCTAGGACACTTTTGTTTAGAAAAGCAAGGGCACTGCCCATATTTCCCCCGTACTTTCTGGATATTTTATGAATATCGTCTAAGCGGTTGAGTATGTCGTCCAGTTCTTTTTCGTCGTAGTAACACTCCGCTTTAAAGTCTCTCAGTTCAAACGCAATGTCTTCCAAGGAATAGTAGGCTTCGTTTAATTTATCCAACGTCTTTTCATACCGCTTATCCATGGTGGAAATGCTTTGAAGAGACGAAATCATTTCTTTGATTTTTGTCAGCACAGGTGAACTGCCCCCGTACAGGCTTTCATATCCTTCGCTCAGGGCAGATTCAATCTTCTCGCTGTTTTGCAAAATGTTCTTGCGCTCCATCAGCTCTTCCAGTTCCCCGTCCCGATAGTTTAGGGTGTTGATCTCTGCAATTTGAAAGTTGAGGATATCCAGTTTGCGCTCTGCATCGGATATGCGTTCGCACAGGCTGGATAATTCTTTCCCCATGGATTTATACTCGCCAAATGTCTCTTTTATCTCTTCCAAATATTTTTCAACAGCTTCACCGCCGTACTCGTCTAAAAAACCCAAGTGGTTCTTTTCGCTGAGAAGGGATTGATGTTCGTGCTGGCCGTGTAAGTCCACCAGAGAAGAGGACAGTTCCTTTAGGGTTTGCAGGGTCACCAATCGTCCGTTAATTCTGCACACGCCCTTACCCGAAGCGCTTAACTCCCGTGCAAACACCACTCCCTCGGAGCAGTCAATGCCGTTTTCCGAAAAGAGATCTATGAGCGTTTTAGGGATATCGTCAAAAAAAGCTTCCACCGAGGCGCTCTCGCAACCCGCCTTGATTAGCTCCTTAGATGCCCTCTCCCCCAAGACTAAGTTCAGCGAATCTACAATAATAGATTTACCCGCTCCTGTCTCACCCGAGAGAATGTTTAAATTGTTCGAAAAATCGATGGAAAGCTCATCGATTAATGCAATATTTTTGATATGTAATGAATTCAGCATTGCCTACCTCATCATTTGTTTAAATCGTTTTAATACGTCACTCACAAATTTTTCTTCCCGAATGGCAACAAAAATGGTGTTGTCCCCGGCTAGGGTCCCCGCTACTTCGGGCAAACCAAGGTTATCTATGGTTTCGGCTGCCATGGAAGCACTGCCCGATATGGTTTTAATCACAACTAAATTACCTGCGCTCTCCATGGATTTCACTGTGTCCCGAAACATTTTCACATACACGTCTAAGTTGTTTTGCCCGCTCTGTTCGCTCACCGAATACTTGTACACGCCGTTTTCGGACATCACCTTTAATAGTTTTAATTCTTTGATATCTCGGGATACCGTCGCTTGGGTAACCATAAAACCCATTGAATTCAGCAAATTCACCAATTCATCTTGCGTTTCCACGTCGTTTTCCGAAATCAGGTTAAGAATTGTGTTTTGTCTGACAGCCTTCAAATTAACTGCTCCTTTTAGTATCCTTTTTTAAAAACTTCTCCCGAAGTAATACATTAAACGATTGATCTTTTAATCGAATAAAGTGTACGCTGTGTTCGGATTTTGTAACAACCACCTTGTCTCCTTCGTCAATGGCCGTCATCTGTTCCCCGTCGATTGCCACTCCGGCAAAGGATTTTTGTGCCAACCTCAGGGCGATGGTTGCCCCATCTCGAATCACCAAAGGCCGTGCTGTTAAGCTGTGGGCACAGATGGGGGTGATGGTCATACAGTTTGCCATCGGATCGATCAGCGGCCCTCCCGCCGAGAGGGAATACCCCGTGGAACCCGTGGGCGTTGCGACGAGCATCCCGTCACAAATGAGCTGTTCGGTGAGTTCTCCGTCGATCTCACAGCAAAGTTCAATGGTTCTGGACACATCCTGCTTGAGTACCGCCACTTCGTTTAAGGCGATCCCACGTTTATTCTTTGCTGAAACTGCCAGCATCATTCTGCTGTCGGTCACATAGTTTCCAGCCATAATCCTTTGAACAATGTTTTCGGTGTCTCCCCCATCGCTTTCCGCCAAGTAACCTAACCTTCCCAAGTTGAGGCCGAGAATGGGTATGTTATTTACTGCGCACTGCCCAGCAACTCGCAAAATAGTGCCGTCTCCCCCAAGGGTGATGACAGCATCGGTCACAGAGTAATCGGCAGAGACGCAACCCAAGGATTCCGCATTAGACCAAACGTCCGCCCCTTGGGCGACTATGTTTGCAACAATCTCTTTGGCAAGGGTTAAGTCGCTGTCTTTGCTTGTATTCACATAGAGGCCGAAAACAAACTTCTTTTTCATTGACTTTATTATAATCAACCGTGAATAATTATACAAGATTTTTTTCTTGACTTGTGCGCACAATTTGTTTATACTGATAATCAAATTTAATAGAATCTTTGGTGCCTGAGTTTTTTCAGGATAATAGGGAAAACGGTGCAAAACCGTTGCAGCCCCCGCTACCGTAAGGCAGATAATCTCTTCACAATGCCACTTCATTTTGAGGGAAGGCGAAGAGTTTAGGTGAAGCCGAGCCGGGAAACCTGCCAAATGATGATTCGTAATATTTCTTCGGAGGGAGGAAAGAAACATATTCTAAAACCGTCCGTTTGCGGTTTTTTTGTTTCTTAAAAAGTATGTTTAAAAAATTATTTCTCATTTTCATTTGTGTTGCTCTATTAGTCGGCTGCGTTCCCCAAGAAAAATCTTCTGAAATTAAAACCTGTATTTCCCTTGCCCCCAGTATCACCGAAACCATCTGTGCTCTCAATAAAGCAGACATGCTCATTGGAGTGGATGTAAACAGCAATTATCCCCAGAGCATCACCAGCCTTCCCAAAGTAGGGGATTTTAACGGGCCTGACGTTGAAAAAATCGTCTCCCTCAACCCCGATGTGATCTTTGCCGGACGAACAGTTCAGGACGATGCCATTGAAAAGCTGCGCAAACTCGGTTATTTGGTGGTTGAAGCGGAACCGGAAACCATTGACGAAATTTATGAAACCATTGCACTCATCGGCCAAACGCTGGGCTGCGAAGCCGATGCCGAAACACTGAGCAACGAAATCAAACAACAGGTGGAAGACCATTGGTTTAAAAATGCCTTGTACAGTTATCTTCCCACAACCTATTACGCAATGTCCTACGGCGATCTTGGAAACTGGACGTGCGGAAACGGAAGCTTTATCAATGAACTCATCGGCATTGCAGGGGGGCTACCCGCTGTAACGCTGGATACCCCTTGGCTGGAACTCAATTTGGAACAAATTGTCGTCATCAATCCCGATGTGATTTTAGTTGCCGACGATGTGGGCAGTGCCCAGCAGTTACTTGCAGAAAACGGCTATTCCGGCACCAATGCTGCCCTTAAGAAGCAAGTGTTTGAAATTGATGCCGATCTCATTTCTCGCCCTGGCCCCAGGATTGTTGAGGCCATCGAAGCCTTGGAATCCATCTTTTCAAAGTGCCGGCCATGAAGAATACACTGATTCTCATCACATTAATTGCCGTATCCATCCTTATCTTTGCAGGAGCGGTGATGTTTGGCTCATCGGGACTAGGGGTATCAAACGATATCATCGTCCTAAACATTCGACTTCCCCGGGCTTTGTTCGCATTTTTTGCAGGCGGTGCATTGGGGATATCCGGTGCCTGTTTGCAGGGAATTTTTAAAAACCCCATGGCGGACAGTTATATTTTGGGCGTTTCCTCAGGAGCATCCTTGGGGGCAGCACTGTCCATTGCTTTTGGCAGTAGCCTCTTCTTTTTAGGCATCACTCCCCTGTTTGCCACAATCGGTGCCCTGTTGTCTGTTGTTTTGGTCTATTCCATGTCCAGATTTTCGGGCAAATTAAATTCCTATTCCCTAATTCTTTCCGGCGTTGCCATCAACGCCCTTATGAGTGCCTTCGTTTATTTTATTATGATATTAAACCGTGACAAGATGGAATCCATCGTTTTGTGGACCATGGGTTCCCTTGCAGCAGTCTCTTGGGAGAAGCTGATCATCGCTTCTCCCATCATCCTTATTTGTTCAGCAATCACCCTGTTTTACGCCCGGGACTTAAACATCATGCTCCAGGGCGATGAAGAGGCGAGACATTTAGGTGTCGACGTAGATCGGGTGCGCAAGATACTCCTCCTGCTCACCACCGTTGCCGTTGCCGCCGTGGTATCCTTTTGCGGTGTCATCGGATTTGTGGGGTTAATCGTACCCCACGTGCTCCGGTTGATCTCGGGTCCTAATCACAAGACCCTGCTCATTCATTCCTTCATCGGCGGAGGTGCGTTTCTGCTCCTCTGCGACACAATCGCACGCTCCACGCTGCCCATGCAGGAGATTCCCGTGGGGGTGGTGAGTGCAATCTTTGGTGCCCCCTACTTTTTATATCTGCTGAGGCGAGGAAAGCGAAGAGGTGTGCTGTGAGCGGAATAATACTGAAAAACGTTTATTTTTCATACGGGGAACAACCCATACTCAAAGATATTACTTTGTCTTTTAAAAAGGGCACGTTTAATGCCGTGATCGGCCCCAACGGTGCGGGGAAAACGACGCTGCTCCGCATGATCTCGGGTTATTTAAAACCAACCGGAGGTAATGCTACACTCAACGGAGTCCCCCTGCATACCATTCCCGTTAAAAAGCTTGCCAAATACATGGCTTTGGTTCCCCAAAGCTCCTCCATGGACTATCACTTTACGGTGGAAGACATTGTGCTCACGGGCAGGCATGTACACATTTCAAAGTTGCGGGGTGAAACTCAAGACGACTACGAGATCGGCCGCAGAGCCATGGAACAGGTGAACATTCTTCACTTAAAGGACAGGAGCGTAACCACCCTTTCGGGGGGTGAATGGCAGCGCATGATCATTGCAAGGGCCATCTGCCAGCAGTCGGAAATTATATTGTTGGACGAACCCGTTTCCAACTTGGATATATTAAATCAAGTGGAGATCTTAAAAACGATTCAGCGCACCGTTGAGCAAACGGGGATTACAGCCATTTGTGTGCTCCACGATTTAAGCCTGACGCTGAACTTTTGTGATACCGTCACTGTCATCGCCAACAACCGGCTCTTCGCCCATGGAAAACCAAAGGATATCCTCACCCAAGAGAATATCCTTTCCGTATACGGCATGGAAACGAGTATCGTCCAACACGAAGGTGGGACGTACGTCTTGCCAAAGTATTAACTTTTCACAAAAACAGCTTCGTCTGCTTTGGATCGATCCAGCAGGAAGTCCCCGTCCTTAATCCAACCCAACTTCTTAAGAACTGCATTGATAGCAACCACCAGAACAACGGGTGCCACAAAGTGCAAGAGCAGCATGGGTAAAAATATTTCTGCTATAGATGCAGTTTCCCCCATGGCTGCAAATGTGCCAAACTGCCCCACCAGCCCTGCGGTGCCCATGCCCGCCCCTGCGGCGGTGTTCGTCATTTTAAAGACGCAGGTGGAGATTGGGCCTAGTATGGCTCCTGCCAGCGTGGGGGCAATCCATATTTGCGGCCTTCTCAAAATGTTTGAAAATTGAAGCATAGAGGTGCCCAGTCCAACGGAAATGAGGCTTCCCCCACCGTTGTCCTTCAGCCCAGCAATGGCAAAACCAACCATCTGGGCACAGCAGCCAACGGTTGCAGCCCCGGCAGCCAGGCCCGAGATGCCGATCATGATACACAGTGCGGCAGACGAGATGGGTGCCGTTAAACACATACCCACCACCACGGCAATTACAATGCCCATAGGCAGCGGAGACAGCATGGTTGCTTGATTGATAAAATCACCCAGCGACTGCATAAAGCCTTGGATGGGTGGCCCGATGAGCAGGGCAATGGCTCCCCCCGACACAATTGTAACCACGGGAGCTATGATAATATCTACTTTTGTTTTTCCAGCCACCAAGGAGCCCAATTCACACCCCACAATAGCGGCAAAGTAAGCCCCAACAGGCCCCCCCAAAGAATATCCAATCGCTCCGGTGACACAGGAGGAAAAGATCACCAAGGGTTTACACTTAAGCCCAAAGGCAATGGCACAGCCAATGGCTGCTCCCACAACGGGAGACTTAGCATCGAAAATAGGCGTAATCTCCAATAGAAATCCGAGAAAAGGAATTTTGCCCAATTGTGACAAGATCAGCCCAACGATTAGCGAGGAAAATAATCCCAATGCCATGGCGCTGGTACCGTCTAAAAAGTATCGTTTAGCGAAATATGTTAGTTTTTTCAATTTGTCTACCCCACAGCGTAAATTTAAGCGGATTATAGCACAACCGCATTTTTCTTTCAAGACTCTTGCATATATTCTAATTTGTGTTAAGATAGCAATTGGAGGTACTGTTTATGGAAAACTGTATATTTTGCAAAATTGCCGCGGGAGAAATTCCTGCAAAAGTTATCTATGAGGATGACAAAATCATTTCTTTTTACGATTTAAATCCCCAAGCATCCGTCCACGTTTTGGTGATTCCCAAAACACACTTGGAAAACTTAAACGGCATAAACGAAACGAATTTACCTTATATCGCACACATCATGCAGTGTATTCCTGTTATAGCGTCCAAGTTGAATTTAAATAACGGTTACAGGGTCGTTTTTAATACAGGCAGTGATGCGTGCCAAAGTGTTTTTCACCTGCATGCCCACATCTTGGGTGGCAATAAATTAAAAGATACTATGGGTTGAGCTCATATTTTGCTTATTTTTGTTGCGCAAACACGTTTTTTCGAGATATTTCGGTAGAAAATGCTTCTTTTCAATTGACAATACAAGCCTGTCGTAATAAAATAAAGAATATGGGTATAATAAAGACGAACAAAAAAGGAGCTTTTCTATATGTTTAAAAACGTCAAAATAGGTACAAGACTCATTATCGTATTTGGCATAATACTTGTGTTTTTTATTTCTGCTATTTTTGTTTCGTTGAATATGATTACCAGTACGAACAATGCGATCAATGATTTTAATGAACACGCACATAAAGCCACATCCTATGCTTGGTCTGCACGGCGGGATATCCGTTTGTTACAAGCTAATATCTATAAAGCCATCGTTTTAACGGATCTAACCGAAATCGGCAAAGCCGTTGACGATGCCAATGATGCGGCAGAATCGTTTAATAAAAATCTTGAAGATCTCAAGGTTGTTTTCCCCGACGCTACAGCTAAAATTGATGAAGCCATCAATATTGCCCATCAAGCCAAGGCTTCGAGAGAACAGGTCTTAAACTACGCAAGGACAGGCACCCAAAATGATTTGGCCATTCAAGTTCTAAACGATCAGTATGCACCTGCACTGGATAAAATCATCAGTAGCCTTATAAACATTAGTGATATGGCTGAAAGTCAGGCATCAGAGTTTGTTGCCAATTCTGTAAGAGAATCCAACTCTGCCATGCTCATTCTCATCAGTGTGACTGCTGTCATTATTATTGCCATTATTATTTTAGCACTAGCAATCACCAAGGGCATCACTGTTCCTCTCAAGAAAATGGTGGAGCGCCTCATTGGTCTCGAAAATGGAGATTTGAACTCCCCCATCCCTGTTTTTAATGGAAAAGATGAGATTGTGGAATTGTCCGTGAGTATGGAGGGTGCTGTAAAGCAATTAACCCAGTACGTTAGGGATATCGATCGGGCAATGACAGAAATGTCTAAGGGCAACTTTGATTTAGCTCCCTCTCAGCCCTTTATTGGTGATTTTGAAAATATTGAAAAATCCATTACACATTTTATCGTAAATATGTGCACAACCCTGGAACAGATCAATGCATCCACTGCACAAGTGGCAATGGGTGCAGATCAAGTGTCTCACGGCGCACAGTCCTTAGCCCAAGGTTCAACCCAGCAAGCTAGTTCTGTTGAGCAGCTCTCCTCTTCTATTTCAAACATTGCTATTCAAATTAAACAAAATGCCGAAAATTCGATTAAAGCGAATGAAATGTCTCTTAAGAGTAAAGAGGCCATTCTCAAGAGCAACGAACAAATGCAGCGCTTAATGCATGCCATGGATGAGATTAGCAACTCTTCGGCTGAAATTAAAAAGATTATTAAGACAATTGATGACATTGCCTTCCAAACCAATATATTGGCCCTCAATGCTGCGGTGGAAGCTGCCCGGGCAGGAGAAGCGGGTAAGGGATTTGCAGTTGTTGCGGATGAAGTGAGAAATCTTGCCAGCAAAAGTGCAGATGCAGCACGCCACACAACTGAACTCATTGAAAAATCAATTATCTCTGTTTCAAACGGTGCACAAATTGCCGATGAGGCTGCACAGGAACTTTTGGGTATTGTGGAAAGTTCAAACAGTACTTCAACCCTCATCAACGAAGTAACCCGTGCATCCAACGATCAGGCAGTTGCTATCGAACAAGTAAACATTGGTATTGATCAAATTTCATCCGTTGTACAGACAAACTCAGCCACAAGCCAAGAGAGCGCTGCATCCAGCGAAGAGTTGTCCAGCCAAGCAAATTTAATGAGGGAGCTTGTATGCCAATTTAAGCTAAAGGATTTAAGTTCGATCCCCGGAATCGAAAATATTGTTATAACCCAAACATCCCCTAAAAAATTGCCGGGAGAAGTCTTTACGGAAGAC
Source organism: uncultured Clostridia bacterium (assembly GCA_964453645.1). Lineage (GTDB taxonomy): Bacteria > Bacillota > Clostridia > Christensenellales > JAWKQI01 > CAYVRJ01. The sequence goes on from CAYVRJ010000002.1 coordinate 281,045, forward strand.
TTTAGCAGTAAATACTAGGGTATTCAGTTAGATAGTGCAGAGCACCTAGCAATTCGTTGGGTGCTCTTATATTTAAAAATTATAACTTTCACATCATCTAAAATTCTGTTTATATTTTGATTTTATATTGTTTTTAATAGCATTTATCTTAAATTAATTTATTTAACGATTGAAATATTTTTTAATTGTTAAAACCATCACTTTGTGTTATAATAAGGTATAAGACTAGCATTATATTGCTGTTAAGCTGAGGCAGGTTAGATACCTATGAATTTGCATCAAAAAAAATCAGTCTCTACAATATTGAGAATATTTTCAATCTTTTTTGTTATTCTCGTTATTACTATTTTATTTATGATTTTTTTAGTACAAATTCCAACATTAAATGCACGTGAAGTTTTTTCTGCCAAAGATGGCATATTAGATGTTCGAAGGTATACCATTGCATCCAGTGCACCCCTATATTTGGATTGTGAGTGGGAGTACTTCCCGGAACTGTTTTTGGATGAACAAAGCTATTCCCAAGATGCCATGTCATCTCATGAACTCATTGATTTACCTATTAGCAGTATTGCTTTGGCATCACAAAAGGGTACCTATCGTTTGTTTTTAAAGACAAGCAGTTTTGATGAAGATTTGGTGTTATATATTCCATACATCAACGGAATTAATATTTTCGTCAATGGAAATGTGTTGCACCCTTTAGAGAGTGCGCACAGCGAAATCCAAGGGGGAATTTCTCATTTCCTTTATTATTTGGATCACTTAGATCCACAACGAGATATGCAGGAAATTGTGATTTCTCTATCACCTACCCACACCCAGACAACCCTTTATAACCGATCGATCATCATCGGTTCCATGGGTTCAATTATTGCACTGTTTAATGCAAATACAGCAAACGTTATGCTGTTGTTTGGCATTGTTATATTGATCATATTGAGTGGATTCACCTTTATGATTCTCATGCCCAATCATAAGTTGATCACGTTAATCACAATATTTGACACCATGCTTATGTTGCGCATTACCTTTGGTTTGAATGAAATATTTGTGTTTTTGCAAGGTATTTCTCCCATTTTTTACTTTTCCGACCAAACATTACTCTCGTTACAGATATTTTTCCTCATGTGCGGAGGGTTAGTGGGCTCCCTACTGGCTCGCCACCTGTTTGATCCGGAGAACAAAATACCAAAGTTTTTAACAGTGCCCCTCCCCTATATTTACGGTTTTTTGGCAATATTCTTTTCAGTTAATCTGAACTTGTTTGATCAGTACGGCATACCCTGTATTTTAGCTGTATATCTATATACATTCTTGGTTGTTTTCATGCAATACATTGTATATTGGAAGAGAGGCATCAACTTCTATTCAATTTTTCAAACAATTAAAACAACCTACATTGGAATTGTGGTATTTGTTGATATATATTTGATGAAGACCAAAGGCGATTTATTGTACTTTTCTTTTCTCTACGTTCTTTTCTTTATGGCACATGTATTTATCCGCCTGTACGACAACAATATGAGTTATAAGGCAGTTGAATCTTTAAACGAAAACCTAGAAAACACCGTTCGGCAGCGCACCGCAGAATTATCCCGTGCTAACAAAGTTTTATCCGAACTTTCCATTCGGGATCCTCTCACCAACGCCTACAACCGGCTGCACTTTGAACGTACGATGGAAAAAGCCGTGAATGAGTACGGTTTGCTGTATAATACATTACACATCTGTATGTTTGACTTAGACCACTTTAAAAGCATCAACGATACATACGGCCACGATGCTGGCGATGAACAATTAAAATATGTTGTTGAAACTATTTTGAAAAACGTGGATACCCGAACCATGCTGGCTCGGGTGGGCGGCGAAGAGTTTGTGTTGCTGTTTTATGATATTCCCTCTGAGGAAGTGTTGGATTGCGTTGAAAACATTCGCAAAATATTCCAAGAGAATTCAAAAGAAGTGCCTGCACGGACAACGGCAAGCTTTGGTTTGGTAAAATATCATACAGAACTGAGTATTAAAGATTTTCTGAAATGGGCAGACAAATGCCTATATCGAGCCAAGAATACGGGCCGAAACAAAGTTGTTTATAATTTCTTTGCCCGGCCGTAAGCACCTTATTTAATCATTTTTAAAACACTATCATTATCACTTAATACTTTTTCAGAATCAATTAGGAAGGTTACAGTGTCGTTCACCTTGGCAACCCCAAATACACAGTGGCTTGCCGGATTACCATGTAAGTTTGAAGGTTCTGAAATCTGTGATGGATAAATGTCCACCACTTCATGTACTTCGTCCACTATAATGCCTATATCATTTCCTTTGATTCTTGTAATTACAATACAGGTTCTGTTGTCATATTGCATTTCAGGTATGTGAAAACGCATGTGCATATCGATGACGGGAATCACTTTATCCCTTAAATTGATGACACCTTTTGCATGTTGAGGATTTTCGGGAATTTCTGTGATGGGTTTGATGCCCACAATTTCGATGACATCGGTGATACACATTGCATAACTTTGGTTTTCTATTATAAACATAAGATATTTTTGTTCAACGTCACTTGCATAAACAGTATTATTCATTCGTACCCCTCATTTGTAAAACTATAAAAATTACTTTTCTTCAGCGAGTTTTGCGTTAATAATATCAATTAAATCATCTGCCCGATCTACCAATACCTTTTTTCCCAAGCGATTGGATTTCACTCTAAAAATCCATTTGCGGGATTCTGTGATATTTCCAACGTTAAAAAACATTCCCGCAGTTGTCATGCAAACACTCTGTTCCTGTTCGGCATTTAAGTTGGATGTGGTATACATTTGCTGTCCAGCATCGGCAGCATTCTGACATGCAAATTGATGCATGGCCTTATCACCAATATCTTCATAGAGGTAACTCAAAGCACTCCACAGTCTAAACAAAATAGAATTGGTGTTGGTTTGAGCTTGTGCACAAAGAATCGCCAAATAATGAATGGCAAAGACATAGTTGATATCCCGTTCATTCTCAAAATCCAGTTGAATACTTGCCTTTGCTGCGGGCAGCGTATCTTGGGTTTTTGCCTTGAACACAGGCTTGGATGGGTCAAACAATGACGTCAATGTGCTAAAATAACATTTCGGACAAGTCGTAATGCTGTACCATTCTAAGGAAAAATCCTTATGATATTTGCGGCCGTCATACCTAGCCGGTTTTGCCTCCACCAACTTCGATTCAAATACTTTTCTGCCCTTAAAGGCGTGTTGACAATGAGGACAAGTAAAATTTGCTTCAAAGGTGAGCTTGGAATACTCGGGTTGAATAATATCGGGGTATTTTTTATGGCCGTTTGGAAACAGTATGGATATATCGTTAATCACTAAAGAGGGCTTGGCGTTAACTAAATACTCTACTTCCTGCTCCCCTTGCTCACTATTCGCTGAATTGTCTAACACTTCGTCGATTACATTATCCGGCTGCGAGCCAGCACTTTCCTCTAACTCCACCTTATCTTGACTCTCATCCAATACAGGGTCACCCACTTCATCTGCTTGTTCTGCATCACTTGCAAATAAATGCGAAGTACTTCTCTCCACATTCTGGGTTGTATCTTCGCTGGGTGTCGTTTTAGAACTGCTCGGGGTTTCTTGATCAAACACATACTGGACAGTATCCCCTAAAAACACCATTGCATCTTTTAATGTAGATTGTAATATTTGAAAAGCAAGTTTTGGAGCTTCAATGGCAATGGTTTCAAAGTTCTCCTCTGTGACAGTAAAAGCAAAAACATCCGTCTTTGCGCGATAGCGATATACTTCTCTGCCGCAAAACATGGAGTAAACCCCTATGCATCCCCCATTGGTTACATTGGGCGGAATGCTAGGGCTGATTGGGCCACCAATTATTTGAACCTCACCGTTTAAAATGATATACATCTCGTGGACGCCATGGTTGTTAACGCAAGAAATTTCCTGGCCAGCAACAAATAATCTTTGTTTTGCAGTGTCCTTTATGAAATTATAACCGCTCATAACACTTCCTCCTAGGCAACTATTAAAATCTTCAAAGGCAGAGAAATTACCGTATTGTTCTGTATGTTTTGCAGTTCACTTTTAAAAGCTTCCACAGCATATTCTTTGTCCGGGCCTACGACGATGGACATCAATTTCGGATCATTTTGGTGCAGTGCAAACAGATCTTCGCTGTAGTCGCACACAAACACTTCCATATCGTTTCGATCCTCTTGCTTGAGCGATTCGTAAACAATCTTACCCAGCTCTGCACTTTCACAAATCACCGCATCAATGGTACCCGCAGGATACTTGCTGAGTAATTTTAAAAAGGTATCCACAGGTGCAACACCATCTGACACAAACAAAGTTTCTTTAGGGAAAACCATTCCTTTTTCTACGTAACTTTGATATACTCCATACAAACCCTCTTTCGTTTCAAATACTGCAATAAACCGAACGGGGTATTCGTGTGCAGGATATTTGGTTGCACTTTCCATAAATTCAGTATAAAACGCTGATTGGTTGATTGGCTGCACATCAAACTGAATTTCTTTATCACCCTCTTCGCTGATTAAAAATCCTTCGCTTGCTGCCTGCTGTTCCAAATGTGCGGAAATAGCCTGAAGTCCGCTCACTTTAATGAGTTTGGGTGGTGCAACTGTGGCTACAGGCTGCTGCGCTGTGGTTTCTGGGGCCACAGGTGTTTCTAGTGTTCCGTCTAAGGCAACTGGAGCTGCACATGCAACAAAAACAAAAGCCATCAGCAACAATGAAATAATGATGTAAACTTTCTTCATGAAAACCTCTTTCATCGAATGAGCCCCCAACCCTTTACTAATTGTTTGGTTTGGATATACCCCACTTCACCCCAATATTCGGCTTTTGTCCAATCGGGTTTCATTTCCAACACTTTTACCGTTGTGTGTTGAGGTACTTTTACAACTCTGGTAGATTTGGCATCCGGTTTTTCATGCATCCAGTTGGTGTCTTTCATGTTGTAAGCACCGTCCGTTGAAGACATGACATTTTTATCGAAGGTAATCTGGGATGTCAAGACATACCCCCACTTCTTACCAAATGTTACTTTACACCAAGGGTCACCAATTTGCAGCACTTCCACTTCATCGTTTAGATTCAGTTTCATAATGGTTTTTCCGGTACTGCCCATCCCCGATCGAATTTGAGCATTATTAAAAATAACCCATGCCTTAGGATTTGGCAGCTCAGGTTCATCATAATAATTTGCCTGCAAAGCTTTGTATTCATTAAAAGGCATGGAATACTTTAACTTTTTCTTTAATTCTGGATTGCTCTTTTCCCTATCTGACACGTTAATGGTAGTCCCTGGAGCTGCATTATAATAGAGCCATTTTGCATCTTCCACATACAATCTCACACAGCCGTGAGAAATATTGTTTCCCAAACTTCTGTATGCGCTGCTCTGCAAGGTGTTGGGGTTTTCACGGTCAAACATAATAGAATGAAAGAAGATGCTGCCCACAATCTGAACCCAATATCTGGCAAATGTTCCCCTGAATTCTGCAAATTCACCAAACCGCTCTCTCCCCCCGATTTTCCATATGCCACTTGGCGTGGGCGTGCCCTTGTCTTCGGGATCCTCTGGGTCTAGTTTTGTTCTACCAGTTGTAACAATAAAACGCCGTGCAACTTTTGTATATGATCCGGCATCGTCTTTTTCAAAAACAGTACAAATTTGATTATTTAAATCTAACAGAATATAGTACTTTTCGGGATCCGTATTTTTTAGCTCATCGTATGCAGAAACGGTTAACGTTGAAAAGTATGAGCAAAAAAGCACGATTGCTAAAAGCAATGATATTTTTTTCAAATTCTCTCCTCCAAAGATGTATAATAACTATAACTACTGATATTTTACTATTTTTTGAGTGTAATCGCAAGTATTTATCCATATAAATATAAAAGAATTTTATGACAAAAGATAGCCGGTTTCCCGACTATCTCTTGTTTTCTGATTATTTATACTTTGGTTTTTGTTCGTAATGTGTGTGGAGTAATTCATGGGACTTATGAGAACCGGGTTTACCAAGGTAGTCATCGTACATCTTCATGAGCTCCTTGTTTTCGTGAGACTTGCGCTTATGTTTTGCTTCGTCCTCATCGTACAGACCTTTTGCCCGAACCTCTGAGGGGTTCATATTCATTCTCATTTGAGCAGAAACGATGGGCTGACCACCGCCAGTAACGCAACCGCCGGGGCATCCCATCACTTCAATAAAGTGATAGTCTGCCTCCCCTGCCTTCACACGCTCCAGCAACGCTTTTGCATTACCCGTTCCGTGGGCAACAGCAACTTTTACATTCAGATCGCCAATGGCAACAGATGCTTCTTTAACGCCCTCTAACCCGCGCACTGCAACGTAATCGATCTCTTGAATATCTTTGCCGGTGAGCACATCGGCTACTGTCCGGATTGCCGCTTCCATAACGCCGCCTGTGGCACCAAAGATTACGCCAGCACCTGTGGATTCGCCCATCAACTGATCGAAATCTTCATCGGGAAGTTTGGCAAAATCAATATTTGCCTGCTTGATCATTTTAGCAAGTTCGCGTACGGTTAAAACGGCATCAACATCAGGATAATTCTTTGTACCCAACTCTTCTCTTGCGCACTCATATTTTTTTGCTGTGCAAGGCATAATGGAAACCACAAAAATATTCTTGGGATCGATTCCCGCCTTTTCCGCATAGTAGGACTTAATCATTGCGCCCATCATCTCGTGGGGAGACTTGCAGCTGGACAAATTGGGAATAAACTCGGGGAAGAAGTGCTCACAGTATTTAACCCAGCCGGGAGAGCAGGATGTGATCATAGGAAGCACACCTTTGTTCTGAATTCTTTCAATCAGCTCTGTACCCTCTTCCATAATGGTGAGATCTGCGCCGAAGTCAACGTCAAAAACTTTGTCAACTCGAAGTGCACGAAGGGCAGCAGCTAACTTGCCTGTAACCCTTGAACCCATGGGCATACCAAATTCTTCGCCCAGCCCCACTCTCACAGCAGGTGCAGGTTGCACCACCACGTGCAGATCGGGGTTATCAATTGCAGCCCAAACCCTTGTTATTTCGCTCTTCTCAGTGAGAGCGCCAACGGGGCAAGCGGTTATACACTGTCCACAGTTGACACAGGGTACATCGGCAAGCTGCTTATTAAACACGGGCTCCACAATGGTTTTAAAACCACGCTTTGTGGCACCAATGGCACCGATTTTTTGTACATTGTTGCAAACGGCAACACATCTGCGGCAGAGCACACATTTATTGGGGTCACGTACGATGGAATGGGAGGATAAATCCTTTTCGTAGTGGATGTTTTCACCCTGATATGTAATTTCTTCTACGCCCAGTTCTTCTGCCAAAGTTTGGAGTTCGCAATTCTTGTTGCGAACGCAAGTCAAGCAGTTTCTGTCGTGGTTGGAAAGAATCAGTTCCAGATTCGTTTTTCTCGTATCCAGCACCTTTTTGGAATTGGTGATCACTTCCATACCTTCAGCAACGGGCAGTACGCATGCAGCTTGCAGTGCGGGCATCCCCTTTACTTCCACCAAACATACGCGGCATGCACCGATGGCATTGATTCCCGACAAATAGCAAAGGGTGGGTATTTTAACATTCGCCATCTTTGCCGCCCAAAGGACGGTGGTACCTTCAGGAGCTTGCAAACTTTTGCCGTCTATAGTTAAATTAACCATTTTCTTATCTCCTTATTTCTTTTCGATTGCTTTAAACTTACACTTATCCACACAAGCGCCACATTTGATACACTTCGCAGGATCAATGGTGAAAGGTTTTTTCACTTCGCCGCTGATTGCGTTTACTGGGCAAACCCTGGAACAAGCGCTGCAACCAATACATTTATCCGCAATAATGCTGTATGTCAGCAGTTTCTGGCAGTGACCAGCGGGACATTTCTTATCTTTGATGTGTGCCTCGTATTCATCTCTAAAGTAACGAATGGTGGAGAGCACAGGATTTGGAGCAGTTTTGCCAAGGCCGCACAGGGCACCTTCTTTAATGCTCTCACCCAACGCTTCCAGCTTTTCGATATCACCTTCTTCGCCCTTGCCTTCAACAATGCGTTCCAGTATCTCTAACATTCTTCTGGTTCCGATGCGGCAGGGAGGACATTTTCCGCAGGACTCATCCACAGTGAAGTCCAGGAAGAACCGCGCTACGTCCACCATACAGTTGTCTTCGTCCATAACGATCAGTCCACCCGAGCCCATCATGGAGCCGATTTGCAGAAGGGAGTCGTAATCGATGGGTGTATCTAAGTGAGAAGAGGGAATACATCCGCCAGAGGGGCCACCCGTCTGTGCTGCCTTAAACTTTTTGCCGTTGGGAATACCACCGCCGATGTCGAATAAAATTTCACGCAGGGTTGTACCCATGGGAATTTCAACAAGACCGGTATTGATAATCTTGCCGCCCAAGGCAAACACTTTTGTTCCAGGGCTCTTTTCTGTACCCATGGCAGTGAACCATTCAGCACCGTTTAAGACGATTTGGGGTATATTTGCAAATGTTTCAACGTTGTTAATGATGGTGGGTTTGCCAAAAAGGCCTTTGTTGGCCGGGAACGGGGGCTTTGGCCTTGGTTCGCCTCTGAATCCTTCGATAGAAGCGATGAGGGCTGTTTCTTCTCCGCAAACGAATGCACCGGCACCCAAGCGAATTTCCATATCAAAATTAAACCCTGTGCCAAAAATATCTTCACCCAACAGGCCGTATTCTCTGGCCTGGCAGATGGCAATGCTCAACCGTTTGACAGCAATGGGGTACTCTGCCCGGATGTACACATAACCCATGTCCGCACCAATGGCATAACCTGCAATAGCCATCGCTTCGATGACCGCATGGGGATCCCCTTCCAAAACGGAACGATCCATAAACGCACCGGGGTCACCCTCGTCTGCATTACAAATGACATATTTTTGATCGGACTGGTTGGCCGCACAAAACTGCCACTTTCTGCCCGTGGGGAATCCGCCGCCGCCTCTGCCCCGCAGGCCGGATTTGGAGACTAAATCGATTACTTCCTGGGGTTTCATTTCGGTGAGCACTTGGCCCAACGCCTTATATCCGTCGAATGCGATATATTCTTCGATGTCCTCGGGATCCACAACACCGCAATTTTTCAGAGCAATACGCTTTTGCTTTTTATAAAACGCAATGTTATTGAGAGATTTTTCAATATCGGTATCGTTTTCATCGTCTTTATGTAACAGTCTTGCAACGATTCTGCCCTTTAATAGGTGTTCCGAAACGATTTCAGAAACGTCTTCGGCCGTCACCCGGCTATAGAAGGAACCCTCGGGATATATGATAACAATAGGACCTGCTTCGCACAGACCAAAACAACCTGTCCGAACAATTTTCACTTCGTTTTCCAGTTTGCTCTTTGCAATTTCCTGCTCAAACTGATCTATGAGAGTGAGTGAACCGGAGGATGTACAGCCTGTACCGCCGCAAATCATTACGTGTGAACGATAGGTTTGCATAAAATTATCTCCATTCTTTATATAAATATTTATTTATCCGCATTGCCGATGGTATATTCCACAACAGGATTTCCGTTTACGATGTGGTTCGTGACGATTTTAGCCACCATATCGGGGTTTACTTTCACATAAGTGACCTTTTCCTGACCCTCTTTAAACACTTCAACGATTGGCTCTAAACGGCACATACCGATACAGCCCGTTTGCGAAACAGTGACGTCCTTTAAGTTGTGGGAAGCGACTTCTTCAACGAATTTAGTAAGAACAGGGCGTGCACCCGCAGCAATACCACATGTTGCCATGCCGACCACTACCTTGGTTCCGCCCTCTTTTGTTCTGATATCCACGTTTTTAATTGCTTTTTCCCTAATGGCAGCTAATTCACTAAGGGATTTCATAGTATTTTTCCTCCAAACAATTCTTTTATGTTTTCGGTTATATTGCTCAAGATAAACAGCGATACATCGGGGTTGTCCAAGGGCACTTCCCCCAAGATCTCCCTAGCTTCCTTGGTTAAAAAAGCAAACGTTTCCCCATTGAAAACAACTTGAATTTCAAAGTCCAAGTGGGGATTCATTTGAATGAGGGAGTGCAACGTTTCACTCAGTTCCCCCATGGGGGGTCTGTCAATGTGATCCAACTGATAGGTGGACTCAACCTTTGTACCCACACCCAACTGGGAGTGTAGAACAAACGTTCCACCTGCTCCCTCCGCACCTGCTTTTAACAGGGGAAGCCCAAACCCCACCTTTCTGCTCGTTCTGCTGGTCACAAAGGGGCTGAGCACATTTTTTTGCATGTCACTGCTCATTCCGCAGCCGTCGTCTTCAACGGCCATTGTCAGCATATTTGCACGTTCATCTATATTGATCAGAAGCTTAACGGTTTGTGCCCCGGCTACAATGGAATTTTGTGCAATATCCAAAAGGTGAGATGATATATCGCGCATAGTTGCGTTCCTTAGAATTTATTAATAATCTCTTGGATTTCCTTTGTTTCTCCAGTCAAACGTCCAAACACTTGTTCGCCAACCATAATAACGGGGGCTAAACCACAGCAGCCCAAGCATCTGGTGGCTTCTAATGTGAACTTGTTATCGGGAGTTGTCTTGCCAACCTCCACGTCTAGCAGTTCGCTGAAGCGGTTGAGCACTTTTTCAGCATTGCGCACATAACATGCAGTACCCATGCATACTCCAATGATATTTTCTCCCTTTGGTTCGATGGCAAATTGAGAATAAAACGTTGCCACCCCGTAGACTTCGCTCATGGGGATTTCCAGTTCATTTGCGATTAAATCCTGAACTTCCATGGGCAAGTAGCCGAAAATCTCCTGTGCTTTTTGCATGACTGGCATAAGGGGACCTGGCGAGGACTTTATTGTTGCAATATAATCCTTGAGCTCCTGCGCCTTATGCGCTTCACTGCTTAAAATGGACATTTGTATCCCTCCTGATAAATTTATAGCATTCAAATGATGTGAAAACGAGTACTCGCACACACAATGTTAATTTTATCACAATCAAAAATGTTTTGCACTATTTTTTTATAAATTTCTACAAAAAAGTTTCTTTTACCTGAATATTTTTTCTTTTATTTCGGGAATTGCAGCAATGGTGGTTTTATAACCAATTTCAATACATTTGTCTGAATCGACGTTGGAATAGGGATTGATATCGTATACATTGGGCATTAATAGCACATCTGCCGCAAAAATTTGATGTTTTGCAATCTCCCAACCCATAAAGTTGATCACCTGGGTGATGGTTGAAACTGTGCTCTTGGGGCGTGTGATCTCCTCACCTCTGTAGGACACATCACAGGCAATCACAAAATCCGCACCCATCTTGCGAACGGTATCCACAGGCGTGCGCTCGATCATACCGCCGTCGATATACATCCTGCCGTTGTGCTCATAGGGCACAAATATTCCGGGAATGGAAATGCTTGCCCGCACTGCATCGTAAATATATCCGCTGCTAAAAACAATTTTTTGTCCGTTTTGCAAATCAATTGCAATGCAAGTGAAAGGTATGGAAGTCTCCTCAAACGTCTTGTTCTTGGTGAGCAGTTTAATCAGATCCTTTGTCCGCTCTCCCCGCACAATGCCGTGTTTGGATATTTTATAATCAATATATTTATACATTTCCATTTCAGGAATGAGCCGTTGAAAAAAGTTTAAATTGGAGCCAGTGACATACAGTGCTCCAATTACAGCTCCCATAGAACATCCGCTAATCAGATCGATTGGTATGTGGTGCTCCTGCAATGCCTGAATCACTCCAATGTGTGCAAGCCCTCTGGCAGCGCCAGCACCCAAGGCAAGACCAACTTTCCCCACTCTGCATTCACTCATAATTCTCTAAAACTCCACATAATATTTGATATTATGATATACGTTAAAAATATTTCGTTTGTAATTATAACATTTATAGTATTGATCTTAACAGTGGTATATCCAACCATTTCGCTGGCCGCTGCCCACAGCGGTCTTAGCACCTTTGCGACAGTGATTGTACCCACCATGTTTCCTTTTTTTGTGGGCGTTGCGCTGCTGCAAAAGAGCGGCCTAGTGCGGGTGATTGCAGCCCTGCTCTCCCCCCTGGGAAAGCTGTTGTTTGGACTCAACGGATATAGCATGTATGCCTATCTGTCTGCGGTTATATCCGGCTGCCCAACGGGTGCAAAAGTAACGGCAGGACTGCTCAGCGAAAAATTGATCACCGAGAGAGAAGCCGAACACATCTCGTGTTTTACTGTGATGGCAGGGCCCATGTTTATCTTTGGAACGATAGCGGCAACCCTGCTCATGCGGCCCGAATACGGTTTACCCCTCTTCATCGCCCATACATCGGGTGCACTGTTGTGCGGAATCGTACTGCGGTTCGTGTTTAAATCCCGTTCCAAACACAAACACGAATTGAAAACCGCTGTAGATGCTTTTAAAATAGAAATTCATCAACTCAATATCGCACGTGCAATTGAAGAAAGTGTACTGTCGTCTGTTAAAACCCTTTTTCTCATCGGCGGAATCATCATCGTGTTTAGTGTGCTCACCGCCATACTCAGCCATTTGGGTTTATTAAAGCTGTTTTCCCTGCCCATTCAGCCCCTGTGCGCCCTGCTCAACATCGATCCATCGGCCGCACCGGCACTGGTGACAGGCGCTTTTGAAATGACCGCAGGTTGTGTGGAACTGGCCAGCATGAACGCCGATCTATACACCAAGTTGGTGGGTATGACACTCATCATCGGGTTTTCGGGTTTCTCCATCATCTCTCAGGTTCGGTCTGTACTCACCAGTGCGAACATTGGCACTAAATTTTTGCTGTTATCAAAAATTATACAGTGCACACTCAGCGTGGCTATGATTAAACTGCTGGTAGATCAAGCAAAAACGCAGGCCGTCTTTTATTCTGTGTCGGTACCCTTAGAGCTTTCCAACTCACCCCTGCTGATTTGTCTCACCCTTATCTGCACCATTCTCATCTACATTCTTGCCAGAAGGGCCTTCTTTTCCACCAAGGCTCGCAGAAGGTTTTAGTTCCAGCCTGTTCTCTTTTAAAATTCTCAACTGCAATTTGAAGCTTCTCTCAAGCTTATGAAGAATTTCATCTGCATATTCCAATACGCCTTCTCTGATTTCCCTTGCATTTCTTTTAGCCGCATCGGTTATCTCTGCTGCTCGCACATAGGCAGCTTGGGTAATCTCGTTTTCTTCGATTTGTTCGCTCAGTTTGGCAGATGCACTGGAAACGATGAGGTCAGCCTCTTCCTTTGCCCCCAAAAGCACCTTGCTCTTTTCATCCAAAATGCGCTTGGCATGATTTACATCATCGGGCAAAGAGCTTTTTATATCCTCAATAATTTCCATTATAATTTCGTAGTCCACTGAACGCCTTTTAGAAAAGGCAACTTTCGGACTATTTTCTAATTCGTCAATTAATTCTTCGATGAGTTCTAACGTTTTCATCTCTCCCCCCCATACCATGCAGTGATCTGTTCTATCAAGCATTGAGGTACCAGCTTGGATATATCCCCATGAAATGCAATTAACTCCCGCACCGCACTGGAAGAAATGTGTGTGTATTCTCTCCGTGCCGGCAAGTACAGGGTGTCCCTTCCGCACAGCTCGTGATTGATACGCTCGTAATTGAGTTCATTATCAAAATCTATGGACGAGCGAAGGCCCCGGACGATGCAGTGGACGTTCTTTTCTTGGACATATTCGGCCAACAGACCGCTGTACAACTCGCACACCACGTTTTCAAAGGGTTCTGTTGCAATTTGAATCATTTCTAATCGCTTTTCTGCCAGAACAGAATAATTTTTATTTTTGTTGATTAACATAGCTACGTACACTTTGTCAAACAAGTGGGATATTCGTTCAATAATATCTAGGTGACCCAACGTGATTGGATCAAAACTGCCTGGATATACAGCACATCTCATACACAATACCTCAAAAATGCAACAATTGTATTGCCGTATTTTTTTATTTTATAGGCTTCAAAAGGTTCATAATTTAAGGGCTCACTGCTCTCGCACACGATCATACCCTCTTTGGATAAAATTTGTTTTTCATTCAGTTTGTTTAAAGTTTCGTTGTAAATACCCGCATGATAGGGTGGATCAATAAAAATAATATCAAATACAGATTGCGTTTGATTCATAAATTGAAGGGCGTCTGCACAGCGGATCTCAGATTTTTGAGCTACATTTGCTTTGCCCACGTTTTGCTCAATCAGACGAATGGATGACCTGCTCTTATCAATAAATGTGCACCCCTTGGCACCCCTGCTCAACGCCTCAATACCCAGTGCTCCACTTCCCGCAAATAAATCCAACACCTGTTTGTCCACCAATTGAAATTGAAGTGCACCAAATACAGCTTCCTTTACTTTGTCCGATGTGGGCCGAATATCTTCATTTGCAGGAGATAACAGTTTTGTCCCTCGTGCGCTTCCGCTAATCACTCTCATACGTATGATTTTAACACAAGGTTTCTATTTTGCATAATGAATTTTTTTGTCAGTTGCAACGGCATCGAGGGATACGTCGTGTTTTTGCGGATACACAGTTTCTACGAAAAATTCTTCCAGGCACACACCCAGTTTATAGGCATGCGGATGCTTGGCAAGAAACCTGTCGTAGTAACCACCCCCGTAACCCAGTCGATGAAAGGTTTGATCAATGGCGATGGCGGGTACCAAAACCAAATCGGGGGTCATTTCAACATCTCCTGTGGGTTCTAAAATTCCATACTTGCCGATAATTAAGGAACCTGTATACAACACAGATACAATATTTTTATTTTTTACTTTGGGCAACAAAATGTTTTTTGAAGTTGTTTCAAGGATATGAGATAAATCTGCCTCGTTGTGTGCGGCACAATAACACATAATATTTTTTGAGGCGTTAAAAATTTCTGATAATACAATATGATCGCAAATGTACTTGGATCTATCTAATACATACTCTTTGGGGAGCTGGATTCTCTTGTTTTTAATTTCCTTCCTAAGCGTTGCCTTCAACGTATATCCGCTCCACTCTGGGTTTAATGGCAGTGACAATTTCGTAGTTTATAGTACTGGCCCTTTTTGCAAGCTCTTCGGCGGAAATCTCTTCCTGCCCTTGGCTTCCCAGTGCAACTACTTCGTCGAACAGTGTTACATCGGGAATATGGGTGACATCCAACATGATTTGATCCATGCACACCCTGCCGATAATATTCGCACGCCTTCCCCTCACCAGCATTTCTGCACAATTGCTCAAGATACGAAAATAACCGTCTCCATAACCCATGGGCACAGAGGCCACCAAAGTATCCCGCTTAGCAACAAACGTTCTGCCATAACTCACGCTCTGCCCTGCCACAATTTTTTTAATCTGCACGATGTTTGCCCGCAAACTCATTACAGGCTTGAGTGCAGGATCCTTTATGTTACTTGGCGAAAGGCCGTACATGGCAATTCCCAGCCGCAGCATGTCCCCAAAAGCACCTTCCATAGATGCCGCACTGTTTGCACAGTGCACCATTGGTTGAAAGTCCTTGGATAGTGTAACATATTCTTTAAAATTTTTAATTTGTAACATTGTATAGTCTTTGTCACAGTCTGCCGATGCGAAATGCGTGAACAAACCCACAAACTGAATCTGTGGGTTGTTTTTCAAGATATCCAGCATGGCCATAAATTCATCTGTGCTGCATACGCCAATCCTGCCCATGCCACTGTCTATTTTAATGTGTATTTTGGCCTTTACATTTTCCTCTGCCAGCGCCCTTAAAACATGAATGCTTTGAACACAAAACTCAAGGTTGTGCTCCAAACAAACCTTCACATCCCTAGGGGTAACTCCGCCCATAACCAGTATGGGCGCATGAACGCCAGCACAGCGCAGCTCAGCACCTTCACTGGGCCGAGCAACACTCAAGTAATCCACACCGGCATTCAAGGCAGCCTGCGCCACCCGAACACTTCCATGGCCGTACCCGTTGGCCTTCACCACCCCACAAATTTTCTTATTGGGGTTTCGTTCTCTGATGTATTTTATATTGTGCACAAGGGCATTGAGATCGATGACAGCAAAACACATTTAAAAGTTGTATCCCCTATTAAATGCCTTTAAGTTAACGTCTAGCAACTTTTCGGGAATAGTAGACTGCAACGCACTTTCAAAGTGTTGTTTATCGATCCCCGTAGCTTTGGCCATAACCCCAAGCAACACAGTGTTTAACGCCTTTGCATTACCCGCTTCGTTTGCCAGTTGCAGGGCATCCACAAACACAGCATCTTTTGAATGGGTGTGTATTGTTTCTTGAATCTGCTCCGGATATGCTGCCGCACCGGTGAGCACGGGTAAGGGCATAATCTTGCGCGCATTCACAAACAACTTCCCACCCTCTTTCAGATAGGGCAGTGCCCGCAGCGCTTCCAGCTCCTCAAATGCAACAATAATATCTGCACAACCCAGATCAATAATGGGAGAAAAAACTTTCTCACCGTATCTCACATGCGTCACAACACTTCCCCCCCGCTGTGCCATGCCGTGCACCTCAGATAACTTCACGTCGTAACCCAAAGACAGTGCCACGTTACCCAGCACACGAGAGGCCAGCAGTGTTCCTTGTCCACCCACGCCAATAATTAATATATTTTTCGTCATGTCTATTCCCCCTCAATGGCACCGAATGCACAAACTTTTTCGCATAACCCACACCCGTTGCACACAGAACCATCAATGGCAACGCAATCGCCAGAAACGCTGATAGCCGGGCACCCGAGTTTAATACAAACCTTACACTTCTTGCACTTGTCGTTGATTTTATAAGGCTTAGCCGTCTGCTTTTCCAGCAACACACAGGGGCGCCTAACGATCACCACTGAAACAGCTTCCCTTTCCGTCTCTGCCTTTAAAACCTTCTCTAACTTTTTGAGATCAAAGGGATCCACCACTTCAACGTGTTTTACTCCGCAGGCGTGGCAAATCTCTTCTAGTTTAATGGCATTGGTGGGTTCACCCTTTGCGTTTTTACCCGTTCCGGCGTGATGCTGATGCCCTGTCATACCCGTTGTAGAATTGTCTAAAATTAGAAGTGTGCCGTATTGGCCGTTATATACCAAATCAATCAGCCCAGTGATACCCGAGTGCAGGAAAGTTGAATCCCCAATCACACCCACCACTTTTTTCTCTTTACCCAGCACACGCTCCATGCCAAGAGCCATACCCACCGATGCACCCATACACAGGCACGCATCAATTCCCGACAAGGGAGGCAGTGCGCCCAGCGTGTAACAGCCGATATCCCCCATTGCCGTCAGTTTCAACTTGTTTGTAACATAATACAATCCCCTGTGGGGGCATCCGGGACACATCACCGGCGGACGGTTGGGTAAGTCCAGGGGCTGTATACTGCTTACAGTTTCACCCAGAATGGCTTTTTTAATCTTATTCACAGAGTATTCGCCCTGCAAACTAAATATCTCTTTGCCAATGACTTGAATACCCATGGCTTTGATTTGATTTTCAAAGAAGGGTTCCAATTCTTCACAAATGTACAACGTATCTACATTTTTTGCGAATTCCGCAAACATCTCTTTTGGAATGGGATACACCATGCCCAGTTTTAACACCGATGCATTGGGCAACGCTTCCTTTACATAATTATAAACCGTTCCGGCACACACAACTCCAATGGATTTGTCCGCATATTCAATTGTATTGATGTCTAGGGTTTTTGCGTATTGATTGAGTTCGTCCATTCTCTTCTCAACTTCAATATGCCGTTTAATAGCCATAGCTGGCATCATCACGTATTTACCCATATTCTTCTCATATGGCTTTAACGTTATCTCCTGTCGATCGGCTGTCTCCACAATACTTTGGGAATGAGAGACTCTGGTCTGGGTGCGCAACAGTACCGGAGTATCGAACTTTTCGGACAGTTCAAATGCAAGTTTGGTAAACTCCTTTGCCTCTTGGCTATCTGCCGGTTCCAGCATGGGCACATGGGCACTTCTCGCATAAAATCTGGAGTCTTGCTCGTTTTGAGATGAGTGCATTCCCGGGTCGTCCGCAACGACGATCACCAGCCCTCCGTTCACCCCCGTGTATGCAGCGGTGAACAGCGGGTCTGCTGCAACGTTTAATCCAACGTGTTTCATGCAGCAAAGGGCTCTGCCCCCCGCCAGACTTCCGCCATACGCAACTTCCAGCGCCACCTTTTCGTTGGTGGACCACTGGGTCTTTACTTCTTCATATTTAGATAAATACTCTGTTATTTCGGTAGAGGGTGTTCCCGGATATGCCGTGCCCAGCACTGCTCCCGCCTCAAATGCTCCCCGGGCAATCGCTTCGTTGCCCAACATTAGTTTTTTCATGAATTTCCCCTTCATTTCAGTCTTTCCTAAGATCAGTCACACGCTTTGCCTTGCCCTCAAACCGTTTTAAAGTTTCGGGCGCAACCAGCGTGATTTTCGCATCAATAGCCAAGACTGTGTGTAAGTCTTTGGCAATGCGCTTTTGTAGGTTTGTCAGATCGGCATAGCGGTTTAACACCTTTTCATCGATGAGTTCCACTTTCACCTCTATCCGATCCAAATAATTTTCTCTGGTTACAATAATTTCATAGTTGGGCCCAATGCCCTGCTGGGACAGCAGTACACCTTCTATTTGTGTGGGGAATACATTCACTCCCCGAATGATTAACATATCGTCGGTTCTGCCCTGTATTTTTGTCATCCGCTCGGACGTTCTGCCGCACTTGCACGGCGCAACAATGAGAGATGTAATGTCTTTTGTGCGATAGCGCAGCACGGGCATGGCCTCTTTTGATAGAGATGTTATGACCATCTCCCCCACTTCACCCTCGGGTAATACTTCTCCCGTATCGGGATCGATAATTTCGGAAATAAAGTGATCGGATGCAATGTGCATACCCTGTTTTTCCAAACATTCCCCCGAGAATCCAGGGCCAATCACTTCGGACAACCCATAGTTCTCGGTTGCCTGTATATCAAACTTTTGCTCAATGAGCCTTCTCATTTCATCTGTGGAGCCTTCTCCCCCAAACAGGCCGAATTTTAACGGGAGTTTTTTGGGATCTAGTCCCATTTTTTCGGCTGTTTCAGCCATATACATGGCGTATGAAGGGGTGCATACCAGGGCAGTGGTAGAAAAGTCCTGCATTATGTTTAATTGTCTCTCGGTGTTTCCCGAAGAAATGGGGATGACCGTTGCCCCGATTCGCTCCATGCCGTAGTGCAGGCCAAACGCCCCGGTGAACAGCGAGTAGCCAAAGGATATCTGTGCGATATCACCACTATCCACCCCGGCAGCGCAAATCATGCGGGCACAACACTCTGCCCACATTTCAATATCGTTTTTGGTGTATCCAACAACTGTTGGTTTTCCCGTGGTACCCGAACTTGCGTGTACGCGCACCACGTCTTTCATGGGGCGTGCAAAGAAATTGAATGGGTAATTTTCCCTCAAATCATCTTTAACCGTAAAGGGTACCAATGCCAAATCCTTTAATGTCTTGATGTGGGACGGCTTTAAACCAATCTCGTCAAACTTCTTTTTGTAGTGCCCAACGTTTTCATAACAGTATGCAACCGTCGTTTGTAACTTTTTTAGCTGAAGTGCCCGAACCTCTTGCAGGGGCATGGTTTCAGCTTCTCTATTCCATATCATCGTCTCTCACCCATTCAATTCTTTACTTTATAAATTATAATTTTTTAAATAATAATGCCGCATTTTGTCCGCCAAAACCAAATGAATTGCTCATGGCAGCTCGAATCTTTTTCTGACGCCCCTTCTCCAAAACGTAATCTAAGGTACATTCCGGGTCGAGGTTCTTGGTTGCAATAGTGGGTGGTGCGTAGTCGTCGCAAACTGCTTTGGCTGTAATAATCGCTTCCAGTGCACCGGCAGCGCCCATGAGATGACCTGTCATGGATTTTGTACTGCTCACCAACAGATGCTCCGCATGGTCTTTAAACAGTTTTTTAATGGCGTTGGTCTCGTTAACATCGTTGAGAGGTGTTGATGTGCCGTGAGCGTTGATATAATCCACTTCGGTGCTCATAATCCCCGCCTCACCGATAGCAAGACCCATGGCATCCACCGATCCTCTGCACTCGGGGTGGGGAGATGTGATGTGGTATGCGTCGCAGGTCTGCCCGTATCCGGCAATTTCACAATATATCTTTGCACCCCGGGCGATGGCGCTCTCCATGTCCTCCAAAACGATATACGCTGCACCTTCCCCCATGACAAATCCGTCTCGATCCCGATCAAAGGGACGGCAAGCGGTCTTGTGATCAGGGTTCACTGACAGCGCCTGAATCTTTGCAAAACCTGCAATAGACAGGGGTTCCAGTGCGGCTTCCGCTCCTCCAGCAACAGCCGCCAATGCCCTGCCGTTTTTAATGAGGGTGTATGCGTTGCCAATTGCATCTGCTCCCGAGGAACACGCCGTGGTGATGGCATAAGAAGGGCCATAAAAGCCGTATTTAATGGAGATCATACCTGCTGCCAAATTCATGATGGATTTGGGAACAAAATAGGGAGATACGGATCTCAAACCCTTGTTTATGGACTGCTCGTGTTCGGAAATGATGGTGGAAATACCGCCGATACCCACCCCCGAAACAACGGCAATGCTGTTTGGGTTGTAACCACTGTCTAAAAGCTTAGCATCGTCCACCGCCTGTGTCGCTGCGATAATATTAAAAATGCCGTATCTGTCCAGGCGCTTTGCTTCCCGCTTGTTTAAATAGGCTTCGGTATCGAATTCTTCGCACTCGGCGCAAGCATATACGCCCAACTCCTGAGCGTTGAACCGAGTGGGATAATTGATCCCACTGACACCGTTGCAAATATTTTCCCAAGCAGAAACCACACTGCTGCCCACAGGACAAACAGTGCCCATACCCGTTATGACGACTCTCCTCATTTGGCCTCACCGATAAAATCCAGAAGATCGCCCACAGTTTTTATGTTGAGCAATTCTTCATTGGGAATGGAAATATCAAACTCATTTTCAAGTTCAACGGTGAGTTCCATCATTTCGAGGGAATCCACGCCTAAATCATCGATAAAGCTCTTGTCTCTCGAAAGCTCTTCAACTTCCTTATCCAAACTTTCCGCCAATAGGTTTAATACTTTTTCTTCCATGATGTTGTACGGCATAACGCCGTTTCCTTTCATTTTATTCAGTAAACTCCTGTCTTCCGATGGAGTAATACTTATCTTCACGTTTGGCCAACAGCTTTCTTTCCGATAGCTTTGACAAAAGCGTTAGACTCACATAAAATTTACGTTTGAGCACAGAACACACGCTTTGCATATTCTTGCGGCTAAACCCCTGAGGTTCGGCAATAATTTCGTCCACGATATTAAGTCCATATAAGTCCTGTGCAGTTAATTTTAAACACTGGGCTGCATATTCGGCTTTCTTGGCATCCTTAAAGAGGATGGATGCCGCACCCTCGGGAGATATGATGGAAAACACTGAATTTTGCATCATATAGAGCTTGTCGCATATGGAGAGCGCCAGTGCACCTCCGCTGCCCCCTTCGCCGATCACCAGCGAAACGATGGGCACTTTTACTTGGGGCAGTTTTAATAAATTATCCGCAATGGCTCCCGATTGGCAGTGCTGTTCCGCCAGCACCCCGCAAAAGGCTCCCGGCGTATCCACAATACACACCACCGGACGCATAAACTTTTCGGCCTGCAAAATCAGCCGAAGGGCTTTGCGATAACCCTCGGGGTGGCACATGCCAAAGTTCCTCCACCCCCGCTCTTCGGTATCCCTGCCCTTTTGTTGGGCAATGACTGTGACGGGCATGTCGTAGAGCATGGCAATTCCGCCAATAATGGCTCTGTCATCTCCCGTCCTTCTATCTCCGTGCAGTTCGATAAACCCATCGAACAGCGTTGAGATATAGTCCGTGGCCACAGGACGGGCGTTGTCCCGGGCTAATTTTACCTGTTCCCATGCACTTACCGCATTCATTGTGATACCCCCAAGCGAAACGTTCGTTTATCCTTCTTGGAGTGGACGAATAAGAGATCGGAAAGTATTTCCCTCAGCTTTTTTCGCTCCACAATTGCATCAATATGTCCGTATTCCCGACAGAACTCTGCCGTTTGAAAACTTTCGGGTAACGTTTGGTTGATGGTTCCCTCGATCACTCTTTTTCCCGCAAAACCGATGGTGGCCTTAGGTTCCGCCAAAATAATGTCCCCCTGCATTGCAAAGGAGGCGGATACCCCCCCGGTGGTGGGATGGGTGAGCACACTGATGTACAATAGTCCGTGTCGCGAGTGTTTGGAAACTGCAAAGCTAACTCTGGCCATCTGCATGAGAGAGATAATACCCTCCTGCATTCTAGCCCCCCCCGATGCACAAAAGACGATTACGGGCAGAGAATACCCCATTGCGTACTCAAACAACAAAACCAACTTTTCGCCCACCACGCTGCCCATAGAACCCATGATGAAATGGGAGTCCATTACGGCGATGCAACACTTCTGGGCATTAACCTTTGCTGTGCCCATGACTAAGGCTTCGTTGTTGCCCGTTTGCTTCACTGCCTTTTCCAGTTTGTCATCGTAATCGGGGAATTCTAACAAGTTTTTGCTCTTCATTCCCCCCAGCAGTTCCCTAAAACTGCCCGTATCCACAATGAGGGCTATTCTGTCCCGAGGTTTTAACCGCAAGTACTGCCCACACGACAAGCAAACCCCATACCCCTGTGCAAACTGGAGGGACGTGACCTCACTTCCACACTTTTCACAGGTATAGCTAGAAAATTTTGCAGTTTGCTCAATTTTCCTTCGCTTGCGGCGAACTCTTGCATAAACGTGAATCAGTCTACGGGATGTCTTTAACGTTCGATACTTGATCGCCTTGGTGACCTTAGACAGTCTGCCCTTATTCATATCATTTCAGCTAAAGCATCTATTGCCATCGTATAGCCCGTAAAGTTCAGTCCCGCAATAACGCCTATACACCCTCTCGCTGTAATAGATTCGTGTCTCAATTCTTCCCTTGCAAAAATGTTGGTGAGGTGTACCTCAATGGTGGGAATTCTCACCGCCAACAGAGCATCTAAAATGGCAACGCTGGTGTGCGTGTACCCACCGGGGTTGATAATAATTCCGTCACAGTTGTTGTATGCCCTGTGAATGGCATCAATAATCTCTCCCTCAATGTTGCTGTTAAAAAACTCAACGTCCACTTTTCTCGCTTGCGCATGGATCTTGCACAACTCGATTAAATCGTTGAGCGTCCTGTTGCCATACTTGTTTACTTCCCGAACGCCCAGCATGTTCAAGTTTGCACCGTTAATGATGAGAAGTTTCATAGATCACCTCATATAAATTCTCCGCTGCTGTATGTATATCATCGAAGTCGTTTAAAAAAACCAAGTGGGCATACCCTTCGTATAACTTTTTTCGCCTTTCAAACAGTTCTTCCAAACTATTTGTTTTCAGCATAGGCCGTCCATCCGTATCTGTGATTTTTTGAATAGCACGCTTCAAGTAGACAACAAATCCTTTGAGAAGGTGTTCCATGTTTTTTTCAACAGTGACAACCCCTCCACCGGTAGATACAACAGCTTCTTTTGTTAAATTGAGCGAAGTAATAATCTCCGTTTCACATTTTCTAAAATGATCTTCCCCCAACTGAAATAGTTCTTCAATTGGTCCGTACTTCTTTACGATCAGTTCATCGGTATCGATAAAAACACAATTTCGCTTTTGTGCCAGCATTTTTCCCAAAGTAGACTTGCCGCACCCGCTCATACCTATGAGCACAATGCAACCTTTATGCATAAATTTCTTTCCTTACTTCGTCGGCAATGGTTTTGGCAATGTGATCCAAGCTTTGCCCCTGCCATAATTCATGAGCGTATATGGCTTGATAAATCAGCATCGTCAGGCCGTTGTCCACGGTTTTTCCCAATTCCTTTGCCTTTTTTAAAAAGATCGTTTCATAAGGATTGTATATTAAATCTAAACACACGTCAAATCTTTTTATGTATGTGTCAGAAATTGGACATGCTTCCTCATTGGGATACATGCCAACAGGCGTTGCGTTTACCAATATATCCCCCGTCATCTCTTCATCAAAAGGTAGACTCCGGGATATATACGAAACCTCTGTTTCCTTTTGTAAAAAAGCATAGGCACAGGCCTTCGCCGCACCGCCGGTGCCAATAATATAGGCTTTTTTCCCTTGAATGTTCACACCCAACTCATAGAATGTTTTTAAAAAACCGAGATAATCCGTGTTATACGCCATGCCACTGTTTGCACATACTGTGTTGGCAGCCCCAATCTCTAAAACGGTATTGGACACATTTAAATACTTTAGGGGCAACCCTTTGTAAGGGATGGTAATATTAAAACCATCGTATTTTTTGTATTCACCCGATGTAAAAAAGGATTCTGCTTGGCGTTCATCCAAGGGGAGCAGATCATAGGTTCCATGAATTCCAGAATGTTTTAAAATGATTTGGTGAATCAACGGTGACTTAGAATGAGAGAGTTTGTTCCCCAATAGTGCTAATTTCATCAATTTTCTCCACTTGTTTGGTTTCGTTAAAATTGATCCCGCATCATGTCATAGATGGCCATAGCCACGCACGCTTCACACACCACGCATCCCCGCAGTGCTATGCAACCGTCGTGACGGCCAACAATCTCCAGTTCCTCATTTTGAATTGTTTGCAGATTCACACTCTCTTGCTTTTTTGCAATAGAAGGTGTGGGTCGAAAGGCTACATCACAGACAATCTCGTTGCCGTTGGTGATGCCCCCGTCAATCCCCCCTGCATGGTTTGAATGGTGCTTAATCTCTCCATGTTCAACGTATAGTCCGTCGTTGGCAAGGCTTCCCCGCATGGTCGCAATATCAAACCCTGCACCAAAGGAAACACCCATCACTCCGGGAATGGCAAATAATATTCTGGATATTAAACTTTTAGCACTGCCAAACAGGGGTGCACCCAAGGAGTGGGGCACATTTTTAGCGCAAATGCGCACGGTCCCCCCCACACTATCCTTTTCTTCCCGGGCTGCCAACACAATGGCTTCGATTTCATCAGTGCTGTGCACCCGAACGCCACCCACATGGGTGATTTCAGCCTTCACTTCGATGCCTTTTTCAAGGAGCGCCTGTGCGCACAAGGCTCCAGCAAAGGTGAGGGGCAACGTCAGTCTGCCCGAAAAGTGCCCTCCCCCTCGCATATCTGCAAATCCCTTGTATTTTAACATTGCTGTGTAATCCGCATGGGAAGGCCTTGGTATGTTTCTGTGTCTGTCGTAATCCGTTGATTTTACGTTTGTATTTTCAAAGACTGCACAAATGGGAAACCCGGTAGTCACACCGTTGTGAACACCGGATATATAAGTATATTCGTCGGCTTCGATTCGAGGGGTTGTAAGTTTTCCGCTTGCCTTTCTTCTCAGCAGCATGGAGTGCAGGAAAGCGTCGTCCAGCTTCATACCCGGGTGAAAGTTGGTTAAAACCAGACCAATTCCCTTGCCGTGGGATTCGCCAAACAGGGACACGCTTATATTGCCGTTAAACACACTCATACACACCGCCTAAAGAAGCAAATACTTTGAAAAAATCGGGATAGGATTTTTCAACAGCCAAGGCATTGCGAATGGTTACACCACAAGTACAACCCATCACTGCTGCCATCATCACAATTCTGTGATCATTTTTGCTGTCGATTTCCCCATAACACAACTTTTTTCCAACAATTTGAATGTGATCCCCCTCCAGGGTTGCACACCCGCCCAGCGCATTGATTCCATCGACAATCGCTTGGGTTCGGTTGGATTCTTTGTATTTCAGCCGCTGGATCCCATAAATGCGGGAAGTGCCCTCCGCACAGGCCATGAGGGCTGCAATGAGGGGAGCCGTGTCCGGGCAGTCCGAAACGTCAGCATCGATGGCATATAACTTACTCTGCTTTGCCGTTGCAAAAGTTTCGTCTATTTTAACATCTGCCTTCATATTTTGCAACATTTTAAATATTGCTTTGTCGGGCTGAATAGACCGAATGTCCACTTTATTAGCTGTCACTTCCCCTGTTAAAACACCCATGGCTAAAAAGTACCCCCCAAGGGAGATATCGGCTGGGTTCTGCACATTCACCCCAACGTATTTTTGGGAACCCTTCATATAGAAACCATCATCCGTTTTATCGATCACTATGCCAAAGCTATTGAGCACTGCAATCGTCATATCAACGTACTCTTTGGAAAACAACGGCGTTGTCAAAACAATTGTGCTGTCCCCTGGAACCAATGGCAAAGCAAACAGCAGTCCCGAAATAAACTGTGAGCTAATGTCTCCCGACATCTTAAATTCACCGCTCACAAGCTGCCCTTCAACCGTTACCCCTTTGTCATCGATGGTGTACTGTATACCCATCTTTTTGAATTCCTCGTGGGGACGGTTTAACAAACCAGGTTTTGCAAGAATGCGACCTCCGCCCAGTGCAGCAACAATGGGAAAACAAATGCGAAACACAGTTGCAGATTCTTCCGCACAAAATTCCTCCCCATTCCGAACATAATTATAAAAACTCAACCCTGCTTGGATATCCTTCGAGGGATATATGTCCTCAACCGTACAATTTTGACACAGGGCAGAAGCAATAATATTGCGAATGGCAATGCTCTTAAAGGCAGGAGGAGTCATCTGCCCCACAAGCTTAGACTGTTTTAAGACGATATCCATTCTTGCCTCGTTAACTTTTTAATTTCTGCGCATCCAATTTCTTTTAATAAAATAATATTGATGCCCCCGTCTAATACCTTTTTGTCTTGAAGTGATAAGTGTTTAGCGCGTTCAAGGTCTCCCCCGTATTCAAACGGCAATCCCCATTGTTTTAACAGCGTTACAAGCTTTTGATGGGTACCCGGTTTTGTAAACCCTCTCTCTTCCCCATATTTTGCAATCAGGCTCATGCCCATGGCCACCGCCTTGCCGTGGGGTATTTGATAGTTTGAATCCGATTCGATGGCATGACCCAAGGTGTGACCAAAATTCAGCTTCATTCGCTCACCCACATCCTGCTCGTCGTTCATAACGATTCTCGCCTTGATTTCAATGCACTCGCCGATGTGGGAGATGTAATCCTTTGCATGTAATAGGGAATCGAACATACTTTCACTCTCTATGCAAGCGTATTTAATCATTTCCGCCAATCCGTTGAGTATTTCATCCTTGGGTAGTGTCTTGAGTGTATCCGTGTCTATGAGCACCCAGTGGGGCTGGGAAATGAGGCCTACAGAGTTTTTGTTACCGAAAAAATCAACCCCCGTCTTTCCGCCCACCGAAGAGTCCACCTGAGCCAGTAGGGTGGTTGGAATTTGAACAACTCGAATACCCCGTTTATAAATTGCACCGCAAAATCCCCCAATATCACCCACAACGCCACCGCCCAGTGCGATGAGCACATCCGAGCGGGACAAGTTAGTCTCATGCATTGCCGTTAGAATCTCTTCCACCGTTTTTAGATGTTTGCTCTGTTCCCCTGCCGGAAAAACGAATTTACTCACATCGATGCCATTGTTCTGCAAAATCTTTGTAATGCTGTTGGAATACAGAGGATCCACATTGGAATCTGTCAATATAAATGCAGATTGGGTTTTGCCCACAGCTTTTGGCAGTTCATTGATCACTCCGCTTCCAATACAAATGGGGCAATGACTTTGCCTTGTCAATTGAACACACAATTCTTTCATTTACACAACCTCAATTTTTTCGATGTCTCTGCCATATGTTCCATTAAAGCCTCTTTATCCTCTCTCTCCACGAGAGTACGCAAGTGCCTCATGTTGTCCTCCATTGCCTGTATTTCAAGAACGAGATGCTCTTTATTTTGCACAAACAACTCTGCCCACATAGCGGCATTGATATTTGCAACCCGAGACACATCCCGAAAACTGCCTGCCGCATAGTTGAGCACTTGCCGATCCTCCATGGTATTCACATAGGAGAGAGCTAAGATGTGGGGCAATTGGCTGGTATAGGCAATCATACTGTCGTGGGTTTGTATATCGCAATACACAATCTTGCCTACTTCAAGTTTGTGTGCAATATCTTCAATCGCTTCGTTCCGCTCACACACAATGAAGTTGCATCCCTTAAACAACCCTGCCACAGCCATTTCAAATCCCATACTCTCTCTGCCAGCCATGGGATGGGTGGGCACATAGGTGACATCTTTGGGGATGAGTTGCTTTATTTTTTGATACAACTCGCCCTTCACCCCCGTTATATCCGCAACGATGCAGCCACTTTGCATATGCGATACATTTTGCGCAACAAATTCATAGGTTTCAGTTGGATTTAAGCAAATTAAAATGACATCACAGCAACCAAACAGTTCCTCACTGGTCTCACAAATGTGTATTTGCGGGTAGTCCTTTTTGATCTTCTGTTTCAGTTGTTCGTCAATATCATAAATAGAAATAGAGAGCTTGTCCATGAGCGACAACATGAAAGAGCCGCCCATGAGTCCAAGCCCGGCTATCCCCAGTTTTTTTATTTCTTTCATCTGTTAATCCTAACCCCGTTGATGTTCAATATAAACTCACATCCCAAATATCTTGCGCTCTTTTCCGCCATTTTCATTCGGGATAAGTAAATTTCCATATACTCTGTAATGGACGACGTTTGATCCATGATACAATCAAAGGCTATTTGCTTTGCTTCGTTGTTCACATGAACCTTTGTTTTGCTGATGGAATAGTTCACCCTGTCGTGAATGTCGTTTGGATCATACCTGGTCTTGCGCACCCTTGCGCGGTATGCATCTACTTTATCGGCTATGATGAGGGCAGCCGAGACATCACACACCGGGTTGCCGTATTCCTCCTCGTGAGAACCGATGGCAGAAACCACATCGCAGATATCTTCAATGTCCATGCCCATTTCTTTCAAAATGGGATACACCAAAAGTCCCCCCGACAAACCGTGGCCAAACCTGCTCACAAAATTACCTGTGTCGTGGAGATACCCCGCAATCTTTGCAAGTTCAACACGTTCTTTTGGATAGTTGAGCTGCTCTAATATCCTTCCGGCTATCTTAGAGACATATAATACATGCCGTGGGCCGTGGTCTGTATATCCGATTTGTTCTAAGCAATTGTTTGCTTTGTCCACAAGAACCGTCAGTTCTCTCTTTTCTAAACACTGATCAAGCGTTATCATCTTTCGTTTCACCCAATCGCAACTGAATTTTTTTCGCTGTTAACAGTATGCCCCGAACAGATAAATCGTGTTTAGTAATATCTGTTAACTCAAACGAGGGTTCGCCAATGGTTAAATACGCAACGGCAGCAGCCCATAGGTGCGGTTTCGTTATCTTGGGATATCGGTCTTCCAAGGATTTAATATACTTATACCAAATATCCTGGGCACTCTTGAGTTCCTTGGCACTGCCCTCAAACAGTTCGCACAGCAAAGAGTCCACGTTCGTATAGGATTCGGGTGCATGACTCAACGTGCTGGCCCCCGTGCGCACCTCCACAACTTCTCCACCCACATAGGCAATATATGGCTCGGGTACATCTAACCTAGATAATTCAAAGAAAATTGCATTTTTTAATTCATCTGACACATCTTTTTTGAGCAGAGTAGCTGTCATTATTTCAATGGCACGGCTATCCCCCGCATGGCCGATGATTTTCAGGGCACAAAAGGCAATTCCCGACTCGTCGTGCCACAAACCCCACACACATACCGAAACAAAGTATTCGTTTTGCTGCCACAAGCTGATTACCCGTTCGTCCAGCCGATTCACACTGCTCTCCAGCCATTTCAGCCTTGCAAGCATTTCCACGGGGGGTACTTCATAAACATAACTCAAGGGCGAATCGAACCCCGATTGGTTGATGAGCATTTTGTAATACTGTGCCTTTGTATCGTATGGGTTGATCTTCACAATATCACTAAAGTATTTGTTGGCTAAGGGTAAGTTTTTCAGGTTCACGCAGGCAATGGCCATGCAAAACAAAGCCTTGGTGTCATAGGGGTTGCTGTGGAGTAGTATTTTCAGCTTTGCCCTAGCTTCCTCATGTTTTTCCAATTCACACAGGGTGTATGCAACTTTTTGCAGAAAATCAACATCTTCCTCCGCCACTTTCATGACACGTCCGATGTGTTCATCCGAACCTTTGATATCGTCCTTTTCTTTTAAAAAAATGGCCATATTGCAGTTGGCGTGAATGTTTCCCTTTTCTTTTTTGAGGATCTCTTCGGTGATCTTCACCGCTTCATCCAGTTCCCCCGAACAATAGAGGGCCAACGCCAAGTTGTTTTTAGCATATACTAAATTGGCGTCCAACTCCAACGCCTTGTTAAACTGCGTGATAGCAGCGCTGAACTTTCCCTTGTCTAACAAATTTTTGCCTTCGTCCGCAGCTTGGTTTGCAACGCTCAAGTTTGCATCCACCAAAAGCTTTAATTCGTCCAGCTCCCAAGTGGTCTCTAAAATATCTAAGAGTTCTGCCGCTTCGGAAGCATAGTCCCCGTCGGGCTCACACTCTAAGTATTTTTCAAAACTGTCGATGGCACGCTCAAAGTCGTTGAGGCCCATGAAATTACAGCCCATTCCAAAGAAACATTCGGTGATAGCCGTAGACTTATTTTTTAGCATGTTAATGAGGATTGCGTTGGAATCTTCAAATCTGCCCATGTCCGTATAGGCTTCGGCAAGATATAATTTGTAGTCCAAGTTATCCGGTTCCGCTGCTTCCGCTCTTCTATAAAAGGGCAGTGCTTCGATGAGTTTATTGTTGTTAGCCAACTTCTCTGCTTTCTTCAATAAAAAAGCACCCGATTGGTTGTATTTCAGTACACGGTTTTCAATACTCATAATTTTTCCTCGATCAGCTCTTTCAGTTCGGCCTCAGACACCACGTATTGCGTATTGCAAAAACTGCAATTGGCTTCCACTCCCTCGTCTTTTTCAAGCATATCTTTTAGTTCTTCCTTGGAGAGGGTATACAGTGCTCTCTCAATTTTCTCTTTGGAACAATTACATTTGTATGTTACATCCGTCTCATCTAAAAAGCTTATTTCACCGCCCGGAAAAGTATGCTCAAGAGCGCCAAGAAAACCCGATTGTGTATACTTTTCAGTAAAACTGCCCATATTCTTCGCACACTCTTCCAAAAAGAGTATGGTCTTTTCACTGGCATAGGGTAAGGGGAATACCGCCAACCCCCCTGCCCGCAAAACGGACAGATCGGTATTGACAACAACACTCAAATAGAGGGCACAGGGAGTTTGCTCGGAGGTGTGAAAATACTTTGCAAAGTCCTCTGCCACTTCTCCCGAAACCAATTCTACTCTGCCTGTATAGGGTTCTTTCATGCCAATATCTTTTGTTACGGTCATGAAACCATCTTTACCCAGAGCACCCCCAACGTCTATCTTACCCTCGGGGGTAAAGGGAACATCCGCCTGGGGATATGCAACATAACCCCGGACTTCCCCGCTGTAGTTGGCACAGACAACCACGTTTCCGCTGACACCGCCTCCGTTTAAGGTGATCGTCAAATAATCCTTGGAGGTTTTGAGCCTTGCGCCCATAATTGCTCCCCCGGTGAGTGTCCTGCCCAACAGTGCCGTTGTGGTGGGCGTTAAGTTGTGTATTTTTCTTGCTTCCTCACAAACATCTGTTGTATCCACTGCAATGAGCAGTGCGTCTGCATCTAATAATGCTCTAAATAATTTCCCCAATTTGTTTAACCCTTTCTAGCTGTGAACTGTACTCTTCCCGATGTAATGGGTTGCCCCGTCTCCATTGAAATGTGACAAAACCCTGCACCGTTCAGTTCGTTTATAATGAATTCATTGGTGTGGATGAATAGTTCGTGGTATTCGTCACACCGTTTGAATAAATCTCCCTCTTCATTGATGAACATGGAAAGTTCCATACACACCCGATCCCCTTGCAGCTCATTTCTCCAGATGTACGCACAGTCCTCTGTTTCATCACAAAATATATTGTTTCCTAGAGTATCTCTCAACTTCTCACTTGTTGAAATATCAAAGGTGAGGATACCCCGCTCCTTTAAGCAACCATAGGCCCCTTTCAAGAAACTTCTCACACTTCGGCTGTCCAAGTAGTTCACGCCGTCGCAGCAGCACACCACACAGTCAAACCTGTTTTCAAATTGCAAATCAACCATATTTGCAAGGACGAATTGAATCTTTTGCCCCTTCTTGCGGCATTTATCCACTGCAATGTTTAACATCTCCTCTTGAGAATCCGTAGCCGTTAAGGTGAACCCCGCCTTGTGCAGATAAAACGAAACATTACCTGTCCCACATGCTGTCTCCAAAATGTGGGCTGGGGGTTCAACTCCCCTGTCCCGCAATCTCTCAACAACAAAATCCGACCACGCACTATAGTCGGTATCAAACATCATCTCGTCGTATTTCTTTGCAAAGGATGTATAACTTTCCCTCATCTATCTCCTAATTCTCGTGCTCAATAATGCGGATATACGCCTCCAACCCATACATGAGGATTGTCTCGTCAAAACTAAAGTTGGATGCGTGCAAGGGCATTTGGTGCTCGCTGTCTCCCGAACCCAGCATAATAAACATACCCGGGGTCTTTTGCTGAAAGAAGGAAAAATCCTCCGATTGCATCACAGGCTTTTGCACAAACACATTTTCATGCCCCACCACATGGGCAACCTTTTGTGCCAAGCTGTGGGGGTTGATCACCGGGGGGTAGGACATGGTTTGAAAGTTTTCGCACTTTACCCCAAAAGATTCCTCAATGCCCTGCATAATCCCGTTGATCCGCTTCATGATGCCCTGGTACACTTCATCGTTAAACGTCCGCACCGTTCCCTCCAGCAGCGCTTCGGAACAAATGATGTTCCGGGCCGTTCCCCCGTTGATCCTGCCAATGGTGATGATGGCCTGTTCAAAGGGGTTGATGCTTCGGGATATGATGGTTTGAATCATTGAGATCAGCGTTGCCGCTGCAACCATTGCATCTGTGCCCAAGTGGGGGGAAGAACCGTGGGCCGCAGAGCCTTTGATTCGAATATTTAAATCGCACATGCGGGACATAATCGCCCCTTCGTTAATGCCAATCTTTCCTTTTGGAACCTCGGGCCAAATGTGGGTTCCGTAAATTTCGTCCACATGGGGGTTGTTGAGCACCCCCGCTTCCACCATCTTTTGTGCTCCCCCAATGGCTTCTTCGGCAGGCTGAAACACAAATACAATATTGTGCTGAATAGTGGCCTTGTTTTGGGAAACATATTTGGCGAGACAAAGTGCCATGGCCATGTGTCCGTCGTGCCCACACGAGTGCATACAACCGCTGTTTTGAGAGCGGTATTCACAGTCGTTTTCTTCGTTCATGGTGAGGGCGTCCATATCCGCCCTAAAAGCCAACGTCTTTTTGGGCGAACGGGCATAAAAAACTGCCTTAACCCCCGTATTCGCCATAATCTCTATTTTATCTGGCGCAAGCGCCTTTAAGTAGTTTAGCACAAATTGGGACGTCCTGTATTCACAAAAGGACGGTTCAGGGATTTTGTGCAATTCCCTGCGAAGATAGATGAGTTCGTCTAAAAAGCTTTTGGCAGCACTACCTACCTGCATAAGACCTCTCCTGTCCAATTCATTACGAATATTATACATAATATCATATGCTTTGTCTAGCGCAACAGCAAGTGTGCATTTTCAACAATTTGTGAAGAAATTTGCGGATTTATCGGAACCGTCCCAGGTTTCTTTGACAAATATATCAAATATTCGATGTTGCCGTTTGGCCCTTTTATGGGGGAGTAATCCAGACTCACAACAAACAATCCCAACCCCAGCACAAACGTTATGATATTCTCAATGACCTCCACATGAACGGCCTTGTCCCGCACAACCCCTTTCTTACCCACCTTGTCCTTCCCCGCCTCAAATTGAGGTTTGATGAGGGCAATGATATCCCCGTCATCACACAAAATGGGCAAAAGCGGTGGAATGAGCAACTGAATGGAGATGAATGCAGCGTCCATCACCGCCAACTGTATGTCTGGATCGAACATTTCTTTTGTTAGAAACCGTGCGTTCTGTCGCTCCATCACAACCACTCTGTCATCGTTTCGAAGGGAAAATGCCAATTGTCCATATCCCACATCTACTGCATAGACCTTCTTAGCACCATGTTGCAACAGACAATCGGTAAACCCTCCGGTGGATGCACCAACGTCGATGCACACCTTGCCTTGCACATCGTATGCAAAGGATTGCAAGCCTTTTTCCAGTTTAAAGCCACCCCTGCTCACGTAGGGGCAAATATCCTCCCGCACTTCAATTGTGGATTCATCGCAAACTAAATAAGAAGGTTTATCCCGCTTAGTTCCATCGGCATAAACCCTGCCCGCCAGGATCAACCCCTTTGCCCGCTCTCTGGACGAAACGTGTCCGTCCTCAATGAGCACCACATCCAATCTTCGTTTTTCCACTACGCTCTCCGAAACAGCGAGAGAAAGTAGCTAATCCCACTGACTATTTTTTTTGAATGCACCATGGCAAAGTGTTTACCCAATGCTTTTAGGGCAACGGTGACAGCAGCTATGATGGCGGAAACCGCTATTGTCCAGGCAATTTCGTTATAGGTTGGGTTATCGACAATGAGTTTTGTGACAATCACTGCACCGGCAGCACCGGAGACAATGCCGCAAATGTCGCCAATGACGTCGTTGCAAAAGCTAGCAACAGAGGCAGCGTTTCTAAGAAGCTTTAGCGCCTGCTTGGCAGCTTTATTTCGTTTGGCAGCCAGGGAAACAAAGGGCACGCTGTCGCAAGTAGAAAATGCAACGCCGATAATATCAAACACAACGCCAAACAGAACGATGATGAGCAGCACCAACAGGGCAAAGTATAGGGATATCTGCATGGTGAGGTATTGGGATACAACGCTGATACTTGCAGATAAAAATAAAGTTATAAAAAAAATTTTAACTGAAAATAACCAAAATGAAGACTTATTATTTGCCAATTTCTTCTCCCGTGTCGCTTGGAAATAGACGGTGGTGATATATCGGGTAGACTTTGCAGCATAAGGTCCGGCAGGATTTCCCCGTACCGCCACTCCCTGTCGCCATAGGAGCGGTTACCCTTTAAGGCGGACGTCGGCGTGTCGCCATCGCCGCGGCCAGATTGCCTGTATGTGAGCCACACTGTAATCCCCGATATACCTAAAAGTACAGCCTAGGGGCTTTCCCCCACAGCACCCATCCGGTTTCTATCCTCTTTTGCCCCTTAGGTTTCAAACGGCAATCGCTAAAGCGACTTTCTTGTACTTCAAAAGCCGCAGCGTATTCCGCTTTTCCCCTAAGCAACTCAAGGCAGGCTACACTGTGCACAGCTTACACCGCACAACAGGTTTAATCCCAACCAGTAGCAAATTGATTTGCCACCGCATTGGGTCTCCACGGAAGCTGGGTCATGACGAGGATGCCATTCCAAGCTGCCCAACTCCCTTAACTCCCAGCATCAGCCCAAAGACTGGGCGTCCTAGAGCCAACACCAGAAACTTCATCGATATGCCCTTTAACGGATTTTTAGCCCCGTCCTCAAAACCGGCAGTACCGACTAGGATACTGCACCACCAATACTAATATTAACTCAAAATTGCCGTACTTTCAATGTTTTTATATTGAAATATTTTTGGCATTAAAGTATAATTTATATTATTTTAGCGATAAGAGGAATGAATGGATAAACGTATACTACTCATCATCGGCGGTTCTTCGGGTATAGGATATGAATGTGCAAAAATTTTTTCAAATAATAACGAGTTTTGCGTCTTAGTTTCTTCCCGCACAGCGTGCGATCTTCCCACTGTACACAATTTTTTTATGGATATCACAAGTGATGAATCAATCAAAGAGTCATTTGGCAACATCATGGCAAAGTACGGCAGGATTGACATTCTCATCAATTGTGCCGGTTCGGGTATTGGCGGTGCCGTTGAAAACATCCCCTATGAGAACGGAAATTTGTTTCAAATGAACATAAACTTTAGTGCACCTGCAAACGTTTGCAAACATGTGGTGCCCTTTATGCGGCAACAAAACGGGGGTAAAATCATAAACGTTGGTTCACTGGCATCATTCTTTCCCTTGCCCTTTCAAGCCTATTATTCATCCAGCAAGGCAGCACTGAATTCCTTTTCCCTGGCTTTACGGAATGAATTAAAACCATTTCACATTTCCGTCTCCTGTGTACATCCTGGGGATACCAAAACCAGCTTTACAGCCAACAGAAAGGTGTTTTTAAATAACAATTATATGGATATGGACATGCGTTCCATTAAAAAGATGGAAGCAGACGAGCAAAAGGGAATGAGTGCCCACCTTTGTGCAAAATCCATTTATAAACATGCAGTAAAGAAAAATCCACCAGCTATGAAAATAATTGGTGGATTTAACAAACTGTTGTATATGCTGTTTAAGTTTATGCCCGCTTCGCTGGTTGTCTTTGCCATGCGAAAGCTCTACTGCCCTACTGCCAAACCTTCACGCACTTGATGATAACCGGGTCGATGGGGGTTTGGCCGTTTCTTGGCACATCGGTGACGATTTTATCTGCAATATCCATGCCCTGATCAATCATACCAAATGCAGCATATTTACCGTCTAAATCTGGTCTTTCAGTGAGCACAATGAAAAACTGTGTGCTGGCAGAGTTGGGGTCCATTGTGCGCGCCATAGAGAGTGCACCCCGCACATGCTTGAGGGGATTGTCCACTCCATTTTCTGCAAACTCACCTTTAATGGAGAATCCAGCGTTACCCCTGCCATCCCCACTAATGGAACCGCCCTGCAATACAAATCCCTCTACGATTCTATGAATATTTTTCCCCTCATAAAAACCTTCGTTTGCAAGCTTTGCAAAGTTTTCAACGGAAATCGGTGCGTCCTTTGGAAAGAGTTCCCCGGACAAAGTGCCAAACCCTTCTATCTCAATTTCTACATAAACGGGCTTATTTACATCAATTGTGTTTTCCATGTCTTCTCCTTTTGCCTCTGGCTGCGTTATTGCTGGAGCACAAGCAATGAGCAGCAACAGGCACAATAACAATAGTGCTAATTTTTTCATGTGTGACTCCATTTTTATTTTAATGTATCACAACAAGTTTCGTTTTGCAATCATTTATTGACCATCTCCAAAAAAGTTTGTTCGTCCAGCACGGGTATGTTTAGGGAAATGGCTTTTTCTAATTTTGATCCCGCACTTTCTCCCGCCAAAACATAATCCGTCTTTTTACTCACCGAACCCGTGGTCTTGCCCCCCAGTGATTGAATGAGACTCTCAGCTTCACTGCGGGAGTAATTTTTGAGCGTTCCCGTGACAACAAAGGTTTTGCCAGAAAACTTTCCATCTCCACCGGACTGGTTGTTTTTGGGCACAACCCCCAATTTCAAAATCTGATCTACAATTTGCAAATTGTGTTCATTTTCAAAGAAGTGAACGATCCCCTTGGCAGTCTCCTCCCCGATATCCCGTATCTCAATCAACTGTTGAAGAGAGGCCCTCTTAATCTCATGGATGTCTGCAAAGTTTGCACACAAATCCCTTGCTGTTTTTTTACCCACGTTGGGAATACCCAGTGCAAAGATAAACGAAGCCAGTTCACAATCCTTGCTCTTTTCAATGGCATTTCGCAAATTCTCAACCTTTTTTTCCTTAAATCCCTCTAAAGTGAGCAAAACATCGTAATCGATTGTATAAATGTCTGCAATAGTCTCAATATTCAACGCATCGATTAGCGTCTGGGCTGTGGAAACCGAAAAACCTTCAATATTCATGGCATCTCGGGAAACGAAATGCGTGATCCTTGCAACCAACTGGGGTTTGCAATACAATGAATTGTCGCAAAAGAGATGTGCACCCCGCTCGTTGAGTTCAAAGCCGCAGGACGGACAAACCCTTGGTTTTTCCACCTCTTTGCTGTCCGGCAGTTCCTTTGCACAACCCAACACCTCGGGGATCACGTCGTTGGATCTCCTGATAAACACCACGCAGGGCAGCTTAATCTGTTTTCTTTGGATGTCTCCGTAGTTGTTCAGCGTTGCCCGCTCCACGTTCACTCCCCCAATGTCCACGCGATTGAGCACTGCGCTGGGAGTTAACTTACCCGTTCTGCCCACTCTCCACTCAATGTCTAGCAACTCCGTGGTCATTTCCTGGGCTTCAAATTTATAGGCAATAGCCCATCGAGGAAACTTAATGGTGGTACCCAACACTTCTCGGGTTCTAAAATCTGCAATTTTAATCACCATGCCGTCAATGAGAAAATCCAATGTGCTTCGATTTTCCTCAACTTCCCGTATGGTTTCGAGAATATCATCAAAGGAGGTGAACTTTTTTAAAAAGCTGTTGACGGGAAATCCATTGTCCTTTAAAAAGTCTATCATGGAGAAATGGTTATGAAATAGAGTTGTATCGTCATAATATCCCACGTTATATACAAAAGCGTTTAACTTCCGCTTGGCAGTTTCAGCAGTATTTAAATTCCGAAGGGCACCTGCAACGGCGTTGCGAGCGTTTTTTAGCGGTTCCTGTGCGGCTTTGTTATATGATTCCAGCACAGAAAGCTTCATAATCCCCTCCCCCTGAACCTCCAACAGGCCAGGAAAGTGAATCTTTTGAGGTATATCCCCAATTGTTTTCACCTGTGCGGTAATGTCTTCGCCCACAGTGCCATCCCCTCGGGTAGCCGCACAAATGAGCTGGTTGTTTTCATACGTTAAATTGAGAGTCAGTCCGTCGAATTTGTATTCAAGAGAATATGCAAGGGGAGGCAGTTCCTCCCCCGTCTCTGCGCTATGTTTTCTGAGCAGCTTCATATTGCGCACTTCCCAGCTCTTTAACTCTTCAATGGTTTTAGCCTTTTCCAAGCTGAAAAGAGGTGCTAAATGGGTGTGCTTTGTAAAACCGGATAAAATTTCTCCGCCCACTCTTCCAAGGGGCGAATCTTTAAGTACAATTCCTAACTCCCGCTCTAACTGCTGATATTCGTCGTAGAGTGCATCGTACTCCGCATCGGAAAT
Source organism: uncultured Clostridia bacterium (assembly GCA_964453645.1). Lineage (GTDB taxonomy): Bacteria > Bacillota > Clostridia > Christensenellales > JAWKQI01 > CAYVRJ01. The sequence goes on from CAYVRJ010000002.1 coordinate 320,228, forward strand.
TTCGGGAGAATCATAGGTATAATACCGCTCTGCATGGTAAACCAGCAGTTCTTTTAGCTCTAAAAGTCTTTCCACAAGCCAATCCTTGTTATTTTATTTGCAGGGGAGCAAATGCCAGAAACATCTTCTTTTCACCCTGATCAAAAAAGTCTACTAAAGCTATTTTTTCTTTTCCCTCACCGTTTATACTCTTAATCACACCTTCTCCAAACTTTTGATGATACACATTCGTTCCAATACTGTAATTGGAAGTAGAATTGTGTTTCGCATCACTCACCGTTTGGGTACGGCGGAATTCCGCAAAACTCACAGCAGGGCGCTTGTTCCGCTCGGCCCGCTGGGCCACGTCAAACTTTGGTGGTTTGTCCTCAATATAATTGATCATTTCCCCCGGAATCTCATCCAAGAACATGGACCGCTCCCGGGTCTCCACGCTGAACCCTGCGCTGCTTTGACGCTTGTAGCTCATGCGGGATTTGGCGTGGGTTAAGAATAACTTTTTCTTTGCCCTGGTAATTCCAACGTAGCAGAGGCGCCTTTCTTCCTCAATGCCGGTGTCTCCGCTCATAGAGTGGGGTAAAAGCTGATTCTCCAACCCTGCAATAAAGACGTTGTCGAACTCCAAACCCTTTGCGCTGTGTAGTGTCATCAGCGAAATTTTTCCCTGCTCTGCACCCACCGAATCTACATCGCTAATCAGCGAGCTTCGCTCCAGAAAATCCAGCAGGTTCCCCTCGGGGTTTTCCACTTCAAACTGTGCAGACATATTTAAGAATTCATTTAAGTTGTTGAGCCTGTCCTGGGCTTCGGGGGTGCCCTCCTGCTTCAGGGAATCAAAATAACCCGAAACAGACAGAACCCTGTCCACAAATTGGGAGACCGAATACGAATCCATATCCCCGGACAACTGTTCGATCAGCGCAACAAACTTCATCACCACGCCACTCAAGCGAACGCCTAAGAAACTCTCGGAATTCCTTGAAGCATCCATGAGGGATATTCCGTTGTTTATGGCATACTCGGACAGCTTTGCCACCGTTGCACTGCCGATTCCTCGCTTGGGTTCGTTGATAATGCGCATAAAACTCATATCTGCTCTGGGGTTTAAGATGAGGTTGAGATATGCAATAATGTCTTTTATTTCCTTGCGGTCGTAAAACCCCATGCCCCCGTATATGCGGTAAGGCATACCCCGTCTTTTTAACTCATCCTCGATGACACGGGATTGGGAGTTGGTGCGGTACAGAATGGCGATGTCGTCGTAACTCTCTCCGCTCTGTGCAAGCTCGCTGCACGTGCGCACAATAAACTCCGCTTCTTTAAATTCGCTCATGGCAGCAAACTCTGTGGGTATATCCCCCTTGGGTCTGCTGGTGTAGAGATTCTTTGCCTTGCGCTTGGTATTGTTGGCAATGACTTTGTTTGCAATATCCAAAATTCCCTGATGGGAGCGATAATTTTCCTCGAGGTAAATGGTGGTCACATTTTCGAAGTCCCGTTCAAATTCTAGGATGTTGCGAATGTTTGCACCTCTGAACGAATAAATGGACTGGTCGTCATCCCCCACCACAAATAAATTTTTATGATGTGAAGACATCAGCCGAACGATGCCGTACTGAACGCTGTTTGTATCCTGATACTCGTCGATCATGATATACTTAAACCGCTTGCTGTAGTTTTCCAGCACATCGGGGCAAGTTTCCAAGAGTTGTAATGTTTTTAACAATAAATCGTCAAAATCCAGTGCATTGTTTTCTTTTAAACGCTTTTCATACTCTCCATAAACCACAGAGAGTTCAAAATCGTTCTCTTCGGCAGGATATGCATTTGCAAACTCCGCAGGTGATACATTTGCATTCTTCGCATTGCTAATGATATACTTCACCGACTTGGGGCTCAACACCTTTGGGTCGATGTTGTACTTGGGTAAAATCTCTTTTAACAAGGATAGGGCATTTCCTTCATCGTATATGGAAAAAGTTTTGTCATACCCTATTTTGTCGATATGAACCCGAAGGATGCGGGCACATATCGAGTGAAAAGTACCCACCCACATTTTAGAGATATCGGGGCAGATTTGCTGTATGCGCTCTTTCATCTCGTTAGCTGCTTTGTTTGTGAAAGTCAGTGCCAAAATGGCATACGGAGGCACACCCATATCCAGAATATGAGCTGTGCGCATAGTGAGCACCCGGGTCTTGCCCGATCCTGCTCCTGCAAGTACTAAGACAGCACCTTCTGTTGTGGTTACTGCTTTTTGTTGGTTGTCATTCAAATTTGTAATATCAATCATCTTTTGGAATCCTATTTAATACCATTTCGTATCCTCCCGAGCCGTAGTGCATACATTTGTTCACCCTGCTAATTGTTGCTGTGGATATTCCTGTTGACTCGGATATTTCGTGAATCGTTCGCTTTTCCTTTAGCATTTGTGCCACTTTGAGCCGTTGGGCAATGGCTGTCAATTCAGAGATGGTACATATATCTTCGAAAAACATATAACATTCGTCTTCCGTTTTTAAGCTGAGTACCGACTGAAAAAAACGTGAAAGTTCGGGTGATCTGAGATCCATACTTTCCTCCAAATAATCTATATTAGTATAGTATCACATTTCCAATCAGAAATAAAGCCTTATTTACGGCTTTTCCTATATAATTAAACAAAACATAAACGATCTGTGAAAATATTCGCACACATTTGACAAAAAACACCTCATATCTTATGATGAATTGCAAGGGGGGATATGACTATGCGAAGATATATTTGTTTTATTTTAGCCTTTGCGGTGGTCTTTCTTTTACTACCCGGCATCAATACAAATGCAGCCAATATAGACAAGGGATTCATCACTGGCACGGGTGTGGCCATGCGTAGCGCAGCCGGCAGCAAGGGTGATGTCATCCTCAAGTTTCCGCAGAACGCTGTTGTGAAGATTCTTAAAACCAATGTCAACTATGAGTGGCATCAGGTGGAATACAATGGAAAAACTGGGTATGTCAACAGAATTTATGTAAACTGGGATATCTCCCTGCCCGAATACAAGTTGAGTTATACGGGTAAAGTGACCAACGTTTCCAAAGATGTGAATGTGCGAAGCGAACCCAACGGCAGCGCCAACATACTGGGTGCTGCAAAAAAAGATGAAACCTTAAAAGTGACCATTCAAAATGCTGGAAACGGGTTTACCGAAGTTGATTACAACGGAAAAAAGGGGTATATCGCTTCCAAATACCTTTCCATTGCAGCAAAAGTGGACAACACGCAGCTAAGAAGCCTAAGTGTAACAAACCACAACCTCTTCCCCGACTTTTCCCCCAACCAATTCGGCTATATGGTCACATCCAAGCAGGAGAGCGTACAGATAAAATGTGAAGCAAACAGCGGTGTGAAGGTGGAGATCAACGGCAGGGAGACTAAGAGTGCAACCATTTCAACGCCCGACGGCGGCATGTCTACAGTGCGCATCGCCCTCAACGGCAAGGTGCGCTACACCGTTTATATTATGCGCAACGTCATCGCCGTGGGGACATATAACGTGAAATCTGGCTCCCAAGCCATGCTACAGGGTCGTATTGTTAAAAACGAACTCACCGACATTCTTGGTTTGCAGGAGGTTAAAAAATCTGCCGCAGGGGACCAAACCTTGAGTTACAAAACAAGGAATATGCAAAACACCAGCTTTGGTCAAGCCCTCAAATACAGCAACGGGGGTGGATATGGCGTTGGGTTGGTCTCCAGATATAAGCTCAACAGCGTAAAGGTGTATAAACTACCCTCGGACGGTTACGAACAAAGGGTGCTGCAACGTGCTGAGGTAACCATTGGCGGTAAAAAAGTCTCGGTATATAATACCCATCTGTCGTGGAATAGTGCAGCAGTTCGGGAAAAGCAGTTTAAGGAAATTAGCCGCATTATGAAGGAGGATAAAACCGCATATAAAATACTTATGGGAGATTTTAATGCCAAATATCCCGAATTTGTGGCACTGGGAAACTACGAGGTGATCAATAAGCCAACCACACCCTATTATAACTATCAGGGTAAAGAAATTCCGTACAATGAAATTGACAACATTATCGTTACAAAAAATATTAAGGTTGTGAACACCAGAATTGTGGACGTGTCCTATTCCGATCACAAGCCTATTTTTGCATATCTGGTCTTAAAATAATTAGCGTTGGCTTTCAGGATACCACACCCGAATGTTGGGATACGTATCCTCGTAATTTTCATAAAAGTCTCGTACACTTTGGGATTTGCCAAACAAAACAGCATCGGGGACTTTTCTTGTTAAGTAGCTCTTTTCCCGAACGTTGGGCGAAGGATGGTTTAACATGGCACCCATAAACACCATGGAGGTGCTCAATCCGCCATCTAAGTTGTAAGCCATCGTACATCCGTTTTGGGCAAATAATTCTGCAAACTCCATGAGGGTCATGCCGTTGCTGTAGTTTTTAATACGTCCCTCCACTACAATTGCAACCAAATGCCCTTTATCCACCATGCCGATGCCGCACCTAGGATTTTTGGGTTTCAAACGATGGCTTTTTAATTCCTTTTCGTTGAGCTGGCTATCTTCGATGAGGGTGGGGCCAAAGGAATACACATCTGTTATGCCCATGTTTAAAATATCGTCGGTTTGAAACTGCCCTGCCTTAAAGAGCAGCATCTCCCCTTCCTCTGAGAAGGTGATGGAGTCCCCTTTGTTTTTGTCCGCATAGACAACGCTGTTGCGCATTTGTATTCCCTTAAAGTTGGGTTCCGATAATATATAGTCCCCGTTAATTGCAAGAATTGCATCGTGTTTTCTGGCGATGGAGAAAGTGAAATCTGTTTTTAAATTACCATAGGTTTTGCGATCGCCGGAATCAAACGGATCGGCATTTCCGCTGGGAAACCCGCAATACACTTGATTCTCACCCCGCTGATAGATATCTGCAACGTAATAAGAGAGTACACGATTTGTATCAACAAAATGCTTTACAAAAACAGAAAAATCTCTGCTCTTATACACCCATTCTTCCTTTTCCTGATCCACAAAATACTCTTCTGCTTCACTAAACAGTCCCCCCTGTGTATCGAAGGATGGAATCTCTTCTTCCACAGGTGTTTGTTCGCTTACTTGCTCATCCCCTTGGCCGGGCACGACTTGAGGTTGTTCAACCTCCATCTGCCCCTCTTCTATCCCTTCCCCGGGATCATCCACGGGGTACATCACCGGTATATCGGGATAAATAAAACCGTACATGCAGCTTACGTTTGCCATCAGCAGCAGGATAATAAAAAAAACCAAGCAGGTATTTATTAATAAACTCTTGTAAAATTCTTTTTTGTGCAACTCAACCAACGTTCATAATCCTTTGCAGCAGTTTTTATGGTTTAAGTATATTGGTACAACGCTGTAGATATTCAATTTTTACCAATGTCCATTGGTGCGTTTCCACTGTGATTTTAGCATTTTTTGTTTGAAATTGTCAAGGTATGTCGGGTGAAATTAGGAATCCAAATTTATGTAATAAAAGCTGCATTATATATGAAAATTACCCTTTACACAATTTTGTTTTATGATTAAAATGGTGGGGTAGAATAATACAAAATTAAGGGAGGGAATGTTCATGAAAATAATTGTAGTGGGAGCCAATCATGCGGGAACCGCAGCGATTAACACCATGCTGGACAACTATAAAGATATCGAGGTTGTTGTTTTTGATCAAAATTCCAACATCAGCTTTTTGGGTTGCGGCATGGCGCTTTGGATCGGCAATCGCATCGACGGGCCCGAAGGTTTGTTCTACTCTTCTAAGGAAAAACTTGAAGAGAAAAAAGCCAAAATTCACATGGAAACCCAAGTGAAAGAAATTGATTTCGATCAAAAAATAGTCTATGCAACCGGCAAGAACGGGGAAGAATACAAAGAAAGTTACGACAAGATCATTCTGGCCACCGGTTCCCTGCCCATTTCTCCCCCCCTGCCCGGCATGAATTTGAAAAACGTTCAGTTTGTTAAGCTGTTTCAAGATGCACAGCAAACCATCGATCGGCTCAAAGACCCCAGCATCAAAGATGTCACTGTTGTGGGCGCAGGGTATATCGGTGTGGAACTGGCAGAGGCGTTTGAGCGTTCGGGCAAGAAAGTGCGCATGATCGATATCTTCGATACATGCCTTTCCAGATACTTCGATCGTGAATTTAATACCCTCATGAAGGACAACCTTTCTGAGCACGGCATTACCATGTCTTTGGGAGAGAAAGTGCTGGAGATCAAGGGCACGGATAAAGTGGAAGCAATCGTCACCGACAAGGGTGAATATCCAACAGATATGGTTGTTATGGCCATTGGCTTTAAGCCCAACACCTCTCTGGGGGCAAACAAAATTGAACTACACCCCAGCGGAGCGTATAAAGTTGATTTAAATCAGCGCACCAGTCTAAAAGATGTGTTTGCAGTTGGCGACTGTGCCACTGTCTTTGACAATTCCAAGCAAGAGACGTCCTACATTGCCCTTGCAACCAACGCTGTTCGAAGTGGCGTATTAGCAGGGCACAACGCTTGCGGTACCGAGCTCTCCTCTGTTGGCGTACAGGGTTCTAACGGCATTTCCATCTATGGACTGAATATGGTTTCCACAGGTATGACAGAAGAAGTTGCTAAAGCCAACGGCTTTGATGTTATTTCCACCAGTTATGAAGACCTGCAAAAACCTGCATTTATCAAAGACAACAACCACACAGTGAAGTTGAAAATTGTATACGATAAAAATTCCCGCAGGGTGCTCGGTGCCCAAATTGCCTCGCGAGAAGATATTTCCATGGGTATTCACATGTTTTCTTTAGCCATTGAAGAGAAAGTGACCATCGATAAACTAAAACTGTTGGATATTTTCTTCTTACCCCACTTCAACCAGCCCTACAACTATATTACCATGGCAGCTTTAACTGCAAAATAAATAGTACAGTAACTAAAAAACCGTTGCAGATCGTTGATATCTGTAACGGTTTTTATATGTCCATTTATAGTTCTTGAGCGCAATAACCTTCCTTTAGAGATGTGCCATTTTGGCGATTAAAGTTTTCCTGATTTTTTGCACTATATCTTTGGTGCAGCTCCTTGGCATCCATACCCGTCTTTAGGCACATGGAGATAAAAAAGTGCAGAATGTCTACCAATTCTTCCTTTAACGCCTCTTCGTTCACTTGCTTTTTATTCTTCCACCACTTAAAGTTTGCTTCGTCAATTAATTCTGCAAGTTCAGACATCATAGCTAAGGTTTCCTTTTGTATCCACTCCTCCATGGAGATGTCTTGTAATCCCCTGCGGGCCATTAAATCATCGTCAAACTTTTTTTGCAGCTCAAAAATAGATTCCAGTTTGTCCATCATACCTCACAAATCAAATAAATTACTTAATGAAACAGCGATTTTAGATTCTTTTCGTCGCTAATCTTTCCCACATAAACAGAGCTTAGGTTTTCAACATCGATGATTTCTTCACAAACCTCCATACATTGTTCATAGGTTGCAGCCATGAGCATTTCGATTTCTTCCTCTTCCGAAACATATTTGCCCCGAAGTAATAAATTTTTTCCGTTTTGATTCATTTTGGAGTGGGTGGATTCCATAGAGAGGATATATCCCCCCTTGAGCTGCTCCACACACCGCTCGTATTCATCTTTGGTGATTCCCTTTTGCTTTAATCGCATGAGCTCTTGCAGCAAAAGTTCGGTCACTTGCACGCTGTTGTCTCCACCCGTTCCGGCGTATAAGGTGAACATACCCGAATAGGTGTATGAGGATGGGTAGGAATACACGGAATAAGCAAGCCCTCTCTCTTCACGAATCTTTTGAAACAGTCTGGAAGACATGGTTCCACCAAAGGCATTGTTCACGATAGACAGCGCATATCTGTTTTCCGAAGTGAAGGGATAACCCTTCATGGCAAGGCAAATTTGCACTTGCTCCGTATCTTTCTTAATGGTCACAAATTGCTTTTCAATTTCGTGTTTGTATTCTTCTTTCGCCACTGTGGGTTCGTTGTATTTTGTCCTATACCCACCCATATATTTTTCCAGCAATTCTGATACTTCGCTGGTTTTCACTCCTCCCGCAACAGAAATTACCATGCGGCTGGGGGTGTAGTAATGCTCGGTATGGTTGAGCAGGTCTTTCCTTGAAAAACTTTTTATGTTTTCCACTGTGCCAAGTATTGGCTTTGACAAGGGGCTTTTCCCGAAAAATGTTTGGGAAATGGTCTCATGGGCTAAATCTTCGGGGCTATCGTTGTTCATGTTGATTTCCTCAATGACAACGCCCTTTTCTTTGTTCAGCTCTTCTTCGTCAAACAGCGAGTTGCACACCAAATCAGACAACACATCGATGGCTGTTTCAATCTTTTCGCTCATAAGCCTTGCGTGATAACAAGTGCACTCCTTTGAAGTGAATGCGTTTAACTGCCCCCCCACTCTGTCCATCTCGTTTGCAATGTTAAGGGCAGTGCGCTTTTCAGTGCCTTTAAAGCACATATGTTCTATGAAGTGGGATATACCGCTGGTCTCCTCCGATTCGTCCACAGAACCCGTATGTATCCAAATACCCACGGCACAGGATTTGTAGTTGGGCATTTCGTTGACAACGACCCGCATACCGTTTTTCAGTTCAAAAATATTAATCATTTTATCTCCCGTAATTTAAGGGTTGAGCACCCCAATTAATCCAAACTGTTAATATTATAACCGCTTTTGGCGATAATGTGCAATTTATTTTTAAAACTCTCATCGTAATTGTCGCTTTTCACAAAAATAACTTCTGTTCCGCGTATGTTCACATATTCTTTAAATGTATCACTCTTGGCGGTCTTACACACATAGACCGTGAGCGGTGGATCACTCTTTTTTTGGTAATCTTCCATGCACAGGGTATACACGCAAACTAAGGTTGCCAGGATAATTAAATTGATTGTCAAATTTTTTAAGAAACGCACTTTAACACCCCCTTATAAATAAATATTCATCTACACTCCAAAAATGTGTTATAATCTAATAAAAAACGGAGAAATTCATGATAAAACTCTTATCTCCTGCGGGAGATGCAACTTGCTTAAGGGAAGCAGTTGCCAATGGATGTGATGAAATATACTTGGGCCTTCGGGAGTTTAGTGCCCGGAAGAGTGCCAAAAATTTTTCTATAGATGAACTGAAAGAAGCTGTTGCTTTTTGTCATAAAAACGGTGTTTCTGTGAACGTTGCACTCAACACCCTCATTTACGAAAGTGAATTTGAGGGAGCTCTCACACTGGTGGAACAAATACGGCAGTGCCATGCCGATGCCATTATCGTGCAAGATCTAGGGCTTGCCCATGCCCTTCGCAAGATGTATCCCAAAATTCGTCTGCACGCCAGCACACAGCTTGCCTGCCACAATCTCTCGGGGATTCGTGCACTGGAAAAAACCTTTGATCGCATTGTGCTCTCCCGAGAGCTTTCTATTGAACAAATAAAGTTCTTAACAGAAAATACCCGTCTGGAGATTGAAGTGTTTATTCACGGCGCCCTGTGTATCTCCGTTTCGGGCGCTTGTCTGATGTCCTCCTTTATTGGAGGGCGGAGCGGCAACCGGGGACAGTGTGCACAACCCTGCCGCTTGCCCTATTCCATAGACGGGAATAAGCAGACGCTGCTCTCCCCCAAAGACTTGTGCGGCGTGGATTACGTGGAGACTTTAGAGAGCATCGGCGTACACTCCTTAAAAATTGAGGGGAGATTAAAAAATCCCGAATACGTGGCAACGGTGACTAGGTATTACCGTGAATTGATGGACAACAAAAACTTTCAACCAAAAAAAGCCCAAGAAAACTTGCAAAAAGTGTTTATGCGGGGAGGTGGTTGCTGTGGATATTTAAAAACTCCCCACAACGATAGTGAACTCACCTACTTTGACGATTCAGCTAAGATTTCCTCGTCTACTCCCCAGCCTTTGCCCGATATAGAGCGAAATGCTGCCTTTTACCCCATTCCCCAGTGGTGCAAACGTCCACCCAAAAACTATACAATACCGCCCCAAAGCGAACACAACCCACAGCAGATGCCCAAGCTCTACGTGGAAGTCCGGGACATTGAAACTGCAAAAAAAGCCCTCACATCCAATTGTGACGGCATTTACCTACACATTGACTACGACACAATGGAAACCGATTTATCGTTCCTCCATCATACGGACAAAGAAATTTATTTCTCCCTTCCCTTGTTTTTAAACGACAACGAGTTAAAAAAGTTGTTGGACTTTTGTAAGAAATATAAATCCATACTCACGGGGTTGGTTTGCCCCAACATTGGCAGCGCATATGCCGCCATTGAACGGGGATATTTTGTGGTATCTGATTATTTGTTATACAATACCAATGGCTACGCAGCAGAATTTTTAAAAGAAATAGGGGTATCGAGAATTACTCGCTCGGTGGAAATCGCTGCAAAGGAAAAGTTTGTGTCTCCTTTGCCCGTGGAGGGAGTGGTGCACGGCAGCGTTGTACTCATGCACCTTCGCCACTGTATGAAAAAGGCGCAGAATAAGCACGCTTGTGCAGAGTGTACTGGTGGTTTTACCCTCACCGATCGAACCAACACAGCGTTTCCCGTCAATTCTGTAAAAACCAACCGATGCACCTTGGAGATTTTAAACAGTGTTGAACTGTCTACAGCCGACAGGTTTGATGAACTGCCAAGACTCACTAGTTATCGCATCATTGCCCATAAAAGAGACAACGTGGTTCACTTGGTGGAAACGTATAGAAATTGTTTAAATGGGTTCACCCAACCCTCCCCCGTATCTGCATACACACGGGGGCATTGGTTCAAGAGTGCAGATTAATACTTCTCAAAGATGTAACATCTTTTTCTTGAAAAAGCACGGTCGATCCCTTCAATGGCACTTTCCGTCTTGATGACCACTTCTTTGGCTGCAATGAGCTCGTAAATGGTTTTATAACCGATGATCATTTGGGCAAGTCTGCCCGCATTTAAAACGATGTCGGGCTTTTTACCCGTCTTTTCTCCCATTGTCGTATAGACACCCTCGTTCCACGGCAGCACGTTGTCCTCCACCCCAATGGTATAGGGCGTGTCCAGATCCAGAATAGCAAGTGCTTTACTGACATCAATGGCATTAATTAAGCTATAACTCTCTAAAGTAAACTCATACTTTGCAACTGCGGGCATGGATTCCCTTGGCAGTACAACAGTCACAGTTTTTCCCGCTGCATTGCGGATGAGCGTATCAAACAATATTTGCAAGCTCTGGTCGTCCTCGTTGACGATTTCTTCCGCATCTAACGTCTCTTTATCCAGATAAATTGCATATCCCGTCACCCGCTCCCCGTTGGTGACCACAATCACTTTGCCGTTGTCTGCAAAATAATCGTCTAACCTCATCTGCATTTTTGCCTTGTCCCTGTGCACAATTCCCGAGAAAAACTTCGAGTAGCGCTTGTAACACTTGTGGAGCTGTTCAAACATGTCGGGAGTGTATTCAACCGCATAGGGGGAATCGTGTTCCTTGGTTTTAATGGTTGCAAAAATTCTGTCCGCTCCCTCATAGTGCAATACAGGATAGTGCCTAGAAATTTTATTGGGGGTGTGAAACATGAGTGTCACGCCTAAGTCGTGGGCATACTCAGATAATTCTAAGATCAACTTGGTGTTGAGCCCCTGCCCCCGATAGGCCTTGTCCGTGGCAAACCCAGCAAACGTAGCGGATGGCATTTTTTTATCCCTCACCAACAGGGTGTACCTTGCCATATGAACCATGGCAGCTAATTTGTTGCCATCGAAGCAACCCAAAAACAAGGACTTATCAAACCTTTTCTTTAAAAACCAATCCAGCCATTCCTGGGGATCGGCAAAACAATCCTGCCACAATTTTTCTATTTGTGGCAAATCATCCTTTGTCGCAATGCGTATTTTCATATTTAAACTCCATTCCGCCCGCTTCACTTATGGCACAAATTTCATTTGAAAAATCTTTCAGCAAAAATACTCCATTCCGCCACTGCGCTTGCGGCACAAATCCTATGAAAGATCATTCTTTACGCCAAGTGCCTCTGCACAATTATACTATAAATCAACAGCACAAAAAAGAGACGAAAAGTAAATTCCGTCTCTCTTTTTGATTCAACTTATTACAGTCTTGCTTTTAATTCGTCTAACTGTTTGCTGAGTTCTTTTGGTAATCTGTCGCCAAATTTGCCGTAGAATTCTGCAATACCTTCTGTTTCCTGTTTCCACAGATCGTTATCTACTGTGAGCAAGTCTTTGAGGATTGCTTCGTTCACATCGTCCAAACCTTCGATGTTGATATCACCGGGATTGGGAACATAACCGATAGGTGTCTTTTGTGCCTCAGCAGTGCCGTCGCATCTGCCCAGAATCCACATGAGAACACGCATATTCTCGCCGTAACCCGGCCAAATGAAGTTGCCGTTATCGTCTGTTCTGAACCAGTTTACGTTGAAGATCTTAGGCGCTTTGTCGCCCAGCTTCTCGCCTTGGTTTAACCAGTGTGCGAAGTAATCGCCCATATGGTAACCGCAGAAGGGCAGCATAGCCATTGGGTCACGACGAACGCCGGCAGCAACACCTTGTGCAGCAGCTGTGGTTTCGGAAGCCATGATGGAGCCTACGAACACGCCGTGTTTCCAATCGAAGGACTGGTATACCAGTGGAGCAGTCTTTGCACGGCGACCGCCGAACACGATTGCGGAAATGGGCACACCTGCGGGATTATCGAACTCAGGGCTCACGCAGGGGCAGTTGAGTGCAGGTGCAGTGAAACGGCTGTTGGCATGAGCACCTTTGGAACCATCGGTGCAATCCCACTTCTCACCCTTCCAGTTGAGTGCATTCTTGGGAGGATTCTTATCCAGACCTTCCCACCAAACGGTGTTGTCATCCAAATTGTGAACTACGTTGGTGAAGATGGTGTTTTTCTGTGTGGAATACAGAGCATTGGGGTTGGATTTTAAGTTGGTGCCAGGAGCAACGCCAAAGAATCCGAATTCGGGGTTAACAGCCCAAAGTCTTCCATCCTTACCTTGTCTTAACCATGCGATGTCATCGCCAACGCACCAAACTTTATATCCCTGCTTGTTGTATATTTCCGGGGGAATGAGCATGGCCAGGTTGGTCTTTCCGCATGCGGAGGGGAATGCAGCAGCAATGTACTTCACTTCTCCCTTGGGATTTTCGATTCCTAGGATGAGCATGTGCTCTGCCATCCAGCCCTCAGTCTTACCCTGATAGGAAGCGATGCGCAGTGCGAAGCACTTTTTGCCCAGCAGCACGTTGCCGCCGTAACCCGAGTTGATCGACCAAATGGTGTTGTCCTCGGGGAAGTGGCAGATGTAGCGGTTTTCTTCGTCGATGTCTGCCTTGGAGTGCAGTCCGCGAACAAAGTCGTTGGAGTCGCCCAGCATATCCAGGGCTTTTTTACCCATACGGGTCATGATTTCCATGTTTAATACAACATAGATAGAGTCTGTCAGCTCAACGCCCACTTTTGCAAAGGGAGAGCCAATCTGTCCCATGCAGTAAGGGATTACATACATGGTTCTGCCCTTCATGCAGCCGTCGAACAGCTTGCCCAGCTTGTCATAGGCATCCTGAGGAGCCATCCAGTTGTTGGTAGGGCCAGCATCAGATTCGTTCTTGGAGCAGATAAAGGTTCTGTGCTCAACGCGAGCAACGTCGTTGATGGCTGTTCTGTGGATATAACAGCCGGGAAGCTTGTCCTGATTTAAGGGCAGTATTTCACCGTTATCAACGGATTGCTGCCGCAGGTCGTCTAGCTGTTCTTTGCTGCCGTCAATCCAAACGACTTTGTCGGGTTTGGTGAGAGCGACCATTTTATCCAGCCATGATGTTACATTTTTGTTTGTAGTCATTAATAATTCCCCACTTTCTTTAGAAATGTTTTATGAAAACTTTTAAAACCTTGACCAGAATACATTATACAAAAAAATTTTACCCTTGTAAATCCTTTTTGTGAAAATGTTAACAATTTTTATTCAATTTGTTTTGTTCTCGTGAACTGGCGCTTCATTTGTCCCCTCTTGTGGGCCATAATCATGTTGAGGCAGTAATAAATGAGTACCGCTACGGGAGGACCTAGAATCATGCCGATCACCCCAAAGAACCCACCCCCAACGATTACACCCGCTAAAACTAGGATTGCAGGCATCCCCATCTTTTGGGACATGAGTTTGGGCAGCAAGATATTTCCTTCGATCTGCACCAGTACCACAATGATGATCAAATACCATATCGCCGACATAGGCTCCATTACAAAAACCAAAAGGGCACTCACTCCCCCGCCCACAATGGGGCCGATGAGGGGAACGAGGTTGGATGCGGCAATGATGACTGCGCACAGCAGAGGCAGCGGAATGGATATCACGCTGCACAACACAAACACGCCCAGCCCCAGCAAAAGGGACGTGATTAACTTTGTGGAAAGATAGGAGCCAAAGATATCGTTTGCCTTGTTTAACACCACTAGGGTGTATCCACTCACTTTCTTGGGCAGCAAAGAGCGTATGAGCCGTTTAAAATATTTTAGCAGCCTGTCTTTGTCTAAAAGGATATAGATGCTCAATAGCGCCCCCATGAGTACGTTGTATACCCCCACAAAAATATCCGAAACCAGGGAGAGTGCCTGAGTTGCTGCAGTCTCCACGCTGGTGAAGAACCGAGTGACAATGGCATTGATAACTTGGGGCAGTTCAGGAAAATTTAAGTTTCGAATGCCCACGCTGGACAACAGGCTTTGCACTTCATCCGAAGCACCTGTAAACAAATCGGGCAGCATAGGTAATAACTTTTGAACGGTTTCAACAATTTGGGGTGTGATCACGATGGCTAGTATTAAGAGAATGCATACGGTGATTAAATAGGTGAGCACCAATGCAATGCCCCTTGCCCGATTTTTCCTTTGAAAAAACCTGCCCCGGCGAAAGGTTCGCTCCAAGGAATTCATGGGGTGATTGAGCACATACGCTATGACAAGCCCAATAATTACGGGTGAAAGTGCCGCAATGACATAGGAGAGCACAACAAAAACATCTTCCAAGTAAATCAGAAAAAAGATCAGCAGTATCAAAAATACGCCTGTCTTCACCACAACTTGCGTTATTTTCTTCTGTTTTTCGTCCATCGGTTCACCTACCCCATTTGATCATGTGTTATTATATCCCAAAATCAAAGGAAATATCAATCCTTCAAGCTTGACACCCCTTTATTTTAATACTATAATTTTAAAATCATGGTAACACTCAACAACGACTGGGACAACTTGTTAAAAGACGAGTTCCAAAAAGAATATTATACAAACCTTCGCACTTTTTTAGCTGATGAGTATAGAACCCAAACAATCTATCCAAACATGCACAATATTTTTAATGCATTAAAATTTACGTCCTATGCGGATACGAAAATTGTTATTTTGGGACAAGATCCCTACCACGGAGAGGGACAGGCCCACGGGTTATGCTTTTCCGTAAAAAAGGGAGTGACCCCTCCCCCCTCTCTCGTGAACATATTTAAGGAGTTACATGCCGAACTCGGCATTCCCCTCCCCTCCCACGGGGAACTCACCTCTTGGGCACAGCAGGGTGTGCTGCTGTTAAACACCGTTTTAACCGTGAGGGCTGGCCAGGCAAACAGCCATAAGGGTAAGGGATGGGAACAATTGACGGACAAAATCATCTCCTTATTAAATGAGCGCAGTGAACCCATTGTGTTTCTCTTGTGGGGGGCAAACGCCCGGGCGAAATCAGCGCTGATCACACAGCCGCACCACCTCATCCTGGCCTGTGCACACCCCAGTCCCCTTTCGGCATACAACGGGTTCTTTGGTTGCGGGCATTTTAAAAAGGCGAATGAATTCTTGCTCTCCAAAAATCACTCGCCCATTGATTGGAATCTATAACAAACGATCAGTACTTTCGAACCAACGCCACCAGCTTTCCTAAAATGTTCACTTGGGACGAGTAGATCGGTGCATAGTTTGGATTTTCTGCCTGTAACTTCACGGAATTTTTTCCGGGAATGTAGCGCTTGAGGGTGGCTTCCCCGTCGATCATAGCCACAACAATCTCCCCGCTCTGTGCCCAATTTTGTTGCCTTGCAAAGATTAAATCCCCATCCATAATACCTGCATTAATCATGCTGTCCCCCTTGACTTTTAGGGCAAATACGTTCTCGCTCATAACCGTTGAATAGGGCATACTGATATATCCCTCTAGGTTTTCCGTGGCTAATATGGGAAGCCCTGCCGCTACCTTACCCAGTATGGGCACAATGATTTGCTGCTCAAACACAGACTCATCCTGTTTAATTACAATGGTTCTGGGTTTCATGGGATCCCGGTAAATCAGCCCTCTCTTTTCCAAACGGACCAAATATCCGTGTGCGGTGGATGTGGATTTTAAGCCACACTTCGTTGCAATGTCTTGACATGAAGGTGAATAACCATTTTTCTCAATATAGTCTTTGATAAAATTAAATATAAATTCTTCTCTTTTTTCTATTTTCCCCAATTTTAATCACCTCACGAAAGTTTTATTTTTCTTTAGTAAATGAAATATTTAGTTTATAAGCTTGTGCGGCATATTTTTTGTTCTCCTCAGACATAGCCGCATAGTGGCGTTTGGTGGTGTTTACATCTGCATGACCCAACACTTCAGCCACAAGATAAATATCCCCCGTATCCCTGTACAGCTTGGTACCATATGTACTCCTCAGTTTATGAGGGGAAATCTTTTTAAGGGGTGTTGCTTGCCCCGCATATTTCTTCACAAGGTTTTGCACTGCCTGAACCCCGATCCGCTTCCCCTGAAGAGATAAAAATAAGGGATTTGAGGGCACATGATCTCCCCTCAAATCCAAGTATTCTCTGAGGATTTCTTGAGTGGTGTCCCCGAAATACAGAATGGTAGAGTTGCCCCCCTTTCGGGTTATGAGCATTGATTTATCGTTAAAGTTGATGTCGCCAATATTTAAACCCACCAACTCACTGATCCGAATCCCGGTGGTTAAAAACAGCACAATAATTGCCGTGTCCCGAAATTTAGTTTTGGCGTGGTACTGCCTTTGCTTGTCCGTGATACCCTCGCCGGTTGCCGCAACTTCTATAATTTTTAAAATTTCGTTTTCATCCAAATGAATAATAGGTTTTTCTAAAATTTTAGGAGTTTCGATTTTCGAAACAATGTTTTCTTTGATCAACTCTTCGTTGTATAGATATTTAAAAAAACGTCGCAGGGAGCACAATTTGCGCTTGCGTCCCTTTTCAGAATTTGTCCGCTCTCCCTCTCCGTTGAAGTAGATGTCCAAATAGGAGAGGTATTCCCGAAAGTCCCTTAATTTTAATTGGGCAAGCATTTCAATCGTAATCTCTTTCACATCTTCCACACTGCCCCACAGGGGAGAAGTGGGTTCGTTTTTAAGATAACTAAAAAATAAACGCAAATCGTATGCGTAATTTAGGCGAGTTAGAGGGAGTGTAGCATTTTCCAGACTCAGAAAAAAACCGCTCATATAGCCGGGCAACTGCTTGAGCAGCTCCCTGAGCTTTAACATATTGTCTGTGTTTCTTTTTACATAGTATTCTTTCGACATAAAAAATCTTTCGTAAACCTTTTATTGATTATATCATTTTATACACATAAATTCAACTTGAAATATTTTTATAAGAATACTTTTAAACCACTGGCAAACATGGTAGAATAGTTTCGTATTGCTAAAGAAAAGGAATAAACTATGGATTATCAAAACATAACCATCGTCATCCCTGCGTATAAACCCAGTGCAGAGCTGAATTCCCTCGCCCTTTCCCTCAAGGCAACGGGATTCAAAAATATCATCGCAATAGACGACGGAGGTGGACAAGAATTTGCTCACATTTTCACATCTTTGAAAGGTGCAGAAATTGACATATGTACCCATGCGGTGAATATGGGCAAGGGCAGAGCCCTTAAAACTGCATTTAATCACTATTTAAATACCTGCTCCGAAGATAGTATTGGCATTTTAACCGTAGATGCAGACGGGCAGCACAAAATCGAAGATATCCTTCGGGTTGCCGATGCTTTTTTAAAAAATCAACATAAGATGGTGCTGGGCTGCCGAGAGTTTGCCGGTGAAGTCCCTTTGCGCTCTCGGTTTGGCAATAGCGTTACAAAGTTTGTGTATAAAGTGGTTTCGGGAAACAGTTTGTCAGACACCCAGACGGGGCTTCGAGCAATCCCCAAAGCAAATCTGCCTCAAATGCTGCATTTTTCAGGGGAACGGTATGAATTTGAAATGCAAATGCTCATGGAATTAAAAAATCTAAAGCTCTCCTTTGTTGAAATTCCCATTAAAACCATTTATGAAAACAACAACGAATCCTCCCACTTTAATCCCCTTAAGGACTCTTGGCTCATCTACAAAGTAATCCTTGGGTTTGTGGCCTCCTCCGTCCTCTCCTTTTTGGTGGACTACCTGCTGTTCTCCCTACTCATCACCATGTACCCAACCATGCTCATCATGGCAGAGATTGTGTCCAGGGTGTTCAGCTCCCTTTTGAATTTTACACTCAATCGCAAAATATTACTCTCCCCCCACGGCAAAAAGAGCAAAGTTTGGGTTCATCTGCTGAAGTACTATATCCTTGCCGCAGTGGTGCTCACTGCAGACTATTACTTAATTTCCGTGTTGGGTATGATTGGCATCAGCGTCTATCTGGCAAAAATTATCGCCTCCATCCTGCTCTACGCATTGAGCTTTCTCATTCAAAAACATGTAGTATTTCGGTAGTATTCCAGTTCACTGGTAAATAATTATTGAATAAACTATTAAATTTTAAGATGACGGAACAAAACTATTTATCATTCCGTCATTTTTGTGATAATATGATTTTACGAATATGTATATGAGGATGAAAAAATTGGAACCCATCGTTCAATGCCGGAATCTGTCAAAGATCTATAAAATTGAAGATAATCGAATCGTTGCCGTTCAAAATGTGAATCTCGACATCTACAAAGGTGAATTCGTGTGTATTGTGGGCACATCCGGTTCGGGCAAGTCCACCCTGCTGTATCTCTTGGCTGGCATTGAAAGGCCCACCAAGGGGCAAATACGCATTGCAGGAATGCGCCTCGACAAGATGACGGAGAGTGAACTGGTTAAGTTTCGGCTGCAAAAGGTTGGCTTTATCTTTCAAGCGTTTAACCTTTTCCCCTACTATTCAGCGCTAGATAACGTGGCGCTGCCCTTGTCCCTTCGCGGTGTCAATAGTTTTGAGCGAAAGCGCAAGGCAGCACAAATGTTAAAAATAGTTGGCCTTTCCAACAGGGCTAAGAACCGTCCCGCACAAATGTCTGGGGGGCAGCAGCAAAGGGTTTCTATTGCCCGGGCGCTGGTGACCAGCCCCGAAATTCTCTTTGCCGACGAACCCACGGGAAACCTGGACTCCCACACGGGAGAAGATATCATTCGGCTGATGTCTGATGAAACAAAAAAACAAGGAAAAACACTGATTATGGTCACCCACGACATCGAAAAGGCAAAGTATGCCGACCGAGTCATTAAAGTAATCGATGGCGAAGTGGTTGATATTGTGGACAATACTTTGGAGGTCTTAAATGAAACGCACGAAATATAGTATGATGGCAGCAATCCTTTTATTTTCCCTATTTGCAGGCACCTTCGTCTACGCTGCCGAAGGAGACGATTTATTCCTAGACATGACGACAACCGTCTCACAGTCTTCCCCCAAAACCTATGGCGAGGGTTATGTTCCCAAAAACAGCGGTTCGTCCATGAAAATACCCGTTGTCATCGGCTCCAACTCGGGTAATATCGGCACCATCTATGTTAAGCCGGTGATCGATGATAAATTCCCCTTTATTGCAAACAATATCTCTCAGTCCACCTCTGTGGGTGTACCCATTGACTTTAACTTTATTTTAAAGCCAGACACCGTTAACGGTTCGTATCCCATTACGTTTGAATGTTCGTACAATGGATTTTCCTACGACGACGTATCCTCCCCCACCTCTATTCGCACGATGGTGAAGCAAAATGTTGTGATCTACGTTGCAGTGACGGGCAGAGCCAACGGTTCGGGGGGTGTGGACGGCACGGGTAATGTTCCTCGCATCATGGTTTGGGGATATGAGACGAATAAAGACGTTCTCTTTGCAGGCGAACAATTTAACTTGGATTTAACTTTAAAAAATGTGAACAATGCAAAAGGTGTTCAAAATGTGAAACTCACCGTGAAGTCAGACGACGCTGTCTTTCTTCCCGTTGGCGGAACAAACTCCACCTATTTTGGAAAGGTGGGTGCAGGGCAAACGGTTTCCCACACCTTCACCTTCGATATCAACCCCTCTGCACTGGCTCAGGCTCACAACTTAACCGTGGATATCGCCTACGAGGACAATGCAGGGGCACCCCTCACCGAATCGGCTGTCATCGCACTGCCCGTTGCCCAGCAGATTCGCATTAAAATTGATGAACCCATGGTGTACTCCGGTGCACCCGGCCAACCCATCAGCCTTTCCATGAACGTTTACAACATGGGTAAGAGCACCCTATACAACCTGTTAGCCACTGTGGAAGGAGAGGGGCTCATGGCCGAGCAGAGCTACTACGGCGGTAATCTGGAATCCGGCGGAACCAAGACCGTGGATTTAATCATCATTGCCCAGCCCAAGGACAGCGGAGTGATGCCCAATGAAGGCGCTTATGAAGGTGATCCAAGTACCTACGAGGGCAAGGAAGATATGAATGCCGGAAATGATTTTATTGAACCTATGAGCTTAAAGAACAGTGACGACTTGATTGTTTCTAAGGCTGAACCTGCTCCCGGCGGCATGTATATCGACAAGGGTTACGTCGATCCCGGATCGGGTATGATGGCTGGCCCCACCGATTATTACGGCAGAGTTGTACTCACCTTTGAGGACAACAGTGGAAAGGTGTACACCGAATACAAGGACTTTGTTGCAACCGTCATGCCCGAAGAGCAGTTCTTTCCCTCGGAACCCCCGGTGGATGTGCCCATCGATATGGGTACATCCGACTTAACTTGGCTGTGGATTACCATCGGCGGACTGGTTGTTGCAGGAGTGGTTGTTCTCATCGTACTTCGTTCCAAGAAGCGCAAGAGGATCATAGAAGATGAGCTTCTTTGATTTAGTTAAGCTCAGCTTTACAAACCTATATCAGCGAAAGACTCGAACCATCCTCACAATACTTGGGGTTATCATCGGCACCATGTCTATTGTGCTGATGATCGCTTTGGGAGAGGGTTCCAATCAGGTTTTTATGGAACAAGTGTCCCAAAGCTCTGACTTAACCCAAATTATGGTGTATCCCCAATACTCCTCCAATCCTCGGGAAGGTTCTAACTTCGACGATAAAGTGGTGAAAAGCTTTGAGGATATACCAAACGTGCGCAACGTACTGCCCTTGAGCAACATATCTATCTATCTAAAAAACTCCCGGTATGTATCGGATCTGTATATATTTGCTGCACCCCTTGAAAAGTTGGACTTTGTCCGAGAAAAGTTGGAATGGGGAGATATTTCTAAATCCAAAGACGTTCAATTGATTGTTGGAAACTACACTTCAATGGACAGTTTTCGCATTAAGCGGGGAAACAAACCTGCTTGGGAATTGCAGCCCGCAACGGATATCAGCTTTGAAACTGAAAAATTCGAGTTGTTCTTTGGTGGTTCTTACTTCTACAGCGAAGGTATTGTTCTGCCCGACGGAGTGGTTCCTCCCACATCCAAAACTGCAAAAGTCACTGGGGTTTTAAGGCAAACGGGATCAGAGTTTGATTATTCCGGTTTTATTGACATTAATTTTGTTCGGGAGTTAAAAAAGAACAACAAGAAGTTTGCAGAATACTTGGGTATTCAAGACAATTATCAGCAAATATACGTCTATGCCGATGTCATGGATAACGTGGAGGGCGTTGTCACTGCCATTAAAGATTTGGGTTACCAGTGCTACTCCCCCATGGAGAGCATTAAGATGATGCAGGAAGAGGCATCTCGTCAGCAATCCCAGTGGGGTATGATCGGCGCAATTGCCCTGTTGGTCTCCGCCATCGGCATTGTCAACACCATGCTCACCTCCATTATTGAACGCAAGCGGGAGATCGGCGTGTTAAAAGTGCTGGGCTGCTCCATGCTCTCCATAAACATTATGTTTTTAATCGAAGCAGCCGTCATCGGGTTGTTGGGCGGATTGATCGCCATTGGCCTTTCCTACGGCATTTCGTATATCGTCACCATCGTACCCATCGAGGGGAATTTCCTTGGGTCCTTCTTTGGTGGTAACGTTCGGTTTGTCATCACCCCCACCCTGTCCCTGCTGGCCATATCCGGCGCTGCCGCAATCGGCATGGTCGCCGGCGTGTATCCCGCAATGCGGGCCATGCGCATGTCTCCCCTCTCTGCCCTGCGGGACGAATAGTTTTTCGACAATTTATAAAAAAACATTTGCTTTTTCAACATATTGTGATAAAATGGTTTTTAGAAGACACAATATGTTGTTTTTATTGTGGTGAACCATGTGTGAGCCACTATATATTGTAAAACAGTGTGGCTCAGGTATTGATTACAAAAGCTGGGGTGATGAATCATGTCGCAGGAAAATACTACTTTTCAACAGAGTGCAATGGTATTCGCAGGATTCTGCGGAAGAAACAACGGTGCCATTGCCCATTCGTATTCCAACGTCGATATCTTTACAAGAGGAGTGAACGCAGGTTTTACGGCCGAAAACAACGCCTATCTCACCCACTGTCTGAGCCTTGGGGATGTGAAAAAGCTGGGCAAAAAAGAAGTTGGGCGCTACGGCAAAGTGTTTGGCCAGTTGGGTTTTTGCAACCAAATTGCTGAAGTATACAACAGATGTTTCTTCATTTCTAAAAAAGCAAGGGGCTATTACGACTACGAATTAAACATTAAAAAAGGTGATTTCTTTGAGTTGGTGCGCAACAATCCCCAAGAGTGGAGCGAAAAGATTTGGGAACTAAGGCGAGGTAAGATTGGCTTTCGCGATGATCTCTCCCAAGAGATGTTACTTCCCGACGATGTGACTGTTGTTGAAATTTCTTCTGCCAGGCATCTATTTAGTATTGCCAAGGCTATTAACGAAGGGGACGAAGCTGCCGCAGCAGCACACTACAAATTGACCACCAACATTGATTTAAAGGGCAAAAAGTGGCTTCCCTTGGGCACCTGTGACAACCCCTTTACCGGAACCTTTAACGGTGAAAACCATAAAATATTTAACTTTAAAATATTAGATATGAACTACGGTGGATTCTTTGGTTATGTCAAAGATGCCATGATCGCCAACCTGACGGTGGAGTGCATTGTAAAGGGCAACAAGAGCTGCGCAGGATTCGTTGGATACAATAACGGAGGTAAGATCGCCTGCTGTCACAGCTGTGCAACGGTTAGCTCTAAGAACGTTGCGGCAGGATTTGTTGCGGTGAACAACGGATTAATTTTAAAATGTTCTGCCAAAGGAAAGGTTTCTTACTTGGCTTCCCGTTGGGTGGAAAACGCACTGATCGGCGTATTCATCATTGCCTTCTTAGCCCTCTTCGCCCTGTCCGCCCCACGGTTTATTATCTAAGAACTTGGTGTTTATCGCTTTGGCGATATTCTCCTTGGATTCATTGACAAACTACATAAAATAAATTAATATGAGTACGATCTCCCCATAACTGAACTTCAGTGAGGTGTACAACATGAAAGTTTTGATAGCTGACGACGAGCAAAAGATTTGTCAGCTTATATGTAATCTCGTTGACTGGGACAGCATTGGGATGGAAGTTGTGGGCATTGCCAACAACGGAATAGATGCCCTTAAAAAAATTGAACAGTTAAAACCAAACCTCGTCTTAACAGATATTCGTATGCCCGGGTGCAGCGGACTGGAACTGATTTACCGAGCAAAACAGATGGATGAAGCCATCGATTTCATTATCATCAGTGGCTACCGCTATTTTGATTATGCACAAAACGCCATTCGATACGGCGTGAGTGACTACCTACTAAAACCCATCAAAAAAGAAGAACTCCTAGACACCCTCATTAAGATGCGGCAAAAATATCTCACCAGAACGGCACAAATCTCACAAAACGAACAGCAGCAACTCTTCGAACAATCCAGCATTTCTCGCTTGAGAATGGCTTTGTTTTCGGAATTTTTGCTTTCCGACACTTCCGAGGAGTTGACCATTACAAAGCTCAACAGTGGCTATCACTTTCAATTCGTCCCCGGTTTGTTTCAGGTTGTCATCGTAAAAATTGATTACGATATCGACGACTTCCCCTTCCGAGACGGCATAAAGATCATTGAAGAAAAAGTGATTAAAATATTAGGCCACCAGTTGCGGAATCATTGTGCCGATTTGGAATGTTATGTGCGCACAGGTCATGTGTACTGTGTGCTCAACTATTTAAGTAAAGAGACCATCCGCCACCAGTTGAAGAGTGCCTTGGACGACCTGCTGGTACAAAAGAGTGCCTTTAATTCCGTTGAATTTACCATCGGCACAGGAGAACCCTGCACAACCCCCGATCAATTGAGGACATCCCTTCAATCTGCACAGTGCGCAATCGACCAGCGCCTGCTGGAGGGAACGGGCAGAATCATACACCAACTACCCCAACCCATCATAGAAACAACCTTCCTTTCAGATTTTACCCACCAAATGTCCTCTTCCTTAGATATTTTTGATATTGAAAGCGTCCTGCGCATAGCCGAAAATTTTTGCAGCAATACCCTTAATGCGTCCATCAATTCGGGTAGTCAGGTGCTTGCGCTCATCTCCGAAGCCTATGAATCCTTCCTGCACCTCATCCGAAGCAACCGCTTTAATCACGCTTCGCTGGAAACCTTGAGTGCATCCTTTACAGCAAAAATGGCACACTGCGGCAGCCTGGATAAACTATTGATTGAATTTAAACACTTTGTCACCTCTGCCGTCCAGTATATCGCCAATGAAAAAAAGCAGGAGAACACCAAACCCGTTCGCACAGCCAAACAATATATTATGGAAAAATACATGCACCCCATCTCTTTGGACGAGGTGAGTGAAATTGTGAATTTTAATCCATCTTATTTCAGTTCTATGTTTAAAAAGGAGTGCGGAAAGAATTTTTCGGAATACGTCAGTGAAGTGCGGTTGAACAAAGCAAAGGAGCTGTTAAAAGAGACAAAGCTCAGCGTTGCCGACATTTGTGTTGCCGTTGGCTATCACGACATCAAGCACTTCACCCAGACCTTCAAAAAATTCACAGGGATTAAACCCGGTGAGTACCGCAAGCTCTACTCCTGAGGAGTTGTTTATGAGAAAAAAACATCTTCGATATTTAAGTTACCACATCACATATATCGGCATAACGCTGGGATTGCTAATTCTTGCCCTCATTGTCTCGTTACTCTTTTTGCCCTTCGACTATGAGGTGATGGTCCTCGCTTCCCTGATCGCCTCGTTTATTTTCTTTTCCATCGTATACTGGGCGTACAAATGGGTCTATATCCCCTACCGTGCCAATGTGAAACTCTTGGAATTGTTCGCTGAGGGTTATACGCTGCAAGGATTTTACGACCTCCGCTATTTAATCAGTCCGTCTATGGAAAAAGCCATTCAAAAGCTCAAGGACACCCTGAGCACCAACGAGTTTATCAATGCCAACAAGCGTCAGGCGCAGTACCTGGCACTGCAAAACCAAATAAACCCCCACTTTCTATACAACACCTTGGAAGGTATTCGCAGCGAAGCGCTGTCCTCGGGGCTATCTAATGTGGCCGACATGGCCGAAGCCCTTGCACGTTTTTTTAGATACACCATATCCAATGCAGAAAATCTCGTCACCTTGGAGGACGAGTTTACCAACATTAAAAACTATTTCTTTATCCAGCAGTTTCGATTCGGCCAGCGCATCCAATTAAATATATCCTACGACGATCCGTTGGATCAAGAAAAATTGTTGAAGTTTCGCCTGCCCAAGCTCACCCTGCAACCCGTGGTGGAAAACGCCATTATCCACGGTTTGGAGGGAAAGGTGGGTAACGGCACGGTAAACATTAAAGTCACCGCAACCAAGAGTCGCTTGCTCATTACCATATCCGACGACGGAATTGGTATTCATCAAAATCAATTTCAGGATCTCACCGAAAAGCTCAATGTGGCTTCCCTGGACTATATTAAACCCGACGGTATGCAGGGTGGGATTGCACTCACGAATGTTAACAACCGGATCAAACTTTTGTTTGGGGAAGAATACGGAATCAACATATACAGCACCTACGAAATGGGTACGGATGTGGAAATCTCCCTCCCCCTCATACAAGTGAACACCCCCTTCCCCTCCGAGGTGATTTAATTGAGAGAAGAGATTCTGCGGGCAGACCGGGTCACCCTCATGGAAAACGATATTAAAATGCTGGACAGGTTGTGTCTCAACATTTTCAAGGGTGAGATCATGGGATTGGTGTGCCTCAACTCCCACGGGCAGGATGCGCTGATTCGCCTCATTTATCAAAATACACCCATCCACTACGGTTATATTTATTTTAACGAAAAACTAGTAAACAGTTGTGTTGAAAGTACCAATACACTCAACCAAGCTGCTGAAATCAACGTCCACAACCGCTTGGCCGAGAGCCTGACGGTTTCGGACAACGTATTTGTCCTGCGCAGAAGTTTTAAAAAATATATAATCAACAACTCTGTGCTGGACGACCAACTGCACAATTTCACCAAAGATTTAGGTTTTGAATTGGATCCCCATAAACTGGTGAACGAGCTAACATTCTTTGAAAAGTGCGTCACCGAACTATTAAAAGCTGTGGTGAGTGGTGCCAAACTGATCATCGTCCGGGATATCAGCAACTTTATCAGTGCTGCCGACCTCTCCAAATTTCAGTCGTTTATCCGACACTACGCCAATGCAGGCATTTCTTTTTTATACGTGTGTAACCATCACTCCGAGGCCTTTCGCATTTGCGATCGCATTGCCCTCATGGAAAACGGTCGAGTATTGAAAATATTGGAACAAAAGTTCTTTACGCTGGAATACCTTCTCCCCTACATCGGGGACAGTTGCCGAGAACTGCTTTCCTTTAAACAACAGACATTTCGTCAGGAGAAATGTGTGCTGAAATTCACCGACGTCTGTGCCGGCAACATTTCCCACTTGAGTTTTGCTGTGCATAAAGGAGAGTGTATCGTATTGTTGGACATCAACAATACGTGTCTTCACCAAATGATTGGGCTGATGAATTGCGAAATTATACCCGAAGGGGGCGAAATAGACATTTGCGGCGAACGCTACTGCCTCAAGAACAAGAGGGGCAACGTGGGCTTCATTGCAGAACACCCCACAGAAACCATGCTCTTTAAAGATTTAAGTTATCTCGACAACCTGTGTTTTGTTTCAGACATCAAGCAACCCCTCATTTGGCGAAGTAAAGCCTTGCGTAAAAGCGTTGTAAAGGAATATGAGCCCATTCTGGGCAGTGCCCTCTTAACCAACGACATTATCCCCCTCTCCCTCACCTCTCTGTACGACCTCGTGTACTTTCGATACCACTTACAGCGGCCTAAAGTTGTCTTTTGTATGCAGCCCTTTTCGGGGGCAGATATGTATTTGCGGCAGCACATCATTCAACTGATCAACACACTGCGGGAGCGGGGTATTGCAGTGGTCATCTTAGCTGTCAGCCTATCCGACTCCCTGGCCGTTGCGGACAGGCTGCTCGTTGTGGAGAACGGTCAACTCAGCGCAGAGTTAAAGAGCAACGAATATTTAAATTTTGTATCGTATATTTAAATACCCATTGCTCTTTTGGATTGTATGATAGGCAACTATTTAGTTTTAGAAAAAATCACTTCTACTCAATATTTTCCATACTTATCGTATTGGTCGTTGGCTTGAGTAAACACGACAGCCTTTTTACTTGTGATATGTGGCGGTTCATCCAATAAAAAGATTTCCTTATTGGATCTGGAATAATCTTTTAACCTAAACCTTGATATCAGTTCTTTTAACAGGCTGGCCTGGCTGGAAAGCTCCTCACTGGCGGCAGCACTTTCTTCACTGGTGGCAGAATTGGTCTGTACAACCACTGAGATTTGGTCGATACCCAGTGAAATTTGTTCAATTGCAGTTGCTTGCTCGTTGGAAGCGTTTGTGATTTCCTCAATAACGCCCGTGGTGGCCACAACGTTTGCAACCGCATGATTGAGTTCTTCAGCTGTAGTGGCTGCAATTCGCACCCCTTCCACAATGGCTGTGACGGAACCTTCGATGAGACTGGTGGTGTTCTTCGCTGCATCGGCAGATTTTGCAGCAAGGTTGCGCACTTCGTCTGCAACGACGGCAAAGCCCTTACCCGCTTCTCCTGCCCGGGCTGCCTCCACTGCGGCATTGAGGGCCAAAATATTTGTCTGGAATGCGATATCTTCAATGGTCTTGATGATTTTGTTGATCTCCTGAGACTTAGCCTCAATCTCGTTCATGGAGGTCATCAGACGCTGCATGTGCTTGTTGCTCTCCTCAATGGATACAGTGGCTTTGGAAGCCATGCCGTTGGCCTTTTTGGCGTTATCGGCATTTGTTTTCACATGATCCGATATGTCGCTGATGGAAGACGACAGTTGCTCCACTGCACTGGCCTGCTCTGTAGCTCCCTGGGCGAGGGACTGTGCACTGGATGAAACCTGATCGGAGCCCGAAGACACTTGGCTCGTGGAGGAATTGATTTGTGCTAATGTTTCGGATATGCGAACGACCGTTTGTAACATACTGTCTTCAATGATCTTAAAGTCCCCTATAAACGGTTTGGTGGGCTCTGGTATGTCAAAGTTTCCATCGGCAAACATCTCCATTGCTCTGCTGATATCCGATACATAGGTCATAATCGCTTGCATAGACTGGCGCATATTTTCCGCCAGTGAGCCAAGCTCATCACGGCTATAATAAGCAATATCGGTGTTCAGTTTACCCTGTGCCATATCCTTTGCTGCACGCTCAATTGCATGCACAGGTGTTAAAATGGACTTTCTAATTAAAACAATCATAACAATTGATAATAAAATCACAAGGGCTGCTGAAAGGGAAACGATCCCCAGTGCAGAGTTCCACGCTTCATTGGCATCTTGGCTCTGCTGCTCCGACAGTTTTTTTACAATATCAGATACATTGATCAGTTCATTGGCTGCATTGTCAAAAGCCACAGAATAGTTCTCTTCAAATACCTTTAAAGCCTGTTCATCGTTTGTGTTTGACTCCGGCTGATTTAAAATTTCTGCTATTTGCTGCCTGTATGTAGCTGCTTCATTTAATTTATTCTCGTACGATTTCATGAGTGCAGGGTCTGTGCGCGCATTTGCGTTATATTTGGCAATAACATCTTTTAGCTTCTGGCTCTCGCTGTTTGCTTTGTCCAGCAATGCAAGTTTTGTGTCCCTGCTGGAAGCCGCAATGGCTTCCGCCAAATACCGCTCAACAGATATCATATTTCGCCGAATTGACCATATGTACTCGGTGTTGGGCACAGTTTTGGTGGCATATAAATTTACTATTTGATTGATGTTCCCAAGGTTTATAATAGAAACAACACCCAGCACAACAACCATTACCAGAATTATTCCGAAGCTCACCAGCAGCTTTGCACTGATTTTCAAATTTTTCATATTGCCTCCTGCTTCACTGACATGAATATGCAAACTTTATATTAAGAAATATCCGTGTATATTTTAACAGTTAGGAAATCAGATTACAATCACAGAACTACAATTGGCAAAAAAGTAATATAACCGAAACGTGCCAAACCATTAGCCCTGTTGATCGAGGCCTATGATTCCCCCTCCCCCCTTTACACGATGCAAAATATTTGCTATATTAAATTTATGAATAACCCAATCGTGCCAAAAACCTATTTATAGGTAAACTGTGAGGAGTGAGAATTTGCCTAAAAAACAATTGTCCAACCTTGGGTATTTAATGGAGATGCTCAGCATTTCTGCTAAAGAGCTTTCCCTAGCCATCAATATCGATCAAACATCTGTGAGCCGGTGGAGAACGGGAATTCGCAAGCCCCCGGTGGATATGCCGTATTTCCACGTAATTGTCAATTATTTGATTCAAAAGAACATGGACATTGGCGGTGGATTACTTGAGGATTTCTTTGGCAGTGTTTATCCCACACAAAGACAGTCCGTCAAGGATGATTTACCAAAACATATCCGAAATTACATATTAAATATTCCTGTTGAGCAAACGTCAAGTACCGATGTTGATACGTTGCCTAATTACGCCAATTCTTATATGAGTGTAGCCAAACAAGTAGGCGTTGAAGGCAGGCACAGCATGGTCATAACGCTGCTGGAAAGTGCCGAAAAACTCACCGCCCCATCGGTTATTAAAATATTTGAAACCGAACAATTGGGTTGGATTTCAAACAATATGAACTTCACCGTTACATTCTATCAAAAACTAAAAAAAGTTTTAGATTTAGGCCACAAGGTTGAATTTATTTTTCAAACCCTAGACACCAGCTACCTAGATATTGAGCTGCAATATGTTTTTTTAGAATTGGCATTTCATGAGAATTTGAACATCTATCTCTATTCATCCAAAGCAAACATTGCGCATGTTTGCAGTATTTATTCACTGTCTCGCCGATTGACTGTTGTTGGATATTGTTTTGATAACGATTTTAAAAACATGTTGAGCTGCATGTATGCTGACAGACAATTTATTGAGGCACATGAGCGATTGTGGGAAAAATACAAGCTATCCTCCCCCATCGTCACCTTAGCCACCAAGAAGTTTGAATTTGAAAAAATTATTAATAAGATCAAAGCATTGAGACTCAGAGAAGGTTCGTATTTTCATATGGGTAAAGCCCTGAGTACAGCCACCATGAGTAAAGAATTACTGTCCGAAATACTGGAAGGCAATCAATTGACCAAGGAACAAAAAAGATTATGTTTTGAGTTTTACCATTTACTTCGGGAGAGCATCGAAAGCAGCGAAACCGATCATATGAGCGGATTTTATTACGTGCTGGACGAAATATCAGCTCCCCTCAACTTTCCCACCATAACGAACTATATTTTATCTGCCATCACCGGCAAAGTTGTCCAAATGAGCAAAGAGCAATACCAACGCCATTTCAGGGATACTGCCGAACTCCTGCAAAGGGATAGCAGATACCGTATTATTTTATACTATGACACCCTTCCCGCATCTCTACCCGTATCCACCCCGCTATTGATCTGGCATAAGAGTGAGTGTTGGATGGCCGTAATTAACACAGATGACTATTCTGGAAAAATCAAATTTTTATTTGGAGACAATTTGAAAGTAATGAATGCCCTTCCCATCAAGTTTAGGGATATTTACGATAGAATTCCCGATTATAAAAAAGACAATGCCTATGTTGCGGAGCTCTTTATTAAAATTGCCAACGGGGATGGGGTTTAGGGTTTATTCCTTAAAAATCATTAGTAATTCATATATACTTTAAAATAATAGTATTAAGCATATAAACAGGTGTGAATGATATGGATAATTTTTTTTTGAAATGAATTTGAAGAAATTCTATCTCCTATGTTGGAATTTCTAAATGCAGTTAGGGTAAATAAAGTAGAAGGTTGGATTAATCCGCAATAGCTTTACTATTTAAATAAGTCGCTATGGTTTTCTTGTAGTTATGATTGTAAAGATCACACGTTAGATGCTTAGGATGGACAAACCCAATTCTTTGCATGGGATAACGATGTTTTTGCCGATGGCAATGCCCATTACAGGATGAACTGGACACCCCCCTGCGCAACATGAGTACGCGGCAATCAGGAACTGGTACAGATGTCAAAGATAGGTTAAGCTTATACTTTCCAATAGCAAAGATTGAGAACTAAGTACGGATTACTCCCCTAGCTTGCTCAATGGGGTGTGGAAAAATGCATAAGCAATGCATATTCTTATTGTTGACAAAGCTTTTTAATATTGCTATAATGGGGAACGTAATTAAGACATGCGGGCGTGGCGGAATCGGCAGACGCGCACGTTTG
>CAYVRJ010000003.1:0-224201 GCA_964453645.1 uncultured Clostridia bacterium
CTCTCGTAAACGCCAACCCAGAACGGTTCATCAAAGAACACTGTTAATCTAGCGGCTATCGTTTCCACGCTAAATTCCTCCTAAAGAAAATCTAGCGATGAACGGACAACCTTAGGAGGCAGGTTACTGACAGCCAACGCTGCGTCTGGACTACCAACCAGAACTGTGTTTTTATCAAAGCCATTTCTTATTATAGCTTTATATTTAAATTATTTCAAGCAAGTATCTATGAAAAGCGGATCGCAACGACAACAGAATATAGTAAATCGCTTGTGCTAATGTGATTTCATTAATGTAAATAACATAAATTCCCTATTGCAAAAAATAGAAAATATGCTATGATTTTCATATATTTAGAAATATATTCAGGTCATGGCAGTATGGAAAGAACGATTTTGCATGTAGATATGAATAACTTCTACGCCAGCGTGGAGTACCTTAAAGTTGTCAGCAAAGGATATTGCAGGAGTTTCTCTCGCCGAAGTCACATAGAAAGCACATATAGCTTACTCGATTTCCGGTTTGCTCATTCCCACTTGAATCATAAAGAGAAACAATTGCTACTCGCTGACAGGTATAAATATTCCTTATGAGCCTGAAATATTATCAAAAGTTTTATTGAAATGAGGTTATTGCAATGAAAAAAGTAATCATTATCGGGGCCGGAGTTGCCGGACTTAGTGCAGGGATATACGCTTTGCAAAGCGGGCTTGATGTAGAGATATACGAACAGCATTTTATGACCGGCGGTGTTTGCACAAGCTGGTCTCGACAGGGTTATACCTTTGAAGGAGCGGTGCATTGGCTGACAGGATCCTCACCGGATTCCGCCTCATATCGGCTGTGGACTGAAACTGATATATTGAACGACAGCGTAAAAACCTATCGTCACGACCCGTATCGTGTGCTGGAGTTTCAAGGACAGCAACTTTGCCTGTATAGGGATATAGAAAAGTTAAAGGCACATTTGCTCGAAGTGTCGCCGCGGGACGAAAAAATGATTAATCAACTGTATAAAGACATCAAAGCACTTGTTGGTATGTCTATGCCGATTATGGACGAAAAGGGCGTAAAGATGCGTGTCCGGAGCAAGTTTGGCTTGGGGCAAATTGCAAAGATGCTTCCCGCCTTCACTAAGATGAGACGCCTGTCTGCAATATCTGCCACCGAATATGCAGCTCAGTTTTCGCATGAGGGTTTGCGGCAACTGCTCACAACAGTCATTCCAACCGAATACAACGCAATGGGTTTAGTGACTGTGATGGCGACATTTGCAGACAATGGCCACTTTCCGGAGGGCGGAGCATTAGGGCTAACACACCGAATGACTGATAAATTCACAAAACTTGGCGGCAAGCTGTTCCTATCATCCAAAGTAGAAAAAGTCACCGTGGAAAACGGCAAAGCAAACGGCATAATCGTAAAAGGAAAATTCATCGCCGCAGATGCCGTGATCATAACGCAAGACTTGATGACTGCAGCAAATCTGTTTGACAATCCTCCCGACGATTTATGGATAAAAGAGATTCAAGAAAACACAATACCTCAGCTTAGCACTCTGGTTGGAATCGGTGTTCGTGCTGATATGTCGGCTAATCCGCACCAGTTTCATTTTAAACCAAATGTACCGCTTAAATATGCCGGGCAGGAGTTGGCTCTGCTTGGTTTAATGAATTATGCAGCACACCCGGAGTACGCACCGGAGGGATGTACGGCGCTGACAATGTGCTTTGTCGGCGACACCTACGACTGGTGGGCAAAGGCAAAAGCAGATGGCAGATATGCCGAAGAGAAGAGTGCACTGGCAGAGCAGGTAACTTGTGCACTTATAGAAAAATTTCCTCAGCTCGGCGGAAACATTGAGGTGATTGACATTGCCACACCGCTGACCTACGAACGCTATACGGGCAGCTATAAAGGTTCTTGGATGTCTATTATGGGCAAGAACGCTGCAATGGAGATGAGAAGTCGGGTGACTTGCGAGAGCATCAAAAGAGTCTATTTTGCAGGATTTCGCACACAGTTATCCGGAGGATTGCCGGTGGCTGTCGCTTCTGGACGCAGGGCTGCACAACTGGTCTGCAAACAGTTTGATGTAATATTTAATTAAGTGGCAACGACCTGTGCGCAGCATGGGCATTTCCGTTTCGGACTTGAGCGACTGTGCAACCGAGCAATTGACGTTGTTTGACGATACGCAGAAGCATAAGGCAGAAGCTTTGGAAGTGGCAGTCGAGGGCATCCGCAGACGGTTTGGTAACGCATCGATATTGCGAGGCATCGTCTTGCAAGACGAGGGGTTTAGAACGCTGAATCCAAAAGGAGATCACACGATCCATCCTTTGTGTTACTTTTGAGTCAACGAGAATGGCCAAATTATTCCCAATGAGATAATTTGGCATGATGGTCGCCGTTTTGAAATCGACCGTATTTTAGACATTACCCCCGTGCAAGATTGCGGGCTGGCGGGGCTGGTTTGCGCTACACCTGTTCTATTTTGGGCAAGGAGCGGTATTTGTTTTTGGAAGAGAACAAGTGGTTTGTAGAGGGGCGGTAATTTATACGTTTGGCTATTCCTCTAAATGAATAATCTATAAGGATAAAGAGTTTAAAAACTATTCAGTAACGATAAAACTTCTAGCCAACTATCTAATTCGGCCTCAGGTGCGGCCCACAGGCGAATGGAAATAATGTTGATCGCCTGATGACAAATTCTGTAATAATGCCTTGGTGATATTTTCAACTTATCCTGAACAGCTTCAATGGTTGTTTGCTCGGAAGAGATAAAGGTATGATACAAAACGTTATACATCAGCTCGTCGCCATTTGGTTTCTGTCTAAGTATCATAATGGCTTCATTAAGTCTATCCATCATCAAACGAGCCTTCTTAATTCCTTGGAGACGATATTCAAGTTTTTGATTATCAAGTCCTATCTGCACACTAACTTGACTTAACAGAGAATCCAACTCATTGAGAGGAGAATCCAACTCTTCGGCAACATGCACCGGAAAAGACTGAAGCATCCAACGAATATCCCGATAATGCCGTAAAAGTTGTTTAGTATTGTGATACAAACCACGCTTCTTTTGCTGGACTGCTTTGCGAATATGATTGTTTTCAATATCCTTATCTTCAAGAAGACCCCTGCGTGTAAGCAGATCTAAAAATGCACCTGCCTGTGATGAAATTTTACTTTCTTGCTACTCATAGAGAAAATTGAGTTCTGAATTGTTTTGTATCATGTAACCCTCCCGATGCCTCGCTATAAAGTTCTTTTATCAGTAAAGTCATAAACAGCTATGCAATTTCTTTCACAATTATTATTTTCTTGTTAAAAAGGCGGTTATGACGTCATCGTACTCTCCTCATACACTCCAGAATGGACGAGACAAACGGGAAGGATATATGATAATATGCGAGTCAATATGATGACTTTAATTACGAAAGCATTGTTTTCTCCTGCAGTCATAGACATACTTGTAGCTATTCATGTAATTCTTAAATGGGAGAGAAATATACGCGCGTATATTATATGCCTCCAAAACCGCAACACGACTTTGCGCCGGATGAAATTCAGACTGCAATCCAGCGTTTAGATTTATGATATTCACACACTGGCTATTTTTCATTATAGTCCGGTTAATCTTTTGATTGTGTGTAAGCCCAAGCGTATTTTCTCTACCCGTGCGTATTTCGCTTAAAATGTGTATTATTGTCTCTGGGTCGGGCAGGTTTAGGCTACCATTGAAAGTTGGATATTGTGTGTTGAAAATTAAGCATCCGTAAGACCCTGGAAGTTTGAATAGCTTGAAAGTATCCGAATAATTTTTTACAAATTGCCAAACCTTGGTCTTTCCCATCCCCAACGCTGCCCAAGACTCTCAAGCGTAAGAGCAGCTTCACCTTTTTCTATTTGAACAACTGGGGCAAGCCTTGAGAAAGCATTAAACTGATCCCCCCAGGTAGTATGGCACCATAAATCTAGCCAAGCATCCATTTCAGCAAAAACGTATTTCTGTTCCACTAAACGCATTGTGATATCCTTGGGTATACAAAGAAATCCATATCCTTCAGTTGCATAGATGGCACCAGTGCTACATTTGGTACCGGCACATTTCATGACCCAATCTGTGATTGTATAAGTTAGCTTTTTGGTTTTACTGTCTAATGAATAAGTAATGTATCCTAACTTCTCCAGCTGATTCATGATTTCTAAAACCTTTTTCCGATCTTTAATGCCTAAAACGCTTTTTAAACCAACGATGCCGCCAACCCATGAGCCTGCATGAACTTCATTTATATGTCCACAATACTTTGCTTTACCGGGGCGAAATGCTGCCCTTGATGCAAGTTTTAAATAATACCCCATTATTCCCTTGCCTGCTGGAATGACCGATCTGGGTAGTTTAACCCACGCATAAGTATACAGACATTTCACTAATTATTCACCTCTAAATAAGAAACCGTTGTAGAATGAATCATGGCTTCTCAACGGTTTTACATTATGGGATTATTAAATTATAAGAATAATCAAAATCTTCTCAGCTAATACTCA
The DNA here is from genome assembly GCA_964453645.1 of uncultured Clostridia bacterium. GTDB lineage: Bacteria > Bacillota > Clostridia > Christensenellales > JAWKQI01 > CAYVRJ01. The sequence goes on from CAYVRJ010000003.1 coordinate 4,558, forward strand.
GCTAATAAAACGTTGTAAAAACAGACAATTTTACACGATACTCCACAGCACAGCAGGAGATGTCATTCGTCTAAAAACCCTGTAATTTAGCCGTTTTCAGCGTGTTATGTGTAATGGCGTAATACTGTAGAAAAGTCGGCACCCGCTCCTCCTAAGCGAAAGGCCCCGCGTTCGAGTCGCGGCAGGAACGCCAAATGCCGTAAAATCAAGGGTTTTGCGGCTTTTCTTATTTGACTCTCTTTCAGTTTCGTGCGGCAAACATTTATGCACTTGACTGAATAATTTGCTAACAGGATTTGAACCGTTTTTGGGGGTTTCTAATTTTCACGGCTTTTTTGCTAACCAGACAAATTAGCTTTGCATCACACCAAATAAGTTTGCTAACAGCGTCAAAGTTTCGGGAGGTGCGTTCACCAGTTTAGACAGTAGGTTGTTCATATCTACATTGCCTGTATTAGCCGTTACTGCCTCATCGGGAGCTTGAACGCCCCGCAGGTCGGGGTTTGCATATTGCGAGTAGAAAACCTTTTGCAGCTTAATGGCATTTACCTTTCGATCCTCGTCTAAGATATTCGCATACACCTTAGTGACCATATCTGCCTGCGCCCTTAGCTTTTGGAACGATTCCTCGATCAACCTTTGTTCGCAGGGTTTTCCGTCCGGCAGGCATACAACTAAGTTATAATCAAAATACTCACCGCCCAAAAGCTGCTTTGTAATCTCTTGATTCTTTTTATACTCAAGCAAGATATAGGCAAGCGTCTTAGGTATCCAGACTTTGCGAATACTCGATTCGGTCTTGGGCGTTTTGAGAACAATCCTTGTAACGGCTCTCTCTTTTTGGGGTGTAAAGATATAAATAAGTCACATATCTTTTTATTGTTTGGCGTAATAAATGTTTTTAGCTTTTCGGGTAAGTGTCTGCTTCTCCTGTGGACTAACTCGGATATTAATTCCGAAGTTTCTGTTCCTCATATAAAGCTCCTTTCGTTTTTACGAGATGAACGTTTTGTGCCAGATAGGTAACTTATTTAAATCTCATCAAAGCCGATAAGAGCGAATCCGGCAGGGACAATGGGCAGTTTTAAATCATAGCCACGTTCACGCAATGAATTTTGTAATATTTCTTTAACGCCATTTACTTGTAGAGAATTTCCACAGGAATACATAAATAATTTTTAAAAGACATATTATGTATTGTTCCGTAATATTGTAATATGGAATACATAAAATAATACAATTTAATTTTGTGTATGTTGAAGGTGGTATTATGCACTATAATAAAAAAAATATGCGAAACATTGATGGAACTTATTCATCAACCTATAACGGAACGAACTATGCACTGCGAATTACAGGAAACAGTTGCTTTCTGTGGCGTCAGGAAAAACACGGAGAGAAATTCATTATTGATAGTTATGATAAAGGTGTTTGCAGCTTGATATCTTGTCATAACGAAAACCGAATTGCTTGGCTGAATATTAAAGGCAATTTCCCTGACATCGGTCTAACGTTACCTGACAGCAACATCTTATTATTATTTAAAAAAATTAAAGAAAATAAAATAAAAAATGGCTTCTACTTTAGATATTATTGCAGTGATCCAGAACTGGAAAACACTGATAGTTTTATTGAAATTAACAATTCTTTAGCAACATTTAAAGGATCATCTATTCCAGGCTTAACTTGTCAATTTATAACTTATAATAATCTATTTATAATGATAGCAGATCCCAGTTTCACTAATAATGTGCCCACTGAAGCTTACATTAATAAAATATCAGAGTTAACAGATAGTAGCTTTACGCTTGGAAATGATAGGATATGCAATAAATATATATTTGTGGATGCGCAATTTGGGTATAGTTTTGAAGATTGTTTGGTAGGATTTAAAGATATGGGTGATTCTTATTCTATCATTAATATGAGGTATGATAATTGCACCGCTCGTGGCAAATTCATTGAGTGTTTACCATTGTCGCAGTGTCCAACAGAATTTACGGATCTGGTTATTGACTGGGATTCTGCCAGTGAGAATGATCTCCAAAAGGAGCTTGTTCGGCGCCGTGAAGAAGCTCGCTTACATCCCGAAAAAACTACTCTTTATATGAAATTTATGTATAAATACTTTCCGGATTTGTACAAGGAACTTGAGCATAGATTTGTAAATAATTTTCCAGATCACTTAAATTTGTAAAAGAGCTTAATATTTCCATTAAATGAACTACGTCGAAAACTTTATGAGCATTTAGAGATGATTGATCCGAAGTTTGCGCATATGTTTTGGGAAGCTGAATATAATCTTGACAGCTTTTGTGGCTTGTTATGCTATGTATTAGGTAAGGTTTTTATGGAAAGTTTTAATGTTGTTTTGTTTGATAAGTTTGAAGTATTGGATGTTTTTGGGCTGGTGGAGGTTATTGGCAAGCTGCCCAACCACTACAGTATTGAATACTATGCATTATATGGCGGGTCGTATCCATTTCTATAAGGCGTTGCTTGGGTCGCTGGTGTCCTCGCCTCCGATATAAAATGTTCTAACAATTATATCTTGAGCATGGTTGCCGAATTTCTTGCCGTATAATGTCAGCCCGCCCACGTTAGCAGCATTTTTTGCAACCTCAAAGCGCAAACTCCAATTGATGGATTCACCCTTTAGAACTTGATTTAAAGTAACGTCCGAAACTTTTTCACCATCTAACAGAACACCGTCATTTAATATGCGTATAACTTTAAGAAGCCCATATTGATTAGAATTCCACCATTCGGGCGTAAGTAATCCTCGTTTTAAACCATAATCCCCTGGGCTAGTCCAAGTGCAAAGCTTTACTCCATTAAAATGAATTGTGATATCCGAAGGCCAATCATCAGCAAAATCGGGAGCTTCGGACGCTATTTCAAAAGATATTTCTATTTCAGTCGGTTGATGTTCTGCGGACAGTTGGTTGGGCACCCGGTACTCCACATACCCTTGGGTAAACCAAAGGATGTGGGCATTTACGCGCTCCGGGAGATAAAATGCTCTGGGATCATCCCTGAACCCAACAACATCGTCTTCGGTAGCCAATCCGCAAGTAGGGGTGCCATTAATATCAAAATAATGGCCAACTGAAATGGGAATTACATGCATTGCAGGAAGCATGCTGCGTCGGCTTGAGTGCAAGCCTAATCGGTATTCGGCAAAGACAAGGGTGCATATCTTATGAATAGCGCCGTTGCGTTTAACGAGACGAGTTGTGACTATGCCTGCCTGTTCCAGCTTGCCGATGTGCTTGATCATCATGGGGCTACTAATGCCCACCTCGTCAGCCAGCTCTTTTATATTCATATCCTTTTCAGCTAAAAGTGCAATGATATGAATGCGTACATCGCTTGCAAGTGCTTCAAAAAAAGGTAAATTTTCCGGTGATGCAGATAAAAACACAGCGTATCTCCCAATCTATTATTTACAGTTTAGTAATTGTTTAAGTAAAATATTCATCACTTGCAGATTATAATATAAGTCTTAAAAAGTCAAGCGGAAAGCTCAACCCTTAACACCACCAGCTGTCAGGCCTGAAATAAAATACTTTTGGAAGCACAGGAATAAAATAACGATGGGTATGATGGCCAAAAGCGATCCGGTGAGCAAGATCGTATAGTTGTTGCCATAGGGGGTAAGAAGCGTTAAGAATCCTATTGACAATGTAAACATCTTGGAATCCTTCAGAACAATTAATGGCCATAAAAAGGCATTCCAACTCGTCATAGCCACAAAAATACCCATTGCTGCGAAGGACGGTCTCATGAGCGGTACCATGATCTTAAAATATATGCCAAATTCACTGCAGCCGTCGATACGGCCTGCATCTACAAAATCTTTGGGCAAACCACTTACATATTGCCTGAAAAAGAAGATGGGTAAGGCCTGTGTTGCAAAAGGAAGAACAACTCCCCATATAGAGCTAACCAATTTCATGCCCATCACCAACTTGTATAATGGCAAGATCAATATCTCGATTGGGATCATCATAACGAGAAGCACACAGGTGAAGATGGTATTTTTGAATTTAAAGTTGTACATTCCAAAACCATATCCCACCATAGATGCCAGAAACAATGTGAGTGCTGTTTGAACGACGGTGATGACGACACTGTTGCCGAACCAAGTTAAGAACCTTTGCTTATCTTCTGTTAAAACACTGACAAAGTTGTTCAAAGACATTTTAATGGGTTCAATTGCCACGTTTAAACCGTTTCTCAATAATTCTTCGGATGGCTTAAAGGATGCAATCAAGATTGCATACACAGGGAAGAGTATGATTCCCGCAATGACTAAAAGAAAAATAAATCCCGCAATGGCAAAAACTCTTTCGCTTGTTTTTTTTGTCACATACATATTCACCTTAGCCATTATGATTTCTCCTTTTTAAATACGCCATTGGCGATGAGTTGAATAACATTTACAACCATAATAAAGATGAGCAGTACAATACCGATGGCATTCGCATAGCCGAAATTGGCTTGTTCAATACCATTTCGATATAAATATCCAACAATGGTAAGTCCAATATTATTTGGGGAATTGTTATTCATAAAGAAGACATAGCTTTCTGCAAACATTGCCATACCGCCAAATATGCTGATCGTTAAAACATATACTGTCACCGGTTTCAACATGGGCATTGTGATTCTAGTAAACTTGCCCCAAAAGTTTGCCCCGTCTATATCTGCAGATTCATATAGTTCATGTGGAATGTTTTGCAGCCCCGCAAGATAATACAAAACGTTTACACCCGTCCATCGCCATGTGGCCAACAGCAAAAGTCCAATACGAGACGGCCAAAGTGTTTTGACCCATTTAATAGGTTCTGCGCCAAATATTCCAACGATTTGGTTCATGACGCCATTGGGAAGCTCGGTGAATATCAATCGAAAGATCGTTCCGGCAATCACAACGGAAGTCAGTGCCGGAATGAACAGTGCCGATCTGAATAGGTTCTTTCCTTTGATCAATCTGTTATTTAATAATACGGCGATAAACATTGGAACGGGGATCAGAACTGCTAGGGTCATTAACGTATAGACAATGCTATTTCCAACGGCTTGGAAAAATATGGGATCGGAAAACAGCTTCTCGTAATTACGAAAACCGATGAAGGTTTCGGAACCAGGAACGATTTTTTGAAAACTCATGACAATAGACGAACCGATGGGATACGCAAAGAATATTAGGAAAGTGATACAGAAAGGCATTATAAACAAATAGGGGGCAGCCTTTTGATTAAAAAAGAGTCTTTTTAGGAATGAACTTCGGGGAGGATTTTTTTCATATCGGCTCATTATATTCATTTTACCCTCTTTTCTGAAATGAAAGGATAGGCGAAAGACTGCTTCCGCCTACTTTCATCAACTGAGTATTATTCTTCCAATTCTCTTTCAAGCTCTGCCTGAGCATCTTTTAGAATTGTTGCAGGATCTTTCAATTCTTCAATGCAGCTGGGCAGGACAATTTGTTGCAATTTGTTAAATGTCTGCGGTGTATTTTTTGTAATGGTCAGACCGGGTATCTCGTCTTTGATTGCCAAGAGTGCCTCTGCCGGAAGATTAGCAAAGTACTTGTTAAATGTGTTATCCGGAGCTTTCATCAAATCATCGCTCCATACAGTTGTACGGATGGGATCAAAGCCCATGATATTCCATATCTGCTTGTTGCCGTTTTCAGACAATTTAGCAAATGCTAAGAAGTCAATAGCCAGACTTTGATCTGCGCAATACGTTGTGACACAAGTTCCGGTTCCGCCGATACCAACAGAACGGTCTTGGCCTGCCTGGAATACGGGGAGGGGTTTAACTAAGATCTTGCCAGCTAGATCGGGCATATTGTCTGTAAAGCGGTTGAGATACCAGAAGGGCATTCCCATTGCAGCAGCACCCCCGTTGTTGAAGAATCCATAGAATTCATCTTTGTGGAAGTCACCGCCCGGACAAACTACAGCAGTTTTATCCTTTAACATGCTCTGCTCAAATGCAATCGCTTTCGCCAATTCCGGGGTGTTTAATGTGGGCGTTCCGTCGGGTTTGATAACATCTGCACCTTGACATATAAGTTTAGGCAACAGGTCGTGCTCGTTTAAGGATTGGAATACAGCAAACGGTTTACCCGTTTTTGCCGTGAAGGTTTTACCCGCTTCACTGAACTTATCCCATGTTGTTAAATCATCGGCATTGATGCCTGCTTGATCGAGTAATTCCTTGTTGTAGTACATAACGGATGCACCGACGTGATAGTCGATTCCGTAGAAACTGCCAGCGTTAGAGTAGATGTCGACACGCGATCTGACGATGTTATTAAGCTCGGGTTCGACGACGCTATTTATGGGAGCCAGTTTGATATCGCCTTGCAGATAGTTGGGGAATTTACCCACTTCGATATCGACGATATCGGGTGCACCGCTGTCTGCTTGGAAAGCAGTTGTCAATGCATTATGCATATCTGCATACGGCATGACCTGAATGTCCAATTTCAGCTGTCGGGCAGGATTAGCTGCGTTCCATTCGCCTACCATTGTTTCAAAGAAATCGGCATGGGATTGAGCAAATGTCCAAAACGTAAATGTTTTGGCATCAGCACTAACGGGAGTCTGGGGCGTATCCGCCGACCCAGAGTTTCCCCCGGACGGTTGTTCACCTTCTGGTGTTGCGGGTGCCGGTGTGCAGGAAGCAAATGCAACTATACACAGCGCAAGAACTAATAGTAGTGAAAGTAACCTTTTCTTCATTTTTTTCTCCTCTCAATCATTTGTTATTTTCGTTTCATGGTTTTACGCTTCTCGATATGTCCAAATTAAATTTAGATATATTAACGAACAGTATAAACCAAAATATTGTTTAAATTAATTTGGATCTTTCCCGAAGCGCACTACGTTCCAAGAAGCCCTGCTGAGTTTTATTTCAAACGTGGAGTTGCCGTTGTGGAGAACCGTGTTAGATTTCACACAAGGAGCAACAACTTTTGGTGATTTTGCTGTGTTACACGCTTTCAGATCCTCATGTTCTAATGCAACATGCTCAATTAACCGGTAATCCGATTCAAACCCAAGTAAATTAAGTTCTGTAACCATAGGTTCATCCAAATGACGATTTACAGCAAACAAGGTGATTTCGCCGGTTTGCTCATTGCAAATTACAGCTGATTCTAAATAAGGTACATCGCTATAATCTTTTGAATCGTATTTTTCAGAAACAACCGCGGGTTTTAGCGATGTTCCACGGCCATAGAGCGATGCGTGCATAAAGGGATAAAAGATGGTTTGGCGGAAAACACCGCCGCCCGATTCGGTCATGATTGGTGCTAGCGCATTGACAAGTTGTGCCATACACGCCATCTTCAAACGGTCTGCATGTTTGAAAAACGTGATGAGCATACAACCCACAACAAGCGCATCTTCGAAATTGTAAGCCTCTTCTAATAAGTGGGGGGTTATTTGCCAAGGTTTAGTTTGCATGGTATCATCATCTTGCTTTCTCGAGTGATACCATACATTCCATTCGTCGAAGCTTAACATCATATCTTTTTTGCTGCGTTTTTTTGCTTTTACATAATCACAGGTAGAAATAACAACTTTGATAAAATGATCCGTCTCCAGTGAGCGGGCGAGAAAGTTTTTGGAATCATCGTCTTCATTTCCGAAGTATTGATGCAGAGAGATATAATCCGATAAATCATAGGTATGCATCAACGTCTGCGCTTCCCACTCAGGAAAAGTGGGCATAAATGTTCCGGAACTTCCACAAGAAATAAATTTAAGTTCGGGATCGAAAACTTTCATTGCACGTGCTGTCTCGGCAGCAAGACGGCCGTATTCCTCAGCGGTTTTGTGTCCGGTTTGCCATTCGCCGTCTAATTCGTTGCCTAAGCACCAATATTTGATGCCGTGAGGTTCTTTATAACCGTGGCTTATTCGGAGATCGCTTAGATATGTACCTGAGGGGTGATTGCAGTATTCGACCAAATCAAGTGCCGCTTCGATTCCTCGCGTTCCAAGGTTGATTGCAAGCATCAAGTCTGAACCGACCGATTTGCACCATTTTGCAAACTCATTGACGCCAACCGCATTACTCTCCAACGAACGCCAAGCCAGATCGAGCCGTTTGGGACGTTTGTCGACAGGTCCAACACCATCTTCCCACCTATATCCCGAAACATAATTCCCGCCCGGATACCGTATGATGGATACATTAAGCTCTTTAATCAATTGGGAGACATCTTTGCGAAATCCATATGAATCGGCTTGCGGATGATTTGGGTCATAAATACCATCATATATACAACGCCCTAGGTGTTCCGCAAAGGAACCAAATACGTTTGGATCGACTTTCCCGATGGTAAAAGATTGTTCAATTGATACTCTTGCTTTTTGCATTTTGCACCTATTTTTTCTAACGAATATTTTGTTGTGGATTGAGTTATTAATTTATTAATTAGTTAAATTAAAATTGATTTAGTTAAAGTATAGTACTGGATAATGACCTTGTCAATATGTTATTTTATATAAATATAGTTTAATTTTCACTGTATAATGCTTGATTGTTTAAATACAAAGATTAGAAGTCAACTAATTAATAAATATATTAATTAGTTACAATAAATGTTCGAATTAAGCAGCATTAATTAAGTGTGGACGAATAAATATCGATATGATTAATAAATTAATTTATCGATTTAAAAGAGAAAAACTGACACACTTAGATAAGCTATGCCAGTAAGAAGGAAGTGATTTGCATCTGTTAAGTAACTGCTAACGTTTTATGGCTAGTTCAGCTCACAAAGTTGCCACTTTGATCTTTTGAGGTCCTTTTAAGGACAGCTCGAAAGGTCCGACAGTTGCACCGATAACCGGTCTTTTGTTTCCAAAGTAATCTTTTTCGATACATAGAGGAGAACCATCTGCATTTTCATAGGGCAGTTGGGGTTGAAATGCAAGCCCTAAGAGTTCTGTGGTTACGTTGATGGTATCAACTTTTTCTAAACAGTTGTCAAAATCAAAGGTCAGATAAACATCTTTTCCTTCAACTTCAGCTGTTACAACGGGTTTAAGCTCGGAACATACCGAACCCGTTTCACTTTTGAATGGTTTTGCATCCCCGAAATATATATTTGATCCGCAATACATGGGCAGAAGAGCTGCCTCAAAATCTTCGACGTGGTACAGGGATTTATACCAGTTTTCATCAGGGGTTGGACATTCGTTATAGATCTGTAACCCTTTTAAGATGCTTCCGTCCGGCTTAATCTCCACATCTTTATGCATCCATCCGTTTGTGATATCTATTCCTTTTTCCTTTTCAATATGGTGCGGCTGAGTGCCGGTGAAAATATTGTTATAAAAGCGGTTGTCACCATTTTGGATGATCATCAAACCCGCCACTGCCGTTTCATGGTTATAATGATATGGAGTGAACCTGTTTATAACTCGAGAACGGCAGATAAATCCGGCAAATAGATTATGGGCATACGCCCCGCCTTGGGACATATCCCGCAAACTCTTCATGGACAGACAAATGTTGTTTTCTATTATATATGGGCCGTGGCTGACTTCGATGAATAAATCTTCCGTATCGTTATCCCATAATAAGTTGCGGAAGATATGCGTACCCTGGGCTTGCCAGTCCATCCATAGGCCCCGATCGCAATTGTGTATGATGTTGTCGTGTATCTGGCAGTCGATAGATGCATGAAGTTTGATTCCAGCTACCTCTGCACCGTTAAACATTCTTTTGTGATGGATATTATAAATATGGTTTCCGTAAATCTCGCTGAACACTTCGCCTAAATGCCCGCAGATTCCCGTTTGCTCGCAATCATGGATAACGTTGTTTCTAACGATATGCGATCCGATATTATCCTTGTGCCAGCCGATGCGCAGCGCATTGAATATGACATCCCGTTCATGCTGGGTACCTTGCTTTTGACCTTTTGCATACCATTCGTTGTGACCTGTTTGTTTCTCTTTGCCCAAACTGATTCCCGAACATTTTGCATTACTGATCTCGTTGTTCTCAATTATCCAGCCTTTGCTCCAGTGGGGTCCTAACAGTCCTTCCTGAAGTGCCGTGGGAGGTGCCCAATTCGGCGATGCCATAGTCATATGAAAGCCTCGAACAGTTATGTAATTAATTCCGGTTTTTTCCGGCCAAAAGCAAAACTTGCGCACGTTTATCTCAACGGTGCTTTGTTCGGGTGACTTTTGCTGGAAGTTTACCCAGATAGTTGTATGAGTATCGTCGCATTCACAGTACCAGCAGTGAAGGGACCACTCTTTGTCCCTAGCAAGTTCAAAGGGTTTCGGATCCATAATTTCTTCTAACGTCTTTGACTCAAACAAAGACTTTCCATCGATATAAACTTCCCCTAAATGGAAGTCCCGATCAAGCGTATCGAACCAATCACCCCAAACCAATTCTCGATAAGGATTATAATTCCCGAAAAAGTTGTTTGGCAAAACTGTCTTATAAACACTACCCGCAACATGCTGCCAATCGGTGATTACTTCTGCTCCTGAAATGACAACATTCTCTCCGGGTGTAGCTTGATAGGTGATTCGCAGGTCATCGCTAAGACCGCCGATCTTGGGGTTGACCCATTCCCGATATACACCTTCACGCACAGTAATAGTATCACCGGGTTTTACCAATTCTGACGCTTTTCCGATCGTTAAAAAAGGCCTTGTCTCCGAACCGGACCATGAATCGGAACCGTTTTTTGCAACAAAATACTGTTTGCTCATATTAGTTTTTCCTTTGCAAAATTTACTTATTAATATTTATGTTAGGACGATTAAATTATATATGTGATCAGCGATAGTGTCAAGCAGTTAATTTGATTTGAAAAGGAATAAATATGCCCTAATTTACCTAAACAACTTAACACTAATAATAATACTTGAATTGACATACTGTGATTAATAATAATGTTAATCACATCGCAAAAACTATGTTAAAGCACTCAAAAACTCTTGACACTGGAAGAATATATGATAGGAGTAAGGCATGTGGGTCCATTTGGGAGTTCATGCTCTGGTGGGTATGGTGATAACACTGGCCTCCAACGCATCCAGTTATAGGAGCGGACAAACATATTATGTGGATGGAGGCTGTTTGGGCGGGAGGAAAACCATGGCAATATGATACAAAATGGAATTAAATAAAACGTCGGTCACTTTTGACCGACATTTTCGTTTGTGCTAGTTGCTTATGTCATCCCTTTACAGCACCGGCTACCAATCTCTTAACGAGCTTATCTTTTAAAATGATAAATAGTATTATCAACGGCAGAACCGTCAACATTAGCACAGCCATGATCATGGGGATATTTACTGTAAATTTACCCGAAAAATCGACATTGCAAGGGATAACGTTCTTGAAGCTTTTGATTGAGTTAAAGTATTGGCGAAGGCAAATTCATTCCAAATCGTAATGCCGTTATAAATAGTACTTTACATTTATCTGCTAAGTAGGGTAACATAGATTCAAATTAATACTTTGGGGAGTTTTAAATGATACACAATCTTCATGGCATTCGTGAAACTGTAGATTATGAGAACAACTCGACTTTCGTATTGATCTATGACAACAATGAATACGAGGACTACCCGTATCATTGGCATACTGCTGCTGAAATCATTATGCCAATTGAAAATTGGTATGAAGTTTGCTGTGCAGAAAAAAATATTTCGATAAACCATTTCAAACAGTTCGTTTCACTATTTGACTACATCAATTTACACTTCAGTGAAAACTTAAATCTAGAAAATGTCGCAAAGATGACGGGGTTTAGCAAATACTACTTTGAAAGATTATTTAAACAAATAACAGGAGTGTCTTTTTACAAATATATCAACCGCAAACGGATCGTCTATGCAGTCCGCTAAAGATTTAAGGAGATATGCAATATGAGCAAGTATTTAGAACAAGCCAAAAAGTTGGTTTCAGAAATGACTTTAGAGGAAAAAGTCTCCCAAATGCTGCATCGCTCTCCATCGGTAGAGCGGCTTAATATTCCGTCATATAACTGGTGGAATGAGGCGCTACACGGCGTTGCACGCAGCGGAGTGGCAACAGTGTTTCCGCAAGCAATCGGATTGGCAGCAACATTTGATCCCGATTTGGTATTTAAAGTCGCAGAAATAATAGCAGTGGAAGCACGGGCAAAATACAACGCATATCAAGAAGAAGGGGATCATGATATTTATAAAGGTTTAACGTTTTGGTCACCCAGCATCAATATCTTTAGAGATCCGAGATGGGGCAGAGGTCAGGAGACCTACGGTGAAGATCCTTGGCTCACTGCTAAAATGGGCGTTAGCTTTATCAAAGGTTTGCAGGGTGAAGACAGGGAAAACTTAAAAACAGCAGCATGTGCAAAGCACTTTGCCGTACATAGCGGTCCTGAATCAGAACGGCATAGTTTTAATGCGGTGTGTTCCAAATACGACTTTTGGAACACCTATATGCCTGCCTTTGAGGCGGCTGTGAAAGAGGCTGATGTCGAATCAGTTATGGGAGCATATAACTGCACATTCGGAGAACCATGCTGCGGCTCTAAATTTTTACTACAAGATATCCTAAAGGAAAAATGGGGGTTTAGCGGACACATCGTTTCGGATTGCTGGGCAATAAAAGACTTTTACGAAAGTCATAATGTAACTAAAAATGCGGTAGAAAGCGTTGCACTGGCTGTTGACAACGGGTGTGACTTAAATTGCGGCAATTTATTTCACTATTGCATTCAAGCTGTACGGGAGGGAATGCTGGAGGAAGAAAAGATTGATCAGGCTGTTGTTAGGCTGTTTGTCACACGGATGAGACTGGGTATACTTGGGGAAACGTCCAACAATAAATACGACAATATACCGTATTCCGTGGTAGATTGCAGTGAACATCGTGCATTTAATTTGGCTGTAGCCCGCCGCTCACAGGTTCTTTTGAAAAACGACGGCGTTTTACCAATCGATTTATCTGCCATCAAAACGATTGGTGTCGTTGGTCCTAACGCGGACAGCAAACGATCGCTAGAGGGGAATTATGAAGGCACACCTTCCGAATACTGCACGATTTTACGTGGAATCAGGAAAAAAGCATGGGCAAGCGATGTTAGGGTCATGTATGCACAAGGCTGCCATCTGTATAATGATCGGGTGTCCAAATTGGCACTGGAAGATGATCGCATTGCAGAAGCTATGAGTGTTGTTAAAAACAGCGATATATCCATTGTCTGCTTGGGATTGGATGCGGATATCGAAGGGGAACAGGGGGATACATCCAATGAGTTCACTGCGGGCGACAAGCCAGATATCTATCTTCCCGGAAATCAACTTAAGCTTTTGGAGAAAATCATCAGTGCTGCAAACGGAAAACCCGTTATCGTAGTGCTTTTGGGGGGGAGTGCGCTTTCGCTTAACGGTTTGGAGGAAAAAAGCAATGCACAGCTGCATGCATTCTATCCGGGGGCTCTGGGAGGATATGCAGTTGCGGATATTTTATTTGGCGATTACAACCCCGAAGGAAAACTGCCCGTTACATTTTACAATTCAAATGACGATCTTCCCGATTTTTGTGATTATTCAATGGAAAACAGAACCTATCGTTATTTTAAAGCAAAACCTATATACCCCTTCGGTTATGGTTTGAGTTATGGCAAGATGGAGCTCTCAGAGTTTGAATATAGAAATGAAACTTGTTTCGTGCGTGTTAAAAACACGGGAGAGATTCAGTGCGCTCAGGTGTTGCAAGTTTATATTTCAGGCGAGAAAATGAAAGAGAATTTTGAGCTTCGTGGAGTGAAACGAGTGGAACTCAACCCCGGCGAAGAAACGGTTGCAGAAATAAATATCGATTCTTCTGCGTTTAGCAAATATAACGAAGATGGCGATTTAGTCAAAATTCCTGGCAAATTTAAAATACATGTTGGCTTTTCTCAACCTGATGAGAGAAGTATAGAGCTTTTGGGTTTTGCACCAAAGTGTATTGAAATTGAAGCCTGAATCATACAATAAAATAATTGGAGAGAATATGGAAAAACTTTACTTAATTTATCACGCACATGCAGATTCATCCGTTCTTGACCTAGTCCATACAAACGAACTATCAGTAAAGAAAAAACTACTCAGACCTTTCTCCTAAGCGAAAGGCCGCGCGGTCGAATTGCGCTGGGAACGCCAAAAAAAACCCCCGGTTTATATTTTTACCGGGGTTTTGTATTTGGCACAGCTCTAATGGGCAGGAGGAATATCTGAATTTACATAACAGAATGAGTCATTGATTATTCAAACAATGCTGGGTATATGTCAGCTAAACCATCATATGCTATGAATGCTTCATCGAAATACTTCAGTGCATTATCAAAATATTGCTGAGTTTTATCGTATTGTTTTAAATCAGTACTAAGCTTAAACAGGTCTACATTTAAAAACCCAAGATAGTAGCAATCTATAACTGAGCTAACTTCGTCGGGTATGTCATTGCGAGTTTCCATTGACTTAAACTGCTCAATACGGTCTTCAATTGTCATGGTGATAGAGGTGGTATTTTTATCGGAATCTCCTTTTAATATATTGTAATAAATCTTTGCTTCATTATCAGACTGAGAAAGGAATTCAACGATATCTTGGGGAACATCTGGTTTTGGCTCAATATAGGGAATACGAATAGGTACCCCCTGGGGTTTCGACTGAATATTTTGTTCGATATCTACATATTTTCCGTCTCTCCCAAGGAATCCAAGGGCATAATCTTTATCTTTTCTTATTATGTAAACACCGTCTTTAAGCGAATAATAATCTTCATATTGATCTGTTATCTTTATCTTGTTTTTTGAATCAGTAACATCGAATACCTCTTTATCTTCATTTACTGCATACAAGCGCGAGTCAATGATATGAAAATTAGTGGCATCGTAAAGCACGACTTCCGTCTTTGAGGAATTCATGTCCCAAACGCATAGATCGCCCTTTTCAGATAATTTTGAATATTTAATATAAGCAGCTTTTTTATTTCCAACAAAATCTAAATGAGTATTATATGGAGTATCATCAATTTTTTCGCTATATTTCCATTCTTGCCCACCTTTATTTGCAATATATATAGCGTCACCCTTTCTAAATATTACTGAAGATAAATCATCATTGGCTCTAAAACTAATGCCATCATTTTTGGCTATTAAGACCTTTTCATTATCTTTGTTACATTCGTAAAGGCTATAATCTGAATCACCATTTTTTTCAACAATTATTATATGGCCATCGTCATTCCAAGCAAAGTTATTGGTATAATAATAATTTTGGCAAATGCGGGTTTTGTCTTTTCCAGCGGCTTTGTAGAAAACATCGTCGTCATTGGTATAAAAAACTCCACCATCTTTATCAATATTTAGTATCTCACCATTTACAGATAGTTTTTCCTTTGGGCCATTATATGGGATTCGATACAAAGTACGACTTTCACTAAAAATAGATAGGTTTGTATATTCATTTTCCAAATTATTTAAAGAAAAAAATATGTCTGCATCATTAGTAATAAAAAACTTTCTATAATAGAAATCATCTTTTGCTGTTTCAAAAGTATCAACTTTATTTGATTGAGAATTTGAAGCAAATTTTATAAACAAATTGGCAGTATAAACATCGGGCTTAGCTGAATAATCATCAATAGTAAGATAGTAAAAGTGTTGCGAGTTTTCAGAGAAGCCAAAATTATTAATATAGACGTTTCTACTTACTAATGCTGCCGAACTAGTATTTGATTTATAATACAAATCACCAGTATGATCAGAAATATTTGCAATATAAAGCAAAGAGCCGTTGTTGGCAATTTCAACAACTCCCACATTATCGCCGATAGGGGATGCCACAGGTTTTTCTTCATTCAAGTTTAATTCGTTGAGTTGCCCTGTTGATGTATTGCTGTCAAAGTCTTTGAGATAGATGAGTTTTTGGCTTTTATCATTATAAGCTGCAATTGGCATTTCATATTTTGTACTGCCAATATAATCGGGATAATCTAGCGTTGCACCGGTTAATAAGGTTTTTTTGCCAAGATATTCAACATAGTCGTTGCCATCCTTTATATATGCAAATGCAATATTTTTACCTTGAGTTTCGTTAGTTGAAGAGAAAGTGGGTAAAATAAATAACACTGTTGCCCCAGCGACAATTATAATTGCCAAGGCTATTATGCCAATTAAAAGTGGAAGCCTAAACTTTGAAAGTAAGCGTTGTGAATTCAAATGAAGTTCCTCCTGAAAATATTATTTTGTAAAATGGAATTTTTAATTTGGATGTAGTATATCACCAATTCCTAAATAATACAAGGCTTTTTTTAATATGGCATGGCATGGAAAAGACACAGTGGTACTTTAGGCCTAAGTTGCTCTTTGCCAAATCCTTTGTGTTAATCAATCAGATGCTCGTTTAACATAGATGACAACTATGGCCAGGCATACCAATGAAAAAATTGCTGTAAACACAATACTTTGACTAACCAACCCCTTTCCCAATAAACTTTGCTTAAGTTCCAAAAATGATGGAAGTATGGCTCTAATCAATAACCCAACAGCAAAACCTAAACAAATTGTGTATGTGCACATGAAATGAAAGAGCGATTTGATGCTTTTCTTAGCAAAACCAATTATTCTTAACATATCAAGCTCTTTTTGCCTTTGTTGCCACTGCATGGTTACAAATACGTTTAGTACGACGCAAGTCCACAACATACTGAATACTCCAGCAAGGAGTAGATATAAAGCCTGCGTCTCCGCTAAATCCCATTCTTGCAATAGCGTTTCATTTTGATTCACAACAGTTAATCCAAATGCTGATAGTTTATTCGTTACTGACTGTTCACAGCCCATATTCCTAAGCCGTATCCATATAGCGGAGTAACTTGTTTCCCCCAAACCCTTTGCTGATTTTAGTGAGATATATGCTTCCGGTTGTTCATCTTCATTTTCAAGAATGCCGCAGATCTTAGCCGTTACAGGCTTTTCAAACTGTAATGTGATTTTTTGATTTAGCCAATCTATCTTCTTTTCTTTGTCTATCGCTTTTTTATCTTTGTCCTTAAACAGCTTCAATGCAGCCTTATTCAATACGATATAGGGCATAACAGAGTTGTCGGGGAAATTGCCTCCCTCTGCAAAGGACTTTTTCAGATAACTTGGATCAATGCCGTTTAGCGTTACTTCTGCGCTGTATTCTCCGGCTATAAGCGTTGCAGAGATAGGTAATACTGCCGTTGCTGAAATCACATCATCTATCTTTGTTATCTCGTTTACTAACTCATCTTCTAGGGAATTACCTGCTGCAATCAATTCAAATGGCTGTGACTTTTGCTCCCACACATCGAAATATCCATTTGTGGCAGACAATAAGCAAAACACTGCAATCGCAATGCCAACAACGGGCAGAATAGTTCGCTTATTTTTAAACAGCTTAAAACTTAGTTTAATCATCGTTGCTTTCATCAGCTTGCCTGTTTCTTTTTTGTTTGCGTGTGAAGAGATAAACCCCCACTCCTGCCGCCAATGCTCCTGCAACAATGAGTGAAATCCACCACTGGCTCGCCTTCTCGGGTTCTACTTCAATCTCGTTTGAAACGGTATTAATAATTGGGGCATTGATGGTGGTGGACAGTTCAAACTCCTGCGTGTACTCCACGCCGTTTTCGTCCTCGTAAATCAACGTTGCAGTTCCCGAAGTATAACCGTACTTGTCAGAACCGTCATAACCTTCGCTCATATCCTTTGTGCCAACAAACACGTTCATATCTGCCGTTCCCGATGTTCCGGCTTCCATATTGCCGATAAATGCACTTGCGTTCGGCAATAAACCAGGGGCGTTTAGCGCAACTCTAACGTTGTAGACCTTACCTCTGCCTAAGTTCATCACGTTAAAGCTAAGGGGCAGGGTGTCTCCGGCATTCACTTCCTTTGCAATCTGCGGCATTTCCATTTCCACACGCATGGGTTGCGAGATTTCAACCGTAACAAGTCCACTCGAAGTCAGCGTCTGTGCATCGGAATTGTCATACGCCATTGCGATATTGATGGCATATTTGCCTGCCGGTGCTTCCATACTCGTTTTGTACTTGAGTTCCAACTCCAGCGTTGCACCTTTTGCAAGCGACTTGTAGTAAACAGAATTGCTTTCATTGAGCAGCGTTAAAAACGGTGATTCATTGGTAACCGTAATCGTCATGTTCTGAACGGCTTTTTTCTCGTTGGTGTTTTTTAGCGTAACCAACGCCGTAAATTCATCTCCGGCCTTTAAACTATCAGGCGTTAGTCTATGCCCAGTCACCATAACGATGGGTTGGGAGGTTGGTCTCTCTGGTCCCGGAACACTGGGAGGGGGTGGGGTGTAGTTGGGGTCTTTTCCGTCCTTAATGGTTACATACAACGTAAAGGTTTGTGTAATCGGGCTTCCGTCCATTCCTCTGGCGCTCACTTCCACATGAACGGCATACGTTCCCATAACCCTTGAAGAAGCAAGTGCTAAGTCAAACCGAATGTAGTAAACTTCCTTCGTTGCTGCACCGTTGTTGATTGGATTTTGAGTCAGTTGAATATTCTTCTGGTAACTCTTAAAAACAAACGGAGCGCTATTCGGATCGCCTAAATTGGGGGTTGCGGTTAACGTATTCCCTTTAATTTCTCCACTCACCAAAAGCGGCAGCACGATGGTTGCTACGCCGTTTGACACAATAGGGGTATATCCCTTGTTGTAAGATCGATCCATACCTGCATAAATGTTTGCGTTGTCAATCTCAAAATAGACAACGGATGCTGTTGGCCGAGTGGGTTCGTCGGTTTCCAAAGCATTTGGTTTAGGAGTGGGGGTGGGTGATGGTGCAGGCGACTGAGTGGGTACAGGCGTAGGTAGTACTTCATCGCCATCTTCAGCAAGTGCATTGATGGGGAACAAAGTGACAATCAGCGTTGCCAACAGTAGTGCAATTAGCCTTTTCATATTATTTTACCGTCCTTCAACCTCAGTTTTTCTCCAAGACTACTATCATCAGTTAAGATAAGCAGGGCACAGTTGGTGATCTCCCTTGCTTTGTGCAATAGAGCAGCATCTGCAAAATTATCGCAAATTAACAAACTTGGTTTGTTGATGGCAGCACGGATAACGGCTACACGGGAATTGTCTTTTTTGCTTGCCCATTGGGGTTTTGTATTCATTAAATGTGCTATTCCAAAAATCCCAAACAACTCTCTTGCATATTTTTTATCATCTTTGGCCAGCATGACATTTTCAAGAAGTGTCAGTTCATCGAACAAAATGGGTTCGTATTGCACTGCGCCAAACTTTCCGATTATACGAAACGTCCCATCACTTGGTTTTTCTAAGCCACACAACAACCGAAAAAGTGTTGTCTTGCCACTTCCAGTTGCACCGCAAATAGTGAGTATTTCTCCAGTTTCTAAACTAAAGCTAACCCCATTTACTGCCCGAATATTGGGTGGATACATCTTGATTAAATTCTTAACTTCTAATATTTTTTCCATCATCTAACCTCCGTCATCACACCTGCGTCCATTTCAACTACGGTGTCACATAATTCATCAATATCGCCTTGATTGTGGCTGGCAAGTATAATTGTCTTACCTTGTTCTTTTAGTTCTTTGATCAGCCTTCGCATATCTGCAACAGCATGTTTATCCAAGCCGTTAAACGGTTCGTCGAGGATCAGTATTGAAGGGTTTTCCATGATCGCCTGTGCGATACCCAATCGCTGCCGCATACCCAACGAATATTTACCCACGGGCTTTTTCATATTTGGGTCAAGCCCGACACGTTTGATGGTTCTGCGAATGGTTTCGTCGTGAATGGTGCTTCTAAGGGAAGCGAGTATCTGCAAGTTCTTAAACCCCGTTACACCCGGCAAAAACCCCGGTGTTTCAATGATGATGCCCAGTTCGTCGGGAAAGTCCATATCTTTGCCCACTTGCTTGTAATTGACAAAAATCTTACCTTTGGTGGGAAGCAGGAATCCGCAAATGCACTTCATCAGCACAGTTTTTCCCGAGCCGTTGTTGCCCACGATTCCGTGAATCTTACCTTCTTCAAAATCACGACTGACACCTTTTAGAACAGTATCTTCTCCAAACTTTTTATATACGCTTTGAACGCTGATGGCTATATCCACGCTTATCCCTCCGTCCCTGTGAAATTAAAGCTGTATCTTTTGATCGCACGAAACGATAGAATAAACAGAATCAGTATTAATCCTCCGAATATGGCATAAGTCTGCCACAACCTGGGCAACAAATCATACCCGAAGTTGTGCATATGATACGTTGCATGGTTGAGCGGTGAAACCCACCCCACTGCTACATTTGCCTGATACATCAGCTCATCGGGGAGCTGGAAGATGACTTTAAGTGTCTGTGGATTTAAAAGAAAACCAAATACACTAAACGAAAATACGCTGATCACTCCTGCAAGATTACCCTTTTTAATATTGAAGAACAGCATTACGAGCACCATCAATAGTGCATACAAGAGCATAAGCAAAAATATCGTTCCCATGCAGGCATAGGGTGTGGACATCTCTAAGGTTTTGACGAGTGCGGGAAGTGCCACAGCTTGCCCTACACCCGAGTAACCCAGTATTGCAGCAGTTTCGCTCCACATATCGCCCACAAAGCTTTGGGTCATGCAGACTAACGAGGTTGCAATTAAGATAAACGTTAGGTAGAGAAACGTTGCTGAAATTATATACACCACTTGCCCGGTGATCCACGTTTTGCGGTTGATGCGCATTAAATAGAACGGTGTTGCGGGGGATAAAAACGGCATATCCGCAAACAGCAGCACCAACAGCGTTGAGGATAGCAGAATGGAGTTGCTATCGCCAAACGTCCAAACAAAGGCTTCAACGAGCTGCATTGTGGTTTCGTATTCCTTTGCAAACTTCACCGCTTTGTCGGACAGCAGGAAACACAACACAAATGCCAGTGCAAAAGTGATATATATGCGAGGATTATTTGGCCATGTGCGGAAATTGTATGCTGCAACTTTAAACACGAGTCATCCTCCTCTGTGCAAAAGCCACAAATATTTGTGCAAAAATCAAAGTGAAAACCAGCACCAGCAGGACTGTTTGAATATTAAGCTCACTAAGCCAAGCTTTGGGATACATTGCTTCAAATTCAAAATATCGCTCATATAGGATGGTCAGCACATAAAATAGGATGAACGGAGAGGCGTAAGCCATGTACTTGCTGTTGGTGAGTGTTGCAAACGTCAAACCCACCGTTGCCCAAAATGCACCGGAGCAAGCGAATAATATTGCTTTGCCTAAAATCTCCGCAAAATATGGTTGTGTTGTTTGATCTTCTAAAAGTGCCGCTTCCATGGGCGTAAAGACCAGCAGCGATACCACATAGGCGAGCAGTATGCCGAGCAGCAGTATAAACGCCCCTGCAAGGGCATTGGCGATGATTTTACCTTTGATGTAGGAGTGCATGCTCGTTCTGATAAGATAGGATTTCACATAACCACTTTTGATTTCGTCCACAAAACTGGAAGTATAGGGCAGGGCACAGAGAATGGGCAACACCAGGCAGATGGTATCCGATTTTAATGCATCTAAAATCAATTTTGCATGAAAGCCATTTAGTTGCAAGTCCGTAGAGCGAAACGCCGAAAGCAAACTTTCAAAGGGAGAGATCAAAACGGCAATACAAATGCCGATTGTGCTTAAGGCGAATGCTTTGTTTAGGATTGCTTGCTTAATATTTGCTTTTACTGCCATGCAACACGTTCTCCTTTCAATATATTTTTACCGCAACGATTAGTCTAAGGAAATAGCCCTTAAAAGTCGTTACCAAATTGTTATGGTTTTGTAATCGTTGGTTTTTGGGCAAAAGGAAAGCAGGCATGTAATTATTCATGCGGTTTGCATACCTGCTTTTGAATTTTTATTTAGTAGCCTATATTTCGATCAATAATGCTGCCATCAATGGCGTTGATGGTGAGTAGACATAAACCCTTTTCATACTCCGGATTTTCTCTGAGCTGGCCGCTGTCATCTTTAAAGTAAACCGTTCTAGTTCCATAAAAGTTCCATGTTGGAACTAATAATCCATAGGTATTGTTGTTTTGTTCCATAACCCGTGTATATCCCAAGTTAATGTCGGAGATATTGATTTTCACACCGTTTTCTTCAAACATTGCATTTTCAATCAGAATCATTTTGTTAAACACATCTGCAATTTCCTCAAAAGGTCTTAATGCACACTTGTCCAAAACAGATTTGCTGATAGCATACTTTGCTTCCCAGTTTACTTCCACAATACCCGAATCATTGACAATCATATTGAAATCTTCATATGACCAAGGGGCACTCATGCTATCTTTTGGATCCCATGCAACTTGGAAGTTGGTGTAAACGATGGGTGTACCTTCAACCGTGCGAACAAAACGCAGTCGATAACCTTTTAGATATTCTCCCAAATTCGAGCCACCCCCCTGAAGAACAGAAGAACCGCCTACAACTTCTTCAACAAATGCTAGGTTCATATCTTCAATACCCATATCGGCTAAAAAGCCTTGTGCAATCGTTTGTGCTTCTTGCGCTGTCATCTCGGGTGCAGGCACGATTTCCATTGCTCGCTTGAGTTCCGGCTCGCTGAGATGGGCAACTTGATCATAACTATAATAGGTGCCGTATGAGGAAACTTTATCTTTTCTGTCAGCATAGTGAAAACTGCCTCCTGTTGCATTGTTTGAAACCCACATCCATTTTGCCCCAGCTGCTCCTTCATTTGGCTGTGCAACGGACAGCCATTCATTGCCGCTTTCCGCAATTGTAAATTTCTTATCGGAAGGTTTTAAATTGGCAGTTTCGGGAGCATCCACAATCAAACTTTCCAATGCCGTGATGGATTGATTGACCTGGTCTAACTCATTCATTTCAACGGCTGAAGCTGCATTTTTCTCTTCTTCGTTTTGCGGCAATTCATTCAAATCACCTGCCAAAGGCCTCATGCCTTGCGCTTCAAGCTCTGCTTTGCGCAGTTTTAGAGCTAATAGTCCCTCCTGTAGTTCGGCCTTAGTTTTTTGCTGCACCGATTTAGCATCATATACTGGCCCATCCTTTAACAGTACCGCAATTGCCTTATCTACAAATTCTTGTGTAAAATTATCGTTTACCACTTGCAAAATTGAAATTTTGTCTGTGTTGGGCAATTCCACATTGGCATCCACACGTACTTTAATTTTGCCGGATTTGCTTTCAGCGGAAGATTGATAGCTTCCCGGAGCTTGCACTTGCTCTAAAACAGGAGCGTTGTTTTCTGTTTGAGCAACTTCTAGCAACTGATCGTTGTTTTTCCCAACAACAATGGGGCTCTCAGGGGACTTTTGGCATCCTGCAAATAGACTTAATGCCATAACCAAAGTTATCATCGTTGCAATTATTTTTTTCATAGTTCAAACCTCGTTTCGCTTTTTGTACTTCCATTTTGCAACAAAGTACAACGCAAAAACTATCAATTAGTTGTAATCAATTTGTAATTTCAAAAATCAACTTTACAGTTGTGCCACTTCCAATTGCGCTTTCAATTTCAAGTTCAACACCGTGGGCATCTGCAATTTGCTTGACCAACGCAAGTCCCAACCCACTGCCGCCACTCTTCTTGCTTCGGGATTTATCAATCATGTAAAATGGCTCAAAAACTCGGTCAATTTCATTTGAGGGAATCCCTTGGCCGTTGTCAGTTACTTCTATGATATTGTCATAGGCAAGCAGCGAAACTTCACTTGCCCCCGCCTTGAAGGCGTTGTCGCAAAGATTAATAAGTGCAGAACACATCAGATCACTATCGATATTTAGTGTATCCACTCGACAATTGATGTTCAAATGCTCATAGTTTTTGCAAACCATATCAAAAAGCTGATGGACACTTTGAGGTTTTAGTTCTACCGATTCATTGAGTGTAATGAGCTTTAACAGTTTTTGGGTCAAACGTTCCAGCCATTCGCACTGTGTTTCAATATGTTCAAGAGAGTGATCCTTTTCTTCGTCCGTCATGTTGGCACGGCGAAGCATGCGGGCGTGAAGCAGAAGCGTTGTGAGGGGTGTTTTAAACTCATGGGTTACACCGCCAACGAACAAGCGTTGACGCTCGGCGGTTTCAGTGAGCTGTGTTACGTGTGTTTCCACTGCCTCAGCCATTTTATTAAAGTCTGTGGAAAGATAACCGATCTCATCAGTCGCATAAACATCTGCCCGCATTTCATAGTCACCGTCTGCAATGCGCCGTGCAACCCCTGCAAGCGTTGTTAGCGGACGGGTGCTGCGCCGCATGAGCAAGATAATAAATCCTATTCCAAGCAAAATACCTATTCCACTGACGGCAACAAACACCCAAACCATATCCGCAATGCTGTTATATACAGTGGAAATGTCCTCCACAACATAGACAGACAATTGTTCTCCGCCAATCTGTACACGACTTCCAACGATCAATATATTTCTGCCGTTGATCTCGCCTGTGTATGTTTCTGCAGCATTGATATCGTCGTCAAGAGGAAGGTAGTCGGCTGGGTTAATGGTTACGCCTGTAATAAGGGGTTCTTGTCCTCGAACCAAAACAGATGAAGCATCTGCAAACTGTGAAAAACAATAGTTGATCAGCGTATTTCTGACTGCATTGGAGTCTGTTTCAGCCAAATAATAGTTTGTCATGGCATAAAACGATGAAAATAAATTGTGCTGTTTCACTTCTGCCTGCTTATAGGTCATGTCTAATATACGATTCTTTGAGTGAATCAATAAAACAGTGGAACAAGTGAGCACCACTACCAGTAAAACAACAATACAAATAAGAGAAGTCTTTTGCCACAGTTTCATATCAGCGTTCCTCCAACCTGTATCCAAGTTTTGGTATCGCCTTAATTTCGTCACCAAGGTCAAGTTTTTTTCTAAGGCTTGAAATCTTAACATCCACAGCTCTTGTCTCTCCCATGTAGTCAAAGCCCCAAATTTCTGATAGCAGTTGTTCCCGGGATACGGTTAGATTCTTGTGTTTTAGAAGCTTTAGCAACACATCAAACTCTAAAGGTTGAAGCTCAATGGTTTCACCATTCTTTGTAACAATTCGGTTTTCGCTATTCACTTCAATATCCTTTACACGATAAACGGTATTGAGTTTATTAAGGCGCAGGAGCACTTTCTCTATGCGCACCATCAGCGTCAGCATGTCAAAGGGTTTAACGATATAATCCTCTGCGCCATCGCGCAACCCTTTAATCTCCGAAGCCGAATCGGTCTTAGCCGTCATATAAATCACGGGGATATGGTATTTTTCCATGTATGAAAAGAGTTCAAAACCATCTATACCCGGCAGCATGATGTCAAGTAATGCGAGGTCGAAGGCATGATCCTCTGCAAGGGAATCTGCTGCCTTTTTTCCATCGTCAAAAACCAGATAGTCGTAACCGACAAACTGCAAATTGAGAGCAACGGCATCGGATATGCCTTTATCATCTTCTACAATTAAAATTCTGTTCTTCATTTACTTCCTTCTCACCACAAGGGGTCATTCATTTATTATTTTACCATAATAAACTCCATATCCAATGGCGTGGAGTGTGAATATTTGTAATTTAATTGTAATTTTTATTTTTTTATGAGCAAAAGAAGAATGAACTTTAAAATAAAGCAGTTTTTTCAAAGTAAAAGCCGCCCATGATGAGCGGCCCTAGCAATTACTATTGTTCCATGTTTTCTTGATAGCTCTTTAGCTGCTTATCCCACCGCTCTTTGGTAAACTTCGTGAAGATGAAGTAGGCTATGGATATTCCACCTTCAATGGCAAAGAATATAGCGGTGTATAGAAGCCATTGTTCGATGCTGTTTATTGTAAACCAGTTTAGGACATTGGCAAGAACCATAAACAGGACATACCACGGCACTGTAAACAATACGAAACGCCAAATGTATTTCATTTTCTTAAATACTTTTTCAGTAAAACAGACATATTGCCATGTGGATAGCAAAAGCGATAGTCCTGCAAATTGAAAGATTACTGAAATTTTCAAGCTGTCCGTCCAGCCAAAAATCAAGCAGAACAATCCGTATGCGAGTATAGATGCTGCAAAAATCATGCAACCATACGATTTGATGTGGAATATTAAAGCCATAGATTTTTTCATAATTAGTTACCTCAAACCTAATTTTACTTTTAGAGATTTTGCATATTGCCGGGATACAATGAGCTTTTCGCCGTTTACCATGGTTACTTCGATCCTGCCGCCAAAGTCGGGGCAGAGGGAAGATATTTTTGAAATGCTCATCACTGCCGACTTTGAACAACGAAAGAAATTTGAACCTGATAAACTGTCCTCAATTTCATAGAGTTTTAGTGTCGAGTCGTAAACTGTTTCGGCAGTATAAATGAACGTTCGCTTATCTACCGACTCAAAATACAAGACATCATCTGCATGGACAATAAAAATCTTTCCGTCTTTTAAACCGGTCAGCTTTTTATCAAAGCTTCTTAAGATGGAAACCATCTTTAAAATTTCGCTGTTCGTTTGCGGGCAGTTGATTAAAACCTCGGTATCGGCAAAACCCTCATTAATGGTAATCTTCATTTTGTCACCTCTTTCCCTGTGGCCACGATACTATTATAGTCCCAAACCTAAAGTTAATAAAGGTCACTTGGTTTAATAAAGTGACAACTTGGTATGCTGAATATGCATAAACTTTGTCTATAGAAGAAAGTCGGTTTTGCTACTTGCATTCGTGTGACTTCTCGCAAGTTTCTCTTTACTTTCAATAATTTTCACTTCAATTATGATTGATCACTTTAATATTTACAAACAATTGAAATCTATTTATGTGCATGAAATTCTCGCTATTGCTCATTTTGCAGAGGGTTGATATTTCATAAATATTTTTTCTTTAAAGCCTTTTTGTTTAGCGTGTTTTACCTTTTCTCTTTTGTATTCCGAAAATCCAAACTTTTGATAACATTTTATTGCACCTTGATTAATATCCGTTACATCCAGCTCGTAATCAATATATTGGCTGTTCTCCATGGCATATTCTAACATCTGGGTGGAAATGCCTTTTCTTTGGTAGCTCTTTAAAACACAAACACATTCAATATATCCAACCGTATCAGGATACGCCAATGGTTTTTCAAATTCCTCTTTCATAATCATCGCAGCCATTGTCCCTTTTACAAACCCAAAGTGCTTTTTATAAGCTTTTGAATCCGTTAAAAGACATCTTCCATGACAATCGGAGATAGCTAACGCCCCTACAATATGAGTTTCATCTTCTACTGCAACAAAAAAACGCTCAACTTGAATACCACTTTCTATTGCATTGGTAACCACTTGAACATCTTTACATAAAGCTTGAAAATCTTTTTCAAAACCCTCAGCAATACAATACGCTATTTGTTTTCTATCTGTAAATACAGCTTTTCTAATCGTAATCATTTAAAACGCCTCCTGAGCAAGACTCCAGCTTCTTATATTCCAGGATTAGTATAAGAAGCTTTCATTTATTTAGCCTAACACATCATACCACAAACATACCCCTTTTACAAAATGCTGTTGGCGAACCCAGTGTCAGTTTAATTTGATGTGAATAAACTATATAAGAACGAAAGTTATTTAATGCACAAAGGGAGTTACTAAGATGTACTTTTCTGATTGTTTGAACTATATATATAGATTAAAAGAACATGCGATTGTGAACAGGCACTGTTACAGGCGAGCAAATCGTTTGCAGCAGGGGCAGCTCATTGACGCCAAAACCATTCCAAAGTATGTGACACCACTTACAAGGCCGTTACCTTTTGCGCCGCAAACCTGCTGTGGCGACCCTGACACACACTATTATGCGGTGGACATCAGTGAATTTGACCAACAGATTCTTCCAAAGGGAT
The DNA here is from genome assembly GCA_964453645.1 of uncultured Clostridia bacterium. Taxonomy (GTDB): domain Bacteria; phylum Bacillota; class Clostridia; order Christensenellales; family JAWKQI01; genus CAYVRJ01. Next base: position 32,510 of record CAYVRJ010000003.1, read on the forward strand.
ATCCGAAGACCAGAGTCTTTGGTTACGGCGGGTTTGTTCAAGATCCTCTAACCCGTACTTGTTTTTACCATCGCTGTACGCCTGGACCAACCTTTGAAGCTCTGCGTGGCACGAGAATAAAGGTAGCATGGATCAATCGATTGATCCATCAGCATATATTTGCCATAGATCCCACACTGCATTGGGCTAACCCAAACAATATGCCCATGAATCCGCCAAAACCATGGCCGGAATTTCCGCCAGGGTTTTTTGAAGCGCAATGGCCTGTAACCACTGTGGCCCATGTTCACGGAGGTGAAAACCCTGCAGATTCGGATGGTTATCCCGAAAGCTGGCAAACCTTTAATGGCTTAAAGGGCCCGGTGGAGTCAGCAGATATTTTTACGTATCCCAACTGCCAGGAACCAGCCACACTTTGGTATCACGATCATGCCTTGGGTGTTACCCGCCTCAATATTTATGCAGGTTTGTCCGGTTTCTACTTGCTGCGTGAACCGTGTTACGAAAGGAATCTCGGTTTGCCCTCGGGCAAGTATGACATTCCGTTGGCAATTCAGGATCGTTCGTTTTATGAAGACGGTTCGTTAGCCTTTGTAAATGTCGGGGATAACCCAGACATTCATCCATACTGGCAACCTGAATTTTTTGGCAATACGATTATGGTTAACGGGAAACTGTGGCCAAAACTGTGTGTGGAACGGAGAAAGTATCGCTTTCGCATTTTAAACAACTCCAATGCACGGTTTTATCATTTGTTTACGAACGAAGGCATTCCCATGTTTCAAATCGGTACCGATGGTGGATATCTTGAAGAACCTGTGGAACTAAACGCACTGCTCATTGCGCCATCTGAGCGTGCAGATGTCATCATTGATTTTTCGTCCTGTAAACCGGGTACTAAAATTATTTTAAGGAATGATGCGATTGGGCCGTATCCCTCTGGTTCGCCGGTTGATCCCGAGACAACGGGGCAGATCATGTTATTTGAAGTGATCCATTCATGCTGTGATTTTTCACCCCTTCCCCGCAAGCTCAATTATATTCCAAAGCTTGTGAACGATTCGCCGGATAAATATTTTGTTTTAAATGAGATAGAGGGGCCAAATGGCCCGGTTGTTGTGCTGCTGAACAATCAGCATTGGGAGGCACCCATTTCGGAAATTTCAACGGTCGGTGCGACTGAAGATTGGATTTTTGTAAACACAACAATGGATACGCATCCAATCCACATTCATCTCATCGAATTCCAGCCGATTTCCCGCCAGCCCTTTGATGCAGAGGCATATGCCGCAGCTTGCCCCGATTTGAACGCATTTCAATGTGCGACTTCACCCGATGATTTTGTTACAGGTCCGGAGATGCCACCCGATCCCAACGAACGTGGCTGGAAAGATACGATTCGATGCAATCCCGGAGAGTTGACGAAAGTGCGCATACGATTTGCACCCCAAAGCCTTCCCCTTGAATGTGGAGGAAAAGGGGTGAACTCTTTCCCGTTTGACCCAACGAAAGAACCTGGGTATGTTTGGCACTGCCATATGCTGGCCCATGAGGATAACGATATGATGCGTCCGTATAAGCTGGTATATTAGAATTTGTCAAACTCCTAATGGTAACCGTCAACAATTTTGCTTCTCAGTTAAGGGGCACAAAGGTACAGTTCGTCACCGCAGTACCGTTTGTATACCGTCATAGGAGAGGAGGGTATTTTGGAAAATATCTAGGGTTTGTTCCATGTGTATTTCTCTCAGTGCGGGGCTGTAGTGGGTGAGCCACAGGGTTTGTACGTTTGCACGCCGTGCCAGCTTTGCCGAATCCGTAAACAGCATGTGCCCCTTTTCCAGCATCTTTTGGCCCATGTTCTCATCGCAGTACATGCCTTCCCCGATGAGCAGCGTTGCATTTTTGGCTAACTCCACCATGGTTTCGGTGGGGGCGGAGTCGGTGATATAACAAACTTTTAGGCTGGGACGCTCCCCGTCCAGCACCATACAGGGTTCCACCACTCGACCGTCTGTTAGTACAACCGACTGCCCGGCGTGCAGCACCTTGTTGAGTACGGGGGGTAAACCCAAGGCCTTGGCTTTTTCGGGGTTGAAGATGGGTTTGCGGTGAATGGCCACACTGTAACCCATGGTCGGAATGCCGTGGGAGAGGGGGAGGTAGTTGATGTGAAAATCACCCAACTGTACGTCCCCCTGCCCCGAAACTTCGAGTAAGCGAATGTCGTAGGGCAGCACCGGTGCGATCACCCGAAGGCCGGCAACGGTTCCGTGCAGCCCCTTGGGGCCAACAATCGTCAGGGGGGTGTCCTTGCCCATATTACCCAGGGTGAGCAACAGCCCGGGCAGACCCGAAACGTGGTCTGCATGGTAGTGGGTGAGGAGGATGTAGTTGAGCTTGCTCAAGTGAAAAGAAGTTTGCCGAAGGGCAATTTGTGTGCCTTCCCCGCAGTCGATGAGCAGACCATGGCCATTGTACGAAAGGGTACAGCAGGACAGCCATCGCTCACCCGTTGGATAGACACTGCCCGTGCCCGGCAGACAAACGTTTAACATTCAACATTCCTCTCTTGTATCAACACTTTCTTACTATTATATCGCAATGGGTGGTTGCCTTTGTTAACGAATTATTAACTTAAATCCGAAGAATTATTGTTGAAATATTCGTAACTTTATTGTAATATTATATCATAAAATCCAAGGACAAGAGGTTTTACAGTGCATAGACGAAGAAATAAACACAGTTTTTTAGCAGAATTGCTGACGGGTATCAAAGATTCGATTTCTTCCATGTTTGCGCCCAAGAAGAAGCGGAAGCGCAGTGTGAGTAAAATGCGCTCTGTGAACAGAGCCAAACCAAAGAGTGGGTTTGAGAAACTGCTGTCCTTTTTTGATTTTAAACTCATCGTTTCCGATAAAAAACGATTGACTATTTTTATATCCGCATGTGCCGGAGTGGTTGCAATTGTTGTGAGCCTATTTTTGTTCGGCGGACAACCCAGTGAAGTGCCTGAGGATTCCGGATTGGAAGTTGCATCGGTGATCGAAGCGGTGCCCACCCCTGAGCCCACACCCGCATACGATGCTGTGGATTTAGAAAAGGGAGACGTAATTCGGGTGGGGACGAAAAATCCGTTGGTTGGAACCATCTCCGAGAAGCTGATGTTCCTCCTATACTTGGGTGAGGACGAACCTTCCATGGAGTACAGCGAATCCATGGGGGATGCGGTCACCCTGTTTCAGCGGGACAACGAACTGGAACAAACGGGGGAAGTGGACAACGTTACGTATGTGAAGCTGATGGATCCCCAGGTGGAGAAATATTCGGTAGGGATAGGAACCAAGGGCACCGACGTGGAAGAATTGCAGATTCGCTTGATGGAGCTTGGATATTTGGATGCGGTGACCCAATACTTTGGCACGGACACCGAAGCAGCCGTGAAGAAATTTCAGTCCCGAAATAACCTAACGGAGGACGGACGGGTGCGAGAGGACACGAGAGAGTTGCTCTATTCCCCCAGTGCCGTTGCCAACGAAGCGTTAAAAGAGGGCGATGAAAGCCCTGAAATTAAAAAAATTCAAGAGAGATTAAAGCAACTGGGGTATCTATTGTCCACCCCCGACGGAAAGTACGGCAAAGGGACAGTGGCAGCAGTGGAGCGGTTCCAGACGAACAACGGGCTCATTGCAGACGGGCACGTGGGTCCTCAAACCCGCAACATCCTCATGTCCAAGGATGCCATCAACAATGCACTGTCTATCGGCATCTCGGGGGACGATGTCAAGAGCGTTCAGCAACAACTGCGCAAGCTTGGTTATCTTGCCAGTGTGACGGGTTACTTTGGATCGGATACCGATGCGGCTGTGCGCAACTTTCAAAAGCTCAACAAACTTTCGGTAGACGGAAAGGTGGGTGCACAAACTATGAACGTGCTCACCTCCAAAAAGGCAAAGGCCGCAAGCGGTAAAGCAGCCGTGGTCACAGGGCCTAACGCAAATTCCCTGGTCATCGTTGCTAGATCCAAGCTTGGTTCCAAATATGTGCTGGGGGCCAAGGGGCCGGAACGGTTTGACTGTTCGGGATATGTCTACTGGTGTTTAAACAAAGTGGGCGTAAAGATTGGTTATATGACTTCGGCAACGTGGCAGAACGTGTCCCGGTTCCAGCGCTATACCAGCATGGGGCAGATACGCAAGGGAGACATTCTGAGCTTTAGAGGGCATGTGGGCATTGCCCTGTCCAACGGCATGATGATCGATGCGTCCTCCGGCTCGGGCAGGGTGAGAACCACCAGCTTGGGCACGCCCTATTGGCGCAACAACTGGGTGTGCGGTTATCGGATTTTCTAACCGTTCTTATCCAGTTTCACCACAGACATCTTCTTGGGGCTTAAGCCCCAAACCCTGCAAGGGGGAATGATTCTCCCTTGACCCCTCTTGTTCAGGGGTTATTTTTATATGCCAATACCTTAGCAAAGCGTGGGCTTTGCGGCAAGGGGAGCAGGGACGTGTAGTCCCCCTAATGGCTTTTGCAACACTTTTAGATAAATAACTTGTAATATTCAATGGATATAGTATAATTAAAGTGAAATATTTTATTATTAAAGAGGAGCTATGAAATTTTCAGCGAAACGAATTGCAGTTTTAGGAGTCTTTACGGCACTGTCCGTACTGCTGATTTATTTTATCCGCATCCCCGCCATGGGTGCAACGTTCCTGGAATACGATCCGGCAGACGTGCCCATCTTCTTCATAACGTTTCTGGCGGGTACCACTGACGGGCTCATTCTCACTGTCCTGGTGAGTATCATCCAAGGGGTTACCGTGAGTGCAGGTAGCAACTTTATCGGCATATTGATGCATATCTTTGCAACGGGGGGATATGTGCTGGTTGCGGGGCTTATCAACAAAAAAAAGCAAAATGTTTACCTGGCCAGCGCCATTGGAAGCTTGTGCATGGTGGTCTCTATGATCTTGTGGAACTTAATCTTTACGCCCATTTTCTTGGGCGCACCCATCGATGCTGTCATAGCACTGTTGCCCGTAATCATATTGTTTAATGTAATCAAAGCAGGGGTGAACTCAATTTTAGCGGTTGCACTGTTTAAAAGTGCAGGGAAACCCTTTGGAAAAATTTATAAATGAGGTGAAATGTGGCTAAATACACAAAGAGCGAAGTTTTAAAAATCGTCAAAGAACAGGGAGTGCGCTTCATTCGACTCCAGTTTACCGACGTGTTTGGAATACTCAAAAATGTTGCCGTGATGGCTTCTCGGTTGGAGAAGATCATGGAGGAGGGTTGCATGTTCGACGGTTCCTCCATCGATGGATTTGCCCGAATTGAGGAATCGGATATGATTTTAATGCCCGATCCCAATACCTTTGAGTTATTCCCTTGGAAACCGGAAAACGACAAAGAGGCAAGGCTCATTTGCGATGTACTCACTGCCGACGGTGCACCCTACAAGGGATGCCCCAGAAATATTTTGAAAAACCAGATTGAACGGGCAAAGAAAATGGGTTATTCCATGAATGCGGGCCCAGAGCTGGAGTTTTTCTTATTTATGAATGAAAACGGCAATCCCACCACCCACACCCACGACGACGGAGGGTATTTCGATTTGGCCCCCATCGACAAGGGAGAGGATGCACGGCGGGAGATGTGCCTCGTGCTGGAGGAGATGGGCTTTAAAATTGAAGCGTCTCACCACGAAGTGGCACAGGCACAGCACGAGATCGATTTTAAATACGACGATGCCCTCACCACTGCGGACAACGTGATGACCTTTAAAATTGCAGTGAAGACTGTTGCTAGGAAACACGATCTCCACGCAACTTTCATGCCCAAACCCATTTTTGGCATTGCGGGAAGTGGCATGCACTTTAACATGTCCCTGTCCAAAGAGGGTAAAAATGCGTTCACAAACCCCAGCGATGCATTGGGTCTCTCCCCAATTGCATACAACTCCATTGCAGGTATTATGGAGCACATCCTGCCCATGACTTGTGTGTTAAACCCCTGCGTCAACTCCTATAAGCGGTTGGTGCCGGGATACGAAGCCCCCTGTTATGTGGCTTGGTCGGCGAAGAACCGCTCACCCCTCATTAGAATCCCCACAGCCAGAGGATCGTCCACCCGCATTGAGCTTCGGTCCCCCGATCCCTCCTGCAACCCCTACTTGGCCTTTGCCCTGGTGCTGGGTGCAGCTCTTGACGGAATCGAGAAGAACGATAGCCCCATTGCCCCCGTGAACCGGAATATATACACCATGACGGAAGAAGAGAAGGAGAGTGCAGGGGTATTCAGCTTGCCATCTTCTTTAATCGAAGCCATTCATCACTTTGAAACATCAGAATTTGTAAAGAAAATACTGTCTCCCGACGTGGTGGCCTCCTATGCAAAGTATAAACGGCAGGAGTGGGGGGAATACTCAAGTTGGGTACATCAGTGGGAATTAGACGCTTACTTTACCAAATACTGATAAAATAAGGAAGAAATACAATGAGCGGAACACTTCGGGTGAGAGTGCTTAGTTTGCATACAGATGTGGGCACTCCGTTGACCATCGAACAGGAAATTTTAAAACAGGTTGTGCGTGCAAAGGAGGAAGGAGTGAACCTCCTTGTGTTTCCCGAAATGTGTACGGTTGGCAAGACGGCAGGGGATATACTCTACTACCCTGCCGTTGGCAAAGCAATAAGAAACTGCATATCCAAAGTTGCCTTTGAGACTACGGGTAACTTTATGTGTGTGATGGGTACGCCCGTCTATATGGACAACAACATTTTTAACGCAGTAGTCGTGCTGCACAACAAAGAAATTGTGGACGTTTTCCCCGACAACACGGACATCCCCTTATCTTTGAGCGACGGAACCACCCTGCAAGTGTTCGTGGGCACAAAAAAAGATGTGTTTCAGGCACCTGCGGCAGATATCAACTTGTTCTTAGGTGCGGAATGCGCCTGTGCCGACGGTAGCAGCATGATCGACGTGTTTCGCATGTACAGCGAGTTAAATGCAAACGGGGTGATTGCAGCCATATCCAATGTGAGCGAATCCACTTCCAGTTGCGTATACGAAACCACCCTGTGCGCCATTGAGGGGGGAGAGGTGCTGGCTTCCTTCGAAGGTATTCCAGCGGACAGTGTGGAGATTACCACCGAACTGTTTTTACCCATCATTCGCTCCAAGCGAACCAATACCTATTTTGGCACCACCATTCCAACGTTACTGAAACCAAACAATGTGTTTGAATATAGAAAAATACCTCAAAACCCCTATCTGGGGGATGATTTTAAAACCAGACTGTCTAGGCTCAACAAATGCCTCAACATTCAAATGGCAGCCCTGCACAAGCGCATCACTGCAACGGGCGTTGAAAAGGTAGTGCTTGGTGTTTCCGGAGGGTTAGATTCCCTCATCGCCCTGCTCTTAACGGCTCTGGCCTTCGACAGTTTAAAACTAAAGCGAGAAAATATTATTTGCGTGGTCATGCCGGGATTGGGTTCATCGGATGAAACCCAAAGCTTAGCGGAGCAAATTTCGTTGAGTGCAGGTGCAACCGTGAAGATCATCGACATCAGCCAGGCGGTCACCGATCACTTAGGTGACATTGGCCACGACTTTAAACCCGACATTGCCTTTGAAAACGCACAGGCTCGGGAGCGAACACAAATTCTCATGGACATTGCAAATATGGAAGGGGGCATTGTGCTGGGCACGGGAGATATGAGCGAAGCGGCCATGGGATTTTGCACCTACAACGGAGACCATATGGCCATGTATAACGTAAATGCCGGGGTACCCAAAACCGTACTCAAGGAAATGGCCATGCATTTGTCCCCCATGATTTCCGATGGATTTGCTGCCATTGCCCGCAAAATCATTGAAATTCCACCCTCCCCTGAGCTGAAACCCATCGAGGGAGAGGTGCGGCAGGATACACAGGCACAGATCGGACCCTTTGAGTTAAACGACTTCTTTATGTATTACTTTGTAAAGCACAAGTTGTGCATCGACCACATTGTGTTTTTGGCAAAGCGAGCTTTTTCCAACTACACGGAAGAAAAATTGACAGAGCAAATGAAAGTGTTTGTGAAGCGATATTTTTCTTCTCAATACAAGCGTGCGTGCAGCCCCGACGGTTCCAGGGTGTTTAGCATTTATCTGGAGCGGGAGAGCCTGCCCAGCGACATGAGCTTAAACAACATCGACACCGCATTTTTCTGCCAGTGAGAGAATATCCTCGGGCAGTTCCCCGTCGGATACCAGTACGTCGATGTGATCCAGCTTCGCAAAAGTATAGGGCATGTTGCGGTTAATCTTCGTTGAGTCCATGAGCATGACCACTTGCTTGGAGCGCTCAATCACTTCCCGCTTCAACTCACACTCGGCGTACACGCCGCTGGTGAATCCGCTCTCGGCGGAGAAGGCACTGGTGGCCATAAATGCGATATCGATATTGACACTTCGAATAAAATCTATGGAATGAAGTCCCGAAATGGACAATGTGTTTCGGTTGATTTGTCCCCCTGTAATAGTGATGTAGGGGTTTAATTTTCTTGCCAGCTCAATGGCAACGGATGGTCCGGCAGTAATGAAGTTATAATAGTTGTCGGGGATTTCCCGGGCGAAAAACACCAGGGTGGTGCCCGAATCTAAAAACACAGATCGTCCGGACTGCAAATATTTCAACGCTTTTCCTGCAATAATCTTTTTGTTGTCCACGTTTTCCAGAGCACGAAGGCTGAACACATCTTCCACAGCGGAAGACAGTTGTTTGAGAGCCACGCAGCCTCCCCGGGTACGGCGAACCAAACCTTCGCTCTCGAAGTATATGAGATCCCGGCGAAGAGTCATACTGGAGCATTCGGGAAAAATTTTTGAGAGTTCCAGCAGGGTCACCTCTCCGTTTTCTAAAAGTAGTTTTTTGATGGCATCTCTGCGCTTAATGTTCATGTCGCACCCTCCCTATAATATATTATATCATAATACGTGAAAAAAACAATTAAAAAACACCACAGGATTGTGAATTTTAAACACCTGTGACGTAAATTAAATCATACATCCAGAAAGTATTAAAAAAAGTCATATACAACACTGTATAACAAGGGGAAGAGAAATAGAATTTATATTTAATTATCACGTCACATTACAGGATATATTGTCCAATTAGTCAATAGAAAATATAGGATGTTGTATAATCAGCATATGTTGAGAATAAGAGATTTGCGGGAAGACAAGGATTTAACCCAAAAACAAATTGCTGAGTATTTGCAGTGCGATCAGTCGCTGTATTCAAAATATGAGAGAGGGGAGAGGGAAATACCCCTGTCCCTCACCATAAAACTTGCCAAATTTTATGGTGTCAGTGTGGGTTTGACAGATGATCTTAGTTCCAGAAATAGTTGATTTACGAAGAATACAAAAAATACTTGCAAAAGTAATGTAGGTTTGGTATGATACCAAAGGAAATACACACCCCAAGGATTCTTCGTGAAATTAGCTGTACTTTGGGGGAGGAAAAACGAGGAGGTTTTTTTATGTCTGTTATTTCTATGAAACAATTATTGGAAGCCGGTGTACACTTCGGTCACCAGACCAGACGCTGGAATCCCAAAATGAAGCGCTACATCTTCACAGAGCGCAACGGTATCTACATCATCGATTTGCAGAAAACCGTGAAGCATGTGGATGAAGCGTATTATTTTATTCGCGATATCGTAGGCGAAAACAAAACCGTGCTGTTCGTGGGCACAAAGAAACAAGCCCAGGAATCCATCGAACAGGAAGCCCAGAGATGCGAAATGTACTACGTTTCTCAGAGATGGCTGGGGGGTATGCTCACAAACTTTAAAACCATTCGTTCCAGAGTGAGCCAGCTCAACAGAATCGAACAAATGGAGACATCCGGCGAAATCAACAAGCTTCCCAAAAAAGAGATCATCAAACTCATGCACGAAAAGGAAAAGCTTGCAAAGAACTTGGGCGGTATTCGCAACATGACAGAGCTTCCCGGTGTTCTCTTTGTGGTTGACCCCAAAAAAGAACACATCGCCATTAAAGAAGCAAAAAATCTTGGAATTCCCGTGGTTGCAATTGTAGATACGAACTGTGATCCCGATGAAGTAGATGTGGTTATTCCCGGCAACGACGATGCAATCCGTGCCGTAAAACTGATCACAGCGAAGATGGCCGATGCAGTGCTGGAATCCAAACAGGGTGAATCCTTTGCCCCTGCGGATGACGAAATCGATTACGATGCAAAAGACGACATTCCCGATGTGGACATTGGGGAATTCACCACTGAAACAGAAAAGGAGATATAAGAACTATGGAAATATCTGCAAGCGTTGTTAAGGAACTCCGTGAAGTAACCGGTTGCGGCATGATGGACTGCAAAAAAGCCCTCATGGAAAACGAAGGTGATTTAGAGAAATCTATCGCATATCTGCGGGAAAAAGGTCTCGCTGCTGCCGCTAAGAAGGCGGGCAGAATTGCTGCTGAAGGCGTTGTGGAAAGTTATATCCACATGGGCGGAAGAATCGGCGTTTTAATTGAAGTAAACTGTGAGACAGACTTCGTTGCAAAAACTCCCGAGTTCAAGCAGTTTGTTCGCGATCTGGCAATGCAGGTTGCTGCTGCAAATCCTCTGTACGTTCGCCGTGAAGAAGTTCCCCAGGATGAAATTGAAAAGGAAAAAGAAATTCTGCGGGCACAGGCACTCAACGAGGGTAAACCCGAGAAGATTGTCGACAAAATGGTTGAGGGCAGAATCGACAAGTATTATGGTCAAGTTTGCCTCTTAGAACAGGATTTTGTAAAAGATACAGATAAAAAAGTGAAAGATGTGGTGACAGACCGCATTCAGATCACCGGCGAAAACATCAGCGTGCGCCGTTTCGTAAGATACGAAATGGGCGAAGGTCTCACAAAGAGAGAAGATGATTTTGTTGCCGAAGTAATGAAACAGGCAGGACAGTAAATAAATGCAAGGGAACACAAAACAGTGTTCCCTTTTTTATAACCCAGGTAAATAATTTTTCGGAGGAGCTATGAAACCAAAGTACAAACGCATTATATTAAAAATCAGCGGTGAAGCCCTGGCAGGTTCGGAAGGCTATGGCCTGAATTTCGACGTAATCAATCTGGTGTGCGACCAGCTCATCAAGGTTGCGGGAATGGGCGTTGAAATTGGCGTCATTGTGGGCGGTGGTAACATCTGGCGGGGACGGCAGGGTAAAGATATGGACCGAGCCACAGCCGACCACATGGGCATGCTGGCCACAGTCATCAACGCACTGGCCCTGCAAGACGCACTGGAGCAAAAGAACATGGACACCCGGGTGCAGACGGCCATTGAGATGCGCCAAATTGCGGAGCCGTACATTCGAAGAAAGGCAATGCGTCACTTTGAAAAGGGCAGAATTGTTATTTTTGCCTGCGGAACGGGAAACCCCTACTTCTCCACCGATACGGCTGCTGCCCTAAGAGCGGCAGAAATTGAAGCAGATCTCATATTGCTTGCAAAAAACGTGGATGCAGTGTATGACAGCGATCCCAAATTAAATAAAGATGCAAAGAAATACACCAACATTTCATATTTGGATGTAATCAACAACGGACTTGCGGTTATGGACACCACGGCTGTATCCCTGTGCATGGACAACAATATACCCATTATTGTCTTTGGTTTGAGTGAAAACGACAGCATTGCGACGGTTGTCACCGGGGAGGAGATTGGCACGAAAATTAGCTTCTAACCAGCCATAACCTTGACATTTTGTGCTGTGGGTGATAAAATAGTGTCAGAATAATGATAAAAACGTAATACTTTTTTAATATTTGGTGGCACACATGAAAAAACTATGCAAAAAGTTAATGATCGTTGGATTAGCTGTTCTGATGTTATCAGCAGTGTTTCCAACTGAGATTTTTGCATTACCTCCCTTTGAAGAGGCAACAATAATAAAAGACAGCGTCAACATGAGGCTTCGCCCCGACACCGAATCTCCCGTTATTTTAAAATTTGATAAGGGAACTAGGATAGGTGTGTTTGAAGAGGAGACGGACGGTTGGCTGCGCATTATTTATGGAAACTATCGGGGATATGTCTCCAAAGAGTTTGTGTTTCTTCCCTCCACCGACACGGTTGCTGCCAATGCGCTGGTGGACAACTTGGAACTAAAGCTAAGCCCCGGAGATTTTTCAACGGCTGTTTCGCAGGTAAACGCAGGGGAGGGCGTGACCATCAAGGATTACAACGGGGATTGGTGCCTGGTGGAAACCTTGGAGGGTGAAACGGGATACGTTGCACTAAATTTAATTAAAGAGAGTTCTTCAAAAACCGCTTCTTCTCTTTTGAAAAAGGGAATGAACGGTGCAGAAGTTTCTAAAGCCCAGAGAGAGCTTCGCAGCAGGGGATTCTTTGGGGGATCCATCACTGGATTGTTTGGGGATGAGACGGAAGCGGCAGTCATCTCTTTCCAGAAAAAAGCAAAGCTGCCCGCAGACGGCATTATGGGCGAAAAGACCTTGGATATACTCTATGGCGACAACAGCATTAAAACCACTGCTGCCGAGAAAGCTGGAATAAAATCCAAAGTCACTATGCCAACTTGGGATCAAGTTGCAAATTCCTCCATGAAGAAGGGGACGTACTTTAACATTACAGACGTGCGCACGGGTATTTCCTTTAAGGCCTACCGCTTTGGCGGATGGTGGCATGCGGATTCCGAGCCGGTTACAAAAGCGGATTCTGCAAAAATGAAAAAGATTTTTGGTGGAAAGTGGAGCTGGGACAGGCGTGCCGTTTGGGTGAGCGTGGGTGGAAAGACCTATGCAGCTTCCATTCACGGAATGCCCCACTTGGCAGACCCCATCAAGGGTAATGATTTCCCGGGACATTTCTGTGTCCACTTCTACAAATCTAAGGTACATCAAACGGGCAAGGCGTGTCCGAGACATCAGGCTAGCGTTCGATATGCGTATAATCGCGGAAATGCATAAGTGAGTGAGCGAGGTTTTTAAGTATGAACAACGGAACGATATTAATTATAGATGACGATGAAAATATAAATAAAGTGATTACCCTGTACATTTCCCGGGAAGGGTACCGGGTACTGAACGCTTTTGACGGCAAGCAGGGGTTGGATTTATTTAATCAGGAAAAACCCGATCTCATTATTTTAGACATTATGATGCCGTTAATGGACGGTTGGGAAGTGCTCAAAGAGATGCGAAGGGTGTCCAACGTGCCTGTGATTATGCTCAGCGCCAAGGGTGAGACCATCGACAAGGTGCTGGGGTTGGAGCTTGGGGCAGACGACTATATCGTAAAACCCTTCGAACCCAAGGAGTTGCTGGCAAGGGTGAAAGCTGTCTTTCGCCGTTACGATAAATCCGATACTTCGGAAGAAAAAATTATCCGCTACGACGGTTTGGAAATTAATTTATCCGATTACCGGGTCATGTATCACGGGGAGCAGATCGACATGCCTCCCAAGGAGATGGAGCTCCTCTACTTTTTAGCTTCAAAACCCAACAAGGTGTTCACCCGGGAACAGCTCTTGTCTCAGGTGTGGGACTTTGATTTCTACGGGGACTCCCGCACAGTAGACGTACACATCAAACGAATTCGTGAAAAGCTCAGCGGGGAAGACGAGGGTTGGTCCATTAAAACGGTTTGGGGCGTTGGTTATAAGTTTGATTTAAGAGATAAGGCGTAACAACCCGTGCAAAAATCGTTATTTTTACGAATGTTCCTTATATATCTCATTATATCCATCATATCGCTGTCCATATTGGGGGTGATTATGGCGGATATTTTTCGTGAAAGCTTTTTAACCCAAAAGCGAGAGAGTATGCTCAACGGCGTTCGGTCCATAACAACCCTAGCCCAGCAGTGGTTTTCTCGCCGTATCTCTGAGACAGCATTTTTGTATCAAATGTCTCAAAAGTCCGACGAACTGGGGGCCATGCTGTGGCTTATAAGCGGCAGCGGCGAGAGCATTGTGTTGTCCGAAGACCAGTCGGAGCGTGCCATTGAAGACATGATGCCCAAAGATGTGTTAAACCAAATGTTTGCCCAAGCCATGTCGGGTAAAACTGTTCAATATATTTCTGTATTAAAAAAAGATCAGCAACCCTATTTGCTCATCGCAACCCCCTTGGTGTTCGACAGCGAGACCAGCGGTGTGATTTTTATGAACTCCAACTTAACGGCCATGTACATTTCCCTGCAAAACATCTATCGGCAGATCGTGTTGTCGTCGCTGTTGTCGGCATCCATCGTGTTTGTGCTGGTGTATTTGCTGTCGGGGTATATTGTGCGGGATATCCGCAAAATCACCTATGCTGCACGGCAGATTTCCAAGGGGAATTATAAGACCAGGGTTTCGGTTTCTTCCAACACAGAGATTGGAGAATTGGCTCAAACCTTTAACCAAATGACCGAAGACATTGAGCGATTGGAAGCACTGCGCACCACCTTCATTGCCAACGTATCCCACGAGTTGCGCACACCCATGACATCCATTCAGGGATTTGTTGCGGGTATGCTGGACGGCACTGTGGACGAAGGGGACAAGGACATGTATCTGAACACGGTGCTCAATGAGACCAAGCGGCTTAACAAACTCATCACCGATTTGCTGGAGCTGTCTAAGGTTGAGTCGGGCAAGTTCCCGTTAAACATCATTCCCATGGACATTAACGAGCTGTTGTGCCAGTGTCTCATCACCTTTGAAAATCGGATTGAAGATAAGAAGATTGAAATTGAAGTGGATATTTCGGAAGACAAGCTGATGGTGAATGCCGATCCCGATCGCATCACCCAGGTGCTCACCAATTTAATTGACAATGCAGTGAAATTTACCCCCCAAAACGGACGAATTGTGTTGTCTGCCCACGCTAGTTTAGACGATGGCAGGAAGATTGTTGTGTCGATTGCGGACAGTGGGGAGGGGATCCCCGAGTCGGAGAAACCCTATATTTTTGAGCGGTTTTACAAAGTGGATAAGTCACACTCACGCAACAGGGGTGGGTATGGCATTGGGTTGTCCATTGTGAAGCGCATTATTGCCCAGCACAAGGAGCACATTTGGATTGAGACGGTGGAGGGGCAGGGCACCACGTTCCTGTTCACTTTGCAAAAGCAATAGTTTGTATTTTACCCCCTTTGGAAACTCAAAAACTTTTTGTTGCAAAGTTATCGCTTTGTTAAGGTATTAGCATATAAAAATAACCCTCCAAAAAGAGGGTTCAAGGGGGACGAGCAGCCCCCCTTATATATTTTGTTTAATTGGCGTGGGGTTTGTAGGTCTTTGCAACTTCAACCATCAACTTCGCCTTGCCAAAATCCGATCCGGATGGGTACTCGCAGCCGGTAGCCAACATATAGCCTTCGCCGCTGCCAAACACATCAATCTGCTCCTTACACTTAGAAACCCACTCCTCGTCCGAACTGAGTACCACCATGGGCGGGGGCACACAGCCGATCAGCGTGATCTTGTCGCCATACTTTTTCTTGCAGTCGGCAAAATCCTTGCAGTCGTCGGGCACGTGTAAGAAGGAAATGGCGCAGGGATTCATCGCCTCAATCTGTGCGTCAAAGTAAATCCTCTCGCCGCAATTGTGAATCATCACCAAACAGCCCCGGGCGTGGCATATGTCCGCCAACTCCTTTACAAATTCACTCTCCATATCAATCCACATCTCTTTAGACATAATGGTGCCCGAAGCAAAGAGGGTATCCAGCATGACGGCGTTTACCCCCGTGTCGATAATGGCGTTGACGTAATCTTTTAGCGTTTCGTTAATTTCTTTGGTTGCCGCTTTCACAGCATCGGGATCGTCGTAAATATCCATATATAACTCCTGCTGGCTGCGCAGCATAGAGAGAACACCCAGAGGCCCAAATACAAAGGCAACAACGGGGAATTCACCCTGTGCCTTCTCGACCAACTGCTTACAAACGTCGATGTGCATCATCATACGCTTGGAGGTGCGGTAATCGACCTTCTTAATTTTGGCGTATTCCTCAATGCTGGAAATCACAGGCTGGCTGTAATCGGGGTGGGCAGCATCGTTTTCGTGGAAAATGAGCGTTTGACCCCATGCATCGCATTCCACAGATAAATCGATGAGGGTCACCACCGTGTCTAAATCAAATTCTTTCACAGATTTATAAAATGCATCGGCACACACATCTGCATCGGTAGACCACTGCTCATAGGTAGCTCCCACCAGTTTGCGGGTAACGCCCGATAAAATGGGGTAAACGGGGGTACGGTCAGCACCTGTGCGCTGAAGGGTTGCAACAACTCTCTCCATGGAATTCATACTTTTCACCACTCCTGTTTTTTTCTTTTATACTATCAATTTACGTTCTTTCCCGTATTGTAAATTTTATAGTTTTTTAAAACATTTCTTCCTAAATAAATGAAAATAAAGTGTACATGGTTTTGTGTTGCACTCAATGGCGGTTATTGCAATATTATATTAAAAAGAGGAGGTTTCCATAATGGCAATTCTGACAAACAAACAATTGGTGGACGAGTGCAAGCGCATGGCGGCATATCACAGCCCTGTCGAGAAAACTTGGGCAAATATTGTAGGCCATCTGGGGCGCTGGGGATACGTGCTGGGCGCACAGGGGGAGTATTACACCAAGGAATTGGCGGTGAAGTGGGGGAATCAGAACCGTGCGGGAATGGATTACAACTACTTTGTAAACACTTGCTCGGTGTGGTTTGGCCAAAATGTGGCAGACTGCTCGGGTATGATTGTGGAGGCGTTTAGGGTCTATAAAAAAACATATGCAGACAGGACGGCAAATAATTTTAAAGCCCAGTTCGTGCGCTCGGGTGCCATTGCAACCATTCCCGAAAGAGAGGGGATTGCAGTGTGGAAGAGTGGGCACATCGGCATATACATCGGGGGCGGAAATGTCATCGAGGACAGGGGCGTTGGGTATGGCATTGTGGTCTCCAAACTCACCACCCAGTCGTGGACGTACTGGGGCGAACTGTTAGATGTGAGCTACAGCGATGTGAACCCCTACCCCACCCTGCGAAAGGGCGACAAAGGCGCAGCAGTTTCGGACCTACAGGGCAGGCTCAACGACTACAACAACTACGGTTTGGTGGTGGACGGAAACTTTGGCACCAGAACCGAAGAGGCAGTAAAAGATTTTCAGAAACAAAATGAGTTGAAAGTGGATGGCATTTGCGGGTCGGATACCTGGGCTGCACTCTTGGAAAAACCGGTGATCACCCCCTCGCTGATCGTAAAGGAAAACACCAACATACGGTTAGAACCCTCCACAGATTCCCCTATTGTGCGGGTTGCCCTCAAGGGAGAACAGCTTCGCAGGCTGAACAATGGGTTTTATAAGGTGGAGGAGGGGTGGATCTCCGCCCGGCCGGATCTCACCGAACCAATCAACGGAAATGTATAAAATATAACAAGGTTTTAGACAAACTTTTTAAGTGTCGTAGAATTCATACGACACTTTTTTTATCCTCAAAAATATATACTGTAACGAACGGAGGGAAGTGATGGAGGTATACATTGAGTGGGTCATTCTATCCAACTTTTTGACAAGCGGCATAACGCTCTTTGCAGCAACCTCCCTGTGCCACATCCGGCTCTCCCTGCTGCGGTTAAACCTCGCTTCCTTAGCTGGGGGGCTACTCAGCCTGCTTGTAATCGTTGCCGACAACTCCCTTCAACTGGTACTCAGACTTTCGGTTGGTTTGCTGCTCTGCTTTATTTGTGTATACCAGCAAAGAAAACTCAAGGCGCTGTTTCGCTTCTACACACTCTTTATTTGTGCGAATATTATTCTGCTGGGATGCGTATATTTGTTAATGAATGTTTTTAACGTGAGTTTCATGGCTGCAAACGGGATTATCTATGCAGACAACGCCGTTATTGTTGTGCTGCTGGGTATATTTGCAGGTATGATGCTTACTGTTTTCTTTTCGAGAATGTCCCGCAGGGCAGGGTTGATTTCCCACACCGAGTGTATGATCATAGCGGATGGCATCGAAATCACCACGTTAATCGATACGGGCAACAAGTTGTGCACCCCCATCACCCGTCTCCCCGTGATGATTGTGGATGCCGAGGTGTATCAAAAGTTTGGGGCAGTGAGTGACAACTTGGCAATCCCCTTTCGCACTGTGAGCGGACGGGGTATTATATACGGCTTCGAACCAAAACAAGTGGTGATCAAATACATGAGCGAAGAGAGGAAATCACGCTTGGTGATTGCCCGGGCACAGGAGCGCATTATTGGTGAATTTTCGGCCATTGTAGGACCTACCGTTCTGTACTAATCCAAGGAGGATACCATGAAAGCCATCATCGAATTTTTTAAGAAACTGTTGTGGAGATTTGCCCCGAGGGTAGATTATATCGGCGGGGGAATCAACCTTCCGCCCCCCATGAGTGCGGAAGAGGAAGCACAGACCCTTGAGAAATTAAAAAACGGTGACGAGAGTGTTCGCTCCTCTTTGGTGGAGCGAAATTTGCGCCTGGTGGTCTACATCGCTCGGAAGTTCGAGAGCAGTGGACTTTGTTTGGAAGATTTAATTTCAACGGGCACCATCGGTTTGATTAAGGCGGTGAACACCTTTGACCCTGTGAAAAATATTAAACTTGCAACCTATGCCTCTCGCTGCATCGAAAACGAGATACTCATGTATTTGCGCAGAAACGTAAAACTCAAGAGTGAGATCAGCTTTGACGAACCGTTAAACGTGGATTGGGACGGCAACGAACTGCTACTCTCCGATATTTTAGGCACCGAACCCGACACGGTACTTCAGAATCTAGAAAACGAGGTGGAGCGGGAGCTGCTCAACAACGCTGTGGATTCCCTGTGTGAGCGGGAGAAGAGCATTATGGTGCTGCGGTTCGGGCTGAACGGAAACGGTGAAAAGACCCAAAAACAGGTGGCAGATATGCTGGGAATCAGCCAATCCTATATCTCTCGCTTGGAAAAAAAGATTATCAAACACTTAAGGAAAGAAATTCGTAAGATCACATGAGTGACATAAAACTACCATAAAATTCATTTTTATCTGGGCATAAAACTCTCCCCGTGGGAAAAGATAAATTTAACATCAATTTATTTTTGGACCTTTGGGGAGGACATCATGATCAATAAAGTTGAAATTTGCGGAGTCGATACTTCAAAGCTTCCTGTGCTCAAAGAAAAGAGGATGAGGGAGCTTTTTGTTGAAATAAAAAAGGGCAATACTGCCGCCCGTGAAGAGTTTGTTTCGGGAAACTTGCGCTTGGTGCTCAGCGTGATACAGCGCTTTTCCAACCGGGGGGAGAACCTGGACGACTTATTTCAGGTGGGCTGCATTGGACTGATCAAGTCCATCGACAACTTTAACACAGACTTAGACGTTCGCTTTTCCACCTATGCCGTACCCATGATTATCGGGGAAATTCGCAGATATCTTCGGGACAACAATGCAGTGCGGGTGAGCCGTTCTTTGCGGGATACCGCCTATAAAGCTCTGCAAATTCGCAACCGCATGTCGGGAGAAGAATTTCGGGAACCGACTTTGGATGAAATCGCCAAAGAAATGAACATAGATGCAGAGGACATCGTCTTTGCCCTGGATGCCATCCAAGATCCCATCTCTCTCTTTGAACCCGTGTATCACGACGGGGGAGATGCCATTTTCGTTATGGATCAGATTAAGGACGAAAAAGCCACCGACGAAGGGTTGATCGAGACGATCTCCTTAAAAGATGCGGTAGATCGGTTGTCCGAGCGAGAAAAGAATATTGTGATGAAACGGTTTTACGAGGGGCGCACCCAGATGGAGGTGGCCAAGGAGATTGGCATCTCTCAGGCACAGGTCTCCCGGCTGGAGAAGAGTGCGCTTGAGCGCATGCGCAAGTATATATAATTTCAGTAAATAACAAAACGAAACGTTCAAGTATGCCCCTGTATGTTCATATACTATAATAATATGTACATATAGGGGTGTTGTGTTATTTATGACCAGATATTGCAAGTTCAGAGAAAAAGAAGTGATCAACTGTATCGACGGGCGAATACTGGGTTATGTGACCGATTTAGTCATCGACGAGTGCGATGGACGAATTACAGCCATTGTGGTTCCTCCGCCGGGCAGATGGTTTTTGTGTTTTGGCAGACCGGAGCGAGATATTGTGATTCCGTGGAAAAAAATACAAAAGATTGGCAAAGATGTCATTATTGTTTGTGTGGATTGTAATTGTAATCCAGGATGTGATTGATTTATTCGTAAAATCAGTATATAATCGGTATATACGAAAAAACACAATGGAGAAAGCTAGATGAAGTGCTTATATTGCGGATACTTGGAGAGCAAAGTGGTGGATTCCCGCCACATCGATGACGATCGCGCTATACGCCGTCGGCGGGAGTGTATTTCGTGCGGAAAGCGATACACCACCTATGAAAAGATCGACAGCGTTCCCCTGCTGGTTGTGAAGAAGGACGGCAGCAGAGAGATGTTCGATTCCGAAAAGATCCTTCGGGGTATGATGAAGGCTTGTGAGAAGAGACCGGTGGCCCTAAGGGATATCGAAGAGTGTGTCTCCAATATCGAGCGGCATATGCAAAACTCGTTGCTTCAAGAGATCACCTCCAACCAGATAGGCGAGATGGTCATGGAAGAGCTGAAAAACATCGACGAAGTTGCATATGTGCGGTTTGCGTCTGTTTACCGCCAGTTTAAGGACTTAAACAGCTTCCTCAACGAACTCAACAACCTAATTAACAACAAATCATGAAAGTAATTCAGAGTCATTTATTAAACCGCACAGAGGGTTTTAAACACGGTTTTTTTACACGAAGTGGGGGAGTATCTCCTGCACCCTTCGATAGCTTGAACTTTAGCCGCAAGCGGGAGGGCAGCGAGGAGAACTTTTTAAAAAACCTATCCCTTGCAGCCCAAACCTTAGGTTTTGACAAGGAGTCCGTGGTGCTCATCAACTACGACCACTGCTACAACGTGGCTTCGGTGGGCAGGGAGCATGTTGGGGAAGGGGTGTACAAGCCCTTCACCCTAACCCACTGCGATGGGTTGTGCACCTCGGAGTCCGGTGTCACTTTGATGACCATACACGCAGACTGTGTCCCCTTGTTTTTTGCAGACCCTGCTGCGGGAGTTATTTCCCTCTGCCATGCGGGGTGGAAAGGGGTGTATTGCCACATCGTTTCTAAGGCGATAGACGAGATGTGTGCACGGGGCGCGGAGGTACAAAACATCGTGTGCGGCATAGGGCCGTGCATTGAGGTGTGTTGCTTTGAGGTTTCCCCCGAATTGGCAAAGCAATTTGCTTTGGAGTTTGGGCAGGACGTAACAACAGAACAGAACCATGTGGATTTGCGAAAATGCTTGGAGTCTGAACTAAACGCCCTTGGGATTACAAAAATAGATCACTTTGGCGGGTGCACCTGCTGCAACCCTTCTGATTATTTTTCTCACCGCAGAGACGACGGAAAGTGCGGTTCAATGGCCTCTTTTATGTACCTTATTTAATGAATATTTAAATAATATGAAAAATCTTTAACATTTTCGTTGATATTTATCAAAATTTATGGTATTTATATAATACCATTCTTTTGCTTGGGAGGTAATATGTATAACGCCAGGAGAAAGAGACCCAGCGCAAGGTTTTATTTAATCTTGGGTGTAACCGGTCTCGTGGTTGTGGGTGTGGTATTGTTCCTGTTGTTTGGGCTTACCAAAACCGTCACCGCCCAGCAGGGCACCATGACCTATGAACAAAATTTTGAGGGTGTGATCATTCGCAACGAGACTGTCTTGGAATCGGACAACTTCTCCAGAGTCACCTTTGAGGCCCGGGAGGGGCAGACGGTGACCGAAGGAACAAAGATTGTAGATTTGTATAAAATGGGCTACAACTATAAGAACTTTAACGCCCTCACCACCCTGCAAAAAATGATTAAGGAGTATCAGGAAAACAGCCTGATGCAGGATACCATTAATCAGGGTTATAATGAAATCAACAAAAATATCGATAATAAGGCTAAAGAAGTCATGCAGGCCGTTAGCGGCGAGGGAAACGGGGATGTTGTTGAGCTGGAGCGAGAGATGAAGACACTGCTCCAAGAGCGGATGGAGTTTTTGAAAAATTCCTTCAATCCCGACGAAATTTTAAAGAAACACTATGAAAACGAAGAAGCGTTAAAAGATAAGATTGCCGAGGGTATGCAGGAGCAGACAGCCAGCACCGCAGGTATTGTGAGCTTTTATTTCGACGACCTCGAGCGCATTATGCACGTGGACAACTTACAGACTCTCACCATTAAAAACATTGACGATGCCATGAAGGGTGTGAGTAACTCCACCTTAACCGATGCCCGTACCCTAAAACCCCTGTACCGCATTGTCACCCCCGACGATTGGTATGTGCTTTTAATTGCCCAAAAGCCTGTACCCGAGCTGACCGAGGGGTTAGACGTGACCCTCATTTTTGAGGACGTGGTGGACAAGCAGTACAGCGCAACGGTGATCGCCGGGCGGGAGGACCCAAAGGGTTACCTCTACACCTTAAATTCCAAGGACAACATCGGGGAATTATTGTGTGCCCGAAAGCTGAGCACAACGGTTAAAAAATCCTATAGCGGGATTATCGTGCCTTCGGCTGCGGTGAAGGAACAGGACGGCATGAAGTACGTGAATTTAAAGACCAACGACGGCACAAAAATCGTACCCGTGAACATATTAATCGTACAGGGAGAGAACGCTGTGATCGCTCCCGTGGCTGCCGATTCGGGTCTGACGGCCACTTCGTCCATCGTATATTAAAAATTTATTGTATACGACAACTTTAGACTTTTTTAGTTTATTGACAATAGATATGGGCAAATGTATAATAAACTTGGAGGATTGAAGTTGAGAACTATTCAAGAAAATTACGCATCCGTCATGGAAATGGTCACAGATGAGTGTGTATTGCGGGGAAGAAATGCTGATGAAATTAAGCTTGTCTGTGTTTCGAAAACAGTGGAAGTGCCCCGTATCCTTCAGGCGAAAGATGCCGGTGCCCTTCATTTTGGAGAGAACCGGATCGCTGA
Source organism: uncultured Clostridia bacterium (assembly GCA_964453645.1). GTDB lineage: Bacteria > Bacillota > Clostridia > Christensenellales > JAWKQI01 > CAYVRJ01. The sequence goes on from CAYVRJ010000003.1 coordinate 55,632, forward strand.
ACTCAATGAAAAACAACAAGTGATAGAGGGTGTCCATTGGCACCTGATCGGTCACATTCAAAAAAATAAAGTAAAACATATTGACAACGTGTGTCTCATTCACTCCTTGGACAGTTTGGAACTTGCAAAACTTCTAAACGAACACGCCAAAGCGAAGGGAATCATACAAGATTGCCTGCTGCAAGTTAAGGTGAGCGAAGAACCCACCAAAAGCGGAGTTGCACTGAGTGACGTTGATAAAACAATATATGGTCTTAATATTTTTGAAAACTTGTGCGTAAAAGGTCTCATGACCATTGCGCCGTACGGGACAGACAGCGAAACTGCGCGACCGTACTTTGCTCGCCTTCGCAGCATTTTTGAAAAATATGCGGGGAGCAAAACAAAAAACTTCTCCATGGAATACCTTTCAATGGGTATGACCGGTGACTTTAGGGGTGCCGTAGCGGAGGGGGCTAACATTTTGCGTATCGGCTCTGCCATATTCGGAGTGCGGTAATATAATTATTTTTTTAAAGGGGGCATATATTTTATGTCTAGTGGTCTATTGAACAAATTTCTCAACATGGTCGGACTGGAAGATGTCGACGAGGAAGAGGAGAACTTCGATTACGAAGACGCATACCCCGAAGACGAGTATGGTGATTATCCCGACGAGGAGTATTTTGACGATGCGCCCCGGCGCGACAAGCGCAAGGGCGGTGGCGGCAAGGTAGTTGGCTTGCCCACAACTCAATCTTCCTTAAAGATGCGGGTGGTGGTCTATCAGCCCACGTCCAACGAAGACACCCAGGATATCATCGACAGCTTAAAGCAGCGCAAGCCTGTGATTATTAACTTGGACGATTTGGATATCGAGGTTGCCCAGCGTGCCCTGGATTTCATCAGCGGAGCGGTGTATGCCCTCAACGCAAATATCCAAAAGGTTGCCCGCAGCATTTATGTGTGCACGCCCAACGGTGTGGACATTTCAACCAACAACGAGAGCAACGAAGGTACGTCCATCAGAGCAGCCAGGCGATAGGTGTTCATTTGGGGGAGCGTATTTTAGGGTACCATCATACGGTTGATTCATTGTGTTGTTCACAATCTTTTCTGTTGCAATGAAGGTCAATTGAGATTATAATAAATTGAGATATTAACAAAGGGGAAATGAAATATGCGACTCACCGCAAAGGATATTTACGATAAAACGTTCAAACGAAGCTTCAAAGGATATGACGACGCTGAGGTTGATGATTTTCTGGATATTATTATCAAAGACTTTGTGGAGATGACGGAAGAAATCAGCAGGCTCAAAGAGGATAGCACCATCTATGCAAAGGAAAATGCAGAGATGAAAAAGGCGCTGTCTGAATTAAAAGAGCAGTACAGCACCAAGTTGAGTTCCCTGCAAAGCGAGCAAAAGTCCTTTGAGGAGCGCACCATGCAGACTCTGCTGGCAGCTCAAAAGACAGCTGAGATTCTGCTGGGAGAGGCGAGGGCCAAGGCGGACGAAATTATTAATCAAGCGAATGCCCGTGCCAAGCACATAGACGAAACCTATGAGCAAAAGTTTGAGGTGCAGCGCAGAAATGCAGGGCAGCTCAAAGAACTTGTTGCCCAGTGCAAAAATGAATACGAATTTTTACTTGAGAAGAACCGCAGAATGTTTACGGATAAGAGTTCGGAAATTCTGCAAGTGATTGAAAGTTTCGATATAGAGTTTAAAGAAAACGAAGTACCCGAAATGAAAATGCCCCCACAGGCAAGTGCGGCAGCAAAGCATCCGGAGTTTTCCATCCCCGAGATGCCAGCGAAGCAGCAAAACCAAGCCCACGATGACATGGCTACTGCATTTTTAAGCAGATCTTCTGTGCACAGCAGTGCAACGGCGAGTTTAGTGGATGAGATTGTGGAGGAGCGCAAGCCCGAAGATTTTAACGCATCCATGCGGGATTATTCTTGGATCTACGATGAAGAGGAAAAGACCGAAGTGATCGACGTACCCCTGCCCCCCAAGTCGCCCAAGGCGGAGCGGGAGCTGGCAGATTTAATCTCTGAGGTTGTTCAAGTATAGGTTTTTAAAAACAAAAAAACTTTTAGGCAAATGCAATGCATTTGCTTTTTACTTTTCATGAAAGCTGTTTGATTTGATTTGTATGTTTCATTGGGATATTGTGTATAATATGGCTATGAAATACATCAGGGCAACGGCCAAGGATTTGGAAGAAAAAATTAATCAGTTGGGGCTTATGTTTGAACGCTTGCGGCTCAAGGAATATTTAGCTTATCTCAACAACCCCCGCCGCATGTTCTTTCGAAGTTTTTTAAACGGAATCGCCAAGGGTTTGGGTGCCGCCGTGGGCTTTACACTGCTGGGCGCACTGCTCATTTATATTTTGCAGCAAAATTTCATGCAAAACCTCCCCCTCATCGGAGACATCATCGGGGAGATTATGAAGATCGCCAATGATACTATGAAAAAATGATGTTTGAAAATATTGTGCAATTGTGGTATAGTCGTACTATCATCGAAAGAGGTAGAGCGAATGCTTCAAATTATCATCACTGCACTGGTCGTGTTATGCGATCAATTGAGTAAATATATCCTAGAACCCATCCTGTTGGACGCAGGGGGCAAACTGCCCCTACTAAATGGAGTCATATCCTTGCGGCTGGCTCACAACACCGGCGTTGCTTTTGGAATGTTGGGCAACATGCAAATCGTCATGGTGATCATCACCCTAGCTATTATATTGCTTGTGGTATTCGTCATGTTTAAAACCAGAACAGCCAAATCCACTTTATATCGTCTCTCCACCGCCCTCATTTTGGGAGGGGCACTGGGTAACCTGATCGACCGAATTTCCTTTGGGTATGTGGTGGACTTCTTTATGTTTGAATTCATTGACTTTGCTATATTTAACGTTGCGGATATCGCCATCTCCTGCGGTGGGGTGCTGTTGGCCGTATACCTCCTGTTTTATGCGAAAAAAGACACAGGAAGTACCATTCTCCAATTTTTAAAGGATAAACCAGTGAAAGATCATGAGGCCTAAGACCACTGTCGTAACGGGGCAAAGCGGTCAGCGGTTAGATGTATACTTGCAGGACACATGCGAACTGTCCCGGTCGTATGTCAAGAAACTCTTCGATGCGGGACATATAACCCTCAACAACAAAACTGCCAAGGCAGGGCAGAAGTGCCGAGAGGGGGATGTGCTCACCATCGACTTCCCACCCTTGCAGGAGCTGAGTGCAGTCCCGCAAAACATCCCCATTCAATTTGTATATCAAGACGACCACATGGCTGTTGTGAATAAACCAAAAGGTATGGCGGTGCACCCGTCTGCGGGAAATTACGACGGAACGCTGGTGAACGCACTGCTCTACCACTTAAAAGACCTCTCGGGTATCAACGGCACCTTGCGCCCCGGCATTGTGCACAGGTTGGACAAGGACACCAGCGGACTGCTGGTGGTGGCAAAGAACGACAACGCCCACAAGCATTTGGCAGAACAAATCAAAGAAAAGAATGCCTATCGGGAGTACACCGCATTGGTTGTGGGTAACATTCAAAGGGATACGGGCACCATCGATGCCCCCATTGGCAGACATAAAAAAGATCGGCTAAAATATGCCGTTGTTCCCGATGGCAAAGAAGCGGTCACCCACTTTGAAGTGTTGTGCCGCTACGAGGGATATACCCTCATTCGCTGCAGGTTGGAGACCGGACGCACCCATCAAATTCGGGTGCACATGAAACACTACGGCAACCCCATTGTGGGAGACCCCCTGTACGGCACCAAAAAGATTGAACTTTCTAAAAACGGTCAACTGCTCCACGCCACCAGACTGGGTTTAATCCATCCGGTGCACTTGGAGGAAATGGTATTCTTCGCACCCCTTCCCTCGGACTTTGAAGAGATATTACAAAAACTAAAGATAAAGGAGTAGGCAAATGAGCATTTCGTATGTTGGTGAATTTGGAAAAACCAAAGAGGGCATCTGCGTGGATTTGTACTGCCTGGAAAACACCAAGGGTACAAAGGTATCCATTATAACCTATGGAGGGGCAATCCAGTCCATCCAACTTTCAGATGGGATGGATGTGGCACTGGGTTTTTCGGACGTTGCAGGTTATGAGCGTCACTCGGGGTATTTCGGTGCGCTGGTGGGCAGAGTAGCTGGTCGGACGGCAAATGGAAGGTTTCAATTGAACGGAAAGACATACACCCTTTGCTGCAACACCGGGGAACACCACTTGCACGGCGGTCGAGTGGGATTTGACAAGAGGGTATGGGATGCAGAGATTATTGAAAACGATCTGCTGTTGAGCCTCTTTTCGGAAGACGGTGACGAGAACTATCCGGGGAACCTGCACGTCAAAGTGGCGTACAGCCTAAGCGACGAAGACGAACTCAAAATTGAATACAACGCAGTGTGCGATCAAGATACCCCCATCAATATGACCAATCACTGTTACTTCGACTTGTCGGGGCAGGGTAATGCCCTCGATGCTGAACTGAAGGTCAATGCCGATCAGTTTATTCCCTGCAATGCAGATTTAATGCCAAAGGTTATTCAGGAGGTGGAGGGCACTCCCTTTGACTTCCGGGAGTTTAAACCCATTGTTCGAGATATCGAAATGGACTGCGAACAGCTAAAAACTGCAAACGGATACGACCACAGCTTTGTCATTCGAAACGGTTCGGGTCTAGCATATGCTGCAACAGCCAGGGATACAAAGAACGGACACAGTATGGACGTATACACCACCAAACCTATTATCCACCTCTATACCGGCAACTTCTTGCAGGGAAAAGACGTGGGTAAGGGGGGAAAACCCTATGTGTTTAGAAGTGGTTTTTGCTTGGAAACCCAGTATTTACCCAACAGCATCAACAATCCGCTGATGGGGGATATGGTGCTAAAGGCGGGGGAGACATATGCCCACACCACGGTGTATAAATTTGATTGATCATACATATTTTGGATAACCCGGTAGATATTAATAAATCATGAAGAAATAATACATATTCATGAATTCAAGAGCAGATCGTTGACTGAAATCTTTTGCAGTGATACAATGTCCCTAGATTCGACAAGGAACGACACGTATGAAAAAGATTTTAGTCACGTTTGCTTTATGTATATTTCTGTTTACAAGTTGCACATCCGTCCCCGCAATGATTGTTACTGTACCCATGTCCGAGGATCTGGAGTTTTTAACGCAGGATGTCCCCACTCCAAAACCAGTACCCACTCCTATGCCAACGCCAGTACCCACCCCTGAGCCCACCCCAGAGGAAGTAAAAGAAGAGGTTGTGGAAGAAGAAGTTGTGCCCTATCCCCATGTGGATGGGAACCTGCCCATGATTGCCCTCACCTTCGACGATGGCCCTTCCAATGTGACAGGCAGCATTTTAGATGTGCTGAGCCAGTACGGCGGACGGGGAACGTTTTTTATGCTGGGCAAAAACATGGATCTAATGCCCGACATGGTTGTGCGGGTGGCAGAACAGGGCAGTGAAATTGCTGGACACACCTATAACCACAAGAGACTAACAACTCTTGATCGGGAACAAATCATCGCTCAGTTTCAAAAAACGTCGGACAAGGCTTCGGAAATTGGGGGATACCCCCTTGCGTTGGTTCGTCCGCCCTACGGGGTATACGACCCCACAGTTCTTGAAGTTGCAGAGGAGATGGGCCTGGGTGTGATAATGTGGAGCATCGACACCAGAGATTGGGAGACGAGAGATGCAGACATCACCTATGAAGCAGTGATGAGTAAAGTCAAGGACGGGGATATCATCTTGTTTCACGACGTCTATGCAACCACGGCAGATGCAATAAAGAGGCTGATCCCCGAGCTTTCACAGCGCTTTCAACTGGTTACCGTTTCTGAATTGATTTATTTTAAACAGGGTGAACTGGTGCCCGGAAAAGTTTATAAAAATATGTATTAAAAATACAGCTTGAGAAGGGCAGTTGATACCCAACTGTCTTTTCTATTACTGCTGAACAATTTGACAATATCTCATAATTTTGGTAAAATGCTGCATATATTAGATAATTTTGTCGAAATAGTTGATAGACAAAACTTACCGGAGTGATTGGAGACAACCATGCTAAAGCTGACTTTAGAGAGTGAGCGGGGGGAGCCCATTGCTATGAGCAGCACCAATTGGAGGGAAACCCTTCAATGTTTTTTGTACTCCTGTTTAGAGGTGGGAAAGTCGGATGAACTCCAGGGTGAAGAAAAAGGGAGCAAGCGTAAGTTTAAACTGTTTGCGTATTCCAATCTGTGTGAAGAACCGGGGTATGTGATCAAACGCACCAACCGCAATATCTATGGCAGTACCCTTTCTTTTTATGTTTGCTCGGTGGACAAAACGTTTTTAAATGCCATACAGTCCCTGTGCAACAGCAGCGAAGAGCCCCTTCACTTGGGCATGAACGAAGTGCGCATCACCCGTGCAGAAGTTTATACGACACCCCCGGGCAGTTATCACGTGGTCAAGGCGTTGTCTCCCATTTGCTGTTATAACACGACGGCGCTGCCCAACGGCAAGAAGCGAACGGTGTACCTCCACCCCGAGGAGCCAGAATTTCAAAATTTACTGCATCAAAATCTGCTACAAAAATATAAATCCTTTTATAAAGAAGAGCTGGAAGATTCCATGTTCAGCATAATCCCTGTGAACACACCTAAAGAGGAGGTCAGCAAATATAAGGGGTTAATCGTAAAAGCCTATTACGGCATATTTGAAATTTCCGGAAGCCCCGAACTGCTAAACTTGGCCTTTTCGGCAGGGCTGGGCAGCAAGGGTTCCATGGGGTTTGGGCTGATCGTTCCCAAACAAAAGATATCCGAACAAAAAAAATAAGGGGCGTATCAAATACATGATACAGCCCCTTTTTGAATACTCTTTATTTCATATATTCCCAGTTCATTTCGTTCATGAGGGTGATACCCTCGCAAACAATATCCACCAAATGATTGAGCATGGCCTCACCCTTCTCAACGGATGCCACGGTGCTATCCCCTGTGGCGCCAGTGGGGGTGACTTCCTCGATGTCCCAAATCACGTTGGCATATTTGTTAATCTCGTTGATCTTGTGGGGCACGTGTTCCTCGGCTAGGCTTAAATCCACTAAGTCCGGGCGAATGGCCATCATAATGCTGGTCTCACCTTCGCCGCCGTGGCCCAAACCGTTCCACACTTCAAAGTTGTCGCCCATGCGCTCGCCCACCTTCACCCACCAGTCGGGTAAATAGAGGAACCGTGCCTCCGGGTGAACGTCTTTCACCTTGTGGGCAGCAATTTGCAGGGGAGCAATGTTTCCGTCGTGGCCGTTTAAGATATAGATGCGCCGAATGCCGTGGTGCAGCAGACTGTTAAATATATCTTCCGCAACGGCAATCACCGTCTCAAATCGTAGCGTCACAGACATGGGGTATTTGTTGTAGTGCAGGGAAGTGCCGTAGGGGATGCAGGGCAGCACCACCACGTTTTCCAGCCTGTTGGCCGCCTGAATGGCGATTTCGGTGGGCACAAAGTAGTCGGGACCCAAGCAGCAGTGCCAGCCGTGGCTCTCGCAAGAGCCAAAGGTACAGATGGCCACCAGTTCATCTTTGTTTTTGAAGAGTTCCGTAAGTTCGGTGGATGTAAATTCGTTTAAAAGTACCTTCTTGCTCATACGATTCCCTCCTTAAGCGTTACCCTTGTCGAACTTTGCGTCGGGCATGAACTTGTACAGCAGTAAGTACAGGAAGAATGTAATGATCATGGCGATCAGTCCCGAGGGAAGGCCGAAGGGCAGGGGTACTACATATTGGAACAACAGACCTAAACCCGCGCCGATGGCAAAGGAGATCACGCCGGCAAAGCGGAAGGAGGGTTGGCTGTTTAGCTTTTCGGGGGTGTACTTACCCTTGCCGATCACAAAGTAATCTGCCAATAGGGGTGCGCACAGGGGAGGAGCGGCAGCGCCCAAGATGTTGATGAAGTCTGCAAAGAACATCTGGTAAAAGGCCAAGCTGCCAAGAATGGTACCCAGTACACCGGCGATGATAACCAGCATCTTCCGGTTTGCCTTAATTTTAAAGGTATCCAACACGGGGCCAACGTAGAGAGAGTTGCAGTACAGTTCTGCGTTGTTGGTGGTCCACAGGGAGGTGGTCCAGGCGAACACGCCCACAAAGGCCAGCACAGCCGACAATCCGTACATCCACTCCACATAGTTAAACTGGCCAACCTGCACAGCACCGATATAACCTACCAGGTTTAACAGGGGATTGGTGAAGATGAAGCAGGCAGCAGCACACCAAAATACAGCCTTTACGCTCTTGTTGTAGCGGAAGAGGTCGACGCCCATAACGGCACCGGCAATCCAGCTTCCCACCACCACGGTGATGGCGTTACCTAGGCCTAAACCGCCGATCTGGCTTGCTTTTTCTGCAAAGGGAGCAAATCCACCGCCCTCGTTTAACATGCCGATGCCAACGATGATGGCGATGATCATAATGATGGGGGCAACGGGGATGGCGACAGCTTCAATTGCCTTGATTCCGATTGCTGCAGTAATTGTAAAAATAAGACCGCTGATGAGACAGCAAAGGAATACTTCCAGAGTGATGGGGGGTATACCCGAGGCCGATGGATCAAAAACGATGATACCCGAGCCGTTGCCGATAAACTTACCCCAGATATCGCCCACCATACCGGTGATGGAAGCGAACCAACCGAGGGTTAACAGCGCCATAACGGCCATGGGAATGATGATACCAATTCTGCCGTAAGAGAAGCGGGAGAGGAGCGCTAAGTTCATACCCGTCTTTTGTGCGATAATGCCCAAAAAGCTGGTGATGAAGAAGAGTGCACCCATGCCCAAAATGACAGCCAACACCGCCATTAGGGGGGGAACGCCGGGCTGACCGCCAAATCCGGCCAGTACACCGCCTACAAAAAGTCCGGTGACAACGTAACCGAATCCAACCCACACCATAATTTGGCTGAAAGTGGAGCGACGTTTGTCCAGCGGAACGGGACTGAGCATAAACTCATTTTGAACGTTTTCGTTTTCTTTGTTCATAGAAAACTCCATTCCGCCGTTTCATTTACGGCACAAATCGTTTGTAAAGAATAATTCATGATAAACCTCCAAAAAAATTAAAAAGTAAATTAATTAAAATAGTCGGTAATTTGTCCGTAGGTTGCATCTATCGACAGGAGCATCATAAGCTTGATTCTCGCCTTTTGCCCCGACAAGTTGCCTCCGCAGACCACTCCGATTTCACTGAGCTGCGCACCACCTCCCTTGTATTGATAGACAGGCATGGCCCGTCCGTCGAAACACCGGCTGACAATCACCACAACCATGCCGGCACCAATGGCATCCATGAGGGATTCCATGAGTACGGGTGGGATGTTGCCGGCGCCGAAGCCCTCCAGAACCAAACCATCATAGTTGTTATCTATGCAGGAACGAATGAAAATATCCTCCATTCCTGTACAAACCTTAAGCAACCCCACCTTTGCGTCCATGTGTTGGGGGTGCAGTAAAGCGTCCCGAACGGGTTCGTGGTGGAAGATGATACGTCCGTTGTACATGCCCCCCAAGGGCCCGCCGGGGGAAACAAAGGCACCCATCTTGTTGGCGTGGTGTTTTTCCACGTCCCGGGCAGAGTGAATGGTTTCGTCGAAATAGACCATCACTCCGTGGCCAGCGCTTAAATCCGAACTGGCAAGCTCAATAGCGCCCAGCAAGTTTCCCGAAGCGTCCACATACAGCTCGTTGCCACTCTTCATGGAACCCGAAAAAACCACCGGTTTCTCACAGGGTAACATTAGGTGGTGTAAGTAGGACATTTCATCTAAGGAATCGGTGCCCTGCAACACAACCGCACCGCAAATATCTTCTCTTTTTAAGTATGTTTTGATTTCGTTGGCCAGTGAAAACCCGAACTGGGGAGTTAGGTGAGGGCCGGGGGTGATCCCCTTGTCCACAAGCTCCACGTTAAGATCGGTTAGGTGGGAAGAAACGTGGGACAACAACTGTTCCCCTGTATGAAAGGGCACAATCTTGCCATTCTCGTATTTGGAGCTAATTGTACCACCGGTTGTGAATACAACGATTTTTTTTAGACTCATAATTACAACGGACCTCACATAAATTCATAGTCATTATAAAGACGGGGGTGTTCCTTGTCAATATAAAAAGATTAACAATTACCGGTATATACGTGCTTTAAGTGCTCTTTTGCAATGTCACTTAAGGCATAAATCGTATCCACAGGGGTGGGAGATTTATCACTGTAGTTATATTGCGGGTAGAACCGGGACAAGTGCAGGGGTATGTCTTGATTGATAGAACCAAGCCACTGGGCCAAGGAGCGAATCTCATCTTCCCTGTCGTTTTCTCCCGGGATGATCAGCGTTGTCACCTCCACATGGCAGTGCTGTGCACAAATCTCAATGGTTTGTTTAACGGTTTGAAGATCACCTTTGAGTTTTTCGTAGTACTCCTGGGTAAACCCCTTTAAATCGATGTTCATGGCATCCACATAGGGTAACAGCTTTAGCAACGGATCTTGACACACATACCCGTTGGTCACCAGCACATTCTTGAGTCCGTTGCTTTTCGCCAGCACACAACAGCTCAAAATATATTCAAAGCTGATCAACGGTTCGTTGTAGGTATAGGCAATGCCAATGTTACCTCTGGGCACAAACTCCTGTGCCTTTTCGATCAACTCGTGGGGGGTGATGTAAATGCAATCCACCTGTGATTCATCCCCCATAGATATGCGGCTGTTTTGGCAAAAGGGGCAAGTTAGGTTGCAGCCGTAACTGCCCACAGAAAAGATCATGCTACCGGGTTCAAAGTGCCGAAGAGGTTTTTTCTCAATGGGGTCAAAGGCCATGGATGTCACTTTTCCATAGTTGGAACAAGTCACTCTCCCCTCAATATTCTTGCGCCCCCGGCAAAATCCCGTTTGGCCTTCCCTCAGTTCACAGTGGTGGGGGCATATTTCGCACGTTGCTGTATTTGTCATGTGTGTCTCACTACTTCAAATCTTTGCATGGAATACACCTCATTTTCCCGAATTCCCCCCTTGTTCAGGGCGATGGACACCTGTTCGTCCACGCTGTTCACGCCCTCCAGATTGGGCAGCAGCAGTCCTTGCCGGTATCCACAGGTGACGATGACACCGTAGCGATGTACGTCCAACTGGGTTCGGCTCTCGATGGGTTCGGGAGGGGAGAGCACATCCACGCTGTAGACGATATCTTCCAGTTCATCTGGCCGAACGGGGTTAAACCTTGGGTCTTTGGAACAGGCGCTCACAGCGTTGTTGATGATCTCTTGGGCGATGTTCTGGGCAGTGGGCACGATGGTTCCGATACACCCCCGAAGCTCCCCTTGTTTTTTTAGGGAGACGAAAACCCCTGCCCGTTCTTGCAGCAGTTCAGCCGGTAAATCTTCTTCGATAAATTCCAAAGGTTTGCCGGTTTTCACAAAGTGCTCTGCACTGTTTCGGGCCAGACTAACGTATTCATCTTCTATGGCTCGAATCATTTTCATCTTTTCTCTCTCCCGCTTGATATAGGAATCTAAAAAGCGTCGCTGGGCGTTGTATCCCTTGGGGGTAAATGCAGCAACAGCATATCCCACCCCAAATGTGTCTTCATAGGAGAGAAACTCACAATCCACATCTACTCCGTCCAGCACCCCCGCCATGGCGATGAGGGAGCGCAAGCCGCACTCTCCCGCAGCTTGGCAAAAGCCGGGCGTAAAGTCGAACAATTTTTGAAACTCCCCAGTGCGGGTAATTTCACCAATCTCTTTGTCGAAGTTTACCCCTTCTAAAGAAAAACCATAGGGTCCCTTTTCCTTGAGCTTGTGGGATAAGTCTCCGCTGGCGATCATCACCACGTCACGGCCTTGGGCGCAATTTACTATACATTGCCCCAACTTGTAGTGATCGGCGTAGGAAAGCCCCGAAATGCTCAAACGAACCAGCTTATAATCCCTGTAGTGTTCGTTGATGAAGTGCAGGGGAATGAGGGTTCCGTGATCCAGCGTTGGATCTTGTTCCCCAAGGGTACCGCCGCTAACCCCCCATCGCTCCATCACTTCGGTCAGCTCTTCGATAAATTCGCAGTCGTACTCCGCTTCAATGTGCACCTGAGGTGCACCAAACCGATAGAAACTGCCAAAAGCACGGCCCCCTGGGGAAATGTGGAAATAGTCGCTGTAGGTATCGCTGTGGGGAGAGATGACCACAATGGTGTTGGGGGAGAGTTGTTTGATGCGAAGGGCAACTTCCCTATATGCGTCGATGGTGTTTTGAATTCGTTTTTCCTCACCCCGCCCCACTTCTTTTATTATGATGGGAGGGTGGGGTAATAAATATGCGCCTAGTATTGGCATAAGTTTCTCCTGTTTAAAAAGAGTGTTACAAATGAGTATTGTCAGTTCATTTTATTTGATACAATTACTTTGCAAAAATAGTGTTAAATTTATTATAACATACATTTTGTCGAATTTCAAATACTTGACTTTTTGGGACAAATTAGATAAAATTTACTTGTAAGGGAGGGTTGAATAAGAATGATCAAATTGTTTGAAAATACGGATGAGAGACAATTCATGTGGGAACACATGGGTGATCTGGACGAAGGCAGAAAAAACCTTGGTGGTGAGATGCCTGTCATTGCATACAGATTGTTTCAGTTTACGCTCAAAGATGAATTAATCCGCAGATACGGATTGGAAGAAACAGTAGATATTTTTAGAAAAGGCGGAGAACTTGCCGGCAGAGAGTTTGCACAAAATATGTTGGATCTATCGTTACCCATCAACAGATTTTTTGCACACTTACAGGATGTCTTGGAAAAAACAAAGATTGGCGTTTTGCGGTTTGAAAAATTTGATCCCAGTACGGGAAAAGCCATTCTCACTGTTAGTGAAGATTTGGACTGTTCGGGTTTGCCGGTGACGGGCGAAACCGTTTGCAACTATGACGAAGGATTCATTGCCGGAATACTCAAAGCATATACTAAGAAAAATTACGTTGTTACCGAAATCGATTGCTGGGCAAGCGGAGCCAGGGTGTGTAGGTTTGAAGCTCTGGTAAAAGAGTAAAAACGGGTCTGGAGAAGTGTGGACAAAAAAGAAATTGAAATACTGTTATCCTACATAAAAGCAGCATACAACAACAAGCCCATTAGCACAGAGCCCCAGTGCACCTCATCGGAGGATGTAAAAGATTTGGAAGAAGCGCTGAGGTTTGTAGTAAACTGTATTTCTGAAATGCGCGCATATATCAAGGAGATGTCAATCGGTAATTTGGACACATCTCCTCTTCGCCGTGAAAATCTTTTTTCGGGGGATTTAAAGGAGTTAAATGCGGGACTGCGCCATTTGGTTTGGCAGGCAAATCAAGTGGCAGAGGGGGACTACGGCCAACAAATCAACTTTTTAGGGGAATTTTCCGATTCCTTTAATGTCATGGTGGAGCAGCTCAAATCCCGGGAGGAGAGCCTGAAGAGTAAAGCCGAATCTGTTGCTCAAACCATGGATTTAATCACCAGCGTGGTGGATCTCATGAAGGATTCCCTCATCGTGGTGGAGCGAGATACCTCCAAAGTGATTTACGCCAACGAATCTGCCCAGCAGCACTTTTTAAACAAGAACAGCACCTTGTGTAAAGAACGGTGCAAGCTCATTGACAGACTCATTTCTTCCGCCCAGGGAGACGGGGAAAGTCAATTTGAATACACCTGTGATCAAAAGGAGCACATCTTGCAGGTGCACTCCTATTTAATCGAATGGGGTGACAAGCTTGCCAGTGCATACCTCATATCAGACATCACAGAAATTCGGGCGCAGGAAGAGGAGCTGGAAACCATTGCATATGTGGATTCCATGACGGGGCTGTATAGCCGCAGATATTGTTTCGACTTTATTTCGGAATTAATCGCCAACAAAGTGCCCTTCTCGCTGTGTTTTGTGGACATTGATAAATTAAAAACAGTAAACGACACCTACGGCCACGAGGCCGGTGACGAATATATAACCACGGTTGCTCGAATTATGAAGGAAAACTTTCGGGCATCGGATTGTCTGTGCCGGATTGGCGGAGACGAAATCATTGTGATTTATGTCAGTTGCCCCCCAGACATTGCCGAAAAGAAGATGAAAATCATGCGGGAAAAAATTGTCGCTGAGTCGGGTAAGTATCCCATGTCCATCAGTTATGGCGTTGTATTTGTGGGCAGTGACACCCGGATGTCCATGGGTGAAATTGTGAAGCTGGCAGACAATAAAATGTACGACTACAAAAAGAAATATTCTGCCCCCAGATAAATAACCAAAGATTAAATTAAACAAGAGAGTAACTGGAAAAAGGTTGCTCTCTTTTATTTGCATTTTTTAGAAGTAGAATATATGCACACCTTCATTCTGTTAGCGTATTATGGATAGTGTATAGGTATGAAGGAGGTAAGAAAATGTTTAGGGAATGTCCTCGGCAATGCAATGAATTTGAAAATTCAGTTAACATAAATGCACATTTTATTGCACCCAACCCCCCTACGTCATTTAATAGAAGGAGCGTCTGTCCTGCCATAGACTCCACGGCTTTTGTGGGTTCGTTTTCAACAGTTATCGGCGATGTAACAATCTGCAACAATTGCTTTATCGCACCCAACGTCAGCATACGTGCCGACGAGGGTTTGCCGTTTTTAATCAATAGCAACTCCAATATTCAAGATGGCTGCGTTTTGTGCAGTCTAACCTGTTGCAGTGTTGTGCAGGAGGGCAGAAAATATTCTATCTACATCGGCAGAAACGTCAGTTGCACGCCCGGATGTATCATTCAGGGTCCATGCAAGTTGTGTGACAACGTATTTGCCGGTTCCCGTTGCACCATTTCCAATTGCATCGTTGGACGTGGCTGTTTTATCTCGCAAAATTGCTTGCTCACGGGTAATATTACAATTTGCCCGAATCGTTTTGTGCCTCCAGGAGCCATCATTGATACGCAGGCAAAGGCGGATTGTTTAAGGATGGTTTCTGAGAGGGAGTGTGAGTTTGCACGGGAAGTGCAGCGAGTCAACAGTGAATTAGCCCAATCGTATTCTAGCATGTCCAGGGAGTGCAGATGGGGTTGTGGAGTATCTAACTAACCGCGAAATTGCCCTCCTTGCGGTGGACCCAAAAACGGACATTTATAGAAAAGAACCTCCTGTTGTAGGATAAATCACAGGAGGTTTTCAGATTCAAAAGCATACGTTACAATTTAAAGATTCTGAGCGATCAACTCTTTTTCACTCTTTAAGAGTACTCTGGAGACAACCGCAATCACCATGATGAGCACACAGATGAGCAGTGTGGGAATGTACACGGAATTGCTAAACCCTTCGAGCAGTGAGCCGTAGAGTATTTGCCCAACAGGTGCTGCACACTGGGCGATGGCTGTGATGAGTGCCATGACTTTGCCGAGTAACTCGTTGGGCGTTTCCCTTTGGATGATGGTGATAACGTAAATGGAGAGCATAGTTGCGATCATCATCACCGGCACGGCAAAAGTTAAGAAGAGGCTAAAGGACGGTGCAAAACCCAAACCCAATATCTGGGGAAGCAGTGCAACTGCCATGGGGATGAACAGCAGGCCAGAAATACCGATCCAAATGTATACGGTTGGTATTTTTAATTTTTTGGCAAACAATCCAATGGACAGTGCCCCTAAAATACTGCTGAGCTGTACAATGCCCAACCCGATGCCCAGCAAGGATTCGCTGGAAGCCATAGTAACCCGCAAAATATAGGGCACCCCGATGATAAAGAAGGGCACTAGGAACAGATTCATCAGTGCGGCAATGATCATCACTTTGAGTATGAAGGGCCTCTCTTTGGTGATGAAGCGAGTGCCATCTTTTAAATCCTTAAAAATGGCAGCTACAATGTGGCTGTCCCGGGAGCGCTTCTCGAAGGGGATGTGAATGAAGGTTTCCATGACGGCCGAGAGGAAAAAGGCACCGCAGCTCATGTAGAGCAGGGCATTGATGCCAAACAGCCCGTACAGAATGCCCCCCAGCACCGGACCCATAATGTTGGAAAGGGAACTCACCCCGGTGACCACCCCGTTGGCCTTTTCCAGATTTTCGCTGGATTGCAGGGTGGGGATGCTGGCCTGCACTGCCGGTTGGTAAAAGAAGCTAATGGTGGTGAGCAGCGTCATAATAATGCCCACAAGAACGATGTTAAATTCGTTGTTGATCAGCAAGAAAATCGAAGCGAGTACGATTGCACAACTGCTAAAGTCGAAGAAAACCATCAGGTTTCGCCTGTTGAACCGATCGGCAATGGCTCCACCAATGGGGGAGAGGACAATGCCCGGAATGGTGGACACCGCAAATACAATGGCAAACAGGTCTGCACGGCCTGTCATATCTAGGACGTATGTGGAGAGGGCAAAGCGAAGGATAGCCGCTCCGAAAATTGACACGATTTGACCCACAACCATGAGACTAAAATTTCTGTTGAATAATTTCAATACATATCCTCCTGAGCTAATTGTTGCTTCATACAAAGTAAAACAAATTTATAGAAAAGTCAACAAAAGCTCCGGCAAAAGGCTGCTCATTTCCTTTGCTTTTGCGCATAGAAACGTTGCGGCATAAAAAAAGGGAGGCTTTCGCCTCCAAAATCAGTGAATCTATTGGAACTTTAAATTAGTATTTGCTGTTCGTTTCCTCATCAAAAGAAACGGAAATGGTTTTGACCTCGGCCGGTGGAAGGGAGAATGCATTTTTTAATTTAAACCGAACGATTAATTCTTTTAACAAGTTTGCCTGATCAGACAACTCTGCACTTGCGGCTGCACACTCTTGGCTGGTGGCAGAGTTGAGCTGAATGACTGTTGAAATTTGTTCAATACCTTGGGTGATCTGGGCAACAGCTTGGGATTGTTCGTTGGTGGCAGAAGTGATCTCTGCAATGACTTGCGTGGTCATGTTTACGTCCTTCACAACAGCCTTTAAATCATCGGCGGTGATCAGCGCAAGTTTAACACCTTCGTTCACAGCATTCACCGTGCCTTCAATGAGGGTTGTGGTATTTTTAGCCGCATCGGCAGATTTACCCGCAAGGCTGCGCACTTCATCTGCAACCACCGCAAATCCTTTACCCGCTTCGCCTGCACGGGACGCTTCCACAGAGGCGTTGAGGGCCAGTATATTTGTTTGGAAGGCAATGTCCTCAATGGTTTTGATGATCTTGCTGATCTCCGAGGATTTGTCCTGTATGTCGCTCATGGACACCATGAGTTTTTGCATGTGCTCATTGCTGGTTTGAATGGCCTTGGTGGCTTCCGTTGCCATTTCGTTTGCCTTGTTGGAATTCTGTGCATTGTATGTAATCTGGTTGGAGACTTCGTTGATGGTGGCAGACAGTTCTTCAATGGAGCCAGCCTGCTCTGTGGCACCTTGAGCCAGAATCTGGGAACTATTGGCGATTTGCTCCGAATCGGCAGAAACTTGGTTGGCCACCCGGTGTACGCGGCTAAAGGTTTGGGACATTTCAGAAATGATGACCCGCACGTTGTCTTCGATGACTTTGAGATCCCCAATAAACGATCTGCTGGGTTCGGGGATGTCGAAATCCCCTCGCGCGATATATTCAAGCGCCAAACTCGCATCAGAAATGTTGGCGTTCAGCATATCCATGGACTTGCGCATACTCTCGGCCAGCCTGCCCAGCTCGTCCTTACCCACATAGGAAATTTCTGTGCCCAAGCGACCGTTGGAAATGTCCAGGGCGACTTTTTCAAGCTCTTTTACAGGAGTGGTGACAGCGTGGGACAACATGACGGAAACGATAACGCCGGCAATTAAGGCCAGTACTTCCACGGCTAAAATAATCATGGAAGTTTGCGTGGTATTCTTTGTGACTTCGTCGTAGTCGATGGTAACGGCAATAGACCATCCACTCTCATTTTGAACAGGTGCGTATGCCACAATCTTGTTCAAACCGTTGTATTGGTATTCTCCGAAACCTTCTACACCCTTGATCATTTCGCTTTGTATGTTTGCAAGTTGTGCAAGGGCGGGGTTGGACTGGGCGGATTCAATAATGTTGGTTTTGTCAATTACGGTTTGTTTGTCCCGATGTGCGATGGCATATCCTTTTGCGTCCAGCATATAGGCGTAACCCGACTGGCCGATTTTGATTTGGTCGGTAATGTCCGACAAGATAGCTGCATCCAGGGCAATGTAGATCACCCCATCCACTGCATCGTTTTTAAAAATTGGAGCAGCTACAGCAATCTCCATTTTTTGGTGTATATCACAGAAGTACAGGTCAGAAAAGTAGGTCTTGCCGTTCTTGGCTTCGATGAAATAATCTCTGTCGGAAAAATCTTTTTCGCTGGGATGGGAGATGCCGTCCAGCGTGATATATCCCGAGCTGAAAAAGCCGTAAATCGCACTCTTGTCGAGAATGATCTGCCCCTTTTCCTGGGGGGTCAGCTCGTCGGAAGTCAGGCGGGTGAGCCGGGACATTTCCCCAACGAGCAGTACATAGGAGGAAAGTTTCTCTTTCACAAAGGAAGAGGCCACCTGGACAGTTTCGGTCATGGTTTGTTCCAAGGTGGTAAAGGAATCGTTGAACATGAGTATGGACACAATGGCTCCCACTACAGAGAAAGAGATGAACAGCAGCAGACACATGACAAGCATGATCTTCATCTTAATACTTTTCATAACGAGTACTCCTTTGTATGTGAATAACAATTATTAGCATATATATATTTACATTATAAAATACTGAGCCTATATTTGCAAGAAAATTTGACAAATATATATAGGTTTTACGAAAATTGTGTGAAAATACTGTATACAAGCCTATGGACAACCCTTGCAGAAATTACCGATAAAGTGTTACTATGGTTACAGATCTATATAAAGAGCGTTGGCAGGAGGAAGCGGATGTACGATATTGCTATCATTGGCGGGGGAGTCATTGGATGTGCCGTGGCACGCCAACTGAGCAAATATGAACTGCAGGTTGCGGTTTTGGAAGCAAGGGCAGACGTGGCCATGGGGGCTTCGGGGGCGAACAGTGGTATTGTCCACGCCGGGTACGACTGTGCTCCGGGCAGCTTGATGGCAAGGATGAACGTGCTGGGCAACGAACTGTACACACAGTGGGCGCAAGAGCTTTGTGTTCCCCTTGAGCGAATCGGATCGCTGGTTGTGGGCTTTGATGAAGTGGATTTCAACACCCTGCAAAAGCTGAAACGAAATGGAGATAGCAACGGGGTGAAGGGTTTACAAATCATCTCGGGTGATGAAGTCAGGGGATTATCTCCCGGCATCAGCCAAAAAGTCACCCACGGGTTATATGCCCCCACCTGCGCAATCACCTGTCCCTACGAGATGACATTTGCCTGTTTTGAAAACGCAAGGGAGAACGGTGTCACCTTTTTGATGGACTTTGAAGTGATATCGATAGAGTGTGGATTTTTACTCACCGCCAAGGATGGTAGGCAAGTCAAAGCCAAAATGATTGTCAACTGCGGGGGAGTGTATGCCGATGACATTGCAAAAAAACTGGGGGACGACACGTTTCACATCCACCCGAGAAAGGGTGAGTACATGTTGTTTGACAACACGTGTAGGGATTTGGTGAAGATGGTCATCTTTCAAACCCCCAACGAATCGGGCAAAGGGGTGTTGGTTTCTAAAACAGTGGACGGAAACGCCTACGTTGGGCCAACTGCCTTGGATCAAGAGGATAAGTCGGACAACACACTACATGCCGAAAGTTTTTCATATATCGTTGAGAAGGCAGAAAAGTCTGTTGTAAACATTCCTTGGAATAAAGTGATCACCTCCTTTGCAGGGGTTCGAGCCATTGGGGATAAACACGACTTTATCATTGGACACTCGACAAAGTGCCAAGGGTTGATCAACGTTGGGGGAATCTGTTCCCCCGGGCTTTCCAGTGCACCAGCTATTGCCGATTATGTGAGGGATTTGGTGGGGGAGAAGTTAACCCTAAAAGAAAAGCGGCACTATTCGCCCCATCGCTTCAAACCCAAAGCCTTTCGTGAAATGAACGGGGAAGAGCGAAGTGCGGCAATCAATGGCGATCCGAGATGTGCAAAGATTGTGTGCAGATGTGAAACGGTGAGCGAAGCGGACGTTTTGCTGGCCATTGAGCGGGGAGCCACAACGCTGGATGGGGTGAAACGCCGCACTCGGGCGGGCATGGGCAGGTGCCAGGGGGGATTTTGCTCCCCAAGAATTATGGAGATACTGGCCCACACACTCAATAAACCGATGGAAGAGATTACAAAGTTTGGCGGAAAGTCGTATATTGTGTGCAAAAGGATTGGTGAATGTGATGAACTTTGATGTGGCTGTAATTGGGGGAGGGCCGTCGGGATTGGCAGCTGCACTAAAGGCCTGGGAGGAGGGCGCTCAGGTTGTGCTGTTAGAGAGAGAAACAAGTCTTGGGGGTGTGCTAATGCAGTGCATACACAACGGCTTTGGGTTACACTATTTTTCAAAAGAGCTAACTGGCCCTGAATATGCAACGCGGTTTGTGAAGGAACTTTTAAATACGAATGTGGTCACCATGACAAACACCATGGTGTTGGGCCTGAGCCAAGATAAATTGCTCACCTGTGTCAACGAAACAAACGGATATTTTACAATACGGGCAAAGGCTGTGGTGCTGGCCATGGGGTGCCGAGAGCGATCCAAAGGAGCACTCAACATTGCGGGGACACGGCCATCGGGTATATTTTCTGCGGGTTGTGCACAAAAGCTGGTAAACATAGACGGGTATATGGTGGGCAAAGACGTTGTGATTCTGGGCTCGGGAGATATTGGGTTGATCATGGCTCGCCGTTTGACTTGGGAGGGAGCCAAGGTGCACATGGTGTGCGAGGTTATGCCCTATTCCTCGGGGTTGAACAGAAATATCGTCCAATGCCTGAAGGACAACGATATTCCCCTGTTGCTCAACACCACCGTGGTAAAAATCCACGGGCAGGAGCGACTTTTTGGCGTTACGATTGCTCAGGTGGACGAGAGACGAAAGCCCATCAAAGAGACGTTTCGGTATATACCCTGCGACACCCTGCTGTTGTCGGTGGGGCTGATCCCTGAAAACGAGCTGAGTTTGGATGCAGGGGTTGAAATAGACCCAATGACCAACGGGGCTGTTGTGGATAATTTTAATCAAACCAGCGTTGAGGGAATATTCGCCTGCGGAAATGTGCTGCACGTCCACGATTTGGTGGACAACGTGACGCTGGAATCCATGACTGCCGGAAAGTTTGCAGCACAATACGCAAAGGAGGGTGTACTGCCGGAGGGCAACGCTGTGCGCACAGTTGCGGGCAAGAACGTGCGATACGTTGTGCCCCAGAAGGTACACCTGACGAATGAGAAACAAACCCTCTTTTTTCGGGTGAGTGATGTATTAAAAAATCCGAAGATTACCGTTTTATCGGGGGGAGAGGTGGTTGCTTCCAAGAAAAAGCGTATTGTTACCCCCGGCGAAATGGAGGAGATTGCCGTTGATCTTCGCAAGTGCAGGGGAGATATTACGGTGGAGGCGGAGGTCTTATGAGGGAATTGATTTGCATTGCCTGCCCGGTTGGATGTGCCCTCACAGTGGGTGAGGTGGATGGTGAGGTTGTGGTTCGGGGTAATGGCTGTGAGCGTGGGCAAGTTTACGGCAAGCAGGAGTTTTCCGATCCCCGGCGAACGGTGACAACCGTTGTTTTGGTATCGGGTGGGGATCGGGAGACGGTTTCGGTGAAAACCCTGCATCCCGTGAAAAAAGAGTTAATCCCGTATGTCTTAGCCGAAATAAAGAAATTAAGGTTAGAGGCGCCTATTGTTGAGGGGCAGGTGCTAATTGGGGACATTGCCGAAACGAAGGTTGTAGCCACCATTTCGGTTGGGAGGATTCAATAGGGTTGATATTTTCTTGGGGCTTTGCCCCAAACCCCGCCAAAGGGTATTTTTGTAAAATTACCCTTTGGAAACCCAAAAACTTATTGTCGCAAAGTTTCGCTTTGCGTGGGGTACGGGGGCGAGTAGTCCCGAAAAAATACTCCTCTACAGTTCCACCTTCACAGGCATACCGCCATTCTCCCAAGATTTCTTGGCAGCCATGCCGATGAGCACGGGTTTCAATCCATCGTCCGCACCAACCGGCGGAGTTTTGTCGGAGAGCACGGCATCAACAAATTCAGTTAGTTCCGCAATAAATGCATCGTTATACCGCTCTAGGAAGAAAAAGAGTGGTTTTTCCCGCACAACACCTGCGGCCGTGGACAGCACCGTCAAGTTGGCCGTCTCGTTTTCGGCAGCAATTTGCCCCAGTGAACCAAACACTTCCACGCGCTGGTCGTACCCGTATGCCGCACGCCTGCTGTTGTCAATCACACCCAGTGCACCGTTTGCAAACTTTAAGTTGATGATACACGTGTCCACATCCCCTTGTTTGCCAATCTCCGGGTCTACCAAACAAGTTGCAAAAGTGCTCACCTCCACAACCTCACTGCCCGACAAATAGCGCACCATATCAAAATCGTGAATGGTCATGTCGAGGAAAATGCCCCCCGATGCCTTCACGTATTCAGCGGGAGGGGGTGCAGGATCCCTAGATGTCACCTTGACAATCTCGATATTGCCGATGGTTCCCGCCATCACCGTTTCTTTTACTTTTTTAAAGTTTCGGTCGAACCTTCTGTTAAATCCAACCTGATACTTTACTTTTGCCTTTTCTACCTCTTGGAGTACGCGTTGAATTTTAGCTAAGTCAAAGTCGATAGGTTTTTCGCAGAAGATATGTTTGCCCGCCTGAGCTGCTTCAATGGAGATATCCGAATGGGTGTTGGTAGACGAACAGATCATCACCGCATCAATGGTTGGGTCTTTTAAAATTTCCTGATGATTGTCATAGACTTTTTCAATACCCGCCTCACTGGCAAACTGTTTGGCAGCATCAAACACCACGTCGGAAATGGCCACAACCTCGGCATTGGGTATGCGGTTGATCAAGTTGTTGGCGTGGAGCTTGCCGATGCGCCCAGCGCCGATGATACCGAATCTCAATTTTTTCATTAGATCGTCTCCTTGTATTAATATTTACGAGCTTTTTCTATACACTCGATGAGTGACGCATAGGCCTCTTGCACAGCAGGTTTATTAGAAACCGCAGGAGTTCCCACCCTCCACCATGCGCCGTAACCGTTGGTCATGGTTTTGGGCAGCACTTTAATGTCGAACAACACGGGTTTTGTCTGTTTCTTGGCATCGAGAAGGGCGGTGCGAAGCTCTTCTTCGGTGCGAATGGTGTATGCAACGCAGCCGTAACCCTTGGCAATGGCTGCATAATCCACCGACAAGAAAGCTCCGTCGTGTTTGTTGGAATCTGTGCGATACCGAAGTTCGGTACACATGGTTGTGTTGCCCTGCGCATTTTGTAGGTTGTTGATGCAGCCAAAGCTTGCGTTGTCAAACAAAACCACGTTAATCTTTATATTTTCCTGTACGGCTGTGAGCAGTTCCGAGTGGAGCATCACAAAACTGCCGTCTCCCACCATGGAATAGACTTCCTTTTCTCCGATGGCCAGCTTAACACCCAGTGCACCCGAAATTTCGTATCCCATGCAGGAGTAGCCGTATTCCATGTTGTACGTATCGGGGGCTTTTGGCCGCCACATGCGCTGCATACAGCCGGGTAAACTGCCCGAAGACCCGATGACGCTGGCATCTTCGTCGATGAGTTCGTTCACAATACCCAACACCTTAGTCTGGGTGAGACATGCATTTAAATCCCGGGCGAAGTCGTGGGCGCTGTTGGCGTTTGCATCGTTTACTTCGGGGATAAATTCTTTTGTGTAATCGATATTGTCCAACCGATTCAGTTCTTTGTTCCACTTGTCTTTTGCCTGTGCGATCTCATGGCCGTATGCGGTTGTATACCCCCCAAGTTTTGCAGCCAGGGCGGGCAGTGCAACTTTGGCATCGGCGATTACGCGAACGGCATCTAATTTATATGCTTGAAACTCCGAAACATTGATATTGACAAATGTAACATCTTCCCGAAACAGCCACTTGGAGGCGGTGGTAAAATCCGTGTAGCGGGTACCCACGCCGATGACCACATCTGCTTCTTTGGCAATTTCGTTGGCGGCAGAACAGCCCGTCACCCCCATGCCCCCCAGATTGAGGGGATGGTTCCACACCACGGCACTCTTTCCCGCCTGGGTTTCACCAAAGGGTATGTTGAAGGTTTCGGCAAAGTGCACAAACTCTTGGTGTGCTTCGGAATACCGAACACCTCCACCGCAGATGAGCATGGGTTTCTTTGCATCTTTTATGATTTCAGCGGCTTGGCTGAGGGCGCGATCCGTCGCCGGTCTGCGCTCGATGTCGTGAAAACGCTTTTTAAAGAAGGATTCCGGGTAGTCATAGGCTTCCCCTTCCACGTCTTGGGGCAGGGCAATGCACACAGCGCCGGTGTCGGCGGGGTCGGTGAGCACGCGGAATGCGTTGATCATGGCAGACATGAGAATCTCCGGACGGGTAACCCTGTCGAAGTAGCGGCAGACGGGGCGGAAGGCGTCGTTGGTGGAGATGGATAAATCATGGGTTTGCTCGATTTGTTGCAAGACCGGATCGGGCTGACGGCAGGCGTAGACATCGCCGGGCAGAAGGAGTACGGGGATGTTATTGGCGGTGGCGGTGGCAGCAGCGGTGACCATATTGGCAGCGCCGGGACCAACGGACGATGTGACAGCAAATATTTGTTTGCGTTTCATATGTTTTGCAAAGGCGATGGCCACGTGTGCCTGACCCTGTTCGTTTTTACCCTGATAGATTTCAAGGCCTTCGCCCTCCTGCTCCAGGCCGTTGCCCAGGCCTACTACGTTGCCGTGGCCGGGCAGCATGAGCACACCGCGGACAAAGGGGTGGACTTTGTCGTCGTAGCGGACGTACTGGTTTTTGATAAAGCGAACCAACGCTTGGGCCATTGTTAAGCGCACAGTCTTCATGTTTATCCTCCTGATTTAATTATTCTTTTATAGTGGGCTCTGCCCACACCCGTTTAGGGGTATTTTTAAAAAAATACCCCTAAAAACCCCAAAAACTTTTTGACGCAAAGCTATCGCTTTGCTAAGGTTTATTCTTTAAAAATACTTTAGCAAAAGCGTTAGCTTTTGCGTTAAGAGGGGTCAAGGGGGAGTCATTCCCCCTTGCGGGTGTGGGCGGAGCCCATAAACGGGGTTTGGGGTGGAACCCCAAGAAAAAAACCTAAACTCTATTTTTCCTGCCAAATGTGCTCGTTGGCATCGGGTCGCCACAGCCATTGGTGCTCGGGATCGTCGATCCGTGTCTTGAGCCAGGGATCGCCCTCTAAATGACGAATGCCCCATGCATAACACATGGCATACCCCGGTGCAGCACATTGAGAGTGAAACTGGGATGTAATCATTGTTAACGAATTGTGGGTGGAGGTGTACACCTGCCCGTTGGCAAAACTCACCCCAAACCCACAGGGTTTGTCAAACCTGTGAAAATAAACCTCGGGCTGAGGGTGATGATGGGGGGGATAGGAAGACCACTTGCCGGGAAAGTTCAACACTTCACCCAGCACCATGTTGGAAAAAGGTGCATTGTCGTAGTCGAAGATGGTCTTAATGTTTCGGCGCATACATCCCATCAGCTCTCCGTTGTTCCCGGCCTTTTGAATGTGTACGTGGGCGGGGGTGAAGAACACGGGGTCGTATGCGTTGGAATTGATGGTTTTTTGAATGTATAACTCGCTTTGTGCCTGAGCGGTGATGTTTACTTTTGTTTCTTTAGCTAACAGCAGGCAATAGGCCTCCTCCTCAAAGGTAGAAAGCCGCTTGGCTGTTTTTACTTCATTTAAATAAGAAAAGGTCACTTCCCCCTGGAAGAGCAGGATGGCTGTTTCCATTTCACACTCGAATAAATCAAATGTGTCTCCCGGGTTTAAGAGCAAGAGTCCCACTTCCATCCGTGCCTCTTGGGAAACATCTAAATAGACGTTATACCCAGCCTGTAGCGCTGGTGAAGGTATAAACATGAGCAAGACCTCCGCAATGTTTACTATATATTCAATATACATGAAACATAACAAAAGTGCAATACTTTTTGATCAACTGTTGATAATTTATTGTTTAATTTGAGGTGACAATCTCAATATTGTTTGTCATACAGTAGCGAAATACGTCGTTGTTGGGCATGGTTTCAGTGACAATGGCCGAAATGCGCTCCAAGGGGCAAAAGGAGAGAGTGGCTTCTCTGCCAAATTTTGAGCTGTCCGCCAACACGTAAACAAAATTGGAGCGGGAGACGATTCCCCGCTTGATCTCTGCATCTAAATAGGAGTTGTTTGTAAACCCAGCGTTCACAGATATACCCGTACACGCCATAAACGCTTTGTTAATCCGCAATCCCTCCAGCGATTCGTAGGCGGAAATGCCCACAAAGGAATCGGTGGGGGCAGAATAAAACCCACCCAAGGAGATGACACTAAAGGACGTTTGTTTTGTGGCTAGTTTCAGCACAGTCAAGCAGTTGGCAATCACCGTAATGTTCTTTTTGTTTTGTATGTTGGGTATGATGTGATGGGCTGTGGTACCCGAATCGATAAAAATGCTGTCCCCGTCTGCAACAAACCGGGAGGCCAATTGGCCGATCAACTGTTTTGCCCCCGAGTTTTCCACAATGCGCTCGGGCACGGGAATAATTCCCTGAGGGTTGTGGGCGGTGACACCCCCATACACTTTGCTCACATATCCCCGGGCCTCCAGCTCGTTGAGATCCCGTCGAATGGTGTTTTTGGACACTTCAAAGGTTTCGCACAGTTCCTCCACCGTGACAGCACCTTTGGATAAAATATATTGCTCAATTGCATTTAATCTGCTTAATTTCAAAAAATCACCTCATTAATAATACACTGCTTTATTTTAGTTTAACCTTAAATCGTTCAAAAAATATTTTACCAGAAAAGTTTTAAAATGCAAAATAAAAATTAAAAAAATTATTGTATTTTTTTATGACAGGTGATAAAATGATCTAAATGTAATAAGAATAACATCATTAAGTTACCAAGAGTATAGCAAATAATTGAGTTATGGAGGCAAAGCAAATGTCAAAAGTTAAGGTTGGTGTGGCGGGTTATGGCGTAATCGGTCTTAGGTTGGCCGAAGGTGTGCTGATGCAAGGCGATATGGAACTGGTGGGCGTTGCGGATGTGGCTCCAACGCTTTCCGTCAGGGCATTGGCTGAACGGGGGATGCCCTATCCCTTTTACAACGCACTGCCCGAAAACGAGGGAATTTTAAAAGAAGCGGGTGTAACCATTTCGGGGAGTATGGAGGATTTGGTCTCCCAGTGTGATATTATGCTGGATGCCACCAGTGCGGGCATTGGCGCAAAAAATAAGGAACTCTATGCAAAGATGGGTAAAAAAGCTGTCTTTCAGGGGGGCGAGAAGAACAGCGTGGCAGACGTGTTCTTCCACGGATATGCCAACTACGAAAAGGGTTTGGGTCAACAGTTTCTAAAACTCACCTCCTGCAACACCACGGGGCTAATCCGCACTGTGGATTGCCTTGACCGGGCCTTTGGCTGTGAAAGAGTTGCCATTACCATCATTCGAAGGGTTGCCGATCCCGGCGACTACCACAGGGGGTTGACGAACGCCCTGCAAGTGGATAAAGCGCCCTCCCATCAGGCGGTGGATCTAATGACCATCATGCCCCACGTGGAGGCCACAGGCATTTTGGTGCATACCCCCGTGACCCACGGGCACATCATCACCGTTGTTGCCAAAACAAAGAAAAATATATCCAAAGAAGAAGCCTTGGAAGTGTTCAACACACATCCAAGAATCCGAGTGGTTCGGTTAAAAGACGGATTTTTGGGCAATGCGTCCCTGTTCCGATATGCAAGGGACTTAAACCTGCCCAGAGCAGATATGTATGAAATTGCCTTGTGGGAGGACACCATTGTGAAAACCGGGGAGGACATCATGTTTGCCATCAACATCCCCCAAGAATCGGTGGTCATCCCCGAGAGTATGGATGCCATTCGGGCTGCCCTTGAAATGCAGACAACCAGAGACAGCGGCACGGGGCAAACCAATCAATATTTACATATGAAGTAAGTGCCAAAAATGGTGCTCTTATGTGATTGATTTACACAGTTGTTTATGAAAGAACAGCGTAACTTTTACAGTATCTCTTAGACCACGTATGCCGCACGTGTTGCGGTGGAATGGAGTTTTTTATGAGGTTTGGCATTAACACCTTGGACGACTTTGAATTTTCGGGTAAAACTGTGCTGCTCCGGGTGGACATCAACCAACCGGTGGACAGGGAGACCAACAGACTAAAAGACATCACCCGCATTAAAGCCAGCATCAAGACGATTCAAGAACTGTGCGGCAAGGGGGCAAAGGTGGTGCTGCTGGCCCATCAGGGCAGCGACATCGAATATAAAAATTTCTATACCACACAACCCCACGCCACTGTGTTGAGTGAACTATTAAATAAGGAAGTAAAATTTATCGACGACGTGTGCGGCCCTGCTGCCCGGCAGATGATTCAAAACCTGGGGTCTGGAGAAGTGCTGCTCTTGGACAACGTTCGCTTCGTCTCGGAAGAACAGACCCTGTTCGAACTAAAACTCAACTTAACCCACCAACAGCAATCAAAGACGCTGTTGGTGCAAAAGTTATATCCCTTGGCAGATATTTATGTTTGCGATGCCTTTGCCGCAGCACACAGGGATCAGCCCTCCCTATGTGGCTTTGAAATGCTGTTACCCTCGGCCATGGGAAGGTTGTTCGAAGAGGAGTTTTGTGTGATACAGGGTATTATGGAAAAGCCCCAGCGCCCCTGTGTATTCGTGCTGGGCGGGGCCAAGATTGCAGATGCTTTTATGATGATGCAGACGGTGCTTAAAAACGGTGTGGCCGACAACATATTGACAGGGGGACTTGTGGCAAATATAATGCTGATTGCCAAGGGTTTGGATATCGGCAAGGGTTCATACGACTTTATTGAACAGAGCGGTTATATAAAGTTTGTGGAAACGGCAAAGGAAATTCTATCGTCCTACGGAGATAAAATTCAACTGCCCACAGATTTGGCCTATAGTGAGGAGGGCAAACGAGTAGAAGTGCCCACAACGGCACTGCCCGACAATCCCCTGTTAGACATTGGGGAACACACGGCAACCCACTATGCATCTGTCATCGCCAATGCAAAGACGGTATTTGTCAACGGTCCCATGGGGGTTTTCGAAAAGCCCGAGACGGAACTGGGTACGAAAACAGTTTGGGAGGCACTGGCAAACACCAATGGGTTTAGCGTGGTGGGCGGGGGAGACAGTATCACCGCAACCAACAAATACGGTTTGTTTGACAAAATGTCCTATATCTGCACCGGAGGCGGGGCACTGATTCGGTTTTTAACAGGCGAAGAACTGCCCGTAGTGGCTGCACTCAAATATGCAGCAAAACAATTTTAATTGGAGGAAATAACAAAACATGAGCTTGCGCGAAAAAGCATTGGAGCTGCACGAGAAGTGGGCAGGAAAGATTGAAGTAATTGCACGCTGCCCCGCACAGACAAAAGAAGATTTAACCATGGCCTATACCCCCGGGGTGGCCGAACCCTGTTTGGAGATCAGCCGGGATGTAGACTTGTCCTATACATATACCAGAAGGTGGAATACCGTTGCCGTTGTCACCGACGGCACAGCCGTGCTGGGCCTTGGAGATATCGGCCCCGAGGCGGGCATGCCCGTTATGGAGGGCAAGTGCGTCTTATTTAAGACCTTTGGAGATGTGGATGCCTTTCCCCTGTGCATACGCTCCAAAGATGTGGACGATATTGTAAACACCGTTCGATTGCTGGCGGGAAGTTTCGGAGGCGTTAATTTAGAAGATATTTCTGCTCCCCGGTGTTTTGAAATTGAGCGCAGACTGAAAGAGTGCTGCGACATTCCCATTTTCCACGACGATCAGCACGGCACAGCCGTTGTTGCGACGGCAGCGATGATCAACGCATGCAGGCTCACAAAGCGCAACATATCCGATTTAAAGGCTGTTGTGAGCGGTGCGGGTGCATCGGCCATTGCGGTGACAAGATTACTCATGCACATGGGTCTCAAAGAAGTGATCCTGTGCGACAGACAAGGGGCGATTTACCAGGGAAGAGACAACCTAAACCCCGAGAAGGAACTGATGGCAAAGATCACCAATCGTGAGAAGCGTTCGGGTTCTCTGGCCGAAATGATGGTGGGTGCAGACGTGTTCTTCGGCCTGTCCGGCCCCGGAATCGTCTCTAAAGAGATGGTTGAGTCCATGGCTAAAAACCCCATGATCTTCCCCATGTCCAACCCCACTCCTGAAATCTTCCCCGAAGAGGCGCTGGCGGCAGGTGCTGCCGTTGTGGGCACGGGCAGAAGTGATTTCCCCAACCAGATCAACAACGTGCTGGCATTCCCCGGCATATTCAGAGGGGCGTTGGACGTGCGTGCCAGCGATATCAACGATGAAATGAAGGTTGCAGCAGCTATTGCTATTGCGGAGCTGATTGCCGACGACGAACTGAGGCCGGATTATATCATCCCCGCAGCGTTCGATGCCCGGGTGGGTGAGGCGGTTGCCAAGAAAGTGGCACAGGCTGCAAGAGATACGGGCGTTGCCCGTATATAACAGATAGCCATGAGAGCGGAAGTAGGTTTTGGCAAGGGAACCATGGCTGTGGATATCCCGGATGATCAATTGCTGGCGGTGCTCAAACCCAATCAAGTGGATACGGGCAATCAATCGGGCAGGGAGGAGATCGTTCGTGCACTCAACAATCCCATTGGCTCAGTTAGGCTTCGGGAACGCGTGCACAAGGGGGATCGAGTGGTTATTGTCACCAGTGACATAACTCGTCCTCTGCCCACATATGAATGTATGCCCCCACTTTTGGACGAACTCTACGCCGGGGGCGTGAACAGGCAGGACATCACCTTGGTGTTTGCCCTGGGCTCACACCGGTTTCATACCCCTGAGGAGATGAAAAAGCTGGCGGGGGAGAGGGCTGTAAACGAAATCAACGTGATGGATGGAGACTACAGCGATTGTGTCCACATTGGTTTTACCTCCTTTGGTACGCCGGTGGATATCGTGCGCACGGTGGCTGAGGCGGATATATGTATCTGCCTTGGCAACATTGAGTACCACTACTTCGCCGGGTACAGCGGGGGTGCAAAAGCTATCATGCCCGGGGTGTCCACCCGGGAAGCCATTCAGGCCAACCACTCCCGCATGGTGCACAGCACGGCCTGTGCCGGTGAACTGGATAAAAACCCAGTGCGATTGGATATCGAAGAAGCTGCACAGATGTTTGGTGTGGATTTCATTCTCAACGTGGTGCTCAGCGAAAAGAAGGAGATACTCCGCGCGTTTGCTGGGGATGTGGTTGGTGCCCACCGGGAGGGGTGTAAGTTTTTAGATTCCCTCTACCTCTGCGAAATTCCAGACCGTGGGGATATCGTCATCGTGTCTCAAGGGGGGTATCCCAAGGATATCAACCTGTATCAAACCCAAAAGGCGCTGGACAACGCCAAACACGCTGTGAAAGACGGCGGTATCATCATTCTTGTGGGTTCGTGCGCCGAAGGGTTGGGGGAACACGTCTTTGAGCAGTGGATCACCCAAGCCGAAACGGCCCGGTCCATGGTGGATCGCATACAGCGAGACTTCCAATTGGGGGGGCACAAGGCTGCCGCAATCGGCATGGTGTTAGAAAGTGCAGAAATTTATCTGGTCTCCGATCTGCCCGACGAGCTTGTGTTAAACATCTTTTTAAAACCCTATTCTACTGTTCAGCTTGCCCTTGACCATGCGCTTTTGCAAAAGGGAAAAGATGCAACCATTGTATTCATGCCCTACGGCGGTTCCACATTGCCCAGGGTGAAAAAATAATAAAAAGTAAGTGAGGAGCTGATTATCTATGTTAAAGGCGGATAAGGGAATATTCGGGAAAGCAGCCTTGTTTAAGTCCGAAAAGGTCACATTGGGTATTGCGCCCATCGGCTGGTGTAACGACGACATGCCCGAACTGGGCGGGGAGTGCACCTTTGAGCAAATCGTTTCCGAGATGGCACTGGCGGGATTTACGGGCACCGAGATCGGCAATAAATATCCTAAGGATGCCAAGGTTTTAAAAGCAGCGCTGGATCTCCGGGGTATGAGGGTGGCTAGCCGTTGGTTTTCCTCCTTCTTGGTGGAAAAACCCTTTGCCGAGACGGAACAAGCCTTTGTTGCGGAACTGGATTTTTTGGAGAGTGTGGGCTGCAACAGAATTAACGTGTCCGAGCAGAGCCACAGCATTCAGGGGCAGATGGATACGCCGGTATTTTCGGGCAAGTACGTGCTTCAAATAGAGGAGTGGGATAGATTGTGCGGCGGACTCACTCGCCTTGGAAAAATTGCAAAGGACAGGGGATTTAAACTCTGCTTCCACCACCACATGGGCACCGTTGTGCAGACCGAAGAAGAAGTGGATAAACTCATGGAGGGCACCAACCCAGATCTGGTGTTCCTGTGCTTCGACACCGGTCACTTTGAATTTGCAGGGGTGAGCGCCACGAAGATGTTGCATAAATATGTGTCAAGAGTAGGACACGTCCACTTAAAGGACATTCGTCCCGAAGTGATTGCAAAGGCCAAAAACGAGAATTGGAGCTTCCTCAAGTCCGTGCGGGAGGGTGCCTTCACCGTGCCGGGAGACGGCAGTTATGCCTTCCCCGAAGCTTTTGAAATTTTGTCCAAAGCTTCATACACCGGCTGGCTGCTGGTGGAAGCGGAGCAAGATCCAGCAAAAGCCAATCCCTTGGAATACGCCATCAAGGCACGGAACTACATTCAAAAGCACACCGGAATATGATCAGCATTGAATAGTATATAGTGATATTTTTTACAGTTAATTTCATTTTTCATTGGTTTTGCGGCAAATAGGGCACGTGCTTTCACGGGTTTTATTTGCCGTATCACTAAAACATGTGTCGAATTATGACATGATGGGTAATTTGACACAACATTATTCGCTTGAATGAGTATATATAGGTTTGTTTGTAATCAAATGCTATTGACTTTTGTGAAATAATATAGTATCATCAAACAAAACTCAAAATACTATTCAAGTGTACGCATTCTAAACAATTTTATCAATTTAAGGAAATGTAATTAGGAATTTTGTTTTGCCCTTGGGCAAATAAACATAATCAAAAAGGAGAAGACAAATGAAAAAAATTATTGCACTTTTCGTAGTGTGTCTGCTCACATTGTCCTTGATGGCAGCGTGCGGAACGCCTGCCCCTGCTGAACCCGCAGCACCCGCTGCTCCCGCCGAGCCTGCGGCGCCCGCACCCGCAGCCCCTGCTGAACCCGCACCTGCTGGTGGCGGTACCGTAGGTGTCACCCTCTATGCCCGGGATCAGTTCATTTCAAACTTGGAACAGGGTATTTTGAAGGCTGGCGAAGCGTACTCCGATTACAAAATTGACTCTCAGGAAGCAAACAACGACACCCAGAAACAAGCTGAACAAGTCAGAACCTTTAAAACCATGGGTTACAGCGCTATGATCGTCAACTTGGTTGATACCGCCACTGCCGAAACCATCATGGCTGAAGCGGGCGATACCCCCATCATCTTCATCAACCGCCGTCCCGTAGACGAGCTGTTAAAAGCCGGAAAATATGCATATGTTGGCTCTCAGGAGACCGATGCAGGTAACATGCAGGCTGAATTCCTTGCAGGATTCTTCAAGGATAAGGCAGACAAAACTTTAAAATACGTGCTGTTCATGGGTCAGTTGGGCTTGGAAAACACCAATGCCAGAACATCGTCCGTAAAAGAGGGCCTTGAAAAAGCTGGATTCACCCTCACAAAGGTATTCGAAGATACCGCAGAGTGGGATCGTGCAAAGGCAATGGATAAGATGCAGACCATCATCGGCACAGGCGAGGCCTTTGACGTGGTTATCTGCAACAACGACGAAATGGCCTTAGGCGCAATCGAAGCGATGAAAGCTGCCGGTCTGGATCTCTCCAAGATTCCCGTTGTGGGTATCGATGCAACGGCCAGCGCATGCGAAGCTGTTAAGAACGGCGAGATGGCTGCAACCGTATTCCAAGATGCAAACGGTCAGGGCGCATTGGCAATGGAATTGGCTGTAAAAGCTGCCAAGGGCGAATCTTTCGACATCTTCGGCTGGGTTCCCTTTAAGCCGGTTACCAAAGCAAACGTTGCTGATTTCATGTAAGAAAACTTTTCACATCTTCTAACCTTGAGTGCGAGCACAGAGAAACACTGTGTTCGCACTCAAAATTTAATTCGCTGTTGTAAAAATACATAATGGAGGTGAAAGCGTTTTGAGTGAATATATACTTGAAATGTTGCATGTTTCCAAGGAATTTCCGGGTGTGAAAGCCCTTCGGGACGTTTCATTCAAATTGCGCCCCGGCACTGTCCATGCGCTCATGGGGGAAAACGGTGCAGGCAAATCCACGCTGATGAAGTGTTTGCTGGGACTGTACCAAATGAACGAGGGGAGAATCATACTACGGGGAGAAGAGACTAAAATACCCAATACGCTCACGGCTCTTAGCAAAGGCATTTCCATGATCCATCAGGAGTTGAGCCCTGTTTCCGAACGTTCGGTTGCGGAAAACATCTGGCTGGGCAGACAACCAAAAAAGTTTGGCTTTATGGTCGATCACAAAAAAATGTATGACATGACCGATCAATTGTTAAAACAACTGGAGATACCCATCGACCCAAAACAAAAGATGGGGGATCTATCCGTTGCAAAGATGCAATTGGTAGAGATTGCAAAGGCAGTCTCCTACAATGCCGACATTGTTATTATGGATGAACCAACCTCGGCTCTCACCACCAGGGAAGTCGAGCATTTGTTTAGAATAATAAACGATCTCAAGAGCAAAGGTGTTGCAATTATATACATTTCTCACAAGATGGACGAAATCTTTGCCATTTCCGATGAAATCACAGTGTTCAGAGACGGTGCCTTAATCGGCACGGACATCGCTTCCAATTTAAACATTAATAAACTGATCAACATGATGGTGGGCAGAGATTTGGACGAAATGTTCCCAAAAATCGAATGTCCTATTGGAGATGTTGTCATGGAAGTGCAGAACCTTTCCTGCGGCAAGTACTTTAACGATGTATCCTTTAAGCTGCACAAGGGAGAAATTCTGGGTCTGGCGGGACTGGTGGGCGCCGGGCGCACAGAGCTTGTGGAAACTATTTTCGGAATGCGCAAAAAGACAGCGGGAAACATTGCAATTAACGGCAAGGGCGTGGAGATTACCTGCCCGGCCGATGCACAAAAGCACGGCCTTGCGCTGCTCACAGAAGACCGAAGGCGCACGGGTATCATTCCCGTGCTCAGCGTGCGGGACAACGTGGCCATTGCAAATATGCAGAAATATGTAACCAAAGCCAGGCTGATCAACCATAAAAGTATTGAAAAAGATACCGACGAATACGTCGCCAAGTTGTCCATTAAAACGGCAAGCAACGATGTGCGCATACAGGACTTGTCGGGGGGAAATCAGCAAAAGGTGCTGGTGGCTCGGTGGCTACTCACCAACCCCGATATCTTAATGGTAGACGAACCCACCCGCGGCATCGACGTTGGTGCCAAGGCGGAGATCCACTCCCTCATCACGCAACTGGCGGCAGAGGGAAAGGCGATCATTATGGTGTCTTCCGAAATGCCCGAGGTACTGGGCATGAGTGACAGAGTGCTCATCATGCACGAGGGCAGGATGACGGGTATTGTGGAGCGAAGCGAAGCAACCCAGGAGCTGGTCATGAAATACGCAACCAACACACTGAATTAGGAGGTAATAACATGAATAAAATAGAGCACAAAATGACGTTTAGTGCCTTGATGAGTAAGTATTCAATTTTTGTTATTCTCATCGCACTGGTGATTATCTTGGGGATTGCATCTCCGGTATTCCTCACCTTCGACAACATCATCAACATCCTAACGGCCGAGGCGGGCAGAGGGCTTTTAGCCTTGGGCGTTGCGTTTTGCATCATCGCCAAGGGTATCGACTTGTCCTTGGGTTCTGTTGTGGCAGTGGCATCGGTTTTTTCGGCCAGCTTAATCCAAAAGGTGACTTACTCACCCCTCA
The DNA here is from genome assembly GCA_964453645.1 of uncultured Clostridia bacterium. Lineage (GTDB taxonomy): Bacteria > Bacillota > Clostridia > Christensenellales > JAWKQI01 > CAYVRJ01. The sequence goes on from CAYVRJ010000003.1 coordinate 91,929, forward strand.
TTATTCCGGGATTAGTGGAACTGCCCGTGTTTGTTCCCATTCTTGTGGGTATCGTTGTGGGTACACTCTTTGGCGTATTAAACGGTACGCTCATCGCGTATACCAAAATTCCTCCCTTCATCGCCACGCTGGGTTCCATGGTTATCGCCCGTGGCCTTGCCCAACTCTATACCAACGCGTATCCCGTTCCCATGCTTAGGGACGATTATAAAATCATCGGTCAGGGAAGTATTGGCCCTGTGCCTAATATTGTGGTTGTGTTTATAGTCTTTGCGTTCATCGCATGGATGCTGCTCAAAAACACCCGGTTTGGCAAGAACATCTATGCCATCGGGGGCAACGAACAAGCCGCAAGGGTTGCCGGGGTGAAGGTGGAAAAAAATCTGGTGATGATATACACCTGGTCTGCCCTAACAGCATCGGTAGCAGGTATTATGATCACAGCTCGGGCAGCATCGGGGATTGCATCCCTGGGCACCGGTTATGAGCTGGATGCCATTGCAGCGGCAACGGTGGGTGGCGTGTCCCACTCGGGGGGCATCGGCAGCATCACTGGGGTGCTGGCAGGTATTCTCATTTTAGGCGTTATCAACAATGGACTGCTGATATTAAAGGTTTCTCCCTATTTACAGCAGATTATCAAGGGAATCATCATCGTTGTTGCGGTTATATACGACATGAGAAAAATCTCTAAAAAATCCTAAAAGGAGAAGGTTATGAAAATTTGCTTCAATCAAGCCACTACCATGAAAAACTCAACGCTGGCAAAAGACTTGGAGTTATGCGAGAAACACGGCTATGACTTCATTGAAATTCGCATTGACAAGTTGCGTGACTATCTAAAGAGCAACAGCGTGGACGACTTAGTTGAGTTTTTCAACAAAAGCAATATAAAACCCTATGCCTTTAATGCCTTGGAGTTTATTAACTTTCGCACCGAAGCCGAGTTTGCTGAACTCATCGACACCTTAAAATTTATTGGGGAAGTGGGGGAGAAGATCAACTGCAAAAAGGTGGTGGTTGTGCCCACCTTTGACGTGTGCCACTACACCGTTCCCCAGATTCAGGCCGAATGTGTGGATAAAATCAACCAGTTATATGAAGTGGCAAAACCCTTTGGCATGAAACTTGCCTTTGAGTTTGTTGGATACCCAAATTGCTCGGTAAACACCTTCGGGCAGGCCTACGATATCGTGAAAGCTGTGGATAAAGCCGATGTGGGTATTGTGCTGGATTGTTTCCACTTCTACTCCATGCGCTCCAATATTGAGGACTTAAAGGCTTGTGATCCCAAAAAGATATTTATTTTTCATATGGACGATTCGGAAGATTTGGTCATCGGCGCTGCCCGGGACAACAACCGATTGATGCCCGGGGAAGGGGCGATAGACCTCAACTCAATTTTGTCCACCTTAAAGTCCATCGGATACGATGAAATGACATCCATTGAGCTGTTCCGCCCCGAATACTGGGATTGGGATATCGAGAAAACCATTGAAGTTGGAAAGGAAAAGACCATTGAGGTGATTTCAAAACACTTTTCAGTGGGTTGAGTTTATGAAAGAAATAAAAATTGGAATTGTCGGCTTGGGTCGGCTGGGTAAGATTCACGCAACAAATATTGCATTAAAAATTCCCGGGGTCAAGTTGACGGCAGCGTGTAGCTTGGTGGGGCAGGAGTTGGAGTTTGCCCGGCAAGAGCTTAAGGTACACGATCTCTACACGGATTATTCCGAAATGATCAAACATGCACACATCGATGCCGTTGCCATCGTCTCCACCAGCGACCAGCACTGCGAACACATTCAGTTGGCCCTCCAAGCGGATAAACACGTGTTTTGTGAAAAACCCTTGGGCATCTCGGCAGACGAGTGTTTGGCAGTACTAAAAGCGGTGGATTTATCTGACAAAGTGTTTATGCTTGGGTTTATGCGCAGGTTCGATCCGTCGTACGCCTATGCAAAGGAAAAAATCCTAAGCGGTGCCATTGGAGAGCCGTATATGATGAAAGCAGCCTCCATTGACCCAGATGCACAGGTGGCGGGGTGTTTGCAATTTGTGGGCAAGGGTTCGGGCGGACTCTTTGTGGATATGGGCATACACGATATCGACCTCATGCGGTGGTTTTTAAACGAAGACCCGGAAGAAGTGTATGCCATCGGCGGGAGTTATAAATATAAGGAGTTTGAGACCGCTGGCGATGCCGAAGCGGGCATTGCGACCTATGCGTTTGCATCGGGAAAGATGGCAACCATTCACGCAGGGCGGTGTGCCTTGCACGGATATCACATTGAAACCGAGATCATCGGCACCGAGGGTTCCATTCGGGTTTCCCCTGTGCCCCAAAAGAACTTGGCAGTGATGTACAATGCAGCAGGGGCAGTGGTGGAGTGTGTGGGCAGTTTCCCCGAACGATTCGAAAGTGCGTATCTGTTGGAAGTGCAGGAGTTTGTGGATTGTGTCCGGCTGGGGAAAAAACCATCGGTCACGGCAGAGGATGGTATCAAAACAGTGCAAATCGCCAGTGCCACGGCGAAAGCTTTTTTACAAAAAAATGTTGTAAAAATCCAATACTAAACCATACAACAGCAAAATACTGAACAAGAAATACATAGTGAAAAACACGAGTTTGCCACTATGTATTTTTGTATTTATTGAACTTTCTTGTCCTGTAATTGCCTGTCTGGTTCAAATGGCCAAGAGAGGCCCACAGCAAATTTATTGTTTTTTGTGAGAATATCCAGCGTACCCCCGTAACGATCAATAATTTTACGCACGGACATGAGCCCGATACCAACCCGGGGTGTTGCAGATTTTAAAGATAAAAATTCTTCGTTTTTTTTGTGAATGATTCCATCAAATGTGTTTTCAATCAGTAGAAACAGGGAGTTTCCATCCGTTCTGCCCGTCAAGGCAATTGCCTTTTCGCCGCCAGGCTGGCGATTGCAGGCTTCAATGGCATTCTCCAACAGGTTGCCGGCCACTGTGCACAGCTCAATGTCATTCAACGGCAGGTTGGGCAGGGACAACCGAATCCGAATATCAATCCCCGCATTTTTGGCAACGCTGAAATAATAACGAATCAGCGCATCCAGTCCAGGGTTTTCACAAAAAGAAACGGCAGCACCCGCACTGATGAACGCCTCGTCGGCATGGTGTACATATTGAAGGATCTGCTCCTGCCCGGTTTTTTCCGCCATACTGCTAATGGTGCGAAGGTGTTGGCGAAAATCGTGGGTTTGGCGGTTTATCTCTTCGGCCTGCTGCATCATTTGGCGGGAATACTCCATCTGCATGTTTAGCTGCCGTGTGATTTGCCTGTGTTCTTCGGCTAAGGCGAAACTTAAGCCGTATCCGCGTACGATGTCCCGCCATAGGAGATAACCGATGGCAAAGATAAAAATAAAACTTGCCGTCTCGGTAAACCAACCGCCTATCACCGGCTCATAGAGGGGCAAGAATCTGTCCCATGTGAAGGCCACGGCGTAAATCACAGCCGCGTAAAAGAGGGGCAGGGTTTCTTGGTCAAAGCGCCCTATGGCCTGGACAGACACAATAATGAGATACACCCCCACAAGGAGTTTAAACACAAATGCCCCATGGGACACAAAATCCATCACCGGCACAGTGAGGTGTTCGGAGAGTAATGCGTATGTGAACATAAACAAACAAAATATAAAAGCTGCTGAACTGCTGATTAGGCGCAGGGGCTTGCTCACTTTACACAGGCGGTTGTGAAGAAAGATCACCAGCCCGGAGACGGCATAGTAACAAAAAATTTCAAGGGCATACCATGGAAATATGGGCAGTGCAAATGCCCCATGAAGGATGGGGTAAGCACTAAAACTGCAAGTAAACAGGCAGAGCAGGGCAAACAGCAGCGCATTGCTGTGCCTTCGTTTCAGCCCCAGATAAAATGCAAGCATTCCTGCCATGAAGGCTGCCGTTGCCGCAATTAAGCGAACGCCCAGCCGAGTATCTCTTGCCATGGCAACTGCCTGGGGTTTGCCGAAGGCGGGCGGATAATTCAGCCCGCTGTATAAATGGCTAAAGTCGCTCACCGCTAAAATGAGGGTTGTTTTGCCGGATGCCTCAAAGGTGACAACGGTATTTTTTGTGGCCGATTGATATGTGCTGGGATTGGGGTTACCCAGCCCATAGAGTTGATTTTTGTTCACATACAGCCTGTATGCCGAGAAAATTTCGGGCAGTTCCAGCGCATAGGTGTTCACTACTTGGGGTAATTCCAAGTGTAAAACGTATGTGGCGCAACCGTGGGGATTTTTGCCCCCAAAATCAAAGCGGGTTCGCTCCCCAATCATGGTGTATATCATGTATCGCTGGGGGTCTTTTTCCTCAAAATCTTCGGGTGATAAAAGCACATTTGGGTACAGCGCCCACCCACGGGTTAAAAAGCGAAGGGGGGCGGTATCTACATCCCTTTGGGAGAGCACCAGCAGACCCAATGCGGGTTGGGTTTCTTTGCGGGTATATTTGTTGTCAAACAGATAGAGGGCGCAGCACAGCAAAGAAGATACGATGACGGCCAGTATAAACGCAACGGTTCGCTTGAAGGTGAAAAACTTCATCTCCGCACCCGTTTCCTATAGAACCAAATAGTCAAACCGGCCAGAATACCCCCGCTGATGGAGAGCACAATAACCCATCCGGCACCATTGTTTGCTGCCGAAGATTGTGCTGCCAAGGGGACAACCCGTTCGTCAATGAAAAACCGACCGGTTGTGTTGAGGTAAAAGGAGCAGATACCCTGTGTTCCATCGTAATTGACGGGATACATATGCCCCTCCTCGTCCAGGATAGTCAGTTCGCTGTGGGCGTGCTGGGCTACAAAGGGCAGCATAATGTGGGTGCTGGCAAGGGAGGGGACGGATTGTCCGTTGATTTGGAAATCAAAATAAAATGTGGTATCGTTCAACCGCTCGATGATCACTGTGATCTGGTCGTTGTCAAGAATGTTTAAATTGGACAGGGTTTCCTTTGGCAGGGTAACGGTTATTCCCTGTTTGGAAAACCGTGCAGTGCCGCTGTTTTCCAGCATCAGTTTTAATCGTGTGCCCGAGATGATATCTTTAGTCTCCCCGAAAAACTCCTGAAACGTTTCCTCGGGTTGATCTGCCTCCTGTGCAGGTGCAAAAACAGCAAGGTCTTCGGTGTTCTCCGAATCATTGGGTTTTGCCTTTGGTTTGGGTTTTGTTTCCTCAACAAGGGTTTCAGCCAACGGGCTTTCGGGGGGTGGCTGGTAATAGTCGGGCGGTGGATTCACTTCACCGTCTCCGCCGTCCCGGTCTCCGCCCCGATCTGCATATTCAACTTTGCTCCCATCGTCCACTACGCCAATGATATTGGATACAATTTCTCCGCTTTTCAGGCGAAAATAGTAGTAATGATTCAAAATGAGTTTATTTCTTTGTATGCTATAAAAATATTGTCGTAAAGTAGCCCAATCCTCTTTATATATACTCCATGTGGCATCTTGAAGCTCCTGATCAGACAGTGGGTTTTCACTGGATGTGTAGAGTAATTCTGCGTCACGATCCTCATACAACCATTCCAAATGAATTCTGTTGCTAAAAACTGAGGATATCCAGATTTCAAACACAGCGGGATCGCTCACCCGGACTGGGATTTTTAAAGTGCAAAGCGCATCTGAAATAGAGTACGTTTCGTTGAACTCCTCCGCTAATTTCAGCTTGGCTGTAACCGTGTAGTTGCCAACAGTATCGATCTTGATTTGGGAATAATTTAGAGTATCCAAAATGAGGTCTGCCTCATCAAAGTCATCACTAAAACAGACTATACGATTATTAAAACGGCTTTCCCACACGGATACAACTGCATCAAGTGCAACTAAATCGTTCACAGCCAACATCTCGCCGCCGGTTAAGTAATCCATATTAAAAATCAAGGTTATTTCTTTTTTCTCAATGGGCATTTCACCTTCCGCTAATACAACTTGTTCGCTGCCAAAGCAGAACAGCAAAGCCAACAGGGTACACAAGCACTTCTTTGTGTTCATTTGAGCCCCTCCATTTCACGAAACACATACTTGCGGTATGCTTCTACTGCCACTTTCTTTCCCCGAATATTGATGGGCAGGCGGTGCCCAGTGGTTAAAACAAAGGCGTCCTCCTCCTGCCTGTGGATGTGCTGCATGTTCACGATAAGTCCCCGGATGCAATTGAGAAACCGTCTGTCCGTTTGAAGGGGTTTGATGACTTCACTAAACGCTGCGCTAACGGCAATGTCCCGGTTTAACAGCTCGATGTGTGTGCGCCGTTCCCGGTATTCGATGAAGAGAATTTTGTCCGTGTTAATCTCCATAGGGATGCCATCCACAAGCACCGTTAAGATGGGCACATCGTATTTTGGAAGGACTTCGCAAAATTTCATGGCCTGTATAAATTCGGCTGGGTCGATGGGTTTTAGCAGGTAATGTACTGCCCGAACGGCATAACCCTTTTGTGAGTAATCCCTTGAAGTGGTTAAAAAGATGATCTTGCAATTTTTATCTACATGATAAAGGTCTTTTGCAGCATCCATGCCATTTTGCTGCTTTAAGAAAATATCCATAAATACGATTTTAAAGTATCCCGTAACGAGCGTTTTTAAAAAGGTTTCCGCACAATCAAATTCATATAGATCAAAAGGGATATTTTTGCCCTTCATAAACTCCTTGATTTTGCTTGAAAGAATGTCTCGGTCAGCCTTTAGATCGTCTACAATGGCAATGTTCATAGATACATCCCGTTTATTTTATATGGTATCACAATCATTGGTTGGAGTAAATAGAGTTTGCGGCTTAAACAACAAAATTGCGGTTCAAACGAGAACGATTGATTTGGCTCTTGACAATGCTGTATGATCGTACTAATCAAATGAACATATACATAAGTTTTGTATAACTAAGTATTTTTTTTTAAAATGAGAGGAGGTTTCATATGGGACTTAAAAAAATTACAGGCCAGGAAAGCTATGAATTCATTAAGGTGAAAAACAAACTGACGGACGATGAAATTTATGAAATGATAAAGGATGTTGAATTTCCCATCGGCAAGCCAGAGATTTCGGGCAAGGGTATGATGCGTCGAATCTTGTTTCCGCCAGGGCAGATGCATCAAGTGCAGGTGAAGTTCAGCATGGGTAAGGTTTGTGTCAACACAGTTCCGGCAGGGGCCGGCGGGTTTGCAAAGGGGCTGGTTGCGGATGCGCTGACGGACGGCTGGGCCACCACGGTTGATGTGTTTGGCACGCAGTCGGATCATGTTCAGGCCGTTGCAGATATCATCAAAAAAGTGCTGGAAGAAAAGGGGCTGTTAAAATAATGGAAGAAAAGAGCCAGAAATTTGCGGGACTTTTAGAACTTATACTCGTCATCTTTTTAGGGATCACTTCCGTTGCCGGAGCCTTTGCCGCATTTCAGTCGGCCTTAAACTCCAGTGCAATGTCTAAGGAATACAACGAGGGTATTTCGGAGATCACCGATGCCAATTCGGAGTATGTAACTGCCGGTCAGGTCATCTCCAACGATATGACTCTCTATCAGCAGTTGATCAAATTGAGCTTCGACATGGATTATGCTGCAACTCCCGAAGAAAAGGAAAAGGCCACCGAACAGTTTAATCAGTTTTCATCAAAGTTCTTGTCACAAAACCTGTTGGATGCCATTTCGTGGGCGGAAGATCAGGAAACACAGACGGGAAACTACATCTCTCCCTTCGATTACGAACCGTATTTAGAAGAGGTGTACCGGGTTGCAAACGAACAATACCAGAGCGGTCGTATGCGGTTGGAAACCGGCCATGTGTATAACACAAGTGGAGATAAAATGGGCCTCATCGTCATCTATTATGCAACCGTGCTGTTCCTGCTGGGCGTTGCAATGACAATGAAACGCACATCCCTCAAAATTGGTCTTGCTGCGTTTTCCTTTGCGATCTTTGTTTTTGCATCAGTGCAAATGTTTGGTATCCCCTTCCTAGCACCGTAAGTAATTACTTAAAAGGCAGTTGTAAATAAACATATGAATAATAATTTTTGGAGGAAAGAATGAAAAGAATTTGATGTTGGCAGTGGGCGTTTTTGCTGCCTGTGGCCCAACTGAAATAGCTCAGGAAAAAGGCGACGTTGATGAATATGACGGATGTGGATTGGGCTAAGGCTTCGAATGCAGACAGAAACCGAGGCCGGAACAGATGTAGGCAAGGAAGAAGCAGAATAAATGATTGGAGGTTTTTAAAGAATGAATGCTACAAATGCACCAGGAAAAGGAATGTTGAAATTTGCAGGGCTATTGCTGCTCATTGGAGCCATCGTTTCCATTATTATGGCTGTGATGGGTTTTTTGGGAGGTGCTGCACTAACCGCTATGGAATATGAGGTTGATGGAGCTGCCGCTGTGGGAGAAGTCACAATGTTTGCCGCAATCCTTGCGTTGGCTTTGGGTTTAGTTCAGTTGATCACTGGCATTTTAGGGATCAAAAACTGTGACAAACCCCACAAATCAAAGGTTTGTATTATTCTCGGCATTATTGCGGTTCTGTTCGCACTTTCCAATCTCTTCACGGGTGGTATCGTGCCAGGTATTATCGGCTTAATTATTCCAGCAATCTATCTCATTGGCGCTTTTAGAAACAAAGCTGCCGCATAAGCAAAGATAAAAGCATTCACATTATAACAGGTGAACAAAAGCCGGGGGTGTGTTCCCGGCTTTTGTTGTTTTTTGGTTTTTGTGACAGTGCCAAAGGGGTATTTTTTTTTATGAATTGTTAATAATTGAATAGACTTTACTAAAAAATAGTTTTATAATTTAAAGAAATGAAGTGGCAGGAAGGGAACTACATATGAAAACCAAACCATCATTGAAACGCTCAATGTTCTTAATATTTATTACACTCATCTTTTTACTCTCCGCATCCACCACTGTCATTTCCTTGATGAAGTCGTTTTCTGCCATCAATATTCGAACGGAAAATGAAATCAACTATGAGCTATTAAGAAACACAGACTATATCGGCAGTTGGCTGTCCCAGCAAAAAAGTCTGTTGGAAACCCTCACTCAAGAAACCCAAATTAGAAAGACCTACTTAAACAGAACGGACATGGAAAACTATTTAGCCCAGCGCCAGCGGGAATATCCATACGTGCTGTCCTTTTATATGGGTTTTGCCGACAACGGCTGGGTGGATTCCACATTTTGGGTGCCTGAGTCAGATTTCATCCCCACCCAGCGGGAGTGGTATCAACTGGCGGAAGCTGCGGAAGGTATTGTCATCACAGAACCATATGTGGATCAGCAGACCAATCAACTGGTGCTCACCGTGGCAAAAAAAATTATGGACGGCAACACAATGGTGGGCGTGCAAGCTATGGACATCACCATGGATGTGATTCATAATTTTATGGTGAATTCTGTGACAAACATTGGGAGCTACGCCTTTGTTGTGAACGCAAACGGGGATGTGATCATGCATCCCGAAAACTATTTCACACAAAAACAAGGGGAATTCCCCAATCTAAATACAGATTATGGGGATACATACGCCCCTCTGCTTAAAAATATACAGAGTGGAAACATGACTACAGTTGTCATCGACGATCACTCGGGCATTCCCCACTATTTCAAACACCAAGTGATACCGGGCATGAGTTGGAGTGTTGCACTGAGTATGCCCTATAGCTACTTGCGGGACGAAGTGACCAACAGCTTTGTGGTGAGTTTGGTGATCTTTGTTGTGATGATCATCATTTCGCTCATCGTCATCAAGTGGTATTCGGATAAATATTTAAAACCCATCGAGAGTGTGTGCAACAATTTAAACTTAATCAGCCAAGGTGAACTGAACGACCCGGGTGAGACTGTGGGGGCAAACAGCAAGGAATTACAAAGCTTAACCAAATCCATCGAAAATATGAAAGAGACGCTGACATCCTATGTCAATGAAATTGGTACAGTGATGCACGCCCTGTCCGACGGGGATCTAACCGTGCATATCCCCAGGGAATATGTGGGGGATTTTAAGGACATTCGAGATTCCATCATCACAACCCTTTCTTCCCTCAATGCAACGTTTAAAACAATCACCAGCTCTGCCAGTGAAATCGCCTACAGCGCCAACCAAGTTTCAGATGGTGCAACCCGTCTGGCCTCGGGCACGGCCATTCAGGCGAGTTCGGTGAAGGAGCTGGCAGATTCCATCTCCATGATCTCTCAAAATATGCAGAGTTCCCTGACAAATGCCCAGAGGGCCAACGAAATTTCCACAGATGCTGTGAAAAAGCTGGGTACGGGTAATGAAAATATGCGAGACTTGTTGTCAGCAATGAATGAAATTGAAACCAAGTCCAACGGCATTCAAAAGATTATTAAAACCATTGAGGACATTGCTTTTCAAACAAATATTTTGGCACTCAACGCATCGGTAGAGGCTTCCCGTGCAGGTGAAGCGGGCAAGGGGTTTGCGGTTGTTGCAGAAGAAGTGAGAAATCTGGCTGCTAAATCAGCAGAAGCTGCCGGAAGCACTTCCCAGCTCATCGAAGGCTCCTATGCTGCGGTGCAACACGGTAGCAGGATGGCGGATATCACGGCAAAAACGTTGGTGGAAGTCATTGAACAATCCAAGAGCACCAGTGAAATTGTGGATATTATTGCAGGGCAGGCGGAGGAGCAGTTTGGCTTGGTGGAAAACGTGCGCCACGGGGTGGAGCAGATCTCGGAGGTGGTGAAAACCAACTCCAAGACCAGCGAAGAGAGTGCCCTTGCCAGCGAGGAACTCTCCGTTCAATCGGAGATGCTCAAGGAACTCATCTTAAAATTCAAATTATAGAAATAAAATCGCACCGAGTTGATATACCACAAACGCAAGTAACCAAGCTACTGCGATTTGAAACAGGGCAACCGTTGTTGCAAACCCAATACTCACTTCTCGGCGAACGGCAGCAATGGCGGCGATGCAGGGAGTGTATAGCAGAGTAAACACTAAAAAGCTAAGGGAACTCAGGGGTGTGAACATGTTTTGCAGTGTGGTAGACATGTCTCCCCCCGTCAACACCGCAAGGGTGCTGACCACCGCTTCTTTTGCGCTAAATCCGCTGATGAGGGCAGTGGCAGCCCGCCAATCCCCAAAACCCAAGGGGGCAAACAAACCGCTGATGCCCGTGCCGATGGCGGCAAGCATACTGTCCTTTGGGGAAGCAACCGTATTAAACCGAAAATCAAAGGTTTGTAAAAACCAAATGATGAGGGACGCTATGAAGATAACGGTGAATGCACGCTGTAAGAAATCTTTGGCTTTGTCCCAAATTAAGAGCCAAACACTCTTGGCCATGGGCAATCGATAGTTGGGCAGTTCCATAATAAAGGGCACTGCGTTGCCCCGAAACAGGGTGGATTTAAACAGCAGGGCACATCCAATGCCAATAAGCACTCCAAACACATACAAACCCAGCATCACCAGGGCTGCACACTGGGGAAAAAACAAAGCAGACAACAGGGCATAGATGGGCAGTTTGGCACTGCAACTCATAAAGGGGATGAGCATAATGGTCATCTTTCTGTCCCGCTCCCCCGAGAGGGTTCGCGTTGCCATGATGGCGGGCACCGAGCAGCCAAACCCCATGAGCATGGGAACAAAACTTCGGCCGGACAACCCCAGCTTGCGCAGGGGTTTATCCATAATAAACGAAACCCGTGCCATATATCCGCTGTCCTCTAAAATGGACATAAAGAAGAATAACGTTACAATAATGGGTAAAAAGCTCAGCACGCTGCCCACCCCTGTGAACACACCGTCCATGAGCAGGTGCTCTACAATAGCGTTTACTCCCCACGCATCCAAACCCAGCTGAACCCACCCAATGACAGTATCGATACAAACTGTCAACAGTTCGCTCAGCAACTTTCCGATCACATTAAATGTTAAAAAGAATATACTCAGCAAAATGGCCAAAAATAGGGGAATACCCCAGTATTTGTGGGTGAGCAGCTTGTCTATTTTGGTGCTTCGCCGAGCTTCCTTACTCTCCTTGGGTTTCACCACACATCCCTTGCACAGGGTTTCAATGTAGGAGTAGCGCATGTCGGCCAAGGCAGCCTCTCGGTCTGTTGCCAGTTCGGCTTCCATTTCACCCACACAGTGTTCAATGGTTTCAAGCTCGTTGGGGCTTAGGTTGAGCTGCATTGTTAGGGGGTCGTGCCCCTCGATGAGCTTGGTTGCGGCAAACCGCATGGGTACGCCAATGCTCCGGGCGTGATCTTCGATTAAATGAGCGATGGCGTGAAGGCACCTGTGCACCGCACCCGAACAAAAGTCGATGCGCTTTGGCAAATCGTTTTGTTTCACCGTGTTTTGTGCGATTTGTATTAAATCTTCAATTCCCTCATTTTGTGCCGCACTAATAGCCACAACAGGGATACCCAGTTCGGCAGCTAACTCTTTTACGTTTATATTTCCACCGTTGCCCAGCAGTTCGTCCATCATGTTGAGAGCCAACACCATGGGTAAACCCAGTTCGATGAGCTGCAAGGTGAGGTAGAGGTTTCGTTCGATATTAGTGGCATCGGCAATATTAATAATGCCGTCGGGACGCTGTTTTAAAATAAAATCCCGGGTGACAATTTCCTCTCCGGTGTAGGGGCTTAAGGAATAGATGCCGGGAAGGTCTACCACCTCGATAGTGAACCCCTTCACCCTTCCGCTCTTCTGTTCCACCGTGACGCCAGGAAAGTTGCCCACGTGTTGGTTAGAACCGGTGAGTCGATTAAAGAGGGTGGTTTTTCCGCAATTTTGGTTGCCCACCAGTGCAAAGATCATGAGGCGATCTCCTCCACTTCAATTTTTTCGGCATCGTCCAGCCGAATGGTGAGCACATATCCTCGCAGCTGCAATTCAATGGGGTCTCCCATGGGTGCAACTTTGCGCACAGTGATAAACGTCTTGGGGGTGATGCCCATATCCAGCAGCCGCCGGCGCATGGCGCCCTCTCCCCCCACAAACAACACTTTGCCCGATTGACCGGCATGTAAGTCTCTTAATGTCATGGGTCCTCCAGTTGGTTAGTTAAGACTAACTTAGTGTAGCACAACTAAAAAACCTTGTCAATAGGGCGGGACTCTTGACCAAATTTTGAAGTTAGGGTATACTAATAAACATAAGGAGATGTTATGAAGGTATTGGAATCTGCTCAAAACTATTTGGAGACGATTTTAATTTTAAAAAGGCAGCAGGGGGAGATCCGTGCTGTGGATATTGCCAACCATTTAAACTTTTCAAAACCCAGCGTGAGTAATGCCATGAAACAGTTGATTCAAAACAATTACATCCACGTCAACCCATCGGGTTACATTGGGCTGACTAAAAAGGGGTTTGAAATTGCTGCCGAACTCTATGAGCGGCACGATATACTTTCGGATTTTTTTATTTCCATTGGTGTGCAAGAAGATGTTGCCCGGGAAGATGCCTGTAAGATCGAGCACCACATCAGCAAGGAATGTTTTGAAAAAATTAAATCCCATTACTTAGCGAATAAAGAATCAATGGCAGATTGAGTAGGTTTATGCACTCAATTTCCACTCTTTTAGCAATGCCACCAATTCAGGGTCCAGTTCACCCGTTGCGCACATGTCGTCCATAATATGAAACGCTTTATCCATGGAAATTTCTTTTTTATAGGGGCGATCCTTAGCTGTTAAGGCCTCGAATATATCCATTACAGTGAGAATTCGCGTGCCCAAGGGGATTTCCTGGGCGGACAGACGGTTTGGATAACCCGTTCCGTTGAGCTTTTCGTGATGCCCTGCGGCAAACAGGGGCACGTTTTTAAATTCGTGAGAAAACTTGATTTTGTCCAACAAACGTTTGGTAATGGCCACGTGGTCTTCCATAATCTTGCGCTCACCTTGGGTGAGGGTGCCGTATTTGATGGACAAACTTTCAATCTCGTGGGGTTCCAGCCAACAAACGGTTTCACCCGTGGGCAGAGTTGTTGTGCGCTGACCCATGTCCCGAATTTGTTGCATCTCCTCATCGGAAGAGGGGGCACCGGAATTTGCTTTTGTGCACAGGGCTTTTGCATCGTTAATTTCACTGGACAATTGATTCCACTGCTGTTCATCCATTTTACCGGCTAAAAAGTTTGCGTATTCAGCCGAATAAATGGTGTTGAAGCGAAGGTTGACAAAACGCTCTTCATTACCCAACCGCGTTGCTTTATCCATGACTTCTAGGGGAGTGATGATTTTACCCACGTCGTGCAGCCAAGCGGCAATGATCAACTGCTCTTCTTCCACGGGATCAAAACTTAAATCGCACTCACCCCGATCATTTTTGCCATTCAAAAATTCTAAAAATCCACGGATCAACTCTACCACATTTTGGGTGTGGCTGGCGTTGTAGCGGGAGCGCTCGTCGATGGCGGCGGAGAGTACCTCCACAAAGGAATAAAACAGCTCTTCGCTCTCCTTTTTATACCGTGCGTTGGTGACAGCAATGGCTGCCTGAGAGGAGATTGCCCGAAAGATGGGTTCTAAACCCTTTTCAAAGGGAATCACGTTGTTGTTGGCGTTGAGGGCATTGATGAGCAGCAACACACCAACAATTTCGTTTCGGCTGTTTTGCAGGGGCAGGGCAAGAATGGAACGGGTTTTGTATCCCGTCAGTTTATCGTAAAACATGAGGTCGTTAAATTTAAACTCCGAGGAGGCATAGATATCGCTGATGTTCACAATTTTGCGGTGTGCCGCTACGTGGGCCACCACATTGTTTTCTTCCAAGTTCACTGGGGGCAGTATGATAGAACCTTTTTCTGCATTTTCGTATCGCTTTAAGGTGTGGTTGTGCATAATGGTAAAGTGGAGCATATTGTTGTCTGCCAAATAGAGGGTTCCGGCATCGCAGCCCGCAATGGCGATGGCTTCCCTTAAAATGGTGTTGAGCAAGTTGTTATAGTTGCGCTCCGCACTCAAAGAAATTCCAATGTTTAATATGCGTACAAATTTATTGGTAATCAGTTCGTTCATGTTATTTCGCCGAAAAAATTCGACTAACTCCTCTCCGTTTCTATGGGTATTCTGAAGTGGCTTCATGAACTACACTTCTCTATACACGTGCGTGCAGAAAAGAGATAGATATCCATTCGAAGTACTATACAATAAATATTATCATATCGTGTGCAGACATTCAATGGTTTTTTGTGAAAAAATAGATTGACAAAACAAATCCTTTGCGCTATGATAAAAACATAAAATGTTAGGAGGATGGCAATGTTGTCATTTACTGTTGCAGATAACCGTGCATGGCGTAGCTATTTCGTGAAATCGAATATAGCTTGTTCTGTCATACTGCAACCGTGATCTAATATTTTTTTATTTGGTACATACAATACCTTGCGGTTTGACTGCAAGGTATTTTTAATTTAAAAAAAGGAGAAGAAAGCACATGGAAAAAATACCCTACAAAATCTATTTAACCGAACGGGATATGCCAAAAGTATGGCATAATCTTCGAGCTGCTATGATCGAAAAACCCGAGGGTTTTATCAATCCGGCAAACGGTGAACCCTGTCCCAAAGAGGCGCTGATGCCCCTGTTTTGTGAGGAGCTGGTGGAACAAGAGTTCGATACAACCAACGAATTTATTGAGATTCCAGAGGAAATACAGAATTTTTATAAGATGTTTAGGCCCTCTCCCCTGGTGCGGGCGTACTGCTTGGAGCAGGCGCTGGGTACACCTGCAAAGATTTTTTATAAATTTGAGGGCAACAACACGTCGGGCAGCCACAAGTTAAATTCGGCAGCGGCACAGGTATATTACGCCAAGAAGCAGGGGATCACCCATCTCACCACCGAAACCGGTGCAGGCCAGTGGGGTTCGGCCCTCTCCATGGCGTGTGCATACTTTGGAGTGGATTTAAAGGTTTATATGGTAAAAGTCTCCAGCGAGCAAAAACCCTATCGCAAGATTTTAATGGAGACATATGGGGCAGAGGTCATTCCCTCTCCTTCCCAAACGACGGATGCAGGGCGAAAGATTCTCAGCGAAAACCCCAACACGGGGGGAAGTTTGGGTTGTGCCATCTCCGAAGCCATTGAATCTGCCATGAAATCCGAAAATTGCAGATACGTTTTAGGCAGTGTGTTAAACCACGTACTGCTCCACCAGTCGGTAATCGGATTGGAAGCAAAAGCAGCCCTTGATCTGTATGGCATCACTCCGGATGTGGTCATTGGCTGTGCGGGAGGTGGTTCTAACCTAGGCGGGTTGATTTCACCCTTTGTGGCCGATAAGATTCGAGGCAAGAACAACACCCAGTTTATTGCAGTGGAACCGGCGAGCTGTCCTTCTATGACCAGGGGACGATACGCCCTAGACTTTGGTGATACGGGTAAGACCACCCCTCTTATTAAGATGTATACCTTGGGCAGTGGATTTATTCCGTCTCCCAACCATGCAGGAGGGCTTCGGTATCACGGCATGTCGCCCATCGTCTCCAAGCTGTACCACGACAAGATCATTTCGGCAAAATCGTACACCCAGACCGAGGTGTTTGATGCAGCCACAATGTTTGCCCGGTGTGAGGGAACGTTACCCGCACCCGAGAGTGCCCACGCCATCAAAGGGGCCATTGATGAGGCCATTGCGTGCAGGGAGAGCGGGGAGAGTAAGGTGATCTTGTTTGGTTTGACTGGGACGGGATATTTTGATATGGCTGCGTATCAGAACTACAACAGCAAGAACATGAACGACTACGTTCCAACAGACGAAGATTTAGCCAAGGGATTTGAGACTCTGCCAAAAGTTTAAGGGATAGCAGGGCGGGCTGCACCCGTTAAGGGGGATTACTCGCCCTATTCTTTCTTCTTGGGGGCTGCTCGCCCCCAAACCCCTAGGCAGGGACTGTGTCCCTGCACCCCTTGTAGGGGGGTAATATATTAACGTATTAGCAAAGCATTAGCTTTGCATTAAAAAGTCCCCTGAACGGGGTTTGGGGCATTGCCCCAGTAAAACAATTACCAGCAATACCATTAATAAGCAATTATTTCATTGACAAAGTAAAAGATTGTGATATAATGCACATAATAAATTGTTTCGAGCCCAAAAACCTACGGCATTTTGCTATGGTTTCGGGACGTTAGGGTTTGTTTGGAAACGGACAGGCCTCCCATTTGGAAAGGAGCTAATTTTTTATGTTCAAAAAAACAATACTTCTCATTTCTATCTTATTGCTGCTAACAGCATGTACCTCTGCTGCGAAAACCGATCTCACCTTGGCCACCACCACCAGCGTAAACGATTCGGGTCTTTTGGAATATCTTCGCCCTGAACTGGAAAAAGATATAAACGTCAACTTAAACGTCATCTCTCAGGGAACGGGACAGGCCATTAAAACCGCTGAAGCGGGAGATGCCGATGTAGTGCTGGTTCACTCCAAGTCGGCAGAAGAGGAGTTTGTGTCTGGAGGGTTTGGTGCCTCGCGTATACCTTTTATGTACAACTATTTTGTAGTAGTGGGGCCAAAGGATGACCCCGCTGGAATAAAAGGTTTTGCAACCGCAAGCGAAGGCTTTGCAAAGATAGCAAATGCCAAGGCAACCTTTATCTCCCGAGGAGATGATTCGGGAACCCACACCAAAGAAAAGAATTTGTGGAAGAGTGCGGGGATTGAACCCGCAGGAGATTTTTATATCTCAGCCGGACGAGGCATGGGGGATACCCTCACCATGGCCAGCGAAATGCTGGGATATACCTTGACCGACAAGGCAACTTATCTCTCCATGCAAGATAAATTGGATTTGGAAATACTCATTGAAGAATCTGCCGACTTAAAAAACGAATACAGCGTCATCGAAGTGAACGCTGCAAATGTTAAAGTTAAAAACAACGAGGGAGCGAAGAACTTTGTGAAGTGGATCACCTCCAAGAAAGCTCTGGATCTCATTGCAAAGTACGGCATCGATACCTATGGTGAAGCACTGTTCTTTGTATATGAATGAATGACTTTCTATCAGCCCTAAAACTGATCGTCACCTTCGACCCACAAGTATACGAAATAATTGGGTTAACGCTGGTTGTCACCATTGTTTCGGCACTTGTGTCGTCCGCATGCGGGGTACCGCTGGGTATCCTGCTGGGCAGCAGTGAATTTCGGGGCAGAAAAATAATCATGAAGCTGGTAAACACGTTTATGGGCATTCCTCCGGTTGTGGCAGGATTGATCGTTTTTTTGCTGCTGTCAAGGAGTGGGCCACTGGGCTCCCTCTCCCTTTTGTTCACACCAACGGCCATGGTGATTGCCCAAGTTCTTTTAATTTGGCCCATTGTCACAGGTTTGACTGCATCGGCAATTTCTCTTAAAAAAACCGTGGTGCTGGAGACCTGCAAGGGTTTGTGCCTGAGCAGCAAAACAGCCAAAGGGTTGCTGAGGCGGGAGTGCAAAACGCCCATCATCTCCGCTTGTATTGCGGGATACGGCAGAGCCATTTCCGAGGTGGGTGCCATTATGCTGGTGGGGGGGAACATTTTGCACAAAACCAGAGTGCTCACCACGGCCATCGTATTGGAGACGGGTAAGGGGAACTTTGCCGTTTCTCTGGCGCTGGGGCTGGTGTTGTTGCTGCTCTCCTTTGCCGTTACATCGCTGATCAGCTATTTTGGGGAGGGTGTACGTGTTCGCAAGTAATATATATTATGAAGTGTCGGGCAAGGTCATCCTGGACGTCCCTGCCCTTGAAATTGCAGACAACTGCATCAACGTGCTCATGGGGCCAAACGGTGCGGGGAAGACTAGCTTGCTTCGCTGTTTGACATCCCTTTCGGGTCGATGTGCATTTGAAGTGGATCAGCCACATTTTCTCATGCAAACGCCCTATATTTTCAATATGTCTGTGCTGGACAACGCCTTGCTGGTGTGCAAGGACAGAGAAAAAGTGATGGTTCATTTAGAGATGCTGGGAATGGGGGATAAAGCAAACAGGCTGGCCACCACCCTTTCGGGGGGAGAAGGGGCACGGGTTGCCCTGCTGCGCACATTGGTGACAAATCCAGCGTTGGCACTGCTGGACGAACCCACGGCATCCGCTGATCTGGAGGGGACGGCACTGATGGAAGCTTATATTAAAGATTGCGTGGCACAGGGGACAACCGTTCTCATGACCACCCACAGCCCCAAACAGGCACTTCGGCTGGGCAAGTATCTCAATATTTTGTGCGACGGAAATCTTGTAGAGGCAGGGGAGACGCAGACAGTGCTGTTTTCCCCCACCCATCAAAAGAGTATCACGTATTTATCCATGATGTAGTTACATGGTGAGCACACCTTCGTTGGTGTGTATGAGGTGCAGCACATTTTCTTCTGCACCTGTGTACGCATTGATATAGATCAAATACTCTTCTTCGTCAATTCTTCCCAGATACTCATAACACAGTAGTTCTTGCTGATTGTCACCGGGAATGAGGGTGAGGGTCACTTTCTCCACGCTCACATAGGGGGAGAGCTTCACATCCTCGGGCGCAATTTTTGGCCGGGGGATGTAGCGCAGTTTGTGGTTCATTAAATAGTTGTAGCAGTTGATGCCTGTGATGGTGTTGTCGTCGACATTTACCCACACTTTGATCAAATCCGGGTAGAGCAGGATATCGCCCGAAAGGGGCGCTAGGTTGATCACCGCATTACCTCCGTAGAACTGTGCGTAGTTGGCCTTAAACTGGGTGCCCGTCTTTTGCAGCAGAAACTCTTCTGCCTTTTGGGCAAGCTCAGCATAACGATCCTCGGTGGGGATGGCGCTGGCTGTACCGCTAGTGTGAATCATAAAGTAGAGGAGCTGCCCGCTGGCTTTGGTGACGCAAGCGGAGTAATCCCCATAAGCGCTGTTGCCGTCGAAGGAGTAGCACTCGATGGGGCCATACACATCCTCCTTGCGGATGATGGATGCCACCTTACCCGAACCGATATAATTGCGAATGACCTGCTCCGCTTCCTCGGCAGTCACTTCATTACCCAACAGTCCAACGGGGGTTTTACCCTCGGCGCTCTGGGAAAAGGGGCCGTCGTAGTTGAGACTGGGATACTTTTGGTTTACAAAGTCCAACGATGTCACTGTATCGGCAGAATAAAAGGATGTTTCTTCGTCAAACTGTATTCCATTTGAATAATAACCGTTGAGTTTAGCGAGTGTGTCCCCAGAGGTTTCGATGAGGTTTTCAAGCTGATAAAAATCATCTCCCGACAAACTCCCGCCCCGGGCAACCTTTTTGGATAGCTGCCGGCAGTAGTCTCCCGTGCGGTTGAGAAACTGGTTAAACTGTTCCGTTGCACCATAAGTAACGGGCATGGATGCAACGTTGGATTGAACATCACCTGTCTCCCGCCAGATGTCCAAGAGGATTTCAGCCTGCATGGCGGGACTGGCAACCGCCTTTAATTTATTTAACTTATTGTTGATGCCGCCTAAGCCGATGTACAGCCCGTTAAAGGATTTTTTATAGACATCCTCCAGCCGTTGCTGGGTTTGGAGCAAATCTTCGTGTACGATAATGGCGTAGACGATGGTGCATATGAGTAAAATAAATAAAAGAGTGTTTACCAGATATTTTCGAACAAATACTTCTAATCGCATAACATCTCCTCACTTGTAGAATCTGTGGTTGCCGATAGCCGTCACAAAACCCATGGAGTCCAAAAAAGTGTTGGGGGTTGCGGTGAAAAACAGTGCACCGCAGGAGGGGTCATGGCCGTTCATGGCATCTCTTGCTGCTCTTAGGGAACTCTCGTCGGGTTCATCGCTGAGTTTTCCCTCTCTCACTATGTCGAAGGCTCCCTTTTGATAGATACACTCATAGATGGTGTTGGGAAACTTTGAATTCACCACCCGGTTGAGCACCACGCCACCCACGGCCACTTTAGCTTTGTAGGGCTCTCCCTGAGTTTGGGCGTGAATCAGCTTGGCTAAAAGGATGATATCGGGTGAATCCTCCCGATCGGGCAGGGGTTTCTTTGCGTTATCCCGAAGGTCCACCCCCAGCTTTGCAGCCGTCACATCGTCCACCACCCCGTCGTCGTTGAGGCCGTGTTTGCGCTGGAACACGGTGACTGCCTGTTTGGTGCCTTCCCCGTACTTGCCATCGATGATGCCGTTGTAGTAGCCGTAATTTTTCAGCCGAAGCTGAATTTCCTTCACTCTAGCCCCGCTATCCCCCGATTGAATGGAGGCAGCGGTTATGTCGCAGCCACATAAGAGAAAGGAGAAACACAATGTTATGATCAGGACTTTTTTGAACATTACTTTCCTCCGAATATATTGTTAAAAAACTCTCCTACTGCCGATTTGTACTCAACTTTATTGGGGGAAGCGGATGTGACCTTTTCACTGCCCGGCACCACGCACAGGGGGGGAAAGATCACGCACCACCAGTTTTCTCCCGCTCCGTCGCCCAGCACCACCCTTAAGGCTTCATACTCTCCGGCGGGATACACCTCTCCAGCATATTCCTTGTCGGGGAACTCAAAGGTGCCCACACAGCTTTTGGCGGTGTAATTGAAGCCCTGTTCTTTTAATACGCCGTTTGCAACGGAATTAATTTCTTCTATGTTGTTTAGGATAAACTCATAGCCTTCCTGCTTGCTCTCAAAACGAGGCATTGATTCTAACACCTCGTCCCGGACAAGCAGCTTGACACTTTGATCTGCACTGCTGTTGGAGTTTGCAATGACGTGCAGACGAAAGGCATCGTAGCTTTTGACGCAGCCGAATGATACGGTTGCCAATATGAGTAATATTGCTGTAAAAATAATTTTCTTCATATGTCTCTCCTCGTTTACTGGAGGATAGTATTGACACATGAATGAATTCTATACACAAAAAAACATACACAGTTCATTTTGTGTATGTTTCAGATAGAATGCAACACGTCCGTCTACATTATGGCGTGTGATAGGTTGTCAAAATATTTAAGAAAAGATCAGCCACATAAAGAAGAGATAACAGAGCAGCATGGCAAAACCCTGAAACCGGGAGGTACGCCCCTTGTTGAGCAGGGTGGGGAGTAAGAATATAGCAAAAATAATCAAAATGATGGGAATATCCACAATGGGTACCCGGGGGATCAGTTGTCCTTTAAACAGTTCGTTGGCAACTTTTAATTGCCCCCCCGAGAGCAGGGAAGATGCACTCATGAGAATGGTTAGGTTGATGGTGTTGGCACCGATGATATTACCAACACCCATGGACGTCTCTTTTTTGATGATGGCAGTGATGGTGCACACCAACTCGGGCAGGGATGTGCCAATGGCTACAACGGTAACACCCACGATGCTCTCCGTAACCCCAAGGTATAGGGCGAGAGCCACACCGTTGTCCACCAGCAACCTTGCGCCCCCAATGAGACACCCGGCGCCCAGAATAAACAGAAAAATATTTTTAAGGGTGCTGCCCCCGTGAGCCGGGGTATCGTCGCTGGCGGGTATGAGTTGACGTTTGGCACAATTGATGTTGTATGCAATATAAACGCCACCTAACACGAGAAGGGGCAAACTCTCCACAATGGATAGGGTTGCGTCCTGCAACACAACAAACAGCCAGATCAACGCCAAGAGCATGATGCCAGCTTGCACAGCAAAAATCTTTTTATTCACAACAATGGGTAAAAAGATGAGGGAGAGGGTTAAGATTAAACCCGTATTCGCCATTACAGAGCCGATGGCGTTGCCAATACCCAAATCGTAAGAACCTTGACCCACGGCCAGCAGAGTCACCAACACTTCGGGCAGGGTGGTGGCAAAGGAGACCACAGTGGCTCCGATGATCATTTTGGGTATCCCCGTCTTTTCAGACATCCACACCGCTGCACTTAAAAACCAATCTCCACCCTTAATAATTAATATAAAGCCTAAACTTAACAGTACGATTACCATTCAAAAACCTCAATGCATTTGTATTAATTTATATTATATCCAGAACAAAACAATTACCCCTTCAACCAAAAGAGGTAATTGTCAAACGTTTGATACAGTGCAAACCACACCGCAAACAGCAAAATCTATAGATCTTCATCCACCTGAGACTTCTCATACGAACTGGCCATGAGGCGGACAGTGTTTAAAAATGCTGCGTTGTTGGCGGTTTTGAGCATCATTTTCACCACCTGTTCGGTGATCTGCTCGGTGCCGCTGGCGGACAACAGCTTGCGTATGGCGAAAACCCCCTCCAATTCCTTGCGGGAGAGCAGCAAGTCTTCCCGGCGGGTTCCCGAACGGTTGATGTCGATGGCGGGGAAGATGCGCTTTTCGGACAGCTTGCGATCCAAGTGAACTTCCATGTTGCCGGTGCCCTTAAATTCTTCGTAGATGATGTCGTCCATCCTGGAACCAGTATCCACGAGAGCAGTGGCAATAATCGTGAGACTGCCGCCAAACTCGATGTTTCGGGCAGAACCGAAGAATTTCTTGGGTTTATAAAGACAACCGGGATCCAAACCACCCGATAATGTCCTGCCGGTGGGGGGCACGGTTAAGTTATAGGCCCTTGCCAACCGGGTGAGACTATCCATTAAAATCACCACGTCTCGGCCGTGTTCCACCAACCGCTTGGCACGCTCCAGCACCATTTCGGCAACTCTCGTGTGATTCTCGGGTTTTTCATCAAAAGTGGAATAGACCACCTCTCCCGAGATGGAGCGCTGCATGTCGGTCACTTCCTCGGGGCGTTCGTCGATTAACAGCACCAGCAGTTCCACTTCGGGAAAGTTCCGGGTGATGCTGTTGGCGATTTTTTTGAGCATAATGGTTTTACCCGCTTTGGGAGGGGAGACGATCAATCCACGCTGTCCCTTGCCAATGGGGGCAAAGATATCGATAATGCGAATGGCTAAATCTCGGCTCATGCCGTCTTGTTCCAACGTTAAGCGGCTGTCGGGGTAGATGGGGGTCAAGTCCTCGAAAGGCCTTCTCTTTTGGCACCGCTCGATGGTATCCCCGTTAACCTTTTCGATATATAAAAGGGCAAGCAGCTTGTCGCCGTCCTTAGATGGCCGTGTTTTACCAACGATAAAGTCACCGGTTTTTAAGCAAAGTTTGCGAATCTGCGCCATAGAGACGTAAACGTCCTTGGGGCCGGGGAGATAGTTTTCGCTGCGAAGGAAACCGTACCCCTCGGGGTGAATCTCCAATATGCCGCTGGCATCCCCGCATTCGCCGGTGTTTAAAATGGCGTTCACAGCTTCGTTTCCCGCAACGTATTCAATTACCTTTTTGTTTTCTTCGAAGGCGGGGGAAAAGCTGCCCTGATATTCACTTTCTTCTCTCTTTGGTTTAATAAATTGGAATTGTTCATTTGTGTTTAGTTGAATGGTTTCTTCCTCCTCTGGGGTTTCTAAAACCTCCATAGTTTCCTCGTCCTCCATGTCCTCGGATAGGTCATCGGCCAGATCCTCTGCTTCGCCGCCGTTGGCAGCATTGTTTAAATCCAACAGCATATGCAACAGCTCAGGCTTTCGGTATTTCGTCACCGATTTAATGCCCGCAAGCTTTGCGATCTCCCGCAGGTCGGACAAGGATTTAAGCGCAAGTAGGCTCTTGTTCATAGAAATTATTCCTTTCGTGATATACGCACAACAAATTTAAAAATATAACAACTTTTGAAAAAGTCGGAATCAAATAGATATTTAGAATATTCATGGATATAGATTATAATAAAAAACTATAATACGTTTGTCAATAGTATTTCCAAATAAATAGCAAAAATTAAAAAAATATTCATTATAATACAAATATTTATCAATTCATTGATAAAACGACTAAATATTGGATTTCGTTGACTGTAACGACGTGTATCCACAAACGAACAAAAAAACTCGTAGGTGATTTACCCAAACGAGTTTGTGTTGCTTTAGTTCCTTGTGCCACCTACATGTATTCCAACAAAAATATGCGGGTACGCTTTTTCATATCCCGTTTATCCACCACAATGGAGTTTCTGCCCGTGCGGGAAACGTCGTAGTGTACGTTTGCAAGGTCGGTAAAGGCGTGGATGGGGGCAATGTTCTTATCCGTTCTGTCCGTCAAATAATGCATGGGTAAAATCATGTTGGGGGTAAGTTTATCGATAATTTCAAGGGCTTCCTTGGCATCGATGGTGAACGTTCCGCCAACAGGAATCATGAGCACGTCAATACTGCCCAGCTCCTCCACCAGCTCGTCGGAAAGCACGTGGGCTAAATCCCCCAAGTGGAGAATGGAAGCGCCGTCCATCACAACTTTATAGATGATGTTCTTGCCACGATCTGCCCCTTCGGATTTGTCGTGAAAGGTTTCATAGCCATAAATTTTTGCATTGCCAACGGTGTATTGCCCGGGGGCTGAAATTTTTTCGCACTTGCCCAAAACCACTTCATCTGCGGCGTTGTGGCCGTCGTGCTGATGGGTCATGAGCACACAGTCGCAAGAAAGTTTCGGCTGTTCATAACCTACAGTTGAATCGTAGGGATCTATTAAAATAACAGTATTACTTTCTGAACGAAGTGAAAAAAACGAATGCCCAAACCATTCAATAATCATGTTTCTTCACTCTCCTTTTCCACAATATTTTTATATTTCAAACTATATTTGTTGCAAAACCGTTCTTTTTCCACCCCAATTTGATACACAAGCTCAATCTCTCCGCCGTTGTCGCAGTCTTTGTGGGCGACTTTAATGGGCAAGATGTTGATGCTGGTGGTGCCAAACTCAGTGGTATACAGCCCCACAAAGGGTTTGCCGTTCACAAAGACAAACCGGGTGGGAAACAAACCCTTGCGCTCCATGGTGATGGTTTCTCCATCCAGCGTGATTGCGGTGGTGTGACCGGGGAAACCAAAGACTTCGCTCTCCAGGAAGCTCAACACAGTGGTATCGTTTTTGTTGGTCTTTTCACCTTCGGTGATGAAATTGAGAGCACCTCCCGAAATACCTGCAATGGTTTGCTCACTGGTAATATTTAAAAGTATCTTTTCCATTTCAATCTTCCTTCTTTGGTGTTTGAAAAAAGTTTCAACACACCCCTAGTGATATGATAGCTTATTTTTTAAAAAAAATCCATAATTATTTTAAATTTTTATATTTTTTTTGACAGCAAAGCTAAAAATATGTTATCCTATTTATTGATTTTATGTTTTAAGGAAGTGATTTGTTATGGTTGCGAAATTTAAACGTGACGAGTGCAAGGGGTGTTCATTGTGCGTGAGCGCATGTCCCAAGAAAATTATTGAAATATCAAAAACTGCACTCAACGCAAAGGGGTATCACCCGGCGGAGTTAATCGATGAAGCAAGCTGTATTGCCTGCGGTGCTTGTGCAAAAATGTGCCCCGACGTGGTCATTGAAATTTATTAGATAAAGGTGAAGTGTATGGCAAAAAAATTAATGAAGGGCAACGAAGCCATTTCGGAAGCTGCAATACAGGCGGGATGCAGATTCTTCTTTGGTTATCCCATAACGCCCCAAAACGAAATCCCCGAATATATGTCCCGCCGTATGCCCCAGGTGGACGGCTGTTTCTTACAGGCAGAGAGTGAAATCGCTGCCATCAACATGGTTTACGGCGCTGCCGGTGCGGGAGCTAGGGTTATGACATCCTCCTCCTCCCCCGGAATCAGCTTAAAACAGGAGGGCATCTCTTATATCGCCTGTGCCGAACTTCCCTGCGTCATCGTGAACATGGTTCGTTCGGGCCCAGGGCTGGGGGGCATCCTGCCCGCACAGTCCGACTACTTCCAAGCGGTGAAGGGCGGAGGCCACGGAGACTACAGAATGCTGGTCTATGCCCCTGCCACCATCCAGGAAGCAACGGATTTGGTGCAGGAAGCTTTTGAAGCAGCAGATTATTATCGCATCCCCTGCATGATTATGGGAGATGGCATGATCGGCCAAATTATGGAACCGGTGGAACTGCGTCCCGCAAAAAAGAGGGACTTGCCTAAAAAAGACTGGGCCACCACAGGCTGGGCCGATAAATCCCGCCCTAGGGCTGTTGTCAACTCTTTGTATATTAAGAGCGAAGAGATGAACGAGGTCATCGCTCGGCTGACAAAAGTATATGCGGCCATCGAACGGGATGAAGTGAAGTTTGAGGAATACAAGAGCGAAGATGCGGATATCGTATTTGTTGCGTATGGTACCACTGCCCGCATATGTAAAGTGGCCGTAAACCGCTTGCGGGAAGAGGGAATTAAAGCGGGACTCATTCGTCCCATCACCCTGTGGCCTTTCCCCAAAGACATCATCGCCAAGCGCGCGGATAGCGCCAAAGCCTTCCTCACCGTTGAGATGAGTTTGGGGCAAATGGTGGAAGACGTTCGCCTGTGCGTAAACGGCAAAAAACCCGTTGAGTTTTATGGCACTGTGGGCGGTGTGGTTCCCAACTTTAAAGATATTATTGAAAAAGCAAAGAAAATTCTTGCGGAGGTGAAATAACATGGCACAAACGTTTAAAAAAACCTCCATGTTAACCGATACCCCCTTTCACTACTGCCCCGGATGTACCCATGGAATCGTGCACCGGCTGGTTGCGGAGTGCATCGAGGAGCTGAATATGGGGGACAAGGCAGTGGGCGTTGCACCCGTTGGGTGTGCAGTGTTTGCCTACAAATACTTTAACTGCGATATGCAAGAGGCAGCTCACGGCAGAGCACCTGCCGTTGCAACCGGCGTAAAGCGGGTACACCCGAACAACCTGGTGTTTACCTACCAGGGAGACGGTGACTTGGCATCCATCGGCATGGCGGAGATCGTTCACGCTGCCGGCAGAGGTGAGAAGATTACCACCATATTCATCAACAATGCCATCTATGGCATGACGGGCGGACAGATGGCTCCCACAACACTGGTTGGGCAAACAACAACAACCTCCCCCTATGGCAGAAAAGCGGAGCACTGCGGTATGCCGTTAAAAATGGCAGAAATGCTTTCAACCGTTGCGGGCAGCGCCTATATTGCGCGGACGAGCGTGCACAACGTAGCCGGGGTCAACAAAACAAAGGCAGCCATCAAGCGTGCGTTTGAGGCACAGATCAACGGGGAAGGGTTCTCCATGGTGGAGATTTTGTCCACTTGTCCCACAAACTGGGGTATGACGCCCCTGCAATCGTTGGAGTGGGTAAAAACCGATATGATCCCTCAATTCCCCTTAGGCGTATATAAAGGAGAAGACAGCAAATGACAAACGAAATGATATTTGCGGGTTTTGGCGGTCAGGGCGTGTTGCTCATGGGGCAGCTCGTCACCTATGCCGGTATGTATGAAGAGAAGAGCGTTTCTTGGTGCCCGGCCTACGGCCCCGAGATGCGGGGAGGTACTTGCAATTGCAGCGTGGTGGTGGACGACGAAATGGTGGGAAGCCCCATCGTCTCCGAAGCGGATACGTTAATCGTTATGAACCAGCCCAGCTTGGAAGCCTTTGAAAACAAGGTGAAACCCGGCGGAAAGCTGTTTATCAATTCGTCGCTCATCGAACTTAAGTGCAAGCGGTCGGACATCGAAGTATATTACGTGCCCTGCAACGAAATTGCAGACGAGCTGGGTAATGTGCGCTGTGCGAACATGGTCATGCTGGGCGCGGTGATCGAAAAGACAAAGGTGGTTTTACCCGCCAACGTGATTGAAGCTTTAAAAACTATTATGGGGGAGAAAAAAGCTCACCTGATCCCACTTAACGAGACAGCAATCAGTAAGGGTGCGCAAAGTGTAGCTTAATGAAGATTGTAAGTTTCACCGAGACGGCAAAAGCAGACTTAACGCTGCAATACAAAATAGCTCTGCCCGAGGACAAGGTGCTGGGGCTTTGTGAAAAGCGTTTTGCTGCAGACGGTTATTTCGATGGAGACAGGCTTGAAATTTCCGTGGGAGACACCATTTTTGTTGGAGGTGCCGAACTTAGGGTTACGTCTATTAAACAAAAGTGTTATCCCAACTGTGAAATTACGGGCAAGGACATTCCGTGCAGCCTGAAAAACAATGTGTATTTTTGCGACATCATAGCACAGGGGGAAATTACTCCCGGCGATGAGCTGAAAATACAAAAAAACAGCGATGCTTGAAGTTATAAGCTTTGAAACGGCACTGAAGGTGCTAAAAGATACATTTCAAAATAAAAGGCGTATCCTTGAGCGAAGGGTAGAAGATGCGGCAGGGTTTGTTGTGGGCGAAGATGTTGTCAGCCCCATATCCCTGCCCCCTTTTGATCGGGCCACTATGGACGGTTACGCCCTGTGCGCACAGGATGTGGTGGGCATTTCGGAGAGTTTTCCCGCCATGTTAAAATGTGTGGGTTGCGTTGCCATGGGGGAAGTGCCCGACTTTGGGATACAACCCGGCCAGTGCGCAAAAATACCCACCGGCGGTTGCCTGCCCAAAGGGGCGGATTGCGTTGCTATGGTGGAACACAGCGAAACGCTCATGGATGATACCGTGCTGATCTACAAAAGCTTGAGTATCTATGAAAACGTTTTGAGACAAGGCCAGGATATAAGGCGGGGTGATGTGGTGGTTAAAAGAGATACGCCTCTCACCCCTGTTGCCATGGGTGCACTGTCGGGAGTGGGGCTTAACACCGTGAAGGTGTTCGATGCGTTAACCGTTGGACTGATCTCCACAGGTAATGAAATTATCCCCCCCGGCCAGGAACTTTACCCGGGTAAAGTATATGAGGTCAACGCTTCGGCAATCGGTGCAAAGCTCACATCCTGCGGATTCCCATCCAAGTACTTCGGAATCATACGAGACGAATTTGAACTGCTGCGCAAAACCATGGAGCAAGCATTAGAGCAGTGTGACGTGGTGATTCTCTCGGGGGGAAGTTCGGTGGGTACACTGGATTACACCCTTAGGGTGATCGATAGCCTAAGCGGCAAGCTCATGGTCAACGGCCTTGCCATCAAGCCGGGTAAACCCACCATCTGTGCAGACGTGGGGGGCAAGCCGGTGTTTGGGCTGCCGGGGCATCCGGTCTCGGCCTATATGATCTTTTGTATCGTGGTGCTGCCCTTGCTCTGCCAATTGTCGGGCAGGCAGGGAGAAGTAAAAACCACAACAGCAGTACTCAACCAAAACTATGCCGCCAATGCGGGCAGAGATGAATTTGTGCCCGTTTCGCTTGGTTCCGATGGTTCGGCACAGCCCGTTCGGGTGAAATCGGGCATGTTTGCAACTCTGTTAAACGCCCATGGTTATATCCGCATTCCCCGCAACACCGAAGGGCTTCGCAGGGGCGAGCGGGTGGACGTCACTTTATTTTAAAGGTGGTGGAGCATGAGAAACATATACCTATCCAGTGTGGATCTTGAACATGCACTGTCTATGCTAGAGCGTTTGCCCATTCCTGCGGCCACTGAATGGATTGATTCCACGGGTTGTTTGGGTAGGGTGTGCGCTTCTTCGGTGTGGGCACAGCGCTCCAGCCCTTCATACACTGCATCGGCCATGGACGGCATTGCTGTGCTGGCAGAAAGAACAAAGGATGCAAACGAGAAGAACCTATTAAAGTTAGTTGAAAATCAAGACTTTGTCTATGTGAACACGGGGGAGAAGGTTCCAAAAGGGTTCGACAGCGTGATCATCATAGAAAACGTCATTCAAATAGAGGGGGAAGTGTTTATAGCAAGCCCCATTGCCCCTTTTGAAAATGTGCGCCCGGTGGGGGAAGATATCACCCAAGGGGAACTGTTGCTCCCCGCAAACCGGGAGATCACCCCTCCCGACATCGGAGCCCTGCTCTCGGGGGGAATCACCCAAATTGAGGTATGGAAGAAGCCGTTGGTGGGGGTTATCCCCACGGGAAACGAACTGATCTCCCCCTATGAAGAGGCTTGCGAGGGTAAGATTGTGGAGTCCAACTCCTCCATGTTTGCCGCATATATTCATGAGTTTGGAGGAGTATCCAAGGTTTATCCCATTGTACCCGATGAAATTGAAAAGATCGAGGTTTCGGTTAAACAAGCAGTTGCCGAGTGCGACATCGTGCTCATTGGCGCAGGTTCTTCTGCGGGCAGCAGAGACTTCACAAAGACAGTGGTGGAGCGCTTGGGAGTGGTGTTGTGTCACGGGTTAAATATTAAGCCGGGTAAACCCTGCGTGGTGGGCACAATCCAAAACAAACCCGTCATCGGCGTGCCGGGATATCCCGTTTCCGCCTGCGTGGTGATGGAAGAACTTGTTTATCCCTTGTTGTCTTTTTATACGCGCAAGGTGGTGAAAAAACCGCAAACAGTTGAAGCAGTGATTTCAAAAAACGTGTTGTCCGGCGTGAAGAGCGAAGAGTACGTCCGTGTGAAGCTGGGTAACGTGGGGGACAGACTGATTGCTGCACCCCTGCCCCGGGGAGCGGGTATGCTCACGTCTCTGGTTCGGGCAAACGGCATTGTGAAGATTCCCCGCAATGCAGAGGGGTATTCTGCCAACGAGAGAGTCACAGTTCACCTTCGGCAGGACATTGAGAAGATTAATGATACCTTGGTGGTGATTGGCAGTCACGACCCGGTGATCGATATTGTCAACGACTTCATGGGTAATATTTCATCCACCCACGGGGGAAGTATGGGGGGCATACTGGCCCTTATGAACCATCAGGCTCACGTTGCGCCCATCCACCTGCTTAACGAGACGGACGGCAGTTACAACATCTCCTACGTCACGAAGTATTTAAAAGACGTTGCGCTGTTTAAGTTCGTGTCCCGCACACAGGGGTTTATG
The DNA here is from genome assembly GCA_964453645.1 of uncultured Clostridia bacterium. Classification (GTDB taxonomy): domain Bacteria; phylum Bacillota; class Clostridia; order Christensenellales; family JAWKQI01; genus CAYVRJ01. Next base: position 123,657 of record CAYVRJ010000003.1, read on the forward strand.
GTGAAGAAGGGCAACCCCAAGGGCATTCGCGATGTTCAAGATTTGCTATTAAAAGGCGTGTCCTACATCAACCGTCAGACGGGTTCGGGCACGAGAATTCTGCTGGATTATTTGCTAAAGCAAAGGGAACTCGATCCGTCGGGAATCTATGGATATACCCGCTGTGAGACCACCCACATGACAACGGCTGCTGCTGTTGCTAACGACGTGGACTGTGCCCTAGGAGTGCTGAGTGCGGCAAATGCCTTTGGTTTGGACTTTATCCCCGTGTGTGATGAAGAGTACGATTTGGCAATTCCCACGGCCTACCTTGAATTACCTGTGATCCAAACGCTGTTTGAAGTGGTACAAAAACCGGAGTTTTTGCAAAGGCTGGACGAACTGGGCGGGTATAAGACGGACGGAATGCTTCAAAGGAAGTTGTAACCATGGTAGATGAATATGGGCGAACAATAAATTATATCCGCATATCGATCACCGATCGGTGCAACTTGCGCTGCCGCTACTGCATGCCAAAGGACGGGGTGCAGTTAAAAAACCACAGCGACATTATGACCTACGAGGAGATTTTATTTTTCATCTCCCGGTTGGGTCCAAACGGAATTGATAAGGTGCGCATCACCGGGGGAGAGCCCCTCCTGCGCAGGGGAGTGACGGAGTTTGTTAAGAATTGCGTTGCAACAAAGGGCATTCGGGAAGTGAACCTAACCACCAACGGCATTTTGCTGCCCAAATACGCAAAGCAATTATCAGATGCGGGGCTTCACTCCATCAATTTAAGTTTAGATACCTTAGACCGGGAGCGATACGCCCAAATCACCCGGGGCGGAGATGTACAGCAAGCGCTAGACGGCCTTCATGCCGCACTTTTGGCAAACATACCCGTTGTAAAGATTAACTGCGTGGCAACCAAGAGTGTGTTGAGTGAACTGGATGCGTTTATGGCCTTAATTAAGGATAAACAGATATACCTTCGCTTCATTGAATTGATGCCTTTGGGAGAAGGAAAAAATTTTACTGGCGCTTATGTGAGTACCTGTGATATAATAAATCATATAGATGGACTGCACGAGGCAGAGGATGTTTTTGCAGGCCCTGCAAAGTATTATGCAAAAGAGGGCTACGCAGGCAAAATTGGCTTTATTTCGGCCATGTCCCACAGCTTTTGTGCCCGGTGCAACCGCATACGGTTGACTTCCACAGGCCAGTTGATACCTTGCCTGAATTCCAGTGACACAGTGGATATTCGGCAGTACACGAAGTTAAAAGACGCAAAAGGCATTGATGAAAGTTTACAGTTGGTGCTCAGGAAAAAACCTGCAAGCCACAACTTTGAGACGAATGCACTTTTGCGCAACATGAACGAGGTGGGCGGATGAGCTTTACACATTTTGATGAATCCGGCAGGGGCAAAATGGTGGATATAAGCGAAAAGAAGATCACCGTTCGCAAGGCGATCGCCACCGGAAAAATATCCATGCAGCAGGAAACCATATCCCTCATCAAGGCCATGGGGGTTAAGAAGGGGGACGTGCTGGGGGTAGCCCAGGTGGCAGCGATTATGGCGGCGAAGAATACGTCGTCCATCATCCCAATGTGTCACAACATCCCACTGGAGGGTGTTGATATTGCATTCGAAGTGAACGCAAGCAGCATAACAATTCGGGTTACCGTCACCACAACGGGTAAGACGGGCGCAGAAATGGAAGCGCTGACTGCGGCAAGTGTGGGACTACTCACCATTTACGACATGTGTAAGGCTCACGACAAGACAATGGAAATGGGCCAAATTTCCTTGGTTGCAAAATCCGGGGGAAAATCTGATTTTGGAGGAGAGCATGGCTAAGATATATTCCATCAATATATCTGAAAAAAAGGGTACCGTGAAAAAACCAGTACCTTCATGTGAAGTTATGTTCAACTACGGAATCGTGGACGATGCCCACAGGGGGGATTGGCACCGCCAAATCAGCCTGTTGGATTTTGAAGCCATTGAGCAGTACAACGAAAAAGGGTTTGATATCAAACCCGGTGCCTTTGCCGAGAACATTACCACCCAAGGGTTAGACTTGGAGAAAATAAAAATTGGCGATGTCCTGCGTTTGGGCGACGTTGTGGTGGAGATCACCCAGATTGGCAAAGAGTGCCATGGGGGTTGCGAGATCAAGAAGCAAACCGGAGACTGCATCATGCCCAAGAGGGGTTTGTTTGCAAAGGTGCTGCGGGGCGGCACGCTGACTGTCGGTACAAAAATAACTGTGTATCCCAAGATTTCCGCAGGGGTGCTCACCCTGTCCGACAAAGGTTTTGCCGGGGAGCGGGAAGATAAGAGCGGTGAAGTCATTAAAGAAACAATCAAGAAAATAAATGCAGAAGTTATAAAATACGAAATACTTCCCGACGATCGGAAGCTTATTTCCAATACCCTTCTTTCCTGGAGTGAAGAAGGGCTAGACCTCATTTTAACAACAGGTGGAACAGGCATAACAAAAAGAGACGTTACTCCTGAAGCCACCAGAGACATTCTTCGACTTGAGCTCCCCGGGTTCGGGGAGATGATGAGAATAAGCGGAATGAAGCATACCCCCAATGCGATTTTATCTCGTGGGATATGCGGAATCTGTAAAAATACAATAATTTTAAATCTGCCGGGCAGTCCCAAAGCGGTTCTGGAAAATCTTGAGACCGTTATGGATGCGTTGCCCCATGCAGTCGCCCTGCTCAAAAGGGATGAAAAGGAGTGTGGGCGAGAATAATGTAATACGAGGTTATTTAGTATGAAACAAATTTATATATTCGATACCACTTTAAGAGATGGTGAGCAGTCGCCAGGCTGTTCCATGAACTTAAACGAAAAGATTGAGGTTACCAAAAAATTAGAGCAACTGAAGGTCGATGTCATCGAGGCTGGTTTTGCCGTGGCCTCTCCCGGAGACTTTGAAGCGGTGAAAACCGTTGCAGGGATCGTCAAAGATTGTACTGTCGCAAGTTTATCAAGAGCAACAAAAAAAGATATTGATGCTTCCTACGAAGCATTAAAAGGTGCTGTATCCCCTAGAATACACACGTTTTTAGCAACTTCAAAACTGCACATGGAGTATAAGTTAAAAATGTCTCCCGAGCGAGTGTTAGAACTGGCTGTGGAGATGGTTTCCTATGCCAAAAATTTGTGCGGTGACGTGGAATTTTCGGCAGAAGATGCCTTTCGCAGCGATTGGGATTTCTTGGCTAAAGTGTACAGCAGCGTAATCAAAGCGGGAGCAAACGTCATTAATGTGCCCGATACCGTGGGGTATGCCACCCCCACCGAAATGTACGGCTTGATCAACTATTTGATGCAGCACGTGGAGGGAATTGAAAACACCATCGTCTCCGTCCACTGCCACAACGATTTGGGCATGGCGGTTGCCAATTCGGTGGGGGCCGTTGCAGCGGGTGCACGGCAGATCGAGTGTACAGTGAACGGAATCGGGGAGCGTGCGGGCAACTGTGCGTTGGAAGAGGTTGTCATGGCGTTAAAGACCCGGAGTGACTTCTACAGTGTAGCCCCCAGAATCGATACCAAGCAAATCTATCCCGCAAGCAGATTGGTCTACAGCATCACGGGTATCAATCCACCTCCCAACAAGGCGGTAATCGGCTCCAACGCCTTTGCCCACGAATCGGGCATTCACCAGCACGGCGTGGCACAGCACCCCTCTACGTATGAAATTATGACCCCCGAATCGGTGGGCATTCCCTCCAACGCTATGGTGTTGGGTAAACACTCGGGGAAACACGCATTGCAGCAGCGATTATTGGATTTAGGATATACCTTAGCCGCCGAGGAACTGGAAGAGTTGTTTAACAGCTTTAAGGTGTTGGCGGACAAAAAGAAATCCATCACCGACAAGGATTTGCTGGCGCTGATGAACAACCGTGAGTTAACCATTCCCGATGCCTATTCCTTGGTGCGGTTTGTGATCAACAGCGGCAACACCATTACTTCCACTGCATTAATTAAACTGACGCTGGAGGGTGCGGAGACAGAACAAGTTGCCATTGGAGATGGACCCATTGATGCTGCATTTAACGCAATCAATGTGATTGCCAAGAAAGATTTTGTGCTGGAAGAGTATGCGCTGCACTCGGTGACAGAGGGCAACGACGCACTGGGCGAAGCGGTGGTAAAACTCTCCTACGAGGGTATCTGCGTAAACGGCAGGGGCATTTCCACCGACGTAGTGGAGGCCAGCATTAAGGCATATATCAACGGCGTAAACAAGATTATGGCGGAATGGAGCATAAAAAATGAGAGCGCAAACGTCGCAAAGGGAATATGACCCTGTGACAATCCTAGACACCACCTTGCGGGATGGGGCACAGGCGGAGGGAATCACCTACTCGCTGTCCGACAAGTTGCACATTGCGGCAATGCTGGATAGTTTGGCCATTCATTATATTGAGGCAGGAAATCCCTATTCCAACCCCAAAGACATTGCTCTGTTTGAAAACATAGCAATGAAAAACGCAAGGTGTGTGGCTTTTTGCGCCACTCGCCGCAAAGACACAGTGGCGGAGGAGGACGAAGGGCTGCTCACCACCCTAAACACGGGGGTTGGCACTGTTGCACTCTTTGGCAAGGCATCGGTGATGCATGTGGACGAGATACTCAAGACCAGCAGGGAAGAGAATCTCTCCATGATTGCCGATTCGGTTTCCCTTATATGTAAAAAGGGTGTGGATGTAATCTTTGATGCCGAGCACTTTTTTGACGGCTACAAGTTAGACAAAGGGTATGCCATGGAAACGCTATCCCATGCCCATGGGGCAGGGGCGCAAATCCTCTGCCTGTGCGACACCAACGGAGCTACCTTTCCGCAGGAAATATTTGAAATCACTGAGGAAGTGGTCAAACAGTTTCCCAGTGCGGTGATCGGCATACACGCCCACGACGACTGTGGCATGGCCGTTGCCAACTCCATCATGGCCTATACGGCCGGAGCACGGCACATTCAAGGGACATTGCTGGGCATGGGGGAGCGGTGCGGCAACGCATCTCTTTCCGCCATCATCCCCAATTTGCAGCTAAAGTTGGGCGTTCCGTGCATCCCCGAAGAGTGCTTGGGCAGGCTCACAGGTGCTGTGCGCTACTTGAGCGAAATTTCCAACGTGTATCTGCCCCACAACATGCCCTATGTTGGAAAGAGTGCATTTGCCCACAAGGCGGGTATGCACGCCGCAGGGGTGCTGAAAAATTCAGCTTCCTTTGAGCACGTCAATCCCAAGTTGGTGGGTAATGAGAGGAAAATACTGGTTTCAGAAATGGCGGGGAAATCCACCCTGTTTTCCAAACTATCGGAGGTTTTCCCCGAAATTAGCGCCAAACAGGCAGAAGAACTGCTCTTCGAGATCAAGCAGCGAGAGAGACAGGGTTTTGCTTACGAAGCATCAGATGCAAGTTTTATCGTGTTGGCCCGCAAGCTGTTGTTTCAGTATCCGCCCTTCTACTCCCTCATCAACTTTAAAATTATCAACGAACAGCCAGCAAAAAAGGGCACTTCGGCTATGGCTGTTGTAAAAATTTCTGTTGGAGATCAGTACGAGCTGTCCTGTGCCGAGGGGTTAGGCCCGGTAAACGCCATGGACAAGGCCTTGCGATCGGCACTCACCACGTTTTATCCCTGCTTGGAGCACATGCGCCTCATCGACTTTAAAGTGCGGGTGCTGGATACGAAGGTGGGCACAGATGCTGTTGTGCGGGTGCTCATCGAATCTACCGACGGGGTGAACACCTGGACGACGGTGGGGGTGAGTGCGGATATCATCGAAGCAAGCTTCATGGCGTTGTCCGACTCCATCGAATATATGTTATTATCAGAGGTGAAATAAATGCAAACAATGACACAAAAAATATTAGCCCGCCACTGCGGGAGGGAGCATGTGAAACCAGGGGAGTTGATCAATGCAAATCTGGACCTGGTTTTAGGCAACGACATCACATCCCCCGTGGCCATCAACGAACTGAAAGCCTTTGGCATTGATCAAGTTTTTGATAAGGATAAAATTGCGCTGGTGTTGGATCACTTCACACCCTGCAAGGACATTCAGTCCGCACAGCTCTGCGCCACCGTGCGGGATTTTGCAATAAAACACAACATTACAAATTTTTTCGACGTGGGAGAAATGGGTGTGGAACACGCACTGCTGCCCGAAAAGGGGCTGATCGCCCCCGGGGAGTTGATCATCGGGGCAGATTCCCACACCTGTACCTACGGCGCACTCAACGCCTTTGGAACGGGCATCGGTTCCACCGACATGGCCTACGGTATGGCAAAGGGTGTTGCTTGGTTTAAGGTGCCCAAAGCCATTCGGGTGGTGCTCAAAGGTGCACTCAACGAGTATGTTTCGGGTAAAGACGTAATTCTTCACTTGATCGGTCGCATTGGAGTGGATGGTGCACTGTATTCCTCCTTGGAATTCTTTGGGGATATCCACGTGCTCTCCATGGACGATCGGTTTGCCATGGCGAATATGGCCATCGAAGCGGGTGCAAAAAACGGCATATTCCCCTTTGACGAAAAGACAAGGGAATATTTGACGGGTAGGGTCAACAGGGCCTATGTGCCAGCAGTGGCCGACGAGGGGGCAGAGTACGAACAAACCATTGAAATTGATTTAGACAAACTCTATCCCACCGTTTCCAAACCCTTTTTACCCAGCAATACCGTTTTAGCTCGGGAGATCGAAGAGACTCCAGTGCACCAAGTGGTGATTGGTTCGTGCACCAACGGAAGAATGGAAGATTTGCGCATGGCGGCAGAAATATTAAAAGACAAGCGTGTTGCCAAGGGCGTTCGTGCCATTGTCATCCCCGCAACCCAAGAGATTTACTTAACGGCCATGAAGGAAGGTTTGTTAGAAACCTTTATCAACTCCGGGTGCAGCGTATCCACGCCCACCTGCGGCCCTTGTCTGGGCGGGCACATGGGGATTCTTGCGGAAAACGAAGTGTGCGTGGCTTCCACCAACCGAAACTTTGTGGGCAGAATGGGGCATAAGACTTCTAAGGTATACCTTGCAAGTCCAGCTGTCTGCGCCGCCAGTGCAGTGACAGGATATGTCACCGATCCAAATAATCTATAGGGGGAAGGTTCGTATGAAAATAACAGGTACAATACATAAATACGGGGACAACATCGACACAGACGTCATCATCCCAGCTAGGCATTTAAACCTGCCGAGGGCTGAGTGGAAGGACCACTGTATGGAGGACATCGATACCGAATTTGTAAACAAGGTTCGTCCGGGGGACATTTTGGTTGCGGGGGAAAACTTCGGCTGCGGTTCCTCCCGGGAACACGCACCCATCGCCATCAAGGAGAGTGGCATTTCCTGCATCGTGGCAAAGAGTTTTGCCCGGATATTTTACCGCAACGCCATCAACATTGGGCTGCCCATTTTGGAGTGCGACTTAACGGAACTATCCGATGGAGATACGTTGTCCATCGATTTAGAAAAGGGAGTGATTGTGTGTGGAAATAAGGAATATACAACGCCACCATTCCCCGAATTTATAAAAAATATCATTGCCGCAGGTGGTCTGCTCAGCAGCATTGGAGGTGACGTATGAGTTTGAAAATCGGTCTCATCCGAGGGGATGGAATCGGCCCCGAAATCGTTGAAAGCGCCTATACCATACTGAAAGTTTTGTTTGAAAAACATAGTGTGCAAGCTGAATTTGTGGAACTCTCCATGGGCGGATGCTCCATCGATGTTTACGGTACACCTTTGACAGATGAAACATTAGCGCAAGCTAAGAAGTGCTCGGCCATCTTGCTGGGTGCGGTGGGGGGACAGAAGTGGGACAACGCACCCCTTCGCCCCGAGTGGGCACTGCTCAAGATTCGCTCCGAACTCAACTTGTATTGCAACCTCCGCCCGGTGTACCTCTACGAAGAGTTGATTTCCGCATGTCCCCTAAAGAGTGAAATTGCACAAAAAGGCATTGACATGGTGGTGGTGCGGGAGCTGAACGGCGGAATCTATTACGGAGACCGCAAACGGGAAGGAGATAGCGCCTATGACACCGAGTCGTACAGCGAGGGAGAAGTGGAAAGAATTGCAATCAAAGCCTTTGAACTAGCCAAAAGCAGGAGAAAAAAGGTGGTCAGCGTGGACAAAGCAAACGTACTCACCACCTCCAAACTTTGGCGGGAAGTTGTGGACTGCGTTGCAAAACAATACCCCCAAGTGGAACTCTCCCACATGCTGGTGGACAACGCTGCCATGCAGCTCATCAAAGATCCCTCTCAGTTTGACGTACTGCTCACCTCTAACATGTTTGGAGATATTTTGTCCGACGAAGCAGCGGTGCTCTCCGGCTCCATCGGCATGCTGCCCTCGGCCAGCTTAAACGAGGGCACTCTGGGGCTTTATGAACCTGCACACGGCTCTGCACCCGACATAGCGGGGAAGAACCTTGCAAACCCTCTTGCAACCGTTTTAAGCTGTGCTATGATGCTCAAACACTCCCTCCATCTTCCCCAATTGGCAGAAGAACTTGAGGGCAGTGTTAAACAATTTTTAAAGATGGGCAAGCGCACAAAAGATTTGACACAGGACGAAAGTTTTTTAAAAACAACAGAGGTCACTGCTGAATTGTTAAAAATTTTAAACAGTTGAGAAAAAATTTTGATTATAATTGTGCACAGCAAAAAATATCAAACAGTTCTAAAATCTGGCCTGCCGCAGATGGGATGATAACAATAAAATATCGCATACATTGTGTGAAATAAACTATTTTAAATTTTGAGGGTTGGGACTATAATAAACACATCGAAACGAAATAAATAATTGCCAATGAATCAAAAATCCTCAAGCCTTATCAGAAGTATAAGGCTCTTTTTTTTGTATTAATACTTGAATTTATTCATTCCCATGTTATAATAAATTTATGGCAATTGTAAATACTTACGGTGAGGCGAATTTTTACGAGGTGAATTATGGCTAAAAACGAAAGAAACGAAATACTTCTTGAATCAGGCACCAACGAAATCGAACTCATGGAGTTCACCATAGGACATAACACGTTTGGCATTAACGTAGCAAAGGTGAGGGAAATACTCATTCCTGAGCCAATCATGCCAATGCCAAGATCTCACCCCGCCGTGGAGGGAGTGTTTAAACCAAGAGACGTTGTAATTACTGTGATCAACTTACCCAAGTATTTAAACATACCCACCAGCCCCGATGACAAGACGCTTTTTATCGTTACCAACTTTAATATGATGACAGTGGCATTTCGGGTGCACACTGTTGTTGGCATAGATAGAATCTCCTGGGAAGACATTCAAAAACCCGAAAAAACCATTTATGGCGATGACGACGGCATTGCAACAGGCATTGCGCAATTTGAAAACAGGCTCATCACCATTTTAGATTTTGAAAAAATCGTATCGGATATTTCTCCAAAGACCAGCATTGTTGCAGATTCCATCGACTCCATGGGCATTCGTGTGAACGACAAGAGACCCATTGCCATTGCAGAAGATTCTATTCTGCTCTCCAAACTCATTGTGGAAAGCCTCACACGGGCGGGATATTCAAACATTAAAAAGTTTGACGACGGCCAAGCCCTGTGGGATTACTTGCAGACCATAAAGGACAAGGACGACATGGAAAAGCATATTTCGTTGGTGATAACCGATATTGAAATGCCCAGAATGGATGGGCACAGGCTCTTAAAGCTCATCAAGGGAGATCGGCACTTAAAATATCTGCCCGTCATCGTATTCTCTTCCCTCATCAATCAGGATATGTATCGAAAGGGTGTTGAGCTGGGCGCAGACGAGCAGTTGTCCAAGCCTGATATCGTACACTTGGTAGAAGTGATCGATAAATTAATGAATGAAGCATACGGAACGGATATATAAAATTTGAAATAAAGTAATAAAAAACAACCGCAAGTACGCGGTTGTTTTTTAATTCCAGAAACGTTTGTTTTTGATTAATAATCCAATTTGTCGGATTCCAGCAGTTGCTGTTTGGAGCTTAGAAGCTTTGCATCTTTAATGCCAATCTGCACGTTACCCTGATAGTGAGCATTTTCTTCGACAATCATTGCATTGGCAACCACATCGCCAATAATGCTTGCCCCCGATTGCACCTCGAAAAGACCGCCAGAGGTGATGTTGCCGTTAATAATTCCCCCTGTGGTGATGTTTATAGCACACACGTCGCCGTCCACCTTAGATTTAACGCCAAAGAGAATGTCTCCGCTCTTTACATTTACATTGCCAATAATAGTTCCTTCAATCCGGGCATTGCCGTCTGTCTCAAAATCTCCGCGAAATACTGCACCTGCGGGCAAAAAAAGTTCGGTTGCCTCGGTGATTTTCGTATTTTTAGTTAGTGCCATTTCCTTAACCTCCAAAAATTAATCTATGTTGTTGCCAAAATTATAAGCATATTTCACAGCAGTCTGGTGCCGGGGGCATTCGGCGCTGGTCTCGTGCACCTTACTCTTATAGAAGTGGATGCAGAGATGTCCGTTGAAATTATTGTCCTTAATCGTCTGGGCCAAGTGGGGCATACAGTTAATGGATACAGCAAAATATCTGTTCCCAATTTGCAGCCACATGGGACGCCGATCCCACGTCCATTCGCCCACGATTTGTTTGAAGATGTCGGTGTCTTCCTTAGTGAGGGGTTCGGAATCCCCGTGAAAATCCCCACCCATGCGGTAAACGTTAAACCGAAGTCCGGTAGCGATATCGATGAGGACAGCTTTGGTACCCCGTTTATAGATGGAGGAGCCATCCTTAAACCAGTCCACCAACTCCACTTTACCCGCAACGAATTCGGGGGGCTTTAAATCCAAACTCTCAAGAGCCGTGTAGTACCCCCTGTCGTATTCCTCTGCCCTGGCGACGTCCATCTCTTCTTTAATGGCTTCCAGTTGCTCATAGGTGACAGTGAGTGCGTTGGAAGTTAAGTCGGCATTTCCCCGAAGGGCGTCGAGAACCGATTCCTTGGCTATTAAATCTTTTTTCATGGTGGCATTTTCAGTTTGGGTCTTTTCATAGGCTTGGGAGATGGCAGAAACGTCTGCCATGAGATAGACCGTTGCAATGAAGAACACCACCAACCCCAACATACACGCAGTGGCGAGGGCAATAAAAATAGCAGGCCTCAAAGTAAAAGATTTGGGCGTTCGCCGGATGTCGTTCACATGAGAGATGATGATGCGGTATCTCTCACCTTCCCTTTTCTTTTTGTGTTCTGTTAATTTGTTCATTCCTCACCATACGCACAAGTCAGTTAAAGTATGTCTAATCAATTATATTTTATAACATAATTCGGCAATATAGTCAATAATATTAGAATATTGTTCATATATCCATTTTATACTTTTTCTTTTTTCCTTGCCAATTGCAGCAAATATTATTATAATAGCTTATATTATGGAATAGTGAAACGGAGCAGTTGATGGATCAAAAGAACATACGAAATTTTTGTATTATTGCCCATATAGACCATGGAAAGTCCACCTTAGCGGACAGGCTGATCGAAACTACCAAGACGGTGGCACTTCGGGATATGCGGGGACAGTTGCTGGACACCATGGATTTGGAGCAGGAGCGGGGAATCACCATTAAATCTCAGGCGGTGAAAATGCTCTACGAACAGGACGGGCAAACCTATGAACTCAATTTAATCGACACCCCCGGCCACGTGGATTTCACCTACGAAGTTTCACGAAGCTTGGCGGCCTGCGAGGGTGCCATTCTGGTGGTAGACGCTACCCAGGGTATTGAGGCCCAAACCCTTGCCAACGTATACTTGGCGTTGGACAACAACTTAGAGATACTGCCCGTTATCAATAAAATCGACTTACCCTCGGCAGACGTGGAGGAAGCTTGCAAGGAAATTGAGGACGTGTTGGGGTTGGATACCGAATACGCCCCCAGGATCAGCGCCAAAGAGGGGATTGGCATAGAGGACGTACTGCGCGCAGTGGTGAAATACCTGCCCCCCCCCAAGGGAGATGTGAACGCACCACTCAAGGCCTTGGTGTTTGACTCCTTCTACGACAACTACAAGGGAGCGATTAGTTACGTCCGGGTGTTCGATGGCGAAGTGGGCTGCGGAACGGGCATTAAGTTTATGCAGACGGGTAAAAGCTTTGAGGCCACCGAAGTGGGTATCTTTACCCCCAACATGCTGGCCACCCAAAAGCTGTGTGCAGGAGACGTGGGTTACATTGCCGCCAGCGTGAAAAACGTTGCGGATACCCGGGTGGGTGATACCATCACCTATTCTAAAAACGGCACCACAGAGCCACTGCCGGGTTATAAAAAAGCGTTGTCCATGGTGTTTTGCGGAATCTTTCCCGCCGATGGGGCCAGGTACGACGATTTGCGGGATGCTTTGGAGAGGCTGCAACTCAACGATGCCTCCCTGCTCTACGAACCAGATACCTCCATTGCACTGGGGTTTGGCTTCCGCTGCGGATTCTTGGGGCTTTTACACATGGAAGTCATTCAGGAGCGGTTGGAGCGTGAGTTTGATTTAGATTTGGTGACAACAGCGCCAAGCGTTAATTATAAGGTAATTAAAACAGACGGCACCACCATCGATGTGGATAACCCTACAAACCTGCCCGATGTGACGGATATTGAGTACATGGAAGAACCCATCGCCAAGGCATCCATCTTCACCCCCGACAATTACGTGGGTGCGGTGATGGAACTGTGTCAGGAAAAGCGGGGAGTATTTAAAAACATGGAGTATTTGGAGGCAACAAGAGTGCTCTTGCACTACGATCTGCCCCTCAACGAAATTGTCTACGACTTCTTCGATATGTTAAAATCTCGAACCAGAGGTTACGCCAGTTTGGACTACGAAATAACCGGATACGTTCGAAGCGATTTGGTGAAGCTGGATATCCTGCTCAACGGGGACATTTGCGATGCACTTTCCCTCATCGTACACAAGGACAGGGCGTATTCCCGGGGCAGAATGATTGCCGAGAAGTTAAAGGAAGCCATACCCCGCCAGATGTTTGAAATACCCATTCAAGCGGCAATCGGGGGCAGGGTTATCGCCCGGGAGACCGTGAAGGCTCTGCGAAAGGACGTGCTGGCCAAGTGTTACGGGGGAGACATCACAAGGAAAAAGAAGTTGCTTGAAAAGCAAAAAGAGGGCAAGAAGCGCATGAGACAGGTGGGCAGTGTGGAAGTTCCCTCCGAAGCGTTTATGTCCGTTTTGAAGATGGATTGATGAACGGGTTATACATTCACATCCCCTTTTGTATCAAAAAATGTCTGTACTGTGATTTTTGTTCGTATCCAATAGACCAAGGTGCAGATGAATATATTAATAAGCTGCTAGGGGAAATTGAAAACCCAAGTGAGTATTTTACGAGTGAACTTATTTTTGATACGGTTTACTTTGGCGGGGGAACGCCTTCGCTGCTCAGTGTTCAACAGTTTGAGCGGATTTTTGAAGCCATCCGCAAGCACTACAAGATTGTTAATGGTGCAGAGGTCACTGTGGAGGTGAACCCTGCTGCTGTGGACAGACTCAAGCTGATAAAATTAAACAACCTTGGGGTGAACAGGTTGTCGGTGGGTATGCAGTCCATGAACGAGACGATTTTAAAATCCATCGGTCGGCTGCACACCCCCTATGATTTTCTGCAAACCATCGATTGGGGACGGGATGCGGGGTTTGTAAACATCAGTGCGGATGTGATGATCGGTCTGCCGGGGCAAGGTTTGAGGGATGTGTTAGATTCTCTCAAGGCAGTGTCGGATCTGGAGCACGTTTCGGTTTATAGCTTAAAGATTGAAGAAAATACCCCCATCGCTGCTATGGATTTCACGTATCCTGCTGATGAAGAAGAGCGAGAGATGTATGAAACTGCCGTGTACACCCTGAACAGTCATGGCATTTGCCAATACGAAGTATCCAACTTTGCAAGAGCAGGGTATACGTCCAGGCACAACACAAAGTATTGGACGGGAGAGAATTATTTGGGTTTGGGATTGAGTGCACACTCTTATTGCAACGGCATTCGGTTTCATCACTTAAAAGACATGTCTCAGTATCCCAACGATGTTGTTGCAAAAACCGTGGATGACCTCGAGTTTGAATTTATGATGCTGCGCCTGCGGTTAAACAACGGCATACGGTTTGCAGAATATAAGGAAAAGTTTTCGGCAAATTTCCAAGAAATGTACGCAGCAGCCATTGAAAAAGCATGCGCATACGAACTGATTACCCGGGACGAATGGGGCATATACCCAACCCTCAAAGGGTTTAATTTGCAAAATCAACTGGTTTTATTGTTTGACGTGGACAACAATACCCCATCATACTATAATAAATAGTAGGAGTGTAGCGACAAACGGTGTACTCCCAACTGATAGAGACTATTTTTGTAATAGCCCCATGCTAGGGACGGCTATTATCCTTTTTTCTTCTCCGTTTCTCATCGAATTCTGTCTATTAGCTTGTCACATAACATTCAAAAATTTTTCATAAAAATATATTGACTAATCGAGAAAAAGATGTTATTTTTATTACATGGTGTTAGCACTCACCTTTAAAGAGTGCTAACAAACAGGGCGGAGGGAGTCATATGGATATTGGATCGCGAAAACTTTCAATCTTAGCAACCATCATTGACGATTATATTTCAACAGGTATTCCCGTGGGCTCCCGCACAATTTCCAAAAAACCAGGCATGGAACTGAGTTCGGCCACCATCCGCAACGAAATGGCCGATCTGGAGGAGTTGGGTTTCTTGGAACAACCCCACACCTCTGCCGGACGGATTCCCTCGGACAGAGCGTATCGGCTGTATGTGGATCGATTGATGCAGGTGCAGCGGTTGTCCGATGCCGAGGCAGGGTCTATTAAAAACCACTACGATGCGCACATCGGCATTTTAGAAGATATCATTGAGCAGACTGCACAGGCGATATCCAGTGCAACCGAGCAAATTGCAATGGTGCTCACCCCCCAGTTGGATTCCATTGAGATCAAGCGTATACAACTGGTTAAAATTACCGAAACTAAAGTATTGTTACTCATTGTAACGAATACGGGTTTGGTGGAGGAAGTTTGCTTAAACGTTCCTCCGGGCATCGCACAGCGTAATCTGGATATGCTGTCCAACATGCTCACCGACCTCTCCTACGACAAGCGGTTGTCCGAAGCAAACCTATATGCCATAGAGCCGATTTTAGAAGAGTTCAAACTCAAGAGGGAGTTTCTCAATTCTCTCATTAAAAATATACAGAATAACGCTAGGCCGAAAAAAAATGTCATCCTAACGGGTACCAAAAACATTTTCAACTACCCGGAATACCAAGACGTGGATCGTGCCCGAAACTTCTTGCAGGTGCTGGAAACCCAAGATATGCTGGAAACCCTTTTGTCCAAAGCAAAGAATTTGGAGTTTTCAATCTCCATTGGCAAGGAAAACGAGTTTGAAGAGTTAAAAGATATGTCGGTGGTAACCGCCACCTATAAAATAGGGGGAATGAGTGTGGGTTCCTTTGGCGTAATCGGCCCTACCCGAATGGACTATTCCAAAATACTGGCCATTCTAAACTGTGTAGGAAACTCACTCAATACAATCTTGTCGAGCTTTATAGCAGACGATTAAGGAGGCAAAATGAACGAAAAGGAAACAGTATTAGAGCAGGAGAATCAAGAGGTCCAGGAGACGGAAATTCAGGAACTGTCCGGCGATGCACAAAAAGTGGAGGAGATGCAAAAGCTCATAGAACAGATGGCAGCAAAGGGCGACGAACTCCTGCTGGATTTAAAGCGAGAGCGGGCAGATTTTGAAAACTACCGCAGAAGGAACCAACTGGCCGTGTCTGAGGCGTTTGCAAACGGCAGAGGGGAGACGGTTGAAGCCCTGTTGCCCGTGATGGATAACTTTGAACGTGCCATCGAAAATGCAGATGAAAACGACGGATTTGCCAAGGGAATTGTCATGGTATACCGCCAGCTCAAGGGAATTTTCGAAGGCATGGGGCTCAGTGAAATTGAGGCACAGGGTAAAGAGTTTGACCCGAACCTCCACAACGCAGCCATGCAGGAAGAGGCAGAGGGTGTGGAACCCAACGTGGTGCTGGATGTGTTTAACAAAGGGTATATGATGGGTGAAAAGGTTTTAAGACATGCTGTTGTAAAAGTGAGCAGTTAAATAATTAGTAAGTGAAACTGGAGGAAATAAAAAATGGGAAAAATTATAGGCATTGATTTAGGAACAACAAATTCCTGTGTTGCGGTGATGGAAGGCGGAGAGCCTGTTGTCATCCCCAATCCGGAGGGTGCGAGAACAACCCCCTCGGTGGTTGCATTTTCCAAAACCGGAGAGCGGCTGGTGGGCCAAATTGCCAAACGTCAGGCGATCACCAATCCCGACAACACAGTGATCTCCATCAAGAGAGATATGGGTACGGACAGAAAGGTGAAGATCGACAACAAGGACTACACCCCCCAAGAGATCTCGGCAATGATTCTGCAAAAGCTCAAGAGCGATGCAGAGAGTTATCTGGGACAGACGATCACCCAGGCGGTTATCACCGTTCCCGCATACTTCTCGGACGCCCAGCGCCAAGCAACTAAGGACGCAGGTAAAATTGCGGGCTTAGAGGTGCTGCGCATCATCAACGAGCCAACGGCAGCATCCCTAGCCTACGGCCTGGATAAAGACAACGACGAAAAGATTCTGGTCTATGACTTGGGCGGCGGAACCTTCGACGTATCCATCTTAGAAATTGGCGACAACGTCATTGAAGTATTAGCCACCAACGGCAACAACCGCTTGGGCGGAGACGACTTCGATGAAAAAGTGATGGAATGGCTGGTTGCCGAATTTAAAAAGACAGACGGCATCGACCTCTCCAAAGATAAAATGGCTATGCAGCGCTTAAAAGAAGCGGCAGAAAAGGCAAAGATAGAGCTCTCAGGCGTAATGACAGCAGCTATCAACCTGCCCTTCATCACCCAGGGCGCTGACGGCCCAAGACATATGGATTTATCCTTAACCCGTGCAAAGTTTGATGAACTCACATCCAGCTTAGTGGAAGCAACAGCAGGCCCTACTCGCCAAGCTATGAAGGATGCTGGCGTTTCGGCAGACGACATTGCAAAAGTGGTGCTGGTGGGCGGTTCCACCCGCATACCCGCTGTACAGACAATGGTTAAGAGCATAACGGGTAAAGATCCGTACAAGGGTATTAACCCCGACGAGTGTGTGGCTGCAGGTGCAGCAATTCAAGCTGGCGTGCTGGGCGGAGATGTTAAAGACGTGCTGTTGTTAGACGTCACACCCCTTTCCTTAGGAATTGAGACGTTGGGCGGTGTGTTCACCCGCTTGATTGAGCGCAACACAACCATCCCCACTAAGAAGAGCCAAGTGTTCTCCACCGCAGCAGACGGCCAGACCAGCGTGGACATTCACGTGTTGCAGGGCGAGCGTGAGATGGCCAGTGCCAACAAAACCTTAGGTCGGTTCACCCTGTCGGGTATTCCCGCAGCGCCCCGTGGCGTGCCCCAAATTGAAGTAACGTTTGATATCGATGCAAACGGCATTGTACACGTTTCTGCAAAAGATTTGGGAACGGGTAACCAGCAAAAGGTAACCATCACTGCATCCACCAACTTGTCGGATGATGAAATCGATAAAGCCGTAAAGGAAGCAGAGCAGTTTGCACAAGAAGATAAAAAGCAAAAAGAGCAAATTGAAATTCGCAACAATGCAGACAGCCTGATCTATCAGACCGAAAAGACCATTAAAGACTTGGGCGACAAAGTTTCGGCAGATGATAAATCCAAGCTGGAAGGGGAAATTGCGAAGGTTAGAGAAGCTCTTGGTGGAACGGATAACGACAAAATTAAAGAGGCGACAGAGACTCTGTCCACCATGTCCTACGAAGTGTTTGGAAAAGTCTATCAGCAGGCCAACCAGCAGGGCCCGACTGACGGCCAAGGGTTTGATCCCGGTGCGGGAGCAGGTCCAAAAGACGACAACGTAGTCGATGCTGAATACGAAGAAGTAAAATAAAAACACAGTGAGGTAAACAAACATTCCCTGTCCGTTTGATCGGACGGGGAAATGTGATGTTTACAATATAAAATAAGGGGTGTTTTTGTGGCAGAAAAGAGAGATTATTACGAGGTGCTGGGGGTCGACAAGTCCGCCTCACCCGACGAAATAAAAAAAGCATACAGGCGGTTGGCAAAGGAACACCATCCCGATGCCAATCAGGGTAAAGCCGATGCCGAACAAAAGTTTAAAGAGATTAACGAAGCGTATCAAGTGCTGTCGGACAGCGATTCAAAGCGCAAGTACGACGCATACGGCCATGCGGCGTTCGATGCTTCTGCCGGTTATGGCGGGGGCGGTGGTTACGGCGGTTTTGGTGGATTTGGAGATATCAACTTAGACGATATTTTCGGCTCCTTCTTTGGCGGGTTTGGCGGTTCGTCCAGAAGGAGTTATTCGGGTGCACAGCCGGGCAGAGACCTTCGCTACGACCTAACCATCACCTTCGAAGAGGCGTACTCCGGCGTGAAGAAAACCATTGACGTTGCAAAGGAAGAGCGGTGCGAGGTGTGCAGCGGCACGGGGGCCAAACCGGGGACAGAGAAAAAAACTTGTTCGGCCTGCGGGGGCAGCGGCCAGATGCGCCAGCAGAAGCAGACGGCCTTTGGCAATTTTGTCAACGTCATCACTTGCCCCACTTGCGGGGGAGAGGGTAGCATTGTGGAAAGCCCCTGCGAACATTGTCACGGCAGGGGAACCAAGAAGAAGAGCAAGAAGTTAAACATCACCATCCCTGCCGGCATAGACAACGGTCAGGCCCTCACGCTGAGCGGCGAGGGGGAGCCGGGTAAAAAGGGTGGCCCAGACGGAGACCTGCTGATCTACATCCATGTGAAACCCCACAAGTATTTAAGGCGGGACGGCGTGGATATGTATTTGGATATGACCATATCCTATGCCACAGCCGCTCTGGGGGGAGACTTGGAAGTGCCCACATTGGACGGAAAAATTAAATATAAAATACCCGAGGGAACTCAATCGGGAACAACATTCCGCTTGAAAGACAAGGGTTTTAAGCACTTGCGCACAGCAAGGCGGGGAGATATGTTTATCACCACCAACATCGAAGTGCCCAAAAAGTTAAATGATAAACAAAAGAAGCTGCTCACAGAATTCGAAGATTCATTGAGTTCGAAGAGTTACTTCGAGAGGGTTAAAGACGCATTTAGCAAAGGTTTTTAAACGATGCAGTATTATGAAGTGAGGATCAAGACCACCATCTACGCCGAAGAAATGATTTCGGCCATGCTCAACGAACGGGGCGCACAGGGAGTGGTCATCGAAGACAGGGACATCACCGGGGTGAGCGGGGACTATATCGACTCCGCCCTCATATCCGATGACGACAATGCGCTGATCAAGGCGTATTTCCCAACGGACAACATCAAGGCGCTCATTGCCGATTTAACGCAAGCGTTGGGGGAGATTCCCACCTACGGTTTGGAGTTTGACGTGGGTGAGTTAAAGCTGAGTTACTCTTTGGTGGACGAAGAGGACTGGGCCAACAACTGGAAGAAGTATTACAAACCCTTAAAGATCGGCAAGAAAATTGTCATTTGCCCCAAGTGGGAGGAGTGCGAGCTAACCGAAGATGAGCTGATGGTCAAACTAGACCCCGGCATGGCCTTTGGCACGGGGCAGCACGAATCCACAGCCATGTGTGTGGAAGCCTTGGAGCGAAAGGTGAGCAGTGCGGATAACCTGCTGGACTTAGGCTGCGGAAGCGGCATCTTGGGCATTTGTGCCAAGAAACTGGGTGCCAGAAACGTCACCTGTGTGGACATCGATGTACACGCTGTGGACATTGCCCGGGAAAATGCAGAGTATAACGATTGCGACATTACATTCCATGCGGGAAATGCACTGATTAGCGACGAATTGGTGGAGAGTATCGGCACGGGTTACGACATCGTGGTGGCGAATATTATTGCGGATGTGATCATCGCCTTTGTTCCCTTTGTCCACTCCATTTTAAAAGATGGTGGAGCGTTTATTTCCTCGGGTATCATCGACACCCGGGCAAAGGATGTGATGGTTGCATTGCAGCAGCAGGGGTTCAAGTTAATCACCAAAAACAATTTAAACGGTTGGGTGTGCATTGAGGTGCGCAAATGAGGTTTATCGGCAGTGTGCAGGGGGAAACCTTCCACATCTGCGGGGAGGAACTCTTGCACGCAAGCAAGGTGATGCGCCTGACCGTTGGGGATTCGTTTACGGGGATAGACTTTTCGGGCAAGGAATATTTTTGTACGATTCTTAGTATCACAAAAGGTGAATGTGTTGCCCGCATTGAAAAGACGGATCCCGGCCATAGAGACCCGGAAATCCACATAACCCTCTTTCAGGCGATCCCCAAGGCCTGTAAGATGGAAACCATATTGCAAAAGTGTACCGAGTTGGGTATTTCCACCTTTATTCCCTTTGTGTCCCAGCGCTGTGTGAAAAAACCAAAGGACAACTTGCGCGAAAAGCTGCAAAAGGTATCGGACGAAGCCATCAAGCAGTGCAAGCGGTGCGACAGGGTGGATGTGCAAGACACCCACACCTTTGATGAAATGATTAGGCGATTGAGTGAATACGACCAAATCATCTTTTGTTATGAAGAAGAGAATACCAGCACATTAAAACAGGTGCTCAAGAATTTCCATAGAAAGAAAAAGTTTGCAGTGCTCATCGGCACAGAGGGAGGATTTTCCCCCGAGGAAGCCTCCGCAATTGCAGCAGCCGGGGGAGCGTGTGTCACCCTTGGCAAGCGGATTTTACGCACAGAGACTGCGGGTAGCGCTGCCGTTGCCATGCTTTTATACGAGTATACCCTATGACCGTTGGATTTATGACGTTGGGCTGCAAAGTCAACCAGTACGACACCCAGGGGTTGGAGGAATTGTTTATTTCCCGGGGATTTGAAATTGTAGATTTTGATGTGTGTGACATTGCAGTGGTGAACACCTGCACGGTCACATCCATTGCGGATAAAAAGTCCCGCCAAGCCATCAGCCGGGCCATCCGCCGAGGTGCCAAGGTGATTGCTTGCGGTTGCCTTGCCCAAAGTGATGCAAAGACACTGCTGGACATGGGGGTGTATGCAGCGGTGGGCACGAAAAACCGTGCGCAAGTGGTGGATATTGCACTGAACGGCAGGGATGGAGGTGCCATCGATGATGAATCGGCGGATACCTTTGAGGAACTGCCCATCAGCCAAACCAGCAGGCGGGAAGCCTATATTAAGATTCAGGACGGGTGTGACAACTTTTGTGCATACTGCAAAATTCCCTACGTCCGGGGCAGGTCTAGGAGCAGGGACTATGCTTTGGTGATGGAGGAAGTGAAACGCCTTTCACACAAAGAGACGCTGGTGCTAACGGGCATCCACATCGACGACTATTCCTTTGATGGTAAGACATTAATTGATGTGCTAGAGGAAGTGACACGCATTGCGCAACATTCCAAAATAAGGTTGGGTTCGCTGCATCCAAAGTGTTTTACCAAGGAATTCTTGGAGCGGGGCAGTCAGCTTGAAAACCTAATTCCTTCGTTTCACATTTCCCTGCAAAGCGGGTGCGACGGGGTGTTAAGCCGCATGAACCGAAAGTACACAACAGAGGAATATTTTACGTGCCTTGAAAACATTCGGAAGTATTTTAAAAACCCTGCCATCACAACAGATATTATCGCAGGGTTTTCGGGAGAGACACTGGAAGAGCATCAGCAGACACTGGCCTTTGTGAAGAAGTGTGGGTTTGCAAGTGTGCACGTTTTCCCCTATTCCAAGAGAAAGGGCACGGCCAGTGAAACCATGCCCGACACGATCACCAACGCCGAGAAGAACAGGCGGGTGAACGAAATTATTGCGCTGTTTACCAATTTGACGTAGCTCTACAATACTCAATGATATCTGAAATCTCGTTGAGCGCCAATGCTGCATTGTATCTCCCAACATTCAACCAGCGGTAATCTCCGCTCAGGGAGTTGATAAAATCCACTTGGGAGAGCAGCAAGTATCCTCGCCCTGTCAAGCGGGGAGAGTTTTCACTTCTATAGAATTCTTCATCCACACCGTTCACATCATTCATATTGTATTGGATAAACCCATCGATGCTGAGTAAATGGGCGTAATAGGGCAGAGCATCGGCGGATAAAGTCAGCAGATAGTCGATATCCGTCTTGTTGCTGTTGACCTCTTTGGTGTTTTGTTGTGCAATAAACGCATCCACATTAAAATATGTCAGCCCAATGAGCATGATACACGTGGTGTAAAAGACGGTGGAGAGGATTTTTAAGTGATCCTTCCAAATTTTCACCAGTGTCAGCAGGGTGATGATGAACAGTAGGATGATAAACGCCTGTACGTAAACCCTCAGTTGGGTGAACAAATATTCCTGCTCGTAGAGGGCCATGCGGTAAAATGCCGAGATGAGCAGGAGTAAGGTGAAGCAACACATGAGGGTGGCTAAGACGTTGATTACCTTTTTTGCCCGTCCACTTCCCTGACGGGTATATGCCACGCAAAAGGAAATCACAGCAAATACGATTGCCGATGCCACGCAGAGCTGAAAGAACCCGGTTCTCGCATAGTCGCTGTAGGTATATCCTTGGGGCAGGGGGGACACCCCCGTTAAATAAATGAGCTGAATCATGCAAAACACGGCCAGTACAAAGTTGATTAAGATGAGTACCACCGCAGTGGGAGCCGTGGGAAAACTGCCCAGAGGCTTTTGTTTCGCCGTTTGTTGCATGGGAACGGATTTTAAACTGATAAAAAAGCTGGCAACAAACATATAGATTACAAAAAACGTGATTAAAAACCCGATGACATTCCAAAAGGAGATGGCTTGCGCAACACTCTGAAGCAGGGAATTAAAGATCATGTCCGATTGGGCGAACAGCAGGAGCAGAATAATGATGATGGGCAGGGCAATCAAGGTGCCAAAGAGAATGGCTAAAAACATGGAGGATTTTTTCCGCTCTTTGGGAAAGAGGATCTGAAATAACCCCCCAATCCTGTGAAAGGGACGGACAAACAGTGTGGCACAAATGCAAACAAAGTTGGTGGATACACCCATCAGTTGGGTGACGTTGATTGCCAACAGCACAAACAGGGAGACAAAGTTAAAAAACAAGATGAGCCCGTTGTTAAACAGTGCAAAACTTAAGGAATTTAAAAAGACGAGGACAAAAAGCCACGTGTTTTTAAACGTGAGTTTGGGTTTTAGGCATATAAACAGTGTGGCATAAAACAAAACCAGTGAAATGGGCATGTTGATGCCAAATGCAATTCTTTGAGTGATGTTGTATAAAATGCCGAAACAAACCGAATAGACCCCAGTGACGATGGCAAGTTTTGTCCACTGGTTGTGGTTCGAGTAATCCATAGTATTCATGGTAAACCTCCTAAGAACTTTTATGTTTCATAGACACGCTTTTTGATGAAAAAAGATGTTAAACTGCACAAAAGCGCCAATAGGACCGAAATGTACATGCCCACTGTGGTGGTGAATATGCTCGAAATATAGGCGACAAACACAGGGGTTGCCGCTTGGAAGATATATAGGAACCCTGTGACAATGGTGGAAGCGATGAGGGTGATAGTACTGTTTTCCGAACAGGCTAAGGCGTATATTAAGGGGATGCTGGAACCCCCGAAGAACCCCGAAATGAGCACACATACGGTGAGGATGAGGGCATTGTTTGAGAGCAGTCCAACGGCCAGGGTTAAACCTGCCAATAGACAGCCGAGCACCAATTGGGTCTTGGGATGAAGTTTAAACTTGGGGGTCAGCAGCCTTGCTGCTGCAATGCCCACCCAGTAAAGGGAGAGGGAGAGGGCACCTAGTCCCACACTCATCAAATTGGTGGTGATATACATGGTGATAAAGATCACGACAATGGCTTGGTGGGCGGAGTATGCCCCGATAGATGCACAGTAGAGCAGGTTGTTTCTGCTCTTGAAAAACCCCAAGAAATCTTTCACTGCAAACTTGGAATCGGGTTGGCTGAAGGTGAGCACCTTCACTGCCTTGCGGCTCATAAAATAGTACAGGGCAAACATGAGGGCACACAGTGCCGAAATAAACATAAACACTTGATTCCAAGAAAAACCTGCGTTCATCAAAAAGAGGAAGGCGATTGGCCCTGCAATGCCCCCCATGCCAAACACCCCGTGGAGCAGGCTCATGTATTTGGGAGCGGTTTTTGGGGAGTGCATGTCCGAGATGAGGGAGGAATTGAGGGCGTTGAACAGGCCGATGACGATACCCAGCAGGCCGTACAGCAGCGCCAAAACCACAAACGGGGGAATGACACTGATAAACAGGCAGATAAAGATGATAAAAAAGAGGGAGAGGGTGACAACAGTTGTCTTTTTTAGACGTCCGGCGATGAGCATGGCGATGATCAGTGAAACCATGGAACCAATCCCTTGGGAGGTGCTGATCAGCCCCTGCTGTGCTCCGCTCAAAGAATATTCTGCGACAAAGTTCGACAACATAAACCCCTGGGTGGAGTTGACGAGAGCACAGATAAAAAAGGTGATATAAATACAATATGTATAGACATTGTTTGGTTTTTTCACAAAAACTCCATTCCACCGCTTTTGCGGCACAAGATTTCTCAAAAGACCCTGCTTTCATGAAATCCTTTCTTTCTGGTGTAAAATTTCATTTATTATATTATGAACTGGGAGAAAAATCAAATGAACAATTCTTTGCAGAGGGTATAAGCTGGGTATTTTCTACTTGAATATTTATGATTTTGCGCTATAATAAACTATGAAAGCAGGTACAAAAACATATGATTGTCATACTTAAAGAAAACGTTGAAAAGAAAATTATTGAAAATTTCATTACTGAGATAGAGCGCATACAAAACTTAAAGACCCATTTGAGTTATGGCGAAAACACCACCATCATCGGCTTGGTGGGGGATACTTCCCAAATAGACATGGGTGCTCTCAAGGCACTGCCCATCGTACACGACGTGCGCAGAGTGTCCGAACCCTTTAAAAAGGCAAACAGAAAGTTTCATGCAAGTGATTCTATTATTACAATAGGAAACAAGAAGATTGGTGGAGGAAACTTCATGGTCTTTGCGGGGCCTTGTTCGGTGGAAAACCGGGAGGGCATGTGTTTCATTGCGGAGGAATCCAAGAAATACGGCGCAAATGGCCTGCGGGGCGGTGCGTTTAAACCCAGAACCTCCCCCTACTCCTTTCAGGGGTTAAAGGGCGAGGGACTCAATATTTTAAAAGAAGTGGCCGATGCACAGAACCTGCCCATCGTTTCGGAGATCATGGATGTAAACGACATCGAATTGTTTTCCCTAGTGGATGTAATTCAGGTGGGTGCACGGAATATGCAAAACTTTCAACTGCTCAAGATGTTGGGGGAGACGGACAAGCCAATCTTGTTAAAGCGTGGCCTCGCCAACACCATCGAAGAACTGCTCATGAGTGCCGAATACATTATGGCAGGGGGCAACGAAAACGTAATCCTGTGCGAACGCGGCATTCGCACCTTTGAAACATACACCCGGAACACCTTGGACATCAGCGCCATCCCCGTGATCAAGCGGTTGTCCCACTTGCCCGTTGTGGTGGACCCAAGCCACGCAGGAGGGGAGGCGTATCTGGTTCCCGCCCTTTCCAAAGCGGCCATAGCTGCCGGGGCAGACGGGCTGATTATCGAAGTGCACAACTGCCCCGAAAAGGCATTGTCCGACGGAGCACAGTCTCTCACCCCCGAAGCCTTTGGGGCTTTGATGGTTGATCTTAAAAAATATTTGGAGTTGGAAAATAAGTGCTTAAGCTGAATGCAGATTATAAAGAGAGCAAGCTCTTGCTGCTCTATCTGTTTAGCAAATTTCATTTTAATCTAAGCGAATACCAGGTGTTGCGCATGAACGCCGAGTATTCTTTTATGAACTGCTTCGAACTGCTGGAGTGTCTGTTCGATCTAAACGAGAGCAAGTTAATCGAGACCATCGAGACGGTGGACGGCAAGTTTTACGCCATCACCGCCGGTGGTGTGCAGACCTACGAGCAGTTGAGCAGAGAACTGCGACTCTCCTTCAAAAAAAAGATCGACCAAATCTGTGACGAGCTGATGTACGATCTTCGGCTGGAATCTGAAATGCATGGCGATTATCACCAGATTCGGGATAACGAATATCTGGTGACGCTAAAAATAACAGAAAATCACATCAAAATATTTGAAATCAATCTAACCGTCTACTCTTTAGAAGACGCAAAGCGAATTACTGGCAATTGGAAGCGAAACAGCATCACAACCTATCAAAACGTGTTGTTAAACATCAATTCGTAATACCCCGCACCTCGCTCAGCCGCACGCTGTGCACCACATCCCCTCCAAGGGTGAGTTTGACAACCCCTCCGTCCAGCATACACGAGACATAAATATGTTCCCCCAGCACCGTGAGATCGTCGGGCATGGAGACCCCTCCCGTGGTTTTTAACAGTTCCAGGGTGTGTAGGTCGTAAATATTGAGACTGTCGTCGCCGGTGTTTAGGCAGTACAGCCGATCTTCAAAGCAGAGCAGTTTGGTGGGCATACTCTTGGCACTGTTTTTCATGAGGCTGTTGCCGGCAAGGTCAAACACTTCCACATATCCGTTGGAAAAATACCCCTCATCCGAATAGGAAACATATAATTTATCCCCGTGAAAGTGCACACAGTTGGGAAATCCGTCGATGGGAATGGACAGGGTTTCTTTTAACGTGTGTATGTCGTAGAGAGAGATGCGCTTTCCGTAAAGAAGGGCAACGGCAATGGTGGAACCGTTGCTGTCGAAGTGAATGGGAAATCCGGAGGATGAGAAAATCTTTGTTGCATTTAATTCCTCATCGATTAAATAGACAAAGTCCGTTTCACCGCAGGTCACAACCAGGGTATCACCGCATTGGCCAATACAGGTTGGATAGGAGCAAACCCGTTTTTGTTCCATGAGGCCCTTGTTTAAATCAATTTTGGCAACGCTGCCATCGTATATGTTTGCACAAAGGAGTATGTTTTCCAGCCTGAGCATGGATTTGGGGCCACTCATTTTGGCAAGTTCGAAGGTTCTGAGTATCTCCAAGTTCTCGTTTAGTTCCGCCACTTTGCTCTGAGAGGTCAATGCACAATACACTTCCATATAACCAATCCCTCCGCTTTTACTACATACAAACATTCTATTCAAAAGGGGGAGAATGGGTGAAAAACACTTTTCTTGTGAAAAAAATCCCAAAATAGAAAAATTCTCGTTGTAATTTTGTTTGGTTTCGTGTATATTAAGACTGGGTAAGGATTGATTTTCTTTTAGAAATCATTTATTTATTACAAATTACATCAACATCACTTAAGGAGGAATTTTGTTCATGAAGGTAAACTTTACTGAAACGGTCTTGCGCGATGCCAACCAATCCCTCATCGCAACCAGAATGCCCTTTGAAGACTTTGAGGGAATCCTTGAAGTCATGGATCAGGCGGGGTATTATTCGCTGGAATGCTGGGGAGGTGCAACATTCGACTCGTGCCTTCGCTTCTTAAACGAAGACCCATGGGAAAGACTGAGAAAGATTAAAGCGAAAGTCAAGAACACCAAACTGCAAATGCTGCTCAGAGGAGCAAACCTTCTGGGTTATAAGCACTATCCCGACGACGTGGTGCGCAAGTTCACCCGTGCATCGGTGGAAAACGGAGTTGACATCGTGCGTATTTTCGACGCACTCAACGACGTGCGCAACATTGAAATATGCGTGGACGAAACCATTAAAGCGGGTGGACATGCTTCGGGTTGTATTGCATACACCACAAGCCCCATCCACACCCTGGAGAGTTATGTAAAACTAGCCAAACAAATGGTTGACCTAGGCGTTAACTCCATTTGTATCAAGGATATGGCGGGCATTATGGGCCCCAACGATGCGTTTGAGCTGATTAAGGCGCTGAAAGAAAATTGCAGTGTGCCCATCGTGGTGCACACCCACTCCACCACCGGCTACGGCCCCGTGACCTTGCTCAAATCTATTGAAGCGGGTGCGGATGTCATCGATACAGCCATTGCAGCCTTCTCGGGCGGCACATCTCAGCCCTGCACCGAGAGCATGTATTATGCCCTCAAGCAACTGGGATACGAAATGCAGCTTAACGGCAGCAAGTTAAAAGAGATCAACGATTTCTTTAAACCCATCAAAGCAAAATATTTGGAATCCGGTCTTTTGGATCCATACGTCATGGGCACAGATGCAGACGCACTGGAATATCAGATTCCCGGCGGAATGCTTTCCAACTTAGTGTCCCAGTTAAAACAAGCAAACTCCATCGAAAAACTGCCCTTGGTTTTAGAAGAAACACCAAAGGTAAGAAAAGAGCTTGGATATCCTCCCCTGGTAACACCTATGAGCCAGATGGTGGGCGTGCAGGCTGCAACCAACGTACTCGTGGGCGAACGCTACAAGAACATCTCCAAGGAGATTATGGCATACATTCGCGGTGAATACGGTCATCCCCCAGGAGAGATCGACGAAGCACTCATCAAAAAAGTACTGGGCGACGAAAAGCCGGTAACCGGAAGATACGCTGCAACGCTGGCTCCCGAGTTCGACAAAGTGAAGGCCGAGCTGGGCGACAAAGCAAAGAGCGATGAAGATGTACTCTCCTACATCGTATTCCCCCAGATCACCGAAAAATTCTTTGAAAAGCGTGAAGAGCTTGCATCCCGCAAGGTCAAGTACTCCATCGAAAAGGCATAGGAGGTAAAGGATGAGCGTTCAACAAATGTCTTTAGGGGACAGCTTGCTTTTATCGGTAGTGGGCATACTGTTTGTGTTTTTAATTCTGGCCTTCTTGGCCGTCGTGGTTGTGGTCATGGCAAAACTGGTCACATCCTTTCACAAAAAGTCGGTGCCCGAGCCTAAGGCGAACACACCCATTTCTACTGCCATTACACCGGCTCCCGTTCCCATGGGATCCATCTTTGGCGGAAATGTCAAGCTTTTCGATGTGGACGACCAGACAGCAGCACTGATCATGGCGATCGTTGCAAACAATTCGGACATCCCGTTAAATGAGCTGGTGTTCAAGTCCATTCGCGCACTATAAGAAATTGGAGGTTTTTTATTCATGAAATACAACATCAACCTAAACGGTAAAAAATATGAAGTAGAGGTGGAGAGGGGACAAGCTGAAGTGGTTTCCGTTGCGGATATCGCTCCCGTGGCCGCTGCCCCCGCCCCCGTTGCCGCAGCAGCACCGGCACCCGCCGCTCCCGCTGCTCCCGCAGCAGCCGCAACAGCAGCCGGGGAGAAAGTTGCATCCCCCATGCCCGGAACAATTCTGGACATTCGGGTATCCCAAGGTCAGTCGGTGAATGCCGGTGACATTCTCATGATTCTCGAAGCCATGAAAATGGAAAACGAAATTGTTGCACCCAAAGCGGGTACAGTCGCTCAGATCGTCGTTGCCAAAGGTGCAGGCGTTCAAACAGGCGATGTATTGGCAGTGATCGCTTAAAGGAGGCATAAATGGGATTCTCTATAACTGAAACCATCGAAAACCTTTGGCAATCGGTGGGGCTGCTGCAACTGTCATGGCAAAACATTATCATGATCATCATTGCATCGGTTCTCATATTTTTAGCCATTGCCAAAAAGTTTGAACCATTGCTGCTCTTGCCCATTGCATTCGGCATGCTGCTTGTAAACATTGCTCCTCAGATGCTCAGCACCAGTGAGGAAGGCAACCTGATTTACTACCTCTATCAAGGTGTTAAACTGGGTATCTATCCTTCGCTGATCTTCCTTGGCATCGGTGCAATGACAGACTTCGGTCCCCTTTTGGCTCGGCCTTCCAGCTTATTGTTGGGTGCCGCAGCTCAGCTTGGCATTTACTGTGCCTTTATCGTTGCAAACCTGTTGCCCTTCTATTCGGCAACACAAGCTGCATCCATCGGCATCATCGGCGGCGCAGACGGCCCCACAGCGATTTACTTAACCACAAAGATTGCGCCTGAAATTCTGCCGGCTATCGCCATTGCAGCATATTCATACATGGCGTTAATTCCCATCATTCAGCCCCCGCTGATGAAGATGATGACCACCAAGAAAGAGCGCACCATCGTGATGACCAACCTGCGGGAAGTTTCCAAACTCGAAAAGATTCTCTTCCCCATCGTTGTTACCATCGTAACCGTACTCATTCTGCCCCCCGTAGCTCCGCTTTTGGGTATGCTCATGCTGGGCAACCTGTTTAAAGAGTGCGGTGTTGTGGATCGTTTGTCCGATACAGCACAAAACGCCCTGATCAACATCGTAACGATTTTCTTAGGGTTAACAGTGGGTGCAACTGCCGTGGGTGAAAAGTTCTTAACCATTCAGACGCTGGGTATCATTGCACTGGGTCTGGTTGCCTTCATGTTCTCCACCGTTGGCGGTCTGTTCTTCGGCAAGATTATGTGCTGGCTCACCAAGGGTAAGGTAAACCCCCTCATCGGTGCAGCGGGCGTATCCGCCGTACCCATGGCTGCCCGCGTTGTGCAGCGGTTTGGTCAAAAGTATAACCCCCACAACTTCCTGCTCATGCACGCCATGGGCCCCAACGTGGCAGGTGTTATCGGTTCGGCTGTTGCAGCAGGATTCTTGCTGGCAGTGTTTGGCTCTTAAACGAATAAGAATACAATGAAATTTTCAAAAAGAACCGAATTGTTCGGAACGAACATATTTTCGGAATTAGAAGCAATACGTCAAGTGAGGCTTCAAAAAGGTCTGGAGGTCATCAACCTATCGGTTGGTACTCCCGACCTTGCTCCTTCGGAGCACGTCATCTCTGCATTTACACAAGGGGGGAAAGACCCTCAAAACTATAAATACTCTCTAAACGAAACAAACGAATTAAAAGATGCGGTGGTAAACTGGTACCTTTCACGGTATGGCGTTTCCCTCGGGCACAAACATATTGTGGCTTGCCACGGCTCCCAGGAGGGCATTGCACACATCCCCCTCATTTTGTGTGACGAAGGGGATATTGTGTTGGTTCCCAATCCCGGTTACCCCATATTCAGTGTGGGGCCCATGCTCAGCGGAGCCAAACTCTATGAAGTGCCCCTGTTGGAGCAAAACGACTATGTGATGGATTTGGATGCAATCGATGAAAACATTGCCAAACAGGCAAAGGTGATCATCGTTTCATATCCCAACAATCCAACCACGGCAACGGCACCCTATGCGTTTTATGAGAAACTGGTTGCCTTTGCAAAAAAATACGACATCGTCGTGGTGCACGACAACGCCTATTCGGAACTTGTGTTCGATGGGCAACCGGGCATGTCCTTTTTGTCGGTGCCGGGAGCATTTGACGTGGGGGTTGAATTTAATTCCCTGTCCAAATCCTACAACATGACGGGACTGCGCATTTCCTTTTGTTTGGGTAACGAGGAGATTATTCATAAGTTTCGGGTGTTAAAATCCCAAATCGACTACGGCATTTCGTATCCCGTACAGATTGCAGCCATTGCGGCACTCAGCCAAGACCAAACCTTTTTGCAAAACAGCAGAAAAGAGTACAAGGCAAGGCGAGATACCTTAGTTGCAGGGCTGAACGGTGCAGGCATGTGCGCCAAGGGCGATGGGGGAACCATGTTCGTCTGGTGTAAAATCCCCGAAGGTTTTGCAGATTCCATTTCTTTTTCCAAGACATTATTGGAACAAACTGGGGTAATCTGTGTGCCCGGGGCTAGTTTTGGCAGCTTGGGGGACAGATACGTTCGCTTTGCACTGGTTGAAGACTGTGCACAATTAAAAAGAGCCACGGAACTGATTCAAAGTCTTACGATTCATAAGTGACAAATAGTATATCTTTATTAGTCTTTTTGGCGTATGAGAGTGCATCAAATTTATAATTTCCGTATTTCACATATGCAATAATTAGGGAAGAACGGTCTATAATGGAACGGTTGTTGGCAGTAATACAACCGTTTTCGTATGTTTCTAATAAGTACGTACATTCGTGGGAGTGCTTGGAAATATAATCGAAACACTTGCGCTGCTGGCTCGACCAAGATGCAATCCGGTTTGCCGAGGGGAGCTGTAGACATAATTTTATTTCGGGGGAAACCACCTTGTGCAGTAGCACCAAAAGGGGAGCGATTAAGTTAAAACCCCTCGTTGCATCGCTGATAAAACCCTTGATTCCCCTGCTCTTGGCTTCGGATATTGCCTCGAAAGTACTGGATATTAACCGCAAATACTCAGCGGAATTGACACTTGGAAGAGGGGCATTTGAAATAAAAGCAGCAGTGAAAGTTGAATCCTCTTGCATAAACCCTCCTAAAAACCCTCTAAATATGATCCATTATAGCAAGAAATGATATTGTTAGCAATATACTCGTTTAATATATGTCTAAAATGATAAGGCGATAAAAATTGACGGATTTGTACGGATGATGTATTATAGAGGTAATATTCAATCACGGAGGGGGATCCATGAACAACAGAGAGATATACGAAGCGTTAGATATTCTCGCTCAGGATGGCAAAGCCACAGCCAACGACATTGCCCTGATGTTAGGCTTATCTGAGCGTTATGTTGAAGAAATGATAACGAAGCTGGAAAACGAACGGATCATCGTTAAGTATTCCGCCATTATTAATACAGATAAACTAGAAAAGGATTTGACAGAGTCTTTAATCGAGGTGAAAGTCGATCCCCAGCGGGAGCGGGGGTACGACGAAATTGCCGGAAAAATTATGCGCTTTCCCGAGGTGAAGTCCGTATATTTAATGTCGGGCACGTATGATTTAGCCGTGCTGCTCACCGCATCCACCGTCAAGCAAATATCTAAGTTTGTATTTGAAAAACTTGCGGTGATCGAAGGGGTGCGCTCCACATCCACACACTTTATCATGCGAAAATATAAGGAGAGTGGGGTTGTCCTGTGTGACGAAGAGTCGGACAACCGCCTTGTGGTATCCCCATGAACTACAACGAGTTGATTGCGAAAAATGTTGCCGTGGTTCCGCCGTCGGGCATACGGCGTTTTTTTGATATTGCCAGTGAGATGAAGGAATGTATCTCCCTAGGAATTGGTGAACCGGATTTTGTCACCCCGTGGCACATCCGGGAAGCAGCCATTTACTCCATTGAGAAGGGAGACACCCACTATACCTCCAACTGGGGTATGACCCCCCTTCGGGTTGCCATAACCGAATACCTGCAAAAACAATATGGCGTGAAATACGATTTCGAGCAGGTGCTGGTGACAGTGGGAGCAAGCGAAGCATTGGATCTAGCCTTTCGGGCGATCATCGACCCAGGGGATGAAGTGCTGGTGCCTGCACCGTCCTACGTTTCCTATTTCCCCGCAGTGACTTTTGCAGGGGGAGTGCCCGTGTGCATTGAGACGCTGGAGCAGGACGAGTTTAAAATACTACCCGAGCAGCTAAAGCGTGCCATCACCAAGAAGACAAAGGCCATTGTGATCCCCTATCCAAACAACCCCACCGGGGCGATCATGACAAAAGAAGATTACGAGGCAATTGCCAATATTATAATAGAAAACAATCTGTTGGTGTTATCCGACGAGATTTATTCGGAACTGACTTATGGGGGAACCCACGTTTCCATTGCATCCATCGAGGGCATGTACGAGCGGACAATCCTAATCAACGGCTTTTCCAAATCCTTTGCAATGACGGGGTGGAGGCTGGGATATGCCACAGGACCCATGGAAATACTCAGTGCCATGTGTAAAATTCACCAGTATTGCATGCTGTGCGCCCCCATCACCAGTCAAATGGCGGGGCTCGAGGCCCTCAATTCCGAGATGGAAAACGGATTCCCCAATGTATTAAAAATGAAGAGGGAGTACAACAGGCGCAGAATGCTCATCTATACGTCCTTTAACGAGATGGGACTGCACTCCTTTGAGCCATTGGGGGCGTTTTATATCTTCCCCAACATAAAATCCACGGGGCTTTCGTCCAACGAGTTTTGTGAGCGTCTGATCTATTCGAAACAAGTGGCATGTGTGCCGGGCAACGCCTTTGGTGAAGCGGGAGAGGGTTTTATTCGCTGTTCCTATGCTTCGTCTGTGGATAATATTAAAGAAGCCATGCGCCGCATCGCTGAATTTATTGAGGAATTAAAATGAGTAAAGTAAGTATTGTACGCTGCAACGAATACGACTACACCTTGGTGCGCAACAGCGTGTACCAGGCTCTCGAGCAGTTGGGCGGAATTGAAAGCTATTTCTCCCCGGGAATGCGGGTGGTGGTGAAACCCAACATTTTAAAGAAGTGTCCCGTTGAGCAAAACGTAACCACCCACCCCCTTGTGTTTAAAGCAGTGTTGAGTGCCCTCAAGGACGCAAAGGTGCAGGCAGTGGTGGCCGAAAGTCCGGGTGGGTTATTTAATAAGAATGTGTTGGCGGCAGCCTATAAAACCTCGGGTATTGGAGACGTTGCAACGGAAATGGGTGCCATTCTCTCCTTCGATACCGAGGTGTGCGAAGTGTCCTGCGAGCAGGGCGATCAAGTAAAGAGCATGACGTTTATCAAACCTGCTGTGGAAGCCGATGCCGTCATCAGTGTGGCTAAGTTAAAAACCCACGAGATGATGGTGTATACCGGTGCGGTAAAAAACCTGTTCGGCGTTGTGCCGGGGGTGACCAAGGCACAGTATCACTTCCGCATACCCGATCAAATGGGTTTTGGAAATATGCTGGTGGACATTGCAGAGTATTTCTCCCCAGTCTTTTCGGTAATCGATGCGGTATACGGCATGGAGGGCGAAGGCCCTGCTTCGGGCGAGAGCAGAAAGATTGGTGCGATCATTGCTTCCCCTTGCCCCCACACGGCAGACATTGGGGCACTTTCGTTAATCGGTGTCAACCCGGACGACGTGTTTACCACCAAGTGTGCCATAAAAAGGGGCATTTTAGATATCGATAACATAGAATTTTTGGGTGAACCCGTGGAAAACCTTGCGGTGAAAGATTTTAGAATGCCAGCAAACCTCCACTCGGGGCTGCTGGAAAAACGAGCACCCTCTTTTATGCACAAGTTTATCTCCAAGATGGTAGCTGTAAAACCGGTGATCCCCAAGGACAAGTGCATTGGCTGCTGCGTGTGCCTGGACAACTGCCCTGCAAAGGCCATGGAACTCCGGGGAAAAGTGGTGGTGATCGATTACGAGAAGTGTATCAACTGCTACTGCTGCCACGAACTCTGCCCCAAAGAAATTGTAAAAATTCACAAGCCCTTTTTGTTAAAACTGCTCAAATGAGGGAGAAATAAGTTGATCAACGTTGTTTTGCTAGAGCCGGAAATCCCTCAAAATACGGGCAACATCGTCCGGACGTGTGCGGTGATAGGGGCAAACCTTCACCTCATCAAACCCTTGGGTTTTTCGGTGGAAGACAGGTATTTAAAGCGTGCGGGGCTGGACTATTGGCGGGATGCCAACGTGCGATTATATGAAAATATTGAAGATTTCTATGAGAATAACCCAGGTGTTCAGCCCTTTTGTTACTTTGCCTCCACCAAGGCTAAGCTGCACTACACCGAGGTAGAATACCCAAAGGATTGCTGGATCTTTTTTGGAAAAGAGACAAAGGGGCTGCCCGAGGCGCTGATTTTTGAAAATTATCAACGGGCCATCCGCATCCCCATGCGTGAAAACCAGCGGTCGCTGAATTTATCAAACAGCGTTGCGGTTGTGGTCTATGAGATTCTGCGGCAAAGGGGATTTGTTTTTTAGTTTTTTCTTGCATTCTTGATGAGAATTGACTAAAATATATAGGAAGGAAATTATAGAAAATCTAACATACATAAAGGAGAAGCATATGAATAAGCAAACAGTGAAAGATGTGAATGTGAGCGGAAAGAAAGTGTTGGTGCGGGTAGATTTTAACGTTCCCTTAAATGCGGACAAGGTCATCACCGACGAAACCCGCATTATGGCTGCTCTTCCCACAATTAACTATCTTCTGGAAAATAACGCAAAAGTAATCCTCTGCTCTCACTTGGGCAGACCAAAGGGAGAGTTCAAACCCGAGTTTTCACTGGCTCCCGTTGCAAAGAGACTGTCCGAACTGTTAAGCAAGCCTGTGACACTGGCAGCCGATGTAGTTGGTGAAGACGCTTTGGCAAAGACAAAGGATATGAAAGACGGCGATGTCGTCCTCTTGGAAAACGTTCGCTATCACAAAGAAGAGACAAACAACGACGACGAGTTTGCAAAAAAATTGGCTTCTCTTGCAGAACTGTATGTAAACGATGCCTTTGGTGCAGCGCATCGAGCACACGCATCGACAGCAGGCGTTGCAAAATATTTACCCGCAGTCAGCGGATTCCTCATGGCTCGCGAGCTTAATTTTATGGGCGGAGCGCTGAGCAACCCACAGCGTCCCTTCCTTGCCATCATCGGCGGAGCAAAGGTTTCGGACAAGATTGGCGTCATTGAAAACCTGCTCACCAAAGTGGACACCTTAATCATCGGCGGAGGCATGGCGTATACCTTCCTCAAGGCACAGGGACACGAAGTTGGAAATTCCCTTGTGGAAGAGGACAAGCTGGCACTGGCAAAGAGCCTTATGGAATCCGCAAGAAAGCAGGGCATCAATATTCTGCTGCCTATCGACAACATTTTGGCGGATAAATTTGATAAAGATGCAAACACTGTTATTGCAGCAACCGAAGACATGCGCCCCGGCTACATGGCGCTGGATATCGGGCCTTCCACCAGAGTGCTCTTAGCCAACGAAATCAAACATGCCAAGACAATCGTTTGGAACGGCCCCATGGGCGTTTTTGAAATGGATGCGTTTGCGCAGGGCACCAAAGCAATTGCACAGGCAGTGGCCGATTCCGAAGCAACATCCATCATCGGCGGTGGAGATTCCGTTGCGGCTGTAAAACAAATGGGCTTTGCAGATAAAGTGACACACATTTCAACAGGAGGCGGTGCTTCCCTTGAGTTCTTAGAGGGAAAGGTATTACCCGGCGTAGATTGCTTACTGGATAAATAAATTCAATATGGAGGAAAATACATTGAGACAACCGATCATTGCAGGCAACTGGAAGATGAACAAAACCCCAAAGGAAGCAGAAACACTCATCAATGAGTTAAAACCTTTGGTGAAAGACGCAAAGTGTGAAGTGGTGGTGTGCGTGCCCTACGTTTGCCTGCAAACTGCAAAAGAAGTTTTAAGCGGAAGTAATATCGCTCTTGGAGCGCAAAATATGCACTTTAACGACAGCGGTGCCTTCACCGGTGAAATATCTCCTGTGATGCTCAAGGAGATGGGCGTTGAATACGTCATTCTCGGCCACTCGGAGAGAAGGCAATACTTTGCCGAAACAGATGAAACGGTAAATAAAAAGGCCATTGTTGCCTTAAGCCACGGCTTAAAACCCATCATCTGTGTGGGTGAAAGTTTGGAGCAGAGGGAAAAGGGGATCACCAACGAATTCGTTTCTCTGCAAACAAAACTTGCGCTGAGTGGCATTAGCAAAGAAGATTTAACCAAGTGTGTCATCGCCTACGAACCCATCTGGGCCATCGGCACGGGTAAGACCGCAACGGACGACGAAGCTAACGAAACTGTCGGCGCTATCCGCAAGGCCATTGCCGAAGTATACGGCGATGTGGCACAAAAAGTACGCATACAGTACGGCGGTTCCATGAACCCCAAAAATGTCTCTTCTCTCATGCAAAAGGAAGAGATCGATGGGGGACTCATCGGCGGAGCATCCTTAAAAGCTGAAGATTTTTCAAAAGTTGTGAACTACTAAACCAGAGGTGGTAATGGACAAAAAGCTAACGGCATTAATTATACTAGACGGTTTCGGCCTGAACCAAGGGGAGGAGGGTAATGCAATTAAAATTGCAGAAACCCCCTATATCGACGCTCTTTTAAAGAAATACCCAAACACCCACATCGGTGCTTCGGGGGAGAGCGTTGGTCTGCCCGACGGTCAGATGGGCAATTCCGAAGTGGGCCACTTAAACATTGGTGCGGGAAGAATTGTGTATCAGGAACTCACCCGCATCACCAAGTCTATCAAAGACGGGGATTTTTTCCAAAAGGAAGAGTTCTTGGGGGCACTGAATAACTGTAAGGAACACGCTTCCTCTCTGCATCTGATGGGGTTGTGTTCGGACGGCGGGGTGCACTCCCATTTGGATCACCTCTACGCAATATTGGAGCTGGCCAAGCGCCAAAACGTCACCCGGGTGTATATCCACTGCTTTATGGACGGACGAGATGTTCCCCCCAAGAGCGGACGGGATTTTATCGAACAAATCGAAGCAAAAACCAAGGAAATCGGCCTGGGGCGCATAGCTACCGTGATGGGTCGGTACTATTCCATGGACAGGGACAATCGCTACGAGCGGGTGAAGAAGGCGTATGATGCCATGGTGCTGGGCGAGGGCCTTCGGGCGAAGAGCGCAGTATCGGCCATGAAGGAGAGCTACGAGCGGGGAGAGACCGACGAATTTGTTCTGCCCACAGTGATCATTTCGGAGGGAGAACCCCTTGCGAAGATTCAAAAGAACGACAGCATCATCTTCTTTAACTTCCGTCCCGACAGGGCAAGGGAAATTTCCAGAACCTTTATCGATCCGGAATTTAAGGGATTTGAGCGCAAGTTGTTTAAGGTGCACTACGTCTGTATGACTGAATACGACGCAACCTTTACAGAATTTAAAGATACCTATATTGCCTATAAGCCGACGACTTTGAGTAACACATTGGGGCAATACCTGTCCAAGCAAAAGAAAACACAAATTCGCATTGCCGAGACAGAGAAATATGCCCACGTCACCTTCTTTTTCAACGGTGGAGTGGAATATCCCAACGAGGGTGAGGAGAGAAGTTTAATTCCCTCTCCCAAAGTGGCCACCTATGACTTAAAGCCTGAGATGAGCGCCTATGAGGTGGCACAAGAGGCAGTTGCACGGATTGAATCGGGTGCATACGACTGTATGATCTTAAACTTTGCAAATGCAGATATGGTGGGGCATACGGGGGTTCTTTCCGCCGCAGTAGATGCCGTTACGGCTGTTGACAAATGTGTGGAGAAAGTTGCATCTGCAATCATTCATGCTGGTGGACAGTTTATCTTAACGGCCGATCACGGCAACAGTGAGATGATGATCGACCCGGAGACGGGTGGGCCTTTCACCGCACACACAACATTCGACGTTCCTCTCATTTTGGTTTCTCAGGAGCGTATGGATGTATCACTTCGAGAGGACGGGATTTTGGCAGACATTGCCCCCACTCTGTTGGAGCTGATGGATCTTCCAAAGCCCGACGAGATGACGGGTAAAAGTTTAATATTGAAGTAAGGAGAAAGCAAATGTTAAAAATTATCTATGGAAAAAAGGGAAGCGGAAAGTCAAAAATACTGGTGGATATGGCGAATACCGAAGTGAGTAACTCTAAAGGTGATATCATCTATATCGACGACGACTCCCGCCCCATGTACGATCTACGGCACGAGATTCGTTTTATCGACTTGTCCGAATACGACATCGACTCCCAAGACAGACTCTATGGAATGATTTGCGGTATGCTTGCCTCCAACTACGATATTTCAACCATTTACATGGACGGGATCAAGCAC
Source organism: uncultured Clostridia bacterium (assembly GCA_964453645.1). Lineage (GTDB taxonomy): Bacteria > Bacillota > Clostridia > Christensenellales > JAWKQI01 > CAYVRJ01. The sequence goes on from CAYVRJ010000003.1 coordinate 163,394, forward strand.
ATCATCGAAAAGGACTTGGCAAACACAGAACGGTTCTTCAAGTGTTTAGCAAAGGCAGTGGAAGATATCAACTTTGTGATGATTATCAGCGGTGAACCCAATAACTGTCCCGAATTTATTAAAGAGTACATATCATAATAAAAAATAAGAAATAAAAGCAGACAGGCAGCGATGTCTGTCTGTATTATTGAGGTGATGAATATGCAGTTGTTTTCAACCCGTTCGGATGCACTCAGTGTAGATGCCCTGAGTGCCGTGATTGCGGGTATTTCTCCCGAGGGGGGGCTGTACGTACCAAAGACGTTTCCGAAACTTGACGATTTAAACAACTATTTAAATTTAACATATCCTGAGCTGTGCGCAAAAGTGCTCCATCTTTATTTTGATGAGTTGACATACGACGAACTGCTAGGTATCACAAAAGAGGGGTATGCAACGTTTTCACACCCCGATGTATGCCCCTTAAAAAAGCTGGGGGACAAAGAATACGTTTTAGAATTGATGTGTGGCCCAACCATCGCATTTAAGGATATGGCGCTGCAAGTGTTGCCTAGGCTGTTATACCTAGCCAAGCAAAAGAAGGGCATAACTGAAAAAACCTTGGTGCTGGTGGCCACGTCGGGAGATACGGGAAAAGCAGCACTGGAAGGGTTTGCAGGGGTTGATTTGTGTGACATTGCCGTGTTTTTCCCCAATGAGGGGGTTTCTGCCCTGCAAAAGCTGCAAATGGTGACCCAAACGGGGCTGAACACCTATGTTTCATCGGTGGATGGAAACTTCGACGATGCCCAGACAGGGGTTAAAAATATTTTTGGCAATGAAGCCTTTAAGGGTACGTTGCGTGAGAAAAACATCGCCCTTTCCTCTGCAAATTCCATCAACTTTGGCAGGTTGGCGCCTCAAATCGCCTATTACGTCAGTGCATATGTGAACCTGCTGAAGTCTGGAGCCATCTCTAAGGGGGAAAACGTGAACTTCACTGTGCCCACCGGAAACTTTGGCAATATCTTGGCGGCATACTATGCAAAGAAAATGGGACTGCCTGTGGGAAAACTCATCTGTGCATCCAATCAAAACAATGTGTTGACGGACTTTTTCAACACAGGCACGTATGTGAGCAAGCGAACCTTCCACAAGACCATCTCCCCCTCCATGGATATACTCATCTCTTCCAACTTGGAGCGGTTGCTGTTTGAACTGTTTGGTCAGGACAGCAATAAAATAGCGCAACTGATGAACAGCTTGAAGGAGCAGGGGGCTTACGAAATTGGCGATGATATTGTGAAATTAAAAGAAGAATTTTATGCGGCCTATGCCGATGAAGAGCAAACGAAGGCTGCAATAAAATCCACCTTTGAAAAACATGGCTATCTGCTGGATCCCCACACTGCCGTTGCAAAACATGTGGCCGATGGATGTGCCGATAAAACTGTGAATGTCATTGTGGCAACGGCCAGCCCCTATAAATTTTGTGCAGATGTGCTAAACGCCCTCAACCTTCCCGTACCCGAGGACGTGTTTGAAGGGGCAAAACTACTCAGCGAAAAGACGGGAACCCAAATACCAAATAGCGTAATGGGGCTTAAAGACAAAGAAATTCGCCATAAGAGTAACGTGGCTGTTTCGGGAATGCTGGGGTTTGTCGAGGGCATTGTACATGGACGATAAAAAGATTATCTATTCGGGCATACAGCCCTCGGGCAGCTTAACCCTTGGAAATTATTTGGGGGCAATTAAAAATTGGGTGACCTTGCAGGAGGAGTACAACTGCTACTACTGCGTGGTGGATATGCACGCAATTACTGTGCGGCAAGATGCAGCGCAGCTCCGCTCCCGTTGCTTAGACGTATATGCCCTGCTGTTGGCCTGCGGGTTAGATCCGGACAAAAACATCATCTACTTTCAGTCCCACGTTTCCGCACATGCGGAGCTGGCTTGGGTGCTCAACTGTTATACCTACATCGGCGAGTTAAACCGTATGACCCAGTTTAAAGAAAAGTCCTCCCGCCATGCGGACAACATCAACGCAGGGTTATACACCTATCCCGTGCTCATGGCAGCGGACATTCTGCTCTATCAATCGGATTTAGTGCCCGTGGGCATCGATCAAAAGCAACACTTGGAGTTATCCAGAGATATTGCCATTCGGTTCAACAACCTGTACGGGGATGTGTTTAAGGTGCCCGAACCGTATATACCCAAGGTGGGGGCAAAGATTATGAGTCTCACCGAGCCGGAAAAGAAAATGTCAAAATCCGACGAGGATGCCAATGCATACATCCTCATATTAGACGAACCGGACGTAATTCAGCGCAAGTTCAAGCGAAGTGTCACGGATAGCGACAACAGAGTGATCATTTCCGATGACAAGCCGGGGGTGACCAACCTCATCAACATTTTAAGTGCTGTCACGGGAAAGGAACCGGAGTCCATTTGCAATGAATACGACGGCAAGGGATACGGAGTGTTTAAAACTGCCGTTGCCGATGCAGTCATTGCAAAGCTGGAACCGTTGCAGCAGGAGTATAAAAAATTGAGGCAGGACAAGGCATATCTTTTTGAAAAGGCCAAGTTGGGCAGTGAGAGGGCGGCGTACAACGCCCGCAAGACCCTTTCAAAGGTGTATAAAAAGATTGGCTTTGCACCTACTAAATAGGTTTTAAAATTTGGGGCACTGCCCCAAACCCCGTTCAGGGGGATTTTTGTAAAAATCCCCCTGAAAACCCTCAAAAATTTTTTATTATTATAATGAATAAACCCTTCAAATAGATTTACATATTTTTTATAGTTGTATACTTTCACAGCAATTGCGTTGACAAATTACCAAATTAACAGTAAAATCAACATATTGGAATTCTTTTATTAATGAAAAGGGGTGCAATATGATTTTACTTACAGGCGGTTTAGGTTATATTGGTTCACACACATGCGTAGAACTTTTTAAAAAAGGTGAAGATGTTGTTATCATAGATAATCTTTCAAACTGCGATATTTCCGTGTTGGAGCGGTTAACGGCGCTCACCGGCAAAACTCCCCGGTTTTATCCGGGTAATGTTCAAAATGAAGAACTTTTAAACAGGGTGTTTGCAGAAAATCAGATTCACAGCGTGATTCACTTTGCAGGGTTAAAAGCCGTAGGGGAATCCGTTGCAAAACCCCTCAAGTATTACGAAAACAACATCGATTCAACTCTCGTCTTATTAAAATATATGGAGAAGTATGAGGTGAATACTCTGGTGTTCAGCTCATCTGCCACCGTCTATGCGGGGGACAACGAGATGCCCCTGCGGGAAACTTCACGGCTGATGCCCGTGAACCCCTACGGCTGGACGAAATTTATGATCGAACAAATGCTCATTGATTGGCAAAAGGCAAATACGAGCAAAAAGATTGCGCTGCTCCGGTATTTCAACCCAGTTGGTGCCCATGACAGCGGCTTGATTGGAGAAATGCCCAACGATATCCCCAACAACCTCATGCCCAGAATTTGCGACGTTGCCTTTGGTAAAATGGAGTATCTCACCGTCTTTGGCAGCGACTACGACACCGAGGACGGCACAGGGGTGCGGGATTATATTCACATCTGCGATTTAGCGGAGGGGCATGTGAAGGCTTTGGATTTCCTCGCTGGAAACGAGGGTGTACACATCTTCAACTTGGGCACGGGTAAGGGCTATAGCGTAATGCAGCTCCTCAAGGAGTTTGAAAAAGCCAACGATATTCAATTACCCTATAAGATGATGGACAGACGGCCGGGGGACAACGCCGTGTGTTATTCCGATGCGGCGAAGGCCAACGAACAGTTGAATTGGTCTCCCAAGAGAAGCCTGCACGACATGTGCCGCTCTTCCTACGTATTTCGGCAAAAGGCAGCCAGTGAATTTAAATAACAGACAAAGAAGTTATACAAAAATGATTGAGGTGAATCATGCCCAAAAATAAGAATAAGGCTGAACTGAAAAAACAATATCAGGAATCCCTTCGAATAGAACAAGCCATTTCCAGCAAACAAAAGGTGCTGGAGGTTTTGGCAAGCATCTTTGTGACTGTTTTGTTTGGCTGTATCTCCCTCTATCAATACGCCGGTTACACAGATATCACCGAAGCAAAAACCATGGCCCTGTGGGTGATGAGTGGCCTTTTGCTCTTGCCCTTTATTGCGGTATTGATCATGTACAAGTGTGGTCAGCGAAAAATCCCCACGAATCTAAAAGAGTTGATCAACAGCCTGTCCCTTGCGGATTACGGTGCCCTTGCCTATTTGCTCATATGCTTGATCTCCGCACTGGTTTCTCCCTATCAGGATATCGTCTGGATCGGAGCACCTGCCCGCCACGACGGATTTATCACCCAAGTGTGTTACGTTTCCATTTACTTCATTGTGAGCCGTTATTACCGCTTCCGGGATTGGCACTGCGTGTTTATGGCATGTGTCATGGGCTTTGTAGCCATTGTGGGTATATTCCAGTTTTATGGGTTAGATATCTTGGGGTTGTATCCCGAGGGGTATCACTTCTTTAATTCAAGTTTTATAAGCTTAATAGGTAACATCAACATTGTGTCCACCGTTTCAAGCTTGTTGTTCATTTTCTTTGCCCTTTTGTACACCAAGAGTGAATACAAACACAAATGGTTGTATTTCGTTGCGGCAATCCTGATGTTCTACCTGCAAAGTTTAGCCGGGTCGGACAGCGGTTGGGTGGCCATTGGCGGAGGGCTGCTGCTCTCCATTCCCTTTGTATTCGTCAATCGAACGAGCATTCAGCGCTACGGCTGGGTGGTGTTTGCCATTGGTGTGGCAGGATTTTTAAGCGAGTATATCTTTACAACCTTTATGCTTGGCAGTGTAGAGTTTGCTGCAAACCATCCAACCACGCTGAACAACTATTGGCTGCTGGTGGCAGGGGCAGGCCTTCTCATTTTCCTAGTAGCATATTTTGCGAAGTTTAAGGTTGAGCGCAAAAGGGCAATGATTCTCACCTGTGTTACCATACTGCTCGTCATGGTGCTGGGGGTTGTTGGCGTTGAGATTGTGGGTGCACGGCAGACGGAGGGCACCATTTATCAGGCCAGAGAGATGCTGCACGGCAACCTTAACGATGAATTTATGACCTATCGGGGATACATTTGGAAGTCTACCGCAGGACTCGTCAAGGAATACCCCCTGCTGGGCAGCGGACCAGATACCCTGTGGGAGTTGCATCAAAAGATCTATGGCAATCAATCCGTGGAAGTGATGAACGTGGCTGTAGATAAAGCCCACAACGAGTATTTGCAGTATGCCGTATGTGTCGGTCTTTTGGGTTTACTCGCCTATTTAGTCTGGCTGCTGGGTGTCATCGTCAAGTGGATCAAGAAGAACTACACGTTTGAATCCACACACCACAATATTGCAAAGTTTGCAGCGGGAGGGGCGGTTATCGCCTATGCGGTACAGGCGGTATTTAACTTTTCAGTGCCCATCAGCGCACCCTTCTTCTTTATCATACTGGGTATTGCGGCCAGTAAGAAGGAGTAAGTGTTCCTTTCACATTTTCTAATATAAATAATTATAATAAGCTAAAGTCTATAATACCGAGCAGGGTAATGAAAAAGCATAGCGTAAACTAAATATGGAGGGTCGAATGACCCTCCATGGTTATACTATACTGAAACGAGAATACATTGTCATTGAGCAGGGACAGTGAATTCGATCTTCCAATCAACACCAAAGGAAACGCCGAATCGCTGACAAAAGCTGTCCTGACACAGGGCCAACGCTATTTTATTCAGCTCGTTCACATAGGCAACACATTCGCCAATGCCCACAAATCCAAAGGATGAAAAGTACGGCACGACTGCATCGAACACCACGGTTTCTTTGTGGGTAATGCGAACGTTTAACCTATGGCCAAACTGTATGCCCGCTTCATCGAAGAGGGACTTTCCGATATTACTCCACGTATTGCCGAAATTCGGATCGTTTATTTCCAGAACGCCGGAGATTACGCCACTTGACACCTTCGGCTGTTGGATATCCATCTTCACAATTTCTTCAACCGGATAGGGTTCACCCACCCCTTCAAAGGAGATAATACCCGAAGCGAAGCGAGCCGCACAATAGCCGAACAGGTCTCGGCCGTGAAACACGTTCACATCGTCCACGCCCTTGCCGTACAGGCGATTGACCCGCTCATCAATTTCACGAACTTCTGTTATACCCACTTCGTGAGCTACATGGGTGAGGGTGCCGTTGTCGGGTGTCACAACAAAATAACCGTCTGCCGTCCGAGCAACGCAGGCACGGCGCTTGGTGCCCACCCCCGGATCCACCACTGATACAAATACTGTGCCCTTGGGCCAAAACCGCATGGATTGCCACAGCCGGTACGATGCACTATAGATGTCGAACTGGGGGAGTTCGTGGGTACCGTCAAAAATTTCAAGGGTTCTGTCCACGCTCTTCACCACGCCGTACATGGCGCAAACAGCACCTTCCTTATATGTAAAATCAGTTTGAAAAACTAAGATGGGCTTTTGACTCATAAAACACTCCATTCTGCCGCAGCACTAGCAGCATAAATTTCAAAAATTCAACTTCAAATAAACGGATTAAAGAACCGACTGTTGTTCACAAACACAGATACGGCAATAGTTAGCAAAAATATAACAGAACAAATGACAATGGCTAGGATGTCCAGCTTTTGTATGGGACGGCGGGCATACCAGGTGCGCTTTTTGCGCTTGCCAAAGCCCCGCAGATCCATAGCGTTGCTGATCACCTCGGCTTTCTCCAGCGAAGAGAAAATGAGTGGAACTAAAATCATGGTGGTATTTTTAAACCGATCGGCAAGCTTTGCCTTTTTTGTCATTTCCAGCCCTCGTGCCTGCTGGGCTTGGCTGATACTGGTGTAGTTGCGCTGAATATCGGGGAAATACCGCAGAGTCAGAGCAACAGCAAAGGCAGCCCGATACCCGATCTTTACGAAGTTAAGGGATGCGGCAAATTCGCTGGGGTTGGTGGTGAGAAAAAAGATCATGCCAAGGGGTATAACCGAAACATATTTTAACAGTTTGGTGGCTTGATAGAGCACTTGTTCCTGTGTAATGGTGTAGCTGCCAAAGAATTTTACCAGTTCGTGGCGGGTGCCGTAAATCTTAACGCCTTCCTCGGGGGAGAACAAATAGGTGATCACCGCATTGATGACGATAAATGCCAGCACATAGTACACCATGACTTTTATTTGTGAAAATTTTATCTCTGCTAATTTCATTGTAAAAACGGAAAATACCAGAACAAAACAAATGACACGAATGTCAAAGGAAAACATCACCCCAAAAGTCAGCAATAAAAAGCACAAAAATTTTGTCACACCCGACATGCGGTGAATGGGCGTATCACAATAGTTATAGGAGAAGAGTTTCAGCTTCATGATCTACCCTGCCTTTCAACGTTGATAAAGTTGGCGACAAACGCCGTGGAATCGCTGATCCCCGCCAGCTGGGAGAGGGCGTAGAGGGATGTTTCTTTTAGATTTGCCTGGGCGCACAGGGCCGGATCGGTTAAAACAGCGGCAGCAGTGGTATTTGCCAACAGTTTTGCATCGCAGAGCACGGCAACGTTTTTGGTGTATTCCAACATGAGGTGCATGTCGTGGGTGATCATAATCACGGTTATTGCAAGGGTTTTGTTGATTTCTCTCAAAAACTCCATAATTTCGGTGTAGTGGCGGTAGTCTTGTCCCGCAGTGGGTTCGTCTAAAATCAATATTTTGGGTTCCAGCACCAGAATGGATGCGATGGTCACACGTTTTTTTTGGCCGTAGGACAGAGCTGATATGGGCCAATCCACAAAGGGTGCAAGGCCACAAACTTTGAGCACTCGTTCCACTCGCCCTGCCACTTCCTCCTCGGGCACTTTGCGCAAGCGCAACCCCAGGGCAACTTCGTCAAAGATTTTAGCTTTGGTGATCATCTGGTTGGGATTTTGCATCACAAGGCCAATGTCCTGTGCCCGCTCTTTGATGCTGTCGTTTTTTAGATTGCGCCCCAAGCACAGTATTTCACCCTGATCGGGTTTTTCAAAACCGCAAATCAGTTTGGAAAGCGTGGTTTTACCGGCACCGTTTTTGCCAATGATGGAAAACATTTCGCTGCGTCCCACCGCAAAGCTCACATCCTTAACGTTGGGCTGGGCACCCGTATAACTAAAACTCACGTCTAAAATCTCCAGCGCCTTTTCCGGGTTATCCTGGGGTTTTGGATTCACCTGGGAGGTGTGCCAGTGGTTCAGTTTTACTCGATTTTCCTCGGAAAGTATCAATGTTTCCATATGACCGGGCAGCATGTCGGGGGTCACGGCAATACCTGCGTATTTGAGTGCAGTGATATACAGCGGTTCCCGAATGCCGTTTTTTTCAAGAATATCCGAGGCACACAAGGTGTGGGGATCCATATCGGCGATAATACGCCCGTCGTTCATGACGATGATTCGATCCACATGTTTGTGCAGCACATCTTCCAAGCGGTGTTCAATGATAATCACCGTTTTGCTGCACTCTTTGTGAATTTGATCTATGATTTCAATGGCAACTTTGCCGGTGAGGGGATCTAAATTAGCCAGCGGTTCGTCAAAGAGTAAAATATCTACATCGTTGATCATTACCCCTGCTAGGGACGTGCGCTGTTTTTGGCCGCCCGATAACTCGAAGGGGGATTGACCAAGCAGCGTGTCCATATCCACCAGTTTAGCAGCCTTTTGCACCCGCTCTTGCATTTTTAATTGTTCAACACAGTCGTTTTCTAAGGAAAAGGCAATGTCTTCGCCTACAGTTAAACCAACGAACTGTGCGTCGGAATCCTGAAGCACTGTGCCCACAGACTGTGCCAGTTTAAAGATGTTGAGTGTGGATGTCTCTTCTCCACCCACTTGCATGGAACCCGTCATCTCCCCTTTATATGCGAAGGGAATCAACCCGTTGATACATCCGGCCAGCGTACTCTTTCCGCTGCCCGACGGGCCTATGACCAGCAGTTTTTCCCCGGGGTAGATATCGAGGTTAATATCGTTAAGCGTTGGCTCCGATTGTGTGAAGTATTGAAAAGAAAAGTTTTTAAAGCTTATGATTGGCTCCATTGTGGTCCCCTTAGTGGGCAACAAAACGCCCCGCGCTATGCGCCGACAACTGCGGCACAAGGGCAGCGCGAGGCATTCTTATTGAACCCATGAATAATTATTCTTTTTTTGCCAGACTGCCTTTCTTTGTGCGGGTAGCAGCATAGGCGACGAGCAGCAGTGTGCCGATAACACCGGCAGATATGGAGTTCATCAGTGCGGCAATGGCACCTTGGGTGAACACCAGTGCAGCGGATTCTGCGTAGATGATGATATCCAGCAGAGGTGCAATGACAATCCAAGAAATTACGTTGCCGATCACCTGAATAATGTTAAAGGTGAGGATATCCTTGCCCTTAAATTCGCCTTCCAGCACTTTGGTGCGGTTGAACGCAAAACCAAAGATAAAACCCGAAGCGGCACTGGCAACCACCCAGCTCCACCAAGGGGAACCGTATTGCAACGCATCACTTAAGCCGTGGCCGATAAATGAAATGAGGGCACCGGCAATGGGGCCAAACACGCTGGCAAAAAATGCACTAATGCCATAAGCCGATTGAAAGCTTGTCTCGGGAACGGGGGAGGGAATCTTAACGAACATAAACAGCAGCGTAAAGATTGCCGCACCGATGGCAGTTGCAACGATAGTTTTTGTTGTTACTTTAAACATGATACCTGCTCCTATAAAAAATTAATAATATACTTACATCATAGTTATATTTTAGGAGCATGTCAAGAAAAATACATATTTGGTTGAATATAAAAGAATTTGTCGAAGTTTATGTTCAATATAATTAGTTGAAGCTGTCATTTTAGCGTTTGATTGTTTGAAAAAAAGTCAACCCAAGGGTCAACCTCAGCCAATCGCAAGAGTGCATCCCCAATTGTTATACTGTCGGGTGCAATGGCATTCATTTCATCCCAGGAAATGGGCATGGATACCCGAGCACCTTTCCTCGCCCGTATGGAATAGGGGGCAATGCTTGTGGCACCTCTTCCGTTTCGAATCCAGTCGATAAATATTTTGTTGGTGCGCTTGGCCTTTCGCACATTGCTGGTGTATCGCTCAGGCCACTTTTGTTCCATCACTTGGGCAATTCGTTTGGCAAAGTCGTTAAAAACCTCCCAAGAGGATACGGGTGCAAAGGGAACAACCACGTGATACCCCTTCCCGCCACTGGTCTTAAGATATGAGTTTAACGAAAGTTCATCTAAAATACTTTTTAAATCGATTAAACCTTGGCGCACTACGGGCAAATCCATTCCCTCGTCGGGATCCAAATCAAACACCATGATATCGGGGGTTTCCAGTGCATCTGCCCGGCTTCCCCACGTGTGAAATTCCAACGTACCCATTTGCACCTCCGAAATAATCCCCGCAGCACTCTCCACATAAAAATAATCCTTGGGTTCCCCATCGCTGGAGAGTATGGTTGTGGTGCACACCCCTTTGCTCTTGGCACCGGGGTGCTTTTTATAAAAGCAGGGCTGACACGCCCCCTTGGGGCAGCGCACAACGCTGAGGATCCTGTAACACACATAGGGCAGCATGCGCTCTGCCACTCGTGCATAATATCGAACCACATCCTCTTTTGTAACGGTGGGTTCTTCAAACATAACTTTATCGGGGTTGGAAATCTTAACTCCCTCCACGACGACGTGTTTGCTGGGTTGCATAATCACCTCCTGATCACATGTTGGATGCAACACTTCACTGGGTTGTTCCTTTTTAATCTCTCTAGGGTCTTTATCCGTGCGCAGCCCCTTAAAGCTGCCTTGCCGCAGCAGTCCCTCCTGTGTCCATTCAGCAAACTGAATTTCTGCCACCAGTACTGGTTTTAGCCATGTAATGCGTTCGGTAGATTTAGATGCTGGGGTAAGTTGGAAGGGGCACTCTTCTGTTTTTAAACGTTCAAACGTTTGTTCCAACCCTTTCACATCCGATTGGCTCAAACCTGTGCCCGCACGACCGGCATAGACGAAATCTCCATTTGAATAATAACCCAAGAGCAGGGAGCTGATGCCACTGGTTTTCTTTTGAGAGAGCGTAAATCCCCCAATGACGAACTCCTGCCTTTGATAACATTTCAACTTAATCCAATCCCCGTTTCTCGTGCCGCTGTAGAAAGAATCTGCTTTTTTCCCCACAATACCTTCCAAATTTGCACTACATGCCGCAAGAAAGCTTTCTTGGCCATTGCCACGCAGGTGTTTGCTGTAGTGCAGGGTGGGGGGAGCATCCTTCATAAGGGATTCCAGCGTTTCTTTTCTATGGATCAGCTCCTGTTCCCGTAAATCTTTGCCCTCCAGTGCAAGAAGGTCGAAGATAATGTATGTGGGGCTTTTGCCACCGGAGTTTGACAGATAGTTTTGCAGAGCCTGAAAATCTGTCTTTCCCTGCCCGTCTGTAATCACCATTTCCCCATCCAGAACCAACGCTCTGCCATGGGCCCATTCTGCCAGGGAATGAGCCACCCCCGGAAACCGGTTGGTAAAATCGTTTCCATTGCGGGTGATGAGACGGACTTGGTTGCCTTCCACAAAGGCTAAAATCCGGTATCCGTCGTATTTTAATTCATAGAGCCAATTGTCCCCTGGGGGAACTTTGGTTACAAGCTTTGCAAGCTGCACAGAAACAGAAGAGAAAGGGTTTTTAATCAACTGATCGTCCTTGCCCTCTTCAATTTCTTCCATCGTGCGCCCCGTTCGGATGCTGGTGGTAAATTGGGCAATGCCTTCGCTGCCTTGGGTATATGCATCTTTTTCCTTGATCAAAAGCCAGTTGTTTTTAGTTTCACCCTCTTTGGCTTTTAATCGCACCAGTGCCCACTTTCCCTTTAATCGATTTCCATGTAAAGTAAATTTAAGCGAACCTTGGGTTAGTCCCTCTTCCGCATCTCCATAGGGTTCCCAAAAACCCTCGTCCCAGAGCATAACAATGCCACCGCCGTATTGCCCAGCGGGAATGGTTCCTTCAAAGTTTCGGTATTCCAAGGGGTGTGCTTCCACTTGTACGGCAAGACGTTTGTCCCGTGAGTTATAGGAGGGGCCCTTGGGCACCGCCCAGCTCAAAAGGGTGCCGTCCCATTCCAGTCGCACGTCGTAGTGCTCCCGGCGAGCCATATGGTGCTGAACCACAAACCGGAGAAACCCTCGGGTTTCTTCTGCCTGACCTTCGGGTTCCAGAGTTGCTTCGAAGTTTCTTTTTTGATGGTACTCGTGGAGTTTCACATTCATTTACGCCAATTGTTTTTCTTGTTGAGCCTTTTCTACGCTTGCCTTGAGGGCATCCATGAGGTCAATGACTTTACCCACATTTTCGGCTTCGGGGGCAACCACTTCCTTGCCCGAAATTTTCGTTTCAATCAATGAGCGAAGCTTTACTTGGTATTCATCCTTATATTTGGAAGGATCGAAGGGGGTATCCATGGAATTGATGAGCATCTTGGCCATATTTAATTCTTGTTCCGAGACTTGGGGTTGATCGTACTGCTTTTGGAGTTCCTTAATGTCATCGGCGTAGAGCATTGTGGAAATGAGGATACCCTCCTGCCGAGGGATGATGGCCATGAGTGTGTCCTTTGTGCCCATAACCGTCTTGCCGATGGCAATTTTTTGTTCATCCATCAGGGAAGAGCGAAGCAACTCAAAGGCCTTTTCACCCCCCGCCAGAGGTGTGGCCTGATAGGTTTTGTTGTAGTAGACAGGCGAAATCTGGTTCAGTTGGGCAAAGTGCAAAATTTGAATAGATTTTTCCTTTTCTGTCTTAATCTTTTCGATTTCCTCTTCTGTAATGACAACATATTTGTCTTTGTCGTACTCAAAACCTTTCACAATGTCTCCCGCTGCAATTTCCTTGCCGCAGTGGGCACAGGTTTTTTTATAGCGAATGCGGCTGTTGTCTTCCTTGTGCAGTTGGTTAAAGTGGATGTCGTTGTCCTGAGTTGCCGTGTACATGGCGATGGGAATGGCCACCATGCCGAAAGTTATGACTGTTTTACGAGATATCATTAGAAAACACCTCCACACGTAGTATTTCCCCATGGCAGAAAACTTATCCACAATGCCCTTCGGTACTTGTGAGGAGGTGTACAATTTGGTGATTAAAAACTTGGACATTGCCGGAAAATAGGGGGGCTTAATCGTCACTCCCACCCACATGTTTGAGCCAGAAGTACCCATAGAAAACGTCATGGCATATATTACAGCGTGTAAAGAGTATTCAAAACGGGTGCAATAATCATACATAAAGAGAAAAAAGGCGTGTTGTGGGCAATCCCTCACACGCCTTTTGCCAATCGTTAAATATTAGTTAACCCTTTACGGCTCCGGCAGTTAATCCTTTAATAAACTGCTTGCTCATGGTGAGATATAGAGCCAATACAGGCACGGCAGATAGGGTGAGCACCGCCAAGACTTTGGACCAATCCGTCTGATATTGGCCAAACAGCCGGGTGACCCCTAAAAGTAAGGTCTTGCTGGCCTCATCGCTGATAAAGATGAGGGGAAACCATAAATCGTTCCAAAAGGGCACCAAGTTGTATATGGCAACGGTAGCTAAGGCCGGGCGAAGCAGGGGCAGGATGATTCTAAAGTAAATCTTGAACCGTCCCGCACCATCGATGACAGCAGCTTCGTGTAAATCATAGGGTATCTCCCGAATGAATTCGGTGAGCACAAACACCGCAATGGGGATGCCCATGGCTACGTAAATGGGGATGAGCGACCATATGGTATTGAGCAGGCCTAAGGATTTCATGATCTCAATGAGTTTGATGGATGCGATCTTGATGGGCAGCATCATACCTGCAATAAAGAAGAAAAATAGGGCAGACGACCACTTTCCCCGCCAATTGGCTAGGGCATACGCCACCAGCGAACCAAACAGCAGCACTAAAAAGATGGATGAAACCACCACGATAAAGGTGTTTGAAAAATAGCGCAAAAAGTCACTGCTGTTTAACACTTCGGTGTAGTTGCCCACGTTCCACTGTTCGGGCAGTCCGTAGGTGTTTTGATAAATACTCAGCTTATTTTTAAAAGAATTGATGACCATGATCCACAGCGGGAACAAGACGATAAACAGCCAAATGATGATGACAGAATGGGAACCGATGTGCATATTTCTAATTTTGAGAGATTGTGTTTTCTTCATGGCCCTACTCCTTTGACATGGTGAACTTCAACGCAAAAATGGAACAGATCGCCAACAGAATGAAGGTGATGCTGGCAATGGCTGCGCCCAGCCCGGGATCGGGGATACCTATGGGGTGTTCCCCGGCAATGCCCACCCGGTAGAACAGCGTACCCAACAAATCCGTTGAATAATTGGGTGCACCGTTTGCATTTTCCATGGCAAACACCACGTCGAAAGCGTTGAAGTTGTTTACAAATGTTAGGATGGACACAATGCCGATGACAGGCTTGATGATGGGTACTTTGATGTGCCAGAAGGTTTTCCAGCCCGTGGCCCCGTCTAAGTCTGCCGATTCCAGCACATCGTCGCTGATGTTATTAAATGCAGCCACAAACATCATGGTGGGAATGCCCACCCACTGCCAGCAGGATACCAAACTCACAAAGATGAGGGCAGTGCTCTCGTTTCCCAGCCAAGGCTGAGCCAGTGCCTGCAACCCGATATCGGTGAGCAGTGCGCCCGACCACACGGGGTTTAGGAGCAACTTCCAAAGATAACCGGTTACTAAGATGGCCAGCGTGGTGGGGATGAACATAATGGTTTGATAGAAATGCCGACCCTTAAATGTGCGCTGTGTGAGGATTACGGCAAAGATGATTCCCAATACGTTTTGTACCAGCATATGAATGACAAAAAATATGGTTGTGTTACCCAGTGCACCAAAGTAGCGCTGGGCGTATATTGTATCTGTGAACAACCGGGTGTAGTTGTCAAGACCGATGAACTCACCGCTGTTAAAAAAACTCAGCCGTATGGAGTCGATCAGCGGATAGGCCATAAATATGACATAGAACAACAACGCCGGGAGAAGGTATACGATCCAACTCCTGCCGGTCGGCCTTAAAGTACGACTCTTCAATGTACTCAGATCCTTTCATAAAGTGCGTAGTGCAGTGAAAATTTCCCCGGCTCACAGGGGAGCCGGGGTAGTATTTTGTTATTGAAGGTGTATGGGACGTTTATCTCAAAGGTGCTGTTGCTGCTTCGGTATCTTCAGCAGCTTTTGCGGGTGTCAGCTTGCCGCTGATTACATCGATAACAATTTGATTGAGGGTGGGGTATAACTTCATCAGCTTGGGCCATACAAAACGTGCATCCGTCTCTTTACCCTGGTTGAGTGCTAAGAATTCGTTGGCCTGTGCATTTTCCAAGGTGATGGGTGCATTGATCATGGGGAAGAAACCTGCGGGCAGCTTGTTTGCTGCTGTTTGTGCGCCCTCAGCCGTTGCCAGCCATGCCAGGAATGCCTTTGCCTCTTCGGGATACTGGGTTTTTGCGTTGTAAGTAATGGCCATGTCGGGGTGGAACGTTACGGCAGTTTTGTTACCGCTGGGAGCGGGAATGGCAAAAATACCCCACTTGAATGTGACGTCGTCATACACGCTGAGGGTCCACGAACCGTCGATGAACATAGCGGCCATACCCGAAGCAAACATAACCTGAGAGTCGTTGTATGTGACAGCTTCGTAACCCTTGGGCAGATAAGATTTTACTTTGGAAAGGTCGGTAAATGCTTTTACCCAGTTTTCATCGTTTAGCTTTTTGTCGCCGGATTCGTATTTGACACGCTCAGCAGCTCCGCCGATGTAGTTGGGAACCATACCTAAGAAGAAAGTCTCTAAAATATCCCATTGATCGGCAACGCCGTTTGCAAGGGGAGTAACGCCAGCCTTTTGCAGGGTATCACAGGCAGCTAAGAACTCTTCCCATGTGGTGGGTACAGCAATTTTGTTGGCATCAAAGATGTCTTTGTTGTAATACACTGCGTGAGAAACTGCGGCAAAGGGAACAGCAAACATTTTGCCGTCGGGCATTTGCCAGGGGGATAAGCTAGAAGGGGAGAAGTTGCCTTTAACGCCAGCAATATCTGTGCAATCGCCGATATAACCCTGGGAGAACAACTCTTGGCCGGTTTCATAGCTGCGGGCATACATGAGATCGGGGCCTGTGCCACTCTCTAATTGCAGCCTCAACGTTGCGTTGTAATCGGGGGGGTTGGTGGGTTGGAAAACGATCTCAACGCCTGTCATATCCTGATAGGTTTTGAGAAGTTCGGTCATTTGTGTTGCGTCATCGGTGCGCCATGAACCCATGGTGAGTTTTACAGGGCCTTTGGCGGGTTCAGCAGGTGCTGCGGGTTCAGCCGGAGCGGGCGCTGCGGGTGCAGCGGGAGCAGCGGGTTCTGCAGGTACCGGCGCTGCCGTAGTACAAGCAGCAAATAAGAAAAGTGCTGCTAGCAAGAGTGAAATGAGAACGTAGAATTGTCTTTTCATGTTTCCCTCCTTAGTGATGGTCTTTTGACCGTTTATTATCCGGGAAGGTCATTAGACCTTTCCCAAAACTGTTCAAACGATGTTACGGCTGTAACGGTGATACAACCGTCAGAATAATAAAGTGCGTTACAGTCCATCAAGGTCAACAGGGAAATTACTTTTGTATACGATTTATGTTTCAATTTGCGATTATCTGATGCCATTATACGTTGATATTGAAAGTGTGTCAACCAGCATAATCCAAATTGAGGGGGATGAGTGTGTTTATTTCCTATTTTTATTGTGATATACTATATATGGATTTATATAAACACATTAAAAATACATGGAGGTACAACAAGATGAATCGGGTGTATTACTTTAGCCGAACGGGAGACAGCAAAGCACTGGCAGCCCAAGTGGCAGAGCAGACGGGAGGAGAGATATTTGAAGTCAAGGACAACAAAAACTGGAGGGGATTGTTTGGGTTTGTGAAGGGTGGGTATTACGCCACCAGGCGCAAAAAGACCCAGGCCGTGTATGAAAGCTACGGGCAAGGGGATGTGCTCTATCTCTGCTGCCCCGTGTGGGCAGGAACTTTTCCGCCGGCTGTGCGCACCTTTGTTGAAGATGCGGGCAGGGAGCAGATTACGTTGATTGCCACGTCCATGGGCGGTGGTTTAAAAGACCGAGAGGGGTTTAAACGGGTGATCGACGTCTTAGCTAAGGATAAAACTGTCACCGTTTGACCAACCGTCAAACTGCTGGGAATAAAAAATAAACCATGATTTGACCTGCGTTTTAAAAATAATACTAATTATTTGCCGCTTTTCTAAATATTTATAGATATATTGAAGAAAAGTGAGTGATCCATGAGTTTAGCGAAACGGTTTATAAAAAATACTTTAATCCTAGCCGCCACAACAGTGCTCATTCGAGTTGCGAATATCTGGTATACGGCCTATGTCTCCACAAAGGTGGGCACAGAGGTCATTGGGCTGTTTCAGCTCATTCTATCCGTCTATATATTTTCCATCACCATCGCCACATCGGGAATCTCCTTGGCATCCACACGGTTGGTTGCCGAGGAGTTGACCCATAAAAACGGCAACGCCATTGCAGTGGTTAAGCGATGTGTCATTTACTGCGCTTGCTTTTGTGCCCTATCCGTTACCCTCATGGTAATCAATGCAGATTTTATTTCAAACGTGTGGCTCCACGGCAGAATATCCAAAACAACCGTATATATCCTCTGTCTAAGTTTGCCCTTCCTCTCCATCTCTTCGGTTTTTGTGGGGTATTTCACAGCGGTGAGGCGGGTGATCAAAAGCTCCTCAGCACTCATCTTAGAACAGTTTGTAAAGATTGGGGTGACCATCTCTTTGGTGAGTGTGTTTGCCCCAAAGGGCCTTGATTACGCTTGCATGGCTCTAGTGATCGGGGGTACCGCATCGGAGATTCTTTCCTTTATCTATTTGTTCATCTTATATCGTTTAGACAGGCGAAGGTATTTAAACAACAAGCGCAAAGATCCGGAGCTGACAAAAAAGATGTTAAAAATATCCCTTCCCTTGGCCATCAGCTCCTACATTAAATCGGGTTTAGACACCTTTAAGCAGATTATGATTCCCAATGGGCTGGAAAAGTCGGGAGTATCCTGCGACACGGCAATCTCCCAATACGGCATGATCAAGGGTATGGTGCTGCCCATCCTGCTGTTTCCCTATGGGGTGCTCTCCGCCTTTAACGAACTGCTCATTCCCGAACTGGCGGAACAAAATGTACTCAACAACAAACAGAAGATCAGCGAGATCATATCCAAGAGTTTTAAGATCACCCTGCTGTTCTCGGTGGGGGTGGGGGGCGTGCTGTTCAGCTTTGCCAACGACTTGAGTATGATGATTTACAACAATCCCGAGGTGGGTGGATTTTTGCGCATGTTGGCCCCTGTTGTGTTGATTATGTACTTCGACAGTGCGGTGGACTATATACTCAAGGGGCTGAACCAGCAGTTGAGCGTGGTGCGCATCAACATCATCGACACCATACTCAGCATCGCCATGTTGTTCACCCTGCTGCCCATACTGGGCATAAACGGGTATATCATTATCATCATTGGAAGTGAGATTGTGAACACGTTTTTGAGTGTGAAACGATTGATTAAAGTGGCTCACTTTGAGGTGCGGATTATGAATTGGATTGTCATGCCCGCAGTGGCAGTGGTCACTGCCATCTTATTGTCCCGGATTGTCTTTGAAAATATCATCCTATCCATTGGATTTGCGTTTATATTTTATGTACTCCTCCTCCGGTTTTTAGGGATTGTGAAGTTTCGGCGAGGAGCGGTTAAGGAATATATGGCAGCAATGATGAGAAAGCAGAAAAAACATGCCTAATCCCAGTTTTCGTTTGACAGTCTCTCCTGAAGTTTCTTTAACTGTTTTTTTCGCTGGGCATAGTCAGGCACATGCTTGGAGACCAACGACCAAAAGTTTGCCGAGTGGTTGTGGTGGACGATGTGGCACAGTTCGTGAATCACCACATAGTCGATCACCTCGTGGGGAGCCATGACGAGGAACCAAGAAAAACTAATGGAATTCCTGCCCGAACAGGAACCCCATCTTGTCTTTGCAGAAGTGATGCGAAGTCCCTTGGGGGTTACGCCAACCTTTTCTGCAAAATGGTGCAGCTTTTCTGTTAATATTTTTTTTGCCATTGCTTTATAAGTCCGAATCACAACAGTTCGGATCTCACACAACGGCAGATTCTTTGGCATGTAGAAACAGTTGTCAAAACCAGCAAAGTGTTCATCCCTGCCTACAATTTCATATTCTTTGCCGCAGAGCAACAGATGGTGGCCGTAGTTTAATTGGAAACTCTCCCGGGTGTCCTTAACCGTTTGCATCTTGTGTTGGTGTTCTTCCACCCACTTGCGGTTCTCCCGAATGAAGCGTTCAATATAAGCAGCGGACGCTTGTTTGGGTGCCCGCACTTCCAACTGCGCATCTTTGGTGATGTGCAGTCCAATGGTCTTTCTGTTGCTTCGCTTTAAAATATAATCCATGCAATCAACTTTCTCTGCCGGTTTTAAAATAATAATAAATGTTTTGTGCCGTTTCGAGGACTAGGGCGAACAGGATGACCGCCAAAAAGATGTAG
Source organism: uncultured Clostridia bacterium (assembly GCA_964453645.1). GTDB lineage: Bacteria > Bacillota > Clostridia > Christensenellales > JAWKQI01 > CAYVRJ01. The sequence goes on from CAYVRJ010000003.1 coordinate 183,096, forward strand.
TGAAAGTTGGCGAATATATTTGCAATGAAAGCATTGTCCCCCTGAAACATTCCGGTCATTTGGGATGCAAATGCTGGGTTAATAATGTTTTTGTTGAGCCACAGCACAGCCAACAAGAAGGAAAGTCCGTTGGTAATGATGGAGGTGACCATCAGCCGCAGAGAATATCTGCCATCGATGAGTTTCACACTCTCCCGGATAATCCCCAATGCCGCATACCCAAGTATAATATACCACGTTTCTCTCAGATATTGAAGAGAAAATACGGGAATCACCTGACCGGTCTGGGTGAAGATTGCGGAAAACACCTGGGGGATGATCAAAAAGACGGTGACAAACAGGATAGTAAACATGATGCCTAAAATGGGCTGGGAGCGAGGAATTTCTTTTTTGGGAACGGGGGGCAAATCAAAATTTCCCGGGGTTTTGAGTTCGATGCCCTTGTGATAAAAGATTGCAAACAATATGGTTACAAAGGTAAAACCAAAGAGCGCACCCGAAAATACAGAAGTCAAAATGGTGAGCAGCATTTGGGGCAGGGGCTTTGCATCCATTGCACCCGCAAGGGCACTGGCGAGGGTTGTGCCAAAGGCAACGCAGGCAAGCACAATTTTGAGCACCAATTTATACTGGGCGTAATAGGGAGGGCCGATGAGGCATTTGTCCTTGCTGGGGTTATATTTTTCCGAAAGCTCCTCGGGTCTGCCCAGCTCCGCAAGCACAGCGAGCACATCTTGTTCGGTTTCACCGCATCGCTCCTCCAGCATATCTGAAATGATGGTTTCCAGTTCTTTAGAAACGTCCTTGCGCAGGGCAGGGGACAAATTTTTTGTCACTGCATAAATATATCTTTGAATCAGTTCGTTTGTTTTCATGTCATACCTCCTAAAATAGTACTCACCGTATGGGTGTATGCAAACCAATGGTCTTTAATTTGTTGGAGCACCTGTTGACCCTCTTGGGTGGTCACATAATATTTTCTGGGTTTCGATCCTCCCGTCTCCCACTCGCTCTTGAGCAGTCCCTGGGATTCCAGTCTGCGCATGAGGGGATAGAGGGTGTTTGCCTCCATGGGGATTCCGCTGTCCGACAAATTTTTAACTAAGTTATAGCCGTACATGGGGGTTTTTAGCTGGTTTAAGACCAACAGCACCAGCGTTCCCCGGCGAAGTTCCAAAATTAAATTTGAAACAATTTCTTCGTTGCTCACATAACACCTCACACTTGTTATCGTTGATCACATTATACTGTATGATACACACTATTGTCAATAATAAAATAAAAAAGTATAAGCATTTCTGCTCATACTTTTTATTGTTTAGGAAATACCCCTACTAATGTTCATACTCTTGGCTAAAGTTCTCCTGTATCAACTGTGGTTTTTTGGATTGAAACCGCTGCAACAGCAGGGAAGCGATCAGTGTGACAATAACCATGGCCCATCCGCCGATGAGCAGATATTGGGATTCATAGTTTTCATAGCGCGTGCTTATGTTCACAATGAGGAAGCTAAAGGCCAGGAACAAGAAGATCATGGGTGCAATGTAGCGAATCACAATATCCCAAAACTTACCCACTTTAAACGTGCAGGTTTCGTTGATATAGAGTCGAAGCTTGCGTGCACCAAACATCCATCCAATGGCGATGGTTTCAAAGATGCCGATGATGAGCAGATTAAAGCCGTTTACAAAATAATCCACAATGTCCAGCCAGTACAGCCCCGCTTTGGTGGTGTATAACAAACCAACGGCAAATGAAGCGATGCAGCAAAGAAACATTGCCTTTTTGGGCTTAATCCGAAACTTGTCCGCAATAGCCGAAGAGGTGGCTTCCACAATAGAAAATATGGAATCGATGGCCAAAAGAAACAGGGTGACAAAGAACAACAGGGAAGAAATTGCTTGCAGCACAGGACCCCCTGGGATCATTGCCAAAGCCTGGGGATAGGTGACGAACACCAAAAATACTCCCTTGTAGTCCATTTCCGAAATGGGTGTCCCCGTGGATGCGGAGAGGTAACCCAAGATAGAAAACACCACGAATCCTGCCAGCAGGCTGATGAGTGCATCGGATATGCCGATGACGATTGCATCTCGGGTTACGTTGGCTTTTTGGGGCAGAAAGCTGCCGTACACAATCATAATGGCAAACAATATGCTCAAACTGTAGAGCACTTGGGTGAGTGCGTTCATCCAAACGTTCACATCCCCCAAGGCAGACCAATCGGGGTTGATGTAGTAGCTGATCCCCTGAGAGGAGCCGGGTAGGCTCAAACCCACGATGAGCATGACCACCAAAAAGAATACGGGGAGAATAACCGTCCACTTGACCACTTTACTCATGGTTTTAATACCCTTGCGCAAGACAAACACCACGCACAGCCATGTGAGCACCAAGCCGATCACTGCGGGGAAAGAGAACCCTCCCAGTTCACCGGGGGAAGCAGATAAATTCAACACATTGTTGGTGAAGAAATTTGCTGAATCCCCACTCCAAGCCATGGTAAAGGAGTGGTACATGTAGTTAAACACCCACGAAACAACCACAGCATAATAGGTTACAATGACAAACGAAGCAATGGTGGCAAACCAGCCCAACCATTCCAATCTTTTGTGAATTCTGCCAAGGGCCAGGGGAGCGCTCAACTGCATTTTCTTGCCGAAAGAAATTTCCATAATCAGCAAGGGAATACCTAAGATCGCTACAAAAATCAAATAGGGTATGAGGTATGCGCCTCCGCCATTTGAATATACCTGGCCGGGAAACCGCCATGCGTTGCCAATCCCTACAGCCGAACCAATGGCTGCAAAGATAAATGCAGAGCGGGAAGACCAATGTTCTCGTTTGATAAAATATCCCTCCAAACACTTATTTTTCTTCGTATTATTATAACCGAAATCGCAGAAAAGGAAATACTCAAAATTTAACAGTATTGCAATTGAGGTTGGAATTTGCCTATAATAGAATAGGAACATGTTTTGAGGAGAAGCCATGTATATCAACGCCATTGCAAGAAAAGAGTGTGCATTCAAGGATTATGTAGATGACATTCCGGCAATCGCCAAACTTTCCGTATTAGAACTAAACGCCCCGGTCACGTTCTTCATTGGTGAAAACGGTTCGGGTAAATCAACCCTAATTGAAGCCATTGCCATCAACTATGGGTTTAACCCCGAAGGAGGCACAAAGAATTTTAACTATTCAACCTTTGTTTCCCATTCGGAACTGCACAACTCCATTGTGCTGCACAAGGGTGTGAAGCGGCCTAAAGATGGGTTTTATTTGAGAGCGGAGAGTTTTTATAACTTTGCAACCGAGGTCAATCGCTTAGATGAAGGCACAAATACGCTCATAGGCTCCTACGGGGGAAAGTCTCTCCACGCCCAGTCCCACGGGGAGAGTTTTATTTCCCTTGTGGCCAACAGGTTTGGGGGGAGGGGGTTGTATATTTTAGACGAGCCCGAAGCGGCCTTATCCCCCACGAGACAACTCTCCCTGCTCACCCTCATTCACGATTTAGTAGCAGACGATTCACAGTTTATTATCGCCACCCATTCTCCTCTACTCATGGCCTATCCCGGGGCGGAAATACTGGAGTTGAGTGACAACGGTATCACGCTTAAAAACTATGTGGAAACCGAACACTACACAGTCTATCGCAACTTTTTGGAAAATCCCCAGCGTATGCTGGAATTGCTCTTTCAAGAATAGAGAATAAAGTTTCCCCTTTGTAAGGAAAATAAGAAGAATTACACAGTGGGAGGGTAACGTGGAAGAAATTCTATCAATTGTTCTAAAATCCATCGTTTCGGTGTGCGTATTATTCGTGCTCACCCGGATCATGGGTAAGAAGCAAATTTCTCAACTCACCTTCTTCGACTACGTTGCGGGTATCTCCATTGGTTCCATTGCTGCCTCCCTTGCGGTGGAGGAGCACGTTGGGTATGTGAGTGGTTTGACAGCCATGGTGGTGTATACCTTGTTTGTAATCTGCATGTCCGTTGTGACCCTCAAGAGTTATCCGGCACGAAAGCTGTTGGACGGAGTTCCGGTTATATTAATACAAAACGGCAAGATACTGGAACAAAATCTAAAAAAAACTAAGATGAACGTCAACGACTTGTTGGAGGAGTGCAGAATTAAGGATGTGTTTGACATAACAGATGTGCAGTATGCCATATTGGAGACCAGCGGCAAGCTGAGTGTTCAATTAAAGGCAGAACGCTTGCCGGTCACCACGGGCGATCTGCATATACCAACACCAGCAACGAAATTGTGTATTCATGTGATTATAGATGGCAAAGTGGTTCACCAAAACCTGTCTGCCGCAAACAAAGATTTGTTTTGGTTAAAATCCACCCTATTACAAAACGGTGTAGACCATATGGAGGATGTTTTGCTTGCCTACGTAGATGCCAGCGATACATTACAATTCTATGTGAAAAACCACATAAAGCCCAATACTCCCGTCCTATAAAATACATTTTTTGTTTAAAATATCCGTATGTTGCAATAATATATCAGTGAAATATGAAAGCAACACATTTTTTTATTTCACAGTGTTTATTCAATTACAGTTCCATACTGGAGGTACGGTATGTTTAAAAGATTATTGTTTGGTATAGTTAGTTTGTTTGTTTTGACAGTCCAGCTCTTGGGCTGCCAATCCTCCCAAGGGGGGATCAACGAGAGCAGGCTTAAGATCGTCACCACGCTGTTTCCCCAATACGACTTTGCACGGCAAGTGGCGGGGGACCGGGCGGATGTCACCCTGCTCATTCCGCCGGGGGTGGAGAGCCACGCCTATGAGCCCACCCCGGCAGACATGCGAAGCATCAACACATCCAACCTGTTTATTTACACAGGGGAGAACATGGAGGCTTGGGCACAAAAGCTGCTGAGTGGCATAGACAATAGTAAAGTTAAAATTCTCGATGTTTCAGCAGGTGTGGAGCTGACAGAAGGGCATGACGACGGGGATTATCTCGACCCCCACATCTGGACAGACCCAAACAACGCAATGGTCATGGTGACAAATATTAAAGATACGCTGTGTCAAATGGATGCAAAAAATGCACAGTTCTATACCGACAACGCACAAAAGTATATGGCCGAGCTGGAAAAGCTGGACACTGCCTTTCAAAGTGCAGTGGAGAGTGGAACGAGGAGAGAAGTTGTATTTGGGGGAAGAAATGCCTTCCGCTACTTTTTAAGCAGATACGGACTAAAGGACATTTCTGCCTACAGTACCTGTGCCGCAGAGGGGGAACCCAGCGTGAAGGCTATAACGCTGCTCACGGACGAGATTAAGTTAAAGCAAATCCCCGTGATCTACTACGAAGAATTGAGCGAACCAACAATAGCAAAATCCATCTCCTCTGAGACGGGTGCAAAGATGCTGTTGCTGCACTCCTGCCACAATTTGACCAAAGAAGAGTTTGATGGGGGACAGACCTACATTTCGCTGATGAATCAAAACCTGAAAAACCTGATGGAGGCCCTGGGTTGAGGATTTTAAGTGTGACCGATCTAACGGTTTCTTACGATCGCAACGTGGTGCTGGATGCCGTATCCTTTGATGTGTATGCAGGGGATCGCATTTGTATAGTTGGTGAAAACGGATCGGGAAAGACCACCCTGATCAAGGCCTTGTGCGGTTTGGTCACCGGGCGGGGGGGCAAAATTCGAATGGAAAACGGCCTGCAACCCACCCAAATCGGCTACTTACCCCAGCAAACTAAAGTGCAGCGCAACTTTCCCGCCAGCGTGGGGGAGGTGGTGCTGTCCGGGTGCGTCAATAAAACTAAAGGATTTTTTTATACCAAAGCACTCAAGGAGAGGGCGGGGGAGGCCATGCACAACCTGTTCATCGCCGATCTGGTGAATACGCCGTACTGCTGCTTGTCCGGGGGGCAGCAGCAAAGGGTGCTGCTTGCACGTGCCCTGTGTGCAACCGAAAAACTTTTGATATTAGACGAACCCACCAGCGGTTTGGACGCAAACATTTCTTCCGAATTTTACGTTATGATAAAAAAACTCAGTGAGGAAAAGGGGCTTACCGTGCTCATGGTGTCCCACGATATGAGAGAAGTTTTGTCATGGGCAACAAAAATACTGCATATCAAAACAAAGGTTCAATACTTTGGCGACAGCCAAGGGTATGCACAGGCAACCTTTGGGGCTTGCCGATGAACAATAGTTTGACAGAGCTTTTTTCCTACAGCTTTATTGTCCGGGCACTGATCGTGGGTATACTGGTCTCCCTGTGTGCAGCGTTGCTGGGGGTGAGCCTGGTGCTCAAGCGTTATTCCATGATCGGCGACGGGCTGGCACACGTGGGTTTTGGGGCGTTGTCTATCGCCTTTGCACTAAATATGGCGCCCCTGGTCGTATCCATTCCCGCAGTTGTGGTTGCAGCCTTCCTGTTGCTCAGGCTCAGCGAAAACAGCAAGATAAAGGGGGATGCAGCCATTGCCCTCATCTCCAGCTCTGCTCTGGCCATTGGACTAATCGCCACTTCCCTTGCCAAAGGAGTGAACGTGGATGTGAACAGCTATATGTTTGGCAGTATTTTAGCAGTGGGGGAAGGCGAGGTGTATTTGAGCGTTGCATTGTCCGCTGCTGTCATTACCCTTTACGTGTTACTCTACAACAAGATATTTTGTATGACCTTTGACGAAAGCTTTGCAAAATCCACGGGTATCAGTGTGAACGGACTAAACACTACAATTGCCCTGCTCACCGCAGTGACCATTGCAGTGGGCATGCGCATTATGGGAACACTGCTCATATCCAGCCTCATCATCTTTCCTGCACTCACGGCCATGCGCCTGATGAGGGGCTTTAAATGGGTGGTGCTGTGCAGTGCGGTTGTTTCGGTGGTGGGTTATTTTTTGGGAATACTGTTGTCGTTTATGTGGAATTTACCTGCGGGAGCCAGCGTGGTGGGGGTGAACCTCTTGGTTTTTTGTCTCTTCTTCGCCATTGATTTAGTAAAAAAGAGCAGGGGGGGCAACCCTTGCTGAAAGCCCAAGCGTTTCAATGCATTACGCACAGTGCGCACAAAATCTCTCTCAGCTCCAAAGGTAATACTTAGGAAGGGTTGTAGCCCTCCACCCGAGCCGATGGCTTCCACTGTTATATTTTCCCCTTCACCGATTATAACAACAGTGAGGCTGACACGGCTGTAACATCGAGCATAATACTTTTCAAAAACCATGATACAAATATGCATGCTGTCAAAGGTATGAACCGTTTGCTTGACTAAAGCGCAGGTTAAACCGGTATTTTTCACTTGAATACGCAATTTTGCCGCAATTTCTTGCACATCTCCTAAACCCCACATGGTCAAGCTGGCCATAAGTACCCCCAATAACTGTATACAGTGTATTGTAAAATCTTCTTGGAAACATGTCAATATTTTGCCTGAAAATGAGAATCAAAGCAAAATAAATCCAACGACCTTAAGCCTTGGATTTATTTTTAATGGATAGAAAGCATATTTTATGCGATAAATGGTTTGAAATATTCTTTATTATACAAATAACCTCTGTCGGTGGGTTTGATTTGGCCTGCCTTTTCATTGTGTTCGTTGGCTTTTTTATAGTCGCCCAGCCGATCGTAACACACGCAGAGCTGCATGTTGGGAACATAACCGTAACAGTCTGTGAGGCAGAACCCTCCGTTTTGGGTATTCATTTCGCTGTTTGCCGCAATTTCATACCAAAAGATGGCAGTGTGATATTGTGCCCTGTCGAGAAAATGTTTTCCGATGTCACAGCATATTTCGGCACGGGGTTTGTCGAATTCAAAACTTCTAAACAGGCTGCTCAGTGCCGCCTTACAGTCGTTCATCAAATAGTGGCAGACCGCCAAGTCTTTGCAGGCGCTGATGTTGTTTTCCACCCAACCCTGTCCTTCGTCCAAAAATTCGGTAAACGCTTGAATGGCAGATTCGTACATGCCGTTGTAATACAACTCCCGGGCGTAATAATACTTCTGTCGGGGATCCAATTGCTGTCCTTCGGCAATCATTTTTTGAAATATTTTTAAATTGCGCTGGGGTTCGTTGGGCAGCATTTTTTTGTGGAGAATGGAAATTTCCCGATACTCCACATTACCCCGCTGGGGGATCACTTCATGGATGGCACCCACCCATTGGAAGTGCATGGACGTTTTAAACAGTCTCTCCCGGAAATAGGAAAGGGTGGGGTTGCCGTATGCGTCAAAAGCCACGTCGTATTTCATCATGACGACATCCACGGAAGGGGACAAACTCTCTTTCAAATCTAACAGCAGTTGGCGGTTGCGCACATCGATCACGTCGTCGGCGTCCAGCCACATGGAGTATTCCATGGTCGCCTTCGAGAAGGAAAAGTTTCGGGCTGCTGCAAAGTCCTGACACCAGACAAAATCATATACCCGATCGGTATACCGCATGGCAATTTCCTTCGTGCGGTCGGTGGAGCCCGTATCCACCACGATGATTTCATCGGCAATGTCTTTTACACATTCCAAACATCTGCCAAGGACACACTCTTCATTTTTTACTATCATACAAACACTCAATGAGATCAAGTTAGAAACCTCCTAAAAAATAAAGGGGAAGGCAAAATGCCCACCCCTTTGCCATAAAATCAGCTGAGTTCAATTACAGAAACATATCCTGTAGGCGCTGTTGCGTCGATTGAACCGTTGTATATAAAATCCAGTACGGCTGCCGTTAAAGTGGCATCCACCAGGAACGTTCCGGATACTGCCGTATCGGTGAGGGCGGTACCTGTATCGGTGGTAGACACTGCATTTGTGATGACAGCGGTGTTGTTTCTCGGTGTAACGGTCATCTGCTCGTCGGCGGCAACAGTGGCCCTAAAGATATAGGACACCTGATACACATGCCCCACAGCAAGGCCGATGGTTGTGATCGAATCGGCAGTGATATCCGAGCCATTGATAAAATCAGTGGCAATGGGAATCGCATCGCCGATCACCAGAGTTGTGGCATCCGCAGTAAATTGACCGTTCTGGTTGGTTGCAGTGGCACCTGTGGCACCCGTGGCACCATCTGCGCCAGCGGCACCCGCAGATCCGGTAGGTCCGGTAGGCCCGGTAGGCCCGGTAGCACCTGTTGCGCCTGTATCGCCAGTAGCACCGGTAGCCCCTGTGTCGCCGGTAGCACCCGTAGCACCGGTAGCGCCTGTTGCGCCGTCTGCACCATCGGCACCGGTAGCACCCGTAGCACCTGTGTCACCCGTTGCACCAGTAGCCCCAGTTGGGCCTGTTGCTCCTGTTGCACCGGTTGCGCCTGCAATGCCTGTTGCCCCCGTTGGGCCTGTTGCCCCTGTGTCACCCGTAGCACCAGTTGCCCCAGTTGCGCCTGTTGCACCCGTTGGGCCGTCGGCACCTGTCACACCAGTAGCGCCAGTAGCACCTGTTACACCGTCGGCCCCTGTGGGGCCTGTGTCACCAGTAGCCCCTGTGGGGCCAGTAGCACCGTCGGCACCCGTAGCACCCGTGGCACCAGTGTCGCCAGTAGCGCCGTCGGCACCAGTAGCACCCGTAGCACCGGTAGCACCCGTAACGCCATCGGCACCTGCGGGGCCAGTGTCGCCGGTTGCACCGGTGTTGCCAGTGGCACCTGTTGCTCCATCAGCACCTGTTGGGCCTGTTGCTCCGGTTAAACCGTCAGCACCTGTTGGGCCAGTTGAACCAGTGGGGCCTGTTGCTCCTGTTGCTCCTGTGAACCCGGTAGCGCCTGTTGCACCCGTTGCACCTGTGACACCTGCTACTCCGTTGGCGCCTGTGGGGCCAGTTGCACCCACGGGGCCTGTTGCGCCCGTTGCACCTGTGGTTCCGGTTGCGCCGGTTGCGCCTGTTGGGCCTGTATCTCCTTCAATACCTGTTGCACCAGTGGCACCAGTGGCACCCGTTGAACCTGTAGTGCCGGTGGGGCCGGTTGCACCTGCTGCGCCAGTTGGGCCTGTTGCACCGCTAATGCCTGTTGAGCCGGTGGGGCCTGTTGCACCCGTAGCGCCTGTTGCGCCGTTTGCGCCCGTTGGGCCTGTTCTGCCTACGGGGCCCGTTGCGCCTGTTGCGCCCGTTGTGCCTGTGGCACCAGCTGGGCCTGTTGCACCGCTAATGCCAGTTGCACCCGTTGCACCGGTTGCCCCTGTAGCCCCTGTTGCTCCGTTTGCGCCTGTAGCACCTGTTGCACCTGTAACACCGCTAGCGCCCGTTGCACCTGTTGCGCCTGTAGCACCCGATACCCCAGTTGCACCCGTTGCACCGGTACTTCCGGTTGCACCGGTTAATCCTGTAGCGCCCGTAGCACCCGTAGCGCCGTTAGCGCCTGTTGCGCCTGTTGCACCTGTTGCGCCTGTAGCACCTGCGGCACCGTTAGCGCCTGTTGCGCCAGTGGGGCCTGTATCGCCTGTTGGGCCTGTAGCACCTGTTGGGCCAGTGGGGCCGTCATCACCTGCTATCCCTTGTGCACCTGTAGCACCAGTGGGGCCTGTATCGCCTGTTGCACCTGTTGCGCCAGTGGCACCCGTTGATCCAGTGGCGCCTGTTGCGCCGGTTATACCTGTTGCACCGGTAGAACCCGTTGCACCGCTCACACCGGTAGCACCTGTAGCACCAGTTGCACCTGTTGCGCCAGTTGCACCTGCAGCGCCGGTGGGGCCTGCTGGGCCAGAAGGGCCTGCCGGGCCGGAAGGGCCAGTTGCACCTGTTGAACCCTTTGCTCCCGTTGAGCCAGTAGCGCCAGTAGCACCAGTGGGGCCCGTTCTGCCCGTTGCACCCGTTGGGCCTACAGCGCCCGTTGGGCCAGTGGCACCCGTTGTACCCGTTGCACCGCTAATGCCTGTTGCCCCCGTTGCGCCTGTTGCACCTGTAACACCCGAGGCACCAGTTGCCCCCGTTGCGCCAGTGGCACCCCTCGCCCCTGTTGGGCCAGTTGAACCAGTGGCCCCTGTTGCGCCAGTAGCCCCTGTTGGGCCAGTGGCACCTGTTGAACCAGTGGCACCCGTTGCACCAGCAGGGCCGGTTACACCAGTTGCCCCTGTTGCGCCGGTGGCACCCGTTGGGCCAGTTGCGCCCGTTTGGCCGGTGGGCCCGGTGACACCATTTGCACCTGTGGCACCTGTAGCGCCTGTTGGGCCTGTTGGGCCAGTTGCTCCGGTGTTATCTGTTTCTACAACCATCATGGAGGCCACCACGGGCACGACGTTGGAATAAACCACGGAATCCCCCGTTGCGTTCACCAAAGACATGGTTGTGCCGGGAGATGCAATATTCACAACGGCAATGCCCGAAAGTTCACCTGTTTTAATGGGTGAAGTGCCCTGAATAAAATCGCCCTGAGATGTAGACACTGCAAAGGACAGCCCAGCAGCAGTGACCGATGTCTGGGTGGATATCCACCAGTTGATGCTAAACATACCCGCTTGATTAAAGGTGACAACACCTGTGGTGGAGTTGTAGCTTATATTTCCGGATGTGAATAACACGTTGTCGAACACAACGTTGGCTGTATTATTCACAGTACCCGATATAGTTCGTTGTACTTGTAATGCTGTATTGCTCATAAGGTTAACCTCTTTTTACTGTGAAACTTCTAATATAACAATATTTGCCTGAACTGTCGTCGAGGCCAGTGTGACAATATCTGTGCTGGTGTTTTTAAGAGAAACCACGGTAGGATCTGTTAAAACACTGATAAAGGCACTTCCTGTCACCTGTCCAGTGACAATGGGCGACGTTCCAGCCGCAAACCCTGCCACATCGACTGCAAGGGAAAAACGAACTTCGGTATCCATACCCGAACCGTTGGTGGAAACCCACCAGGTAATATAATAGTTACCCGGCTGTGTGATCGTAAATTCCCCAGTTATAGGATTATAGCTAATATTGGATGATTTAACGTTTAGAATAGTGTCGAACACCACGTTTTCGTTAACAGGAATGGATCGGCCCTTGCCGCCCATCAACTGTAGTTGAACGCCCTGGAGTGCAACCATTGTGCCATCGGCACCTGTGGGACCTGTGGGTCCTGTGGGGCCGGTTGCTCCAGTAGGCCCAATTGGCCCAGTAGGCCCGGTGGGGCCAACGCAGCATCGGCAGCAGTTGGATGAACAGCAGTGCGAATAACAATTGTTTCTCGAACAATTGCTTTCATTGCTTCTATTTGCGCTGCAAGACGAATTTTGTGATCGCTCAATACAGCCACTGTTGTATCTCATATTTAACATAGTATTTCTCCCCCTTGAATAGCGAGGCTCCATACAGTGAGCCCACATTATTCAATTCAATATATGTTGCAGCAAATCGATGGGTTCCGAAATGAGGGCGTAAAAAAACCTATGCATGGGGCATAGGCTTTTGATTCAAGTTGATATTTGGTTGCAAAATGGGAAGCTGTTTTATCCTTCGGCGTTCTTTGCGTTGTTTCGGTACTGCGCAGGGCTTAAGCCGTTTAACAATTTGAAGTTTTTGCTAAAGTGAAATTGATCCCCAAAGCCAACGTTTTCGGCAATGGTTTTGATGGGCAGTGCGGTATTGCGCAGGAGTTTTTTTGCAACATCGATGCGCAGCTTGTTTAAATATCTGTAGGGGGTGATGTTTAGTTGTTCCTTAAATACTTTGGTGAGGTAGGAGGGGGAGAACCCCAGAGATTCTGCAACTAAAGACAGATCAATCTGGGAGGAGAAGTTTTGTATAAAATAGGTGCGAACCTGAAAGACAATTTCATCGGGGGAACTGTGTGCCGTTTCCTTCAAAAACGCCTTGTGTTCCGCAACGATTTCACTTTGGAGCTTTTTTAACACTTTGTGCATTTCATCGGGGTTGATAGGTTTTAATAAATAATCCGATGCGTGTTCCACCAGTGCATTTTTCACATATTCAAAATCATTATATCCGCTCACAATCACCTTTTTAATAAAGGGGTAGTGGAGGGACAACAGGCCGATCAGTGCAAGCCCGTCCATGACGGGCATTTTAATATCAGTAAACACAGCGTCGGGCAAGAGGTTTTCAACCAGATCGAAAGCCTGTTCTCCGTCGTGGGCAACCCCCACCACTTCAAAGGCAGGGTTGATCTTTTCAATATTCTTGACGATACTTTTAGCCACCAGCTTTTCATCGTCACACACCAATACGCTGAATTTATGATTCATCTTCCACCCCAATCGTGACACATGCGCCGTTCGGCAAAATATTTTCAATGTTAAATACAATTTTTTGGGGATACAGGAGCAAGAACCGCAGGTAAATGTTTTTCAGCCCCATTCCCTTAATCTCCAGAGTGGGTAAAAGGCCACTCTCCCGAATGTAGCGAATCTCTTTGTGAATAGCCGTTATGGTCTCCTCATCAAACCCAGGGCCATTGTCTGCAATGGAAAGGGTAAACCCACTTTTGTTCAGCTGCCCTTTCACGGACACATGCCAGGGGGGGCGGAGGGAGGTGGCATACTTAATGGAATTTTCAACGATCAACTGCAAGCAAAGCTTGGGCACTTTCACACAATTCATCTCTTTGGGAATGTTCAGTTCATAGGAAAAATCCCCGTGGTAGCGTATGCTCATGCAGTTTAGATAATCCTCTGTGTGTTTCAGCTCTTGTTCCAAATCCACCAGTTGCTCTTTGTCCGATGAAATGTACCTCAAAATATTGCAGATAGATTGGCACATGGCCACAATTTCTTTGGTCATATGCTCGTCGGCCATGGACTGGACGGCGGAGAGGGAGTTGAACAAAAAGTGAGGATTCATTTGAGAGTGCAGGGCCAGCATGCGGGATTGCATCTCCTGATTTTGTAAGAGGAGCTGGTTGTTCATGGATTCAAACAATTCCTTTTGCATCTTGTGAAACTCGTCGTAAAGAGAGTTTAACTCAATAATCTTGGTGTGTATATTAATCTTTTTCCGCTCCTCTGCCAGCGTGAAGGTGCGAACCTCCCGCACGATGCGTTTGATGGGCAGGGTGATCCTGTTTGCCGCAATGTAGGACAGTGCCACCGAGAGCATGATCATCAGTGCGGTGAGAACCCCTGTATTTAATAAGAAATCAGCGTTAAAAAACAGCAGTTGGCTTTGTTCCACCACGATCACAGTGGTAAACCCGGTAAACCCCGAATATTTAGAAAATACGTATTCCTTATAAAAAACTTTGGAAGGATCTTGGCTTATAATCATGTTGTCCGAAGGATTCCCCTTCACCAAGGAAAAGTAATCCTTCTCGGACAGAACGGGGTAGATCAGATTACCCAGTGAGTCGTAGATATATACTTTTTCGTTGTGTAAGGGTTCGTATTGGATGGCTCCCCAGCAAACTTGCCGGACGTTCTTTTTCACCTCCACCACCCCCTGAGGGGTTTGGAACAAATCGTAATAAATGCGAAATATGGAGATGAAGTTTTTGCCGTGAATGTCGGTGAAGAATTGGGAGATAAATTTGTCCCGACCGGTAAATTTAATGAGATATCGCTTGGAGGAGATGACATCCCGATACCAGCTATACCGCTTCACATCTTCCTCAACAATTCCATTGTTCACCCCTGATGCAAACATGTAGTCGCTCATGGTGTACAGGTTAATCTGATCAACGGGTTTGTTGGGCCCAATCACGGTGGTGAGAATGTCTTCCAGCATTTTTGTGCCGCTCATACTAATTGCGTCGTAGTCGGTGAAACTGGCTTTGATCAGCCGGGAATACGCCACATTCATGGAGACGATGTTGAGTTTTTCCACTTCGTTGTCCATGGAGGTGGAGATGTTTGCGGCATTTTGGCTCATACCCGACAGGGTTTGTGTTTCAATACGGTTGGCTTCTTGCAGCACAAAATAAGTGGAAAAAGTTAAAAAAGCCGTGATTAAAATGATAGAGTAGGTGGTCAACAGGGTAGACTGAATCGTCCTTTGCTTCATAATGCTCACTCATCTTAGGTAAAAAATATACATATAAAAATACGATACGTACATGGCAATGGTTAGAAAAAAATTATATAGTATAATCACCAAGAATATTATAAAAGACAAACAAATAGTTTGTCAAATTAATTAGTCCAGGAGGAAGGAATATGAAAAAGATTGTTGCATTGGCATTGGCCATGCTGTTGGCAATGGTGGTTATGTCCGCGTGTGCACCTGCGCCTGCTGAACCCGCAGCACCTGCTGCCCCCGCAGAACCCGCAGCCCCTGCCGAACCCGCAGCGCCCGCTGAACCCGCAGAACCTGCCGTTGGCGGTGGAAAGCTCATCGGCGTGTCCATGCCCACAAAGTCGCTCCAGCGCTGGAATCAGGACGGAGAAAACATGAAGGCTCAGTTGGAAGCCAAGGGTTATACCGTTGACCTTCAATACGCAGGTGACAACGAGATTCCCCTGCAAGTTTCTCAGCTGGAAAACATGATCACCAAGGGTTGTCAAGTGCTGGTTATCGCATCCATCGACGGCGAAGCCCTCACCGATGTTTTAAAACTGGCAGCCGACAACAAAATTCCCGTAATCGCATACGATCGTTTGATCAAAAATTCTGCCAACGTAGACTACTATGCAACATTTGACAACTATAAAGTTGGTCAGATTCAGGGTAACTTCATCAAGGAAAAGTTGGATCTGGACAACGCAGCAGGCCCCT
Source organism: uncultured Clostridia bacterium (assembly GCA_964453645.1). Taxonomy (GTDB): domain Bacteria; phylum Bacillota; class Clostridia; order Christensenellales; family JAWKQI01; genus CAYVRJ01. The sequence continues at coordinate 198,732 of CAYVRJ010000003.1, forward strand.
TCAACATTGAATTCTTCGGCGGTTCCCCCGATGACAACAATGCATTCGTATTCAACAAGGGCGCTATGGACGTTTTAAAACCCTATCTGGACAGCGGCAAACTGGTTTGCAAGAGCGGCCAGATCGACATGGAAAAGATCGCAATCCTCGGCTGGAAGACAGAATCCGCTCAGAACAGAATGGATAACCTGATCACAGCGCACTACACATCCGATCCTCTCCACGCAGTGCTTTCTCCCAACGATTCGCTGGCACAGGGTATTGTTACATCCTTAAAGAACAACGGTTTCTCGGGCGACAAGTTCCCCATCGTTACCGGCCAGGATTGTGACGTTGCCAGCACCAAGTCCATCATCGCAGGGGATCAGGCTATGTCTGTATTCAAAGACACCAGATCCTTAGCAGCAAAAGTTTGCGAAATGGTAGATGCTATCGGCCAGGGCAAGCAGCCCGAGATCAACGATACAACCTCCTATGACAACGGAGTGAAGATCGTTCCCTCTTATCTGCTTGAACCGGTATTCTGCGACAGCAGCAACTACAAACAGCTTCTGCTCGATTCCGGTTACTACACCGAGGATCAGCTCAAATAGCATACACCCAAAAATCATTGAACGAGCACAAAGGCGAGCAGACAATGCTCGCCTAATGCTAGTTAATAACCGGAGGGACAATCATGAACACTATCATTCTTGAGATGAAGAATATCGTCAAGGAATTCCCCGGAGTAAAGGCACTGAATAACGTTAATTTTAAGGTGGAGCAAAACAGTATTCACGCCCTGGTGGGGGAGAACGGTGCGGGGAAATCCACGCTGATGAACGTGCTCTCAGGGCTGTACGGCTACGGGACGTATACCGGTGAAATTATGTATGAAGGAACGGAATGCCGGTTTAAAAATATTCACGACAGTGAGAAAAAGGGAATTGTAATTATCCATCAGGAGTTGGCACTGGTGCCCTACCTCTCCATTGCGGAAAATATGTTTTTGGGGAACGAAACCGCCAAGAACGGGGTGATCAACTGGCACGAAGCCCACAGGCGTGCAAAGGAAATGCTGCAAAGAGTGGGATTGAACGAATCTCCCGAATCGCTGATCAAAGACATTGGCGTGGGCAAGCAGCAATTGGTGGAGATTGCAAAGGCCCTGGCCAAAGATGTAAAACTGCTCATCCTAGACGAACCCACTGCGGCTCTCAACGACGACGATTCCGAAAAACTTTTAAAACTCTTACTGGAACTGAAAAAAGAGGGGTTAACCTCCATCATCATATCACACAAATTAAATGAAATCGAACAAATCTCAGATGCCATCACCATACTCCGAGACGGAGCAACCATAGAAACCCTGTACAAGGGAAAAGACGACCTATCCCAGGACAGGATCATCAAGGGTATGGTGGGCAGAGAAATGAGCAGCCGCTATCCCGGCCGTCAGCCAAAAATTGGAGAAGTTTGTTTTGAAGTGACAGACTGGAATGTATTTCACCCCCTCTACGAAGGCAAACAAGTCATCAAAGACTTCAGCTTTAATGTGCGCAAAGGTGAAGTGGTGGGCATTGCCGGACTCATGGGTGCGGGCAGGACGGAGCTTGCCATGAGCCTCTTTGGCAAATCATACGGCAAAAAGATATCGGGCACAGTTCGAAAAAACGGCAAAGAATTAAGTCTGAACAACGTGGCGAAGGCCATTGAGAACGGCATCGTATATTTAACTGAAGACAGAAAGACTGCCGGGCTCATTTTAATCGACGACATCAAAACAAACATTTGTATTGCCAGTCTCAAAAAGATCAGCAGCGGGCTGGTGGTGGACAGCAACAAGGAGATTAAGGCCGGGGAAGAGTATGTAGATAAGATCAATATAAAGTGTTCCAGCGTGTTTCAAAAGACAGGCACCCTCTCGGGGGGCAACCAGCAAAAAGTCATGCTTGCCCGTTGGATTTATTCCGACCCCGAAGTGCTCATTTTAGATGAACCCACCCGGGGGATCGACGTTGGATCAAAATATGAGATATACACCATTATCAATAGCTTGGTGGAGCGGGGGCTTAGCGTGGTGATGATTTCCTCTGAGCTGCCCGAAATTCTGGGCATGTGCGACCGGGTGTATGTAATGAATGAGGGGAGATTAGTGGGGGAAGTGGACACTGCTGAGGCTTCCCAAGAAAAAATCATGGAATTCATTATGAAAGATAACAGGGAGGCTTCGAAGTATGGAAAAAACTAAAAAAGTCTTTAGGGGTAATATTCGCCAGTACGGCATGATCATTGCACTGGTGGTTATATTGCTGCTCTTCACCATTTTAACCAACGGAACGATGGTTAAACCCTTAAACGTCACCAACCTAATCATGCAAAACAGCTACATCTTGGTTTTGGCAATGGGTATGCTGTTGGTCATTCTAACGGGCAACATCGATTTGTCCGTGGGTTCGGTAGTAGCCTTTGTGGGTGCCGTGACTGCCATTTTCATGACAGTGATGAATATCCCCGTTTTTGTGGCTATCCTGCTGGCGCTGGTCATCGGGGTTGTCGTGGGTGCGTGGAACGGCTGGTGGATATCCTTTGTACGAATTCCCGCCTTCATCGCAACTCTGGCAAGTATGCTCATATTCAGGGGACTCACCATGGTGTTGCTCCAGGGTAAGACCATTGCACCTCTGGACGAATCCTACACAGCCATTGCCGGGGGATACTTGGGAGACATTACCCAGAGTGAGGGGTTAAACATTTTAGCCCTCATCATCGGAGCAGTTTGCTGCGCACTGTATATTTTGTTTGAGATCAATAAACACAACGGCAAAAAGCGGTATCATATGGATACGGGCAGCATTGCGGGACTCATTTTAAAGTGTGCGATTGTTTCCTTTGTGATTATGATCATTGCGTACACCTTAGCCCAGTACAAGGGCATTCCCACAGTATTCATTCTGCTGGCTGCTCTCGCTATTATTTATTCCTTTATCGCAACCAAGACGAGAATCGGCCGAAGGATATATGCGTATGGCGGAAACGCCAAGGCTGCGGAGCTATCGGGCATAAACACCCGGAACGTCTTGTTTATTACCTTTGTGAACATGGGGCTGATCGCTGCAATTGCCGGTGTGGTATTTTCTGCTCGGCTGAATTCGGCCACGCCATCGGCAGGGCAGAACTTTGAGCTAGACGCCATTGCCGCATGTTTTATTGGCGGAGCTTCTGCTTCGGGAGGTATTGGAACAATTTTTGGTGCAATCGTGGGCGGACTGATCATGGGGGTGCTCAACAACGGCATGTCATTGATGGGCGTGAGCGTAGATTGGCAGCAGGCTATCAAAGGTTTGGTGCTGCTCTTAGCGGTTGCTTTTGACGTATATACCAAATCCAAGGCGACGAAAGTTTAACGCTCCTATTTAAAAAGTAAGAGAGATGAGGTGTTTCACTTCATCTCCTTTTTATTTGATATTGGTTGACATTGATTTTGAATGGATATTATAATGATGATGATCAAATTAAAGGAAACAACATGATATTAGGAATTTATGGTACCGGAGGATTGGGCAGGGAAATCCTTTTGCTGGCTCAGCAGGTAAACGCTGTGAAGCATTGTTTTGAAGAAATTGTTTTTGTTGATGATTCAGATTTTTTTGAGAATTTAAAGGGATGTCGCGTACTTAATTTTCACGATGTGATCACTATGTATAGCAACAGTCAGCTCAAATTTGTAGTTGCCAGAGGGGAACCCGCTGTTCGGGATGATTTATTTCAAAGAATCCATGAAGCTGGGTATCAATGTGAAACGTTAATACACCCCAGTGTGGAAATTCCAGAGTGTGCTGTAATTGGCGAAGGCGTGATCGTTTGCAAAGGTGCAATCATTACTGCGGACGTGAAGATACACGACAATGCATTAATTTATTTTGGTTGTGTGCTGGCACATGACGTTACTGTGCATAAACATAGCGTTGTTTTACTGAGTGCAACTTTGTGCGGTAATGTGAGATTAGAGGAACAAGCGTTTATTGGTGCGGGAGCCGTTGTGCGGCAAGGTCTTTCCATTGGCAAAAATGCAGTGGTGGGCATGGGGGCAGTGGTTACCAAAGATGTTGCCGATGAAGTGATTGTTGTTGGCAATCCTGCCCGGTGGATGGGAAATAATGTTGAGAAGAGGGTCTTTAAGTAATTAGGTTATGAATCTTTGGACTGTTTGTCATCAACGCCTTCCGCAGCACCTTTTGAAAAGGCAACGCGAAAGGTTTCGATAAAGAGTTTGAGATCCAGCGCCATTGAATAATTTTGTATATACATTAAATCCATCATGAGTTTTTCATTCATATCTGTTGAATATTTTCCCCACACCTGTGCAAAGCCAGTTAATCCTGCCTTCACGGCAAGCCTATGCCTAAACTCAGGTAATACGGAATCTAATTGTTCGTAAAACTCGGGTCTCTCCGGCCGAGGGCCAACTATAGACATTTGTCCAATTAAAATATTATAAAACTGGGGCAGCTCATCCAACCTCAGTGGACGAATCAGTCGCCCGACTTTTGTTATTCTCGCATCGTTTTTGGTTGCAAGCACAGCACCAACTTCACTTTCTGCATTGTGAATCATGGTACGCATTTTAAACACCATATAAGGTTCTCCGCCTCGCGTTAACCTCTTTTGTGCGAAAAACGGATTTTTGCCGTCTTCCAGGAAAATAATCAATGCTAACAAAAGAATCACAGGTGTGGATACCACAGAGCCTAAAAATCCAACAAACAAATCAAAACAACGCTTTACAAATTGCTGTCCGCCACTGATCCCAAAGTTTTTTACCGAAACCATTAGCAAATCATCAAACTGTTCGGTCTCTGAATTAATCATCATGATATCGGTGTAATCGGGTTTTAGCAACAATGGCTTATCCTTTTTGGCGCAAAGCTTTGCAATGCATCTCTTCTGCTCGTTGGTTAAGCCGTCAATGATGACTGCATCGGATTGGTCAATTTCAGTTTCCAAATTATGATAATCAGGAGAAATTGTTTTTATAATGTTATATCGGCTGCTATGGAATAAGATTTTGCCTTTCAGCCAGTATTCGTTTTCGTTGTTACAGATTAATATGGACTGTAGAGGGGGGATAATTTTTTTGGCTATAATTCTCATAACCAGTGCCCAAATTAGATTGGTGAACAATTGAAGAATGCAATATGCAAACATTACTTTTTTGCTCACAGGGTACTCCACAATGACAAAAGGAAGAACCAATACAATGAGGCTGGAAATAAACGTTGTGACACATAGGGAAAAATAGGTGTAGTACATATATCTATGAGAAAAATTATAACAATCGTACAAGACAGAAACGACCAAAGTAATGATCAAAGTCCATGGAATCACAACGCCAAGATCGGCCAAACCATTGAGATTGAGTAAATTTCCATTAATATAAACTGAAACCATAAGGGAAAATGCTGAAAAACAACAAAGAAAAAACATGCCTATTAATTTTATAACACCGTCTCTGCTCAATAGAAAGCTATTATTTCTATAATTCATATGTTAAGCTTCACTCCTAAGTATAAAAGTCAAGAGAAGTCAAGATAATAACGTACTAGTATTGTTTAATTCTACTTGTTTCGTTTGGAAATGTCAACAAAGCAGCCTTGTTATCCAAGCAATATATACGATCAAAATTCTCTAGGAAAAGAAAACTAAAATGCGAATAATTTTGTTTAAAAGCTCAAATACTACCATTAAATTAAATATTATGAAAGGACAGTTTTATGAAAGCTACTGGAATTGTAAGACGTATTGATGAGCTGGGAAGGGTAGTGATCCCCAAAGAAATTCGACGTACGCTGAGAATACGTGAAGGTGACCCGCTTGAAATCTTTACAGAGCGGGACGGAGGAATCATTTTAAAAAAATACTCACCAATTGGTGAATTAAATACTTGTGCAAAAGAATTTACAGATTCGCTGTATAAATCGCTGGGCGTCACGTCTGTCATATGTGACAAAGATGCAGTCATTGCCGCATCTGGCCAAATGAAAAAGGAGTACCTTGACAACTCGGTGAGTGCTGAACTGGAAAACATTATGGACAAGCGTAGGATCTATATCTACAACGGTAAAGAAGGTTCGGGCATCCCCATTATTTCTGGCGAAAATCCAAATGAAATTACTGGCCAAGTAGTGGCACCCATCATCTCGGAGGGGCAGCCTGTGGGAGCCGTTGCCATCATCTCTAAAAAAGACGAAATCGGTGCCGCCGAAATTAAAGTTGCTGAAACCACTGCATTCTTCTTGGGAATGCAAATGGAACAATAAAAAATTTAAAAATTCCTCTTGCATAATTATGCAACATTGTGTATAATCATTGTATACAAATGCACGATGCGGAGAGGAATTTTTTTTATGAAAGCAAATAAAGTTGTATTGGCGTATTCGGGGGGACTTGATACTTCCATCATCATCCCCTGGTTAAAAGAAAACTACGGTTGTGAAGTCATTGCCATGGCTGCCGACGTGGGTCAGGGGGAGGAACTGGATCCTCTTCACGAAAAAGCAATAAAGACAGGTGCATCAAAAATCTATATTGAAGATCTAAAAGAAGAGTTCCTGTTGGACTTCGTATATCCCACCCTAAAGGCACAGGCAGTATACGAGGGTAAGTATCTGTTGGGCACATCCTTTGCCCGTCCCGTCATCGCAAAGCGAATGGTTGAAATCGCTAGAGCGGAGGGAGCAGATGCAATCGCCCACGGTGCAACGGGTAAGGGCAACGATCAGGTGCGGTTTGAACTCACGGTGAAGGCGTTGGCACCCGATTTAAAAATTATTGCCCCTTGGCGGGAGTGGGACATTCGCTCCAGAGATCAGGCGATTGATTATGCAGACAAGCGGGGAATTCCCATTCCGGTCACCAAAGCAAGGCCGTATAGTATGGATAGAAACTTGTGGCACTTGAGCCACGAGGGTGCAGACTTGGAAGACCCGTGGAACGAACCCATGGACGATCTGCTGATGATATGCAAAACACCCGAGAGTGCACCCAATCAAGCGGAGTACACCGTGATCACCTTCGACAAAGGCATCCCCGTTGCAGTGGACGGAAAAAAACTTCCTCCCTTGGAGCTGATGGACAAGCTCAACGAATTGGGAGCGCGCAACGGCGTGGGCGTTGCAGATATGGTGGAGAATCGTTTGGTGGGTATGAAGTCCAGAGGTGTCTATGAGACGCCGGGCGGCACCATTCTCTATGAAGCACACAGCGCCCTAGAAAGTATTACGCTGGACAAAGAAACATTACACTACAAGCAGGGAATTGCCCTTAAATTTGCAGACTTAGTGTACAACGGCCAGTGGTACACACCGCTGAGAGAAGCCCTGTCTGCCTTTGTGGACACAACCCAAACAGTGGTGTGCGGCGATGTGCGCATTAAGTGCTACAAGGGTAACTGTACGGCAGTGGGTATAAAATCGCCCTTCTCCCTCTACAGCGAAGAGTTTGCAACCTTTGGAGAGGACAGCGTATATAATCAGGCAGATGCCACAGGCTTTATCAATTTGTTTGGTTTGCCCCTAAAGGTAAAAGCGCTGATGGAGCAATCAAAAAAATAATTTTTTAATAGACACGTCGGTCAGAGCAACCCATTCAAAAAGTTGCTCTGATTTTTTATTTAGAAAATATTGATATTTATATAAATCAATGATACAATATTTAAACATTTTAGTGTCAAGTTTTACCGAAATATCTTTCATCGACATAATTATTTTAAAATACCAGGAGGCATTATGAAAAAAGGGCTGTTGTTGGTCGTATGCTGTATTTTTTGTTTGGCGGCATTGTTGAGTGCATGTTCCCCCCAGAATACATACGATGAAGGGTTGTCGTTCATGCGGGCGGGAGAGTTTGGCAAGGCCCAGGAAGCCTTTGCACGCATCACTGATTTTGAGGACAGTGCTGCCCTGGTCAAAGAATGTGAAGACGAAATTGCCTATGCACAAGCCAAGGAACTGCTGAGCAAACAGGAGTTTGAAGAAGCCTTGGAGGTATTCAAGTCTATAACAAAAGGTTTTAAAGATGTGGATACACTGCTTATAGACACTGAAAAAGAGAGTGCCTATGCAAAGGGTAAGGCCTTGCTGGCTGAACAAAAGCTGGAGGATGCAGCACAGGTTTTTAAAACCATTTTGAACTTTAAAGATGTGAACGAACTGTATGCAGGTTGCTCCGATGCCGCAAAGTACGAAGTGGCAAAAATATTGTTTGATGGGGAAGACTACGAGGCAGCACAAAAAAAGTTTACCGAATTGGGTGAGTATGAAGATGCCAGCTACATGGCGTATCAGTGTGATTATCGCATTCAATCAGAAAAGGACTATCAAAAAGCTGTTGCCGCACTGGAGGCGGGTGATTTTTTAGAAGCGTATGCGCTGTTTTATCCCCTGCTCAACTACAAAGATTCGGAAGATAAATTAAAAATTTGTGGTCAAACCATGTATGACGAGGGAGTCAAGCTGCTAAGTGAAGGAAACAAAGTGGGAGCGTATCACATATTCTCCCAAATAAGCGGTTACGAGGATTCTTATGAAAAGCGCAGTGAATGTGCTGTTGAGATGCCCAAGTCGGGGATTTTAGAAAAAAACATTAGCGGCGGAGTATCAGTAACTATAAAATGCCCCAAAGACGACAACGCAAACTACATTAAAATATATAAGCAAGACGGCACTTTAGCGCAAACGCTGTTTATCCGTCCGGGCGGCAAGGGAACGGCAAAACTTCCTGCAGGCACATATAAAATGAACGCTGCCTATGGTACAGAGTGGTTCGGAGACGAATTGATGTTTGGCAATAGCGGAATTTATTATGTCATGCGGTTTAGTGATGCGCCAGATGGTTCGATGATTATCTCTTCAAAGTACAATTATACAATCGAGATGCGCAAAGGAGTGGGAGGAAATGTGGGCAGCGACTTAGTGGGAGCAGAGAATTTTTAAGGTTCCTTATGCGTATACACCTTGACACAACGGGTGTAATGTGTTTATATATGAAACATATGCTATACCTATCTTTATAACGAAAACTTCAAAGTGAGTGACGACATGAATCAAACAATTTCTTTAAACCCCGTTCAGGCAACGGATGAAGTGATGACTATGCTGGAACAAAAGGATTTGATCTTCAGAATCAAACCCCGGCACAACGGGTTAAATCCAGGGCAGGAAGATATTGCATTCACCCCTGTATATGTGAGTGACGAGGCCTTTGGCCCCCACAGACTGCTGGCAGTGACGATTAACCGTTCCACTTTCCCCGACTTTGGGTGGCACAGCGAGAACGAAGAGTTTATCATCGTGGGTGAATCGGACACAAAACCGCTCTATCTCTTAACGGCAACTGTGAAAAAAGATGAGTTGCAAAGAAAGATTGACGAGGGTAGTGTTTCGGAGGAGGATTTTTTGCTGTTGGATTTAACATACAACGATGCCAACACCAGCATCTTCACCATGAAAAAAGATGTTCCCCATACCGAAGCCACAAAACCGGGAGCGGGTAAACCCCCATCCTTTTACGTTACCGAATCAGATAAAATCGATTTAATAAAAGTAGACCTCAAAGGGTACGAACTGGTGCAGGAGTAGGGGTCAACATATATTAAAACTTTCACAATTTAACCAAGGGCAGTAGGAGTACTGTCCTTTTCATTTGGCACTATTGTAAACTGATAAATAACATACAGTTGACAATAGAGTGGTTTGGTGATATCATCCCTATTGACATCGACAAATTATGCATTGAAAGGAACCCACATACATGCAAAAATTAGAGACGAAAGATTATATATTGTTAGCAATGTTTGCGGCACTTACAGCCGTTCTCGCCCAAATTATCATACCCCTGCCCTTCTCACCCGTTCCCATCAGCTTGGCCACCCTCTCCATTTTTGTGGCTGGGGGATTGCTTGGTGGGGTGAAGGGGGGGCTTAGCCAATTGGTCTATGTATTGCTGGGTGCAATTGGTCTGCCCGTGTTTGCAGGGATGAACGGAGGTTTTGGGGTGATCGCCGGGCCCACGGGGGGATATCTCTTGGGATACGTTGCCGGCGCATTTGTCATTGGCATCTTGAAATTCCCAAAGGTGTTTTGGGGTTACGCCCTTTCCATGGTTTTTGGAATTTGCGTGTGTTATACAATTGGGACGGTGTGGTATACTGTTGTGATGGGCACAACGTTTGTTTCAGCTCTTATGATGTGCGTAGTTCCCTTTATACCGGGGGATATACTAAAAATTTGCTTGGCAGCCCTGCTGGTCATGAAACTAAAAAAAGTCATTCAAATTTAAGGGTAAAACAAAACTGCCATAGGAATACTAAAACCAAAAGCAGAGGAGTCATACATTGAAGAAAAATCCCTCTTCCAAGTTGGTTTTAATTATTCCTATTCTATTTGTACTGTTTGTCATTACCTATGGTTTGATGTTTGAAAATAAGGTGCAAGACGGACAAGACGATGAAGAAAAAGAGATAACAATCACAAAAGTACTGGACGAAACCCTAGACGACACTGTGCAAACAGTTAGAAGCAAGAGCGAAGCGGTGTACAAACCCGATTCAATACAACCGCCCCTGATTCCATCACTCATGGCGGGCAGCAATTCAATGTGCATCAATTGGTTGGCAGTGAAAGGTGCACAACAATACGAACTATTTTGTCGCAAGGGGGAGGGGGAGTATGAATTTTTGGATGCTCTGCCCGATACAGCTTATCTGGCAACAGGGTTAGAGCAAAACACAAAGTACTCCTTTAAAATTCGTTCGGTTACAAAAAATAACGTTGCAGGAGATTTTTCTCCCGAAGCTACGGACTATACATCGGGATCGTATGATGTGCCAGCGGGGGAAGCAAAGGCGGATCTCATGCTCGTAGCCACCCATATGGATGACGAACTCATCTTCTTTGGCGGTATACTGCCCTATTATGGAAAGTATCTGGAAAAGAATATCTCACTGGTGTTCACTTGCGACAACGGAGAGAAGCGCAGGGCACAAGAGCGGTTGGGTTTGGATGTGATGGGTTTAACCCAAGTTGAGCCGGAATACCTGTCTTTTTTGGGCAAGTTTCGGATGGCGGAGGGTGCCACATGGCAGGAAAAGCCCGATGATCTGCTGGTGCTGGAGATGGTACAGACCATTCGAAGAAATCGTCCTCAAGTGATCGTATCCCACGACACAAAGGGTGAATACGGCCACTCACAGCACCTGCTCACAACCATGGTGCTCACCCGTGCCCTGCAAAAGTGCAGTGATCCCGGTTATGATCTAAAAAGTGCAAAGGAATACGGGACATGGATGCCAAAAAAAGTGTATCTGCACTTGTATTCAAGAAATGTTATATCCCTGGACTACTCCCAGCCCCTCTCTTGTTATGCGGGGAAGTCGGCACTGGATATGGCAAGTTTGGCACTCAAGAAACACCCCAATGCTCTGCCTAAATATAGAGTCTATTACACAGGTGATGTATACGATTCTTCTCAATTCGGCTTGTTCTATAGCGCAGTAGGTGCGGATACAACCCAGGACTTCTTTTGTAACATATCTCAATGAAAGTACAAAACGGTCTATGTGTAACGCTACTGTTTCTTTTTCTTAGGCTTGGGCAGGGGGGTGACGGGTTCCAGCAGACGAATGATCTCCTTTGAAAACTCTGCATCGTCAATATCTAAGATATAGTGTTCCTTTGCCCCTGTGTATGGGAAACCCCTTTGGGCGTTGGACATGAGTTCGTCAATACACGACAGTTGTTTCACATACACCGTGTTGTCACAAACCAAAAGGATTGGTTTTTCATTGACATAAACCATGTATTCCCCAAACATTTTCTTATAGCGAAGGTCACCTGCGCCACTAATTTGCTCGCATACGTACTCAATAAAATCAACCGTTGTAGCCATGTTAAATCCTCACAGAAAAATATTCATAAAACACTACGCTCAGTGAGCATAACAAATGGGATCGCAAACCATTCGCTTGGTTTTGCCAAATATCTCAGTTTTCTTTTATTTTATAACAAACTATTAAGAAAGTCTAATATTATTACGATATTTTGTATATCACAAGTGAGGAGCGTATATGTTAAAGAATAAAGAGCTTGCAGTGCAAGTGCTGGACTTGATCCAAACCCTGATCGAAGCAGCTGAGTATCTTCTAAGTTGTGCTCAAGCCCAAGATTATGAAAACTTTACGATGGTGTCCGAGGACATGATTGCCGTGCTGGAGTGTATAAACGGATTAGCCCCTGAACTGAAGCAGGACGAGCCCTCGCTGAATATTGATTTAGCTGTACCCAGCGTGTACGTTTCTCTGAGACAAATCATGGAATACAATATGGCAAAAGCAGCCCACAAGATCGAATTTGAGCTGATCCCACTCATTCAGGATATGCACGTTCGATTCTATTTTTTTGGAACCCTATATCCCGATCAGCAATTGATGGACAACTATTACCAAAACGAATTGTCAAAGCTTGCGGCAAATAAATATATAGACGAAGCGGAGCGGACGGGTACCTATAAATACGACTTGTCTGCGGTGGTGATTGGCTACAATAAGTTAGACTATACAAAACTGTGTGTGGAAAGCTTTTTAGAGCACGTTCCCAAAGATTTGAATTACGAACTCATTTTGCTCAACCACGGCAGCTCCGATGGCACAAAGGCATACTTTGAGAGCAAAAATCCCCACAAACAAATGGATATCCATAAGAATGGCGGTGGATTCAGAGCCATTGATCGGATTCTTGAAGGCAAGTATGCCATGTTCATTTCCAATGACGTTGTTATAACAGAAAATGCAATTGCCAATATGATGCGCTGCATGGATTCGGATGAAAAGATTGGTGCCATTGTACCCACCACACCCAATATTTCCAACTGCCAGGGCATTGAGCAGCAGTACACCAATTTTGATGAAATGCACGCGTTTGCAAGAAAAAACAATGTCTACGATCCCTACCGCCACGAAAAGAGAACCAGGTTGTGTGACCCAATCGTACTGTTTAGAAGCAAGTATCTGTATGCGTCCACCGGTGTTAACTACCCCAATCATTTTTATTCGACAGTGATTACATTTGGAGACGATTTATTTTCTTTAAAGCTGCGGCGCAGGGGATACAGTTTAATCTTGCAAAAAGATGCGTTTTGCTATCACTTTGGAAGTGTTACCGTTGCAGAAGAAAATAATAATATTCAAAAAGCAAAACAAATCGATCTATATTTTGAGGGACGCAAAGACTTTTTTAGAACATTTGGTGTCGATCCTTGGGCTACGGGATGTTGTTTTGCCAAACAAATGGTGAATTTATTACCCTTTAATCAGGACGAACCGGTGAATGTGTTGGGCGTTAACTGCGGTTTTGGCAGCAATCCCTTAAAAATTCAGCAAAAACTAAAAGAGGACAGGCACAACACCCAAGTGACAGTGTATAATACTACCGACGATCAATCCTTTGTGGAAGATTTGCGCGTTATGTCCGACGTATTTGAATATTGTGAAAGCATTGAAACAGCACATAAACTGTTTGAAACGGTTCAATTTCACTATATCGTGCTGGAGAGCAGGTTTGATGTCTTGTGTGATTTAAGACCCATCATTGCAAACCTGATGAACAGGTTGACGAAGGACGGCGTTATGGCTATTCGTTTTGAAGACGAGACTTCGCTCACTCAAATAAAACAACTGTATTGCAAAGTAAAAGTGGACGAAAACTGGGCAGCCATTTTTAAAAGCGAAAACAATACCTAAAGGGAGGACATCCGTGAAACTATCTGATTATGTCATTCAATATTTGCAGGAATATGGAATACGGGACTGCTTTTTACTCTCGGGCGGAGGTATGATGCACCTGCTGGATTCCTTGGCAGCAAGTAGTATTAACCAATATTATAATCTCAATGAACAAGCGACCACCATGTGTGCCGATGGATATGCCCAGTGCGTTCAGCAACTGAGCTTCTGTATGGTGACAACAGGGCCAGGGGGAACCAATGCCGTGACGGGTGTGGCATCGGCCTTTCAGGACAGCACACCCATGATTGTTATATCTGGTCAGGTAAAAACTGCCGACTTAGCGCCAAAGGGCGTTCGCGCATATGGACCCCAGGAAGTGGATATTGTGAGCATTGTTGCCCCAATAACCAAATATGCAGTCACAGTCAAAGAGCCAGAGGAAATCCGATATCACTTGGAGAAGGCAGTTCATTTGGCCACAAGCGGGCGTAAAGGCCCAGTTTGGTTGGACATTCCTTTAAACGTTCAATCTGCAACCATTGAACCTAAGAACCTGAAAGGTTACAGCGTTCAAGAAATAGAAAGTACAATTGAAAAAAGCAATATAGAGAATGTGCTGGATCACATGAAAAAGGCAAAAAAACCTGTCGTCCTGCTGGGGCACGGGGTAATTGGCGCTGGGGCACAGGAACTGGCAAAGGAGTTTGTTTCAAAGGCAAACATACCGGTACTCTGCACTTGGCGTGCCAGACATTTGTTTAACGAAGACGACACTTTATATTTTGGCATGCCCGGGGCGTTGGCACAGCGGTATGCAAATTTTATTTTGCAGGAAGCTGATTTTTTACTCATCATTGGAAGTACGGTGAAGTATGCGCTCACCGCATTCGACGAATCGAATTTTGCAAAGAATGCAACAAAGTTTATTGTTGATGTCGATGAACATGAGATCAACAAGCTACATATTGAATTTAAAGAAACGCTGCACTGTGATGCTAAAGTCTTTTTGGAGTTCATGATGCCAGGGGTGCAACCCTGTACCTGTGAGGATTGGCTAAGCCATTGCCGGGATTTAAAAAACAAGTACAATATACTCCATGAACGCCCCAACTTTGAGACCAACTTAGTCTATGGCTATGATTTTGCCCATGAACTTTCTTTGCAAAGTAAAGAGACGGATGTAATTGTAGCAAGCCCCACGGGAAGGGCATGTGTTGCCATCAACATGGCATTTGCACTAAAAGAGGGGCAACTATATGTTGCAACAGCAGGACTTGGCTCCATGGGTTATGCACTGCCCCTGGCCATTGGTGCGTGTGTTGCCTCTGGCAAGCGGCGCACGCTGGTGTTTGAAGGGGATGGCAGTTTGCAGCACAATTTGCAGGAGTTACAGCTTCTCATCACCTATGGCCTGCCTATCAAACTCTTTGTGTACAACAACGGGGGATATGCATCCATATACGGCATGCAGACGGGGCATTTTAAGGGCAGATTGGCAGGGTGTAATGCGAAGAGTGGTGTATGTTTGCCCGATATTCAAAAGCTGGCACAGGCATACGGTTTATCCTATAGTATGATCTGCAATACGGGAGAACTCTCAAAAGGAATTCAAGCTGTTCTTTTAGATGATGAGCCCCACATTTGTGAAGTGATGGGGGATATCCGTTTTGAAGAAATACCGAGAACACAGACAAAAATTAATGCGGATGGTAGTATTGTGTCTGGTTCGCTGACTAACCTATACCCATTTTTGGAGGAAAATCCATGAATTATTTAATCGTAATGCCCAGAATCGTACACGCTTTAAACGAGACCTATTTGTTTCCCTTGGGAATTGCATATGTGAGTGCCAGTTTAAAAGCTGTTCGGGATACGGTCTTTACCTTAAACCTAAACTCCACAGACTTGAGCGTACGCGATGCCCTTGTGGACAGCATTTTAAAAAACAAAATTGATGTTTTGGCTGTGGGGGGGTTGTCACCCCAATACAATCACATCAATGAGATTATTAACACTGCAAAGGAAATCAAGGGCGATCTCAAAGTGATTGTTGGCGGTGGACTCATTACTGCAAGCCCCAGGGTTGCCATGTCTGGGTTGGATGCAGACTTTGGCATTATCGGCGAGGGTGAGTTTACAATCCGCGATTTGGCAGATGCAATCGAGGGTAAGAAAAACGTTGCAGATGTGAAAGGATTGATATACAGAAGGGGAAAAGAGCTGGTCAAAAACGAACCCAGGGAAGACATTCAGGATCTGGATTCCGTACCTTTTCCCGATTACGAAGGATTTCAATACGGCAATATTGTTGCAGCATTAAATACGAACAGTTCTGTTTCCAAAGATGCCGGTGTTGCAGATATTTGTACCAGCAGATCCTGTCCGTACAAGTGTACATTTTGCTTTCACTCCTGCGGACAAAAATATAGAACCAGATCCCTTGACAATGTCTTTCAAGAGATCGATATGCTGGTCAGCAAATACCCCATTAAAATGCTGCAAATTCAAGATGAACTATTTTTTGCAGATAAACAAAGGGGGTTTGAATTTTGTGAGCGAATCAAGCCGTATCAGTTAAATTGGTCGTGTAGTTTGCGCATGGATTTATTGACGGCGGAAGTGTTAAAAGCCATGAAAGATGCGGGGTGTATTCTCTTTGGATACGGGTTCGAAAGTGCAGACAATCGAATCTTAAAGAGTATGAATAAGAAAATCACCATCGAACAGATCGAACAGGGTTTGAAAGAAGCCGATAAAGCCAACATGCTCACCAGTGCTATGATTATTATGGGCGATGCTGAGGAAACCTTTGAAACCTTTAACAACAGTTTGAAATGGCTGAGGGAACACCCCCAATATGAAGTCAATCTAAATACCATCAGCGTGTTACCCGGCTCACCGCTGTATCACTATGCAGTGGAAAACGGTTACATAACCGATGAATTAAAGTATCTGCAAGAAAATTGCCCACAAATCAATGTGAGTAAAATGAGCGATGCAGAGTATAAAAAGTGTATTCAACTGATGTCGGAAGTGATGGGCACCCGGTTTTATCTGCCTAAAAACTTCAAATTATTGTCCATTGACTATGAGAATAAAAATGCTTGTGTTGAAATTGAGTGCAACAAGTGTGGTTCAGTCCACAGCTTTGATGTTTGGGACTTTTTTGGAGAGTATATGGCCATCTGCGATTGTGGGCAATCCTACCGCTTTCCCTTATACCTCTGCATAAAAGATTTAGTGGATGAAGCCATGGAGGCATTTTTAAATCAAGCGACACACCCCATTGTAATATATGGCATGTCAAAAAAGGCTTGCAGTTTCTTGGGGCTTTGTGAAATGGCAAAGAGTGATCAAATTAAAATATCTGATTCCAACCGGTTTAAGCAGGGGAACTACTTATTCGATAAAAAAGTCTTATCTTTAGATGAAATCAACGAAACTGAATGTGAGACCCTTGTTTTAGGAGCAACAATTAATTCTTCTAAGAACGAAATATCCAATAAAATCAGATCTAATTGTCCAAAGATTAAAAAGATCATCGACTTAAACGATTTTATTGAAGAAATACTATTGTCCCATATCGCCAAGGAGAAGTAAGAAATGAAAGCAAACAACCAAGCGAAAATATTTGCAAGAAAGAGGGTACCCTTGCAATCTGTGCTGCCCCTGCAAACGCCCTTCTTTATTACTGTTGAGCCGACGAACTTCTGCAATTTGAAGTGCAACTTCTGTTATCACTATGACAGAGAAGCAATTAAAAAGGAAAATTTAGAATTTTGTCACATGGATTTTGATCTCTTTAAAAAGATTGTGGACGATATTCTTGAGTTTCCAGATAAAATTAAAAAGTTTAAGTTTGGCGGCTTCGGGGAGCCTCTGCTCAACAAGCAATTACCCGAAATGATTCGTTATGCCAAAGAAAAGGGTATTGCTGAAAAAATCGATCTATTCACCAACGGAACGCTCTTGAACGAGTTTAACGCAAAAGAACTGGTGGATGCAGGGCTTGATTGGGTGAATATCTCCATTAATGGCTTAAATCGGGAACAATATAAGGAGCGGTGTTCAAATCCCATCGACTTTGAGAGTATGGTGGAGGGCATTGCGCAGCTCTATAAAAATAAAAAGCAACTTGAAATTTATATTAAATTAGGTGATAATGGAGCAAGTGAAGAGGATAAAGAGAAGTTCTACAATACTTTTGGAAACATTTGCGACAATATTTTTGTTGAAAAGATTGTAGACAACGTCTGGAACGATGTAAACCTAGATGTCAAGGATGCATCCCCAGTCAGTTCATTTGGGGATGAAGACGGCTATCGCCACGTGTGTACGCCCATGTTTATTGGTTTTATGATCAATGCAAACGGAACGGTGGTTCCCTGTTGTGCAGATTGGAAACATCAATATAAGCTGGGAGATGCTAATACCCAGCGTTTAGTGGGCATTTGGAATGGTGAGCCCCTTAAGAAGCTTCATATCATTCACTTAAAAAAGCAACGGGAAGACTATGATTTCTGCAAAAATTGCAATGTGCCTACAGCGTTCACCGTGGACAACATTGATCCATATACAGACGAGTTGCTTCCCAAATATGACATCTGAATTTAATATTTTATGAGGCGATACAATGAAAGTCTTAGTAACCGGGGCAGATGGTTTTATTGGCAGCCATCTGGCTGAAACATTAGCAAAAGAGGGGCACCAGGTGCGTGCCTTTGTCTATTATAACTCGTTTAATTCGCTGGGTTGGCTGGATACGGTTGCACCTGAACTGCTGGATACAATCAAAATTTGTGCAGGGGACATACGGGACCCTTATTTTGTAAAACAAGCAATGGAAGGTGTGGATTGCGTGTTTCACTTGGCTGCTCTCATCGCCATTCCTTTTAGCTACTATGCCCCCGATGCGTATGTGGATACAAACATTAAAGGTACCCTCAACGTCTTAAATGCAGCGAAGGAACTAAAAACCAACCGCATCCTCATCACCTCCACCTCTGAGGTATATGGAACCGCCAAGTATGCACCCATCGATGAAAAGCATCCGTTTCAAGGGCAATCCCCCTATTCCGCATCCAAAATTGGAGCAGATCGATTGGCAGAATCCTATTTCCGAAGCTTTAATATGCCCATCACCATCGTTCGACCGTTTAACACCTACGGCCCCAGGCAGTCCGCAAGGGCTGTCATTCCAACGATTATTTCGCAATTGCTGTCGGGTGCTGTGGAGATCAAATTGGGTGCCGTCTCTCCCACCAGGGACTTTGTTTATGTTGCAGATACGGTGAGAGGATTTATTGAAATTGCAAATTGCGTGGATGCAGTGGGGCAAGAGATCAATATTGCCACTATGCAGGAAATTACCATTGGAGATTTGGCACAAAAGCTCATAAACAAAATAAATCCATCGGCAAAGATACAATGTGATGAACAAAGGCTGCGCCCAAAGAACAGCGAAGTTGAGAGACTTTTGGGGGACAACACGCTGTTAAAACAGCTTACAAATTATGTGCCCAGTACCAGTATCGATGAGGGGCTGGATCACACTATTGTTTTTTTAAAAGAAAACTTGAGTCGATATAAACCCCAACAATATAATATTTAAGGTGAGTAATGATACCTCTAGCAGTTCCCAATCTAACAGGAAACGAAAAAAAATATCTCAACCAGTGCATTGATTCAACATTTGTTTCATCGGTGGGTGAGTTTGTCATACAATTAGAAACACTCTGTGCCAAGGAATCGGGAGCAGAATTTGCAGTTGCAACGTCTGCCGGAACAACAGCGCTGCACATCGCCCTCGTCGCTCAGGGCGTTGGCCCGGACGATCTGGTTGTAGTGCCTTCGTTTACGTTCATTGCAAGTGCAAATGCCATCTCCCACTGCGGTGCTAAGCCACTTTTTGCAGATATCAACCCGGATACTTGGACCATAGACCCGGACAAACTGGAGCAAAACCTTCAAAAGCATACCATGTTTTCGGAAGGTAAGCTGATCTATCAGCCCACAGGACAGCGGATAGCAGCAATGATGCCCGTGTATACGTTAGGTCAGGCTGCGGACATGGATAGCATCAATCAAATTGCAGAAAAGTACAACTTGCCGGTTATTGCAGATGCAGCGGCTGCCCTTGGAGCAAGGTACAAGGGCAGGAACATTGGTCGATTAGCCACAGTCACAGCACTTTCCTTTAACGGCAATAAAACTGTCACCAGCGGGGGAGGGGGCATGATTTTAACAAACCAAAAGGAATTGGCAGATACGATCAGGCACTTGCTCTCTACGGCAAGGGTTGGCGTTGAATACAACCACGATCAGATTGGATACAACTACCGCATGACAAACATTGAAGCTGCTGTTGGTTTGGCACAAATGGAACGGTTGTTGGAATTTGTCCAAAAAAAGCAATATATACGGAACTATTACAACAACGCCTTTGCTGCACAAAAGGGAGTGGGATTCTTTCCGGACGAACAAAGTGCGTGTTGGTTTTCGGGCGTTGTGCTAAACAACGGACAGCCGGTTTCCGAAGTTTGCAGCAAGTTAAAGGAGTTGGGAGTAGAGGGGAGAACCTTCTGGAAACCTGTTCACCTGCAAAAACCCTATGAAAACGCTCCTAAATTTGATATGCGTGTATCCGAGGACATCTGGCACAGGATTTTGACACTGCCGTGCTCCACAGGAATAACCAATGAAGAGCTTGAAACGGTGGTTGAAGCGGTAAAATCCGTATGGGAGTGCTGACAATGGAACTTTCAACATACCAAATTCCCATCACGTATTCCGTGAAAGAAGCCATCGAGGCCATCGAGGCAGGGGGTAAAAAAGTTGTCTTTATTACCGATGAGGACGGCAAACTGTTGGGTTTGTTTTCAGACGGTGATATGCGCAAATATATCTTAAACAATGGCGATTTATCCCTATCTATTGCCAATGCAATGAATCACAGCCCCTCTGTATATTATTCTTTGGAAGAAATTGCAGATGAGATGAAGAAGATTCGCCGAGTGGTCTATCCCATATTGGACGTAAACGGCGTATTAATAGACGCTGTTTTTATTAACGACATTCCAAAGCGCAGAATCGCATACAGTTTGCAGGGCGTACCCCTGGTGATCATGGCTGGAGGGCAAGGAGTTCGGCTGCAACCGTTTACCAACATTTTACCCAAGGCCTTGATCCCCATTGGAGACGTTACCATAACGGAGCGAATAATCAAGCGTTTTTTAGAGTTTGATTGCGATCCAATTTATTTGGTGCTCAACCATAAGCGCAATATGATTAAGGCATATTTTAGTGAGCTGAATTACAACATTGAATATATCGACGAGCAAGATTTCTTGGGTACCGGGGGTGGGCTTGCTCTTCTGAAAAATAAGGTAGATAGCACATTTTTTGTTTCTAACTGTGATATTTTAATCGATACAGACTACAGTTGTATCCATAAATTTCATAAAGATGAAAACAATTTATTGACATTTGTCTGTGCTATTAAAAATTCTGTAATGCCCTATGGGGTGATCACCTTGGACGAAATGGGTAAGGTGATGGACATAATTGAAAAACCGTCCTATTCCTTTTTAACCAACACAGGGTTATATGCTTTGGAACCTGCTGCCCTTGATTATATTGAAGAAAATGAGTTTATACATATAACAGATTTAGCCAAACGGTTAATAGAGCGAGGGCAAAACGTTGGGGTATATCCCATATCCGAAAAGTGTTGGTTGGATATGGGGCAGTTTAATGAAATGGAAAATATGCTGGAAGTGTTGGGGGAAAGCTAGTGGAAAGGGTTTTTATTATAGCGGAAGCTGGGGTGAACCACAACGGCCATATGAATATTGCAAAGTCTATGATCGAAATTGCTGCCCATGCCGGTGCAGATTGTATTAAATTTCAAACATTTAAACCAGAAGAATTGGTTTCAAAATATGCAAAAAAAGCAGGGTATCAAAAGGAAAATCTAATAGATACAGATGACAGCCAATTAAATATGCTCAAGCGCTATGAGTTGAGCGTGGACGATCACCTGCTATTGATGGAACACTGTAAGAAGCACGGCATTGAGTTTTTGTCCACCCCCTTTGATCTTCAGAGCATAACATTACTCGATCAATTAAACATTAGCAAATGGAAGATTCCGTCGGGTGAGATCACGAATTATCCCTATTTAAATACAATAAGCAAAAGTACAAAGCCCATTTTATTGTCAACCGGTATGAGCACCATGGAGGAAATTGATGATGCCCTGCAGATTCTTAGGCAGTACGGGAACAACGATATAACGCTCCTTCACTGCAATACTCAATATCCAACGCCCTTTGAGAGCGTGAATTTAATGGCCATGCAAACCATGAAAGAGAGGTTTGGCCTATGCGTAGGATATAGTGATCATACCGAGGGGATTGAAATACCAATTGCAGCAGTGGCTCTGGGGGCTAGTGTGATAGAAAAGCATTTCACCTTGGATAAGGCGATGGAAGGGCCAGATCACTGTGCCAGTTTAAATCCCGAAGAACTCTTAGCTATGGTCACCGCCATCAGGCATATTGAAAAAGCAGTGGGGGACGGTATAAAGAAACCCTCGGCATCAGAAATGCCCAATATTGAAGTGGTTCGAAAGAGCATTGTAGCCTCTTGCCGCATAGAAAAAGGGGAAGTGTTCACAGAAAAAAATATAACAGTGAAGCGACCTGCAACGGGAATCTCTCCAATGAAGTGGAATGCAGTGCTCGGCCAATCGGCTCTACGAAATTTCGAAGAAGATGAGTGCATTGAAGTATGAAAAAAATTGTTTTTATTGGCTGTGTGCAGTCTTCAGAAATGTTTATTAAACACTTAATACAGAACCAAGTTGCAATAGAACTAGTTGTTACAAAACAAGAGTCAAACTACAATTCTGATTTTTGTGACTTAGCACCTATTTGTAAAAAGAACGGAATTAACTTCCTTTACTGCAGCAATGTTAATGATAGTCATGTGATAAATGCTATAAAAGCAATAGAACCTGATTTTATCTATTGTTTTGGATGGTCTCAATTATTAAAAAAAGAATTGTTGTCTATTCCTCGAAACGGCGTCATAGGGTTTCATCCTGCAAAATTACCTAATAATAAAGGCAGACATCCAATTATATGGGCCCTGGCTTTGGGTTTAGAAGAAACAGCATCCACGTTTTTCCTCATTAATGAAGGTGTGGATGCGGGAGATATCCTTTCCCAAGAAATTATTCCAATCACAAACGAAGATAACGCACGATCCCTTTTCAATAAGATTATGAAAACTGCTAAGGATCAGTTGATGATTCTTACAGAGCAATTATTGAGTGGAAAAATATATGGAAAAGAGCAAAGGGGTGGTAATGCATGGAGAAAGAGAAGTGCGCTGGATGGAAGAATAGATTTTAGAATGCATTTTCAAACAATATATAATTTGGTTAGAGCTTTGAGCGAACCATATCCTTGTGCAGAAATTTATTACAATGAAAAAGCTTATAGAATTACTCATTGCGAAAATGTCTTTTATAATAAAAAAAATATTGAGCCGGGAAAAGTCCTGAAGGTGGAATCTCAAAATTGTATCATTGTAAAATGTGCTGATCAGGCTGTAAAGTTATATTTGAAAGATGAAATAGAAATAACAGAAGGTGACTATTTATGAAGAGGGTTTTGGTTGTCTCTCCCCATCCTGACGATGAAACACTAGGTTGCGGCGGTACACTCTTTAAGTTAAAAGAAAATAATATTGAGTTACATTGGCTAATCATGACTTGTATCAACAATTCTCACGAATTATTTCTATCAAGAGAAAAAGAAATTGATAAAGTCCAATCAGTATTTAATTTTTCAAGTGTTACTAAATTAAATTATAATACAACACAATTGGATTCGTATAATTTATCGGATATTATTCAAAGCGTTTCTGAAACTCTTAAAAAAATAAAACCTGATACCCTATTTATTCCCCATGCAGGAGACGTTCATTCGGATCACTTAGTTACAGCAAGATCAATCATAAGTTGCTCAAAGTGGTTTAGATATGGCTACATTAAAAATGTGTATTGTTATGAGACAATTTCTGAAACGGACTTTAATATTTTTGATGTAAATCGATTTGTACCCTCTGTGTATATGAATATCAGCAACTATATGGATAAAAAAATAAATGTTATGGGTATTTATGAAAGTGAACTAGCAGATCATCCTTTTCCTAGAAGTGTAGATTCTATAAAAGCATTGGCTGTTTTACGTGGTGCACAATCGGGTCATCAATATGCCGAAGCATTTCAATTATTAAAACAAATTATTGATTGAGGTTAAACTTGAAAAAGATATGTATTGTAACGGGAACTCGGGCGGAATATGGAATACTCAAACTTCTAATCAGTGCGCTAAGCCACGATCCAACAATTGATTTGAGAATTGTTGCAACAGGAACACACCTTTCTCCGGATTTTGGAAACACATACAAGGCTATAGAAGCTGATGGATTTAACATAGACCGCAAAGTTGAAATGTTACTCAACAGCGATTCAAAATCAGCAATTTCAAAGTCAATGGGTATTGCCATGCTGGGATTTAGCGATTACTTTGAGGAAAGGCATCCGGACTTGGTTGTTCTTTTGGGCGATAGATACGAAATTTTTGCAGTTGCTACTTGTGCAGCTGTTGCATTAATACCTATTGCACACTTGCATGGTGGTGAGGCAACTTTTGGATTGTATGATGAATATTTCCGCCACAGCATAACAAAGATGAGTACACTGCACTTCACCTGTTGTGAAGTCTATAGAAACCGGGTGATTCAGCTGGGGGAGCATCCAGACACTGTTTTTAACGTTGGAGCGTTGGGAGTTGAACACATTAAAAAGATTCAACTGCTCACAAAACATGAGTTAGAACAATCCATTGGGTTTTCGCTGGATAAACCCTATGGATTGGTGACATTCCACCCTGTGACATTGGATGAAAGAGACTCTACACATTATTTTCAAGAAATGCTTGAGGCGATGGACAAAATAGACGATATGGTTTTTATATTAACGAAAGCCAATGCAGATGACTCGGGCAGGGCGATCAATCGTTTGATCGATGCATACGTCCGAAAGAATGGACAAAAGGCCATTGCCTTTGAAAGTTTGGGGCAATTGCGGTATTTATCGGCAATGAATTATTGTGAATTTGTGTTGGGTAACACATCCAGTG
Source organism: uncultured Clostridia bacterium (assembly GCA_964453645.1). GTDB lineage: Bacteria > Bacillota > Clostridia > Christensenellales > JAWKQI01 > CAYVRJ01. The sequence goes on from CAYVRJ010000003.1 coordinate 223,704, forward strand.
GGATTTTGGAAGCACCCTCCATGAAAGTCCCCACTGTAAACATTGGGGATCGGCAGGCGGGCAGAGTGCGGGCTAAGAGTGTGATAGACTGTGAACCAACAGTGCAGAGTATTTATGATGCAATTTTGAGGGCGAGAAGCAAAGAAATGAAAAAAATTTGCAAAGATGTGATCAGCCCTTTTGAGGGGCAAAACACTTCTTTGCAAATCTGTGAAATCATCAAACAGTATTTGAATTCAGAAAAACACTTAGCCAAACAGTTCTATGATTTGAACAAAAATGCTTAGCTGTTTACGACACTTTGAATGGATTGAATCATTCGGTCAAGCATGGGTTTTGTCATACCCGGATAAACGCCAATCCAAAAGCTGTTGTTCATAACCTCATCGGTCACACTTAAATCACCCGATACTTTGTAATCGACACCTGAGGTTAATGATTCAAAACATGGCTGTCTTAAAATGTTTCCGCCAAACAACATTCTCGTCTGAATTTTTT
>CAYVRJ010000003.1:224301-263831 GCA_964453645.1 uncultured Clostridia bacterium
AAACATGGCTGTCTTAAAATGTTTCCGCCAAACAACATTCTCGTCTGAATTTTTTCCTCTTCCAACTTTAAAACCAATTTGTCTCGGTTCACACCTTCTTTACACGTCATGATAAAGCCAAAGGGGGAGGGTTCGGAATTTGCTTCTTTTTCTGGCAAGAGCAGTTTGTTTGAAACGTCTTTTAGATTATCGTAGAGGTACTGCCAGTTTTTCCTGCGCTTTGCTGTAAACCCATCGAGTTTTTTAATTTGTGCACAGCCAATGGCAGCTTGCATTTCTGTTGCCTTTAAATTATATCCAAAGTGAGAATACACATATTTGTGATCATATCCTTGGGGCAATTGGCCGTATTGTTTGTTAAAGCGATTGCCGCAAAGGTTATCAACTCCCGATGGACAAGCGCAATCCCTTCCCCAGTCACGAATGGAGAGCATAATTTTGCTGAGCAGAGGGTCGTTGGTATACACAGCACCACCTTCGCCCATAGTTAAATTGTGGGCAGGGTAGAAACTGGATGTGCCAATATCTCCAAAAGTCCCCGTTCTTTGGCCAGCATATTCACTGCCCAGTGCATCGCAGTTGTCTTCAATCAACCACAGATTGTTTTTGATACAAAAGTCCTTCACAGCCGAAATATGAAAGGGATTACCCAAGCTGTGTGCCAAAAATACTGCCTTTGTCTTTTTGGACAGTGCTTGTTCGAGTTTTGATTCGTCTATATTATATTCTGGTATTTTAATGTCTACAAATACGGGAACTGCCCCGTATTGTACGATGGGCGAAACCGTGGTGGGAAATGCAGCTGCAACAGAAATAACTTCGTCTCCCCGTTGAATGGCACGTTCTTTTAACAGGGGAGAGGTGAGGGCCATAAACGCAAGTAAATTTGCACTGGAGCCTGAGTTGACTAGATGGCAATGGTTTATTCCCAAATAAGCACACAGTTCCTTTTCAAATTCATCGCAGTATTTACCCGAAGTCAGCCAAAAATCAAGGGCTGAATCCACAAGGTGAATCATTTCTTGGGCATCATACACTCTGCCCGCATAGTTGATTTTATCACCATCTCTATACTCTTTTTTATGGTGCTCGGCATAATAGTCTGCAATTAAATCAAAAATCTTTTGTTTATCCATATTTTCTCCTTTTAAAGCATATATCGGCAATCCACCACAGGTTTATTAAACTTTTGGGCATCCTTAAACTCTGCCCATGCGGTCAGTATCACCAAAATGTCGCATTCTTTCCCAATATCGTCATAATTGCTGATGTAGTGAATATTGTGTTGGTACTGTTTCTTATATTCATCTATGGCAACGGGGTCATAGGCATAAATATTCGAATACCCGTTTTCCATCAGCTTTGATACAATTTTGGCACTGGGGGTATCCCGCACATCGTCGGACAACGGTTTGAAGGAAAGCCCCAATAAACCGATCTTTGCACCCTTGTCTATATTGGTTGTAATGCGCTTGAATATATAATCGGGCATGGTGTCGTTGGTGTGAATAACTTGCTTGAGAATCTTCGGCTCAAATCCCTTGACAACCGATTGAGAATAGAGGGCGTTGGTATCTTTGGGCAAACAGTATCCCCCATATCCACACCCGGGATACGCGTACGTGGTCATGTTGCAGTTGTTCCATCGGCCGTCCATGTGCAGCACGCGAAACGCCTTTGCAACGTCAATATCCCCAACGGCATCCGCAACAAGGGACATTTCGTTTGAAAAGCTGATGAGCGTGGCAAGCAGAGTGTTGGAGAGATATTTAATAAACTCAGCGGTGTTTAGGGAAACGGTCACCACAGGAGCACAAAATGGCTCGTAAAGTTCTGCGAGCAACGCTGCACCCCTTGGTTCATCCGCCCCAATCACGATGCGGTCGGGATTGATAAAATCCTCCCAGCAATGCCCTTCCCGCAAAAATTCGGGATTGTTGGTCAATAGAACGTTTTTTGAAAATGGCTGAACAAAGGGAATCACCTTTGATTGCACCGTAGATGGGGGTACGGTGGATTTGACAATGAATACCCGTTCACGGTCGTCATCAATAGCACAAAGGGTTTGTTCCAATGCCTTGAACAAATACCCAAGGTCTGCCTCTCCATCTTTGCCGTAGGGCGTACCCACACAATAGAAGATATAGGTGCTGTTTTGAACAGCTTCTTGAATGTCATCTGTTATAAAAAAGTTGGTGTTTATCTGCTCCCTTAAAACGACATCCATATCCTTTTCATAAAAGGGCAGTTCTCCCCGTTTTAAAGGTTCCGTTTTTTGAACGTCTGGGTCAATGCCATAGACGGAAAAACCCTTGCTGGCAAAACCAAGTGCAGTTGTCAGACCCACAAACCCCAAACCAAATACAGTGATCATGATTTGTCCCCCAAGAATTTCAAAAACCTCTCCACACCTTGATCAACCAAAATTTCAGGCTGGTAATTGAGAATGTTTTGTGCCTTTGTAATGTTTGGGCAGCGGCGCTGAGGGTTGTGTGTTAAGTAATGTTTATCTTCCGAAACATTGTAGACGATGTCTCCAGTGTAACCAAAAATATCTCTTGCCTTTTCCCGGTATATTTCTGCAAGCTGTGTTACGCTAATCTCGGGTAAAGAAATGCCAATATTAAAATAATCGTACTTGCCGTGGAGTAATATTTTTAAATAGCCAACAATTGCATCCGCAATGTAACAAAAGGTTCGGGTGGGCGTACCCTGGGAGAGTATCTCAATGTCTTTGTTTTGAAGAACTGCTTTGGCAAAATCTGCGGGAACTCGCTTGTCGTCAATACTCATGCCGGGGCCATAGTTGTTAAACGGACGGGCAACCCCAATGGGCATGTCATATTTTTGAGCGTACAACATACACAGGGTTTCGCAAAAACGTTTGGATTCATCATAACAGGCTCTGGGCCCTGTGGCCGAGACACTGCCGTTGTACTCTTCATCGGTGGGCACGTGGGATGGGTCGGGGTCGCCGTACAGTTCGCTAGAGGAAAAGTAGAGCAAACCTTTGATCTGCTTGTCCCGATAAAAGTCCAGCAGTTTCCTCAAACCCCAAACGTTTGCATCAACCGTTTCTAGGGGATATTGTCTGTAAAACATGGGGGAGGCAATGGAAGCCATATGAATGATGTAATCGGCAGTGTGGGCTGCAGGGATACTACCCGGCTCATCGGAAATCACATTGTATGTTTGGGTTTCAAAGTCATTGAGCCACGGATGTTTACCCAGCATAAAATTATCTGTTGCGATGATTTTGATGTTCAATTGAGCTGCATATGCTTGAAAGAAATGCAGGAAGTAGTAACCCAAAAATCCAGCACAGCCCGTTATAAACACTGTGCTGTCCTTTAATTTATTTTGCTCCGCTGCACTTAATTTTCCAAAGGTATACGCAATATCTTGTTTTAAAATCTCATTCATGTATTTATTCCTTTGTTGTATTAAAATTCCAATCTCTAGCCTTTATTTTATCGCACCCAAGTGTTTGTGTCAATAATAGCTATTAAGCGACAATTTCAATTTGATTTCCTTCCGAATCCAATACACAGCTTTCGTAGTAACCATCGCCGGTGGTGCGGGGTTGGCTTAAAATGGTGTATCCATCTCCCTCTAGTTCACTGGTCAGGGAATCCACTTTTTCCTTACTGCCCACCCCAAAGGCCAAGTGGATATAACCAGCCGTTAGGTGGTTCTCCGCTTTTGTGCCGGGGGTCATGTTGGGCCTGTTCATGATTTCTAGCCGAAAACCATCTTCAAAGGTTAAAAAATATGTTCTCAGCCCAGTGGTTGGGTTGTAATATCCGTCGTTTGCCTGTGCACCAAAATACTTGGTAAAAAACGCTTTGGTTTCCTCTAAGTTTGCTACATTCAGTGCCATATGATCAACTTTCATAAGAACTCCATACCACCGTTTCACTCATGGCACAAATAGTCATTAAAGAATCTTTCATAAAAAACTCCTTTGCATTTAGTGAATATAGTATACCATGCACAAGGTCGCTTTGCACACAGTCTAAAATATTTCATGCAGATGACTTGTTCCTATTGCAATTGCATACAAATAATAGTATGATAACATTATATAGAAAGAACATTGTTTATTATGAATTAGGGGTGATCAAATGACACAGTGGTGGGAGAGTTTAACGCTGCTCCAACAAATTTTATTTCTCATTGCAACGCCGTCAACCGTGGTGCTCATCGTTCAAACAATTATGCTGCTCATCGGACTTGGCTCAGACCCGGATGTGGATGTTGCAGAGGTTGCCGATGCATCCGAGGTGGATGGTTCTAGCGACAGCGGTATTGGACTGTTTTCCGTTCGGGGAGTCATGGCGTTTTTTGCAGTGGGTGGTTTCCTGGGTATATTTATGATCGATGTGGGTCTGCACCCTGCACTGGCGATTTTGATCGCACTGGCGGGTGGATTTGCAGCCTTGGTGGGTATTGCATACCTCATGCGGGCATTATCCAGGCTGGCTCAGAGCGGAAACCTAAACATAACCAATGCTGTTGGCAAGACGGCCGTGGTGTATATTCCCATTAGTTCCAACCAACCGGGTAAAGTGCACGTGACCTTTCAGGACAGATATACCGAACTTGTGGCGGTGAGCCATCAGACGCTGCCCACCAACACCTATGTGAAAATAACAAAAACCGTAGACAGCGAGACAGTTTACGTTGAAAAGCTTATAGAAGGAACGGAGGAATAAACATGAACAACGCATCCATGAGTGTCAATGCAGTATTTTTGGTGATTGTGATTGCCCTAATCGTTTTAACCACCATCATCGTCATTTTTTCCCGCTATCGCAAATGCCCGTCGGATAAGATTATGGTCATATACGGTAAAGTGGGTTCCAACTCAGACGGATCCACCCGCTCTGCCCGGTGTATCCACGGCGGCGCTGCCTTCATTTGGCCGGTGGTGCAGTCCTATCAGTATATGGACCTAACCCCCTTGTCCATCAGCGTGGATTTAAAAAATGCCCTGTCCCGGCAAAACATCCGTATCGACGTTCCCTCTCGCTTCACGGTGGGCATTTCCACCGAGGCGGGTATCATGCAAAACGCCGCAGAACGGCTGCTGGGCCTTAAATTAAATGAAATACAGGAGCTTGCGAAGGATATTATTTTTGGTCAATTGCGTCTGGTCATTGCAACCATGGATATTGAAGAGATCAACACCGATAGAGATAAGTTCCTGCAAGCCGTCTCCACCAACGTGGAAGGGGAGCTCAAAAAGATTGGTCTTCGCCTGATTAACGTAAATGTCACAGATATTAACGATGAATCGGGTTATATCGTTGCCCTTGGTAAAGAAGCTGCTGCACGGGCCATCAACGAAGCCAAAAAGTCCGTTGCTGAAGCGGATCGGGAAGGTGCTATCGGTGAGGCCCATGCGAAGAGAGACCAGAGAATTCAAGTTTCTTTGGCAGACTCTGAGGCCATCAAGGGTGAAAACGAAGCAAAAGCGCAAGTGGCTCAGTCCGACGCTTTGCGCCGTGAAAAAGAAGCTGAATCCCTGCGCATCGCTATTTCTGCCGAAAAAATTCAGCAGGCGAAAGCGCTGCAAGAGGCGTATGCGGCAGAGCGAGAGGCGGAATCAGCCAGATTTGCTCGGGAACAGGCGACACTGGAAGCAGACGTCATCGTTAAGACAGAAATACAGAAAAAGCAAATGGAATTGGAAGCCGAAGCAAAGGCAGAGCAAATCAGGCGCACCGCAAAGGGTGAAGCAGATGCTATATATGCAAGATTGGAAGCGGAAGCCCGGGGTATGCAAGAGATGCTCACAAAACAAGCTGCTGGTTTTGGAGAGATTGTGAAGAGTGTGGGTGGTTCGGCAGAGGATGCCATGAAGCTCATCATTGCAGACAATTTGGAAAAACTGGTGTCCATCCAAGTGGAAGCCATCAAAAACTTAAAGATCGACAAGATCACCGTTTGGGATGGCGGTGGAAACGGCGAGAGCAGTTCCACATCCAACTTTGTCTCCAGCCTAATGAAATCCATTCCGCCCCTCAACGAGGTGTTCAATATGGCAGGCATGAAATTGCCGGAATTTTTGGGCAAAGAGATTGCTGCACCCGTTGACAATGGGCATGGATACCCCATTGACGAGGAAATATAGAGTGAATCAAGAAAGCCCCATATGATGTATGGGGCTTAACTTTATTCTATAAATGTGCTATTTACATTAAACATATACTATGCTAGACTTAAGTTAAGATGAGTACCCACTAGGAGTTCGTATGAGGAAGATTCAATCGAAGATTTCCGTAAGATTTATTATAGTCGTTTTGATCGTTGCACTATTAATTGGTTTTATGGGCGAAGAAGTGGCACGGAAGGTTTCTGTGCAAGTGCTGGAGACGTCCATGTTAGAGGCGATCAAACTCATTGCTTTTGGTGCAGAAAAAGCCATTGCGGAATATACCAGCGTCATGGGGGACATTGCCAATGACAATGGGTTTAGAGAGGTAAATGCATCCTTCGAAAGTAAGATGGATATTGTGCAGCGCAGTGTGGATAAATATTATATGCGCACAGGTGGCATTGCGTCCCTGGACGGAAACGCTGTTATGTTAGATGGGCAGAGAATCAACATAACAAACGAAGAGTTTTTCAAACAGGCGGTTGCCGGCAACGTGTATTTCTCACCGCCATATATTAATGGCGCAAAGAACGATATGCATATCGTCCTGTCTGCCCCCATTGTAATTGAGGATCAGTTGGACTCCGTGCTGTTCTTTTACTGCGATGTCAAGGTGCTGGATCAAATTGTGCACACGGGTATTCTGGGCGAAAAAGGTTCCTGTTACATCCTCGATAAAAACGGCACGACCATCGCATACAGCGGTGATCAATCCTTAGTCTTTAATAAAGAAAATTTAACAGAACAACTCAAGTCAGATCCAAACAATACGGAGATTCGAGGCATTGCACAAATAGAAGCAAAAATGCTGGCGAAAGAGACGGGTACCGGTCAATACTTCTATGAAGGATACCAGAACTTGCAGAGTTATGCACCCATCAATAAAACAGATGGTTGGAGCATTGCACTCACGGCAACGCTGGATGACTTCCTGCAAGGTACATATTTGGGTATTACTGTACTCATTGGGTTGTCTATTTTGTTAGTCATCATTGGTATGATCTATGGCATTTATTTTGGCAAGAAAATGGCCACACCCATACAAAAGATCACCAAACGAATTGAATTGCTGGCTCAGGGGGATTTGAGAACGGAGATTCCTAGGGTTAAGAACAAAGATGAAATTGGCATTCTAGTGGAGGACACGGGGGACTTACTGGATATTTTGCGAAACATCATTGGCGATATCACCCACGTTCTGGGGGAAATGAGCAACGGCAATATGACGGTGCGAACCAGTGCAGACTATATTGGAGACTTTGTGCCCATTCAGGTTGCCTTAAATAAGATCGCCCAGTCGCTGAACAATACACTGGTACAGATCAACAATTCTTCCACCCACGTTTCAAGCGGAGCACATCAAGTGTCTATGGGCGCACAGTCCTTGGCGCAGGGTGCTACAGAGCAGAGCAACGCGGTGAGTATGTTGGCAGAGCAAATTTCCTTAGTCAACGAGGGTGTCAACAAGAATGCACAAAATTCCAAGGAGGCCAGCAGAATCTCTGCCGATGCAAGAGATAAGCTGTTGGAGGGCATGGAGCAGATGAATAAGATGTTGCTGGCAATGGACGAAATCAGCAAATCTTCCAGTGAAATAAACAAGATTATTAAAGATATCGACGACATTGCCTTCCAGACAAACATTCTTTCCCTCAACGCTTCGGTGGAAGCGGCCAGGGCCGGAGAGGCGGGTAAGGGCTTTGCAGTTGTGGCAGACGAAGTGCGAAACTTGGCTTCCAAGAGTGCGCAATCTGCAAGAAACACCAGCCATTTGATTGCAAGTGCAATTTCATCGGTGGATGTGGGATCAAAAGTGGCAAAAGAAACGGCACAGACTTTAGACGAAGTGCTCAAACGTGCTTCGGAATCAGGTAAGATCATCAGTGCCATATCGGACGACAGCGTGGAGCAGGCGAAGTCCCTCATGGACTTGAATACAAACATTGCGGAAATCTCAAACGTCGTCCACTCCAATACGGCCACTTCGGAGCAAAGTGCAGCCGCGAGCCAAGAGTTGTCGGGTCAAGCGGCATTACTCAAAGAGCTCATCTCTGAATTCAAATTGAGCAATTCAGATAAATAAAAAATAAAAATCCGGTACCAAAGGGTGCCGGATTTTTGATGTGCTTATTAATGATGCAAGTGTTTTGTATTATATGCAGGGCATCACATTGCCGCCGGTAACGGGCAAGTAAACCCCTGTGATAAAGGAAGCCAGATCGGAAGCCAAGAAGCAAACCGCATTGGCGACTTCCAAGTCCGTACCACGGCGTTTCATGGGCACACGGTCGATATAGGGGAAATCTTGGGCAATGTTGCGCTCGGTGCCGTCGGTGGTGGGGTACCGCTCGGATTTGATCCATCCGGGAGCCACTTGGTTCACGGTGACATTATATTCGCCCAATTCCCGCGCCAGCACCTTGTAGATGCCGTCCATACCCCGTTTGCCCGCAACGTAGGCCGATTGATGGGTAAACATCTGCATGGCGCACTCGGTATTGATGCCAATAACTCTCCCCGATCTTTGCTTTTTCATGTCGGGTACAAATGCCTTGCACATATACACCGCCTGCATGACGCAAGACTTAAATTGGCTCTCATAGTCCTCTAGGTTTTGTTCCAGCAGCGTTGTCCACTCGTATTGAATGACAGAATTGTTCACAAGGATATCCACAACGCCCAGTTCGCTAGAAACAGTTTCTTTCATTTTCAGCACTGCATCGTTGTCGGTGATGTCTGCCTGAACAGCAATGGCTTTCACACCATATTGCTGCATCACTTCTTCTTTGAGCTGGTTTGCAAATTGCTCTTGGGAAAAATAATTAATCACCACGTTTGCACCACAATTCGCCAGTTCACGCACCATGGTTCTGCCCAATTGACCTGCACCGCCCGAGACCAGTGCTGTTTTGCCTGTTAAATCCAGATGTTTCATGTTTTTCCTCCGCTATTTTTTGTATGATATAAGAAATATTTTATCATATTTGCAAAAATATTGACAATATATAATAAATCGTTCAGAATAGACAAATAGAACAATTTCAGTATAAGAATCGACACGCACAAGAGAAGATGGGGGAGAGGTAATGAAAATTTTCAGTAGAGACTTTAACAAAGAGCCGAAGGTAGATTTTAAGGACTTACCGCCCAAAAAGGGGTTAGCCCTGTTCATGCAAGTGTTTGCACAAGAGTTTTGGACGCTGATTAAATTAAATCTGTTGTTTGTGCTGTTTTGCATACCCGTTGTCACCATTCCTGCTGCCACCACGGCAAGCATCAAAATTACGTTAAACATGGTTCGGGAAAAGAATTTTTTCCTTTGGTTTGAGTTTTTCAAGTGTTTTAAACAAGAGTTTAAGAAATCCACCGTTGCAGGTTTCATCTTAGTTATTTGTTTGGCTCTGTCAGTGGCAGGGATCATATATTCTGGAGCTAGTGAATTGGGCGATTTTGCAAGCAATGTCATAACAGGCACTGAAATTGCAGTGTTGTTTATTTCCATTCTGCTGAGTATGTATGTTTATCCCATGATTGCCATCACCTATTTAAACATTGGCACAATCTTTAAAAACGCATTGATATTAATCGTGGTGCGGTTACCCTATAATTTATTTGCGTTAATTATGTGCGGATTACTCGCCTTAGCGGGTTACGTGCTGTTTCCCCTTTCCATCTTGCTGGCGATATTTTGCCTCTTTTCGTGGATGCAGCTCATCACAGCGTTTTGTGCATACAGTGGGCTTAAAAAATACGTTTTACAACAGGAAACAGAACAGGTTGAAATTCTATAAAATAGGTACTACTGTTAGACGAGGAAATGTTGTTTAACTTTTCCTGCCCGACAACAGTTCCTCTTCCTTTTCCACTTCAATACACGCTTGAAAAGCAGCCAATACATTGGGATCGAATTTGCTGGACCACATCTTAGTGATGGTGGAGATGGCACCTTTGACTGTATACTGTATTCGATATTGCACGTTTGAAATGAGTGCGTCGTACACATCGGCAACGGCGAGTATGCGGGAACACAGGGGAATACTTTCCCCCCGCAAACCGTTGGGATAACCGGAGCCATCGTAGCGCTCGTGGTGAGAGGCCGCAAGTTCTACAGCCATTTTCAACATGGAGTTGTCGGGGAACTTCTCCCGAGCACGCCACAGGATAGAGGAGCCCACATGGGTATGGTTTTGCATCTCTTCTCTGTCGCTGGGGCTATATTTTTGCATGGAATTAATCAAATTTTTCGGCAGACCCGCCATGCCGCAGTCGTAGAGTGCCGAAGCAAAAATAATATCGTTTAAAAACTCCGAAGTGATAATGCCGCTGTACTTTGGCTGCCTGGCCAGATAGGTGGTCATTTTGCCGCAAAGGGATTGTACCCGCTGAATTGATCGGTTGAGTTGACTGGAGTTTATCTCAACAAAGCCGGTTACAATTTCAATAACAGCCATTTGTGCGTTGAAATTATTTTTATGCAGGTTGATCAACTGCTCCTGTGCTTCTAACGTTCTCTTGTATTCTCGCTCCAGCTCTGCCTTGAGGTAGGCGTTGTATTTGTTGGTATAGCGCTGTATTCTGGAAATCTTTAAATGGGTTTCCACCCTTGCCCGCACTTCTTCAAATGCAAAGGGTTTTGTAATATAGTCCACGCCCCCCGATTTATAAGCTTCAATTTTGCTCTCAATATCGCTAAGGGCAGTGACAAATATAATGGGTACGTCTTTTAAAACGTGAGAAGCTTTCATGGCCCTGGCAACTTCAAAGCCATTCATGTCGGGCATACTCACGTCTAGCAGCACGATGTCTGGCGGATAGATTTCCATACTTTGCAGTGCTTCTCTGCCCGACAAAAAGGCAAAGGAATGAAACCCAGCATCCTTGAGCATGGCACTGAGAATTTTCACATTTTCTAAAACGTCATCAATTACAGCTACCGAACAATCTGAAAGCTTTTCAATGGCAACGTATTCTTTAGACATTTCTTCAGGTATTTCGGCAATTGTTTCCCCGTGTACCTCGATGGTTTCCCTCACATTTTCCATGCAGTTCTCCTATTTGCACATTTCAATTAAATTTAAAATTGATTTCTTATCAAAGTTGTCGGCGTACTCGGCGAGTACAGTGGAGAGAGAAGGATTGTCATCTTTCATTTTATGGGCAATCTCTGCAACGGTATCAAAATCCCCTCTAAATACTGCGGTCTCTAACGCTTGTTTCATAGTGTCGGTAATATTCTCAAAGTGTAGGTGGCTCAAGTCCTCAGATTCCTTTTGCTCCTCTTCCTCAAATTCATATTCCACAGGTAGCAACTCTTCGATGGTTTGCATGAGCTTATCGGCAATAATTGGTTTGGTGATAAAGTGATCCACCCCTGCATCCATGGCCTCCTGTTTGTCTTTGTCAAGGGCGTTGGCTGTAACGGCAATGATGGGGGTGTGTGTGCCCTGCTCCAACTGCCGAATGCGCTTGGTGGCCTCGATTCCGTTCATTTCAGGCATGAGCATATCCATAGTGATGAGGTCGGGAGCATGTTTTTTCCACAGTTCCAGCACCTGTAGGCCGGTTTCTGCATCCATAACTTTGAAGCCCACGTTAGACAAAAATTCTTTTAAAACTTCGCCGCTGTCGGCCCTGTCATCTGCAACGAGAATGGTATACTCTTTGTTGATCTTTTTAATTCTAGAATAATTCTTCATATTACAATCGGTATCGTACACGTCGTGGCAGATTTTTAACACAAAATCAATGCGGAAGGTGGTGCCCACTCCTACGGCCGATTCAAGGATGCTCACATCGCCCTCCATCAACCGGGCAAAGTTTCGGCTGATAGACATACCCAGCCCTGTGCCGCCCCCTGTCTTTGCACCCGATTCCGTTTGCTCAAAGGCAGAGAATACTCGATCCTGCTCCGATTCTTTAATGCCGCTGCCCGTGTCTTTCACATCGATGATGATTTTTACAAAATCGTTGGGGCGAACCTCCTTGGCAACTTTAATAGAAATGCTGCCCTGGCTGGTGAACTTAATGGCGTTGCTGATCACATTAAAGATAATTTGACGGATCTTACCCGCATCTCCCATGACATTCCGTGGGATGTCTAAGGGGATGTTGCGATAAAACCGAAGGCCCTTGTCGTCCATTTGGGTTTTAAACATATCCACCAAATCGTCAAATAAATTGAGCAGGTTAAAGGGGGATTCGGTGAGAGAAATCTTACCCGCTTCAATTTTAGACAACTCTAATATGTCGTTGATTAGGGTGAGCAAGTGGCTTCCGCTGCGCCGAATGGTGTTGACATAATTCATCTCTCGGTCGCCCAAGTTTTTACTCAGTTGAAGAAGCTGAGAATACCCCATAATCGCATTCATGGGCGTTCGAATCTCGTGGCTCATGTTGGCGATAAACGTACTCTTGGCGCTGTTGGCACTGTCTGCCTCTTTTTTGAGATTGACAATTTCAGTTTCGTCGATGCAAATTTCAATAATTCCTGTGATCTCACCGTCATCGTTGATGAGGGGATTCCGATAGACCTTGCAGTAGCAGGTCTTGGAATGAATCTCTTTGGTGTAATTGATCACTTTAATGATTTTGTCCCCAGTATTTAACGGGCAATCCTCACACGGCTCATTGTTGTCGAAGAAGTCGTAACAAAACAATCCTTCACCAAAATTAAATCCAGATTGGGAACTGGCGCTGTTGTAAAACTGTGTCTTGTGGTCGCTGCCAATGATGCGGATGGGGATGGGGATGGCTTGGAAATATTTTAAAATCGCTTCAAAAGCTTTATTTGCCGTTTGCGTCAGCTCGGCAAACTTACCCGTGGCAGCTTGGCAGTCCACAGTGGAATAGAAATTACCCTTGGCAAAGTGTCTTGTGGTGTCGTTTAGTTGGGTGATAATGCTTTCAATGATGCTCACCGTATTGGTAAACGCTTTATTGGCATCCACCTGCTGGTCGTAAATGGCTTGCAGATAGGGGGCAGAAGGCCTGCGGCCAATTTCAATCACTGCATTTTTCAAATCCCCCTTGGCCAACCGGGAGAGTGCTTCTAAGTCCATCAAAGTAAGGTGTTCAAAATAGGCAAAGATTTGTTCCTGTTCGTGAATCTTTTCCATAAGGCTGGTCTGATCCACAAACACCTGCAAAAACACCTTTCGCTCTTCCGTCTTTTCAAAGGCAAAACTCTGGGTGGTAAAGACAGCATAAGTGCCCATGGTGTACAAGCTTGCGGTCCGCATGGTATCACTTTGCTTGCAGCGGTTGATTTCGCCCATGAGCTTTTTCTTTCCACCAATGGAGAGGTCGTTTAGGCTGAGGCCATCTTCGATCTGCTCTTTAGTGACGTTGAGTTTGTTGCGCAGAGGCCTGTTTAAGTAAATAACGTTGTAGTCGCTGTCGATAAGGGCAACGCCCACGGGCAGAATATCGAACACCCCTGTCAGGCTTTCCAACATGGCGTTGAGGGAGGATATAATCTCCTTGGTGTCCATGTCCGATTCCATCAGGCGCATAAAGATATAACCCTGGCTGATGCTGTATGCAGTTGTCTTAATTTCATTGAGCAGCAAGTTGTTGTGTTCGATCAGCTCAACAATTCTGTTACCCGCCTTGGTAATTTCGTGGTTGCCGGTGAGCATCTTGTAGGGTTTACCCTGATAAATGCTGTTCACCAAAGCCCCTAAGTCGTGGATGGGTTGGGTGGCTCTATATGCCAGAGCAGCCACAATGAGCAGCACGAGAACGGATATGAGGATATATTCAATCAATCCAATATTTAAATAGTTACTCACGAAGGCAGTGAAAACAGCGCTGTCCTCCATAAACGAGCAGAAATACCACCCGTCGTAGGGTAGGGATGCAATGAATTTTTTGCCGTTTGCTTGGGGCATGGTTAAAATGCCGTTGTCACTCCCCTCCAAGAAGTTCAAGGGCAGGTCTTCGCAAACCAATAAACCACTCACTTCCCGGTGCTCAAGATAACTGGTGATGACAAAGTTGCTGTCGTACTCAGGGGTGATGATGGAGTGGTAAGAGATCAACTCGTTGGTATCGGACGAGTTCGACTCCCACAGCATTTCCACGATATTTAAATTGGTACCCACAAGGCCGTATAGTGTGTCGTCTTTAAATATAGGCACGATAAACTGAAAGATGACTGCGCCCGAGCTGTTGGTGAACTTGATCATAATGGGTGATTTTAAATTTGCTTGCAAGTTGTTGATGGCAGCAATGTCCCAATCGGATAGAGAAACGCTCCTAGCAGCACTGCCGTTTCGCAGTTCATAGTTTCCCGCAATGTTAAAGATCCACAACTCGGAATTGTATTCTTCAAGCTTGTGATACGCATTGTTAAAGGTTTTTGTAATGAGGTCGTAGTTGTCGTGGCTGTTAAACGCATCTGCTGTGGAACAGTCAATCAGCATATCCGCCAATAGAATGTTAGAGGCAAGGTTTTCCGCAACATTTTCGTGGGACTGCATCTTCATATACAGCTCGTCGGACAAGAACCTGTTTTCAATGAGGGACAGGCGCTCCACGCTGGATATAAAGAAAACTTGAAACAACAGTGAAAACACCACATAAAGGGCAATGAGTATCACTGCAAAAGTGGCAATAATATTAAATACAAATTTTTTGCGAAGTGATTTCATACAATCTCACGCATCCATAAATTCGTTGAAAATCTCATCGAACTCATTGCGGCAATCAAAAAAAGCTGCAACGACTTCAGGTGAAAAGTGTTTGCCGTTTCCTTCTAAAATAATGTCCTCCACCTGTTTTTGTGTCATGGGTTGTTTATATGGGCGTTTGCTGCGCAAAGCGTCGTATACATCGGCCAAGGCCATAATGCGGGCACTCAAAGGGATTTGTTCGCCCTTTAACTTGTGCGGATACCCTGAGCCGTCATACCGCTCGTGGTGGCACAAAATAATATCGTAGGCGATTTCACCAAACGCAACATCTTGCATTTCTTTTTTAACTTCCAAAAAGGTATTTGCACCAATGGTGGTGTGCGTTTTCATGATTTCAAACTCTTCATTACTCAGCTTGCTGGGTTTTAGCAGTATTCTATCTTCAATTCCCACTTTTCCGATATCGTGCAGGGGGGCAACCAATTTTATAATATTTGAAAATTCCGAACCCACCTCTGAGTAGTCGTTATTTTTAATCACATTTTTTGCCAAAGTTTCGCAAAACTGTCCCACTCGCTCCAAATGTAATCCCGTATCCGTATCCCGGCACTCCGCCAGCTTTGCCAGTGCAATGATGGTTGCGTTTTGGGCGTGTACCAATTTTGAGTTGGTTTGATCGATTTCTCTTAACTGGTCTTCCACCCGTTTTTCAAGGGAAGCGTTGAGATCGGTGATTTCGCTCTGAAGTTTGCTGATTTTTAAATGAATGGCAATGCGTTCCTTCACCTCTTCAAACTCAAAGGGTTTGGTAATATAATCTACACCGCCGTTTTCAAAGGCCTTGACTTTATCGCCCACATCACTCAAAGCACTGATAAAAATGATGGGGATGGGTTCATATTTTTTTTCTGCCTTAATCATTCGGCAGGCTTCGTAGCCGCTGAGATCGGGCATGGTGACGTCCATTAAGATGATGTTGGGCAAAAAGCATTTTAAAGATTCTATGGCATCGATTGCACTGCGGAACATGGAAACGTTATAACCAATTCTTTGGAGAATTTCCTTTAATAACCGCAAATTTGCAGGGTTGTCGTCCACAACCATGACTTTGTTGTACTCGTGACTTGTCATGTCGTTGCCTCCTATTCGTCTCATGTAAACATCACTTTTTTATACAACTATGAAAATATATATTTGAAGAGTCAACACAATTATATTATACAACATTCGACCCTGAAATCAAGGACAAATTGTGCAGGGTGTTATTCTTTTGCAAGACAGAGGGAAGCAGGATATGACATTTGGTTGTTTGTTTTGCAGCAGACATATGATATACTACATATTATTTGCGTATTTGGAGGAAGAGATGGCAGAAAAAAAAGAAGTGGTCATACCCGATGAGCTGCTCCGGGTGATGGAGGGCAGCAGTGAGGCGAAAGAGTTTTTTGAAAGCCTGACAGACGGTTATAAGCGGGGGTATTGCGATTGGGTTGGGGGTGCCAAGGGGGAGGCCACGCGGCAGACCAGAGCAGAAAAAGCTTTACTCATGCTGTTACGCAAACAAAAAACGCTAAAAACATAGGGGTGCTTCAAATAAAATAAACTATTTCGGGCATACTGAGTGTGATATCTAATGGAATACAAACGGATACAGGTGGGGTATGGAAGTTTTTGCGGAATATCTTAATAAAATCGATCACCCGGAACACAGGAATCGGGTGGAAGAAATTTTTAAGTTTATCATGGAGACATTTCCCCAGTTGGTGCCCAGAATTGCTTGGAATCAACCCATGTTTACCCACCACGACACGTTTATCATTGGCTTTAGCACAGCAAAAAAGCATTTGGCTGTTTCACCAGAAGTGGCAGGAATTGTTCACTTTTCTTCGGAGATTCAAGATGCAGGTTATGATTGTGCAAAGAATTTATTCCGCATCACATGGGAAGCCCCCGTGGACTATTCGTTGCTCAAACAAATGATTCAGTTTAACATTACTGAAAAGCAAGACTGCACAACTTTTTGGCGAAAATAAACAACCGTCACTGGTACACACCAGTTAATGATCCATATTGTAAAACATGCCCATCAATACTTTGAAGCAATTCTTTTTTATCTGCATTTGCCGATAGATCCAACATCGTATCTAACACATACACATGAAAGCGATAGCGGTGGGAAGTGCCCCGGGGCGGCCTTGGCCCGCCGTAGCAGTGCCTGCCAAAGGCGATTCCCTGCACAGCTCCGCCAAAGGAATCCAAGCGTTCACCCTTGGGAATACCTTCGGGGATGACATTTTGTACGGGAATGTTCCAAATGACCCAGTGGCTAAAACCGCCCAATACTGGCGGGAAGTCAAGGTCTTCCATGACAATAGCCATAGATTTTGCCATAGGTGAAAGCTCCGAAACGTGCAGCTCAGGTGAGATATCCTCGCCACGCCGTGTATATTGAACGGGAATGTTGCCGTTTTCCAAAAAAGCAGGGCTGGTGACCACAATAGGTGTTGCTTTAGATACATCAATTTTATAGCCGTCACGGTAGCTTAGAAGAATCACAACCAGCACCGCAACAATGGCAATCGCAACCCACATGAGAATCCTCCATACTTTCTTTTGTTTTTGTTTTTCAGTCATAAGCTCCTCCTGGGTAAAAAGTGTTGTTTCATCAATTAGAGGGCAAGTCAATTTTTGGAATAGACGGATCAGCACCCAGCAAATTTGCTATAAACGGGGACAATGTTTGGAGCATAGAAATTGCGTTCTTATTATGTGTTTCAGCAAGACTTTGTTTTCGGATCATGCCGTATATGCCATAAATCACAAATGTTGCAGTTGTTTCAGAATCGTCAAAGGAGAGTAGGCCAGCTTCTCTGCCTTCTTCGATGAATGTTTGCACAATGGGTATGGATTCGTTTAAAATTATCAAGGACAAATGCCTAAAAACACCCATGTCGAGATCAGTTCGCTGATAACCGCATACCCGATCTCTGCCGTTTAAAAATTCAATGTAGAGTTGTATCACATCCAAGTATCTTTGGCGAAAGGGAACGGATGTGTTGTGCAAAACCCCATGGATGGCACCTAAAAAAGTATGGGCATATTTGCCCATGGCTTCTTTGAAAATGGCTTCTTTGGATTCAAAATGGTGATAAAACATACCGAAGGAGCCGTTTGCTTGAGAATAAATCTCCTTGACCGATGTTCCCTCAAAACCTTGCTTTAAAAACAGTTTGAGTGCAATGTCTAACAATTCTTCTTTTCGATCAGCGGGCTTTTTCACTACTCGTTTCATAATACATTCCTTCACAGAGTCTCGCTCTGTGAAGAGCATACCATACAGAGCGTTGCTCTGTCAAGCGGGAGGGGAATTCAAGAAGAAAAAGAACTACATAGGGAATAAATGTAACAATTCATTGGTGTATCATATAATATATACATACTGGTATAAAGATTTTAGATATTTTGAAAATCTGTCTAATATGCCTTTAATACCTTGAATTTTCATAGGGGTGTAAATATAATTATGAATACCAACAGCTTGATAGATCAATACATTCAAACTGCCGAGCTTATCGGCCCAACAGGCCCAACGGGTCCCACCGGCCCAACAGGTCCAACAGGTCCCACTGGCCCAACGGGTGCTACAGGAAGAACCGGTGTCACGGGTGCAACAGGAGCCACGGGTTCTACAGGTGCAAAAGGTACAACAGGTGCAACAGGTTCCACGGGTGCTGCTGGCGAAACAGGAGCAACGGGTGCAACAGGTGCTACGGGTGCTACAGGAAGAACCGGTGCCACGGGTGTAACAGGCGCAAAAGGTGCAACGGGCTCCACGGGTGCTGTTGGTGCAACCGGAGCAACGGGAGCAACAGGTACAACAGGCGCTACCGGCGATATTGGGGCAACAGGTGCAACGGGCTCCACGGGCGACACCGGAGCCACAGGTGCTACAGGTTCCACGGGTGCTGCTGGCGAAACAGGTGCCACGGGAGCAACAGGCACAACAGGTGCTGCCGGTGATATCGGGGCAACAGGTGCAACGGGAGCCACGGGCACTGCTGGTGCAACAGGTGCAACGGGAGCAACAGGCACAACAGGTGCTGCCGGTGATATCGGGGCAACAGGTGCAACGGGAGCCACGGGAGCTACTGGTGCAACAGGTGCAACGGGAGTAACAGGCACAACAGGTGCTGCCGGCGATATCGGGGCAACAGGCGCAACAGGCACAACGGGAGCCACGGGAGCTACTGGCGGCATCGGAGCAACAGGTACTACGGGTGCTACGGGCGCTACAGGCGCCACAGGTGCCACAGGTGCAACGGGTACGACAGGTTCAATAGGGCCGACTGCTACCAATCAAAATGCACAATATTTGGTGAGTGATAGTCAAATACTCAATGGGCAATCAATTAACTATACTCAACAGTTTAACTATAGTACAAATATTCAAGCCCCTACTTCTAATACGTTTCTTTTGGCAGCAGGTCATGTCTATTCAGTAAGTTATAACTTGAGAGTGAATATAACAGTAAATGGAAACATGTCGGTAACCCCCAGACTAAACACAATAGCAGCAGGTGACTTTATTAGTGCTACCGTAACAAATGCTGGCACCAGCCAGGCGAGTGTTGGAACATCATTTTTTGTAGACGCCACAGGAGGTGCTGTAACCTTAGATTTTCGTTACAGCGGCTCTGCAACAGCAACATCTCCATTAGGAAATGTATCAATTGCTGAATTGTCATAAGGAGTAGGTATTAAATATTAAAAAATATGCAAAATCAAATTGAATATAGAAAGGAAAGTTCTGGGCATACTATCGAAATAAACCAATAAAAAGGTGGTAATGCCGGTGATGAATCGTACAAAAACACCCAATCAGTTAATTGATGAGTCTTCCCCTTACCTGTTGCAGCACGCATATAATCCCGTGAACTGGTATCCGTGGGGGGAAGATGCTTTTCATAAAGCAAAAGAAGAGGAAAAACCAATTTTTTTAAGTATTGGATATTCCACCTGTCACTGGTGTCATGTGATGGAGCACGAATCCTTTGAAGATTACGAAGTGGCAAAACTGTTAAACGAAAACTTTGTCTCTATTAAAGTGGATAAAGAGGAACGTCCGGATATAGACAGCGTATACATGCGGGTGTGCCAAGCCCTCACGGGCAGCGGGGGATGGCCCACAAGCATCTTTATGACCCCAGAACAAAAGCCTTTTTTTGCTGGAACTTATTTTCCCAAAGAGACATTTCTCACCATATTGGATCAAATTACAGCCAAGTGGAGAGCGAGCAGAGCGGATATAACCCAAAGTGGTGAGGAAATTGTCAGTTATTTAAAAAATGCTAGCGATGGAAATACGCCCTCTGCCGACTACGCAAAGGAGGCGTATTTGGCCTATTCAGCAGTGTACGACGAATCCTACGGTGGTTTTGGAGGTGCACCTAAATTTCCATGTCCCCACAACCTCATGTTTTTAATGGATTATTATTCGTTTACAGACGAGCGGAATGCACTGGAGATGGCTAAGAAAACCCTTTTACAAATGTACAAAGGGGGAATTTTCGACCACATCGGCTATGGATTTTCCAGATACTCCACCGATCGACAGTGGCTTGCCCCTCACTTTGAAAAAATGCTGTACGACAATGCGTTGCTTGTCATGGCATATTTGCGTGCATTCGAGATCACGGGGGACGATCTTTTTAGAGAAATTGCGCAAAAGGCCATAGAGTATGAACTCCGGGAGATGGAGCATGAAGGCGGTGGGTTTTATGCCGCACAAGATGCAGACAGCGAGGGCGTGGAGGGCAAGTATTACGTATTTACCCCAAAAGAAATTGATAAAATTTTAGGTGAGCAAGAT
Source organism: uncultured Clostridia bacterium (assembly GCA_964453645.1). Lineage (GTDB taxonomy): Bacteria > Bacillota > Clostridia > Christensenellales > JAWKQI01 > CAYVRJ01. The sequence continues at coordinate 244,964 of CAYVRJ010000003.1, forward strand.
GCAAAAGCCTTTTGCGATTATTTTGATATTACAAAACAGGGAAACTTTGAGGGTAAGAATATCCCCAACTTGATTAAACAAAAGGAATTTTCAAAGGAATACGAACAACATATCAAGGCAGTATACGAATATCGGAAAAACCGAACGAAACTTCACACAGATAAAAAGATTCTCACAGCGTGGAACAGTTTGATGATCTGTGCCTTGGCGGATGCCCACAGAATACTTGGCGTTGTTAAATATTTAGAAGTGGCCAAAGGCACTGTAGAGTTTATTGAAAACAACTTGGTGAAGGGTAAGAAACTCATGGTGAGCTGGACGGAGGGTAAAGCCAGCGTTCCCGGTTTTTTGGATGATTACGCCTTCTACATCATGGCACAACTCTCCATGTATCACGCAACGTATGATGAAACATACTTGCAAAGGGCTCAGGAACTGATGAAAGAGACTGTATCTGAGTTCTGGGATGCGGAGGAGGGTGGATTCTTCATTTACGGACAATCCAACGAACAATTGATCATGAAACCCAAGGAGACCTACGATGGTGCCATTCCCTCGGGTAATTCGGCCATGTACTATAACGTATCCAGATTATACAAACTCACCAAAGATGAAGAGTATCACAAGTTACTTATTCGGCAGCAGCAGTTTATGCAGAGCAGGTTTGAGCATTCCCTGGGTAATAGCTTTTATTTGATGGCATCGTTACCCACGAAAGATATTGTTTGTGTCGCTAAGGATCTATCCGATGTGCCAAAACCTAAGTCCAATTGGGTGGTGCGGGTGTATACCCAACCTACAAAAGAGTATTCCATGATCAACGACAAGACGACATATTATGTCTGTGAGCGCAACGCTTGTCTCCCACCCTCTAACGAAATAAATGATGACAAAAAAGGAGGGGAATCATGAGTTCAATTTGGAGTGAATCCCTGTTTCAAAAATCTTTTCCCACATTAAAAGAAGACATTAAGACGGATGTGCTCATCATTGGGGGAGGTATGGCGGGTATTTTATGTGCCCACTTCTTAAAGGAGCGAGGTGTTGATTATGTGCTGGTGGAGGCAGACAGGGTGGGCAGCGGCATCACCAAAAATACCACAGCTAAAATCACGGCACAACACGGGCTGATATACAGCCAGCTTTTGCAAAACGCAGGGTTGGAGGGAGCCCAGCAGTATCTGAACGCTAACCTTCGAGCAATCGAGAAATACCGCAGTTTGTGCCGTTCTATGGACTGCGATTTTGAAGAAAAGCCTGCCTTTGTGTACTCCTTGGACAACCGGTATAAGTTGGAAGATGAAGTGTGCGCTTTGGAAAAACTAAAATACAATGCTGTCATCAAAGATTCCGTCCCCTTACCTTTAAAAACGGTGGGGGCTGTGCGGTTTGAAGGGCAAGCCCAATTTAATCCCATAAAGTTTCTTGCAGAGCTGTATAAGCAAGACTTAAATATCTATGAAAATACCTTTGTCGTCAACATTGTAGAGAACACAGCATATACCCGTCATGGCAACATAACTGCCAAATACATTGTTGTTGCCACTCATTTTCCTTTTATCAACCGTTCGGGTATGTATTTTATGAAGATGTATCAACATCGCTCTTATGTCATCGCCCTTAATAACGCACCCGATGTTTCGGGGATGTATGTGGATGAAGCCCAGTGCGGCATGTCTTTTCGCAACTATAAAGATTTTCTCTTGCTAGGCGGGGGAGACCACAAGACGGGAAAACAGGGGGGCAACTACAACGAACTGAGAGAATTTGCAAAACAACACTATCCCGAGGGAGTGGAAGAATGCCACTGGGCCACTCAGGATTGCATGAGTTTAGACGGCGTACCCTACATCGGCAGATATTCTCGCTCCAAACCGCATATCTTTGTTGCAACTGGGTTTAACAAATGGGGCATGACATCCTCCATGGTGAGTGCAGAAATCATTTGCGACAAAATTTTAGGGGAAGACAACGAGTTTGCCGAAGTGTTCAGTCCCAGACGTTCCATGTTTAAAAAGCAATTGGCAGTAAACTTAGGGGAGACGGCAAAAAACTTCTTCTCCTTTAAAACAAAGCGATGCTCCCACTTGGGATGTGCCCTTAGCTGGAACGAGCTAGAAAAGACTTGGGATTGCCCCTGCCACGGTTCAAGATATACCAAGGACGGACAACTCATCGACAACCCGGCGAAGAAGGATTTGAATGGCTAGGGGGTTTTTCGAGGGTTATTACTTTAAGCACCAAAAGGGCAGAGAGACCGTTGCCTTCATTCCGGGAAGAGCTTCAAGCGGTGCTTTTATACAAGTAATAACCAACGAAAAATCCTTTAGTATGGCTTTTGATGTAATATCTATGGGTAGCACCATCCAAATCGGGGGGTGCACCTTTTCAAAAGACGGCATTCAATTAAACAACGAAAGGCTGAAAGGTTCCATTCAATATGCAGACATAACCCCCATTGAGTACGACATCATGGGGCCTTTTAAGATATTTCCCATGCAATGCAGGCATGGGGTGATCAGCATGTTTCACACCCTGTCGGGCAGCATTGAAATCGACGATGTGCCCTACAACTTCGACGGTGGAAGGGGATATATTGAAAAGGACAGTGGGCGATCCTTCCCCAAACGGTATGTTTGGATCCATTGCAACGATTTTGAAGAGAAGTGTTCGATTATGGCGGCTATTGCAGACATTCCCTTTTTGGGCATACACTTTATGGGTTGCATTTGCGCAGTGGTGCACGGACAGAAAGAATATCGGTTTGCCACATATTTGGGCGTGAAGATTCAACATTGCAGCAAAAACGGAATAACTCTCGTGCAGGGAAAGAATCGATTGGAAATCGAAGTGGCTAAGAACAGTGCACACGCCCTCTACGCACCCACGAAAGGCCAGATGACGAATATGATCCACGAGAGCAACAATTCCGCAGCACAGTTTAAACTGTACGTAGACGATAAGCTGGTGTTTCACAAGGCCAGTTATAATGTGAGTTACGAATACAATATGTAGTTCTACTTTTTGTTCTCAAACAACTGAAGCAGTTTAAAGTGGCCGTGGGTGGAGAGCATGGCGGCGAGGACACCCCTGCCGTGCTTGAGGGTTCCGCTAAAGGTACCGTCGTAAATGTGGGTCAAACCGCAGGAGGGGCTTTTGGCCATTAGGTACACCTCCGTAATGTTGTTGAGTATAAGTAATTCACAGGCCTTCTTGGCCCCCCAAATGAACTGTTCGGTGTAGTCCGTGCCATCGGCAGCAAGCACCTTTGCCTTGCCGTGGAGCACACTCAAACCATCGCCCCCTACGATTTCGCAGGGCTGACGGGGTACACTCAATCCGCCCAGCACCTCAGGGCAAAAGAGTAAAGCGTTGTTGCTGTAATATTCAGCCATGGCCTTTTTGGAACAAGCCGCAGTTCCGTTGTAACGGCAGGGAACGCCCGCCAAACAACTGCACACGCCAATCACAACACCCACCTCATTTCAGCGTGACGACGGTGACACCCATTTCACCTTCGCCATACATTCCCGCCCGGGCGTTGGATACATGTCTGTGTCCCCGCAGATGGGTGCGAATGCCCTTCATCAGCACCCCGGTGCCCTTGCCGTGGATGATGGTAACTTCCGTTAATTTTTGCAGCGCACAGGTATCTAAATATTTATCCACTTCCATGAGAGCGCTTTCAAGGTCTAAACCACGCACGTCCACCGAAAGTTTTGCTGGTTCATTTTTAAGGGAGACAGAACCTTCACGCTTACCAGTTAGCTTCACGGGTTCTTGCAAACGCTCAAGTTCGGATATATTTACGTTGAGTTTCATCATACCCGCCATCACCGTTAAGTTACCCTTGGCATCGGGCAGGGTGAGCACAGTGCCCTTGGTGTTCACGCTTAAAATAAATACGTCCTCACCGGAAAGAAGCGTGTTAGGGTTGATTTGGTTTTTGGCCCTCACTTGCCGTTTCTTGGTGTATTTTGCCGATTGATGTTTGTGCCGCTCCCGGGCGGTTTGCGCCGCATCGGTGATCTCTCGCTCGGAGAGGTGATCTTGCTGCTTTTTTTGCTTTAGTTCGGAAATGAGAGATTCCATCTCATCCCTTGCTTCCCGCAACAGATCGTTGGCCTTTTCCTTTGCTTTTTCAATAATCTCATCACTTTTTTGCTGTGCCCGCTCCAGTTTCTGTGCAGATTCTTGCCGCTCCCGCTCCATGAGTGCGTATTCAGCATCCAACTGTTCCTTCTTTTGCACGCTGAGCAGCCGCTCTTGTTCCGCTCGCTCCAGCACTGCCTCGAACCGCTTGTGCTCTTCGCTCAGATGGGTCTTTGCCCGCTCAATGATGCTGTTTGGCAAACCAAGTCTTCCCGCAATTAAAAATGCGTTGGACATACCGGGAATGCCCATAAACAGCTTGTAGGTGGGGGAGAGGGTGTTTAAATCAAACTCCATGCCTGCGTTTAGATAATAGTTTTCAGAGAGGGCGTATGCCTTAATTTCGCTGTAGTGGGTGGTGGCCAGCACCGTTGCACCAAAATACTTCATCTCTTCCAAAATGGCAATGGAAAGTGCCGCTCCCTCGGAGGGATCGGTACCCGCACCCAGTTCGTCCAGCAGGACTAAGGAATGTTCATCGGCGTTCTCTGTGATATCAATAATATTTTTCATGTGAGAGGAGAAGGTGGAGAGAGATTGTTCGATGGACTGTTCATCTCCGATATCTGCAAACACCTTTTGAAACACGCACATCTGTGTGCCAAATTCTGCACTCACAAAAACACCCGTCTGCATGAGCAACTGCAACAATCCAGCGAGCTTTAAGGTGACGGTCTTTCCTCCGGTGTTGGGGCCTGTTATGATCAACCCCCGGTACTCCCCGCCAATAGCGATGGACACGGGCACAACCGTCTCTTTGTTGAGCAGGGGATGCCTTCCGCTCTTGATGTTGAGGATACCCTCATCGTTGAGCTTGGGCAGCACTCCCTTTATGTTTTTTGAATACTGTGCCTTGGAAAAAATAATATCTAGCTCCACTAAGACGAGCAGATCGGTGCGCAGTTCGGTACAGTAGGGCATAAATAATTTGGACAGTTCCAGAAGAATGCGCTCAATTTCGGCTTTTTCTTCGGCCTCCAAAACCCGAAGGCGGTTGTTGGATTCCACCACAGCCATGGGCTCCACAAACAGGGTTTGTCCGCTGCCCGACTGGTCGTGGACAATGCCGGGGAGAGCACCTTTAAACTCTTGGCGGACGGGCACAACGTATCTGCCCCCACGAAGTGTGACAATATCCTCCATTAAGTACTTGGACGTGTCGGGATTTTTAATGACAGACTGAAGTTTTTCCCGAATGCTCTCGTGCTCCGATGCGATTTTGCGCCGAATGGCGCGCAAGGCGGGGGAGGCGCTGTCGCTGACTTCGGTTTCGCTGATAATGGCGTTGTCCACAGCTTTAATGGCGTCTTCGTCGTAGAACAACCGCTTAGACATGCTGTGAAGGGAGGGGCTTTCATGTCCAATATTATTTTGAGCCAGCCGAGCAGCCTTAAACACACCGTTTAACCGCAAGAGCTCCCCACAATTCAAGGGGGAGGATGCATTTAATCTGGAAATTTCTAATGAAATATCTGAAAAACCGCACAGGGGGTGAGAGGGCTTGGTGAGTATGATAGACAGGGCTTCATCTGTCTTTTGAAGCAACTCAGCCACTTCTGTGTAGTCGATGGAAGGTTGTAAGGAAAGGCAGGCCTGTCTGCCCAGATCGCTGTGTGCATAAGTGCTGATGATCTCTATGATCTTATCGTATTCCAGCAGTTTGAAAACTTTAGTATTCATATACGCTCCTTTTCTTCATTATATTCGATTGCACAGGCATTTGCAAATTTATTGTTGATTAAATCTGTATTTGGGGATATAATTGAAAACAGAAGTTTTTGGAGGTGAAGTGATGGACGCAGACCGACATCGATGTCGAAATGCACTCAATCATATCGGGCAGCGTTCAGAAAAAATAAAGTTCGCTGCCAACTAATTTAAAAGGCGGTGAACGAAATTGCTTGAAATTTTAAAAACTCTAGGATCTAGCCATGTAAAAATTGAAAAGCCCGAAGTTGGGGCTTGGGTCAATTTGTGCGACCCCACTCAGGACGAATTGCATTCAGTGAGCGAAGCGCTGGGTGCGGATATGGATTTTTTAAGAGCTGCACTGGACGAAGAGGAGACTGCACGCATTGAATACAAAGAGAATAGCTCTTTGATCATCGTGGACATCCCCGTTTTACAGCCCGAGGAAGATTCATTTTTATATTCAACCCTTCCGCTGGGAATCATTTTAACTGAAAATAATTTAATCACAGTTTGTTTAAAAGAATCGTCTATTTTAGAAGATTTCATGAACGGCAAAGTGCGAACCTTCGATACCTGCAAGCGAACGAGGTTTTTGCTGCAAATTCTCTTTAAAATCTCGTCCAAATACCTCATGTATTTGCGCCATATCGATAAAACGTCCACGCGAATTGAACATGCGCTGCACAAATCTATGAAGAACAGCGAATTGATTCAAATGCTGCGATTGGAAAAATCCCTGGTGTTTTTTGCCACATCCCTCAAGGCCAATGAAATTGTATTAGAAAAAATCATGCGTTCATCCGTGATCAAACGCTTTCCAGACGACACCGATCTTTTGGAAGACGTCATCATTGAAAATAAGCAGGCTATTGAGATGTGTACGATATATCGAGACATTCTCTCGGGAACCATGGATGCCTTTGCGTCCGTTATTTCCAACAATTTAAATATTGTAATGAAGCTTTTGGCATCCATCACCATCATCATTGCGGTGCCCACCTTGTTTGCAAGTTTGTGGGGAATGAATGTGGATGTTCCCTTCATCAACATGCAAGGGGGATTTTGGGCAGTGCTTGGAATCTCCACAGTGGTGACAGGGTTTTCAACCTGGATTCTTTGGAAAAAGAAGATGATATGAGTGAAACAATTAAATTCACCCCTCTGTTTTCCGGTTCTTCGGGAAACTGTGTGTTTGTCCGTGCGGGAAAGACCTGTCTTTTAATCGATGCAGGGTGTGCGGGCAGTGCCATACTGGAGGGTGTGTGTGCCATTGGGGAATGTCCTGGGGATTTGAACGCCATCCTCATCACCCACGAACACTCGGATCACATTAAAGGTGCGGGAATCCTCTCGAGAAAACTAGATATTCCCATCTATGCCAACGAAGAGACATGGTCGGCCATGGAAGAGAAATTGGGATGTGTGAAGAGCAAAAACATTTGTATCACCGGAGATGGGTTTTATTTTGGAAGTGTGGAGATTGTTCCCTTTAAAACGCCCCACGACAGTGCGCACTCTCAGGGGTATCGGTTGTTTTGCAAGGGCAGGAGCGTTGCAGTTGCCACGGACCTTGGGCATTTTCCCCAAAGCGTGTTTACGGCACTAAAGGGTACAGACTTAATCTTGCTGGAGTCCAATCACGATATAGAAATGCTGCGGCTCTCCAGTTATCCCATGAAGCTCAAACGCAGAATTCTTTCAAAACATGGGCACTTGTCCAATGAAAGTGCTGCGTATGCGTCCTTGGAGTTAATTAAAAGCGGAGTGAGGGGTATTGTGCTGGGTCACTTGAGCAAGGAGAACAACACGGAGGAATTGGCGTATACAACGGTTTTGGCGCACCTGGAACGAGAAGGTGTGATGGTGGGCAGAGACGTTGCCCTCTCCATTGCCTTTCGGGATCGTTTGAGCGGAAACTTTTTTGTGTGAAAGGATAGATCATTGAACGAAACATTACAAAGGGGAGAGCGATTCAATCAAAAACATGCGAATCTTGTTTTGATGCTGTTTGTGCTGTCGGGAATTGCAGCCAGTGTCCTTGTCACCATTTTAAGCCTCATAGATGCACAGACATTTTCTGAATTCTCCACTGCATTTGGAATATTTTTAGAAGTTGCCTTGTATTTATTCTTGTGTGCCGTGGTGTTTCGGTTTCGGGTGGACATTAAAACTTCCCTGTCCCTGAACTGGTTTAACATCAAGGAATTCCTGCTGATGGTCTTGGCGACTTTGCTCGTCTATATCACTGCGGCAATATTTGGATACATCGCACAAGTCATCTTTAGTTCCTTGGGTGGAGAAGTGATCGTACCGCCTGGCATTGAGGAACTGTTAAACAGCCCAGTGTGGCTTTCGGTTTTTGCACTGTGTGTTGTGGCACCCGTGTTTGAGGAATTCTTTTTCCGGGGTGTGATATTGGGGGGGTACACCGCCCGGTACGGGATAGTAAAAGCATCTGTGTTTTCAGGATTGCTGTTTGCATTGATGCACGCATATTTCCCCTCAGTTATTGCTATTATTCCAGTGGGTATTGTTTTTGGCTTGATGGTGGGGTATTCCGGAAGTATATTTTTGGGCGTATTGGCGCATGGGATATACAATGCATTGGCATACACCCAATTGATTGACGATGTCTTGGACTTACCCGTGCACCTCTTTGAAGGGCAGTTGGGCGAATCCCTCACCCTTTTATGGATGCTTATACTGTTGCCCGTTTGCGTATTTGGATTGATCTTTATTATCAATTACTTTAAGAAACATGCAAGACAGACTGCGTCTATCACTACGGCACGAACATCCGATAGGGGAACGGTGTTCTTTGTGTTGGCAATTGTGATCCTTGGGATCGAGTCCCTGCTCTATACCTATATGTACCTGTGGTAACCCTATGCATATTAAAATTGTATGTGTGGGCGGATTGAAGGAAAATTATTTTAAAATGGCACAAGCTGAGTATTTGAAGCGCATATCCGGCTATGCTAAGGTTGAAGTAGTTGAGGTGGGGGAGAGCAAGTTTAGGGAAACGGATCGTGGGAGGGCACAAGAGAGTGAGCAATTAATTGCCAAGGCAAAGGGCTGTGATTATGTAATAGCCTTAAAAAAAGAGGGCAAGGCCATGACCTCCGAAGAATTTTCTAAACATATTTTACGCTGTAAGCTTGACGGGAAGTCATCTTTTTGTTATATTATTGGAGGTTCTAATGGTTTTACTGAATCAGTGGACAAGTGCAGTGATTTGGTTTTAAGCTTTTCAGCCATGACAATGCCCCACCAGTTGTTTAGGATTGTGCTGTTGGAGCAAATATACCGTTGTTTTAAAATTGAGAACAACGAAACATACCATAAGTAAATATGTTGCTGTAGCGAAGCTGGATATCGCAACGGACTCCGACTCCGTAGATCGCAGGTTCAAATCCTGTCAGCAACGCCAGCAGGCAGAGCCTGCACCCATGTTCGCGAACTAACAAAAATGGTTCGCGAATTTTTTGTTCCCGCGGAGAGGCTGCATCTTTTTCGTCAGTTTTAAACACCAGCGTGACGCTGGACTCAATATCGTTAGGGAAGGTTATAAACACGAACCCCCCGAAACAACTTCGTTTCAGGTTTTTTTTGTTTTTCTGGAAAAAAGGTAGCGTTAAGTTCTAGCGCCGCCTTTGCTAAGTTTATGTTATGGTGATGGAATCCAAATTGTCAACGTTTCGTTGGCAACAGCATAATCACTCATCTCTTGCCCCTTTAATTCGCTATCGTAAAGATAAGCAGTCAACTCAAATTTACATTCAACTGTGGATGTTCCAATAGCGCAAATGTAATCATTAAAATCAGCACCAGCGTGACCGCTTCCAGCCATATGGAGACCTTTTGGCATAGAGAAGTTGCCTTCCACCCCATAGTAAAGTATATTTTTATCACCCGTATACTCCACAAAAACAATAAATTCGGGATGATAATAATCAAATTCATCATTGGAAGTAAAGTAAGTAAACCGAATGTCACCCTTTTGTTCGATCTGCTTTGTATAACCGGGGTTTTCGTCAATAGAGTATAAGCTGCGGTAATCCGTCATTTCGTTCGGGTCAAAGGATTTATAATCATAAACAGCTCTTATGTATTCTTCCGGCACTTTTTCGCCACCGGGGTTTAATGCCAGATAGGTGGCAAACCCGGCAAAGACAATGAGCACAACGATAACGCTTAGTGTCAGAAACGCCCAAGGGGAAAGCATTTTACGGGGATGTATGTTTTCGCTGTTTAGATGCTGGTTAATTCTGTTTTTGTAGACTGCCCTATATATAACAGTAGCAGCAATGATGATGATAACGGCAATGGCGATTACTGCCAATATATTGATTAATATGCTCATGTGTTTGTCTCCTTATATGCCCAAATGATCTCTGAAAATATTATAATAACTTCGCGTTACATCAACTGTTTGACCATTTGACATTGTTCGTTGAGCAAACATACCAATCCGGACAGCATTTGTTTATTCCTTTTAAATTATGTGAACCGGTTTAGCAACAAGGATACACCTTGCCACTATGATAAGGTCAAGCTTTAATTTTGAGAAGCGTGCAAACAGATTTCATTGACAAAATTATAACGCTGTTATATAATGAAACAATATTATAAAGGAACGAAAATTATGGTAAGAGAAACGCAAAAAATGCGCAGTGAGGCATTGCGCCAAACAATACTGGATACTGCGCTGCAAATCGGGCTTGAGGAAGGGTTTGAAGCGCTCTCCGTACGAAAAATCATAAACCGAATGCAATACTCCACCAGCATCATCTATTATCATTTCAAGAATAAACAGGAAATTATAGATGCTTTGGTAGAGTCCGAATCGGCTTGGCTGGCCAAAAAAATCAATAAGGTATTAAGTTTAAACGATCCACTGCCCCAAAAACTTGAAAAAGTATTTTGGCTGGTTACCCAGGTGGCCGTGAGCGATCCTGAAAAATATAACCTAATCGTGCTTAAGAAATACAGCGACAAACGCGCAGCCAATCCACATTGGTTAAATGTTTTGTCCAAAGACTTGGAAGAAGCCATGCAGGCAGGTTACGTGCGCCAAATGGATGCCTATTCTGCTGCCTATTCCATTTGGAGCTCTTTTCTTGGATTCCAGTTGATGTTATCGCTGCAAGAAGGGCTGACAGAACAGCGTGTAAAAGAGCTGTTCTCGATTCAAATAAATATACTTCTGAAGGGAATACTTGAATAAAAAATGAATAAACACAGCTGCAATACGAAAAAACGAATTTACAAGACAAAAATAGAAAACGTTGATACATTAGAACACCGCAATGGTCTGGGCGGCATAGCAGGGAGCATTGTAGCATCCAGGGCAGAGCAAAACACATGGGATGTGGATGCAGTGCCCGGCGGCGCATTTTCCAGCGAACAATAAAAAGCGCCGTCAGTAGAGCATTAAAACAAGGAGAATCCGTATCATGATCACTATCATAACAGACGAGACAGTAAAAGAGATTGGTCAGGCCATTGCACAGCAGTTGTCAGGAACAAAAGACATTTGCCTTTTTTCCATGGATGAGTATGACATAAAACCCTGCTATGCCTGCGATGGATGCGCAACCAAAACATATAAACAATGCGTGGTAAGGGACGATGCAGATAAAATACTGCCCAGTCTGGCGAACTCACAAACCATTGTTGTAATAACGCCTATCACATTTGGCGGATATTCCTACAAAACAAAGCGGATCATAGATAAACTGCCACTGATCAGCGACCTGCACTACTATTACAAAAGGGGGGAGCTTGTAAAAAGTCTGAACCCCCAGGGGCTTCAATACTATGCGCTGGGCATAACGGATGACAATAATGAAAAAGAAAATGAAGTGTTCTCACAATTGGTACACGAGACATTGCAGCTCACAAGCTGGATCGGAAAAGCGATGATATTAACAAAAGATTCTGTTGATATCTCGGCTGTCGTAAAGGAGGTGCTGTCATGAATGTATTAACGATCAACTTAAGCCCACGCAAAAAAGGAACAAGTGCTATGCTGCTCGGTTTATGTAGTGATTACCTGCGTAATTGCGAAAATCAAGTAGTGCATATCGATCTTTATAACCATATTTCCTTTGATTTGTAGCTTTTTATTAGACAATATGATTCTCGCTAATGAAAATGTCACGTAATCATATTGTACTTGTCCTAACATGTCTATTTACTCAGTTTATCATGTAATAAGCATATATTTTTCAATAACTTTTTCTCATTCTAGCCAATTATGGTCACACTATTTTAGATGTGAAATTAATGTCACATTTGTTTGAAAACATTGTCGGAACATGTTATAATTAATCGGAAGACAATGCGTATTGCATTCCACTTTATCCTTAATATCAATTCTATTAGTACGCGTGACAGGAGAATTATATATGCATAGTTTAAATGGCAGAACACACATACGGCAATAATGCCTGAATCATACAAGACAAACGAATAATTAGAGGTGTAGCGAAATGAATAGGCAATAAAACAGTCAACTATTACAACCATCTTGGACGCATGGAGAACCAGCTAAACACTAAAGTTGGGAAAGGCACCACTGAGACAGCAAACAAGCAAATGAAAGATGAGGATTAATATGAAAAAAGAAAATCGAAAGACAAGCCTTGATAAGAAAATAGCAGTTCCGATAGCCATCGTGGTAACGATAGCCCTGGTCTTTATTGTTGCCGTGCAAATGGTTATATCGATTTTGGATTCTGTAAAGATTTCAAAGGAGTATACAGACGAATTAACCGACAATTATGCAAACCAAATCAGTGCTATCATGGTTTCCAAACTCAAATTAGCCGATGACCTTGCTAATACAATCTCAACATCCATCGAATCTAATATACTAACGCGTGTAGATGCCCTCAAGTTGGTGGAAGGTGCCCTACTAGATGATCCAAGTATTGTTGGCATTGGAATTGGGTTTGAACCAAATGCGTTTGACAATGCAGACAGTCAAAACATAGGTAGCAAACACAGTGATACGGCTGGACGCTTTGTGCCTTATGTCTATGAAAACAACGGGGTTATGGAAGTGACCACGCTGGAGGGATATGATGATCCCGGTCCCGATGGTTCTTGGTACTCAGTCCCAAAGCAATCCAAAAAGAATTATGTAACTGCCCCGTATTGGTACGAGGTTGGCAAAGATAAAATTTTAATTACCACCTGCGTTTCTCCCATTATCAGCTCGTCCGGTCAGTTTTTGGGAATGGTTGGCATCGATGTACCCATAGAAGCCATTAGCCATGCTGCAAAAAACAGAAAAATATTCGATACGGGCATCGTTTTATTGCTTGCACCCGATCAAACCTTTGCGTCCTCACCGGAAGGTGCTTTGGATGGTTTGTCTATTAAAGACGTTATGGATCCCGAAATGCTATCGATCACACAAAGCGTTTATGCCATTAAACAACCCACTTCGGTATCCACAATGCATGCTATTTGGAAGACGCGAGTGTTAAATACCTTGATGCCCATTACGGTCAGCGAAAACGAAAGCACATGGGTCATTGTATCTGTTATTCCCGAAAGCGAGATTTATTATGGAGTGGTTCTTGCTTCAATTATAGTCGTTGCCTTGCTAATACTGAGTATTTTTGCAGTAATTATTATAACCCAGCGAATCACAAGAAAACTTTTAAAACCTTTGCACTATCTAAACGGCATTGTAGATCAAATTGTTACGACAGGCGACCTATACACCAGCATCGATTCTTCAATGATATCAGATGATGAGGTTGGACAAACACTGGAGTCCGTATCTGATTTAATCAGTCTTATGCAGGAATGGAGAAGCGTTGTTGAACATGTTGCGGATGGCGATTTTACTACGGAAGTGCACGTTCGTTCAGAACAGGACATTCTAGCAATTTCACTCAGCAAACTTACAACGCAGGTATCGCATGCGTTGCAGGAAGTCAAAAATGCGGCCGAACAAATGACATTAAGCTCCAATCAGGTGGCTCAAGGTGCACAAAGTCTTGCCCAAGGTACTACCGAGCAGGCAGTTACAATCGAAAGTCTATCTTCATCGATTGCCCAGATGCAAATACAATTTGAAGAGACCGGGCGAGATGTTGTTAAAATCACGGGTGACACAGATGTCACTGAAACGGATATCAGCAAAGCTGCGGGACAATTGCAGGAACTGATGAACGAGATTCTGGAAGCCAACGCAAAGTCAGCAGAGATAAGCAAAATTATTAAGACAATTGAAGATATTGCCTTCCAAACCAATATTCTTGCGCTCAATGCAGCGGTTGAGGCAGCGCGTGCTGGTGAGGCAGGTAAGGGTTTTGCCGTTGTGGCCGATGAGGTGAGAAATCTGGCCGGAAAATCAGCTGATGCTGCGCGTAGTACTACAATGCTGATAGAAAGTACTGTTGGTATCATAGCGAATGTGACAAAAAGTGCTGAAATCACTGTTGATTCAATGGCTTCAATCAACAAAATGACGCAAGTGGTCGCTAAAGACATCCGTGTCATCGCTAAAACAGTTGAAGACGAGATAGCATCTATGCGGCGGATTGTTGAGGGTGTCGACCAAATATCTACTGTAGTACAGACCAACAGCGCAACCAGTCAGGAAAGTGCAGCTGCAAGTGAGGAACTTTCCAGCCAGGCAAATATGCTCAAAGGGCTGATATCAAAATTTAAGATAAAGAGGAATGAAGATGAACGACTATAGAGAAGAAATGCAATTGCAGAAACTCTAAAAGCATCAAATGAGTAGGCAACCGCTATTGATGGGTACCGTGGGTTTAAGGGTTTAACGACAATTCGCTATGGGGGTGGGTATATTGCCAAGAAAGCTTTATAATACTGTACTTGGAAAACATTTGGATTTCAAGACCCGTTTATTTCACGCACTGTGTTTGATTGGGTTTGTATTAACCATCGTCATGTCGGTGATTTATATCCTGTTTGGTTTTTTACCCAGCTTTTATCTTCCGACAGTCATAGCAAGCTTATTTCCGCTCACAGCGCTTATTTTGTCAACCAAGTCTAACCACAGCCGTATGGTGCGCTATGTCTTTTCACTGTTGATATTTTTGGGTATGTTTCCCGTTCTGTTTTTCCTCAACGGGGGAATTATGAGCGGTACGCCCACATTTTTTATATTTGCAGTTGTTCTTACGGTTTTGCTGTTGGACGGAAAACATCGGTTTATTGCGGCAGGTATCGAGATTATCTGGTACTGCTTTTTTGTGGCAATTGAACTACTCCGCCCTGAACTCGTTATACCGTTTGAATCCGATGTTGCGGCAATAACGGACATGACGATTTGCTTTGTCATTGTCAGTGTGATTCTTGCCGTTTCTGTCTCCATTCGATTTGATTCATATGAAAAAGAACGAAGAGAACTGGAAGAAGCAAAGTCTGAGGCGATTAGCGCCAACAAAGCAAAATCGGAATTTCTTGCAAAGATGAGCCACGAGATTCGCACACCTATGAACGCCATCGTTGGTATGGCGGAACTATCGCTGCGCGAGAGTAACACGCCCGAGGCTAAACAATATGCTGCTGGGATCAAGCAGGCAAGTGCCAATTTGCTGGCGATCATCAACGATATATTGGATTTTTCCAAAATTGAGTCGGGTAAACTTGAAATTACCGATCAAAAATATCAATTGGCATCGCTGATCAATGATGTGATCAGTATCATACGCATGCGTGTGGCCGACAAGTCACTATTGTTTGTTGTCAATATCGATCCCAAGCTTCCGGCAGAGCTGATTGGAGATGAGATTCGCATTCGGCAAATTTTGTTGAACCTGTTAGGAAATGCGGTGAAATACACCAAAGAGGGTTACATAAAGCTCATCGTCGGGGGATATTTAGAGGACGAACACACAGCAAAACTAAACATGGATATTATTGATACCGGTATTGGAATTAAAGAAGAGCACATCACGAATTTATTTGCCGAATTTGTACAATTTGATTTGCTTAAAAACCGTGGCATTGAAGGCACCGGATTAGGACTTGCCATTACAAAAAGCCTTTGCGTGGCTATGGGGGGAGGTATAGAGGCATCTAGCCTATATGGTGTGGGCAGTATTTTCACTGTGACACTTCCACAAAAATACGATAAATATGAACCCCTGGCAGCAATAGAGAACAAGGAACAAAGGGTGCTCGTTTACGAACCGCGTGAGGTTTTTGCAAGCTCTATTGTCCGTTGCATCAATGATTTAGGTGTCTTCTGTAGACTTGTGAAAAACCAATCGGAGTTATATGAAGCGCTGCAAAGGGACAGCTACTCATTTTTGTTCTTTTCTTCCTTTTTGTATGAGAGTATCCGTGGAATTGTTAAGGAAATGAACCTTTCAGTAAAACTCGTGGCACTTTCTGAATACGACCAAGTTTTAACATGCGAGGGCTGCATAAGCATGGCCATGCCCATTCACTCCATTTCGGCAGCGAATATATTAAACGATGTTTTAGACGATAGTCTGTGCTACGACGAAGAAAGTGGAATTTGCTTTATTGCCCCCAAAGCCCGGATTTTGATAGTGGATGACATTGTCACCAACTTAAAGGTTGCCGAGGGTTTACTAGCGCCTTTTGAGATGCAAATCGATATTTGCGAAAGCGGCTTAGAAGCTATTGAACTTGTGTCCAAAGCACCGTATGACATCGTGTTTATGGATCATATGATGCCCAAAATGGACGGTATTGAAGCAACGCAAAACATTCGGGCACTTGACCTGCCCTACGCCCAGACGATGCCCATCGTTGCGCTGACCGCCAATGCAGTGTCCGGGGTTAAAGAAATGTTTTTAAAGAGTGGGTTTGACGACTTTTTATCCAAACCCATTGAAATGTCAAAGTTAGTCGAAGTTTTGGAACGCTATATTCCCAAAGAAAAAAGAGAGCGAACAACAGAAATAGCTGCTGGCAAAGAGAAAAGTGAAATTCCTTTTGAACTTAGTGGGGTGGATATTGCGTGCGGAATAACAACCGTAGGCGGAAGTACAGAGCAATATATTAGCATTTTGAGGGTGCTTTTAAAGGAGGGGGAAAGCAAGTTAAACAAGCTTGCGGACTGCCTGGAACAAAACAACCTTAAACTGTATACAACGCATGTCCATGCCCTTAAAAGCGTTCTATTGAGTATCGGTGCCGAAAAGCTGTCAAACACGGCAAAATCGCTTGAATGTGCAGGCATTGAGAACAATGCCGATTATATAAGGGAGACACATGGTACCTTTGCACAGGAATTAACTGCATTGCTGGCTGAGATAACGGCAGTTGTTGGTGATGAAAGCGTAGTAGCGCAGCGAAAAGAACTATCGTACGAAGAATGGAATGCCCAACTTTTGCTGCTTAAAACTGCATTGCAGGATTACAATGCAACGAAAATTAGTTCTGCTTTGGATGTTCTTCGATCCGGCTGTGAGGACACTCTTCAAGAAACACTTTTAAAAATAGAGCAGCATGTAGCTGCATTTGAATATGAAGAAGCTGAACAACTGATAGATGATCTGAACAATATGCCGCTTTGAAGCGATAGGAGTGAACCCCATGAGCGAGAACAAACGAATTCAAATCATGGTCATTGATGATAGTGTGACGAATCTAAACATTGCCCGCACAGCACTTGAAAAGCACTACGACGTGCTACTGATCCCTTCAGGTGAAAAGGCACTCAAGCTGTTTGAGCGCGTGACCCCCGACCTCATATTACTGGATGTGGAGATGCCGGGTTTAAATGGGTTTGATGTGATAAAACAGATCAAATCATCCCCACTGCCTGTTCGAAACGTGCCGGTTATCTTTGTGACGGCAAAGGATGATAGCACGAGCGAACTAGACGGGCTGGATCTCGGTGCTGTGGATTACATAACCAAGCCGTTTTCTTTCCCACTGCTGTTAAAGCGGGTAGCACTGCATTTGCAGCTGCAGCAGTATAATCAAAACCTGGAAAAGATGGTGGAGGAAAAAACAAAGGTCATCACCGAGCTGCAATATTCCATCGTTCATGTGCTGTCCGATATGGTGGAACGCCGTGACGGCTCCACCGGCGGGCATTTGATACGGACGCAAAACTATTTAAAGGTACTGCTCGACGAAGTCAGAGCGCAAAAGCTAAATGCCGAAGAAATGGAGGATGTGGATGACAATCTGTTTATGCACGCCTCACAGCTGCACGATGTGGGAAAAATGTCCATACCCGACAGCATCCTATTAAAACCAGGTAAACTAACGGCCGAAGAATTCGAGATTATGAAAACCCATACGACACTGGGAGAAGACGCAATACGCTACGCCATGTCCGGTGTACAGGAAAAGAAATTTTTGGAGATTGCTGCATCTTTTGCCGGTTCTCATCACGAACGATGGGACGGAACGGGATATCCGCGTGCGCTTCACGGGCGGGATATTCCCATTGAGGGACGATTGATGGCGATTGTGGATGTTTACGATGCACTCATATCTGAAAGACCCTATAAAAAGCCGCTTTCCCACGAGGCTGCACGTGACATTATATTAAGTGAACGGGGAACGCATTTTGACCCACTTTTGGTGGATATCTTTGAACGCATGTCCGATGTCTTTGGAAAGATTGCGCGTTTAGGGGACAAACCATCGCAGGATACGCTTAAGGGAGGGAAAAAATGAATTTACGTGAGAATGAACGCTCAGACGGTGACTGTTCGTGTTATACTCATTTTTTCCATACCTTTCAAAAAGGCACATAAAAAGTTATTGTAAGCTGTCCTAAAAACTTTTTAAATCATAGACCATTGCCCATTGAAGTTCACTTTTTGTTCTCATAAATTCATCTCCCTTCAAATACTCATTGCATCCCTGCATATCAGTTTCATATAATTGTCTGCTGGCCCTGCATACCCGATGATAATGTCCCTGTAAACAGAAACAATCTATCACACAAACTCAACTATCACGATCTCGTTTCCATCAAGATCGTTTAGGCGAACCTCGTAAGTTCCCCAATCATGTCTAATGGCTTCAGACAATGGAA
>CAYVRJ010000004.1:0-41645 GCA_964453645.1 uncultured Clostridia bacterium
CGGATTATGTGATTGTTATTGACCACGGAGAAATTGCAGCGAAAGGTACGCCTGCTGAACTCAAGAATCGATATGCCACAGATATGCTGAGATTGGCAGTTTCGGATGAAACCACTATGCAGCAGGTCATGGGGGAAATGGCGCTGGATTTTACCGCCGTGGCAGGAGAATTTGTTGTTCGACTGACCGACACCAAAAGTGCCCTCCCCATACTGGAGCGTTGTCAAGACTATATCAGTAGTTTTCAAGTTTTACAGGGTACAATGGATGACGCCTTTATTGGCATTACGGGGAAGGAGCTAAGACAATGAGAGTTTTTATGAAACGCAATCTAAAATTATTCTTTCGGGACAAAAGCGCAGTATTCTTTTCACTTCTTGCCATATTCATCATTATTGCCCTCTACACTGTGTTTTTAGGGGACGTATGGCTCACCGAGGACATGAAAGGTATTAAAAATCCAGATGTTTTGATGAATAGCTGGCTTGTTGCAGGGCTTCTCGCTGTGACTTCGGTCACCACAACGCTGGGTGCGTTTGGCGTGATGATCGATGATAAGGTGAAAAAGATATATAAAGACTTCAATTCTTTGCCCATCAAGAGAAGTGCCATAACAGGCGGATATATCGGAAGTGCATTTTTAATTGGCGTGATTATGTCCCTTATCACCGTACTAATCGCCCAAATTTACATAGTATGCTTCGGTGGCAATTGGTTAAGCATGAGCGCTGGAATAAAGGTTTTCTTGTTGGTGCTCTTTACAACCATGACAAATACTTCTTTGGTTTGCTTTATCGTATCATTTTTTAAGAGCCATAGCGCATTTACCACCACGACTACCATTATTGGCACGTTAATCGGATTTTTAACAGGCATTTATCTCCCCATTGGCGCTTTACCTGAAGCTGTGCAAACAGTGATCAAAGTGTTTCCCGTATCCCATGGGGCTTCATTGTTTCGTCAAGTGCTGATGGAATTGCCTATGCAGACTTCATTTGCCGGAATACCAGTTCATTATCTAAATGACTTCAAGGAGTATATGGGTGTGACATTTAACTTTGGCGGGTCTATAGTGACGCCAATTGTCAGCATGATTATTTTAATAGGTACAGCGATTTTGTTTTATAGCCTTTCGCTTTGGAATATATCAAGAAAAAGCAGATGAATGCAACTGAATGGGCAAGGGCACATAAAATGATCAACCAGGACACAATATAATAACAATTGTACATTCAAGAACCTTCGGGTTCTTTTTTCATACACCCCATTAACCCACTGTCGCTTTAAATAATAAGATAAAAAGCCTTTGCCTCTGAGGGAAATCAGAAACTGCTAGCTCTTTTTCGTATGCGAAGGGGGATGGGGGTGGTATTCAAAGGAATTTGTGTCATCTGTGTCGCTGTTTTCTACAATTAAAAGCTTTGCTCCTTTGCTTAAAATCTCAGTATGCCACACATTCTTTTTAACATTATAAATGTGCAGTGGTTTCATTTGCGTTTTAGTAACTTCTCCCGGAATTTCCCCATGCCTAGCAGTTAACAGCTGCGCTTCTCCACATAACAGCATAAACACTTCATCTGTATTCGTATGTTTGTGGAATGTAACCGGTTCGTCTCCCGTATATGAAAGGCCGGCAACACGCCAACCTTCATATGTAACGTGCGTTTCGTAGCCATCGTCGCTTATTTTGTGAACCTCAATATCAATCATGTTAGTAACTCCTTCACTGTCTTTACAAATGTTAAAAATCTGTCGGGTTCGCCGTAACAGGTGTGCGTATCCGCAAGAATGATCTCAACAACATTAGAGCTTAGGATTGGAAGATACTGTTCAAAATAGTGAACGATATCTCGCTTACAAAAAACATCTGAACTTAAAAGCAACGGGGAGACCTTCCAGGAAAAAATATATTTATCCTTAATTATTTCGGAGCATTTTTCAACGTCCGCAAAAGGCGAAACAGAAATCCTCCTCAAGTTTTTTAAAGATGTTATATATTTTAGTTTGTCTTCGATGGCCTCACAGCAGCCATAAGCGCTAAGCGCAAAGGGTTCTAAAAGTTTGCGCTCCTTAGAAATGCAGAACTCCTCCGATTGTTCGGGGGAGACACAGGCAAGCTCCTGTGCTTCCGCACTTGCCCACATTGCTGACGGGGTTTTGCCGTTAAGCCCGTCCATAAATCCAAATCCCCCCGAACCTTGATATGTTCCGTCGTCGTTGCGATCGAGAAGGCTCAAGTTTTCGCATTGCCGTAGTATGCTTTGATATCCTTCGCATAAAAAATCCGTAAGTTCATGGACGAACTGTGGAGCATCGTATAAATCGTTAAGCAGCTGCATATATCCCCTAAAGTGTATGTAGTAGTACATAATGTGAAAGGAGATATGATCGATGCCGCACAACTTCACGTTTAGGATATCGCCCAGAAGTTCCTGCATGTGAATATAGTTTTGTTGAGTGGATTGTTCGTTGTATTCTATAGTAGGTACTTTCAGTTTTTTAATATCGCAAAAATTTAGAATAACGGGTTTAAAACCGTAGGACTCTTTGGAATCCTCGTGCTGAACAGATACACCCCAATCGATGTTGTCGATTATTCCGCCCGAAAGCCCCGTTATCACTTTGTGTACTTTAAACTCATTGGTAATCACAGTATCGTCGTTTATATAATAGGTAAAGATACGCTGCCTTAACTCCCTCTCGATTGCTCTGGCAGTTTCATCTTCGCACTCAAGCTTGATTATTTCCCGCCACGAACCTTCGGGGAAAACGGCGATCGTCGGTTTTTTGGTTTTAAGCGCATTGTGTTTTTTCCAATGGTCGATCCTTTGCAACATGACACTGTCAGAACTGATATCTGCAACCTGCCGAGCAAGCTCTCTAATAATCTTTAAATCTCTTTGTTCCATAAACAAACTCCTTGGCATTTAGTGTACTGTCCGTGGTTTGAAAAATCAATGCTGTTACACGATCTGTACTGGTTTTATGAATGAAAACCAATTACTACTATAGAAAAACAAATATGGATTCACTATAATGGCAGTATCATTAAGTTCCATAGGAGGTAAAAATGAAAAAATTATTTTTCACGATCGTATGCTTAACGCTTGCACTTATGATGGTTGCGTGTACGCCGGTAGCAGCTCCCACTCAAACAGGAGAGCAGGCTCCGGCCCCGGCTGCACCTGCGGATAACAACGCCGAGCAGCCGACCAAAGATAATGCGGCACCGGTCATCGGTCAAACGCTCAAGTACGATCCCAATGTTCCTGTCAACGGCGGTGAATCCATTGAGATCAGTTTTTGGTATCCTGAAGATGTAAAGACCATATGCGACAAATACATCGAAGTTTATTCAAACATGCACCCCAATGTGACGTTTAAGACGACAGCAGCTCCATGGGACGACTATTGGGTCAAACTGCCTATCGCTATTCAGGGGGGGACCGGTCCTGATATGTTCTGGATGCACAACGCATACACCGATGTCATGGTTCCCATCACAGAACCGATGCCCGAAGCAGTATTTCCCATTGAGGATCTAAAGGCAGATTTCAGGCAGATAGATCTCCACAAGATCAATGACAAACTCTATTATATCGACACAGGTTTAATGTCCTCAGTCATTATGTACAACAAGGCAATGTGGGCGGAAGCCGGACTGACGGATTTCCCAAAGACATGGGATGAGTTAAAAGAAGCCGCAAAGAAGATGACGAAAACGGACGGTAACAACATAGTCGTTTCGGGTTTTTCCTATAACGGTGAAAACGGATTTGCAAATCTTGTGATAGCCATGAACTATCAAAAGGGTAGCTTCCTTTTTAGCGAAGACGGAAAGTCCTCTAAGTTTAACAACGACATTACTAAGGAAAACATGGAGTACTTGAAATCCTGGTACGACACAGACAAAATAGGCGACAACAAAGGTGCTCTTAACAGAGAAGCATTGGGACAGGGCAGAACTGCCATGATCTGCGACTGGACGTGGATACCCGGATATTTGAAGGATACATATCCCGATGTAGAAATCGGCGTGTTCCCCACCCCGTCCTTTGACGGCAATCCCGCAGCATACGATCGCAACAACGGCGAATGTTCGCCTTGCGTCAGCGCAAAAGCAGGAGATGCAAACAAAGCAGTTGCTTTTGACTTCGTTAAGTTCCTGCTGGCGTCCGACGACTTCATCAAAGAGTTCTCGCTGTCTAACGGTATTTACCCCAGCAAATATTCGTTGGATAACGATGCAGACATTGCAGCATCGCCCATACACGGGGCACTTGCACAGACCATCAACAAAACCATTTGGATCGGGCCTCTGCCCAACCAGATCGAAGGAACACTGGGCAAGTATTTGCAAGATGACTTCTTAAAGAACGGAGTCAGTGCGGCAGCTGCCGTTGCAAAGACGGACGAGATCATATTAAAAGATCTTGGAAACTTAGACTTTGTGCCGGTTGAGAGGCGTTACGAAGGCGCTTCGGCTTTTAAAAACTAGTATTAGTTTGAAAAGAGGGGGGTGGTGTTTTGCCGCCCCCTTATCTGATGGGGATAGGTTATTACAATGAATTCCAGACGCATCTTCTTGATCGTTTCAGTCGGTTCGATGCTAATAATGTACGGAGTGTTTTATTTATTTCCCCTAACCTTCGGCATCGTTGGCAGCTTTGCAGACTGGAACCCATTAAAAAATCAATTTAACTTTATTGGATTTGAAAATTACATAGAACTGTTGGGGGATGAGCTTTTTTGGAAGTCAGTGGGTAATACTATGCTGTTCACAGCAGTCTGCACAGTGCTCACGACAAGCATTGGACTCGTTCTGGCAGTTTTGATAAAGAGTGTACGAAAAGCTCAAGGTTTATTTAAGACGACGATCTATCTGCCCTATGTGACAGCCATCATTGCCATTGCCATCGTTTGGAGATGGATTTTTATGGCACAAGGTGGTCTTATCAACAACTTCCTTGCATCTCTTGGTCAGGAGGGGGTAGACTGGCTGGGCACATCGGCAACCGTTATGCCCAGTCTCATGATCATGACCATATGGCACGATGTGGGATTTGCACTCATTTTATTCGTAGCCGGTCTTTCTGAAATATCACCCCAGTTATACGAAGCGGCTGCCATCGACGGGGCAAACAAACCGCAGCAGTTTTTCGGTATTACAATACCCATGCTACGACCCACTCTTGCACTGGTGGCAGTTTCCAATATTATCACCTATGTTCAGGTGTACGATCAAGTCATGGCACTGACAAAGGGAGGGCCGGGGGACGCATCGTATACGGCATCTTACTACCTGTTCGACAAGGCACTTGGATTTTACAGATTTGGTTATGCATCAGCAACCGCACTAGTGCTGCTGCTGATCATCCTGCTTCTTTCTTTCCTTCAATTCAAGTTGACCGACAGAAAAGCATAGGAGGGTTGATATGATTCGGACGAAGATATATAAAACAATTGTCTATGCTGTTCTTATTGCAGTGGGCATTCTATTCATAATCCCCTTTATTACAATGATCTTAAATGCGTTTAAGCCGGAAGGGGAGATCCTCGGTTATCCACCGACGTTTTTTCCAAAGGCGATTACACTCGATAACTTTACTGCTGTCTTTAACCACAGTTCGATCAATATATTTCAGGCACTGTTAAACAGTTTGATAGTCACCGTTTCTCGCACTACACTGATACTTTATTTATCTGCACTTTGGGGATTTGCCCTATCCAAGTTTAAATTCAGAGGCAGAAATGTGCTCTTTTATATGGTTCTTTCTGCAATGATGGTGCCTATATCAGTGCTGCTGCTTCCCCTATATCAAGAGATGGTGTGGATGGGGCTTAACGGCAAACTCATTTCGCTGATCATCGTCGTCAACGGTACGACCAGTTATGCGGTATTTATTATGAAGCAGTTCATTTCATCCATTCCCGATGATTTGATCGAATCGGCAAAGATTGACGGATGCAGTGAATTTGCCATCTTTCACAGGATCATATTCCCGTTGCTTCGAAATGCGATCAGTGCCGTGAGTATCATCGTGTTCTTATACGTGTGGAACGACTTTCTGTGGCCGTTCATGATGATAGACGATCCGGCAAACTATACTATAACCGTTGCAATGCAGTTTTTTAACGGCAAAAACTACGTGAAATACGGGCAGCTCATGGCTGCCGTAACGATCTCTCTTTTGCCGATCATCACGGTCTATTTTATCTTTCAAAACAAATTCACACAGGGAATTTCAATGACGGGGTTAAAAGAATGAGGATTCAATCGAACAACGGAACATTAAGTGCAATAGGCAACGGACGGATCGGTATTCGGGGTGATAACATGGGAATATTTCTTGCCGGGTTCTATGATGAACTGCCCAGACCCTTTTTAGATGCATCGAAGTTTAATCCGTTCCTTATTTCGTGGAGCCATCTCAATAAAGTGGCTGGGTATAAAAGAGAAGTTTGCATTGTAAACTGCCCCGATTTTTTGGCAGCAAAGTGGATCATAAACGGGAAAGAGGAAAAACCGGTATCGCATAAAAATACATTGGATATCTTTACGGGAGAGCTGACCATTGAATGGCAGTTTGCAGATGCCCTGGTGATAGAGAAGCGCTTTGCCAGTATGCAAAACAAGAATCATGTATTTCAGCGGTTTGAGTTCAAAAATGTTAGTGTGGAGCTAGAGCCGTGGATCGATACGCAAAAGACCAACTTTAATATTTCAGGTATTTATCAGGATACGACAGACGGCACAGACGAAGAACATATAAGGTTATATGACGTTATGAAAGATAACGGAAGTTCTGTGCTGATCCGGGGCAGGGTGCAGGGGCATACTGCTGCATTCGCAACGCGCATAAGCGCATGCGGAGATGGTTTTATTGAGAGGATATCGTGTTTTGAGTGCGATTTGTTTCACACTTCACCCCTAGATGCGGTGCATACGTATATAAAAAAGCAGCTCAGTTACGAACAGGCAAAGCTTGGCAGCGATACCCTTTGGAAAAAGCTGTGGCATGATTCGGATATCACAATAAAAGGGGATGACGATGCGCAATTGAGCATTCGGTATGCCATATATCAACTGCTCATTTCTGCAAGTCCCAGCGAACATCTTTCCGTACCGGCAAAAGGGATCGTAGGGGAAGGGTATCGGGGAATGGTGTTTTGGGATACGGACATCCACATGCTTCCGTTTTATACCTATACGCAACCCGAACTGGCGAGGAACATCGTCAAGTTCAGACTGAACACTTTAGACAAAGCGATCGAAAAGGCAAGGGACTTAGGCTGTGAGGGTGCATGTTACCCGTGGGAAACGGGATACAGCGGAGAGGAAGAGTGCGAGGATTTTCTAAAATTATTGACCCACCAGTTGCACATAACCGCAGATGTTGCGTATGGAGTGGATCAATATTTAAGAGTTACGAAAGATGCAACGGTGGATGCTTCTGAACTCTTTTTGCAAACGGCTCAGTTTTGGCTCTCCAAAGGAACGGTGACAAACGGTGTACTCAGCATACCCGACGCCAGCGGTCCGGATGAACTTCATCTGGAATGCAACGACAACGCCTATATGTTAAATATGGCTGAGCACAATTTGCAATGTGCAAAGAAATATGCTAACTTTAACTATGACCATATTCAAGTGAAAGATGTGCGAAAAGACGGTATATTTGAGCAGTGTGAGGGCTTTTTTGGCCTTCGAGATGAGATCGTCTATGAGGACGATCCGTATGTAGTTCCGGCAGATACCCAAACTGTCAAACAGGCAGACGTCATCATGATGCTCTATTTGCTGCCCCATATTGCAACGAATGAAGAACTCTTAAAGAACTGGAACTATTACGAACCCCGAACAACCCACACATCGTCGCTGAGCTACGGCGTTCACGGCATCATTGCCGCAAAACTAAATCTTTCAGATAAAGCGCTGTATTATTTAAATAAATCCCTCCAAACGGATCTAAGCTTTGAAGATAAGCTGCAAGACGGACCGCACCTTGCGGCAGCGGGAATGAGTTGGGCAGCGGTGGTTTTTGGATTTGCGGGAGTGACGGACAACGGTTCAAGTTTTGATGTGGAACCTCATCTGCCCTCTAATTGGAGCGAAGTTAAGTTCTGCCTGAAGAGAGGCGGGAAGCCATACAGATTCAAAATAACAAAGGACACGGTCGAATGCGTGGAAGATGAAAAGCAATAGCGGGCTAAAACGAAAAATAACTATCATCATCAGTGTTTTGCTGCTTGTAGCTATTTTGATTACAAGTTCAGTGTTGTTTGTCATGTCGCTGACCACAATGAACGATCTGGCAGATCAAATGGCAATGCAATCCGTTTCGGGCTTGCAGGCATCTGTTGAAACCATGATGGACATAATCAACACCTCACTTTTACAGGTGGCATTGGATTCGGATGTGCGTAACTTTAGCGACAGGTCGGATTTGATAGATATCTTTGACAGGCAGGAGATTTTTAAACGAATCTATAAGATTCGCTCTACCAGTAATTACTTTGAAGAGATGTATCTATACTATTTTGAAAGCGGTGAGGTGCTGGACTTTAATAAAAAAACAGTGCTACAGCAAAACATTGAAGATTCAAAGGCAAAACAGTTTATTTTAGAATCGGTGGACTTTTACTATGGCCATAAAGCCCTGAAACCCTTGGTCTATAACGGGGAGAAATTTACCATTCTCCTTCCAGCTAGTCCAATCGAGCAGAATCCCAGAGCACTGATCATTTTAACTATAAATCAGGAGTATTTCAGCACGTTAATGAATACGCTGAATTTCGATTCGCAGGTGAATGTTTATGTGCTGGATGCCAACGGGTCGTACATATTCGGGAAAAACCGAGAGATAAACTGGAATGATTTCTCAGATGAACCCCAGGGAACCCTTGCGGAAGGGGAGCACTACTTTGCTTTCAAAGTATCCGATAAAAACCACTGGAGATATATATACGAAGTCCCAATTGATTATTTTCAAAAGGAGATCAATGCAGCAGTCCTAATCTTCATTGCCCTTATGATCGTCATCACCGTATTTTGTGCAATTGCCATTAAATTGACTGCCAGCAAGTTATTCAAACCCGTGGGTGAGCTGATTGAAGAAAATAATAAGCTTTCAAAAATGATCGATCAGCTTAAAAAGAGCAATTTGCGCATCTCAGATATGCACAGCGACAAGGTGGGTATTTCCAAGAAAATAGCTGAATATATCGATGCGCATTATGCCGACCAGCAGCTGAGCATAGAAATGATTGCAAAAGCGCTTCACTTTTCCGAATCACATATAAGCAAAAGTTTTAAATCCGAAACCAAACAAAGCATTAAACAATATATCACGTTGGTTCGGGTGGAAAAAGCCAAAAATCTCTTGATTCAAAATAATATGAAAGTCAATGAGGTGGGCAGAGCTGTGGGTTATACAAACCCCCAATCGTTCATCTTAAGCTTTAAAAAGCATGTGGGGATCACCCCAGGTGAATTTAGACAGAGGTAAGGCAAATGGATAATGTATTTAGCATGAAGATAGAAGAAACGGGTTATGACAAAAGTAAAGCCGGTTTCTATGGTTCAAAGTTCCTGATTGGCAACGGTTACATGGGATATAGGGGCACGTTGGAGGAATATGGAAAGTCCGAATATGCGGCACTCACTTTGGCGAATTGTTATGATCAAAACGGCAAAAAGTGGCGTGAGCCTGTTAATGCCCCCAATCCCATAAGGGTAAAACACAGCATCCATGAAGAAGTCAGCGAACACTTTCAGGGAATAGATATCGGCTGTGCGCTACACTACAGGCACACGGTGTTTCAAAGCGGATGTAAGGTCGAGGCGGAACGCTTTTGCCATATGGTCTACAAAAGCTTGATTTGTTTAAAATATGAGTTTAGTGAAGGTGTCGATGCCGAGAGCTTTATAGATAGCGACATTTGGGATATGAATGGTCCCCATTTATGTGATGTGGTGCAAACAGAAAATAACTTTACGGCAAAAACCATCGAATTGAATACGCCGGTTTGTATCGCTAGAGAAGTTGTTAAAAGCCCGGGTAAGATAGAAATTTTTGCTTCTGTTTGTCACGGGGAAGATGCGGAGATTCGTGCCAAAGATAGGGCACGGATGGCTAAGGATATGGGTTATGAATCACTGCTAAAAACCCACAAAGGTGCATGGTGCAAGCTTTGGGAACGCTGCAAAGTGGAGGTTTTGGGTGACGAAACCATGAATACCGCCATCAACTACAGCATCTATCTTCTTTTGATATCAGCTCCTTTTCACACCGACAGAGTGGCGATTCCTGCCAGGGGGTTGTCCGGTCAGGTGTATAAGGGGGCCATGTTTTGGGATACAGAGTTATATATGCTGCCCCTATTTTTAAACACATTACCCGAAGTGGCTAAAAACCTTGTCAATTACCGAATCCGTAACCTAAAGTCGGCAAAGGACAAGGCAAAAGAATACGGATATACAGGTGCGTTTTACCCATGGGAATGCCAGGAAAACGGAGTGGATTACTGCACGTGCTACAACTTAAACGATATTTTTACGGGCAGACCCATTAGGACCTACTTCAGAGATAAGCAAGTTCACATCAGCGCAGATGTTGCATACGGCATAATCCAATACTATGATCAAACGAAGGATGTGGAGCTTTTGTTGAACGGCGGAGCAGATGTGCTCATTGAATGTGTCAATTTTGCCTATTCATATGCCTGCTATAAGCCCGAGCGGGAGCGTTTTGAACTGCATGACGTAACGGGTGCGGATGAGTACCATGAGCGGGTCAATAACGATGCGTATACGAATATCATCTATGAATATGTTATCAAACATACGAAGAAAATCCTTTTGGAAATAGGATACTCCAAGCAGCCAAAAGAAATGGAACTCTATGTGCCAAAGCCAAATGCAGACGGCATCATAGAGCAATTCGACGGTTACTTCCAGCTAGAAGATATAACTCCTAATGAGATGCTCAGCCGCAGGATACACGAAAACGAATATTTGGGCAGTCCATCCGGCTTAGCGGTGGAGACGCAAGTGGCAAAACAGGCAGATGTGGTGCTGGCAGCAGCATTATTTGATTATCCGCTGGAAATACGCAAGGCAAACTTAGATTACTATACAAAACGAACGGAGCACGGTTCTTCGTTGAGCGAGTGCATTTTTGGGCTGTTGGCTGCCAAAACGGGATATATCCAGAGGGCATACGACCATCTAACCAAAGCAGCATGCATAGACTTGAACGGAAGTTACAAATTGTACGCCGGAGACTTGTATATTGGCGGAACACACCCCGCAGCCAACGGGGGCACGTATATGCTCGTTGTTTTGGGGTTGGCAGGACTTTCTTTTGATAAGGGCATATCGGCAGAGCCTATGCTGCCCAGCCATTGGAAGGGGCTTAGTTTTAATGTGTTTTATATGGGCGAGTGCCATAGGATCGAAATCAAAGACGGCAAATGTAAAATCCATAATATTGAGGTAGAAAGCATTGAAGAAATACAAAGCAATATTTTTTGATTGGGACGGTACGGCGGTAATAAACAGGAGTGAGAGCGCAAAAGAGGTCGCTTCATATATGAAAGCCTTGCTGAGGGACGGCACTGTATTGATAATAATCAGTGGGACGACATATGGTAATATTGACGGGGGTGAACTGCACACACGATTTTCAGATACTGAACTTGAAAATTTATTCTTAGGATTGGGAAGGGGCAGTATAAACCTGGGGTTTAATGGCGGGAAACTGATTGAACTGGGGGATGGCGGCGTGGACTTAGAAACCCTTTTAAAAGTCCACGATATTTCATATGGGATACACGCAAAGCTGCTCTTGGAGCACGGCATCAATACAAACTTGACTTTTTCCAGACCCAGTTATGTTAAGATAGATATTCTACCGGAGATGGTTAGAACGAACCTCTATTTATCTGGAGATGAAATCGCCATCGCTTCGGACATATTGCAGCAAAAGGGTGTCGTTGGCGGCATCCCAGGGCTGGTTGAAATGGCAAACGCACTGGGGCAACAACATGGTTTAACTCTAAAGACCACCTGTGATGCAAAATATTTAGAGGTGGGCACCAGAAACAAATCCGATAATGTGGACTTTTTCTTTGATACTGTACTTAAAAAGAGAGGGATAAATGCTTCGGAATGCTGTTTTTGGGGAGATGAATACTTAATGCTGGGTAATGGATTTTACGGCAGTGATTCGTTTATGTATACCGAAAAGTCAAAAGACGGAGATTTTTACGATGTGGGAACGCTCGTTGGAAACCGCCCCGATTATGTAAAACAAATCGGAGGAGGCATTCAGTCGTTTATAGAGTTTTTAAAACAGCAAGTCACTTTGTGACACTTGTATCCCAATCTCAACAGCCATTTCACCTAAATTTCACAAAACTTTTCTATCATGGTACAATAGCATGAATAGGAGTTTTTGTGATGTTCAATATTTTGGTAGCTGATGACGACAACATATTTCGGCAGCTTATTTGCGACATACTGATTAAGCAAGGGTATACCATAATCGAAGCAACGGATGGAAAAGAAGCGATGGACAAATTCTTTTCGAACGAAGGTATCGTCCTATGTATCTTGGATGTGATGATGCCCGTTTACGATGGCTGGGAAGTTTTAAAAGAGATTCGCAAGAAAAGTGAAATACCCGTGCTGATGCTCACTGCACTCAACGATGAAGTTAACGAAGTTAAGGGGCTATTGGGCGGAGCCGATGACTATATTACAAAGCCGTTTTCTTATGCGGTGTTTTTGGCGCGCATCGAGGCACTGCTTCGCAAAACAAAAAAACAACTGTTAGATAACGTGGCCGTTGGAGGTATCACCATAGACTATGCTTCGCATAAGGTTTTAATAGATGGCCAAGAGGTTGAACTGAACAACAAGGAGTATAATTTGCTGTGCTGCCTAGTGCGCAATACGGGTTTTGTTTTGTCTCGTGAAACCATCTTGGAAAACGTGTGGGGATACGGCTTTGAAGGGGATATTCGCACCATCGACACGCACATCAAAACCCTTAGAAGTAAGTTAAATCGCTGCGGGGAATACATCAAAACAGTGCGGGGGACGGGTTATGTTTTGGAAGTTTAAAAAGAGCATTCGCTTTCATTTGTTTATGCTGTTTGCCCTGGTGATGGTCGCCTTTGTCCTGACGCTCGTGTTGTTGAACGCCACGTTCTTAGAGCAGTATTACGTGATTAAAAACGAAGGTTTGTTTAAAAACGTTGCAACGCAAGTTTTAAGTGCCCTTAACGAACCCAATCCGCAATCGATCCTGGCAGATTTAGATCGTTCCGAGGGTATCTCCATTTTCATTGCCGATCAGAAATATACTCTTAAATATGCATCTCAAAAGCAAAGGGAGAAACTGCCCAGAGAAATTGTGGAGTTTATCAAAGAACAAAAGCCGGATAGTAGAGCAGCTTATGCCGTTGTGGAAAAACCCAACGCAGAACCTAAGCTCTTATACGTTGCACGCCATCAAAAAGACTATATGGTGCTCACAAAACCCATGAAAGGCATTCGGGAGAGCGTAACCATTGCGGACGAATTCTTCTTGTTTGGGGGAATATTTGCACTGATCGTCGGAAGTTTGTCCATGCTCGGGTTTTCTAAAAGCTTGACAAAACCCATTGTGGAGATGAGTGCGGTTGCCCACGACATGGCAGAACTTAAGTTTGAGCGAAAAGTGGTGGTAAAAACCCAAGATGAACTGGGGGTTTTGGCACAAAGTTTAAACACCGTGTCCGATAGACTCAAGGCAAGCATAGAAAACTTAAAGGGCGATATCGAGTTTCAAAAGATGTTGTCTCGGGATCTGTCCCACGAGATGCGAACGCCCATCGGCGTGATCAAGGGGTATGCAGAGGGGTTAAAGTTTGGCGTTGCAGACGAAACGCATATGCGGCAAAAGTATTTAGACACCATCATTAGCGAATGCGATCGAATGGATCATATGGTCAAGGAACTTTTAGATCTATCCAAACTGGAGGCAAAGGATTTTGTCCTAACCGATGTCGTTGCGTTTCGGTTATCCTCCCTGTGTGAAACGGTTCGTGAACGGTTTGCTCCCATCATTTCGGAACACCAGATCAACTTTAGTGTGGAATGTGATTCGTCTATCTGCATATCAGCAAACTATAGCTTGTTAGAGCGTCTCTTATCCAACCTTTTGTCCAACGCCATCAAATACAACAACGAGAAAAAAATCGTTCGTCTGAGTGTTAGAGAATATCACAATCAAGTCGAAATAGTGGTATTCAACACTTCGGAGGATATCGAGGAAGTTGAGCTTGCAAAGATATTTGACACCTTTTATAAGATCGACAAAGCACGTTCCCGCAAAGCCGGGGGACACGGTTTGGGGTTATCTATCGTATCATCCATCGCCCACCACCACGGGGGAACGGTAATCGCACGCAAGAGAATGGACGGCATTGAATTTGTATTATCGTTGCCGTGCGTGCAATAAAAAAAGATGCGTTTTACGCACCTTTTTGTTAAACATACCTTTAACCCAGCAGGGCAACCAGTTCTTTTAAAACGGAATTTAGCTGCTGTTTAATGCCTAACCTGGCTTCCATGATGGATACCGCATTGTTTACGGCAGCTTTTGCAGCTGCAAAATCCTTGTCCGATTGGCTTGCCCTTGCTCCCACCATGATCTCCTTGATCTGCCCTTTGGTTTCCTCGTTTGTTGTGCGCAGTTGTTTTACTTTATCCGTTAGCTCCTTAACTTTTTCCAAGGTCTCAGATGAAACCGTTTTTGAACCATCCTTAATTGCGTTCAGGGTTGTTTGCACTTGTTTTGAAAGTGTCTTGTTCTCTTCGGAAACAGATTTCACTTTAGCCTGTGTTTCTTTAAGTAACTTTCGACTTGTATCCAGAGCTGCTTTAAATTCCTGTTGCGTTGCTTTTTGCGCTTCATCCTGTTTGGAACCGTTTTGTTTAACAGGCTTTTGGGTTTTTTCGGTTTGTTCTGCCGTGATCTCCGGCTCTGTTTCCACTGCAAGTGCCATCATGGGCAGGGAAACGAGCGTCATACAACATAGGACTAATAGAATTTTCTTCATCTAACTCTCCTTTATGATTGGTCTAGGGCAGCTAAATCGCTGTCGTTAAGCGAATCTTTGTCGGCATTTGCAATGGACTGGTTTAACTCCTCAAGAGACTTTTGCAGTTCTTCCACAATCTTAGCTGTGTCGTCTTTTTGAGATGTATCCGCCTGAACAGCCGCTGACTCATCAGGTTCTGTGTTTTCGGTTGTCTCTGCCACCTCTGTTGCCTCTGCCACCTCTGTTGTTTTAGCAACAGTGGGCTCAGGCGCAACTGTTTCTTCACTGGCTTGGGTTATGGCAGGTGCGGAGTTTTCCCTCTGGGTTGAAACCTTAATATCCCCGCAACCGGCCAAACACAGCAGCATACAAGCCAGCAATATCAGTGAAACTGACTTCACTCAGGTGCCTCCCTTCCTCGTTTTTTCTTATGATAGCAAGTGTTTATGAAATCTGTGTGAAAATTATTTTAAGAAATATTGCTTCTTTAAAGATTGTTTGGATGGGTAAAATGGTTCATTGCATTTCAATGATTGTAACCTCAATCTCAACTGCACGGGTTCACAATCAAAAAAGTTGACATATACAAAACATGCTGTAAAATTATTAATATACGCATATGCCATAGATTTTCCCTGCTGTTTTGTATCGTGTGAGGTTTTATTGTGGATATATTTATTAATTTAAAATCCGTTGGCAAACGCAAGCTTGAAAAAACAAGCTATTCATTACCCGATGGCATAGTTTCACTTAAGCAGCTTATTGAAACCATCGTTAAACAGGAAGTGCAGAGATACAACAGCCGGGGCTCCAACGACAAATTGGTTCCATTTTTAACCGAAGAAACTATTGCAGATCAGTTAGTTGTTGGAAAAGTTGGATTTGGACATAGTTATTCTGAGAAAAAAGCAGATGAGGAAACAATGGTTTTAGCTGCACTGCAAGGTTTTGAGGATGGGCTGTTTCGTGTTGTACTGGGCCAGAAAGAACTTCTGGATCTCCACAGCCCTTTGGATATCAGCCAGGGAGATGTATTTACATTTATTAGATTGACATTTCTTGCAGGGCAACTTTGGTAATATAAATGGATGGGGTGGCCAAGATGGGTGGAACAACTCAAAAAAATTCTGAAATTATAAAGGAATATGGTCATCGCATCGATGAGATTATATCCGGCAAATCAAAGAATTTTATCAAAATCATTTGGAATTGTGTGACTGCAGTTTCAAATGATCCACATGTTTATCCTGTGAGCAAATGGAAATATATAGAACAAATTAGTCGTGCATATCAGGAGCTTTGCGGACATTCTGCCAGTACGTGTAAGACTTTAGAGGAGTTTTTCTGCCCAAAGCTGAAATCTGCGTTACGTTCTTTCTTTGGCGAGCAGCATACACATGGAATCATTGAAGAGTGTTCAATGGTCATGGAGTTCCCCTATTCCCACACGGTTTACCGACCATCCTACCGTTCTCGTTATGCTTCGGAGTATGTGAATGCATTTTTTATGGTCATGATCAACACGCTGGATTTTATCCTCTATGGCTTACCCCTAGAACAATGCGTGGATATAAGAGATGTGTCTTTTTCTGGGTTAGATAATAAAATTGCGCTGACGCTGCGCAGACGGGATGAGAAGATTTTTGATCTCATTGAAAAAGCAGTGCTGGGGGATAATAACACGGTTCTAATGAGCCATATGATCATTTCTGCCATCGTGAAAAGCGGAGATCAGCAATCCCTTGAACTGTTAGGAAAGCTGCTGCTTGCCGCAAAGTCGCAGGAGGGGCTTAGGCAAGCGATTCTTGAAACCAGCGACAGCGGAACGATTCATAGCCATGCTTTCTTTATTGATCTAATTTTGGAAAACGATTTATGCCGCTTTTCATCTGTCGTCAGGGCATTCGACACATGGTCGGGGCTGGGGTTTGGAGATCAAAAGCAAAAGGTTGCTGAAAAATGCATAACACTAGCAAAACAGTTTCTCTTTGATGAGAGTGCAATCGAAAAAGGGCTTGAATCAAAGGATACCACCGAAGTCTATCTGGCACTTTGGGCACTATGCTGCCACGATATCCACTTGGCAACCAATGCTGCCTGCGCATTGATCGACAGCGAAGAAAAGTACAGGCGATTGGTGGGGTGGTATTTTGTTACTAATACCAACAGCGATTCTTTTAGGCATCACATTGCAACAAAGTATCTCCATAGGCGTGACCCGGAAGAATTAGCTTGGATATGTGCAAATCTATATGAAAACAAAGAAATCATTTATATCGGATATGGCATGTACAGAGATAAAAAGCCAAACAACACAGAAAATTACGTGGACGAATTTTATCCTGCGTCAAAGAGTGAACGCCATGCTTTATTTGAAAAAGTATTCTCGATTGCGAAGTTTATAGGCAACAAGAGAACAAAATTTGAAGAAAGTGTATTTCCGTGGTGCTATCAAGAGTTAAATAGTCATGCCGCTTTTTTAACCCTCTTATGTCTTGCAGCATATGACCATGATGTACAATTAATAAAAAAATTGACGGATATTCTTCCGGTGATGAACAGCAGTTTACGGCTGGTTTACTACAGCATTTTGATCAACCCCGATATTTCGGAACAGCGTTTACAGCTCTTAGAGGGACTTTCGGACAAAAGCAAAGCTGTTCGGAAAGAGATCGTGAGCCGTCTGAACAACTATACGCTTAGTGCCCAAGACATATCCAAATTGACAGCAACACTCACAACCCAGATTGCTGATTTGCGTAAAGGGATCGTCTCGTTGCTGGAAAAACAAGATGAAGCCATGATTCGCCCTTCAATTGATGCGTTGTTAAATGCACAAAACAATGGCCAGTTAATAGCGGGGATCGAGCTCTTTGATATTTTTGCCAAGAAAAATCCCCAGCTACATGTGGAATTTAGAGAAGTACTGAATCATTTGGTTTCTGCAAACACTTCCCAAGATGTCTCCATATTGTTAAAACAAGTTGTAAAGACCGATGAAACACAAATAGAGTATACCGCAGAGAATGGTTACGGTTTATACAACTTTTCTGCAGATGTATTTAACATGAGCATCGCAAAAACAAAGCGGCCTAAAGTGCCCGAAATGGATGATGAAACTTTGCAAAAGCTAATCGTGCCCAACGAGGCAGAGGTTATTTCCCTGTATGAAAGAATGGCGGATGTCTTTTATAACTATCGAGATTATGAATATGAGACAGAAAATTATAACGGAACACGGGAAAAGGTTTTGTTAAACGACAATCCACAAAGAGTTGAGCTGCTTGCCGGAACAAAGCTATTATGTAATGGCTTTGGCAATCCCATAACGGACTACCCCCTTTGCGAACAATGGATTGAAGCGGCAGGAGAGTTTGCTGCCGATAAAACGAAACTTGTTGCAGTGTTAAGCCTTTGGGAAAGATGCAACAACACAAAGGTGTACCATAATTGGTTTGCAGGCTTGTTTGCAGGTTATCCGATTGAAACTTACAATGATCCTTTGTCAAAAAAAATTGTCAGACGTATGGGACATAGGAGCGTTTTACATGTTGGCAAAATAAATTTAATTTTGCAAGCTATTTTGAATACAAAAGAATCAAAGCTGTTTGACTTTGCTTTTTCCGCCTATGTCAACTTAATCAGAAAAGTTCCTGAAAACAGACTGGGGGACGAATGCGAGATGGATTTAAATAAACCGCAAGACAGGTATTATTATTCCGGTCCAAATAGTCACGTTCTTTCAGCGCCCTATTTAAGATACTTTAGATCAACTGCTTATCATCATATATCCAATGACTCCCAGTTTATTTCTTATTTTGCTGAAATGTGGGCAGAATATCTGCTTGCGGGTAAGCAAGAGTTTAACGGGCTCAATAACGAAGATATGTTTCGCGCACATAATTTGGGGTTGATAACCGACGATGCAGTTTATCTCTATTTTACCGGCGGAGATGATGCGCAAGAACATATGCGCAGTATAACGGGCAGCTATATAGGCAGTGAAATTTTAAATAAATATCCCAACGCAAACCAACTTTTAGAAACGGTTATAGATAGGATCGTAACGATTGAAGAAAATCGCGGTGAGTTGCCCACAGACCTGACAAAAGTGGCAGTGCAGATAAACCGATTTAACGGGGGAGCGAAACACTTTGTTCGCTTGCTTGCAGCTCTTGGGGATAACGGCTTTCAAAGAGGGTATACATATTTTTTTACAACCAATGGCGAACTGACTAAAAAAGCTTCTCTTTGTCATTTGCTCAGGCGCTGCCAGCCGACAAGAGATGATACAAAAGAAGCGTTTTGTGCACTGCTAAAACAGTATAAGATTTCTGAAAAGCGGTTGATTCAAGCGGCAGTGTATGCCCCACAATGGGCAGGGCTGCTGGAAAAGGCAACGGGAATTCACGGACTTAAATGCGGGGTGTGGTTTTTTCACGCCCATGTCAACGAGCACTTTTCAGCAGAAAAAGAAACGGAAGTGGCGATTTATTCCGCTGTCTCACCCCAGCAGTTTATGGATGGAATATTTGATAAGGATTGGTTTTTGGAAGCATATCATGCCCTTGGGGTCAAACGGTTTGATGAATTGTATAAAAACGCAAAATATATAACCAACACAGGAGCCGCCCACAGGCGGAGCCAGTTATATGCCGATGCGGTTTTAGGACGGCTTAAAAAGCTTGAAACTGAACTTGAGATCACAAACAAACGCAACCAGGAAAAACTGAGGGCATACGCCTTAATACCGCTTGATAAAAACGACCCCAACGATGCCCTTAAACGATATGAGTTTATTCAAAACTTCAAAAAAGAAAGTCGGCAGTTTGGTTCGCTTCGCCAAGCAAACGAGACCAAAGCTTGTGCGATCGCCCTTGAAAACCTTGCTATAACCACGGGGTATGGGGATGTCGATCGCATGACTTGGGCATTGGAAGGGGCAAAGATTGAACAGTTTCGACCGCTGATGACCCCTTGCGTTTTAGGTGATGTGGAGGTTTGGCTCGAAATTCTGGGAGATGGTTCTGCCACTTTAAGTGTACGAAAAAATGGGAAACTGCAAAAAACCTTGCCAAAGGAACTTGCTAAAAAAGAGACGGTGATTGAAATCAAAGAAGCTGTCAAGCAGCTTCGCAATCAAAAACAACGGGCAAGACAAAGCTTTGAATCGGCCATGCTTTCCCGTGTTGAATTTACTATAGATGAAATTGTCGGACTGTTAAACCATCCTGTGCTCTGCAAAATGGTTTCGGCCTTGGCGTTTGTATCTGGCGACAGCTTAGGGTTTCCAATATTAAATGAGCAAAAGCTTGTACTGAATGATTTAAACGGCAATATGAATGAGGTGGCAGAAGAAACCCCACTCATCATTGCGCATCCATACGACTTTATTGTAAAGAAATGCTGGAGCCAATTTCAACAGGTGGTATACAAAAATAAAATCCTTCAGCCATTTAAACAGGTGTTCCGGGAGTATTACCCCATGACCCAGGATGAAGTGGACGCAGTGAATGTCTCCCGCCGTTATGCGGGTAACCAGGTTCAGCCAAAAAAGGCTGTTTCCCTTTTGAAAACACGAGGCTGGACGGTTGATTACGAGGAGGGTTTGCAGCGAGTTTGGCATAAAGAAAATCTGATCGTTCGATTGTATGCTATGGCTAACTGGTTTACGCCTGCCGATATCGAGTCGCCAACGCTGGAAGTGATTGAGTTTTTCAAGCGTGATTCGTATGAATTGGTGCCGTTTGCCCATATCCCCCCTGTGATCTTCTCTGAGACAATGCGGGATATCGATCTAGTTGTTAGCGTAGCTCATGTGGGTGGGGTGGATCCAGAGTCCAGCCACTCCACCGTTGAAATGCGTATTGCCATCGCAAGAGAGCTATTGTCCATGCTTCAAGTTAATACTGTTTCGTTCAAGGCAGCTCATGCGCTGATTCAGGGTAATATGGGAGAATACTCAGTGCACATGGGTTCGGGTGTCGTGCATAAATTAGGCACAGGAATGATTGCCGTATTACCCGTACACTCCCAGGCGAGGGGGCGAATATTCCTGCCGTTTGCAGACGATGATCCTAAGACGGCAGAGATTCTTTCAAAGATTCTGCTCTTTGCAGATGATTTAAAAATTAAGGATGAAAACATATTAGGGCAGATAAAATGAATCAGTTGGACGAATCATAGCCGTACTGTGCCTTTAAATTGTTAATCCCGTTTGATTTAGAAATATACGAGGTAACCTTTAGGCACATATGAAATATCCCCAGCTATGCCGGGGATATTTTTTCACATTAGAGTAATTCCAATAGATTCATGATGCTGGCACATTTTCTCATCTTTTCTTCATCATCTTCCAGAACGCTTTCCCAATCATTCCTGCCCGATACTTTTTGCAACGCCTCAAGCAGGTCATGCTGTTCCTCATCCGTCAAGAAAACCATTTCGCTGTTCTTATCCATCCATCTCACCCCCTCCCTTCAAAAGCTTGTCGTATGTTAACTTTGGGGGGCAAAGAGTTCAAGTAATATTTCTAATTAACGAAAAGGAATTGCTATGAGTAAAATATAAACCAAAAATTAAAGCCAAGGCTGAGGCAAACAAGGGCACCAGAAATGACCTTTCGGAAACATGGGATTAGGGGTTTTAAAGCAAAATCGTCTTTGTGGCAATACGTTGGCAAAAGGCCTTATCGTGTTCCACAAAAACAATGGTGGGCTTATGTTCGATCAGTAAATCTTCTATTTGCATCCGGGATAAGATGTCGATGTAATTGAGTGGTTCATCCCATAGGAGTAGGTTTGCCCCTTCACAAAGGCTTCTTGCAATCAGTACTTTTTTCTTTTGTCCTCCGCTGAAATCTGCAATATCCTTTTCAAACTGGGTTCGTGAAAAATCCAGTTTGCGCAGTATTCCTTTAAATACACTTTCGTCCACCCCGCACGCAGCTGCATAATCGGCCAGATTGCCGCAAAGATGGCAGGTGTCCTGCGAAACATAAGAAATTGTTAATCCGCTGCCGATTTCAAGTGCTCCAGTATATGCAATCTCTTCACCGCAAATGAGTTTTAAAATGCTGGATTTTCCCGAGCCGTTGGCACCGCACAGCGCAACCCGATCGCCCCGCTCCACTTCAAAGCGAATGTTACTGCAAGCAGTAATATCTCCATAGTAAATAGAAACATCCTGGAGGGTTACCAATTGGTTTGCATGATAGGTGGATTGAGAGAGTTTTAGTGGGCGGGCACTTTCAATGTTTTTGAGTAAACCCGACTTTTCTTCGATGGCCGAAAGCTGACGCTCTTCAAGGGATTTTGAACGCTGCATCATACTGGCCGCTCTTGCGCCAATGTATCCCCTATCCGGTCGAAGCCCCGAGTTTTTAGAACCGTGTTTTGTTTGCTCAACTTTGTCCGACCAATCGGCAGTTCGCTTGGCTGCGGTGCTCAAGCGTTTAATGTCCTTTTTCAGCTTTTCATTTTGTGTTCGTTCAAAGGTATCCTGCCGAGTCTTGTTCATAAACCATGAGGAAAAAGTACCTTGCTGAATTTCAATGTTGGTTTTGTTGATGGACAGGATATGGTCTATGCAGTGATCCAAAAACGCTCGGTCATGGGACACCAAGACAAAGCCCTTTTTGCTGCGCAGATAATTGCCTACGATTTGCCGTCCGTGTTGATCCAAATGATTGGTTGGTTCGTCGATTAATAAAAAACTGTTTTCTTTTAAGAATAGGATGGCAAGCAAGACTTTTGTCTGCTCTCCGTTTGAAAGCGTTTCAAAGGGACGGTATAACACTTCATCGTCAAGCTCAAGTTGGTTGAGCTCACGCTTGAGTTTCCATTGCAAAAAGTCAGGGTTTATGTTTTCTGCAACATCTATAGTTAGAACGCTTTTATCCGCAACTTCATAAGGGAAATACTCAAACTCGACCGATGCAGAAATGTTGCCACTGTATTCATATTTACCTTGTAGCAAATTTAAAAATGTGGTCTTACCTCGGCCATTTCTGCCTGTGAATCCCAATTTCCAGTCTGTATCAAACTGAAAGCTTACATTTTCAAAAATAGTATCGTAGCTGCCCTCGTATGCGAAGGTCAGGTTTGTAACGTTTATCATTGACATGACTGTATCCTCCTTAAAAACATAAAAGCTGCAAGAAAGTTATTTCTTACAGCTTTCAACAGCTAAAGCCAAATAAATGGCAATGAAGCATATTAATTGGTGAATTGAATGGCAACTTTCTTGCTTGACACAGCAAAACAGTGGCTAATGCCACAAATTGATATCACTATGTCCTAAATTTTTTAGCAAGAAGTATTGCGCATCTTTTCACTTCCAAACTTTTTTTATTTTCTTAATCGTAACACAAACAATAAACCAAATCAAGGCTTAATGACACCCGAAACAAAGTGTATCCAAACGCTTGTAATAACCCTTGCT
This sequence comes from uncultured Clostridia bacterium, assembly GCA_964453645.1. Lineage (GTDB taxonomy): Bacteria > Bacillota > Clostridia > Christensenellales > JAWKQI01 > CAYVRJ01. Next base: position 23,536 of record CAYVRJ010000004.1, read on the forward strand.
GCTGTTCTCCTGGTTATTACAAACAAGGATATGTTTTTTGAAACAAAGCACATTGGAAACATGCCATTTGTTGAAACCACTTAGTTTAGGGTTTTAAACCAAACAATTGCAAAAACTTTTGCCAAATTGTCAGTTCTGTTGTTTCGGTTTTCAAGGGTTCTTCAATTTTAGGCAGTTCGATGGGGCTTGTCTTTAAAACGAACTGTACGGAAGACACATTCTTGTTGTTAGAGGATACAAAGGATATGGGTACAAAATCTGATTTATCATACTCCTTCATAAAATCATCAATCTTTAGGTTTATTGTGTCGGGTAACTCTATCACTGCATCACTTAACTCGGTTGTTCCATCATAAAGTTTTTTTGCACCGCTTGTTAGTTCGGTTGCTCCGCTGGATATTTTGTGGATACCCGAATGGATTTCGGAATATCCGCTAGCAAGGCTACCCACTCCCCCGGTGTATTCGCGGACACCTTGATCAAACAGTGTGTACTTTGTTGCCAACTGGTCGATTCCATCTTTTAAGTCTTTTATTTTAGCAGGTGCGCCACTGGCACTTAATCCAGCGGCAAGTTGATTGAGAGCCGTGTCAAATGCCGCATACTCAGTGTTGAGTTGATTGGCACCCACATAGAGCTGATTCACCGCACTCTGTGCCGCAGTTATATTTGTCTTTATGCTGGACAGGGCAGAATTGTTTGCATCGAGCAGAGTGATCAAATTTGTTTGCGTTGCATATAAACCCTTCATGGCGTTGTTCTGCCCGATTAGCGTTTCCATTTGAGATGTAGAAACTGCATCCAGTGAAGATTTAAGTGCTGAAATCCCAGTATATAAATCGGTGATACCCTGTTTAACCTTGGCTGAAGCGGTTGTCAAAGCAGACAAGTCCTGTGGTGTAAAGGAAACGGTTGATAGCTGGGACTGCATATAAAGCAGTGCATTTTTAACATCGGTTGAACCTTTAGTCAGTTCAGATGATTTTGTGTTTAGTTCGTTGACACCCTTTTTATACTCAGCAGAGCCATCCGCCAACTCTTTTGCGCCCGAGTGCAGATCATTTGCACCATCCTTCATCTTCTTTGTTCCGTCGCTTAAAGTATCCATTGCATCGGTCAGTTCCGTTGTGTTTTCTCCAATGTTTCCGGTATCTGGACGGCTCACGTTGAGGGACATGGGTGTTGCTGCAATTTCAAAACCCGGCATCTCAAAATCAGACACATCGGCCGTGATGCGAATATCCGCATCTCTCCCCGGCATAACCATATGCACAATCTTTTTGGCACTGCCGACGTTGGCAATCGTTGCGTTGTTTGCAACAATATTTTGGCATATTTGCGTATCCAACGCTAGTGAAATTTGAAGCAAATAATTTTCATAAAAAGTGGAATTAACTGCGTCATTCTTTCGTGTTTGTATAGTTATTTCAAGACTGCCACTTTTACCGCCCAAATCTTTGAAAGGAATCTCGACTCCGTTTAAAAAATACTGAATCTCGATGATCCAAGGTAAATCTTTTGCATTTAGTTTGCCTTCATAATACAATTTTTCAGCAGTGGTAGAAGTGGTTATGGTGTTGCCGTCTTGTACTAATGGGTCGTTTGTATTCATGTTGCGAATGGATATATACGAACCGTAATCCACAATGCTTCCCCCTGAAAAACTGTTCACCACATAGATGTTTGAAACACTGCCAGTGGAATCCAGTATGCCGTAAACAACTTCTTCTTTAGACGAAGGTTCAGCTGCAAAAACAGTGGGCGTTGCAGATAGAACCATTATGAAAACAAGACAGATGATCATTCGTTTTTTCATGATTTATTTTCCCCTTTAATAAAGTGAGCGTTTTTAGTGGTTTTGCCGATCAGTCCATCACAACAATACAGCAGTGCCGGAAGCACCGTTAGCACGATGACAACGGATAGTATTGCCCCTCGACCGATAAACGTTCCAAGCTGTGAAAGTATCTCGTTGGAAGAAATGATGCCGAGCACAAGGCCACCCAGTGTTAAAATGCCGCCCGATGTGAGAACAGACAGCGTTACCCCACTGAGTGTATTGAACAGTGCCGTGTTTTTGTCTACAAGTTTTCGTTCCTCCAAATACCTGGTTGAGAGCAAGATTGCATAGTCCACCGTTGCGCCAAGCTGTATTGAACTGATGATCAGGTATGCAATATAGAAAATAGGTTGATCGCTAAAATAAGGAACCGCCATATTAATCCAAATAGCCGCTTCGATGGCAAGTACCAGTATAAACGGCAGGATCAGAGATTTCATGGTTAGTAAGAGCACCAAGAACACCGCTGCAATCGCCACGAAGTTTACCTTTACCATATCGGCTGTAACAACGCTTTTAAGGTCAAACGTGTTGGCAGTCTCTCCAGCCAAGTAGAATTCGTCGTAATATTTTGCAATTGTGTTTTTTGCACGCTCCACAAACGCAAATGCCAACTCTCCCTCAAATTCGCAGTTTACCGTAAGTATCATGCGACTGTAATTTTGACTGATCAGCTTGCTTCTTTGATGGGAGTCTAAGAATTCGGGGGGGATCTCCACCCCGACGATATCCACAAAGGAGATGACATTGGTTACTTCGGGTAGTTTTTGAAGGTCTTCCGATAAGGTTTTTTCGGTGGGCATATCCCCCTGGGGAATTAAAATCACCATTTGATTGGATCGTCCAAACACAGTTTCAATGGCTGCTTTTTCAATTGAAACCTGTGAGGTGTCGGGGAACATCTTGGAAGCACCGTAATAAAAGTCATTTGCGTTTTGTGCCAAAAAGGACGGTATGAGCAAAATCAGAAATATAATCAGTGCAGGTACTTTGAGTTTACCCACAAGGCGTGCAAACCCACCCCACTTTGGAAACAGTGGTTTGTGCTCGGTTTTGTCTATCAGCTTATAGGATAATAGGGTCAACACAGGTAGAAGTAATAGCACGCAAAGCATACTCAAAATAATGGCCTTTGCCATGACAAAACCCATATCTGGGCCTATTTTAAATTGCATGAGTGCCAGTGCCGCAAAGCCGATTACGGTGGTTACACCGCTTGCAGTTATGGTTGAAAATGCTGCCTTCAAAGCCTTTATCATGGCTGTAGAAACGTTGTCACCTTCATGTCGATAGTCGGCAAAACGATGCAGCAAGAATATGGAATAGTCCATTGAAACGGCAAGCTGTAATATGCCACCTGCTGAATTTGTCACAAAGGAGATTTCACCAAAAAATAAATTGGTGCCTCGGTTTAACACGATGGCAATGCCAATGGTGGCTAAGAAAAGAACGGGTTCAAACCATGAACTGGTGGTGAGTAATAGAATCAAAAAAACGATGGGCAGAAGAATCAGTGTGATTTTTTGCACTTCCTTGGAAGAGGTCTCCGTTGCAGCAGCCGTATTCACGGCCGAACCGGCAAAAGCAGATTCAAATCCGCTATCGCTGATGAGGTTTCTGATCTTTGCAATGGATTCTATTTTCTTATTGTCATTAAGGTTTAGTGAAAACAGGGCGTTTTCGTCCTTGTAATAGTTTTCTACTATTTTCTGATCGGCAGTTTCTAGGGGCACATACATATTCACCGAATCGTCCAGCCATAAAATCTCATGTACGCCATCGATTTGTTGGATCTGCTTTTTTAACTCCAGTGCTTCTTGAATGCTGACCCCGCATACCATCACTTTGGCATTCGACACACCTCCGCCAAACTCTTGCTCCATAATATCAACCGCTTGGGTAGACGGTGCACTGTCGGGCAGATAATCTAAAATATTGTAATTGATGCTGACACCCGTGGACAGCAGCATACATAAAAGTGTTACAGCGGCAAAAACAATCAGGACTATTTTTTTATGATTGACAATCGCACCAAAGAAACGTTCCATTCAAATTCTCCATACTTGACAAGTGTTGAATAAATATCTATACTTGATTATATTAATGATTGTCGATTATTGCAATCATCAATGGTATTGCAACAGTTGTTTAATGAACATATCAACCGCAGAATGTTGAATAGGGGACGAAAATGAGCGAGATTGTTGACCGAAGGGTTCGCAAGACAAAAAAGCAGTTGCGGCAGGGACTTGCCGCTCTACTTGCAGAAAAACCAATCAAAAATATCACCGTGCGTGAAATATCCGATCTTGTGGATATTAACAGGGGTACGTTTTATTTGCATTACAAAGATATTTTCGATATGGTGGAGCAAATTCAAAACGAGATGTTTGAAGAATTGAGCACGATTTTAGATTTGCACAAGGAGAACAGGTTAAACAGAGAACCCCTTCCACTGCTGATTGCCATTTTTAATTATCTTGCCGAGAATGCACAAATGGCAAGTGTGCTGATGAGCAAGAACGGTGATGCTTCCTTTATCGGCAAATTCAGCGATATGATGAAGGAAAAATTAATAGACGACTGGACGCAAATCTTTCAGGTGAAAAACCCCGTCTATTTTCATTATGCGTTTTCCTTTATTATGTCTGGCTGTATTGGTTTGTTTAAGACATGGCTGGATGGCGGCATGAGCGAAACTCCCGAAGAAATTGCACAACTAACCTACACAATGGTGGTAAATGGCCTGCCAATACAAATGAACGGTTAGAATGATTGTTTCGGCTTTTTATTGAGCTTTAATAGGATTTGCCTTTGTCCTGCAACAGATTGAAACAATGCTGAGGCAATGGCAGCTCTTTCTTTGATATTGAGATCAGTGTCTGTTGTTTGTTCAGCAATTTGTTGAACAATGGTTTTTACATCTTCTAAGTCTAAAAGATTCACTGCTAAGCAAAAGAAACTCTTTTTACGTCCATCGTTATAGTGTTGAATCAAATGCTTAAGTATTGCTGCTTTTTCCGACAGTTCCGTTTGATATAACTCAACGCCTAACCTTTTGGCTTTCTCCATATCTTTGAGCTGATTTCGGTGGGTTATAAAGGAATCAAAGGCTTCAATCCCCTTATATTTTTCACAAGGATATTTATTACATTGATAGCAATAGTCTATTTTACCGTGCTGCAAGCTGCATCTAGCGATCGCACACCCCTGGTTCCCCGCTCCACCGCCGCAGCCGGGGCAGTAGTTGTCCAGCTTCATGGAGCAAAGCGCACAGTTTAGACCGCACAGTGAAAACATAAGATCATTTCTCTGAAAATCTTTCATCTTAAATCCTTTAGCAAATATTCGTTTTACTCATAAAAGTCCACACATACGCTTTCTTTTAATACACTGCCTGCTCAAAAACCTATGATTTGAATATTCTCCTCTGTAAGTGCGGAATAGTCAACCGTTAATTCTTTTGCACCAGCTAAAAAACCATCAACCCACTTTATCAAAGATAAGCTCGTAAGACAGCTTTACGCCATTTGGAAAGATATCCTCTTTCAGTAATTTTGTTGTATTGATCTTGTTTATCTCTTCTAAACTATGATACCACAATGATACCCGTTTGTCTGTTTCACTTCTGTGAATAGTATAATAATCAGGTATTCGACAAAAAAGGAAATATTCGTTTTTGCACGAATTTATAAAGCAAGTGATGAACCCCAACGATTTAGGAATAGCATTCTTAACGGCATTGACTATTGCTGTTAATTTGCTTTTTTTCTGGGATAGCAGATTAATATTTCACGAGTTCATGACAGACAAATGTAGATTTGAACATATTTATTAAGTAACATAAAGGTTTTAAACAGAAAATAAGTTTTAAAAAATAGACTCAGTTGTTAAAGGTAATAATAAGATGCTAGACATTGAAGTACTAATTCATAAGATAACCAACTTGGTTGAAGGCTTACAAAATACTTATTGCAATGAATTTGAAGTTGAAATTATATTTCGCAGTAATATTGCGTTTAGATCAATTCTCTATTGTAAAAACTGCATGGCACAAATTATTGTTGATATTCCACAATTTGCTCCATACAGGTGTGTGCTTTGAAGTAGGTGCAATAATTAATGGAAGAGCCGATAATATTTATTGTTGGTATGATGAGGATAAAGATCAAATTTCAGATGTTTTATTTTCACTTGAAAAAGGGATAGAATTTGCTATAAAATATTAACCAATAAAATGAACAATCAATTGTAAAGGAATTATTTATTAAAGCATTTTAACACACAAATTTAACTCGATGACTAATAAAGGAACAATTAAAAGAGGGGTTATATGAAAAAGATAATTTACAGTAAAGGTGGTATCCTTTTCTTGGTAGGTGATATCACAATGTTAATTTTCCTATTCATTAAAATTGAACAATCAATTCTTTCGGGAGGGATAATACCCATATTCATGGATGCATCTGTGCTGCTATTCGTACTGCCTGGTTTGTACTTGATTGGCAAACAATTAAAAGAGAGCAAACCTAAATTAAGTAAATTTTTATGCATTATGGCCATTATTTATACTGTAGTAACACTCTTTTCTTTGACATTAGATATTATATATTTTTAATAAGCTTTTTATAAAAAGGATATAAAACCAGTGTAGCAGGGGTTGGTAAATAGGTGCGTTACGGCTATATTTTACGGTATAATCGGAATTACTTTTTTGATTGTAGAGATTATGAATTTAGTGCGTTAGTGTTGTGTGTTCCTACAGCCTTAAGAAAAAGGTTTAAATGTACAATTCCGAAATAATTTGGAGGAAAATAGTATGGCAAGAATGAATTGTAGATGTGGAGAGGTTTTGTCAAATTCAATGGCTCCAAACGGTATTCAATTAAGGGTTTATACAGATAAAGAGTGGGATTCAATATTAGAAAACGACATAATTGAGACATGGAAAATTCCATTACCAAGCCACGATGTGTGGAAGTGTCCAAAATGTGAAAGGGTTTATGTCTTTGCTGGAGGTTGTGACAAAGCAGTCAAAGTTTATGCACTAGAGGCGTAAGTTAAGCTTATATGGAGTCTGAATGAATTTAAATACACAAGAAAAATGGATTGAGGCTGCAAAATCATTTTCTAAAAGTACTGATAGTATAGTATGGGTCCAGAATGTCAAGTTTGCAACCTTAAAGTAACAGATACACATTATAAAAATAAAGTTGAAAGATTATTATATTGTGAAAATTGCGGAGCTAAAAACTACTTACTTTTAAGCAATAAAATGATTTATAACGGTTAAAGACGGGGGAGAAATGAAAAACAAAAACGTTAGAAAAGCAGTCGTTTTATTTCTATCAAGCTTTGTTATTATAACATGTATACGGCAATTTAGTGCCTATAATGAAAAACTGTTTGCCACTTTAGAATTTGTAATAGCAGCAAGTTTAATAACATTTTCAATATTTTTTATAGGGAAGGGTGTGAAAGAAACTAAGCCAACCATTGGTTTATTGATTTATATTGTAGCAATAGCAAATTTGATTGTGTGTATTATTGGAATTTTAAAAGAGTTATTAGATTAAATGTTTTGACAAACTATTAAATCCATGTTATGATAATTAAACTATCAGTTTAGTTTTTGGAGTAATAGTATGAAACCCAATAAGCGTTTAAAACTTGCAGAATTTAATCGAAATAATATTCTTGAAGCTGCGAAGGTCTTATTTTTTGAACAAGGTGTTGCCAAGACCACAGTGGACGATATTGCAAAATCTGCTGATTGCAGCAAAGCCACCATGTATGTCTATTTTAAAAATAAGGACGATATATACTATCACATCGTTTTTGAATATATGACCATTTTCTATAACGAAATCCAACGCTGTGCAGAATCCAAGCAAAGTTTTCAGTCTGGATATTCTCAACTCTGTGATTCCCTCGTTAGACTTGAGCAAACCTATCCAATGTATTTTGGGTATGTGCTGGGGTTTATCAGCGTGAAAAGTGATGAGCGTGTGGAATTGCCTATTCTTGAATCCATCTATACCATTGGTGAAAAAATGAATGAGGTAGTCAAAGAATTTTTGCAGGGCGCTAAAGAGGCCGGAGATATTGCAGAAGATATTGATATCGCCACTGCCGTTTTCGTATTGTGGTCTAGCATTTGCAGCTTAATCACCTTTGCTTCAAACAAAAGCCAATACATTGAAGAAAGCCTTGGGATCAAACGGGAGGATTTCTTAAAAAACGGGTTTGCCATGATATTGAAAATGATTGACAATAGGATGGATGGTTAATATGATTTTTGGCATAATCAATGCAATACTATTCTTGATTTCCTGCATCATTCCTCTTATTGCAAAAAAGCAAACATACAGAGGAAAAGCCATGATGAAAGTCCATTGCAGAATTAGTGTTGCTGCAACTGTGCTGGCAATTGTTCATTTTATTCTCACCCTCAGCCTAATCAACCAACGTCCGTTGGGACTATTTATCGTGGGCGGAGTGATGGTGTTGTGTATGATAGCGTCCAGTCTTCAATACCTTTTCGGTAAGCCAGGGCGTTTAACGCATCGTATACACAGGATTTTGGCTTTGATAATTTTGGCAGGGTTATGCCTTCATGTATACATTGGATTATCGAGTTTTTCAAACTATAAGAATGCAGTTTCTCAAATCCACATTTCAGATGTAGAACTATCATCGGTGCCCGACGGAGTCTATGAGGGTGCGTGTAATGTGGGGTATATTTATGCCCGGGTACGCGTCACAGTTTCAAACAAAACGATTACGCAGATTGACCTGCTGGAACATAGAAACGAGCAGGGTGAAGCTGGGGAACGCATTGTAGATTCCATCATACAGGAGCAAACTGTGCAGGTGGATGCGATTGCAAGTGCAACCAATTCCAGTACCGTTATCAAAAAAGCTGTGGAAAACGCACTAACAGGCAGGTAAGATGATTTCCCCCACTATAGCAAGGGTAAGACTAAAATCCTAGTGCACCTACCGCATAAGCAGTGACGGTTGTCCCTAAGTGAATGATGCTATTTCGTGCTTCTGCCTTATCGTCATGCACCTTAAACGAGATGGTTATGTTTCCCTTTGCTCCTCGCTTAATGGCTTCGCTTTTTGCACCGTCACAAGCCTGTGTTGTAGCATATTCCACTGCTTCGTCAAACTCTTCAAACTCTTTGTTTTGGTCGTTTCCATAAACGGTATATCCCGAAATACCCTCTGCACTGTAGTTGGTTTTAACTTTCACCGAGTGATGGGTGCTGACACTGCCCATGATGGCACCCAATGCATTTGCAACTTCATAATGCTTTGGGATTACACACGATGTGCCCAGTATTTTTGCAACATCTTCTAAAAAGTTAAAGATGGGTGCACCAATGCCGACTAGGGAATAGCCTGTACCAAAGGAAGATGAAAGCAGATTGTCTCGTTTGCCTGTCTTTGCCTCCTCATAATTTTCCAAAATAAACCGTTCGATATCTTTGTTGACACCATGTTTCATATATTCGGGGTATTTGTTTTCCAGCATTGCTTTTACAATGTTGACATATAATTTGCGCTTTACTTCATCATAAACCAAATCACAAAGTTTATCTACGGATATATCGAGGTTGTAGGCAGCAAAATCTGCTGCAAGCCTTGATGCTTCGGATGAATATCTATTAAAATCACCTTTGATGTGCATGATGTCGGTGGGGGTAAGGCCACAAATCTGCACAACCCCATCTTTTATTAACCTGTGCACATCAAGCGTATAAATATCTTTGCCGATGGCTTTTGCGGCTTGCGTTAAGATGAGGGGTTTTTCCTTTAATGCAGCACAAAACAGCTTTTCTTCAGCCGTATACCTTGAGTTTTCGCTGATATCTTTAATGAGCATAAAGTGCTCATATAGAAACAGAGTATGCTGTCTGGTTTGCAGTGTCTTTAGATTCGCAATAATTTCAGGAAATTTAGAAGCTGCAATACACAGGGGGATGATGCGGTAGTCTTCTAAATATAATTTTTTACCATTGTAATGGATTGCACTATCTCCGCCTAAGCCAAAGGTTTTCACATACAAGCCATCCACAAAAGTTTTCCACTTTCCAATTGAAACGCCGTCCAGCACAGTTACGGGCACACCGTCCCGAACAATTGCAATATCTGTGGTGGTGCCACCCATATCCACAATGATGCTATTGGGGTTGTCTGCCAGTTGTGTCCCGCCTATGGCACTAGCGGCAGGGCCGCATAACAGGGTTTCCACGGGGCGCAAGGATGCAAACTCTTCGGACATCAAACTGCCGTCACTGCGCACAATCACTACTGCCCCATGCATATTACGAATTGCCATTGCTTTTTTAACAGCAATTAAGAATTCTTTGATGACGGGGAATAACCCTGCGTTGAGTAATGTGCTTGAACCACGCTGTAAGCAGTTTAGTTCTGCAAATAATTCGTGTCCGCACACAACGGGTATATTGTGCGTTCGTTCAAAAATTTCTTTGGCTCTTTTCTCCACGACGGCACCGTTGCGCATGGCGTTCATCTCAATGATTCCAACGCCATCCAAATGCTCAAATCCACTTGCAAGCCCATCCTCAAATAACTCCCAATTTGGTTCCCCTTCTATTTCTCCCGAGAATTTTGTAAAACTCTCTTGAATATAAATATCTTTGGATGGTGGCAAGCCATATTTCCCACCTAGTTCATCAATAATCTCCGGCTCCCCGCCAAAAAAGATCAGCTTTGCTTGTCCGCTTTTGTTCTCCACACAAGCATTGGTTGCCAATGTGGTGGAAAGTGATATCACTTCGGCTTTTTGTGCCAAATCAGCCGGAAGCCCGTCTATGGCGCCTAAAATGCCAATAGATAAATCGTTTTTTGTGGTTAATGATTTTGCTGTTCCCAAAATTTCTTTGTTTTCAAAGTCGTAAATAACAGCATCTGTGTATGTACCGCCCGTATCAATCCCTATTCCAAGTTTCACACAAGTACCCCTCAAAATATTATAATGGCTCTTAGGTATATTATATTGGAGTGACTCTATGAACTCAAGATAGGAATCACTATATTAATAATAAATATGCTTATTTTTTGGATCATATTTATTATTGAGTTATGTAATAATTTGTACTATACTATATTTGTATCTCGTCTTACACTTGCGTATACAAGAATAAAAAATGTGTAATAAAGAGGGTAAAATGCGAAATGATTTAGTGGAAACTATACAATGGAGAATTGAAAAGTTATTTATTGAATTAAACTTCAAACCAACCTTTATAAACAATGAAATAGTATATCAATACAATGAAAACTATTATAAGCTTACATATATTAAAGGTTTACAATGTTTCGTAATAGAATCGGCTGAATCATTTGAAGATGCTCAAAAAAACCTATACGAAGATTGCGATTTATATCCAATCACATTAGAAGAAAGTCTTATTCGCGTATTAGAAGATGATCTAAAAAAGTATTATATAAATCATAGTGGAGTTTAATAATGAAAAAAGTTAAATGTCCGTGTTGCGGCAATTATACCCATGATGAAGAATTACATCTTTTTCAAATCTGTGAAGTCTGCTTTTGGCAATATGATGAGGTTGCACACGAAAAGCAAAATTTAATTATCGGTGCGAACCATATATCTTTGGACGAAGCCAAAAAGAATTACAAGGAGTTTGGTGTTTGTAAAAGGGGAAATGAACATTTGGTTCGTAAACCATTGGAAGAGGAATTACCAGAAAACAATTAAATGGTTGCTATTTAATGATGTTGTTATTATGATATATTGGATGAAGCCATATAATTATTGAGGTCGTATGAATTATATATACATTGTAGAGTGTGCCGACAAAACCCTGTATACCGGTTGGACAAATCATTTGGATGAGAGGATTGCTGCTCACAATGCCGGAAAAGGTGCAAAATATACCAAAATCAGGTTGCCCGTTAAATTGGTGTACAGCGAGGCACTCAGCAGCAAATCGGCTGCTCTAAAAAGAGAAGCCGAAATTAAGAAGCTGAGCAGGTTGGAGAAGCTGGCTCTGTGTGGGCTGGAACAGAGCCAGCAATAGCGGCATTACTTCTTTGCGATGGGAATCTGTAGTTCGGTCAGCCAATCCTCTTCGCTATCCTTGTTCCAAATTCCGTCGATGTAACTCTCTCGGCAAAAATCTGTGACGGTGTAGCCGTTCTCTTCAATCCACTTAAATGCAAACGCATAGGCGTTTCTAAGCCCAGCGTATGGTCCCTTGTGCAGCACGGACACCACTTGAATGCTGGGAATCTTCCGAAACTTGATGGTTTCCGTTTCGGTGCCAAACGCATTCACCGCTTCACAGTATTCGATGTTGATGTCCTTTTCCCGGTATTCCCCGTCCAGATAGGAGATAAAGCAATATTCGGGCACAGCACAAACCAGATTGGGATTCGATTCCTTCACTTCTTCGCCGATGGCTGGAATCACCTCGAAGTATGCGTCGTAGTTGGGTACGGTTAACTTTTTGGAATAAATGATACACTCTGGGGTTTCTTTGATGACTGCTTGATAATTCATGATATCCTCCATTTTGTAGTGCTTGATGCGGGAGAGTTTATCCTGCACATCCAAAAGGGTTGATTCCAACTGTGCTTTTCTTGCTGCAATGATCCCATCCGCCTGAACGCCGTGAAGAATCTGTTTCACCTCTTCAATGCCAAAGCCGATTTGGCGCAGGCTCACAATTTTATGCAGCGTTACAAGCTGATCGGTGGTGTAGTAGCGGTAGCCGCTTTGCCCATCAATATGTGCGGGACTCAACAACCCCACGTCGTCATAATGCCGAAGCGTCTTGATGGTCGTCTTTCCGATCTGTGAAAACAATCCTATTTTGATCAAGGTTTCACCTCCCACCTACTATGCTACAATCTCCCCCAGCGGGAGAGTCAAGAGGAATTTTAAGTTTTTTTATAAAAGCTGATACAGCAAACCCGTTGCATCCGCATACCACAAGAGCATGCCCCTTCCACGCTTTGGAATGCGCAGGGATACATCCCACTCGGGGTAGAGTTTAATCAGTTCAATGCGATCGCCCGTTGCAAAGGCCACAAAGGAAATGTAGTTGTCCTTGCGCATGGGATGGTCGCTTTGAATGTACCACTCGTTTTCGATGGTCGTGACAGAGAGTTTTTGTTCATCCGTCGCTTTGTTGCGTGCCAACGCTTCTAATTTATTGCCGCAGCAAGCCACTGTGGCTCCACCTGTGCAAACAGTGATGTTGCCGCAGGTTGTACACACATAATAGTTGGATTTTTTCATATTACCTCCTACACAGTCGTTGGACGAAAGATCGCCAGCCAACAGTTTATCCATATCAATCTGGAGAATCTCGCATAATTTAGGCAGCAGAGAAACGTCGGGTAACCCATTGCCCCGCTCCCACTTAGAGACAGTTTTGTCGCTGATGGTTAAAAGATCCGCCAACTGTTTTTGGGTTAAGTGTTGCTTTTGCCTTGCGGTCTTAATAAAAAGGCCAATGTTTAAAGTATTCATGTTTCCTCACCTTCAAACTCATTTTAACCGCAATGGGTGGAATATTCAATCAACGTTTCGTAGAGTTTTGGCGTTCTCAGATTGATATTTTTCCTTTGCTGTGTTAAAGTAAACTCAAACACAACAAGGCGAGGGAATGTTATGGGGCCATATGATTATATTGTAGAGAATATAAAGGGAGACTATGCTTATTTGAAAAGAATCGACACCCAAGAGGTTGTGGAGCCGTTGATGATAACCCTTGCACTTTTGCCCATAGGTGTGCAGATTGGTTCAAAAATTCACTTTGAAAACTTTGAGTACAGCATTTTTTAATAATACAAAAAGCAAAATACACCCCGCAAATTGCAAGAATTTTTTGCTATGGGAGTGCATTTTTTTAAGCCTTCGTTAGTTAAATGATTATTTTCTCCAGATCATTTCGTTTATAATTTTTGTATACGACTGAATCAGTGTAACCACCTTCTCAGAAACAGTAACGTCCGAATAATCCGGGACACAAGGCCTATTTTTATAATCGTCAAACTTTGTCACTGCAAAATCAATGGCTTGCATCACATTGTCCAGGGTGATTCCCCCAATCACCATCAATCCTTTGTCTAGCACCTCTGGCCGTTCGGTGGATGTGCGCAGGAGCACAGCGGGAAAACGAAGCATGGCACTTTCCTCCGAAAGGGTGCCGCTGTCCGACAGCACGCAAAACGCCTCTTGTTGCAAACGGTTGTAACTGGAAAAGCCAAAGGGCTTGAGGGAGTGAACCAGGGGGTGAAACGCAAACTGCCGTTGCTGGATGCATTTAAGGCTGCGGGGATGGGTGGAGTAAACCACGGGTAGTTTATATTTTTCTGCAATGCCGTTGAGGGCGGTCATCAGGGAAGTAAAATGCTGTTCGTTATCAATATTTTCTTCCCTGTGGGCAGATACGAGAAAATACTGCCGGGGAGTGAGACCAAGCTCTTCCACGATATTACTTTTTGCAATTTTATCTGCATTTTTTAAAAGAACCTCCCGCATGGGTGAACCTGTGACAAAAATATAATTGGCTAAAATACCTTCTGCAATGAGATAACGCCGAGAGTGTTCGGTATAGGCTAAATTTACATCGGAGATGTGATCCACGATTTTGCGGTTAATCTCCTCGGGTACATTTTGATCAAAGCATCTGTTTCCGGATTCCATATGATAAATGGGGATTTTCAACCGTTTGGCCGGAATGGCAGATAGGGCGGAGTTGGTATCCCCGAGGATGAGCAGGGCATCGGGTTTTAATTCCCACAGCAGCTCATATGATTTGGCGATAATGTTACCCATGGTCTCACCAACATGCTCTCCTGCGCAGTTTAAATAATAATCTGGCTTTCGAAGCCCCAAGTCTTTAAAGAAAATTTCGTTTAAGGTATAGTCCCAGTTTTGCCCTGTGTGAATCAGTGTGTGGTCAAAAAAACGGTCACAGGCCCGGATCACCTCGGACAACCGAATGATTTCCGGCCGTGTACCGATGATGGTTGCAACTTTAAGCCTTTTCATGTCTTTGATTCCTCTCTTTTTGGCGCTCTAAGGCATCTGCAATGAGTTGCCTATTGTTTTTTAGCCGTTGGTCGCCCGGACTTAACTGAAGTGCTTCGCTTGCCCGAGCCAGTGAACGTTCTAACATATTTAACTGGAAGCAGGCGATTGCGGACAAATCATAGGGGGTGTGATCCCAGGAATACCCCATATTGACATACGTTGTGGATTTATTTTTAATTTTTAGTGCTTCTTCGGTTGCAAAAAACGCTGTAATCCAGTCGTTCGTTTCATATGCCGCTTTAGCCAGCTCCACATACGGTTCCCTCATATACGGGGCTTCGGCAATGGCTTTGTAATACCAACTATACGCCTCATCAATCTTGCCGGATTGTTTATAGGAAAAGGCAATCCATCGCATGGCTGCACATTTTTCTTCATTCCACCGGGCGGTGGGCAACAGGACGTGCCGTTTCAAGGTTCCGATACAGTTCTCCCATTGGCCGGCATACATATATTCCCGCCCCAAATAATAGGTCATGCGGTCGTCCAGGGGGTTTTCGGCCACAGCAATTTCCAAAAGCCCTAAATAGGAACCACGGGATTTACTCGGGTCGGGATAGTGGTTGAGCACCATACCCTCCACAAAAATTGCTTCCAAAGGCAGTTGCCCCACATATTGCACACACTCGTGGACGGGATAGGCCCAAATAAAATCCTTCCTCTGATGTACCTTAAAATAAGTGAACTGTACGTCAGGACTTCCGTCGGGCTTTAGGCTCCAGTTATACAAATAGCGACCGGAGCGTGCCACTGGATGGGTGACCTTTTCCTCGTTTGCTGCCCAAGCAGATTCCAAGCGTTCCCGCCAACCCTCTGTAAACAGTTCGTCAAGGTCCGTGCAAACACAAATGTCCGCATCCTCCGGGACATAACTCAGTGAAATGTTCCGAGCCACGTCAAACCGCCACGGCTTGATGATTTCCACATATACGGTGGCACCCCGTTCCTTAAGCCGCTCCACAGTGCCGTCCTCCGAACCAGTATCGGTTACAATCACTTCATCTGCTTCGCTCATGGAGTCCATCCACCGATCCACAAAATTCACTTCATTTTTACAAATGGCGTAAACACACACTTTATATTGATTCATGATACACCTCTGCTCGTTTTTCTGCTATCATCTCAAGGTTTTTCTTGAGCCGTATATCATCGCTTGCCTGCTCCAGTGCCTTTTTGGCATATTCATAGGACTCCTCATACTGCCCCAATCTGTATGAGGCAATGGCAGCAAAGTCGTATAATGCATATCCCCAGGACTCGGGTTCCATGAGATAACTGCCGGTGGGTTGGCTAATGCCAAGGGCCTTTCTGCACATGGAGTACACCAGTGTCCAGTCGTTTTGTTCGTATCCCAGCCGTGCGAGGTATAAATACGGCTCCCGCACGTGGGGGCATTCTGCAAGAGCTTTATACAGCCACTTTTTGGCTTCGTTTAGTTCACCCTTGGATTGATAGGATCGGGCGATAAACCGCATGGCAGCGCAGCGCTCTTCGTTCCAGACGGCAGAGGGCATGTGCAAATACTTTTTGAGAGTTTCGATGCACTGGTCGTGCTTGGCGTAATACATATACTCTCGACCCAGCCAAAACATGGTGCGGTCATCCGTTGGGTTTTCCTGTGCCGATAGTTCCAGCAGGGGCAAGTATTGGCTGCGAGGTTTTGACAGGTCGGGATAGTGATTGAGGACGAGGCCGTTGATCCAAACGGACTTTTCTTCGCCTTTGCCCCTATATTCCAAAACTTCGTGAACCGGATGTACCCACCGAAAGTCATACCGCCTGTGAATCTTTTCCATGGGGAATTGCTTGTGTGGTCTGCCGTCGGGGTGAAAGCTCCAAGTAAACAAATAGCGTGCTCTTGTGCAACTGTTGTCCCATGTTTCCTCCAGTTTTTTTCTCCAACCTGGTTCGAATACTTCGTCCAGATCGTTGGAGACACAGATATCTGTATCCGCTGAAATAAAGTCCATAGCCATGTTGCGGGCAGTATCAAACCGCCATGGTTTTATGATTTCCGTGTAAACCTTGGCACCCCGTGCCTTGAGTTTTTGCACCGTGTCATCTTCGGAGCCGGTATCTAAAACAACAACCTCGTCTGCCTCTCCCACTGCGTCCATCCATCTATCCACGAACTGAGCTTCATTTTTTGCGATTGCATATACGCTAACCTTGTATTTATTCATAAAATCACCTTCAACTTTTTATTAAGAGAGGGGCGTATTTTGCAACACGCCCTCTTTTTAATAGGCGCAAGGCCTCTTGATAATGGTTTAGCCAGTTAATTGCTCTAATGACAAGATTGCACCTACATTGGGCGCAAGGGTCACTGTAGAGGCTGTGGGAGTGGTCAAAGCCAAATCAACGACCTCACCAGTAGTCAGGGGAACAATTGTGGTAATTGTAAACGCTACTTCAGTACCTGCTGCAATTGTTCGGGTTGTGACTGATTCCGCAACAGTAATGCCGTTTACTCGGACTTCCGCACTTAAATCTAGTCCCAGCGATGGGGTTGCGTAGATTGTATAATGCACATTATAGGTGCCGGTGGAACCGATTGCCAGCGAAGTTGCTCCCGGTACCACATTGCTGGAGGGTAATGCGCCCGTAAACGGAATGACCTGTGGTGTAAGCGGTGTCATTGCAAAGGTCGGTGACGCAGTGTTTAATGCACCGCCGAATGCTGCCAAGCCAGCTGCCGGGCCAGTATCACCAGTAGGGCCAGTGGGGCCAGTATCACCAGTAGGACCGGTGGGGCCAGTGAAGCCAGTGGGTCCAGTGGGTCCAGTATCGCCGGTAGGGCCAGTGGGGCCTGTATCGCCAGTGGGTCCAGTGGGTCCAGTAGGACCGGTGGGTCCAGTGGGTCCAGTATCACCAGTAGGGCCAGTGAAGCCAGTAGGGCCAGTGGGTCCAGTATCACCAGTAGGACCGGTGGGGCCAGTAGGGCCAGTATCGCCGGTAGGGCCGGTGGGTCCAGTGAAGCCAGTGGGTCCGGTGGGGCCAGTATCACCGGTGGGACCAGTGGGTCCAGTATCGCCGGTAGGGCCGGTGGGGCCAGTGAAGCCAGTGGGTCCAGTGGGTCCAGTATCGCCGGTAGGGCCGGTGGGGCCAGTGACGCCAGTGGGTCCAGTGGGTCCAGTATCGCCGGTAGGGCCGGTGGGGCCAGTGAAG
>CAYVRJ010000004.1:41745-188218 GCA_964453645.1 uncultured Clostridia bacterium
CGGTAGGGCCGGTGGGGCCAGTATCGCCGGTAGGGCCGGTGGGGCCAGTATCACCGGTAGGACCGGTGGGGCCAGTATCACCGGTGGGGCCGGTGGGGCCAGTATCGCCGGTAGGACCAGTGGGGCCAGTATCGCCGGTGGGGCCGGTGGGGCCAGTATCGCCGGTAGGTCCGGTGGGGCCAGTATCACCGGTAGGGCCAGTGGGGCCAGTATCACCAGTAGGACCGGTGGGGCCAGTATCACCAGTAGGACCGGTGGGGCCAGTATCGCCGGTAGGGCCGGTGGGGCCAGTATCGCCGGTAGGGCCGGTGGGGCCAGTATCACCAGTTGGGCCAGTGGGGCCAGTATCGCCGGTAGGGCCAGTGGGGCCAGTATCGCCGGTAGGGCCAGTGAAACCAGTAGGACCAGTATCGCCGGTAGGACCGGTGGGGCCAGTATCGCCGGTAGGACCGGTGGGTCCAGTATCGCCGGTAGGGCCAGTGGGGCCAGTATCGCCAGTGAAACCAGTAGGACCAGTATCACCGGTGGGGCCAGTAGGGCCGGTATCGCCAGTAGGGCCAGTAGGGCCGGTATCGCCACTGGGGCCAGTCTCAAGGTTAACCTGAATAAGGGTCAGTGCTGCCTTGACGGGAACAATTGTCGAAAGTATAATGCTCACACTGGCAGCGTTGACAAGAGACATGGTTACACCGGGAACTGTGGTTTCGATGATCCCGATGCCCACCACTTCCCCTGTTTTAAGGGGTGAAGCACCCAGGATAAAGTCGCCCTGAGATGTGGATAATGCAAATTCTATACCCGTGGTAGATAGACTTGTCTGCGTGTCTACCCACCACTTCACATCATATCGACCGGGTTGGTTAAACGTGATGACACCGGTGGCGGGATTGTAGGAGATATTACCAGATATAAACAATATATCTTGAAATACTACATTCTCTCCAGCAGCAACGGATGCATCTAAAGTTCTTTGTAAATCTAATGCTACAGTACTCATTTTGTTTACCTCTTCATTAAGCTATTTCAATGATTACAATGCCCGCCTGAACAGGAACATTCTGAGCTAAGGCAACTACATCCGAACTTGTGTTGATCAGATTGAGCGTTGAGGGCACCGTTCCGATGGTTACCAGTGCGTAACCCGACATTTGTCCGGTTACGATGGGTGTGGAAGCATTGAAAATAGGCACACCATTTACGGCGATATCAAAATTAATTTCTGGGCTCAACGCAGCTCCGTCCGTCGCAACCCACCATGAAACATAGTAGTTGCCTGGCCGTGTGAACGTGAATTGCCCAGTGATGGGATTGTACGTGATATCGGAACTTTGGTTGTTCAGCACACTGTTAAAAATGATCGGTGCCCCGATGGGTATTAAGGTCAATGCCGTTGTAGCCAATTGCGCTTGGATGCCTCCGAGTAGTGCCGCACCTCCAGGGCCGGTAGGGCCGGTATCACCAGTTGGGCCAGTTGGGCCAGTGGGGCCGGTGGGGCCGATAGGGCCAGTGGGACCGGTGGGGCAGATGGGGCAATGTCTGTGACAACAACAGTGGTGGCATGGTCGCCTGCAATGGCAGCAAATATCACACCTGCGGGGTCTCTCGCAGCAGTTGCTGCCGCTAAACCAGTCACCGCACCTGTTGCCACTAAACCAGTCACCGCACCTGTTGTTCTGTATATTACAAGAATTTTCACATCGATTGGAACTGTAATAATCATCACATGAATTGGCACATCTTGATTGTCTGCAATTTCTATACATAAAGTATCTTCCCTTCATAAGCTTTTGTTCTATAATGTCATATAATTACACAACATTATAGAACACACTATGCGTCAATAGGCCAATATGTGACACATTGACTACTGGTGAATATATTAATAGCAAACAACTGAGGAGGAAAAAGCAAATGTTTGCGGATAAAACACTGCTTATAACAGGCGGTACGGGCTCTTTTGGAAATGCAGTGCTCGACCGTTTTTTAAATACAGATATAAAGGAAATACGTATTTTTTCAAGGGATGAAAAAAAACAGGACGACATGCGCAAAAAGTACAAAAACAATAAAATTAAGTTTTATATAGGGGATACCCGGGACTATGGGAGCGTAAAAAGCGCCGTTGGGGGAGTGGATTATATCTTTCATGCGGCAGCCCTAAAACAAGTGCCCTCGTGTGAGTTTTTTCCCATGGAAGCGGTGAAAACCAATGTGATGGGCACAGAAAATGTGCTCAACGCTGCCATCGATGCAGGTGTTCAAAAGATAATCTGCCTTTCAACAGACAAGGCTGCCTATCCCATAAACGCCATGGGTATTTCAAAGGCAATGATGGAAAAGGTGTTTATTGCCAAGGCTAGGACAGTTGATCCCGAAAAAACCGCAATTTGCGGCACTCGCTATGGAAATGTCATGGTTTCTCGGGGCAGTGTCATCCCATTGTTTGTGGAACAGATCAAGAGTGCAAAACCCTTAACCATAACCTGTGGTTATATGACCCGCTATATGATGAGCCTTTATGAAAGCGTTGAGTTGGTGCTCTTTGCCTTTGAACACGGCCAGTCGGGTGATCTGCTGGTGCAAAAGGCTCCGGCCTGCACAATTAAAACCTTAGCCGAAGCCCTAAAACAACTGTTTGGAGTAGACAACGAAATTATTGAAGTTGGCATACGCCACGGCGAAAAGGTTTACGAGACGCTGCTGACCAGGGAGGAGATGTCCAAGGCGGTGGATATGGGTAATTACTACAGGGTGGTGCCCGACAACCGCAATTTAAATTACGACAAGTATTTCGTGAGCGGCAGTATCTCGGGAAGTTCAACCAACGACTATACATCAAACAATACGAGGCAATTAAATGTTCAAGAAATGGCCGAAAAACTGCTGACCCTTGACTATATTCAAAAGGAAATTAAGGAATGGAGAGAAAGGCATTGAAGATTTTAATAACCGGTTCCGACGGTTTTATCGGAAAGAACCTTGTCGCACAGTTCAGAAACCGTGGGTATGAAGAATTGCTGCTCTGCAAAAGAAATACAGGGGAGGTTGTGCTGGAGAAATACTTGGAAGAATGTGACTTCGTCTTTCACCTCGCCGGGGTGAACCGCTCCGCAAACCCCGAGGCATTTACAGAAGGTAATATCAACTTTACCAGAAAAATACTCAATAAACTAAAAGACTGTGCAAACCTTTGCCCTGTTGTCGCCAGTTCGTCCATTCAGGCCGGAGCCAATCATATATATGGGCAGAGTAAAAAGGCCATGGAGGACTTGCTGTTTGAATACGCCGAGTCTAACAAAACAAAGGCCTATGTGTACAGACTGCCAAATGTGTACGGAAAGTGGTGCAGACCCAACTACAATTCTGTTGTGGCAACCTTTTGTTTTAATATAGTGAGAGATATTCCGCTGAAAATAGACAATCCCCAAACGGTGCTGCAACTGGTGTATATTGACGATGTGGTGAATACATTCATTGATGGAATGGAGGGAAAGGTCATAACCGAGGACAACGGTTTTTGCACTGTACCCATTGTGGATTTCGTAAAGCTGGAGACAGTGGCGCAAAAGCTCACGTCCTTTCACGAAAGCAGAAAAACATTAGAACTCCCTCCCTTTGAAAACGATTTTGACAGAAAACTCTATGCGGTGTATACCTCGTATTTGCCGGAAGACGAATTTTCATATGTTCTCGATGCAAAAAGTGATGAAAGGGGCTACTTCTGTGAGTGTTTGAAATGCCGGGATTTCGGGCAAGTTTCCATATCCGTGACAAAGCCGGGTATTGTGCGGGGCAACCACTGGCATAACACAAAGACAGAAAAGTTTATGGCAATCCAGGGATCGGGTATCGTTCGATTTAGGCCTGTTTGCGGCGATGAAGTCACCGCATATGAGGTTCACGGACACACCCCCGAAATCGTGGATGTTCCCCCGGGGTATACCCACAACATTGAAAACACGGGGCAGGGTGAGCTGATTATGCTGATCTGGAGTAGCGAACAGTTTGATCCCCAAAACCCCGACACGTATTGGAATCCCGTAGGTTAATTCCTCTCAAGTGAGGGAATGCTGCCAATAAAAAAACCTGCTTGCGCCGAGTGATGCCGCAGTCTACATACTGCGGTATTGCTCGGAAAAGTAGTTGATGTGCCAAGGGCTTTTGTGCAGCTCAGAGAGATGTTTCAGCCCCATGGCGCCGTATTGCCGGACAAGCCCGTTGTAGTTGATCATCACACTGTCCCGCATTTCCAGCCGCTGTCCCGCTACCGCATGATAAATCACCGAATTATAGCAAATTTTGGGCTTCCAAGCGGCTTTGGTGCCATAGTAATAAAAATATCCCAGCAACAAACTGTCGTCCTCAAAGGCCTGTTTCCCCGTTAGGAAGTGGGCGTCATAGCCCCCGGTACACTTTAAAATATGGCTCTTGTGTATGCACGGGTTTGTAAAGCCGTGTACCACGGAATCCTGCCTAAGGCCTGCTAGATATGCGTCAAATGAATCGGGGGCGGGTAACGGCAGGGCATATTTATTTAAAAAATTGAGAAAGCCATTTTGATCCACAATGCCGCAGCTGATCATCGGCTCGTCGTCGTGGTGCTCCAAATAATCGATGAGGGGATTTTCCCAGTTGTTGGTGAGCACCATATCCAGATGAATCTCGCTGATATAATCCGTTTGAGGGAATTGCTCCCAAATATGATTAAAGCAACCCTGTCTGCCCACAACGGTTCCCGTATTAATCCCATTGCCCACCACAAAACAATTCAAATCAAATTGTAATAAATAGTTCTCAAGGGTTTGATTATCCCAAAAACCTTGATTAAAGACCACAACAGTTTTATATGTGCTCTTTTCAAGGGATTTTAAGCATCGATTGGCAAGTTCTAAATCTTCAATGATAAAATTATTTCTAATTAAAAATAACAGCGTATGAATTAATTTCATGAGTCGTGCTCCTTTATGACAAAATTTTGCCTTATTCATTATATACAAACCCAAACTAAATGCCACAAGCCATTATTTTTTTAAAAAATTTGTGTTGTTTATTTTGTTTGGAGGGTGTATAATAAACAAGTATTTGTAAATACTCGTTGTCTAAAAGTCTACTTGATTTGCGCAGTTTGTATTTGAAATGCACCAAGAGCATAAAAAAGAGTTTATGCTACTACTGGGTCAAACGGCGTAATCAAACGACTGTGGCACGAAGAACGTTTTGTATTCTTTGTCTTTCAATTATGCCCGAAGCCCATGATTGAAAGAGGAACCATTTGAACTATTTTAAACTACTATCTAAGGGCATGCAGAGCACATTAAAGGATGTTGGTTATGTGAGCCCCACCCCCATTCAAGAACAAACATTAAAAACACTGTTGGATCGAAACGATTTGCTGGGAATTGCACAGACGGGAACAGGCAAAACGGCTGCTTTTGCTGTCCCCATTATCGAACGGACGTTTACGGACAACAGGCAGACCCAGGCGTTAGTCCTGTGCCCCACGCGGGAGTTAGCCGTGCAGACCACGGATGTGTTTCGCAAACTTTCGGCACACTTAAAGCAATTGCGCATCATCAGCGTATATGGAGGTCAGCCCGCCAGCGTGCAGATTAAGGCACTCCGGGGCGGTGCACAAATTGTGGTGGGTACGCCGGGACGAGTGAAAGACTTAATCGAGCGCAACGTATTAAAACTCAAAAACATACGCACAGTGGTGCTGGATGAAGCCGATGAGATGTTTGATATTGGCTTTTGCCCGGACATCAAGGCCATCTTGTCAAAAATACAAAACAAGCACCAAACCGTGTTGTTTTCTGCAACAATGAGCAAAGAAGTTGCCAATATAACAAAACAGTTTCAAAAGGATCCCCAATATGTGGAGATCGGCAAGAAAAACGAACCCATCAGCACTGTGAACCAGACTGTGCTCAACACCAGCGAAAACCAAAAGGTGAAGGCTGTGTGCACCTTACTGAAAGAGAACAACCCGAGGCTGACATTGGTTTTTTGCAACACCCGGAGTAAAGTCCGCAACGTGCAGCAGCAACTGCAAAAGCAAGGGTTTTCCACCAGTTGTCTGCATGGAGAAATGCATCAAAGGGAGCGAATTGCCATTATGAATGCCTTTCGCAGCGGCAAGACGAAGATATTGGTCGCCACCGATGTTGCGGCACGGGGAATTGACGTGAATCACATCGATTTGGTGATTAACTACGATATACCCATGAAGGCGGAATACTACGTGCACCGCATTGGCAGAACGGGCAGAGCGGGGCAAAACGGACACGCCTGCACTTTTGTCAATCCCCATGAGCGCAGCAAAATACGCAATATTGAAAGTATATTTAACATACGATTAAAACCGCAGATCGTCGCCAGCTGACCTGTTTCGTTTTAAAATGCCCCGGTGATGGAGAATCTTCACAAGTATTTGTATTATCTTCACAAGTTTGTAAAAAACTTTGAAATGTACAGCAAATTATAGTATAGTATACTATAACAAATACTAGGAGCATTGGGATGAGTCAGCTATCAAATTTCAATCAATTGTGCATGGGATGTATGAATGTCAACCCAGCGGGTGGGGTTTGCCCCCATTGCGGATTTGTAGACACCCAGTATATCCCATCGCCCCAGCACCTGCCCTTGGGTACTGTCCTTGGCGGCAAATACTTGACCGGCAGGGTTTTGGGCGAAGGTGGCTTTGGCATTACGTACATTGGTATGGATTTAAATCTCGATATGAAAGTGGCCGTGAAGGAGTATTACCCAAACGGCTTCGTTTCAAGAGATGCCACCCACTCAACGGTAATTCCCTATATGGGAGAGCCGTCGGAGTTGTTTGCAAAGGGTAAGACTAAATTCATCGACGAAGCAAAGAGTTTGGCTAAGTTTCGCAATTTAGCGGGTATTGTTTCGGTGAACGATTTCTTTTTAGAAAACGATACGGCCTATATCATCATGGAATTTGTAAATGGCCAAACCCTCAAAACCTATTTAACCACCCACAAATTATCCCCCACACAAGTCTTTTCTATGATGCTGCCCGTCATGCAGTCTCTTTCATATGTACACCAAGCGGGTATGATTCATCGGGATATCAGCCCCGACAACATCATGATCGCCGAGGACGGCAGTATGAAGCTTTTGGACTTCGGTGCAGCCCGTGACTTTACCAACAGCGGCAACAAGAGTTTATCGGTGCTGTTAAAGTTGGGTTACGCTCCAGCCGAGCAGTATTCATCCAAGGGCTTGCAGGGGCCGTGGACAGATGTCTATGCCCTGTGCGCAACCATGTATAAGATTTTAACGGGAATAACGCCCGATGAATCCATAGATCGTATGCAAAACGATCAGCTAAAACCGCCCTCCCAGTTGGGGGTTGTCATACAGCCCCAGCAAGAGCGGGCACTGTTAAAGGGTATGGCCATTCAGAAAGATCAACGGTTTCAATCCGTGCCCGAACTGATGGCTGCACTCTATCCAAAGAGTGCAGAAGTAACTGTTCCCTACGCACACGTTTCGAAAAACCCTGAACAACCAACAAAACCTATCAAACCCGTAAAACCTGTAAAGCCCGAAAAATCTTTGCAACCCCAACCATCGGCACAGCCGGTGAGTCAGCCTGCTAAAAAGCCAGCCGTTGGCAGGGAAAACCCACCCAAGAAGGGTAAACAGGGGATGATGATCGGCATTTGCGCCGCAGGTGCGCTGGTGCTTGCGTTTGCAATTGCAACTATTTCTTCCCCAACTCCGGCGGCGGAGAAGAACATCCTTCCCCAAGAAAACAAAGTTGCGGACACAGAGGAAAGACCCACAGAAAACGAAAGTGCACCCCAAACGCAGGGCAACGATTCTTTGAGTTGGTTAGAGAATTGTTCCGCTGAACTGACTAAAATGATATTGGGGCAATCCCTTGATTCAGATGAAAGTCTCGCCATGTATATGGCCGCACAGCTGACAGATGGCCCCTTTGACTTGATGGGTATTATCAGTTCCACTGGTTATGGGAGTTTTAGCAATGGGTTTTCCGGATATATGGATGATTCGGATTTGTTTAAAAGTATTTATCAAGACAAGAATTACGACATAAACAGTCTTGTACTGCAAGTGAACGACAAAGAGTACAGGGAATATGCTGTGATGGCCACACCCCTGGCCATACCCGGAGCACCTAAGACATTTTTGCTGGGTGCAAAGGCACTGTCGTCAGCACCCGTTGAGACGCCTACCCCCAAAACCGAGACAAAGTTGGATTTCATTGAAATGTATTCCCAAGTTTCTTTTCCCAAAGACATGACACCCAACGCACAAAAAAAGCAGTTGATCAATTATTATAACTTGCAATATTCCCACATATCCAATCTGCGTGATGTATATGTAGTGGATACAGATCCTTATCCGGGCACATCCAACGGACAATTGTTTGCATATTTCACATTTACAAACGAACCCACCACGTTTGGATACTCCAGTTACATCGAGAGCACAGATACAAGGGAAGTGATTGGAATTTTTAATGCCGCAGTGGATGAATTGACCCAACGCTTTGGAAACCCTGTGAGTTACGTTGGTTCAGAACTCAAAAACCCACAGGAATTCACAGATGAACACATCGCACAAAAGCTGTTTAATGAGCAGGACTGGTCCTTCAGAAAACAGTGGGATTTGGGCGATCATATCCTTTTGACGGTTGCACTGTTTAACAAAGACCAACAAAATAAACTGCACGTATTTTATAACATCACCGAATAGGTGCGATAAGAGCAGGGAAGGGGGGCTGATTGCCCCCTATTCATAGACTGCAACGCACTCTTCTCCCCTTAAAACCCGCAGAACGCCGCTCATAAGGGCCAGCATTTCATCCTCCCCGGGGAAAACATACACAGGGGCAAGCCTGTCCACCCGCTGTTTAATGCTGCCGGTGAAGCGGTTGGAGTGGGCAAGCCCTCCCGTGAGCACGATCGCATCCACCCTGCCGTCTAACACGGCACACATGGCACCAATTTCCTTTGCCACCTGATATGCCATGGAATCCAGCACCAGGGCAGCAAATTCGTCCCCCGAGGCCATCATTTTTTCCACCTTTCGCATATCGTTGGTACCCAGATAGGCGGATACACCGCCGTTTTTAAGAATTTTATCCAGCATTTCTTTCTCAGTATATTCACCCGAAAAACACATTTTAATGAGGGGCACTGCCGGGATAGAGCCGCTGCGCTCGGGGGTGAACGCACCTTCGCCGGACAGGGCGTCGTTCACGTCGATAACCCTGCCGTAGCGGTGTGCCCCAACGGTAATACCCCCTCCCAAATGCGTCACCACAAATCGGCAGTTCTCATACTTTTTGCCAAGTTGATCCGCCAGCCTGCGGGCGATGGCCTTTTGGTTGAGGGCGTGGAACACGCTGACACGCTCAATACCCGGCATCCCCGTGAGCTTTGCGTATCTGTCCATCTCGTCCACGACAATCGGGTCAACCACATAGGCGGATTTGCCGTGCTCGGCGGCAAGCTCGCTGGCAATAATGGCACCCAGCGCCGAAGCGTGCACTGCTGCCGCTGCCGTGTGCAGATCGGCAAGCATGGCTGCGTTCACAAGATATGTGCCGCTTTCAATGGGCTTGAGCAGCCCACCTCGTCCGGCAATGGCATCGATGCCACTCATTTGCACGCCCGAGGACACCAGTGCATCGAGAATACACTGTTTGCGGTAATCCTTTTGGCCCAGTATGGTGCCGCAGGCTTCCAGTGAGGCCTTGTCGTGCCGCACCGTCTGCACAAACACAGCCCGTTCATCGTCGTAGAGAGCAAATTTTGTGGAGGTGGAACCGGGGTTGATGGTGAGAATGCGAAAAGTGCCGTCGGGTTTAGCCGTAACAAGAACGGGGTTCTCGGCAAGGGGCAGCTTAGGGGGAGGGGGAGCAGCTAACTTTTCCTTGGTCACTTGGTTCATTGTAACACTTAACACGCAATCCAACCCCAGCATACGCTCCACAACAAGGGCAAGCTTTGTGTGGGTGCCCTCAATGTCTATTTCCATTTGTGATAAACGATCATTGTCGGTTTCGTCCACCACAAGGCGTTTGATATTCCAGCCTTCGTTGCGGATATGGGCCACCACCCGACCGAGTACGCCGGGGATGTTTTGCACGGTGAGGTTTACCTTTTCTGTTTGTTTATTCATATCACAGTTCCATCCTTAAAAAGCAGCAGTTTTTACTGCAAGTTTCTATTCCTTTTTTTATCATTATAATGTGCAACGCGGAACAAATCAACAGTTTCATAAAGTGGTAAGCTGCTCCTATAGTCGGGTTCTGCACCCATAAAACGCCCATAGAATATACTCTATAGGAGAGGAATTTCTACTCTTACAAATGATTAACTGGAGGAAAAGATGTATAACTCGAGACGTTTTGATAGATGTAATTTTGATCCGTGTTGCAGTCAAAGAGGTTGCGAAATAGAGTGTTGTTGTGATCCAGGCCCCACAGGTGCCACGGGAGCGACAGGAGCCACGGGTGCCACAGGCGCAACAGGTGCCACAGGAGCCACGGGCGCAACAGGAGCAACAGGTGCAGCAGGTTTGGTGGGCGCTACGGGCGCAACAGGAGCAACAGGTGCAGCAGGTCTGGCGGGAGCTACAGGTGCAACGGGCGCAACAGGAGCCACGGGAGCCACGGGAGCCACAGGAGCCACAGGAGCAACAGGGGCAACAGGTGCAACGGGTGCAACGGGTGCAACGGGTGCCACAGGTGCAATAGGCGCAACAGGCGCAACGGGTGCCGGTGCAATCATTCCGTTTGCTTCGGGTGGTCCTGTGGCCGTATCGTCTCTGGCAACTGGACTGGCAGATATCCCCGCACTCATTGGGTTCGGGAACTCCGGCCAAGGCTTAACAGCCCTGGGTCTATCCATCGACTTAACAGGGCCTGGCATTCTTGATTTCGCATATGTCCAACCTAGAAATGGCACCATCACTGATTTTTCAGCAATGTTCAGCGTGACACTGTCCACGGTAATCGTGGGAACAGCCACTGTAAACGCACAGCTCTACAGTGCGCCGTCGGGCAGCAATATCTTCACACCGATTCCAGGCACGCTCATCACTCTTGCGCCAACCTTAACAGGAGTGATCGGGGTTGGAACAGTTTTAACAGGGGCATTACACGGCATCTCTGTTCCGGTTACAGCAGACACGAGAATACTTTTGGTTTATTCGTTGACAACAACAGGAACTGAAGTAGCCGATGTTGTCACTGGTTTTGCCAGTGCTGGCGTAACAATTGCATAAAATGAATTAAATCAACGAAGCGTGTAGTCATACTGCTTTTAAAAGCCTGTGGTTGTTTGCCGCAGGCCTTTATATTGCTGAAATCATGGCAATACTGATTACAATTTAGAGAATCTTCACAACCGTTTGTAGTATCTTCACATCTTTGCAATTTCTTAAGTTTTGGCCGTAAAAATATGTTATACTAGACAAAACGATTTTGAGGAACAATGATGAACGAAATATCGGATTTTAATAACCTCTGTATGGGGTGCATGATGGCAACTGCCGGGGACGGAACCTGCAACAACTGCGGTTTTGACGAATCTAAATACACGCCCTCCTCCCAGCACTTGCCCCTGCGCACCATTCTTGCGGGAAAATACTTAGTAGGCCGGGTGCTGGGTGAGGGTGGATTCGGCATCACCTACATGGGTATCGACTTAAATTTGGAAATTAAAGTTGCCATCAAGGAGTATTATCCCAACGGGTTTGTTGCAAGGGATGCAACTCACTCCACGGTCACCCCGTTTATAGGCGAACCTGCCGAAATATTTGAAAAGGGACGGGATAAGTTCATCAATGAGGCAAAGAGCCTCGCTAAGTTCCGCACCCTTGCCGGCATCGTCACGGTAAACGATTTCTTCATGGAAAACGGCACAGCTTATATTGTGATGGAATACGTGGACGGCCAGACCATGAAGACGTATCTATTGACCCACAAGTTTACCCCCGCTCAGGTGTTTACGATGATGCAGCCTGTGATGCAGTCACTGGCATATGTACACCAGTCGGGCATGATTCACCGGGATATCAGCCCCGACAACATTATGATCACAGACAACGGGCAAGTAAAGCTGTTGGATTTTGGTGCGGCAAGGGATTTTGCCGACAGCGGAAACAAGAGCTTGTCCGTGATTCTAAAGCTGGGGTACGCCCCTGCCGAGCAGTATTCGTCCAAAGGACAGCAAGGCCCGTGGACGGACGTCTATGCCCTTTGTGCAACTATGTATAAAATCATAACGGGCATCACACCCGAAGAATCCATCGATAGAGTGGAAAACGACGAGCTAAAGCCCCCGTCCAAGCTGGGTATACCAATTGATAAAGGACAGGAAGAAGCATTACTCAAGGGCATGGCAGTTCGGCGCACAGACCGCTTTGCAACGATTGCCGAGCTGATGGATGCCCTATACCCCAAGAAAGCCAGCGATGTAACCGTTGCGTATACCCCTACGAATCAACCCCCTAAGTCAAAACCCCAGGAAAAGCCGGTACCCAAGCCTGTGGAACCCAAACCCGAACGGCCCGTTCGCCCCACAAAAGAGAAAAAACCCTTAGACAAGAAGCTGGTCACGGGGATAGCCTGCGGAGCGGGTGCAGTGCTGCTGGCTGCAGTCATTGCGCTGTCTATGCCCAAAGGGCAGCCAGAGGAACCAACGGCAGGGGCACCTGTGGCGGTTTCTCAAGAGACGCAACAGCCGGAGGTAAAAAACAGCGGAATCATCCCCGATGTCGTCAACCTCCAGTTGGAAGAGGCACAGGAGAAGCTTTCCAAATCCTTAAATTGGGATAATCAAACGTATCTCACGCATTTTGATTATAATCCGGATGTCCCCAAAGGTTTTGTCTTTCATCAAGATAACGACTACGCGCCCCCTGCAAGCTGGAACTGGCAGGAAGACAGGCAACTCGTTGAACTGAAAGTGAGTTTGGGTGCAGACGATGCCAGCGATACCCAAGTGCGCAGCATTCCGTGGATCGAAGTGATCAATGCCTATATGGAGGGGATAAAACTGCATTATGTCAATCCCATAGATCGGGATATTCAAGGGTTTTTAGTTGAACTGTCTCTGGATAACGGAAACACATGGAAGACCATTCAAAACGCCAGATACTTCAGTTCAGAAGAAGATAACTTTTACTTTAATAAATACCATTATGACGAAGAGCATGCCAGCGATCCCATGGCGTATTGGAGTTTTCCAAACAACTTGTTTGCCCATATGGCCATGAGTTCCGAGCTGGACGGTAAAGAGTTTAAGCTTCGGTTAGTCACCGTACCCAATTCCGGAACGGGCAAGAACCCCGGATACACTTATTTGGATACGGCAATTAAAATCACCAACACACTGCCAAAACCAGAGTTTACGGTGTCTAAAGTGGAGTATGACGATCTGGATTTAAAAGCACTCAAGGAGTCCAGTTATATATTTGAAAGTGTTTTGAATAATCCCGATAGTCGTGAATACCTAAAACCCTATAAACTCAAGGGCAATTTTAAAAAGGGTAAACCCTATATCGTTGCGGAAAACAGCAGGGGGATGCAGGACTATCGGTGTATCACCAATGGGGAACTGATCGTTTTGCTGAAAAGTTACGACAATACCCCGGATTACCCAACCTTTGCTGTGATGGAGGTGGATTGGGAGAATATTAAAAATGAAAACGGCATGTGGAGTGCCAACTACTCAAAGCCAACCATCGTTCAGGGAACAATGGAGCACGAAGAATTCATTTACAGTGGGATGAAGATGCGAGATTCTATTTTAAACGAACTGTCCGCAAACAAGAATATTGCAGATGTTATAAAACAGCAGCGTGCAAGCACAAATACGAAGGGGTATATCAAATTTGAGTATCGCATTGAATATTCAGAAAATGTTCCTCGCGGGCAAGTGATATCGACAGAGACTGTTAAAAGTGGCCCGGATAAAATCCAGACCATTCGGTTTACATTGAGCAACGGGATTCCGGGGGAAACAGGTTATAAGATCATTCCTGTGGAGACGAATGAGTTCGGAACGTTTTACTTCGTTGTCCTGCCCGATGATACATTACCTCCCGAAGATACCAGCCTTTATTGGGAATATAGCGATGACCATACTATGGAAGTGCATGAAGGGACCAACCGCAACTACATCGTTGCCCAAATGAACACTGATAATTACAACATGTCCGAGGTCAATATTCTTGAAGCATATAAGTTGATGCAAGAAAAAGGTATTGCAGACGATCAATTAAAAGTTCGTGTGCAGATACAAAGCGAATATCAAAATTACGAAGATACATTTACAATGAATAATTTTTATAACGGATTAGTAGGAAGATGATATGAAAAAATTTTTAGCTATTGTATTTGTTTTGGGTTTACTCATGGCCAGTGGTTGTTCGGCTTTCACCAACAGTATGCTGGGCAACAGGCCGATCAAAACACCGGTGCAGACGGCAAAACCAACAGAAACGCCTCTGCCATCACCAACAGAAAAACCGACGATGGCACCTCAGGAAACCCCCGAGCCCACGCCCGATCTGTATGTGATGCCCAACATAACCGATGACACGGGGTATACACCCAAGTATTTAAAGTTTGGGGCCAACAACCGGTTTAACGGACGGTTTTTTAAAAACGGAAAGTGGCTGCGTGAGGATGGAAAGTCGGTGATCTACATTCTGTTCGATAAGAACGGCCAGTTTACCTACGAAATATACACAAAACCCATCGACAGCCCCATCCCCTTAGAATACGATGAGCGAGTAACCCTAGAGAGTGATCAGCGGACGGTGTATTCCGTGGATGGACTGTTTACACTGTATATCACACAAACCGGGGTGATGGAACTGAGTGCAGGTGATGAGTTTGGTTTTTTGTTCGGCAAGTCCCAAGAGCCGGACGGAACCTATTACTTCATGGGGGAGATGTATGCACTGCCCACCCAAACACCGTCTCCCACCCCAAAACCAACACCCACCCCCAAACCAACACCCAAACCGACT
Organism: uncultured Clostridia bacterium; assembly: GCA_964453645.1. Lineage (GTDB taxonomy): Bacteria > Bacillota > Clostridia > Christensenellales > JAWKQI01 > CAYVRJ01. Next base: position 56,794 of record CAYVRJ010000004.1, read on the forward strand.
CCCAAACCCACGGCAACACCAAGGCCAACGGCAACACCTACAGCAACACCCACTGCCACGCCAAGACCAACGGCAACGCCTAACCCCGGTGCTTCTATTCAGGATCAAACGGGGGGATATACTGCCCAGATACTGGACATCAAACCCAGCAGATACAACGGCAAATATATTAAAAACGGCAAGTGGATTCGGGAGGACGGGAGAGCGATACTATTCGTTTACTTTAGTTATGCAACCAATTGGTTTGCCTTTGAGAGTTATGTGATGCCCGACCGGTATATGGAGTTTTTATACGTAAGTGTAGCGGATATAGACCCAAAGGACAGCACCGTGGCATATGACCGTGAATCAGTGGTTGACGAAGTATTTAAAGTGAAGAGTGTGTCCGATGGAATTTTAGAGGTATCCACCAACGATGCCTTCCGCACGTGGTATTTCGACATGGAATTAGACAAACCAAAGGGTGCGACAGAGCTTCCGGACGGCAGATATTATTTTGTAAAGTAATGGGATACGTTTTGAAAAACTGTATTTTAGGTTTTTCTTGACAATTGATACAGTTTAATATATACTGTATACAATTCAATGTGAAAGGTGTGTTTATTATGTTGGTATTAAGAAGTAGGAGAATAGAATATATCAAATTGTAAGGACACCCGACTAATACGCATATAGTTTAGCCGTGGTTTCTGCCACGGTTTTTTTATGCGCTTTTTAGTCACGTATTGAAAGGAATAAACATTGAACGAAAAAATATCGATCATTACCAGTGGAAAAAACTGGATGGAATGGACGGCAATCTCTCAGTTAGAGGGCATTGCAAAGTTAGAAGGTGTATTGCGGATTGTGGGGTTACCCGATCTCCACGCCGGTAAATCCCCCGTGGGTATGGCGTTGGAAACACAAAACATCATCTATCCCCATTTGCTGGGCAACGACATCGGCTGCGGCATGGGGTTGTTTGATACGGGAGTATCGCTTGATAAATTCAGCGAAAAGCGTTGGGTAACCAAACTAAACAATATTCGGGAGTTGTCGGATCTGCCCAATGAGGAGGAATGTAATCCCTTGCCCGGTTATGGGACGTTGGGGGGAGGCAACCACTTTGCGGAGTTTTTAAAGCTGAACGAAGTGTTGGATGAGAAAGCCTTTGACGATTTGAAACTTCAAAGAGATGTAATTTGCCTGTTGGTGCACACAGGCTCCCGAGGGTATGGCCAAGAGGTGTTTCAATCTCTTAACTACGCCATCGGCCTTGTTGACCACAGTCAGCCAGCACAAGAGTATCTTGAAAAACACAACAAAGCCTTGGCGTTTGCCAAAAGTAACCGGGAGGCAGTTGCCAAAAAGCTGTTAAACTACTTGGGGTATGAAGGCATGCCAAAGGTATGCATCGACCTGTGTCACAACTATTTAGAACAAACCAAAGACACATGGATTCATCGAAAAGGTGCGGTATCATCTGAGCAAGGGTTGGTGGTCTTGCCCGGTTCACGGGGCAGTTTGACCTATATCGTCAAACCCACTGAAGGTGGGGAAAAGGCAGCATTCTCCTTGTCCCACGGGGCGGGGCGCAAGTGGGCGCGAAACCTTTGCAGATCCCGGATTCAAGGCAAATACGACAAAAACACCATCCGCCAGACGAAGCAGGGCAGCAAGGTGGTTTGCCACGATACGGAGCTGTTGTTTCAGGAAGCACCGGAAGCCTATAAAAATATTGGCCACATCTTAGCTGCGCTTTTGGAACACGGGCTCATCACCCCAGTGGCTTCATTAAAACCGCTGATCACGTTTAAGGGATGAGGGGGTGGAGAACATTGTTGATTCAATTGAGCTCCGGGCAAGGCCCCGGTGAGTGTGAGATGGCTGTTTATAAACTGTTCCACGCCCTTGCGGCTGAATACTCCGGTATTCATATGAAGAACAGTATAACGGGCAGCAAAAGGGATTGTTTTAAAAGTGTGCTGTTTGAAAGTGAGGAAGATTTATCTCATTTGGAAGGTTCTGTACTGTGGATTTGCAAAAGTCCCTTCCGCCCCGGCCACAAGCGCAAGAACTGGTACGTAGATGTGAGTTTGGCCTCAAAGTCTGTGCCCGTGGCACTGGAGGAAAACCTTGTGCGGTTCGAAACCTTTCGCTCCCCCGGAAAGGGTGGGCAAAACGTCAACAAAGTGGAAACAGGGGTTCGGGCAATCTATGTTCCGCTGGGGCTGAGCGCGGAGTCCACCCAGCAGCGCACCCAGCACATGAACAAAAAGCTGGCGCTTAAGCAACTCTATGATTTGGTTGCAGGGTTGAACCAGCAGAGTGAGGAGTCAACCAACCGTCTGAACTGGATGGAGCATATGCGGCTGGAGCGGGGTAACCCTGTGCGAATCTATGAGGGTATGGATTTTAAAAGAATCCAATAGCTGGAAGGACGGGGTGCAACATTTAAGGTTGATTTAAGGTTGATAAGTTATACTAATAGCTGCAAGTTTAAAAATACAGGGAGGGCGGTAAACTGGGTTTGCCGCCAAAATCCCTTGGGTAGGAACATCATGAGAATACTGTTGGTTGAGGATGAAAAATATATGGCGGAAGCCGTGGCCCAAGTGCTGCGCAACAACAATTACACGGTGGACTTAGCCCACGACGGGCAGTATGGGTTGGATTGTGCCCTGTCGGCCATTTATGATACAATCATTCTCGACATTATGCTGCCGAACATGAATGGTCTGGACGTGTTAAAAGAGCTGCGCAAGGAGAAGATAACCGTTCCCGTGATTCTGCTCACCGCCAAAGGGGAAACCGAGGACAAGGTTTTGGGGCTGGATTGCGGAGCCGACGACTACCTCTCCAAACCCTTTAAGACCGAAGAACTCTTGGCCCGCCTGCGGGCACTGGGGAGGCGAAAGGGTGAATTGAATTTGAACGGAATCTTGTCATACGGAGATATTGAACTAAACCCCCACACGCTCAACGTCTACTGCGGAAAGATGGCCTATAAGCTCACCCTCAAGGAGTGCCAACTCCTGGAACTGCTGGTGAACATGAGGGGCATGGTGGTTTCCAAAAGTGCCATCATTGAAAAATTGTGGGGTTTTGAAGAGGATGCGGAAGACAATCGCGTGGAGGTGTATATCTCATTTTTGCGAAAAAAACTGTGTTCCCTGCAATCGTCCACTGCAATCCAAACCCTGCGGGGGCTGGGATATGTGCTCAAAATGGGAGAAAATAAAGGGCATGTTTAAAAAACTAAAAAATAAATTTATTCTACTCAACATGGCCATCATATCCATTGTGATGATCGCTGCCTTTGCCGTGATTTATGGCATGACCTATACCAATGTCCAAAATGAAAATCACATAAAGCTGCAAGAGCTGTCGACGGGGCCTATGGTCGAGGAAAGGCAAGTGATTGTCACCGAGACGGCAGATGGTACACAGATCATCAGCGCAGTTATGCCTGCCGATTACTCGCTATCATTTACTGTGGCTGTGAATCCCATGGGTGAACTGATTGGCATCCATTCATTTTTGGATATGCCCGAGGAGATGTATGAGAGTGCGGCAAAGCTTGCGCTCAGCGCCCGTGGGGATTCGAATACCATCGTTCTCAACGAAAAGCAATGGTTGTTTCAAATCATTGAGTTGGAAGATATAACCTTTCGACAAGAAACATCGGATGCCATGGCTATTGTGGTTCAAAATTGCAGCCAAATCTCTTTTTTAGACATCACCGATTCCCAGCACATGCTCACCCAGTTGTTCATAACCTTTGGAATCATTGGTTTTCCCATGCTTTTTGTAATCTTTGGAATCAGCGTTTTCTTTGCAAAACGTGCCGTTGGCCCTGTGGAACTGGCTTATTTAAAGCAGCAGCAGTTTATTGCAGATGCCTCCCACGAGTTAAAAACCCCCATAGCGTCCATTGGGGCCAATGCGGATGCTCTGTTAGCCAACAAGGGTAGTACAGTTGAAAGTCAAGAAAAATGGGTGAACTATATCAGGGCAGAGACCGACCGCATGGGCAAGCTGGTTGGGGATTTGTTATATCTCGCAAAAACAGAAGATGCTGCAATGAGTTTGGAACGTTTGCCCTTTCATGTGAGTGATGCCGTTTGCAACGGGGTTTTATCCATGGAAGCAGTTGCCTATGAAAAAGGTTTGAGACTGACCCAGCAGATTGAGCCGGATATTGTGATCCAAGGGGATTGTGATCGCCTTTCCCAAGTGGTTAAGATTTTGCTGGACAACGCAATTAAGTATGCAAACGAGGGGGGACACATTGCGATTGAGTTGAAACAAACCAAACATCACGTTGTCTTTTCTATCACAAACACGGGTGTTGGCATTGGAGAGGAGCACCTGTCCAGATTGTTCGATCGGTTCTATCGGGTGGATCCATCCAGGGCGCATGACGGCAGCTATGGGTTGGGTTTATCCATTGCCAAAGCAATTGTGGAAAACATGGGTGGCAAGATTTATGCGACAAGTGTTCCGGGACAGAGTGCTACCTTTGAATTTGTTTTAAATAAATAAAATAGTGCGATACTGAACAACAACCTCGGCTTTTGTCGGGGTATTTTTTATTTTATTCAAATCTTTAAGGTTCTTTTAAGGTTGACCAAATATACTGAAAAACAGATCAAATATAATATGAAGAAAGGATAAAAAAATGAAGGGATTCAAACAAACCCTGTGCCTACTATTAGTTGGATGTCTGCTCTTGTTGGCAGCTTGCAGCAGTGCAGAAGAAAAGGAACCAACGTTCATCCGGGAGGGGCGTTATGTGGAAACCGACATCACGCCAAACGTAGACGGAGAGTTTTTCAGTTTTCAATTGTCAAACGAAACTATTGTTTGTTTTGACAAGGGGTTTAAAAAACAGTATACGAGTGTCGATGGGGGCAGCAACTGGAGTGAAACACCCGGGCCGGGGGCAAACACCCATCGGTTTCGGGATGTCCGGGATGTAACGCTGCTGGAGGATAATAGCTTACTGCTATACATACAAAACGAAGGGTTGATGCGTTTAACAACCACCGGGGACGTTCTACCTTATCCGGTGGAAACCATCGACCGAGCCATAAAAAACGGTGAAAATGTGTTCATATCCGTTTTGCAGGCACTAAAAGGCAATCGATTGCTGTTGGACTGGAATAGCGGTGGATTGGTGCAGGTAGAGGAGTCGGACAAGGATTCTCAAGAGCAAGGGGATGCACAAAAGGACACAAAAAATCAGGTTGTCATCGACTCGGGTATGACAAACAAAACGGAACTGTATGATCTGGCTACTGGGAGCAAGATTGCCGATCTGCCCGTTGAAAGTGCAGCGGCAGCCACATCGGACGAATCTAGTCTCTATCTGATGGATATGAGCGGCAGTGTCACAGCATATCGTCTGGCAGACGGCACAAAGGTGGACACATCAAAAATAAACTTCCGGGGCGAACAAAAGAAAGATGGTGCCATCACAATGGTGGGTCTTCCTGGTATGGGCAGTACTTTAGCCATCAATGGAAACGGAGAACTGTTCACGGCCTACGAGGGTACGATATTACGTGCCCATGGGGACGGAACGATTCAAACCGTTCTTGAGAGCACGGGTTATTCCATGGGCACCCCCGGCAGCAGCATTCAAAAGACCTTCGTCCTTCAAGATGGCAGCATACTCATTAATTTGTCGAACAACACGCAGACAAACCGTTTGTACAAATATGTGTGGGATGAAAATGCAACCGTTGATCCCAACAAAACACTAAGCGTTTGGTCGCTAAACGACAACCCTGTGGTGCGTGCAGCCATAACAGAGCTTAGAAAAAAGAATCCCGATTCAAAAATAACCTATGAAGTTGCACTGTCAGGAGACAATGCCCTCTCTGCCCAAGATGCTATCAAAACTTTAAATACCCAGCTGCTAAACGGCAGTGGGCCAGACGTGCTGATTTTAGACGGCTGCCCCGAAGCAAGTTATGTGGAGAAGGGAATGTTGTTAGAATTGAGTAGTCTGTTAGACACCAGTGACATATACAACAATTTGCTGGCTGCCTATCGCACAGATGAAAAGATATACTGTCTGCCGACCCAGTTCACCATACCCGTGCTCATGGGAAGTGCGGAGGGGCTGGCTAAGGTTAAGACCTTAGGCGATCTGGTTGCGCTGGTGGTGAACGGCAAAGATGTACCCGCAGGCGGCGGCAAGGCTGCACCCGAAACGGACCCGTTTGCGGGTATTCCCGAAGGGGATCGTGCTGAACTGAATTTTTCCAACCTAAGGGAACTGTGGGATGTGTTGTGGCCTGCCTGTGCCCCGACAATCGTAGCCGACAATCAGTTAAATATCCAAACACTTCGGCAATATTTGGAGGTGTTAAAGGCAATGAGCGACAAATGTGCCCTTGTGCAAGAGCAAGACGGCGATCGGGTTGAATTACACGTGGCCGTATCAGGCGGAGGCGGTGCACCAACCCAAGTGCCCGGCTCACTGGTGAACTATGCAGCACAACAAACCAACTACGGTGCAATTTTAGCCAATAATCTGCAACTCATGCAACTGATGATGGAGCGCAGCGGCTCGGAGCTAACACTCTTCCCCGGTTTGGCTTCCGGCGCATGGTTGCCCGGAACGGTTGCCGGAATATATGCCGATACAGAGGCGAAGGATTTTGCCGTTCAATTTATGCAGACGATGATCTCCTTGGAAGTGCAGCAGTTGGGTTCGGGCACAGGATTGCCCGTGACGCACTCAGGGTTATCGGCCCAGATGGGCAGAATCAATGAGAAGCTGAAGGAGAATGACCGAGGTCGTTTCAATTTCAATGCAGATGCTTTAATCGGTGCACTTCAAGTGCCATACAAAGGGGATACAGTACAAAACGATATGATGTGGGCTTTTGTTGAAAAGTACTGCAAAGGTGAAATTGACCTCGAAGGAGCCGTGAAAGCCATTGAACAAAGCATTAAAAATTATCTCGCCGAAAGAATTTAAAACACCACGGAACGCTGTGAAAGGTGAGGGCCTAGCGGCCTTCGCTTTTCTGGCCCCCAGTTTGTTAGGCATGGCAGTATTCTTTTTAATTCCCTTTTTGGATACTCTGCGCCGAAGCTTCTTTGATGCCCGGGGTAAAACCTTTATTGGACTGAACGGGTATGCATCTGTTATGAACAACAATGCCTTTCAATTGGCAGCAGAAAATACTGCAAAGTTTGCGGCCGCCTGCATACCCTTGCTGCTCGCTGTGAGCTTGGTTATTGCCCTCTTAATCCGTGCCATCCGTCCGGGGGGAAGAGCCTTGAAAACAACGTATTTATTGCCAATGGCAATACCTGTGGCCAGCATTGTGTTGCTCTGGCAGGTGCTGTTCCATCAAAACGGCTTGGCAAATACGGTATTAATAGGGCTTAAGGCACAGCCTATGGATTTTATGGGCACGTCCGCTGCCTTTTGGGTGCTGATTTTTACATATCTCTGGAAAAACGCTGGGTACAACATGATCCTCTGGCTGGCGGGGTTGGACAGCATCTCCCACACCCTCTATGAAGCTGCCCGGGTGGACGGGGCTACTGCGTGGCAAATCTTTCAGCATATCACCTTACCCGGGTTATACCCCACCATTGGTTTGGTTTCCATTCTCTCTCTGTTAAACAGCTTTAAAGTGTTTAAAGAGGCGTATTTGGTGGCAGGGGCATATCCCAACGATTCCATCTATCTGTTGCAGCACTTGTTTAACAACTGGTTTCAAAATCTGGATATCAGCCGTCTTTGTGCGGCGGCAACGCTGCTGTGCGGTGTGCTGGCCATATTTATTTTGCTGATGCAGCGGTTCTTCCGGGAGGCAGATTGATATGAAAAAAATCTTTCATTGTAAAAGGGGGGTAATTCTGCCCGGCGTACTGCTTTTTTGTTTGGCTTTGCTGGTGTGGTGGGTACTATGGTTTATGGCAATGGGCAGTCTCATGCCGCTAGAAGAGTTAAAGGCCACCTTAGGGCCTGTACTTGGGGGAACGGAGGGCAGGGTTGTGTGGCCCATACTACCCACTTGGCCCACCCTTGCACCCATTTTTGAGCTGCTGTTGGATACGCCCCAGTTTTTTGTGATGTTTTGGAATACGTTTGTCTTGGTGATCCCCTCTGTGTTGGGTCAACTATTGATCGGTGCCCCGGCTGCCTGGGCTATGAGCCGCTTTCGGTTTCGGGGGCGTAAGCTCCTGTTAACCCTCTACATCACGTTAATGCTCCTGCCTTTTCAGGTGACCATGGTGCCAAACTATCTGGTTTTGAATCAAATGGGTTTGATGGACACCATTTGGGCTGTCATTCTGCCGTTTGCTTTTTCGGCCTTTCCCGTCTTTATGATGGTTAAAAGTTTTGATGTTGTGCCAAGAGCATTGCTGGAGGCTGCCGCAATAGATGGTGCGGGGTACTTCCGAACATTTATTACCGTTGGATTACCCTTGGGTATGCCCGGCATATTGTCGGCTATGGTACTGGGTTTCTTGGAGTGCTGGAGTGCCATCGAACAGCCCATGACCTTTTTAAAGGATCCCTCCCGTTGGCCTCTATCCCTCTATTTGCCCCAGATTGTAGCCGAGAAGCTGGGTGTGGCCATGGCGGCATCGCTGTTTATGCTGATCCCTGCTGCGCTGATCTTCTTGTTCGGCCAAAAGTATCTGGAATTGGGCATCCAATCCGTGGGCATTAAGGAGTAACACATGAGTAGTGATTTAAAAAATATACAAGAGCAATCTTCAATTCCTGAAAATTCGGCCAAGCATAATGCCGTTGTCAGTTTCTTTTCGCAAATGCTGGCTCCCATACGGTCTTCGGATCCCAAGCAAAGGCGTGCCGGAGGGAACATAATTCGCTTTTTTGGAGTACTACTTGTTTTAACCCTCATCGCCCGGGGCACCAGCGGTGTTACACTAGCCAGAGTGGACATTACAACACCATCCCCAGGTGAAATCGTGGAAGCGGTGAAGGACAAAGCTGTGGTGTCTGCAAAAAATACCCTGGACATCACCCTGCCCAAGGGGATTACAATTCTTGAGATGATGGTGGGCACTGGGCAAAGGGTGAACGCTGGGGATAAAATCGCACAACTGGATGTAGATGAAATTCAAGAAAAATTGAGCCGTGAGAGTGCACAGTTGGAAAAACAATACCTAGACCTCGAAAAGCTTATGCGCAAGGAGCCTGTGGATAAGACAGGTCTGGAGGCAGCTAGGCGGAATCTGCAGCGGGCACAGGAGGATTTGAATACGACAACGACACAGGCAGAAGCCGAGCGATACGAGGCACAAAGGATTTTGAGTGCAGCCAGAAGTTACGAGGAAACAAAACGGATGGAGTGGGAAAACGCTGGGGAAGAAGAAAAAGCTGCCGCAGAGCAGCAATACAGGGCTGCCCAGAGTGAAACCGAGCGGGCACAGTCTGCCCTCAGTGCAGCCCAAAATAAAGCAACTGAATCCCAACAAAACGCCAACCGAAGGGTGGAAGATGCAAAAACATTGGTGAAACAGGCAGAGCAGGAGTACAACAAGAGTGCCCAGCAGGCATCCGATACAGCCGCAGAGAACAAAACAAGTGCCGTTTCCCTTCGGTTGGATATCGATATACAGGAGAAGCTGGTGGATGAGTTAAAGACACTGTTGACAAATGAAGGTGTTGTCTATTCGGAAATTGAAGGAGTTGTGACAGCAGCTTTGCAAGAGGGAAGGGTGAGCGGCGAGGAGCCGCTGGTTTCCTTTGTGAACAACGAGAGGGGGTTTGAAGCCCGGCTGCAAATGCATAAGTCCCATGCGGAAAAACTGTCCGTAGGGGATGAATGTGAGGTGGCAACAGGGGGAGGGTCCATGTATTATCATCCCACAGTCACCGGCACACTGTCTGGAATCTCATCCCCCGATGAACGTGAGTTTGTGACCGTGACCATTCACCTGCCCCAGGGGGATTGGGTCATGGGGCAGACGGTAGACATACGAATCGTGCAGAGCAAGGATATGTATGACTTTTGTCTTCCCGTTTCTGCCCTGCACTCCAACAATTCCGGTTATTTTATTTTCACAGTGGAACAACAAAGCACGGTATTGGGGGTGGAAAACACTGTGGTTCAAGTGCCTGTGGATTTGATCGCCTCGGACAACAATCTGGCAGCCGTGGAGGGGCCGGTGGGGCGAGAGAGTTGCGTGATTTCTGGCAGCAACAAATCGGTGGTTGCAGGAGATCATGTGCGGGTAGGGACAACATGACGGACGAGAAATTAATCTCCGGGGTGGAACAGACAGGTGTGCCCTCAGAGCATACAGCCAATCAACCCTTTCAAATAAATAAAGCTAAGCGAGTCAGAATCATAACAGATGTGCTGCTGTGGGGGTTTTTATGTGTGTTGCTATCTGCGGGTTTTATCAATGCCCGATCCATAACAGCACTGTATCCGCCCATGTCTTTGCGGTTTGATGCCCCCATCAGTGGGCAGACTGTGCGGGCTGTGCGCATGTATTCCATTGAACACAAGGGCGAGAGTTCTTTTTGGCCCAGCTTTTGGTCCCAAGAGCAGGTTTTGTTTTCAACCGAATTGAGGGAAGTGCGGGCAGATGCCATACTCTTTAGCGGAGAAGCAACTCTGGTGTGGCCAGCAGAATATCTGGAGGGGACAGCTCCCGGCATAACCGACGGCGTAGGGTGTGCACTGTCCAGCGAACTGGCTTGGCAGTTGTTTGGCAGTACTGATGTAGTGGGAAAAACTGTTGAGGTAGATGGGACAAAGCGTATCATTCGCGGTGTATTTCAAGGGGAGCACCTACTGGCACTGCTTTGCGTTTCAGATGAGGATAGCAGCCAAAACTTTCGGGCAGTGGAACTCTCCGGTGGGTCGGATGCCACTCTGCGAAGGGATATAGAGGCCTTTTGTGCCGCATCGGGATTGGGCACTCCCCGTGTACGAATCATGGGGCAAACCATTTCCTTTCTTGCAGAGTTTTTGGCTGTGGTGCCCTTGTTGATTCCAGCGGTCTATTTGTTGGTGCGTGGTTTACGCTGGTTGAGACGGCGATTCGTTTTGTTTCGCAAGTTTTGGTGGTTTGTTTTTTTCTTGGGGTTTGCCCTGTCCTTGCCCAGTATTTTAGAAGTACTGCCCTCTTGGCTGATCCCCACCCGCTTTAGCGACTTTTCCTTTTGGTCATCACTTTTAAATCAAGGGGGGGACAGTATCAGAGAATTTTTTAGTGTTCTCCCTTGCCTTCGGGATGTGGAGGGATATACGTTGTTGTTAAAACATGGGGTTTTTGTCTTCTTTGCCGTCTGTTGTTCCGTATCTCTTTGCTTTCGGTGGCATATCACTGCAACATTTTACAAATAATCAAAATATAAAACAATATTAATAAAATTTAAATTGATACAATTGAAATAAAAAAAGGAGAAACGCCATGAATTCTAAACAATTGGTACTCGATGCCATCTTCAACAAGCAGACCGAACGCGCTCCGTGGGTTCCGTTTGTCGGCTGCCACGCAGCAAAACTCTTAGGTGTTACAGCTTCAGAATATTTCAACAGTGCAGATCACATCTACAACGGTGTTATGAAGGCATATGAGGAGTACCGCGCCGACGGTTTACCCGTACTCTTTGATTTACAGGTGGAGGCAGAGGCCATGGGCTGCAAGCTGCAATATGCAGATTCCAATCCACCTTCGGTACAGTCCCATATTTTAGAAGAGGGCGCTTCTCTAAAAGATATAAAAATTCCCACAGAAAAGGATGGACGTTTCCCCATCGTCCTCGATGCTATTCGCAGAATGAGTGCTTCCCTTGGGGATAAAATTGCCCTGTACGGTTTGATCACTGGTCCGTTTACGCTGGCGCTGCACTTAAAGGGCACCGACATCTTCTATGAAATGTATGACGACGAACAGGCCATGCACGATTTAATGCGGTTTTGCTGTGACGTTGCAAAAAATACGGCAAAGATGTACGTGGATGCAGGTTGCCACATTATTGCAGTGGTAGACCCCATGACCTCTCAGGTTTCCCCCGATTCCTTTGCACAGTTTGTTTCCCCCTATTGCACAGAGATATTCGATTACTGCCGCAGCTTGGGTGTGCCCGGATCCTTCTTTGTGTGCGGCAACGCCAAAAACAATGTGGAGGAGATGTGCAAATGTAAACCCGAAAACATCTCTATCGACGAAAACATCCCCTTGGATTACGTGCGAGACATCTGCAAAAAATACGGCGTATCCTTTGGCGGTAATATTAAACTGACCCTCACAATGCTGTTTGGCACCCCCACCGACAATATGCGGGATGCACAGAATTGTATGGAAATTGGCGGCAAAAAGGGTTACATCTTATCTCCCGGCTGCGATATTCCCTTCGATACACCTCCAAACAACATCAAAGCGGTGGCATCCACAGTATACGGTGAAATATCCAGCTTCTTAGACGACACCAATGTATTGGAAGGTATTGTATACAACTTGCCCGACTACTCGGCTGAAAAACAGGTGGTCATCGATGTCATCACCCTGGACTCCGCAAGCTGTGCACCCTGCCAGTATATGATGGAGGCAGTGATTGCAGCCGCAGCTCCCTTTGGCGACAAGGTTCGTTACATCGAACACAAGGTGAAGGACAAAGAGTCCGTGGTGTGCATGTTAAAACTTGGGGTGTCCAACATTCCCACAATCTGCATAGACGGTGAAATCAAATATGTCAGCATCATCCCCGCCGGCGACGAGCTGGAACGCGTCATCGGCGAGTATGTTGCCAAGAAGAACAAATAATGAATCGAAGGAGAGTGCAGGTGGTCAGCCTAGAGCAGCCGTGTACCGCCTGCACCATCACCACCAATCTCGTCATAGAGATTTTGACCAAGCGGCAGAAAAAGCAAGATAGCTTTGATCTGGATGTCATCAAGCTAAAGCATATTAAAGAGCTTTGTGCCATTGAGGGCGTTGAGGTGGAGAAGCTGCCGTTAATCATCGTGGACGGGGAGCAAATTACTGCGGGAACCTTTCCCAGCAAGGGTGCACTGGAATACTATTTTCGTTAACGGAGAGGGATATGACAAAACTATGTGTGATCGGCGGCTTTTTGGGCGCCGGAAAAACCACTGCAATTCTGGAGCTTGCAAAGCAGCTCATTGCAGAAAATAAGACCGTTGGCATCGTCACCAACGACCAGGGCAGCGACTTAGTGGACACAAATTATTTAAAGGCCCACGGCTTCTCGGTGGTGGAAGTGGCGGGGGGGTGTTTCTGCTGCAACTTTGAAGAATTTACAATGCGGTTAAATGCCCTGCAAGGGGGCGATATTGCCGATGTCATTTTAGCGGAGCCGGTGGGGAGCTGCACAGATTTGGTGGCCTCTATCTTCCGGCCACTGCAAATCAAACACAGCAGCCAGTTCTCCCTGTGCCCTCTCTGTGTGGTGGTGGATCCCAAGCGTGCGCGCAGGTTGATGATGGAACAAAACGGTGGTTTTGAAAGTGAAATCAACTATTTGTTTAAAAAACAAGTTGAGGAAGCCGATATCCTCTATGTAAACAAGAGCGATCTGTACAGCAAAGCCGAGATGGACGAAATTGCCCAATTTCTTGCCAAGGAGTTTAAAACAGCCTCCATTGTGGTGGGCAACAAGGACGACTGCCCGAAGCAACTGTTGCCGCTGCTGCTGGGCGCAGAGCACGTCTCTAGGGAGTTGATGGAGCTGGATTACGATACGTACGGCAGGGCAGAGGGCTTTTTGGGCTGGTATAACGGTACTGCCACCGTTTTGGGGGAATCCCCCGTTCGCTTAAAGCAGTATTGCTCCTGTTTTATGAACAAGATATCCAAGGCAGTGCGGGAAGAGCGCAAGGAAATTGCCCATTTAAAGGTGTATGCCGTGAGTTCTGCCGGATTTATCAAGACTTCCATGTGTTTTGCAGACAGCGAACCGGAATACAGCGGTTCGGATAACGAAACTTCAAGAGCTTCGGTTGTCATCAATGCCCGTATCAATATGGAACCACATCAACTCAGCAAAGTAGTGGAGCAGGCATTTTTGGAAACGCTGCAAGAACTGCACTTGCAAAGTAACGATTTTAAAAGCGATTGTTTTGCACCCGCACCTCCAACGTGCAACAGAAGTTAAAACAATAAAGTACTGAATAGAAATAAAAAAAGCTGATGTTTGACACCAGCTTTTGTTCTTTTTAAGGCGGTTATCCCCGTACGAGGTAGTCGAGGATGAGGTTGAGATCTTCGGGTTCGGAAACCAAAAGTTCAACTTCAGAAATTGTTGCATCTTTAAACATTTGTGTTAATGCGATATATTGACAAAGGGTGGATTTTAAATTCAATCTATCGCCCTCAGATGTCACCAACTCAATCTTGCCTTGGCAGTGCTGAAGTTTCTCAAAGAACTTCTGCGGTTCATTGATGTTTTTAATTTTCATACTATGTTCCCTCCTAACTGAACGTTATTTGTGGGTTTGAAACTTAATTCGTATACACATTAACATATATGCCGCAATGTTGTCAACAGAACCGAGGCACTTTTATGTTAAATATTTGTTAATATACTAATTTTGCCCAAACCATTAGGATTGAGAAAGTATAAAAAATAGTGTATAGTAGTTTCTATGAAATTAGCATCAAAAAGAGATTGTATAATCGTTGCACTCTTGCTGGGTATTTCCCTGCTGGTTTGGCTGCTCTATCCATTTTTTGCATCGTCTAATGAACGGTATGCGGAAGTTTATTTGGGCAACGAACTGAAATACCGGGGGGGGATAGGCGAGGACAAGTTCATAGAAATAGGCAGTGTGTGCATTGAGGTTCGGGATGGTGTGGCAAGCTTTGTTCAGTCCAATTGCCCCGATCAGGTTTGTATAAACACGGGAAAAATCTCCGTTGCGGGGCAGAGTGCAGCTTGCCTGCCCAATCAAATTTTTCTAAACATTACAGCCCAACACATGGAGGTGGATGCCACCACATGAATAAAACAAAGACACTCACAAAAACCGCACTGCTCTTTGCCGTATGCTTAATCTTAAGTTTGATTGAAAACTCCCTGCCCCCCATTCTGCCCATGTTACCCGGGGTAAAGCTGGGTCTTTCTAACGTGGCAGTGATGTTTGCCCTGCTGTTTGTGGGTATTCCCCAAGCTCTAACAATAGCAGCCCTAAAATCGGCATTCATATTCTTTATCCGAGGGGCAGTTGCTGCTGGTCTGAGTTTTGCAGGGGGTATGGTGGCACTTTTGTTCATGATTCTTTTCATGAAGATTTTGCCCAAAACCTCCTTGCTTTTGCTGAGCATCACAGGGGCCATTTTACACAACGTAACCCAACTGGCGGTGTTAACTGTGCTATACCCGGGGGTGTACTTTTGGTTTTACCTGCCCATTCTGGTGATATCGGGTATTGTTGCAGGGGTTGCCACAGCGCTGATCACCAAAGTATTACACGCAAAAAAGTTTCTCATGCTGGTGCTGTCGCTGTTGATGCTCACCTCGTGCACCAGTGTGAGCCGATATCAAATGACTCAGTACGATTTGTTCGACACAGTCATCACGATTACGGGGTATTTTGAGAGTGAAGAGTCATTTACTGCCTGTGTAGATCAACTGTTTGGTGAACTCGCATACGATCACAAGTTATACGACATATACAACACATACGATCACATGAACAACCTAAAGACCATCAACGACAGCGGGGGAAGACCTGTTGTTGTGGATAAAAAAATCATTGAGCTGCTGAAATTTGGCAAGGACATGTATGCTTTGACCGATGGTGGCATGAACATTGCCATGGGTCGTGTCACATCCCTTTGGAAAGAGGGTATACCCGATGCGAAAACATTAGCAGAAGCGGCACAGCATGTGGACATGAACGATATCCTCCTCGATGAGGAGAAGAGTACAGTGACGTTAAAAGACCCCAATATGAAGCTGGACGTAGGTGCAATTGCCAAATGCTTTGCGGTTGAAAGAGCAGCGGAGAAACTTGGCGCAAACGGCCTCATCGATGCGGGGGGCAGTGTGAAGGTTCTGGGGAGCAACGGGGGCAAACCTTGGAAGGTAGGAATCAACAATCCTCACGGGGAGGGGATTTTAACCGTTGTGGAAGCTATCGATACTTCGGTGGTGACAAGTGCCTACGACAAACGATTTTTTGAAGTGGATGGGCAGAAGTATCACCATATCATCGACCCAACCACCCTCTATCCCGCCCAGCATGTGGCTTCCGTCACGGTGGTGATGGAGGACTGTGCCACGGCCGATGCCCTCTCAACAGCCCTGTTCACCCTGCCCTATGAGGAGGGTAAGGCTTTGATCGAAAGGGTGGAGGGTGCAAAAGCCATGTGGATATTAAAGAGCGGAGAGAGGAAATACAGCGAACTTTGGTCTTGGAAATAGTTTATAAGTGAATGGCAGAATGGAGTTCTACATGATTACAATTGGGCAAAAGTTAAACAGTTCCATGCCAGACATGAGGGAAGCCATGCTGCGGGACGACCAAGTGGTTCACTGGGCGAAGATGCAGGAAAGGGCACATTTTCTGGATATCAACACAGCCGTGATGGACGACGAAGAAGGGGCCATGAAGCGCTGTATCCAACTGGTGGAACAACACACCAACTGCGGGGTGTGTATCGATTCCCCCAGCGTTGAAGTGTTACAAGCGGGGCTCAACAGCGCTCAGAAGAACTGTATCGTCAATTCCCTGAACAAAGGCAATTGTGATCTGCTCATTGGAGATATTTTAAAGAGGAAAAGTAGGACAAAAGTCATCGTTCACCATACTGAAACAGAACTGGTGGACGAACTTTTAAGCAGCGGAGTTGAAGTGCTGGTGGATATTTCTTTAAGACCACTGGCAGTTGATGATACTTCGGCAAGAGATGCGCTGTTACGAATAGATGAAATAAAGAAAAAGTATCCCCAAACGGGAATACTCTGCGGACTATCAAACATAAGCTTTGGTCTGCCCCAACCCCAAAGGCTGTGTGCTGCATTTCTCACCTTAGCCATGCAGCAGGGTTTAACCGCAGCCATACTGGACATTTGTAATGAGGATATTTTGTTTGCCCTGGGCTGTGCCCATCTACTCAGGGGCACAGACGAATGTTGTTTGGGTTACTTGAATAACGTCACTTAACCAGAGGTGAATTGCCAAAGATCAGCACATTCGTCACATCGGCGGGGGTTTGCTTGTAGCTGGAGTACTTGGAGGTGTTGATCCGATCCCCCATGTAGGAGATGAAGGTTTCGGCACCGCCGTCTAAGTTGTAGGCCACGGAGCAGTCCAAAAACCGCCCTGCAAACTCCTCTAGGGAGATTTTGTCTGTTGTCACAATGGCAATATAGTGCCCCGGTTCAACCATGCCAATGCCCACACGATAGTTTGCCTTGTTGGCCGAATGTTTCTTTGCATCTTCGTTGAATTCGCCGTTCTCAAGCAGGATGGGGCCAACGCTCAGGGCATCCATAACCCCAAGGTTTAACAGCTCTTCTGCCGTTATTTCCCCTTTTTTATACACTTTCAACTCCCCGTCGGGTAGTATGGCTAAGGTATCTTCGTTCTTTCCGTCGGACAATACTTCGCCCCCGCGAATGATCACACCTGCCTTGGCTTTTGTTCCCGCATAGTCTCCCGAAATAGCCAGCACTGCACCGTTTTTCTTGGCAATAGCCGTTGGTGAAAGTTTTTTGGTCTTATCTTTTGAATCGGCCATGGGGCTTTGGATGCAGAGTTTGTCACTCCACACTTCTGCAAAAAATCCATTGTCCGAAACAGTCACTTCAACGCCCAGTCCAACATTGGAATACCTCCACATCTTGTTTGAAAAGTTGTCGATCTCCGACAGCTCCTTGTCCGAAAAATGCTGGGCAAAGGGATGGGGGGTAGGGGTTGGCTCGGGGGTTGGTTCGGGTTCCGGAGTGGGTGCAACTGTCGGCTCAGGGGTGGGCAGAGGTGTTGCGGTGGGAGTTGGGGTCTTCACAACGGTTTGCTCAGGCGTGGGGGTTGGTTCCGTTTCGGGAAAGGAACCGAAACAGGATTGGGTGATGCTCAAAAAAACCATTGCCGGTATGATAAAAAATGAAACAGCTCTATTCATCGAAAACTCCATTCCGCCGTTTCACTTGCGGTACAAATAGTCATTAAACATTCTTTCACGCTATAAACCTCAAAACATTGTTATGATGTTATATTTTATCTCTTTTTGTTTAAAAATGCAATGATAATAGAAAGTTTACAATTTAGTTCCAATATTTAAACAACTATATGTTACAATTTAGTTTGAAAATTTTTTTAATTAATTAGGAGTAACAATAATGAAAAAATGCCTGGGAGCCATAATTACAACGCTTTGCATTCTGACAACCGTATCCGGATGCTCCCTGGCAGCGGCTGCCGAGGTGCCCAAAGAAAAGGCGATCGCTGTAAAAGCTGTGACACCAAAGTTAAAGGATGTATCCGCTTCATCCGAGATGATGGGGCGTATTGTTCCTGCGGAAAATACGGCAGTTATCATAAAATATCCCGGTTATGTTTCGGAAGTATATGTTTCAGAAGGAGATACTGTCACCGAGGGGCAAACGTTGTTTCAACTGGACACAGTGGACTTTGACAACCAGATTCGCCAGGCAAAAGATGCAGTAAAGCTTGCCCAGGCAAACTACAACATGGTGGTGAAGGGTACGCTGGGCTCTCAGCAGGTTGCGGCGCAAAACGGCGTCAGTTTAGCAAAAGCCCAATACGATGCTCTATCCGATTCCTATTCCCTGCTGAGCAGTGCGGCAACCTCTGCCAAGAAGCTGGAGACAGAAGCAAAAACAGCATTCGAAACCGCACAAGCGGCATATAAAGCATCACCCACCAACCTTTCTTTGCAAACCACTTTTGAAGCTGCAAAAACTGCCTATGCCGATGCAGCCAAGGCCAGTGCCGAAGCTTCTTCAAAGGCCGAAGGGGCGAGGATCGAGCGGGACATGGCAAAAACCCAGTATACGGGTGCCTTAAACAGCCAAAACAATTTAACCGAGGACGTGGTGCCCTCCACCAAATCTGTTGCGTCCGCACAGTTGGATCAGGCAAAGACGGCCCTTGCCATGGCAGAAGAGGCTAAGGAATATGCCACTGTCACTGCACCCGTGTCGGGTAAAGTTGCAGAATTGCAAGTGAAGAAACATCAGCCCATGTCCAACACGGCCCCTGCACTGCTGCTGTTTCAAGAGGGAGTGACAAAAGTCTCCTTCGGCGCAGCCCCCGGAGTGGCGAACTCTTTAAACGTGGGTGATGCCGTGCTGATAGACGATACAATTTCTGCAAACATAACAAAAATTCCATCCCTGCTCAACATGAACACGGGGCTTTATGAAATTGAAGCGGAAGCTTTAGAGGGAGATTATATGGTGGGCACAGCGGTGAATGTGAAGATTTTATCAACAGGTGGGGAAAAAGCATTTGTACTGCCCGCTCTCAGCGTTAAAATCTCTGAGGAAGAGTGTTACGTCTGGCGGATCGAAAGCGACAGAGCGATTAAAACCCCGGTGGAGATCGGTTTAATCCAAAAGGACAGTGTGGAGATTATATCGGGTGTGAATGAAACCATGCACATTGTAGCCACCATCACCCCGTCTATCAAAGAAAACAGTCTCATTAGCGTCGTGTCTTAAGGAGGATTCAATGAAGATAACTGAACTCTCCATCAAACGTCCTGTAGCGCTTTTGATGATTGTCATTGCGCTGCTGGCCTTTGGTGTTGTATCTCTGGTAGACATTCCCTCCGACTTAATCCCTGAGATGAACCTGCCCATCACAGTTGTTTCCACGGTGTATCCCATGGCAGGGCCTTCCGAAGTGGAAGAACTGGTGACAAGAGAAATTGAAAACGTTGCGGCCACAGTGGATGGGGTCACATCCATTTCGTCCACCTCCTATGAAAATGTGAGCATCGTGGCTCTTCAATTTGAATACGGTTCGGATTTAATTGAAAAAAATGCAAGTATAAAAGAAAAGACAGATGCCATTGTGGGTAAATTACCCGAGGGGTGCCAGACCCCGGTGGTTTCTAAGGTAAACATCAACTCCCTGCCGGTGGTCACCCTTGCCATGAGTGCACCCGATATGGTGGAACTGTTAAACACCGTGGAGCAGGAGATTAAACCCATGCTGGAGCAGGTTTCCGGCGTTGCTTCGGTGGACGTTGCGGGGGGTGTGGAGCGAGAGATTCGCCTCACCTTAATGCCCGAGCGGTTGAACCAATATTCCATTAACGCCCAATACCTCTCCAACTTTTTAAAGTATGCAAATGTAAATATCCCTGCGGGCAGCATTGAGTTTGGCGAGAAACAACTGCTGGTGCGGGGCAAGTACGAGTACCACTCTTTGGAGCAGCTAAAGAGCTTGCCCATCACCCTGCCCTCGGGTAATGTGATCAAACTGTCCGACGTATGTACTGTTTCGCTGTACGACAAACAGCCCAACAGCATTGCAAAAATGAACGGCAACGAGTGTGTCACCCTTTCCTTAAACAAACAGCAAAACGGCAATACGGTGAACATTGCAAAAGAGGCCAGAAACATTGTGGATTCCCTCCAAAACCGGGAAGATTTCGATATATTTATCGTCAGCGACCAGGGAAAATTTATAGACGATTCCATTTCCAACGTTGTGTCCAGCTTGCTGCTGGGTGCGCTGCTGGCGGTGATCGTCCTGTGGTTGTTCCTGGGGGATTTCAAAATTTCTGCCATCATTGCAACGTCCATCCCCTTATCTGTTGTACTCACCTTCACCTTCATGAGTCTCATCGGCATCAACCTAAACTTGGTGTCACTGGGCAGCATCGTCATTGCAGTGGGTATGATGGTGGACAACGCCATTGTTGTCATCGAGAGTATGCACGCTGTGAACGACGAGGGGTATTCCTTTAAAGACGCTGCCCTTCGGGGCGTCAAGCTGGTGGGCAGCGCCATCGTTGCATCCACGCTAACGTCCATTTCGGTTTTCCTGCCCATGGTGTTCTCTAAAGGTCTTGCCAAGGAAATCTTTGGGCAATCGTCTTTTGTCATTAGCTTTGCGCTGATCGTTTCCCTCATCAGTGCACTCACATTAATTCCCTGTTTGTTTGTGCGGTTAAAACCCCAAGAAAAGTCCAAATCCCTGTCCTATCGTGGGTTCCACAAGTTGCAGGAGCTGTACGGCAGAATGCTCACGGGGGCACTCAAGCATAAATTAATGGTCATCGGTGCTGCTGTGCTCTTGCTGCTCGGCAGTGTTATGCTCATTCCCATGGTGGGTATGGAACTAATGCCCTCGGTGGATCAAGGGCAGATTTCCATTAAAGCCATTTCCGAACCGGGGCTTTCCATCAATCAAATGAATGCCATCGCAACGGATATGGAAACGGAACTCAAGCGAGTGGGAGACATTGAACGCTTTTCCACCAAAGTTGCCGGGGGGAGTGGTGTGTTTAGCAGCGGGAGCAGCAATGTGACTACCATTGATGTTTTTTTAAACAAAGATAAGCATTATACCACGCAGCAAAACATAGAATTAATACGTCAGCTCATGGAAAACGTGACGGGAGCAGATATTTCTGTTGCCTCGGTGAACGCCATTGCAACTGCCGCCACCGGGGGAGCCATGGGGGGCAACTACAGTTTAGATATTAAGGGCAACGATTTAGAATCCTTAAAATACGTTTCGAATCTGGTGGAACAGATATTTTTATCCACACCGGGTATTAAGAACGTGTCCACCTCCATCTCCCAAGGTATGCCCGAAGTGCTGCTCAACGTAGACCCTGCTAAAGCTGCAAACTACGGTCTGGTGAGCGCTGGGGTGCTCAGTGCGGTTAAAAACCAGATCGAGGGTTTGGAGACGGGGGAGATGACCCTTAACAGCAAGAAATACAAGATGATTCTCAAATACCCCAACGATGTAACCATCGACACCATTGGCAGTGTGCAGCTGCTCACCCCGGCGGGTATGGTGGTTCCCTATTCCGAAGTGGGCAGTGTGACCATCGGCGAAGGGCCGGTGAAGATTGAGCGCATGGACGGCTTACGGCTGGTGAGCGTATCGGGGCAGATCGAGGGCAGAGATGCGGGCAGTGTGAGCAGCGAAGTTAACGCAAAGATCGCGCAGCTAGACCTCCCCCTAAACGTAAGCTTTGAGGCTGGGCAAGAGGAGAGCATGCGAAACGAAGCCTTTTCGGGGCTGTCCCTCTCTTTGATTATGGCCGTTCTGCTGGTTATTTTAATCATGGCCGCTCAGTTTGAATCCATTCGGTTTGCCTTGGTGGTTATGTTCTCCATACCCCTTGGATTCACCGGAGGAATTTTAGCACTAATTTTGTCGAATGGGACATTGAATTTAGCATCGTTTATTGGTATAATCATGCTGGTAGGTATCGTGATCAACAATGCAATCGTGTTGGTGGATAAAATCGGTCAGTTGAGAAAAGAGGGAATGGAGCGAAGTGAAGCGATTATATTAGCCGGAACCTCCCGCCTCCGCCCCATTATCATGACAACGCTCACAACCGTTTTGAGCTTGATCCCCTTGGCCATCGGCTTGGGTTCGGGTTCGGAGGTCATGCGCCCCATGGCGGTGATCACCATGGGTGGATTGTTAAGTTCCACCATCCTCACATTAATTGTATTACCCTGCCTGTACGTGGTTTTTGATAAGAAGAAAAGGGGAAAGAAACATGAGCTTTTGGGGGAAGAAAAAGAAAGCGTATTATAGATGGGAAGTGCCCGCATACCGGTTGCCCCCCATCCACACGTTGGTGTGCAAGGGTAAGCTGGAGGCGGAAAAACCCAGGAAACAGAAACAACCCCAAGCAAAGCCGCCTGTGCAAGAGAGAGCAAAAAAGAATACCCATAAGAAACTGCGCTACCAATGGTTTGTGGAAAAAACTGTCGTTCCCCGGCTGGAAACCCTGGTGCCCGTTGGCAAGGTGGTATGTAAAAAAAATAAGAAGAAAAAGAAGAGATATTTTTTGGGCGTTCGTCGTTTAACCCTTGCATACGTGAGGACACTTACGCCCAAAACTCTGTATAAAAAGCCAAAATCCCCGTCTTTTAGCCATCGATTCGAAAACAGACGTCTCGAATTATATTAATCAGTATTTTTTTAAAAAAATGCTGATTTTTTTGATGACATGGTATATAATATAATTGCTTAAATATAGAAATGCGCAGCAGACGAATTATTTTGTTCACCAGTCACAATAATAGTAATAAGTGAACAATCGGAGGCACATATGCAAAGAGGAAGCGGTATACTGCTGGGAATCTCCTCCTTACCCGGGAAATTCGGCATTGGCACATTGGGTAGCCCTGCCCATTCATTCGTCGATAAATTAAAAAAAGCAGGGCAAAAGTATTGGCAGGTGCTCCCCATCACCCAGACGGGGTTTGGCGATTCTCCCTATCAAAGCATCAGCGCATATGCCATCAATCCGTATTTTATCGATCTAAACCTTTTGCAAAAGCAGGGTTTACTCACCGCCGACGAGGTGAAGGAACACGCACAGTTGTTTGAAGACGTTTCAGACGCAGCTGTAAACTATTCCTTGTTGTACGAAAACAGGTTTTTAGTGCTTCGGCTGGCGTACAACCGGGGCATTCAGAAATTCAAAAAGGAATTCACACTATTTAAAATCAATCACTCCCACTGGCTCAACGACTACGCCATGTTTTTGGTGATCAAAAAATTGTCCGACAACCTCCCCTATTGGCTGTGGGATGAAAAATTAAAAGAGCGTCATCCTTCGGCCATTATGGGCGTTGCAAGGGACAACGAAACAGACATTGAATTTTATCAGTTTGTGCAATATTTGGCGTTTGAACAGTGGTATGCACTAAGAACCTACGCCCTTGAAAAAGAAGTTGAAATAATCGGCGATATCCCCATATATGTGGCTCCCGACAGTGCAGACATTTGGGCCAACCCCCATGTGTTTGACAAGAGCGGAAACGTTGCGGGGTGTCCCCCCGACTACTTCTCAAAAGATGGACAACTCTGGGGTAACCCATTGTACGATTGGCATTACTTAAAGGAAACCGGGTATAAGTGGTGGGTGAACAGAATTGCCCACAACCTAACCCTGTTCGATTATTTGAGAATCGATCACTTTCGTGGATTTGAATCATACTACTCCATCCCCAAGAGTGCAATCACTGCTGCAACGGGGCATTGGGAGAAGGGTCCGGGCATGGATTTGTTTAACGCCCTTAAATATAACTTGGGGGAACTGCCCATCATTGCCGAGGACTTAGGGGTGCTCACCCAAGGGGTGTTCGATTTTATGCGGGAGTGCGGATTTCCTGGGCTTAAGGTGCTGCACTTTGCCTTTTCCCCAACCAAAGACAGCATATACCTTCCCCACAACTTAAACAACAATTGTGTGATCTATACGGGAACCCACGACAACGACACCACCGTGGGTTGGTTTAAAACCCTGCCCAAGGAAGAAAAAGCATATCTGCGGGACTATTTGGGGGAGTGTGATGAAAAAACAATTAGTGAGAAACTCATACGGTTGGCTTATGGGTCGGTTGCCGATGTTTGCTTAATCCCCATGCAAGACATTTTGGGAAAGGGCACCGATGCCCGGATGAACATTCCGTCCAAAGGCCAGGGCAACTGGCAGTGGCGGTTGTGTGAAGATGAATTCGATACAAAAACAGTGAGTAAGCTTAAAAAGCTGGCCACTACTTTTGGAAGATAAATTTATTTAATGACAATGGAGGACGAAACAATGAAAAAAGGAACAATAACTTTTGATTTCAACAACATGCTCAAAAGCGCAGTGGAATCGGGAATAACCCAGGAGGAGCTGGATAGAGAAGCCAAACGGATCGATCAAGTACACAAAGCCATGGGGGACAAAAAGGCTGCCATGGCTTGGAGAAGCCTTCCCTACAACCAAGAGGATATCGTCAAGCGCATCAAAGCACTGGGTAAAAAAATCAACGACAACTATCAGTATTTCGTGGTTCTGGGCATTGGAGGATCGGCATTGGGTTCTAAGGCCATTTTCTCAGCTTGCAAGCACCTAAAGTACAACGAACTGCCCGACAATGTGCGCAAGGGCGTTAAGTTCTATGTAGAAGATAACGTTGATCCGGACAGAATGGCTGCCCTGTTCGACGTAATCGATGTAAAAAAGACCGTGTTTCACGTCATCACCAAGTCGGGTAACACCGTTGAAACCATTTCCCAGTTTATGATTATTCTCGACATGCTCAAAAAAGAGCTGGGGGATAACTTTAAGCAAAACATTGTCATCACAACCGATAAAGAAAAGGGCAACTTGAAAAAGATTGCAGACGAACACGCCTTCGAAACCTTTGTGGTGCCCGACGGTGTGGGGGGAAGATTCTCGGTGATGTGCCCCGTTGGTCTGCTCTCTGCCGCTGTGCTCAACATGGATATCGATGCACTCCTTGGGGGCTGTGCAGCTATGGACGAGCAGTGCACCAAAGGGGATGTATATGAAAATCCTGCATACCTATACGCCATGATGTACACCATCGCCATGAACAAGGGTGTGAACATCTCTGTCATGCTGCCCTATGCAGATGCCCTGCAACCCACCTCCGAGTGGTACTGCCAACTGTGGGCGGAATCTTTGGGCAAACGCACAGACAACCAGGGAAAGATCGTCAACTGTGGGCAAACCCCTGTGCGCACCATCGGCGTTACCGATCAGCACTCCCAGATTCAACTCTATAACGAAGGCCCCTTCGATAAGATTATCACCTTTATTGAAGTGGAGAACTTTGCAAACAAAGTGACAATCCCCAAAGTGGATATCAATATGTACGATGCGGACTATCTGTTCGGCAGCACACTGAACACGCTGATCGCATCTGAGTTGCTTGCAACCATCCATGCGGTCACAAAAAACGGCAAGATGAACAACAAAATCACCCTGTCCGAACTAAACGAATACACCATTGGCGGACTGCTCTTCTTCTTTGAAATGGCCACTGCGGCGGCAGGAGAGTTCTTAAACATTGATGCATTCGACCAACCCGGCGTGGAAGAGGGTAAGATTGCAACCTTTGCGCTGATGGGCCGCCCGGGGTATGAAAAACAACGGGAAGAGCTGACAGCAAAGAAACAAAAGGACGATAGATTTATCTATACAGTTTAATCCACATATTTTAACGAAAGAAAACAGGGGGGGCATATGGAAGCAATAGAGAAATTGATACAAAAATATGTCAACGCGGACGATTTGTTTTTGTTCAACACAGGTGAGGCACAAAAAGCATATTTAACATTTGGCTGCCACTATATACCTGAGCTTAGCGCTCACCGCTTCGGTGTGTTTGCCCCTAACGCACGGAGTATTTCAGTGGTGGGGGATTTCAACGGCTGGGATCCGGAGAAAAATCCCATGATCTATCACCACACAGGGGCACACTTCACCTTCATTCAAGGGCTCAAGGACGGGGATATCTACAAATATCACATCGTGGGCTACGACGGTTCGGTGGTGCTCAAGGCAGACCCCTTTGCATTCCACACCGAAACCCCGCCAAAGACGGGTTCTAAAGTTTGGGGGATCAACGAATACCCTTGGTCGGACGACACATATCTGAGCCGCAGGGTCTCTAAAGATCCGCAAAAAAAGCCCATGTCCGTCTACGAAGTGCACATGGGTTCGTGGAAGAAAAAAGAGGGGTACGACTTTCCCACATATCGGGAAGTGGCCGATGAACTGGCAGGCTATTGTGTGGACATGGGTTATACCCACGTGGAGCTGATGCCCATCACGGAATACCCCTACGACGAATCCTGGGGGTATCAGGTGTCGGGTTACTTTGCCCCCACCTCCCGCTACGGCACTCCCCAGGATTTTATGTATTTTGTTGAAAAGATGCACAAGCGGGGCATCGGGGTGATTCTCGACTGGGTGCCCGCCCACTTCCCCAAGGACGAACACGCCCTTTCGAAGTTCGATGGCACAGCGCTGTTCGAGCACGAGAACCCCATTCAGGCAAACCATCCCCAGTGGGGCACCCTCATATTCAACTATCGCAAACCCGAGGTGGTGAGCTTTTTGGTTTCATCCGCTATGTTTTGGTTTGACTACTACCACGTGGACGGCATTCGGGTGGACGCTGTCACCTCCATGCTCTACTTAAACTATGCCCGCAGTGAGGGGCAGTATATCCCCAACGAAGAGGGGGGCAATATCGACTTATACGCCGTTGAATTTTTAAAAAAATTAAATTCAGTGGTGCTCACCAACTATGCGGGATGTATCACGGTGGCCGAAGAGTCCACCTCCTATCCCATGATCACCAAACCACCCTACGACGGAGGATTGGGGTTTTCCTTTAAGTGGAACATGGGGTTCATGCACGATACTTTAAAGTATATGTCCATGGATCACTACTTCCGCCAATTTAATCACAACAAAATTACCTTTTCCATGTACTACGCTTTCTCGGAGAATTTTGTACTGGCCTATTCCCACGACGAAGTGGTTCACGGCAAAAAATCCATGTTGGATAAAATGTTCGGGGACTACTGGCAAAAGTTTGCCTCCCTTCGGGCGTTGAACGGCTTTATGTTTGCCCATCCCGGCAAGAAACTCACCTTTATGGGCTCAGAGTTTGGGCAGTTTATTGAATGGGACAACAAAAAGCAACTGGATTGGTTTTTGCTGGATTATCCCATGCACGCACAAATGCAGCAATACGCCCGGGAGTTAAACAAGTTCTATAAAAACTGTCCCGCATTTTATGAAGTGGACGACAGTTGGAACGGATTTCGCTGGCTCAACGTGGACGATAGCCAAAAGAGTGCCCTGTCCTTCCTGCGTATCGGCGCAAAGAAGAGCGGCAAGCAAAAATATGTGGTGTGTGCCGTCAACTTCACCCCCGTTGTGGACTACGACTTCACAATCGGCATTCCCTTTGAGGGAAACCTTTGTGAGTTGCTCAACAGCGACGATATGTGCTTTGGGGGCAGCGGGGTAAAAAATCTTCCCGAAATACCAACACTCGCCGAATCCTTTGGAGGGTTCGCGCACAGCGCACGGATAACGTTGCCGCCTTTGGCTGCAGTTTATTTTGAACTAATACCGACTAACTAAAAGATTAGGGGTGTCAAAATGGTCATAACAAAAAAGAAATGTGTTGCAATGCTGCTGGCAGGAGGTCAGGGCAGCAGGCTGGGCGTGCTCACCAAGCTTCGGGCGAAACCGGCTGTACCATACGGGGGCAAGTATAAGATTATCGATTTTCCCCTCTCCAACTGTATCCACTCGGGTATCGATACAGTGGGTGTGCTCACCCAGTATCAGCCCTTGGAGTTAAACGCCTATATCGGCACAGGCGCTTCCTGGGATATGGATAGCAATACCGGCGGTGCCTTTGTGCTCCCCCCCTATGTGAAGGGAGAAAAAGGGGAGTGGTATTCGGGCACAGCCAATGCGATCTTTCAAAACATCTACTTCATCGAAAAATATGATCCCGATTTGATTATGATTCTATCCGGAGATCACATTTACAAGATGGATTACTCCGCCATGATCCGCTTCCACGAGAAAAATCAGTCGGATGCCACCATTGCTGTCATTCGGGTGCCCGAGAACGAAGCGTGTCGGTTTGGCATTATGAATGCCGATGAGAACTATAAGATCATCGATTTTGAAGAGAAACCCAAAAACCCCAAGAGTAACATGGCATCCATGGGTGTCTATGTGTTTAATTGGAAGAAACTGCGGGAATATCTGCTCAGCGACGATGCAGACCCAAAATCCAACAACGACTTTGGTCAGAACATCATTCCCAACATGCTGGCAAACGGTGAATCCCTCTACGCCTACCCCTTCGACGGATACTGGAAGGATGTGGGAACCATTGAAAGCCTGTGGGAGGCGAATATGGAGTTGCTGGGTCAAAAACCCAACGTCAACCTCCACGACCCAAACTGGAGAATTTTCTCCAGAAACCCAAACCAACCCCCCCAATACGTGGATAAACACGCAGAAATAAAGACGAGTATCGTCTCCGAGGGGTGTTACATCTGCGGAAAAGTGGAGAACAGCGTTCTGTTCCCCGGCGTGGTGGTGCACAGGGGAACCCACATCAAGGACAGCATCATCATGCAAAACACCCAGATCGGGGAGGAGTGCACCATCATTCGCTCCATCATTGATGAGGATTGCAGGGTGGAAAACAAGTGCAACATTGGGGGAAACGTTTCCATCACCGTCATCGGCCATGAGGCGTTGATCCGTGAAAACGCTGTGATTTCCGACGGGGATTCCATTAACCCCAGGGCAATCGTGGGTTAGAGAGGGGGTAGTGACATGTTAAGAGATGTTTTTGGTTTGATTTATGCCGGTGAGGAAAACTATAACCTTCGGGAGCTGGTGATGCAGCGCTCTGTGGCAGCAATGCCCGTGGGAGGAAGGTATAGGGCCATCGACTTTCAGTTGTCCAACATGGTCAACTCGGGCATTCGCAACGTGGGGATTATCACCCAAAAGAACTATAAATCGCTGATGGACCACTTGGGTTCGGGTAAGGAGTGGGATCTCTCCCGCAAGACCGACGGATTGTTCATCCTGCCCCCCTTCGACACCCACGAAAACACGGGAATCTACCGGGGCATATGTGATGCAGTCCGGGGAACCATGGATTACGTGAAGCGTGCGCCCCAGCAGTACTGCCTGCTCACAGGCTCATACACCCTCTACACCTCGGTGTACGACAAACTGTACGATTTTCACATTGATAACAATGCAGATGTGACCATGCTGTACAACACCGAAGTGGACACCGATTACGACGGAGAGCGGTTTAAAGACCTGCGCATACACACTGAGGAGAGCGGCAGGGTGCTGGACATGGAGTTAAACTCCACCATCACCAAATCCAACAAGGTGGGTATGGACATCTATCTCATCCGCAAGAATTTGCTGGAATATTTAGTGGAGGATGCAACCGCTAGGGGACGGTACAACTTTATTTCCGACGTACTCATGCCCAACATCAAGCGGCTGCGCATCTATGCCATGGAACACAACGGGTATGTGGGTAGGCTCCACTCAGTGGCTTCCTATTATAAGCTCAACATGGATATGTTAAAGCGCAACGTCCAGCACGATTTGTTCTATACGGGTAATTCCGTCTATACAAAAATTAAAGATGCTGCACCCGTTAAATACGGTGCCAATGCCATGGCGCACAACAGCCTTTTAGCCAACGGGTGTTGGGTAGAGGGGGAGGTGGAGAATTCCATCCTCTTTAGAGATGTGTTTGTGGGTAAAGGCACCACCATTAAAAACTGTATCGTGATGCAGGGTACTGAAATACATCAAAATTGCCATCTGGAAAACGTTATATTAGATAAATCAGCACATATTCGGGATGGCAGAAGGCTGATCGGAGACAGCGGATTCCCGGTGATTATCCGCAAAGGCTCTATCGTTTGATTTTTTTAAGATATACTTTGCCAATGTGGGCATAATGATATTGGATGATTTTTTAGGTTGAAAGGGATGGAATACTGTTCATGAAGAAGGAACTGAAGAAACTTTTAGCGGATAAGGCCAGGGATACCCTGCCCAAAATATTAATGGTTGCCGCCGAATGCGCACCCTTTGCAAAGACAGGGGGGCTGGCCGACGTGGTGGGCACCCTGCCCAAAGAGTTAAATGCACTGGGGTTTGACGTTCGCCTGATGATCCCCTACCACAAATCCATTAAGGAAAAGTACAGTGCAAGCGTGGAGCACATTTGCAGCTTTTCCATTGATTTGGGCTGGCGTTCCCAGTATGTGGGCGTTGAGCGGATGATGCACGACGGGATATGCGTTTATCTCATCGACAACGAATTTTTCTTCGGATATGGCATATACAAGGGAGGCATGGCGGAAGGGGAGCAGTATGCATACTTCACCCGTGCCGTCATCGATTCCATCCCCATGCTGGATTTTGTTCCCGATGTGATCCAAGTAAACGATTGGCACACCGCCATGATCCCCATGTTGCTCAAAACCCAGTACTGTGAAACCATGCAGGGTAGGATTAAAACGTTACTCACCATTCACAACATCGGCTATCAGGGTAAGTTCCCGTTGGAATTTGTGGGTGATTTCCTGGGTGTAGACACCAGATATTGGAATGCGGACAACATAGAGTGTTACGGTTGTGCCAACTTCTTAAAGGCAGGAATTGTTTTTTCGGATAAAATCTCCACCGTAAGCCCAACCTATGCGGAGGAAATAAAATACGACTACTTCGGCGAAGGGTTAAACGGTGCCCTCAACGCAAGGGGAGCGAATGTGGTGGGTATACTCAACGGCATCAACTACAAGACGTTTAATCCACAGACAGACAAAACCATTGTGAAAAACTTTTCCCTTTCCACCATTGAGGACAAGTATGCCAATAAAGAGGACTTAATTTCAACCTTTTCCTTAAATATCCCCTTGACAACGCCCATATTTTCTATCGTCTCCCGACTGACCACCCAAAAGGGCTTGGATCTGCTCATGCACATTGTGGACGAAGCCATGCAGTTAGACATTGCGCTGGTGGTGCTGGGCAGCGGGGACTACGAGTATGAAAATGCACTGTCCAACCTTGCATACCGTTATCCGGGTCGGGTTGCAGTGCGCATCATGTACGACGACGTGTTGGCACACAAAATCTATGCCGGTTCAGACTTTTATCTCATGCCCTCTAAGTTTGAACCCTGTGGCATATCCCAACTGATCGCCATGAGATATGGCACATTACCCATCGTTCGGGAAACGGGAGGGCTTCGGGATACGGTGTTCCCCTACAACAAATATACGGGTGAGGGCTGTGGATTCACCTTTGCCAACTACAATGCACACGAACTGTTAAACGCCATAAAGGAGGCAGCGTGGATTTATAACGACAAAGTATCCATGTACCACCTGATCGCAAACGCCATGAAGATGGATTACAGTTTTGCAAATTCTGCACTGCCCTATGGCAAACTGTTCATCGATATACTATAAAAACCGGGAGGTAGTAAATTGAGAGACTTACAAACGATTAAACAGGAGATACAAAACAAACTTAAGCGTCACTACGGCAAGACGGTGGAAAATGCTGCCGAAGACCAAATCTACAAAGCGGTGGGATACACCATCCGGGACGGATTTGTGGATTTGTGGACAGATGCCAACGTGGAGGCGGACAGCAAGGGTTTGAAACGGTTGTACTACATGTCTGCCGAATTCCTCATGGGCAGAGCCCTCACCAACAACTTAATCAGCATGGGTGAGTATGAACTCTATGAACAAGCCCTCAAAGACTTTGGATTTTCTTTAGAAGATATTGAAGAGCGAGAGAGCGATGCAGCTCTTGGCAACGGCGGTTTGGGAAGGCTGGCAGCCTGCTTCTTAGATTCACTCTCAACATTAAACCTTCCCGCAACGGGCTGCGGTATCCGCTACGAATACGGTTTGTTCAAGCAGCGCATTCTGGACGGCGAACAGGTGGAAGTGCCCGACAGCTGGATTGAGTCCGGTCACGTTTGGCAAATTGAAAAACCCGAAGAGCAGTATGAAGTGCACTTCGACGGAGATGTGGAAGAGGTGTGGGAGAGCGATGGGTTAAAAATTGTCCACAAGAACTATCACTCGGTGTACGCCGTTCCCTTCGACATGCCTATTATGGGTTACGACAGCAAATTGCCCGCAACCCTGCGGCTGTGGAGCGCACGGGCGGCCAACCGCTTGGATTTAAAATACTTTAACCGGGGCGAATACGTCCACGCCATGGCGGAAAAAGAATTGGCAGAAGTCATCTCTAAGGTGCTGTACCCCGAGGATCACCACGAACAGGGCAGGCAGCTTCGCCTAAAACAGTTCTACTTCCTGGTATCTGCAACCATTCAGAGTATGGTGAGAAGCCACAAGGAGCGCTACGGCGACTTGCGCACCCTGCCCGACAAAGTGTGCGTTCAGATTAACGATACCCATCCAACCCTGTCTATTCCCGAACTCATCCGCATATTATTGGATGAAGAGGGTTTTTGCTGGGAAGAGGCGTGTGACATCGCCAGAAGAACCTTTAACTATACAAACCACACCATCATGATCGAAGCCCTTGAGTGCTGGTCGGAGCAGATGTTTAAGTCCCTGCTGCCCCGAATCTATATGATCGTGAAGGCACTCAACGAAGATTATTGCAAAAAACTGTGGAACTACTATCCCGACGAGTGGGATCGAATCTCCAAAATGGCCATCATCGCTTACGGCGAGGTGCGCATGGCAAACCTGTGTATCGCCATATGCGGCAAGGTCAACGGCGTTTCCCAGCTCCACGGAGATATCCTCAAGACAAACACCTTTAAGGATTTCTACAAAGTTGATCCCGATAAGTTCACGGGGATTACCAACGGAATCACCCAGAGAAGGTGGCTTGCCCTTGCAAATCCGGAGTTGAATAAACTCATTTGCGACTGCATTGGGGAGGGGTTCTTAAAGGATTGGACAAAAATCGAAAAACTCATGGACTTTGTGGACGACAGTGCCTTCCTTGAAAAGTTTGCAAAAGTAAAGCGCAACAACAAAGTAAAACTTGCCAACTATTTTAAGCAGACCCAAGACATCGTCATCGATCCCGACACCATCTTTGACGTGCAGGCAAAGCGGCTCCACGAATATAAACGGCAATTGTTAAAGGTGATCCACATCCTGCACCTGTACAACCAAATTATTATGGGCACGGATGAGCACATACCCCCCACAACCTTTATCTTTGCAGCAAAGGCTTCTCCGGGTTACACCAAGGCAAAAAACATCATTCGACTCATCAACATGGTGGGTAAATTGGTGAACAACGACCCGAGAACAAAAGATAAGCTAACGGTGGTGTTCCTGCAAAACTACAGCGTGTCTTCGGCACAGATTTTAATTCCCGCAGCTAACATTTCCGAGCAGATTTCCACTGCCGGACGGGAGGCATCGGGCACAGGTAATATGAAGTTTATGTTAAACGGTGCAGTGACGCTGGGCACTATGGACGGTGCAAACGTTGAAATCTTTGAAGCGGTGGGAAGAGACAATATCTTTATATTCGGCGCAAGGGTGGATGAAATCAACTATATGGAAAACTTTAAATCCTATCACCCCGGTGAATACTTTGAAAAAGATCCGGATCTGCGCATGGCCCTTTCCCGCTTGATCGACAACACTTTACCCGTGCAGGAGAACAGGCAGTTTTCAGACATCTATCAATCCCTGCTGTTTGGCGATTACGACAGGGCAGACAAATACTATTTGCTCTACGACTTCCAGTCATACGCACGGGCGTTTTCAAGAATTACCAAAGCCTACGAAGATGAGGAGAAGTGGAACAAGATGGCAGCCATCAACACTGCCAAGGCGGGCGTGTTCAGCTCGGATCGAACCATAACCCAGTATAACGACCTGATTTGGCACTTAACGCCTCTTGAATAGGTAGCTTATGTATGACGAACTAAAGCGCACGACTCTTCACGATTGTGCGCTGTCCCAATACCGGGAGCCCATCGGTGCAGTGGTGACCAACAGCAGAGTCACCCTGCGCCTTCGCGTGCTGCAAAGTGCGGTGAACAGCGTGTATCTCGTGACCTTCAGCGACAAGGGTGAACAACGGTTTGAAACCTATCGGGACAGCGGATATTTCATTACCCATGTGGATATGCCCGGCACACCCCAAGTGATCTGGTATTTCTTTTGTATCGTCACCGACAGGGGTAACTTTTTTTATGGTGCCCGCCACGACAGGCACAGCAGTGTGGGGGATATTTATTTGGAAAACCCCGTGGCCTTTCAATTGACGGTCTATGAAAAATCTTTCGATACCCCTGAGTGGTTTAAAAAGAGCATCATGTATCAAATATTTCCCGATCGATTCAATTGCCACGACAAGACCATTGCAAGAAACGGAATCGAATATCACAGGAGCATGGGCAGGAGTGTTATCCTCCACGAAAAGTGGGATGAACCTCCCGTGTTTAAACCTTTACCCGGGGAATCTTTTTATCGTCCCTGCGATTTCTACGGCGGTACCCTCAAGGGGATCACCGAAGAGCTAAACTATTTAAAAAAGTTAAACATTAGCTTGATTTATCTAAACCCAATCTTTGAAGCGGATTCTAACCATCGGTATAACACCTCCGATTACAAAAAGATTGATCCGATTTTGGGAAGCGAACAGGATTTTATTGAGCTGTGTAAAAAAGCAAAGGAAATGGGTATTCGCGTCATTCTGGACGGTGTTTTTTCCCACACCGGTTCGGACAGCGTTTATTTCAACAAAAATGGCAACTACAGCAGCTTGGGGGCATTCCAAAGCCCCGAATCACCCTATTTTAAATGGTTTGACTTTTTTGATTTTCCCCACACTTACCGGGCTTGGTGGGGGTTCGATACCCTGCCCGAAGTGAACGAACACGACCCGGACTGGCAGGAATACATCATCAAAGGGCAAGACAACGTTTTAAAACACTGGATAGATCGGGGAGCGTCTGGGTATCGCTTAGACGTTGCGGACGAATTACCCGATGACGTGTTGTGTGAAATACGCAAATCCATTAAAAGTGCAGACAGCGAAGCGATTGTGCTGGGTGAAGTGTGGGAAGATGCCACGATTAAGCAAAGTTATGGCATCCATCGAAAGTATGCCCTGGGAAATGCTCTGGACAGCGTGATGAACTACCCGCTGCGCAACGCACTGGTGAACTTTTGTGTGGGCAGAATTGATGCCTATGAGCTGTGCGGGCAGTTGTCTACCCAGCGGCTCAACTATCCGCTGCCCATGTATTATTCCTTGATGAACTTGCTGTCCAGCCACGACATCGAGCGCATTCGCACGGCATTATCAACAAAGATCGACCCCCACGAGCTGACGAGGGAACAGCAGGCAAGCTTCCACATCACACCCCAGCAAAACGAGCGAGGATTTATCTTGCAAAAGTTGTGCAGCGTGCTGCAATTCTCCCTGCCCGGCATTCCGTGTATCTATTACGGGGATGAGACGGGCATGAACGGTTTTACCGATCCGTTCAACCGTGCACCCTATGAAATTACCAGAAGTGAGATGATCGCCCACTACGTCCACCTCTCCAAGATTCGCAGCGGAGCCGATGCAATGTCGGTGGGAGGTGTGGTATTCTACCCCTGTAATGCCGACGTGGCGGCCATCCTTCGGTTTATACAAAACAACGGGGATGTGTTTGGCAACCCGGCACAGGACGGGTACTTCCTAACAGTTGTGAGCAAGTCCCGGGAAATAGAACGGGTGACCATCGATTTGTTTAAAAAAACACGCCTGATATCCGACGATGAGCGCAGGATTCTTCTGGGCGCAGGGTTTAAGCAGGGCGTGTGCAGGTTGACGGGCAAACGAGTGGAAGTAAAAGATGGCGTACTGTCTCTGGCGTTACAGCCGGAGAGTGCATATATATTTGAACTAATTTAATTGGAGGACAAAAATGTATTTAGAGGGTTTACGGGATTTAGTAAAAATCTCAAGAGGCGTTGGTTTGAGACAGGATTATATTCAGGGAGGCGGAGGAAACACCTCTGTGAAACTGGATGACAAACTGATGGCCATCAAAGGATCGGGATCACTTTTAAAAGAGATGAGCGAGACAGACGGTTTTGCTGCCATCGATTATTCTGAAATATTAAAATATCACGCAAATACACCCAAAAACCAGGACAGGGATTACAACAAGGAGTCCATGGACATTGCCATTGCAACAACCCAAATCATTAACGGTGAACAAAAGAGACGTCCCAGCGTGGAAGCGGGATTCCATTCGGCCCTTAAGCGTTGCGTTGCACACACCCACAGCGTGTATGCCAATGTGCTCACCTGTGCCGTGGGGGGAGTGAAAAAAGCGGTGGATATTATCAACAGCGCTGGGTACGGCTGTGTGTCCGTTCCGGCGGTGAACCCCGGTTATTACCTCACCGAAGAAATCGTTGCTGCAATCAAAGCATTTGATGGGGAAGTAAACGTCATTATCATGGAAAACCACGGCATTATCGCCACCCACGACGATGCGGACAAGTGTCTGGAAATTCACAAAGGTGCAAACGATGCAATCGTTGCATCCCTGAACCTGCCATCTTTCCCCGAGTGCAGCATTGCCAAGGCCGAGGGCGGTTACGTTTCCAACACACCGTATTTAATTGATAAAATGTCAGATGTTCAAAAGTTAAACAAACTGTTTACCGTGTTTTTATATCCCGATCAGTTGGTGTATCTCTCCAACGAAGCAAAGATTCAGCGTAAAGATAACAGTATGCTCTATACCGTGGGCGAGCAAGAGGCCATGGCCATCGAAGAAACCCTGTGCGGAGCCATGTACTGCATGGAAAACATCCATGCACTGGGTTTAACCATCCAGCCTATGACCGACGAAAATATTAAATATATTGCAAACTGGGATTCGGAAAAGCTGCGTACACAAATTTTTAAAAAATAAAATTTGATAATGAACACAGTATTTTACTATGTTGTTCATACTGCGTTAATAATAAAAGGATATAATAAGTCCAACAAAACCAAATCACAGGAGTTTAGAATATGGACGAAAAAAATTATTATTCACAATATTCGAGCAACTTGTACGGTACGCAAAATCAAAGCAATCCCGATGCCAGTGCAGATGTGAAAGAGCCAAGTGAGGTTCAAAAAAGTGATATTCCTCAAAATCAACAAATGCAAAATCAATTCGAGGAGTATTATAGATACCGCAAAGCACAGGAATCAAAAAATCGCTCCAAGGGAGGGCTCATTGCAGCTGTCATCTCCATTTGTTTGGCTTGCTTGATTTTAGGCGGTGTGGTTGGCGGGCTCATCCTTTATAACGTTGCATCGGCCAGAAGTAATTTTGAAAACCGAATCATTCAAAGTGAAGTGCCCATTGAACCTCAAGAGCAGCCTGTGGTAACTCCGCCCGAAGTACCAAAGATTGGCGGTGAAGGCTTTAATATCCCCGAGAGCGAAAATAAAATTGCAGATATTTGCGAAGAAATGACAAAATCTGTAGTGGGCATCAAGGGATATGTGCGCAGATATCAAAGGGGCGTGGAGCGCACAGCTGTTGTGAAAAACTTTGGTTCGGGTATCATTATTTCAACAGACGGATATATCTTATCAAACTCCCATGTGGTGGAAGAGTGCGACTACTACGAAATCATTTTAGACAACGGGGACATCGTAAAAGCCCAACTCATTGGCAACGACCCGGTGACGGATATTTCCATACTCAAAGCTGAAGGAAAATTCGATGCTGCTCCCCTTGGAAATTCAGAGAGCCTCAGAGTGGGTGAGCGAGTGATCGCCATTGGAAACCCAACGGGCGAGCAACTGTCCAGCTCTGTTACGGTTGGATACATATCTGGCCTAAACCGTGAAATGAACTTTAACGGTGAAGTGCAAAACATGATTCAAACGGATGCCGCCATTAATGCGGGTAACTCGGGTGGTCCACTTGTGAACATGAACGGTGAAGTCATTGGAATCAACACCCTCAAGAGGATTTATGCGGGAACAGACGAATACGGCAACCCCATTAGTTCGGAAGGTTTGGGATTTGCAATTCCCATTAACGTTGCCAAAGAAATCGCTGAACAGATTATCATGGAGGGCAGCGTGAAGCGCCCCGGCATTGGCATCACTTGCGATAACGTAACCGAACAGGATATCGACACTTGGAAGGTTCCCTCGGGTGTCATGGTGCGCAGTGTAACCCAAAATGGCCCCGCTGATCTGGCAGGCATTCTCACCTACGACATCATCACCCAAGTGAACGGCAAGTCGGTGACAACCTACGAGGAGTTAAAGGCGGAGATTTCAAAATCAACCATTGGCCAGAGCATTAAAGTCACCATTTGGCGAGAAGGTGAGACCATTGAGAAGAGTGTGGACATTGCAGATTTAAACAAATTGCGATAAGATTTAAAAAACCCCGTTGGATGTTGTGTCCGACGGGGTTTTTATTTTGTTAAATTTGAGTCTTGATGATATCACCCACGGTTTTTGTGAGGTCGTTGATCCATCGCTTGGTGCGGTACCGAATGAGTCCGATGATCATCTTTGTCAGATCCTGTGAGAAGATATACGCAAAGTAAACGATTGGTGGGTAAATGTGAAACACCAATCCCAACATGTAGGCAACGGGTATGCCAATGAGATACATGCACCCAAGGTCTGAAAAGGTGCAAAACTTCGTATCTCCTCCTCCTCGAAGTACGCCCACCAAATTAATGTAATTAAACACGCAAATGGCCATTGTTGCGGGCAATCCGTAGAACATAAACTGAAGCATCGCCACCGATTCGGCAGACAATGAATATAGGGAAACAATTAAGCTGGAAAGGCCAATAACCGTAAAACCCAAGACCACGGCCAGCAGCGGGCCGATGGTCAAGCATCTGCCTCCGTAGGAATAGGCAAGATCGGGTCTTCCCTCTCCAATCTTGTTGCCCACCATAATAGCCGCAGAGTTGGCAACTCCCTGATAGAACACATAACACATGCGTTCAATGACAACGAACACAGCCATGGCTCCGGCCATACCCAACCCCAGTCGGTTGTACAACACAATGATGGAGAAGTTGCCTATAGCCCACAAAATCTCGTTTAAAATGATGGGACTGGCGGTTTTGTAATACCCCGTGACAAACCGTTTATTAAAATGAAATAAGTTGTGAAGCTTAATCTTTGCCGGGTTTTTGGACGAGAAGAAATACAGGCTGATGCACAGCGCTTCAAATCCAAGGGCAATGGTTGTGCCGATGGCCGCACCTTGAACGCCCAGCCGGGGCATTCCAAAGTTGCCAAATATCAGGGCATAGTTGATGAAAAAGTTGAGCACAACGGTAAAAATGCTGATATAGAAAGAGATATTTACCTTACGCATGCCCCGAAGGACGTTGATGAAGGATAAGTAAATGGCAGTGAACACAAAAGATACCGAGAGGATGCGCAAATAATCCTTGCCTACCGATACAATGTTCGGATCGGGATTGATGATGGACAGTGCAAATTCGGGGACAAACATGGATACAAAAAAGAAGGGAAGCATGATAATTCCCGAGGACATCACTGTGATTCCCGCAGTTTTGGAAATTCCCTCGCTGTCCTTGCTGCCAAAAAATTGTGCAGTAAAGATGGTTGCAGCCGAACAAGCCCCAAAAATGAACACGTTAAACAAAAAGGAAATTTGCCCCGCATTCGCCACGGCGATAATTTCGTTTTGCCCAAGGGAGCCGATCATCAGGCTGTCCAACAAATACATGCCCTGTTGTAAGAGCTGTTGCAGCACGATAGGCGTGCTGAGTTTAAATAGTAACTTTAAAAAACTTTTCGTATTATGATTCAATTGTCTTTGCCGTTTCGTTTAATTTATTTGAGTAGAACAACTCCCAGGCCTCGTCCTCCGATCGAACCCCCGATGTGGCATCGGCTGCGCTCAAGCAACAGGCCGCACTGGCACACCCCAGTTCCAACGCACGCTGAACCCCATAGTTTTTATACAGGGCGTAGAGCACGCCTGCACAAAATGCATCACCCGCACCCACTGTTCCTAAAATGTATCCCTGTGGGAGCTGCAAGGAGGGTACAAAGGTATACTCACCGCTTTCGCTTTTGGCATATCCACCCTCGGGTGCGTGAATCACAGCGAGATCAGACACCCCGTAGTCAAAGAGTTTGTCCAACATTTTGCGGATGTTTTCTTCTAAAAGGCAGCCATTTTCATCCCGAGCGGGAAGATCGGTCACCAGAGCACTTTCCATTTCATTGGCAATGTAATAGTTTGTGTATTTCAGGGAGGGGATGACCACGGATTTAAATCGTTCCCCCGATTCGCTCACCACGTCGATGGAGGTTTTCACCCCCAGCCGCTGTACTTCACTCAGCACCTTTGCCATGTGGGTGCCAAATTTTTTGTCGGGTTTGTCCATCTCGTCCAGCAACAGGCAATACCCCAAGTGGAGGATGGCACAGTCTTCCAGTGCTCCCTCGGGTATCTTTGCAAGCTTTGCATTCGCCCCCCGCAAGTGGAAGAAGGTGCGCTGGGCGCTCTTCACAGACACCACGTCGGTAAAGGAAGTGGGTTCTCCGATGCGCTCCACATAATCTGCGTTAATGCCGTATTTGCAAAGCTGTCCCAAAATGTAATCCCCGTTGTCGTCTTTGCCAACAAGGCCAACGACTTTTAAGGGAAGGGTGGGATCCAGCTTAGCTAAGCTGATGGATGTGTTGCAACCCAAACCGCCGCAAGAGCGCTCCACGCTCAAGATGTTTGCAAGCATACCCTGTTTTGGAAAGGCATCTATTTCTTTAACATAATCAACGCTCAAATTCCCCGCAACCACGATCCCTTTGTTCACGAAACGATTCTCCTTTGTATGTTATAAAAATATTGTAACACACAAAGGAGAAAATACAATAAGTTTTTAAGTGATAGCTGTTAGGGCAGAATAATCGTCTTGCCAAACACAAAATCTTTGGGATAGAGGTTGGGGTTGGCCTTTAGGAGGGAAACAATACTCAGGCAGTATTTCTTGGCAATGGACAGCACGTTTTCATCTTTTTTAATGGTATGGGTCTTTTGCGCACTGGCCGTTGCGTAGTCGATCACCCGGACAACTTGGCCTTGTACGAGGCAATACACATCAATAGATGGATTTAATTCTAAAAAAGCATATAGGGGCAGGGAATATATGCGCAATATGTCGTGGAGGTCCTGAAAGGGCATGACGGTGTGGCTTAAAACATTTAAATACTTCATTGGTTTTGTGCTCCTCAATTTTTATTTTCTATTGATATTCACACCCTTACAGATTTATGATATAATATTCGTTATGTAACGTGGAGAAGCTGATGTTTGGATACATAAAACCCTGTAAAGCAAAGCTTTCGGAAGAGGAAGAAAAAATTTATAAAGCCTATTACTGCGGGCTGTGCAAGAGCATCAACAGCCGCTATTCCTTTTTTGCCCGGGGTTTTTTGCACTTCGACTGTGCGTACCTGTATTTGTTATATTCCGCCTTGTCCGAAGAGGAACCGGAGTATAAGACCCAAGGGTGTGCCTTTAACCCCTTTATGCGCAGGCTCATGGCCCATTCCCCCGAGGCGGGGGGTGCGGCAGCTGTGAACATGCTGTTAACGGAAGGAAAGCTGCTGGATAATATTGCAGATGATCACAGTGCACTGGCTTGGTTGCTGCACACATTCTTTCGCCCAGTGTTTGGGAAGGCACAGAAGCGATACTTCGAAGCGTATAGGGCAGTCAATCATCGAATGGAAAACATTCGTGCCCTTGAAAACAAGCGGTGCGGCAACATTGACGAGATTGCCAACGAATCCGCTCTCATGCTGGCAGAGGTTGTGGTTGCCAATCCCTACGTGGAGAGCAGCTCTCTCTTTGAATTTGCTTATAATATCGGTCGATGGGTATACTTAATAGATGCATTGGACGATTTGGAAAAAGATATAAAACGGGGGAGATACAACCCCATTGCCGCAGCCTATGGGCATGAATACCGAAGGGAAGACGTGGAGTATTCGCTGATGTTTTCGTTAAAGCAAGCGTCGTACCACTACTGTTCCCTTAAACTCAACCGCCACAAAGAGGTGCTCGACAACATTATGTACGCAGGATTGCCGGGTGTTGGCATGAATATAGTAGAGAGGAAGCATTTACAACATGGATCCGTATAAGGTATTGGGGGTCGGGCACGATGCAACGCCCGAAGAAATTAAAAAGAAATACCGTGAGCTGGTGAAGCGCTACCACCCCGACAGGGTTGCGGGTACGCCCCAGGCTAAGGCATACGAGGAAAAACTAAAACAGATCAACGAAGCATATGATTTATTAACAAAAGATGTTTCGTCCTCCAACACCTATATGGGGGGCTACGACCAAAGTTCCCAAGGGAAGGGTTACTATTCCGGGGCATACTCCCAGCAGTTTGCACGGGTGCGCCAGTGTATCAATGCAAACAACTTATCTGCCGCCGAGAGCATTCTGGACGCCATTCCCGTTCAAAATGCGGAGTGGCACTTCCTAAAGGGTATGATTCTGCTCAGACGGGGGTGGTACGACGGTGCTAGGCAGCACTTTGCCATGGCCTATAATATGGACCCCACCAACCCAGAGTATGCCGCAGCATACAACCAAACCGCTCAATCGGGGTATACCAACTTTTATGGAAACCGATCGTCCTCCACCTCCGATGGAGG
This sequence comes from uncultured Clostridia bacterium, assembly GCA_964453645.1. Classification (GTDB taxonomy): domain Bacteria; phylum Bacillota; class Clostridia; order Christensenellales; family JAWKQI01; genus CAYVRJ01. Next base: position 100,042 of record CAYVRJ010000004.1, read on the forward strand.
GATGGATTGCTGCCGGATTTGTGCGTGTATGATGTGTATGGACGCATGTTGCTCTGTTGGTTCTTGTTGTTGAGGTTAAAGCGATGAATATTCGGACATTTGGTTCACCGTCCAAGAGATTGAGTTTGGCTGCCATGTTTTTGGCCTTTACGCTGATTTTCCTATACCTCTCGTGCATCCTGCCAGCGGGTAGGTTTTTTATGTATTTCGTATCCTCTCTGTTTGCCATCGGTTTGATGATCGAGGGAGAGAGCCTCTTGGCATTCCTCATGTTTGTGGCTGCCTCGGCGGTATCGCTGCTCATCATGCCCAACATCGTTCGGGTGTTGCCCTACGTGTTGTTTTTTGGCCACTACGGCATTTTTAAGCATATCGTGGAGCGTATGAAGGATAAATTTGCCGTGATGGTGCTCAAGATGTTGTATTTTAATGCTGCACTGGCGGGCATGTATTTCCTGTGTTATCTGGTACTCATTGAGGATCTGCCCATGGAACTGCCCCTGTGGGTCATACTGGTTGCTGCACAAGTTGTGTTTATTATTTATGATTTCTGCTATTCCCGCATCGCCATCATCTATTCGGGCAGATTGCGCAAGTGGCTGAATAAATAGAAGTTTCAGCATATATTTGTGCAAATATAAATAAAAAATAATTTTTTATATTTTAATTGTATAAAATCATCTCTTTTGGAAATACTTAGTGTAAGTAGATCAGCAGATCGAAAGCAATAAAAACCAGTGAGGTGATTTTTTAATGAGTATAAGCAGCAATGACGCCAGGGAAATAAGAGAAGCGTACAACGCTTGGAAAAATGCACAGAGTTACTTTGAGAGCGTGTCCGAACCCGATCTCATCGACTATGCAGTTTTTCAGCTTGAAGCCACGAAACGAAGGTACATGTACATGCTAAACCGCCAGAAAGAACTGGTGGCTAGCCTTAACAACACTTATGACAACAGCACAATTGCCAGTGCACCATAAGCGTTAAACATCAGCGCAAAGATTGCCAAAAACATTTCCCATTTTGTTGGCCTTCCTATGCCGCACAGCAACAGGAAGAAAAACGCAAAGGGGATCATATCCACAGTATAGCGTGCACCAAACTGCCATCCTCCCAATGTTTTGTGCAGCAGTAAAAAAAACAGATTGGCGGCAAGGGTTACGACCAGTACCCAATGAATGGCCCCGAGCTGTTTTTTTATTGCATCTTTTATGAGATAAACAAAAAATACTGCAAACAGTGGGTTGGCAATAAAGAACATAAACCCGTTAAAGAAGGGATATTCCAGCCCCAGATTCGGAGTAATCTGCAAGGGGAGGAGGAACAGGTTATAAAAGTTTACAAGCACGTAAGATAAACTAAACTGCCCCTGAGGAGATTCCATAAACTCCGGGAGATAGTTATGCCCAAATTCAAAAAAGCTGTCGAAGCGAATGTAGTTATATAGCAAATAACAAAGGCCAATCGCTGCCGGTGCAATTAAAAACTTCCACTGGGACAACAAGCGTTTCATGGCTGGCAGGGGGCGTTTGTCTTTGAAATAAAGATAGGCTATGAGTGCGGGGAAGTAACAAACGGAAAAGGGTCTGCACCCAACGGCCAAAGCCAGGGAAATGAAGGAGAGATACGGTTTATCTTTTACAATAAAGAGAAGGGATAACCCGCAAAAGAGCAAGTTGAGCACCTGTGCCTGAAACCATACGCCCCCGTTGGTGGACATCCACAGGGCGTTGCAGCCCAGCACCACAAACACAGACCAAAAGGCGGCATAGATATCCCGCAGTCCAAAGTGACGGCACGCCTTGTAAAATACAGCAATTGTAAGCAGTGTATACAGTATAATAATGAAGTTGTTGGGGGTGTTTAGGCCAAATAGGAGCACAAAGGGCAGAATTACAACGGAAGGTATGGGGGGGAAGGAGACGAAGTATTTTCCGTTATAGATGGCCAGTTCCAGCCAAGGATAGTTTTGCCCCAAGTCCACTTTACCCATCAGCCATCTTGAAGCTTGCAGGGTGTAGCTGTCCCAGTCGCTGCGCTTAAGCAGTGTTTCACCCAGCAAATCGTGGATGAGTATAAAACAAAAAAAGGAGAGCAGAAGGGTGAAAAACAGGGTGGTGTCCAGCCTATATTTTTTCAATATACCCTCCTTCAAAATATTTTTAAGTGTGTAATTTTTTCTTGGGGCGCTGCGCAAACCCCGCTAGGAGGAATAATTCCCCCTAGACCCCTCTTGTATTATTTTTTTAAGATAATTTCTTAACATAACATTAGATATATGTCAAAAAGTTTTTGGGGTTCTTAGGGGACTTTTTACAAAAAGTCCCCTAAGCGGGTTTTAGGGCAGAGCCCTAAAATAATTGATTCATTATCTACCTTTTATTTGCTTCTGTCAAGTGCTACAGGTCGTCTGCATCTTGAACGGGTTTTTCGTCGGGATCCACAGGCTTGCCGGTGTACATACCCTCGGGATCGAAGCTGGACGATTCGTTGGAATTTAATATTTTATCCAGTTTTGTCATAATCATTTAATCTCCTTTATGTTATTTAAGGCTATTTTTTGTTATAATAATAAAAGCTATACTTATTTGGAGGAAATCATGGAACACACAATGAGTAAACAAAATATCTTCAATTATATAATGGGCTTTGTGTTTATCGCACTGGGCCTGCTCACCATCTTTATGCCCCAGGAATCCATCACCCTGTTTGCAACCATCGCACTGCTTCTCAGCGGCTTAACGCTTTTCTACCGCTTCTTAACGGTAAAAGAACAGAGAAACGTTCCCTCCTGCATTCTGTGGATATTGGTGCTGACCCTGGGTATTTTAGCCCTCATCTCCTACATCTCGGGTACATTGCTGGGCCGTCCGGCTGTGGTGCTGCTCTCCCTGTTCTTGGCCGTGTGGGCAATCGTCAAAGGGGTTTATAACTTGTATGACTCTTTGTTAAAAGCCGTGAAACAAAACGACAAGTGGTATTTTAAACTCATCTTTGGCCTGTTGGAGATTGCATTGGGTGTGGTCATCTTATCAAACCCCGCAGGAGCATCGGACGTCATTTTAAGCCTAACGGGTATTCTCATTGGCGTATACGTCATGATATACGGTGCCGAGATGATTGTGGAGACAAAGACCTTCCCGATTATTTATTGACCTTCGGCTTAAACAACACAGCCATAATAAATCCAAAGAACACTGCTGCTGCAATACCCGCCGCAGTGGCCTTCACGCCGCCTACAAATGCGCCCAGTAATCCCATCTCTTTTACCGCTTCTTTTGTGCCCTCTCCCAAGGCATAACCAAATCCCGTTAAGGGCACCAGTGCACCCGAACCGGCTAAATCAACCAAGGGCTGGTACAAGCCAAAGGCATACAGCACCACGCCTGCAACCACATAGAGTACCAAAATTCTTGCAGGGGTCATGGTGGTCTTGGAAATGAGAAGTTGTGCAATGACGCAGAAGGCTCCTCCGATTAAAAAAGTATATACGAAACTCATAGACATGCCTCCAAACATACGCAGTGTGCAACCCCGGGAATGCTGTCTCCCTGAAAGGTGCTGGTGGGGGACATGAGGGCACCCGTTGCACAGAACAGTATTTTACTTAATTGTTTGGCTTTCATCAGCCGCAAGTAGTGGGAGTTGAGCATCAGTGCGCTGCACCCGCAACCCGAAGCCCCGCAGGGGGCATTTTTGTTTCCCTTAAAGATTTCAGCTCCGCAATCGGTATAGTTTTCGAACAAATAACCTAATTTTTTGGCATTATCAACAAACAAGTCTCTGCCGAAAATGCCCAAATCTCCCGTGAGAATTAAATCATAATCCTCGGGTTTTGTATTGGTGCTCTCTAGGTGAGTGATGATGGTTTCCAATGCCGCAGGGGTCATGGCGGCACCCATGTTGGAAGCATCTTTAATGCCGTAGTCAATGACCCTGCCGATGGTGGCGGAGGTGATCATGGCAGAACCACCCATACCGCTCCCCACCACACAGGCCCCCGAAGCCGTTGCCGTCACTTGAGCTGTGGGCGTTGGAGGAGTGCCAAGATCCAGAGGGGCACGGAACTGCCGCTGTGCCGTTGCGAAGTGGGAGGAAGTTGCGGCAATACACTTGTTGAGATATCCCGCATTCACAAATGCTGCGCTGAGCAGCAAACTTTCGGCCATGGTGGAACACGCACCGTACAACCCGATAAATCCCGTACCCATCTCCCGTGCAGAATAGGATGCAGAAATAATTTGGTTGAGAAGGTCACCTCCGAAAATGACGTCGATATCCTCTTTCGTAAGCCCAGCATCGCCAATCGCTCCCTGTACTGCGCTGAGGTACATCTTTCGCTCACACTTTTCAAAGGTATCTTCGCCCCACAAGTCGTCGTCAAACACTTGGTGAAAATCTTTGGCAACGGGGCTTTCCTTCTCCGTCTTACCCCCCACACCGTAGTGGCCTAAAATTTTGGGGTAATTATTAAAATAAATGGTTCTCAAAATGCTACACTCCAAATATACACAGTATAATTCCATAAACGATGCTGGCAGAAATGCCAAACACCAGCACAGGCCCTGCAACGGTGAACAGTTTTGCACCCAACCCGGTGGACAGCCCCTCGCAGCGGTATTCAATGGCAGGGGAGACCATGGAGTTTGCAAAACCTGTGATGGGCACGATGGAACCAGCTCCTGCAAATTTACCCAGTTTGTTGTATAGACCAACACCTGTGAAAAAGGCACCTAGGAATATGAGGAGGATGGTTCTAATGATACCCGCTTCGTCTTGGGAAAAGTTCATACTTTCAAACCAAACGGTCAATAGTTCACCAAAGACGCAAATGGCACCGCCCACGATAAATGCTTTTACACACTCAACGAACGTTTTACTCTTAGGGGCAGTTTGATTGGCATATTCAACAAATTGTTCTTTTGAAAGTTTTGTTTTAATGTCCATGAGAATGTTTGCTCCTCACTGCTTCATCTCTGGAACAGTTGATGACCTGCTCTTTTTCAACGATGGTGTTTTGTAAACCAATGTTTGTGTCAAAAATATTGTGGGGCATGATTGTTTAATCTCCTTTATAATTTTAAGTGATAGTACAGAACACCCACCATTTTTCCTAGGGAAAAGGCGATGAGTGCAGCACCGATCAACTTTTTTGTCAGATTGTTTCTGCGCATGAAGGGTATGATATTCACCACTTCGGCCAACAGCGCAATGTAGGAACCAATAAATATACCTGAAAACGCTCCGAAGAGAATCTCTAAGGGTACCCCCCCGGGAACAGGAAATTCATATAAATATTGCCAAGCTCCATAGGTTGTCCCTAAAAAGGCCGACAAGTAGACGGGTGTTTTTAAACCCCGGGGCAGTCCCTTGGGCATTTTGGAAAACACACCCAGTGCGCCGTAGAAGGCACAAGCTGCACTTCCAACAACAATTCCTCCCGATAACCCTGTTAAAATAGATAAAAAGTAACCCAAACGAACTATACCTGCCTCTTAATGTGATAATCGTCCAGTTGGGTTTCGTATTCGTCTAAGGTTAAATCCAGTATGCCGGGAGGGGATTCCTTCTTTTTAAAGATCTGCAAGATGCCCAGAAACCCTGCACTCACTCCAATGGCAAAGGGAATGGAGATATAGGGTGCAATGTTGTCGGTCTCGCCGGTGTAATAGGTGTGAATGCTGTCTAGGGTATCTCTCATGCTCACGTCCTCGTTAAATGCCATAATGCCAAGGGCACCGCCGAAGAAGAGAATGAGACACAGCCCAATTGCCTTTAAGATACTCATAGAGTTAATCTTTGCAGGACGGTTCAGCACAATTTCACTGGGTCCTAAATTCTGAATGTCACACCCCGGAAACTTTTCGGTGAGCACCTTCATCACTGAATAAGCCGTAATCACCCTGGTCTTTCCCTTAAACACAATGGGTGCGTTCACGGTGATGTCCCCCTGTTTGGAGTGCCACATATTACAAATGGCATTGAGGGGGACGTTTTGTTCGTCGGTTTTGTATTCGCTCTTTAAGTTAATAAAAATACTATCCATTTCTCAACCTTAAATAAAAATTGCGTTTGCGTATTTTGCCGGTGGCGGTGTGCTGGTTGAAACCAAATACACAACAGATGCAATGACGATTGCAACAAATACGATTGTAAAAAATACTTTCATCAAATTCACCTCTTTTTTTGATTACTTATATTTTTTACCACAGTGAGTTTTTTATACAAATGACAAAAAAACATTGCTAATTAAAAAAATGTGTTGTATTATATATAAAAATTCATAATTTCTTAATTTTTTGTTATTTTAAAGGAGGAGCTCAATGAAGAAGTCAAATGTATACGCTGCGATAGCTGTTGTTGTTCTGGCATTTTTGCTGGTCATCATCTACTCGGGCGTATCACAGGCAAACCATACGGCCAATGCAAATGCGCTGTCCGAAGCGGGCGCTGCCCTGGATAAAGCCTATGAGGGCGGCATGGCAGATGAGATTGCAGCTGCCGAAGATGCAATGGATGTTGCACAAAAGAAGGCAAATGCCAATTTCTACGGCATTTTAACCATACTGCCCCCATTGATTGCCATTGTGTTGGCATTTTTAACGAAAAACGTAATTGTGTCCTTGTTTATAGGTATGGGCATCGGAGCGTTTATGGTTCAGCTTGCAAACCCGGGAATCAGCATCTTTGCTGCATTCTTTGAAGGGTTTATCGATATGGTTGCACGCATCATCAACCAGATGGCGGATTCGTGGAACGCAGGAGTTATTTTACAAGTATTAGCCATCGGCGGCGTAATCGCCCTGGTCACTCGCTTGGGGGGTGCACATGCTCTGGCAGAAGCCATCGGTCGCCGTGCGAAATCCCAGCGGGGAAGCCAGTTTGCAACGTGGCTTATGGGTATCTTAATCTTCTTTGACGATTATGCAAACGCACTCATCGTCGGATCGGTTATGAGGCCAATCTCGGACAGAACAAAAGTTTCCAGAGAAAAGTTATCCTTCGTGGTGGATGCAACAGCAGCTCCTGTTGCGGGTATTGCCCTGGTTTCCACATGGATTGCCGTGGAGATGTCTGCAATTTCCGAAGGGTTTTCCCAAATAGCGGAAACGGCAGCAAATTATGCAATTGCTCCCCAGGCATCTTACGTTTGGTTCACAAGTTCCATTCCCTTTAGATTCTATAACATATTAATGCTTGCGTTTGTTGTGATCACCATCCTTCTCTTAAAGGACTTCGGCCCCATGAGAAAGGCACAGCGCAGAGCGTTTAAAGACGGGACACCCCTTCGCCCCGACTCCATCCCCATGGTTTCGGTGGATACCGAACAGGGAGTTATGCCCGCAGAAGGTGCAAAGAAGAGCATTTGGGATGCAATCATTCCCATCGGCATTCTCATCGTCGGTTCCTTCTTGGCATTTTGGTACAACGGTTATGCTGCAAGTGTCGCAGCGGGAGACGCAACAGACTTCTTAACCTGCTTCTCCAATGCAGATGCATCTGTTGTTCTGTTCCAAGTGGCTATTGTTGCCGGTATCGTTGCTCTGCTCATGGGCGTGTTTAAGAAGCGTTTCACCATGGAAGAGGGCATTAAAACTTGGGTTTCGGGCTGGAAGGGCCTCATCATAACCGTCATCATCCTGCTGTTCGCATGGGGACTGAATTCCACCATCAAAGCCCTTGGCACCAACATCTTCTTGGTATCCACCATCGGTGCCAGCGTTCCCTATTGGGTGCTGCCGGCTATCATCTTCCTGCTGGGTTCCATCATCTCCTTTGCAACGGGAACATCTTACGGCACAATGTTAATTTTAACACCACTCACCGTTCCCCTGGCAAACAGCGTTATCTTAGCTACAGGCAACGGAGTGATCGCCGATCCCACCATCTACATGTTGGGTTGCATCGGTGCGGTGCTCACAGGAGCGATCTTCGGAGACCACTGCTCCCCCATTTCGGACACAACCATCCTCTCGTCCATGGGTGCAAGCTGTGACCACTTAGATCACGTAAAAACCCAGTTGCCCTATGCGCTGATCGTTGCAGCCATATCCATCGTGTTTGGGTATCTGCTCATCGGTTTGGGACTCAACGTGTTCCTCACACTGGCCGTCGGTCTTGTCATTACGTTCATCACCGTACACTTTGTGGGCAAGAACCCCAAAGTTCCCTTAAAGGGCGAAGAGGCTTAAAGAATGTCCACAACCCCTCGGCAACGGGGGGTTTTTTGGCTTTGAAAAGGAGGAAATATGGAAAAGAAAACCCCACTATATGAAAAACATGTGTCACACGGCGGTAAGATTGTGCCCTTCGGGGGGTTTTTACTGCCCGTGCAGTATCAAAAGGGTATCATAGCGGAGCACACCGCTGTGCGCACAGGGGCAGGACTGTTTGACGTTTCCCACATGGGAGAGTTTATGATCTCGGGCAGCGATGCCCTAAACAACTTAAACAACGTACTCACCAATGATTTTACGGGTATGTACGACGGACAAATTCGCTACAGCCCCATGTGTTATGATTCTGGTGGCATTGTTGACGATCTCTTGGTATACAGATATAGCGAGAACAAATATTTGTTGGTGGTGAACGCTTCCAACACAGAAAAAGACTATGAATGGATACAAGCCAAACTCTTTGGGGATGTAACTTTGGAAAATATATCCGATTCTATGGCTCAGCTTGCACTGCAAGGGCCAAAATCCTTGGATATCCTCACAAAGGTAACAAAGGACGAACACATTCCCAAGAAATATTATTCCTTTGTGGAACGTGGGTTTGTGTCGGATATTCCCTGCATCATTTCCAAAACGGGTTACACGGGAGAAAACGGTTTTGAAATCTACTGTGAGAATATGTATGCAGAAAAACTCTGGGATGTGCTGATGGCTGCGGGGGAGGCTTTTGATTTAACCCCCTGCGGTTTGGGTTGCCGGGACACCCTTCGGTTAGAAGCGGCTATGCCCCTATACGGCCACGAACTTTCACAGGATATCACCCCTTTGGAGGCTAATCTATCCTTTTTTGTAAAGATGGATAAAAAAAGCTTCATTGGCAAAGAGAATCTGCAATCGCCGGAGCGGGTGCGCATTGGTTTAAAACTCACCGATCGGGGTGTTGCGCGAGAAGGTGCAATGGTTTATCATAGGGGAGAGGAAGTTGGGTTTGTCACATCGGGTACGTCCTCTCCAACACTAAAATGCTCCATCGCCATGGCCTTAGTGAAGAGCTGTGTGAAAGACGAGGGAGAATTTGAAATTGACGTGAGGGGAAAGAAATTAAAAGCAGTGTCAACCCCCTTGCCGTTTTATAAAGCACAAAAATAATCATTAAATACGGAGGTATCATTATTATGGAAATCCCAAAAAACTTGTTATACACCAAAACCCACGAGTGGGTGGAACTTTTGGAAGGCGGTAGCGCCCGCATGGGCATCACCCAGCACGCAGCAGATGCCATGGGAGATTTGGTTTTTGTTGAGTTGCCCGAGGTGGGTGATGAATTTGAAGTGGGCGAAAGCTTGGCGGTGGTTGAATCGGTGAAAGCAGTGTCCGACGTGTATGCACCCGTTTCGGGTAAAGTGTCGGCGGTGAACGAATCGCTGCTGGACGACCCGGCTCAGATCAACGGGGGAAGCTTCGACGCTTGGCTGGTGGAGTTTAGTGGTGTACAGCACAAGGATCTTTTAAACAGCGAGGAATACGAAGCAGTCTTGAGTGAGGAAGAGTAATATGTATATTCCAAGTACCCAGCGTGAGCAGCAGGAAATGCTTCAATCCCTAGGGCTTCAATCTTTTGACCAATTGTTTTCCTCCCTGCCCGAGAATATCAAGCTCAACCGTCCCCTCAACCTGCCAAAGGCAAAGGCAGAACTGGAAGTTGTGCGTGAGATCACTGGAGTTGCGGCAAAAAACAAGGTGTATCAGCATATCTTTCGGGGAGCGGGGGCGTATCGGCACTTCATTCCCTCGGTGGTGGATCACTTGGCGGGAAGGGCAGAGTTTGTAACGGCATACACCCCCTATCAGGCGGAGATGAGCCAGGGTATATTACAAAGCATCTTTGAATATCAGACGATCGTTTGTGAATTGACAGGCCTGAGTGTCTCCAACGCTTCGGTGTACGACGGGGCTACGGCTGCTGCCGAAGCGTGTATCATGGTAAAAGACCGCAAGAGAAATACCATTTTAATATCCGAAGGTGCACATCCCCAGGTTGTAGAAGTGATTAAAACATACATCGAACCTCTGTCTATGCAGATTAAAATTGTAACCCTTGCAGAAGACGGCAAGACAGATATGGATGATCTAGCCAGCAAGTTAACGCCCGAAGTGGCAGGAGTTTATGTGCAGCAGCCAAACTATTTTGGTCTGATTGAAGATGTTGAGGGTGTTGCAGCGCTGGTGCACCAAAGGGGTGCAAAGCTGATTGCGGGTATAAACCCCATTGGGGCAAGCATTTTAAAATCCCCCGGAGAGTGCGGGGCAGATATTGCCGTTGGGGAAGGGCAGCCCTTGGGCATTCCTATGGCCTTCGGCGGGCCGTACATTGGCTTTATGGCCTGTACCACCGAACTTATGCGCAAGCTGCCGGGCAGAATTGTGGGGCAAACCACCGATGCGGAGGGAAAGAGGGCCTTTGTACTCACCTTGCAGGCCAGAGAGCAGCACATCCGCCGGGAAAAGGCGGGGAGTAACATTTGCTCCAACCAAGCCCTGTGTGCCCTGCGCACAGCCATGTATGTCTCGTCCCTTGGCAAGGAGGGGCTGTGTGAGGTGGCAAACAGTTGTTATGCAAATGCGCACTATCTGGCAGATCGGCTTCAAACCCTTGGTTTTGAGCGTACATATAGCAGTGAGTTTTTCCACGAGTTTGTGACTAAAACACCAAAAAGTGCGACATTGATCAACCAACACCTGTCCAAACACAATATCTTGGGTGGTATGGCCTTGGGTGAGAATGAAATGCTCTGGTGTGCAACTGAGCTGTGCGGCAAGAGCGAGATCGACACACTCATAGATGCACTGGCGGAGGTGGTTTGATGGAGACAAAATTGATATTTGAGCGTAGCGTGGAGGGAAGACGGGGCGTTCGGCTGCCCGAAAACGAACTGACTGCCAAGTATGCACTGCCCGGCAACTTTACCCGGGAGAAAAAGGCGGAACTGCCCGAAATTGCCGAAGTGGATTTGGTGCGCCACTACATGGATGCAACCAGGCGTGCCCACGGCGTGGACACAGGGTTTTATCCTCTTGGTTCGTGCACCATGAAGTATAGCCCCAAAGTGAACGAAGATATGGCAAAACTTGTGGGTTTCACAGATGTCCACCCCTTGCAGGACATAACCGAAGTGCAGGGTTGCCTCCACGTGTTGTACCACATGCAGGAGACCTTAAACGAAATTACAGGGATGGATGCAACCTCCCTCCAGCCGGCGGCGGGTGCCCACGGGGAGTGGACGGGGTTGCTGCTCATCCGTGCATATCACGCAAAGCGGGGAGATGCGAAGCGAACGAAGATCATCGTACCCGATTCAGCCCACGGCACAAACCCCGCCAGTGCAGCCATGTGCGGATTTGACGTGATCAACGTGCCGTCCGATGCACAGGGTATGGTGGATATTGAAAAGTTAAGGGCAGTAGCCGATGATACCGTTGCAGGGCTCATGCTCACCAATCCTTCCACCCTGGGCATGTTTGAAACGGGTATTTCGGAAATCGCAGAGATCGTTCACGGTGTGGGCGGACTGTTATACTACGATGGTGCAAACCTAAACGCCATTATGGGCGTGACCCGGCCGGGAGACATGGGGTTTGACGTGGTGCACTGGAACGTGCACAAAACCTTATCTGCCCCCCACGGCGGCGGTGGCCCGGGAAGTGGCCCGGTGGGCTGTAAAAAAGATTTAATTGAGTTCTTGCCAAAACCTGTGGTGGAGAAGGCGGAGGAGGGGTATACCCTCAATTCAGACAAACCCATGAGTATTGGCAGGGTAAAGGCTTTTTACGGGAACTTTTTAGTTGCATTGAAAGGGTATTGTTATTGCTTGTCTCTTGGCGGCGAGGGGCTGCACCAAGCCTCGGTGAACGCTGTGCTCAACGCCAACTATATGCTCCGGGGGCTTCAAGCGTATTCCGATTTAAAATACGAATCTCCCTGTATGCATGAGTTTGTGCTGTCCTTAGAGAGTTTAAAGAAGGAGACGGGGGTGAGTGCGCTAAACGTGGCAAAAGCCATGATCGACTGCGGCATTCATCCCCCCACCATGTATTTCCCCCTCATCGTTCACGAGGCACTCATGTTTGAACCCACCGAAACGGAATCCAAGGAAACGTTGGACAGTGCCATTGCGGCGGTGAAGAATATACTGGAAACAGCAAAAACAAACCCAGAAGCGGTGCTCAACGCCCCGTTGACCACTCCCGTTCGCAAATTGGATGAGGTGGGTGCAGCCCGCAACCCCATACTTCGGTATGTAAAATAAATTTCGTAATATCAAACATAAAAGAAGGGGGATTGTGCAAAATCAATCCCCTTTTATGATGTTGAAAATTTAAAAAATAGGGCATTTTTTGATCTTTCTCAACATAATAATATTGCATGAAGCGGGTAATTTGTGTTTTAATGTTAATATTGTTGGTTGGTTGTGGACCCAAACAGGATCTTGTCCCGGGTGAGTCGGAATTTATTTATGATATTCCCAAACTAACAGCCCCCATCGACATGGAGTTGCTCAAGCACACCGTGCTCATCGATGCAGGCCACGGCGGGTTTGACCCCGGTGCTGTGTGCGGGGGGATCGACGAGGATAAGATCAACCTAAAGATATCTCAAATGCTGGAAAAAGAGTTGACCGATCTTGGTTATAAGGTCTACATGACCAGAACGGATGACGAAGCGTTGTCCAGCTCCAAGGGCGGAGATATGCACGTGCGGCAGGAGATTATCACCCGCATTGAAGCGGATATCACCCTGAGCATCCATTTAAACGCAATCAACGATTCGTCTATTACAGGTGCTATGGTGTTTTACTATCCCCATTCCAAAAAGTCCAGCGAGTTGGCGGTGGTGCTGCAAGACGAACTCAACACCCTCAATCGACGTCCCAAAAAACCAACCGAGGGAAACAAGTTTGTGCTGCGGGTGGGAAAGGGTGCTGCTGCCTTGGTGGAGTGTGGGTTCTTGACAAATTCGGGCGAGAGGTATAACCTAACACAAGAGTGGTATCAGCTAAAAGTTGCACAGACCATTGCCAAAGGCGTGCACGCTTACTTTGATGCTGTGGAAGGAGCGGAAATACCTGTTTAATCAATTTGAACCCATGACCGATGTGATGGCGAGGGAATTGTCCGTCGCCTCCCTTGCGTATTTGGGAGATACGCTGTTCGATTTGCTCATACGCTCCCACATCGTTGTGAACAAGCGTTCCAGCATCGACGTACAGCACAAGCGTGCCGTGTCTTGCGTGAACGCACGAGCACAGGCAGATGTTGCAAAAAAACTGTGGGACAAGCTGAGTGAAGAGGAACAGGAAACCCTCAAAAGAGGGCGAAACGCCAAGACCGGTTCCACCCCCAGAAATATGGACATTGTGGACTATCGTCTGGCAACGGGACTTGAATATCTTTTAGGTCTGCTCTACATTACGGGCAGGGAAGAGAGACTTTCTGAACTATTTCAAGAAATAATAAAACTATCGTTTAGTGAGGATGCAGATGGATGACATCATTTATGGTAAGAATACCGTTCGGGATACACTGAAAAATTCTAAGAGAATTGAAAAGATTTTTGTAATTGCTGGGGAGTGCAAAGAAATCGTTGCTCTGGCACGAGATAAAAAAGTTGCCGTGTCCGAGGTGACCAAGCAAAAGTTAGCCGACCTTTGTGGCGGTGGAGATGCAAATCATCAAGGAATTGCAGCCCAGGTGAGTGCCTATGAATACTGCGAGGTGGAGGATATTCTCGCATGCGCCAAGGAAGCGGGGGAACCACCCTTCATCCTCATTTTAGACGGCATTACCGATGTCCACAACTACGGCTCCATCATAAGGAGTGCGGAGGTGTTTGGAGTACACGGGATCATCGTAGGTAAACACAGGAGTGCCCCCCTTAACGCTGCGGTATGTAAAGCGGCTAGCGGCGCTGCCGAGAATATGCGCATCGCTAAAGTGACCAACTTGAATAAGGCCATTGAAACGCTAAAGGAAAACGACGTGTGGGTCTATTGTGGTGGATTTGAAGGACAAGCTCCAAAGGAGACCAACCTTTCGGGTGCAGTTGCCATCGTGATCGGATCGGAAGGGGAGGGCGTTTCCCGCCTTGTGAAGGAAAACTGCGACGTGCAGCTCTGCATCCCCATGTATGGCCGCACTGATTCTCTCAATGCATCCGTTGCCGCTGCAATTCTGCTCTACGAAAAGAAAAGACAATGAATTGACATTTGGTAAATTGCAAGCTTTGTGCAAAAGTTATCAATTTTCATTTGCAATTTTAAATCGTTCGGTTTATAATAAAATTGATTAGTATGTGCGGATGTTTCGCACAATAGATATATCAAATTTTATTAAGAGAGGATTTTTGAATAATGGCTTTAGTTAACACAAAGGAAATGTTCAAAAAGGCGTATGAAGGCGGCTATGCGATTGGTGCTTTCAACGTCAACAATATGGAGATCGTTCAGGGTATCACGTCGGCTGCAAAAGAATTGAGTGCCCCCATCATCCTCCAGGTGTCCAAAGGCGCGAGAGGATATGCCAGCCAAACATATTTAATGAAGCTGGTGGAAGCAGCCATCATGGAGACAGACCTGCCCATCGCTATGCACTTAGACCACGGCGATAGCTTTGAACTTTGCAAAGCTTGCATCGACGGTGGATTCACCTCGGTTATGATCGACGGTTCGCACCTTTCCTTCAAAGAAAACATTGAGCTCGCAAAGAAAGTTGCAGATTATGCTCACGAGAGAAACGTTTGTGTGGAAGCAGAACTTGGCCGTCTGGCCGGCATTGAAGATCACGTGAACGTATCTGAGGAAGATTCTCAGTTCACCGATCCCGACGAAGTACAGGAATTTGTTGAAAAGACAGGCGTTGATTCCTTGGCCATTGCTATCGGCACAAGCCACGGTGCATTCAAGTTTAAAGGTGAAGCAAGACTTCGCTTCGATATCTTAGAAGAAGTTGCAAAGCGTTTGCCCAACTTCCCCATCGTTTTACACGGTGCATCCTCCGTTGTGCCCGAGTATGTTGAGTTAATCAACAAGTACGGCGGTGAAATGCCTGGAGCAAAGGGTGTGCCCGAAGATATGCTGAGAAAAGCAGCTTCCATGGCAGTGTGCAAAATCAACATCGATTCGGACTTGCGTCTGGCTATGACTGCAAAGATTCGCGAATACTTTGCACAAAATCCTTCCCACTTCGACCCGAGACAGTATTTAACACCTGCAAGAAACGCAATTTCTGAGATCGTGAAACACAAGATTCAAAACGTTCTCGGTTGTGCGGGTAAGGCATAACATAAACAGTCTGCACCCTGCGGGTCTTTCGCAGGGTGTTTTTATTTGTGAGGCAAGTATGACAACACAACAGGGAAACGATATTTTTGTTGAAACGGATATGTCCCTTGAAAAAACATTGTTTTGTGGACAAGCTTTTCGTTTTAAGCGAAAGGAAGAGAATTGTTTTGAGGGAGTTGCAAAAGATCGCTACATTGAGCTGATTCAATTGGAAAATGGTATCGTACTCAAAAACACATCTCAAGAAGAGTACGATTCTTTTTGGAAAACCTATTTCGATATGGATCGGGATTATGTTTCTATTGATGCAGCGTATACAGGGGATGCGTTTTTAAAGATCGGCATGGAGTATGCCAAGGGTATGAGGATCCTTCGTCAAGATGTATTTGAAACCCTCATTTCGTTTATCATCTCTGCAAACAACAACGTTCTTCGCATCTCGGGGATTATTGAACGAATCTGCAACGCTTGCGGAAAAGAAATACAGCCGGAGATTCATGCGTTTCCCACGGTTGAGGAACTGGCTTCCCTTAAGCAAGAGGATTTTGAGACCCTAGGTGCAGGATACCGCAGTGCCTATCTGTATAAAACGGCCCAAATGCTTTTGGAAAAAAATGAGTTACACACCCTCGTGCACATGGGCTACGATGCTGCAATTGAAGAGCTCACGAAGTTTATGGGCGTTGGGCGCAAAGTGGCCGATTGTATCGCCTTGTTTTCGCTGGGTTACATGCAGGCATTCCCTCTGGATGTGTGGATGAAACGGGTGGTATTTGATGTGTACGGACTTGATAAAAAGAGTGATGTGTATGCATTTATTGCAGAAAAGTTTGGAGAATATGCGGGTATTGCCCAGCAATATCTCTTTTATTATGCTAAAAGCGTCAAGATTAACAAATAATTTTATAATTATAAATTGAATTGCTGAGTTTTTTGGTGTATAATGAACGTTACTAAACTGGGATAATTGTTTCTTTATTTATATGCGAAAGGATTACTGCCATGGCTGTTATATCTAGGGAAGGTTTTTTAAAATACGTTTGTGAGAATACCGTCATATTAGACGGTGCTTCGGGGACACAACTGCAAAAAAAGGGGTTAAAACCCGGCCAGTGCCCCGAGAAGTGGGCACTTGAAAATACGGACAAGCTGATTGAAATGCAAAAGGCGTATATAGCTGCGGGATCCATGGCCATCACCACGTTCACTTTTGGGGCAAACGCCATTAAGTTGGCGGAATACGGCATTACAGACGTGTACGGCACCAACAAGCGTTTGGCGGAAATCTCCAGAGAGGTTGCGGGAGAAACTGTTTTTGTGGGGGGAGACGTGGGTTCCACAGGACAATTGTTCGAACCTATGGGCGAACTCACCTTCGAGCGGGCATACGAAGTGTATGCAGAGCAGGTGAAGGGGTTAAGAGACGGGGGATGTGACTATATTGTCATTGAAACCATGATCGACTTAAACGAAGCGAGAGTTGCACTCTTGGCAGCAAAGGAAAATTGCGATCTTCCCGTTGCCGTATCTATGACCTTTGATGAAAACGGACGAACCCTCACGGGCAGTTCCCCCATCGACGTGGCTTCGGCGCTGCAAGCTGCGGGAGCGGATATTATTGGCGTGAACTGTTCCACCGGGCCCGATAAAATGGTGAAAATCGTCTCTCAAATGAAGAGTGTTTCGGAGGTGCCCATCATTGCAAAACCCAATGCGGGTATGCCTAAGGTGGTGGACGGGGAAACGGTGTTTGACTGTTGTGCCCAGGATTTTAAACAATTTGCACTGCCCTTGGTTCATGCGGGAGCAGGGCTGCTGGGGGGGTGCTGCGGCACCACTCCCGAATATATTGAGGGAATCTGTGCACAACTGAAAAATCAAAAACCTGTGCCCATTGTGGATCATAGTGAGCACTATATCTCTTGCATCAACAAAACCTTAGTCATGGGGGAAACACCCATCGTCATCTCCAAGACCATCAACCCGGTGAACACCGAAGCCTACGAGGCCATTGCAAACAAAGACTACGACTACGTGTTTGAAGCAGCACTCAACGATCGGGATGTGGGTGCACTGGCTATGAACATCTCCGCCTACGGCATTGAAAACGAAGGCGTGGCACTCACGAAGATGGCAGAGGCGATTACCCTGCGGTGCCAGATGCCCGTGTGCTTCCGCTCGAAAAACGATGAAGCCATTGATTATGCACTGAGGCGGTATGCGGGCAGAGCGTTGGTTTATCCCAAAAGTTATCGCACGACGGATTTTCTAAGGTTGCTGAGTGTGCTCAAAAAATACGATGCCATGGCGGTATTTTCGCCCCACAACGATCAGCGGGCAACCGACCTTCGGCTCATGCTCAAGCAAAAGGTGATGGACATCATCTATATGACAGAGCGGGCAGAGGAAGCGGGTTTTTCCAAGGAAAACCTAATCATCAACGTCACTTCGGGTAAGGACACCGAACCCTTTGTGAAGTGGTGTTTGGACAACAACTATAAGACAGCAGTGGATTCGGGCAAGCTGGATGCAGCATCGTTGGATCTTGCCATTAAGAAGGGTGCAACAGTCATCTTTGGTGACACCCGGGACGACGAAAAAATGAAGATAGTGGAGCAGTATTTAAATCAATGAACATAGTGATAGACACCCACACCCACACGGTGATTTCGGGACACGCATTTTCTATTCTTAGCGAAAACGTTGCAGCCGCAAAGAAAAAGGGGCTGTACGGCATTGTGATGACAGAACACGGGCCAAAGATGCCCTGCGGCGGTCCCCCATTTTTAATAAAAACCTACGGCGTGGTGCCCAAGTTTATTGAGGGCATTCGGGTATACCGGGGGTGTGAAGCCAACATCGTAAACTTTGAAGGGGAATTGGACATTCCCGACAAATATATAAAAAGTGCAGATTTCGCCATGGCAGCCCTGCACCCCGAGTGCCTCACCCCCTCGGATAAGGAAAACAACACCAAGGCCATGCTCAATGCCCTATCAAACCCATATGTCCACGCCTTGGCTCACCCGGGCAACCCGGCATATGAAATTGATGTGGAGGCTGTGGTGGCTCATGCTGCAAAACTCAACAAGTGTATTGAAATTAATGCTCATTCCTTTGGCTTTCGCACCGGTTCAAAACCTGTGTGCACCCAGTTTGTGGTGCTGTGCAAGCAATATGGCGTGAAGATTTGTGTGGGTTCGGATGCCCATATACAATATAAAATCGGGGAGTTTTCCGGGTCACTGGAAGTGCTACATGAATACGCTTTCCCCGAAGAACTTATTATTAACAGCTCTGTGGAGCGATTTGAAGGACATTTGGGCATTGAACCTGTTGTGGATGAAGGAGGAGCAGGCTGATGTGTGCAAAGCGAAAAAAATATCGTAATAAGAAAAATATTAGTATGAAAATTGTACTCACCATAACCCTTGTGGCACTGTTTGCCGTGCTGGTGGTCTGCGGGGTGGTGTACCTCACGTCTATGAACGAAGACAATGTGGTAATTGCAGCTGACTTTAGCTTTTCAAAACCCATTCGCATTGAGACGGTGAGCATTGAGGGAATGGGTGAGGACGAAGCTTTGGCGGAGCTGGAGGTCTATGCCAAGAATTTTCTTGAAAATAAGAAACTGACGTTTTCTGCGGGAGATCAGGATTTTGAATACACCGCAGGGGAACTGGGGGTGGAGTTAAACCCCAAGAAGGCCTTAGTAGAAGCCTATAAATTTGAAAAAAACAGCAACTACGACAAGACGGAGTACTTTGAAGTGTTGGACGAGGAGACGGGCAGCGTTCAGTTTTATCTAAAACCGACATTTAACAAACAAAAGGCCCTTCAAGTCCTCACTCAGGACACCGAGGAGATCAACCAACCCCCCAAAGATGCAACCATGAAGTTTGTGGAGGGGGACAAGCTGGAAATTGAATATGTCGCAGACGAACCCGGAGTAACCGTTGATTTAGAGGGGTTGTGCGATTTATTAAAAGAACAAGTGGAAAATCAAACCTTTTTAAAGGTGACGGCACCAGTGGAAACGATCCATGCGGAGCTTACGGTGGATCAGCTGAAAAACAAGACGTCCAAAATCGGTTCCTATACATCCAGCTTTGCAGAGGGGTCCCTGGCGGCAAAGGGACGTGTTATAAACATTGTAAAAATGGCAGAGGTAATCAACGGTGTGGAAATCATGCCGGGGCAGACTTGGTCTATGAACGAAGAGGCAGGGCCAAGAACCGAAGCGGGTGGATGGGCGTTGGCACCGGGTATTGAAAACGGTGTATACACCGACCAGCCGGGGGGCGGAGTGTGCCAAGTATCCTCCACCCTGTACAACGCAGCACTGGAAGCGGAACTTGAAATTGTGGACTCCAAGCGCCACTCTTGGCCCTCGGGATATATCCCCACGGGGCTGGACGCAACCATCTCCACGGGAGGACCCGACTTAAAGATTCAAAACAACCGGAGTACCCCAGTGTTTGTGGTGGCATCGGTGGATAAGAGTAAAAAGACGTGTACTGTGGATATTTACGGCGAAAAGCAACAGCATGGCTACAAAGTGAAATATATCTCTAAAACAGTAAAAACCGAAGCACCCCCAGCAGCTTCAGTTCGGGAGAGCACCACCGATCAAAATGGCAAGGAGTTGGCTCCCGGAACGTCCAAGTTGGTGCGAGAGGGTAAACCTACGATTTATGTGAAGATATATAAACAGTACCTGGATGAAAACAACAACGTGGTATCGTCTACATATATGTACGACGCAAGGTACACGGGCAGGGGAGCTGTGTATTACGAAAACACAAAAGCACCCGAAGTTCAGCCCGGTTAATACGAAAAATAGTCAAAAATATACTTAGTTTTGCTAAATAAATTGAAATATACATTGTAGTATGATAGAATACAAAAAGCTATCATACTATTTTTTATTTTGGAGGATATTTATGCCAACAATCAAAAACTGCTTGAAGGAGCTTTTGAGGGAATACACGTATAAAAATATGTTTCACATTATGTGTTCTCACGAAAATGCCATGGCAGCCCAGTACATCGAAAACGAAGAAATTAAAAGTTTGACGTACTCAGATTACAAAAGTTTATGCTTTGCATGTGCAAAAAATATCTCAGAAAAAATCCCCAATCAAAAGTTCATTGGAATCAAACTAGAAAACTCACCCCTATGGCCTGCTGTGTTCTGGGGTATTATGATGAGTGGGGCTAGTCCCGTGCTCATCGACATCAAGTCGGATGCCACCGCCACGGAACACGTGCTCAAACAGGCGGGAGCAAAGGCCCTCATCACAGACGAAGTGATGGAAATCAAAGGTTTAACTAAGCTGAATCAAAAGGATGTCATCACCATCGATCAGCGGTGCGAAGACTTCACCCCCAACTGGGCGGATGCCTGCTGCCTGTGCACATCGGGCACCACAGCAACGTCGAAAGTATATCTCTACGACGGCAATGCCATGGCCAACCAAATCTACATGGCGAAGGAAATTATTGCAAAAAATCCAGATATCTTAGACGATGCGGACGATATTAAAAACCTTGCGTTCCTGCCCCTGCACCACATCTTTGGGTTTATCGGCGTGTACATGTGGTATTCGTTTTTTGGAAAGACCATTGTATACATACCCGATCGCACACCCGACACCATCCTCAACACGTGTAGAACGCTGAAAGTCACCCACATCTTTGCAGTGCCCCTGTTTTGGAACAACGTGGCACAGGGTATCATCCGCAAGGCGAAGATGTCGGGCAGGGAGGAGAAACTGAGAAGTTTTGTTGATAAGAGCATCTTCTTGCAAAAGAGAATGGGCAAGGCTGGAAAGGCCATTGCATCCAACCTGTTCTTTAAAGAAGTGCAGGGCAACTTGGTGGGTTCCTCCATACGCTATATGGTTTCGGGCGGTGGGCACATTCTCCCCGAAACCCTAAAGATCATCAACGGCATCGGATATCGGTTGTCCAACGGCTTTGGTATGACCGAAACGGGCATTAACTCCCTGGAATCCCGCAACGACATTGAAAAAATCTTGTCGGGCAGCATTGGATTACCCCTGATGTCCACAGACTTTTTCATCGACCAGAGCGGCGAAGTGCCCGAACTGAAAATTAAAGGCCCTGCCCTGCACACGGGCAGGATGGTGGACGGAATCTTCATCGAGTGGGACAAAAACATACACTTCCCCTCGGGGGACATCGCTTCTTTTAAGAACGATTGTTATTATATCGAAGGTCGTGCAAAGGAAGTGATCATCAACGCATCGGGAGAAAACGTCTACCCCGACGAATTGGAAGACAGCTTTGCAACCCTTCCCGACGTGGTGAATTTGTGCGTCACGGGTATTAAGAACGAAGGGGTCTATGAAGATACTTGCCTCATCATCGATATGGGGGACAATTATGCCAACAAGGCGTTAGTCAGCGGTGTGATCAACGCTGTGTGCGACATCAACACCACCCTTCCGGCGTACAAAAAGATCAACAGGCTCATATTTGCAAGGGAAGCGCTGCCCTTGGCGAACGGCATCAAGGTGAAGCGTCAAACGTTAAAACGTCAGATCGAAGCCGGTACCCTTGCCTGCGACGAAGCGGATATGAAAAACAGAAAGCTGCAAACCACGTATACCCAAGAGGCGGAGGAATCCGCAGAGTACGGCAGTGGTTTTGACGAAATTAAGGAAAACGTCCGCAAGATATTTGGCGAAGTGCTCACCTTAGATCCCGCATCCATCAAGGACACCGATCACTTTATTGATGACTTGGGGGGAGACAGTTTGTCCAGCCTTGGGGTGTTCACCCGGGCGGAGGAGATGTATAACCTGATTATTCCCGATACCGAGTATTTCAGTGCGGTCAACGTCCTCGAGTTTTCAAAGCTGCTGTACAACAAGTTAAACGGACTGACAGAGGCTGTGGAACAAGCTTCGGCAATTAAAAAAATCACCAAATTTTCGGATTCTCGGGAGTGGAAAGAGTTTTACGAAAGAAAACAAGCATTGGAAACGGCAGGAACAAAAGACCCGTATTTTATCCCCCACGATTCCGCACTCAAGGCCACTTCGATCATCGAGGGAAAAGAGATCATCAACTTAGGGTCGTACAACTACTTGGGGTTTTCGGGCAGCGAAGCAACAAACCAAGCGGCAATTGAGGCGCTTTTAAAATATGGCGCTTCGTGCAGCGGTTCCAGATTGCTGGCGGGTGAAAAACCCCTCCACGCAGAGCTGGAGTGTGCTCTTGCCAAGTGGAAACACACCGAAGATGCAGTGGTGCTGGTTGGGGGTCACTCCACCAACGTCACCTTTGTTGGAAACTTCTGCAACAAAAAAGATTTAATCCTCTACGACGCACTGTCCCACAACTCCATCGTGCAGGGCTGTGAGCTTTCTAAGAGTGATACAAAGGCCTTCCCCCACAACGATTTGGGCACGTTGGAGTATATGTTAAAAACTGCACGGGACAAGTATGAGAAGATTCTCATCATCGTAGAGGGTGTATATTCCATGGACGGCGACATTGCGCCCATTCCCGACTTTGTGCGGCTCAAGAACAAATACGGTGCATTCCTCATGGTGGACGAAGCCCATTCCACGTGTGTAATCGGCAAGAACGGCGGAGGTGTGGACGACTACTTCGATTTAAACCCCGAGGATATCGACATCAAAATGGGTACCCTCTCCAAGGGTTTAGGCACCTGCGGCGGATACCTCTGCGGCAGCAAGGAGTTGATCACCTATTTGAGATACGGTTTGCCGGGATTTGTGTTCTCCGTCGGTTTGTCCCCCGCCCTGGCGGCAGCAACCTTAAGTGCGGTAAACACTATGCTGAATGGAAATCCCGAGGTTGCCAAACTTCATGAAAACATTCAAACCTTCATGAGTGAAGCCAAGCGCCGTGGGTTCGACACCTGCTTGGCAGGGGAGACGGCAATCATCCCCATTATGATCGGCAGCGATGCCAACGCATTTTTTGTGAGCGAAAAGCTGCTGGATCGGGGCGTGTTTGTGCCGCCAGCCGTATTCCCGGCCGTACCCCACAACCAAGCGAGGCTGCGCTTTAGCTTGACTTCCCTGCACACAAAAGATCAGCTTCTATACGCCTTAGAAGTGCTGGATCAGATTTTTCAAGAAATGGAATTGAAAAAATGAGTGTTGACGATCAATTAAACGAAATTATGTTCGAGCTTGCCCACCGCCTGTCAAAGGGTATGAGGGCCGACTCGGAGAGCGTACAAAAGCAGATCGATTTATATTATCAAAATCTGCTCAAGTTAGACGAATCAATTGATATAAACAAATTTTCCCAAATGGGAGCGCTGTATGCAAGCGACGTTCGCTTTCGGGATCAGCTAAACAGCGTAGCCCACGGCTTTGCGGATTATATCTCCGATGCCATCGCCTGTTATTGCGCTAAAATTATGTTTGATCAATAGGATTTAAACCCAGTTCAAGTATATTCGGTTGAAATCTGAACCAACGGTTTCGGTTTCAACCTTTTATTTTACACGGATTTTACAAAACAATCCCTATAGATTTTACATACCCTTGTTAAGATACACTCAAAAGTTTTAAATTTTGAGAGGTATTAAAATGAAAAAAAGTATTGTATTCATTTTGTGCGCTGTAATGCTGCTTTTAGCAGTTGGATGCACCCAAGCACCCACAATGGGTTCCACACCCGGCACAGAGGCTGATGTGACAGAGGTTCAAGCACCCGAAGCACCTGAAGCACCCGAAGTTTCTAAGTTCGATGGAAACAAGGACATAACAGTGGTATCCAGAGAAGAGGGTTCGGGCACCCGTGGTGCGTTTACCGAACTGTTTAAGGTTGCAGAAAAAAATGCCGAGGGTAAGACGATAGACAACACAACCCCCGATGCAGTTATCTCCAACTCAACATCGGTGGTGATGCAGACAGTGGCTGGCAACGAATATGCAATCGGTTATATTTCCTTGGGTTCACTCAACGATACAGTGAAAGCGTTGAGCATCGACGGTGCTCAGGCAAACGCAACTGAGATCGAAGGGGGCAACTACAAGATCGCTAGACCGTTTATCATCGCAACAAAGGGTGAACTGAAAAACGAAGTTGCCAAGGACTTTATGGCGTTTATATTGAGTGTCGAAGGTCAGGCGGTTGTTGAAAAGGGTGGATATATCCCTGTGAAAGATGTCAGCGCCTACGAGGGTACGAAACCCGCAGGTAAAGCAGTTGTGGGCGGTTCCTCCTCCGTATCACCCATTGTGGAAAAACTCATCGAAGCGTATAAGAAAGTAAATCCCGATGCCGACATCACCCTGCAAACCAGCGACTCCTCGGCAGGTATGACACAAACGATTGATGGTGTGTTAGACATTGGAATGTCTTCTCGTGAACTGAAAGATTCCGAAAAAGAAGCAGGTCTTCTTCCCACCGTCATTGCCACAGACGGCATCGCTGTGATTGTCAACAACAACTGTCCCTTAGGAGATCTGACGGCAGAACAAGTTAAGGCTATCTTCACAGGAGAGGTGACACTGTGGAACGAACTGCAAAAGTAGTTTTCCTTCTATGCTCCCTGGTCAGCGTTGCAGCAGTACTGCTGATCTGTACATTCCTTTTCCTCAATGGTATTCCTGCCATTGGGGAAATCGGTCTTTTCGACTTTTTGTTGGGGGGGAAGTGGCAGCCCACAAATGAGCTGTTTGGCATATTACCCATGATCGTGGGCAGTGTGTATGTGACACTGGGCGCACTGGTCATTGGGGTTCCCATCGGTTTGTTGACAGCCATGTATTTGGCAAGGTTTGCAAAGGGAATGCGTGTAAAAGTCTTAAACCCAGCTGTCAACCTACTGGCGGGCATACCCTCGGTGGTGTATGGCTTTTTTGGGCTGGTGATACTCGTTCCCTTTGTGCGGGATACCTTTGGGGGTGACGGATTTTCACTGCTCACCGTATCCGTTTTGCTGGGAATGATGATTCTGCCCACCATCATAACGGTTTCACAGACGGCACTGAGGGCTGTGCCCCAGCAGTATTACGAAGGGGCACTGGCACTGGGTGCAACCCACGAGCGGACATGCTTTAAGGTCATTCTGCCTGCCGCAAAGTCGGGTATCACGGCAGCAATTATTCTGGGTGTGGGCAGGGCCATTGGGGAAACAATGGCAGTGGTGATGATCGCCGGAAACCAGGCGAGAATTCCCAACAGCTTGCTCAAGGGTTTGCGCACCCTCACCTCAAATATTGTGTTGGAAATGGGTTATGCAGCCGATCTGCACAGGGAGGCGTTAATAGCAACGGCAGTGGTGCTGTTTGTATTTATTCTCATCATTAATCTCACGTGCAGTTATATCAAAAGGAGGAACAGACTGTGAATCAAAAAATCTCCTCCGGCATTTTGCGCTTTCTTGTGAGGATGAGCGCATTCATCACCGCAGGTGTGTTTGTGTTTATTGTGGGGCATATCCTCATAAACGGCATTCCCAACATCACCCCCGCACTGTTTGCGTGGGAGTACAATTCGGAAAATATCTCCCTCATGCCTGCGCTGATCAACACAATACTCATGACAGCGCTGTCGCTGCTCATTGCCGCACCCTTAGGCATTTTCTGTGCCATTTACCTCATGGAATACACGGGCAGGGGTAACAAACTTGTGGAGGTCATTCGCATCACTGCAGAGACCCTCTCGGGTATACCGTCCATAATCTACGGGTTGTTTGGCGGATTGTTTTTTGTCACCACTCTAAACATGGGGCTGTCCCTCATTGCAGGTGCGCTGACACTCTCCATCATGATCCTTCCGCTCATCATGCGCACCACCGAAGAGGCGTTAAAATCGGTTCCCGACAGCTTTCGTGAGGGAAGTTTTGGCTTGGGTGCGGGTAGGCTTAGAACCATCTTTAAGATCGTTTTACCCAGCGCTGTGCCGGGAATTTTAGCGGGAGTAATACTGGGTGTGGGCAGGATCGTGGGGGAAACGGCAGCACTGATCTTAACTGCGGGAACGGTGACCCGTGTGCCCCAAAGCCTAAACGATTCGGCCATAACCCTCTCTGTGCACATGTATACCATTTCGAGGGAAGGTGCATTTATCAACCAAACGTATGCAACGGCAGTGGTGCTCTTGGTGCTGGTGGTGGGAATCAATGGGCTGAGCGCATATATTGCAAAAAAGTTTGCAAAGGGGAAACAGTAGATGGACAAATTTTTAATAGAAAATCTAAATTTATATTATGGCGACTTTCAGGCGCTCAAAGATATTCACCTGCACGTGGGGCAAAGAGAGATCACAGCGTTCATTGGTCCGTCGGGCTGCGGGAAATCCACCCTGCTCAAGACCCTAAACCGCATGAACGATTTAGTGGAGGGTTGCAAAATTACGGGCAGCGTATACTTGGACGGCGAAGACGTTTATGGCAATATAGATGTGAGCCACTTGCGCAAGCGGGTGGGTATGGTGTTTCAAAAACCCAATCCGTTTCCCATGAGCGTTTATGACAACATCGCCTTTGGCCCCCGCACACACGGGGTGAAGAAAAAGTCTGTGCTGGACGATATCGTGGAAAAATCTCTGCGGGATGCAGCAATTTGGGATGAACTAAAAGATCGGCTTAAAAAAAATGCCTTGGGATTGTCCGGTGGGCAGCAGCAGCGGCTGTGTATTGCCCGCTCTCTTGCCGTGGAACCCGAGGTGTTGCTCATGGACGAGCCTACTTCGGCACTGGATCCCATTTCCACTTCAAAAATTGAAGAATTGACCCTTGAACTGAAAAAAAACTATACCATTGCAATTGTCACACACAACATGCAGCAGGCTGCAAGAATATCCGATAAAACAGCGTTTTTCCTGCTGGGTGAAATGGTTGAAACGGGAAAGACGGCAGACATATTTTCAATGCCCAAAAATAAAAAAACAGAAGATTACATTACTGGGAGGTTTGGATGATGCGAAGTAAATTTGACAAACAGTTGGATAAACTGCACGGATTGATGGCAGAGATGAGTGCCGAAATCGAGGAGATCATCACTGTCACCACCGAGGCATTGATTGCACAGGACAAGGAACTTGCATATAAAGCCATTGCCATTGACAGGGAAATAGACAACCTTGAAAAGGAAATCGAAAGCTTGTGCTTAAAACTTCTGCTGCTGCAACAGCCGGTGGCCAGAGATTTGCGCACGATTTCCTCGGCGCTAAAGATGATAACGGACATGGAGCGCATTGGAGATCAGGCTGCGGATATTGCGGAAATATCCATCATTCTCTCCAAAGAGCAGTACATCAAAAAACTGGTGCATATCCCCCAGATGGCACAGGCGACCATTAAAATGGTGACCGATGCAGTCCACGCATTTGTAAACAACGATCTGGACCTTGCAAAATCTGTGGTTGTGTATGACGATGCGGTAGACGAATTGTTTTGCCAAGTGCGCAACGATTTGGTAGAATTGATTCAAAAGGACAGCGACAACGCTTGGCAGGCACTGGATCTCTTGATGATTGCAAAATACTTTGAGCGCATTGGAGACCACGCAACCAATATTGCCGAATGGGTAGAATTTTCCCTCACGGGGGAACATAAAAACGAGAGAATAGTATGAAACGGATTTATTGCGTAGAAGATGATGAAAATATTCGTGAACTAATTAGTTACGCCCTGAAAAATGCTGGTTTTGAGGTGTATACTTTTGAGAGTGCACCGCCCTTTTACGCTGCACTTTTAGACCGGCCCTCCCTGGTTTTGCTGGATATCATGCTGCCCGGGGAGGATGGCATTACGATTCTAAAAAAACTTCGTGAAGACGCAAAAACCAAAGAACTGCCCGTCATTCTACTCACCGCCAAGGGAGCGGAATACGACAAAATAAAAGGTTTGGACACCGGTGCCGACGATTATATTACAAAGCCTTTTTCGGTGCTGGAGCTTATATCCAGAATACATGCGGTTCTTCGGCGGTCACACACCCATGTTGCAGAAACACTTTCCTTCGGTGGCATCGCACTGGATTTAAAACGACGCAGCGTAACGGCAGAGGGGGAGGAGATAACCTTGACGTTAAAAGAGTTTGAGCTGTTGAGTTATCTCATGCGCAACGTAAATATTGTGCTGACTCGGGAAAAGCTTTTAAATGAAGTGTGGGGCTTTGACTACGAGGGGGAGACCCGCACCGTGGATGTGCATATCAAAACCCTTCGGCAGAAGCTCAACCGTTGCGGAGATGTGATTAAGACCGTTCGCGGAGTTGGATATAAGGTGGGTGATTGAGATGAGGCGTAGAATTTTTAGGAGCATAGCGCTGTGTTCCCTGGGCAGTGCCCTGTTGTGTGCAGCAATGTTCTTTTTATTTTTTTCAGACTATTCCAAAACAGAACTTAAAAACAGCTTGCAAAACGTGCGCATTACGGTGGTGGATAAGAGCGGTACAGTTTTGCTGGACAATAAAAACAATCCCGCAAACATGGAAAACCATGCAAACAGGCCGGAGATTTTCGCTGCCTTTGAAAGGGGCATGGGAACCAGTGAGCGTTATTCTCAGACAGAAAACGA
Source organism: uncultured Clostridia bacterium (assembly GCA_964453645.1). Classification (GTDB taxonomy): domain Bacteria; phylum Bacillota; class Clostridia; order Christensenellales; family JAWKQI01; genus CAYVRJ01. The sequence continues at coordinate 129,100 of CAYVRJ010000004.1, forward strand.
ACAGTATTATTATTGTGCCGTTAAATTAAACGACCAACAGGTGGTGAGGCTCTCTCTCTCGGCAAAAAATATTGCAGCATACGTAAACGCAGTGTTTCTCATAACCTTTGCCGTGGCGGTAGTCATAGCCCTTTTGTGTATGTTTGCAGCCAGCAGATTGACAAAGGGAATCATTCAACCCATCAATCAAATTGATTTAAACACCGGTGTGGTGATGGCCTATCCCGAACTCAGGCCCTTTGCCGAAAAGATTGAATTGCAAAAAAATCAAATCGATGAGCAGTTAAAGTCCTTGGAACAGAGTGCCAATATGCGCAAGGAGTTTTCTGCAAACGTATCCCATGAGCTAAAAACCCCCTTGACAACCATTTTAGGTTACTCCGAAATCTTACAAAACGACATGGCAAAACCCGAACACATCAAGGAGTTTTCGGGTAAGATTCGCAGCGAAGCGTCTAGGCTCCTGTATTTGATTGAGGATATCATTAAATTGTCGGAGTTGGACGAGGGTGGGTTCGAGGTGTCCAAACAATACCTTGATCTGTGTGAGATATGTCACGAAGTCATCGATCGGCTCGGGAGCATTGCCCAGCAAAAGGAGGTACACATCCAATTTTCGGGCAAGTTGATTTGCCTGAATGCAAACGCACAGATGATGGACGAACTGTTGTATAATATCATATTAAACGCCGTCATGTACAACGTACCCCATGGTAAGGTAGACGTTCACATATACAATCAAAAGTCAAACGTGCGAATCGATGTGTGTGATACGGGGATTGGAATCCCGCCTGAACATGTGGATCGCATATTTGAGCGGTTCTATCGGGTGGACCGCTCTCGCTCAAAAAAGACAGGGGGCACGGGTTTGGGGCTTTCTATCGCTGCCCATATTGTTGAAAAACATGGGGGCAGCATCAGCGTCACAAGTGAAGTGAACAAGGGCACCATGATCTCCATACTGTTATAAGTGTGTATGGATCAATAAAAATCTTTGCCAAGTTTGCCCATTGGGTGATATAATAGAGGGAACAAACCTTGGAGGAAAGTTTTATGGACATGAAACAACACTTTGATGCAATATCCAAAGACTATGATCAGCAGCGAAGGCAGCTCATCCCATGTTTTGATGACTTTTATCACCTGCCCCTCACTGTTTTGGACTACAAAGGTGAAACTCCAAAAATACTGGACATTGGAAGCGGAACGGGGTTGTTTGCATCTATTGTCATGGAAAAGAAGTACCCAAAGGCACACTATACCTTAATCGATCTGTCGGACAAAATGCTGGAGATGGCGAGGGGGCGGTTTAGTGGCTTAACTAATGTTGAATACATTGTTGCAGACTACACCCAGCACGAATTTATGGAATCTTACGATATCATTATCTCAGCGTTGTCCATCCATCACCTCACGGCAAAGGATAAGGAAAACCTGTATCACAAGTGTTTTGGGTTGTTAAACCCGGAGGGGGTGTTTGTCAATGCAGATCAGGTGTTGAGCCCTTCCCCCCAGATCGAAGGGTTGTTTGCCGATTTAATAAGAAAATCGGTTGAGTCAAGCGGGCTATCCAAAGAGGAAGTGGACAGGGCGTATGAGCGCATGCAACTAGACGATCCGTCCACACTGCAAGAGCAGCTCACGTGGCTCAAACAAGCTGGATTTCGAGGAGCCGATTGTATCTATAAGTACTATACGTTTTGTGTGATGTATGCAAAAAAGTGATTTAAAAATATACAGTAATATATTTTTGCTTTTTTATTAGATTTATAATATAATATGTATCGTTCTATAAACGAACAGGCAAAAGAGTTTGAATTGCCATGAAGGTGCTTGTGTCCATTTTATGCACCTTGGTGGCAATGTTTGTGTGTTGGAGGTGATGGCGATGCATATGGCAGATGCATTATTATCAACGGGTGTGGGCTTGGCCATGTGCGGAGTTAGCGTTGGTGTTATGGCTTATTCAGCCGCAGCAATTAAAAGGGACGAACTTTCCGAAAAAAAGCTGCCCCTCATGGCGGTAGCGGGAGCCTTTGTCTTTGCTGCACAGATGATTAACTTCACCATCCCCGGAACGGGATCCAGCGGGCACATTGGCGGGGGCATTCTTTTGGCAGTGCTTCTGGGGGGACATCCCGCCTTTCTCACCATGTCGGCAGTGCTCATCATTCAATCCCTGTTCTTTGCCGACGGAGGACTTTTGGCACTGGGGTGCAACATCTTTAATTTGGGTGTAATCCCTTGTCTGGTGGTATATCCACTCCTGTTTAAACCCCTCACAAAAAGGGGCTTTAGTTTAAAAAATATCAGTCTTGCAGCCATTGTTTCCGTGGTTGTGGGGCTACAATTGGGTGCCTTTGGTGTGGTGGTGGAAACGGTTGTTTCGGGCGTTGCGGCACTTCCCTTGGGCAGTTTTGTAACCCTGATGCAACCCATTCACTTGGCCATTGGCCTAACGGAAGGCCTTGTAACGGCTTCTATCCTGTGTTTTATATATAAAATGCGCTCTGAAATTTTGGAAAGTGCCAGAGTCAGGAAGGCAATCACCCCTGCTGAGCCTATAAAAAAAGTGATCCTTGTGTTTTGTATTGTCACGCTGGTTGTGGGCGGAGGATTGTCCATCTTCGCTTCGACCGATCCAGATGGTCTGGAGTGGTCGGTGGAGCAGGTTGCAGGGACGGCCCAACGAACAGGGCAAGGTGAACAACACCAAGAAACAACGGCTATACAGGAATCGCTGTCCTTTCTGCCGGGGTACGATTACCCGGCTCAAGGGGAGGCAACAAAGTCTGGAACGGTTGTGGCGGGTATTTTAGGTTCGGCCATCACCTTTGTCTTGGCAGGTGCTGTGGGGTTTGGCATTTCACGGGCAAAGAAAAAGAAGAAATCGTCCACACCGCTGTAAACTGTGGTGAATTCGTGTGCCACTTTTGGAGGTGATGGTTTGGCAGATATTCGCAGCAAGGTTTATGAGCTCTATTCGTTGGAACAGCTCTCGTCAAACGACTCCGTCATCCATGGGGTACATCCCTTAGTAAAAATGGCATCCACACTGGTATACATCGTTTGTATTGTTTCGTTTGATCGATTGGCCTTGTTTAATCTCACACCATATATTTTTTATCCCGTCATCGCCCTGTCTTTGGCAGAAATACCCTACGCTATGATTTTAAAAAGAGTTTGGATCGCACTGCCCTTTTGTTTGTTTGCAGGGCTGTCCAATGTGTTGCTTGAAACGAGCACCGTTGCCATGATTGGTTATATTGCAGTGAGTGCAGGAGTCATGTCCCTGTTGGCCATGGTATTTCGCACCCTCTTATGCGTCTCTGCCGTACTTATTCTGGTGGCGGTAACGCCGTTTGCGGAGCTGACCGGGCAAATGCGCAGGCTGCACATACCAAACATTTTGGTGAGTCTCTTTGAAATGACCTATCGATATATTGGAACGCTGCTCAGCGAAGCTTTTTCCATGTTCACGGCGTACAAGCTGCGCAGCAACCACAAGGGGTTGGAGATGAGGTATATGGGCAGTTTTGTAGGCCAGTTGTTTATTCGCAGCTTCGACCGGGCGGAGCGGATCTATCACGCAATGAAATGCCGGGGATATCCGGCAGCAGTCACATATTTAAAGCACAGGGGAAGCAAGATGGCAGACGTGTTGTTTTTTATTGCCGTTGCAGGTTCCTCTATTTTATTTCGAATGGTGGATGTTTTGGGTTTGGTTTTTCAATGGTTGGGAGGAGTGGTTTCGTGATTGCAGTTAAAGAATTGTCGGTAATATATCCCGATCAGACGAAGGCAGTGAACAACTTAAGCCTTTCAATTGGCAATGGCGAAAGTGTTGCCCTAATCGGTGCCAACGGTGCGGGAAAGACTTCGTTTATTATGGCATTGATGGGTGTGGTGAGCGCCCAGGGTACCATTGAAGTGGAGGGAATCCATCTTTCAAAAAAAACCTTGGGGCAAATCCGCTCCCGGGTGGGGGTGGTTTTTCAAAACCCCGACGATCAATTGTTTATGCCATCCATTTTCGACGACATTGCCTTTGGGCTGCTCAACATGGGTTTATCCGAAGAAGAAGTGCAAAACCGGGTGGAGCAGTGTCTTACAAAGTTACATATCCAACATTTGCGCAAAAAAACCGCCCTTAAGCTATCGGGCGGGGAAAGGCGTTTGGTGGCCTTAGCGACGGTGTTGGTTATGGAACCTTCTATCATGATTCTGGACGAACCCAGTGCCTTTCTCGACCCAAAGGCCCGCAGAACCTTGATTCACACAGTCAACGCACTGCCCCACACCAAACTGATCGCCACCCACGACTTAACCTTTGCGGCAGAGACGTGCAAGCGTTCAATTCTTTTAAAAGAGGGAGCGATATTTGCAGACGGTCCCTCGAACCAATTGCTGTTCGATCAAGAGTTGATGGATGGATGCGGTGTGGAAGCCATTGGCCAAAGCATCATTTTACCGAAATAGTATTCCTTCAAAATCATAGGCTCCATCGCTGCCTTCGCATGGACACGTTCATCACCAACCCATACGCCATCATACACGTCAACATGCTGGAACCCCCGTAGCTGAAAAAGGGCAGGGGTATCCCCGTTACGGGCATAAGCCCAATGGTCATGCCAATATTTTCAAATATGTGGAAGAAGAACATACATGTCACACCCACAATGATGTAGGTTCCAAACTGATCCTTGGCTTGCGCTGCCAAAAACAGCGTTCGCACGAGCAACAGGAAGTAAAGTCCAATGAGAATCACGCCTCCAACAAACCCCAGAGACTCAACGGTTACACTAAAAATAAAATCGGTGTGGCGGTCGGGGATATAGGAAAGGGCACCCATTGCACCTGCGGCAAACAGCCCCTTGCCCGAGAGCTGTCCCGAACCGATGGCAATTTTACCCTGTTCCACCTGATACCCCTTGCCCGAAGGGTCCATTTGGGGATCTAAATACACCAATATGCGGGATTGCTGGTCTTCGTTCATAATAAACCAAAGCAAGGGCAGTACAACAATCGTGGTCAGCACCATAATGCCAATTACTTTCAAACTGGTCTTAGAGACAAACAAAATGCCAAAAAAGATTGCTGCGTATGCGAGAGCAGTTCCTAAATCGGGTTGAATGATGATTAAAAAGAAGGGAAGGCCAAAGGTTGCTAAAATGGGGAACAACTCTCGAACTTTGGTTATGTTTCCCTTTTTGGTTTTGTCCGAAAACAGCTTCGCTAAAGTGATGGTAATGGCAATCTTGGCAACTTCCGTGGGCTGAAACCCCCGTTCTCCGATTTCAAACCAACGCATGGTGCCCCGCTGTGAGCTGTTGGAAAGGTAATTCACCACCAACACCAGCACCAAAAGGCCAACGTTAATCCAATAAATCCATTTGTAATACTCTCCAACCGAACCGTAGTCGGGGATCATCATCACAAACATGACGCAAAGCCCAATGGCAAACCACAGGAGCTGCAATCCAATGTAGTTCCAATTTATTTTATCAAGAAATTCTGTGAGGGTTGATTCATCTCCGGTGAATGCACTCGACGATGCATTGGCAATGGCAACAACGCCCCAAAGGACGATGGCGGTAATATTTAAGATGAGCAGCCAATCGATATACTTTAACATACGCTTATCGAAAAATCTGCTGCCCATTCGATCTCTAAAACCCATTGATTCCCCCAATTGCGTTTATTATGCTGATTATACCATACCTTGACTAAATTGATGTTAAAATTTTTTATTAACAAGATTTATAGTATGGATCATGGGCAAATAAAAATACCGCTGACTGAGCGGTATTTTGGTTTTACGATGTTGTACCCTGTGGGTTTTGTTCGGCTGAAACAAGATTGGTGTATTCCTGAATAATTCTGCCCCAGGTCAGGGCACCTACATTTCCGTTGATGGGCAAGCTGTATTGTTTTTGAATGGCTTGCACAGCATCCTTGGTGGTCTGATCAAAAACACCTGAAACCTCCACCTTGGGAATAGAGGGGTTTGCCTCGGCAATTTTTTCAAGATATGTCTGCAAATGCTTCACGTCTTCGTTTTCTAAGCCAAGTTTGAGTGTATATCCCGGATACAATTCGATCTCTTTGCCGAATAAATAGGGGGCAGTGGACTTTGCTGTTTCTTTATATATGCTGTCCAGCTTGAGCCAAGTATCTTTTCCAACAATACCGTCGGGCGTGAGTCCATAAATTTTTTGAAACTCAATCACCGAATCCTTTGTCTTGGGGCCAAAGATTCCGTCCATGGTTACAAGGGGTACACCGGGGTTAAAGTAACCAATAATATCCAAATAGTATTGCAGGGTTTTTACTTCGTTGCCCACCATACCTTCCTTTAAAACCGTGGGGTAGAGATCGGTCACGTCCTCAACATTTAAACCCTCTGAAGAAAACTCATATAACTTTCGAATGGCGTTATAGATGCTTTTAATCTTATACCAAGTGGCCTTACCCACAACGCCGTCGGGAGTTAAATCGAAGATTTCCTGAAACTTCTTCACTGCATTTTCCGTTTCCACGCCAAAGACCCCGTCGGGGTTATTAATCCTGGGGATTGCAGGGTAGTTTTGTGAGATACGGTTGAGTTGGTCTTGAATAATTTTCACTTGATTGTTGTTGGAACCTAACCGCAGGGGAAACCCCGGGTACGATTCCTTAATTGCCTGCACCGGTGCGTTTTGCACAAGTTCTATGTCGTCACCGTAGTAGTACTGAACGATCTGTAGGGGGGTGTACCCCTGATTGGCAAGGTCCACCGAGCCCCACTGGGAGAGGCCTTCGCATTTGGAGGTGGTGCCGTTGCAAAAGCTGGTGGGGTAAGGTTCTACACTGCCTTGCTTGCGCAAATAGTTGTTAAAGATGTCGTCGGTGATACGGCTGATATTTTCAAATATTTCTCTACCGGGTTTGTATGCCTGATCATACTTGGTGGAATTTGTAATGTCGAAATCATATCCTCTGCTGCGGTACTGTTCCAAATAGATGCGGTTGAGCGCAAAGGATATCTGGGCATAAATATTTGCAATAATCGCATCCTCGGGCCATGTGGGATAGATCTCACTGGAAGCCACATTTTTTATGTATTCAGCGAAGGGAACTTCCACATTTGCTGAAGCGGAATCGGGTGTCCCAAGGTGAACGGTAATATATTCCGGGATGTACGGAAATCTAGTATTTGCCATATCGTATTCTATCTCCTCATTCCTTAAAGATTCGGTTCAGTCTCGTAAACGTCCAGCGAGGTTGCGCCGTTTCCAGCCGTTATGGGGATCATATCCACGTCCTGACGGGATACTATGCCTTTAAATATGGGTACATCATAAAAGTTATAGGTGATATACGGGTCTTTTTTCACAGTTATGTCATATGTTGAATAGGGTTTTTTAATCTCTTCATCAGATTCTGTTCCATCGTATACATGGGGGCTTAAGGAAGAGTCGGCGGAGGGAGTGGGCAGCAAAATATCAACCGTAGAACCCGAGGAATCGGTGATATAGTTGCCAATTACATGCTTACCCTCGGGAAAACGCTTGCTCACCTGCACTTCGGCACCACCCACAGGGAAGGCACGCCGGGCGGTAAAGACCTGCACTCTCAGCGTTCCATTAAAGGGGTTTTCTGCCAAAAATTCGTCATAAGCCTCTGCGGGTGTCCGCTCCTCATTTTTTTGGGGTTTGGGTTTTTTAGCTGGGTTTAGTGTTGCCATAACAGGAACAGCTTCGCCCAGTCTGAACGGATCGTTTTGCCCTTTGGGTTGAGAGGGGGGAGGGGCAGTTGTTGGCATTCGCTTAAGCATAACTGTTTCCAGAATGGGTTTGGGGGTAATGCCACTCAACAACCAATTTTTATAGTTCATTCGTTCTATCTGATAGCGCTCAATACACTGCTGGCTGGGATATTCATTTTTCATACCATTTACTCCATTCAAAAGTGCTTATACTATATAGTATATAGAATTATTAAAAAAATGATTCTATATAGTCTCTGTAATGGTATCATTTACTTATTTGTCTAGGTTGTTTTTTTATATAGGGAAGTGTGTTATAATGCCCCGTGAGAGAAATGACAGCGGAGTATTAAATGACTGAAATAAACATGAGTATAAATAGCGATCACTTGCGCAACATTGTGCAACCCCTCATCACTTGGTATGCTGAGAACGCCCGGGAGTTGCCTTGGCGCAGGGACACAGAACCATATAAGGTTTGGGTGTCGGAGATTATGCTGCAACAGACGAGGGTGGAAGCCGTCATCCCCTACTTCGAATCCTTTATATCCCGGTTGCCCCATGTGTTTAGTTTGGCTAAAGCCCCTGAAGAGCTGCTGCTCAAGCTGTGGGAGGGGCTTGGTTATTACAGCCGTGTGCGCAACATGCAAAAGTGTGCACAGGCCATTGTTACACAATACGGAGGTGTTTTTCCGTCTGATCCCGAGGTGCTGCAAACCCTACCCGGCATTGGTTTGTATACGGCGGGTGCCATCGCATCCATTTCCTTTGAACAGCCAACACCCGCAGTAGACGGAAATGTTTTGCGGGTTGTGGCACGCATAACGGGAGACCCTTCGGATATCAGCAATGCTAAGACGAAAGTACATATCACAAAAGTGTTAAAAGAAATTTATCCCGCAGAACGCAGGGGGGATTTCACCCAGAGCTTAATGGAACTGGGAGCAACTGTGTGTACCCCCCTCAACTGGCAGTGCGAGAATTGCCCTGTTCAATTTTGTTGCGTTGCGTATGCAAGGGGAGCCCAGGGAGAACTTCCCGTCAAACAGCCCAAAAAGGCTCGGAAGCGGGAAGAAAAGACAGTGTTGCTACTTCGATTTGAAGATAAAATAGCTGTTCGTCGGCGGGAGGAGGCTCTGCTTAAGGGGCTGTTTGAGTTTCCCCATGTGGAGGGGCAGCTAAACAAGGGGGAAGTTTTAAAGGTTTTGCAGGATTGGGGAATTGGAGTGCAGGAAATTAAAGCCACGAAAAGTTGCAAACACATCTTTACCCACGTGGAATGGTCTATGCTGTGTTACGAAGTGAACTGCTCAGAAGTTATGGATGCTTTTCTCTGGGTGACAGACAGTTGCTTGACCCAGGAAATTCCCCTTCCCGTGGCCTTTAAAAAGTGTTTGTAAATGGAAACAAATAGATGATGGTCGCATTGACAAATGGAGTAACCTTTGATAAAATGATACAGAAAATTCTATCAAAATAATGATACATCGCTGATTAATGCGAAATAGATACAAAGGGCAAAGGAGATACACCAATGCAAAATATAGCACTGATCGGAATGGGGTTTATTGGGTCGAACCATGCGCAGGCCATCGGGAAAATACCTCATGCGCACCTGTCCTGCATTGTAGAGATTAACGAAGAGGCGGGCAGGAAAGCCGCAGAGGAATTTGGCTGCAAACATTACAAAACCCCGGATGAAGCCCTTGCCAATGAAAAGATCGACTTTGTGATCATCTGTTTGCCCACATTTCTGCACGAGCAATACGTGTTGTGGGCAGCGGAAAATAAGCTCAACATTTTGTGTGAAAAGCCTTTCACCCTCACGTTAGAAAGTGTGGACAAAATGTTTGAAACATGCAGCAAGAATGGCGTTCGCCTGATGGTTGCCCAAGCGGCCAGATGGACGCCGGAAATGGCACACATTCGGGACATGTACCAACAGGGTCAATTCGGAGATATCCACATGGTGGTGGCCAAGCGGTTGGGGCAGCATCCCAATTGGTCCACTTGGCATACAGACCCAAACAAGAGCGGTGGTGGGTTGTATGACTTAAACATTCACGACCTGGATTTCCTCGTGGGTATGTTCGGCAAGGTGGATCGGGTGAATGCCATCGGCTGGCAGACTAAGACGGGTTGCTGGAACCACGTGGTGTCCAACATTTGGTTTAAAAATGGTGCTATGGCTAGTGTGGAAGCGTCTATGCAAATGCCCGACGATTTTCCCTTCTCGGTGGGTTACCGGGTTGTGGGAGACAAGGGTGGTGTGGACTTTAATTTTTCCGCAGGGTTTAATATTAAGGCAGATGCCACCACATCGTTTCTTCATTTTGAAAACGGCAGCAGTGCCAAGCAAGTGGCGATCCCCTCAGTGGATATCTACCAAGGGGAAATTGAATCGTTTATAACAAGCATTGAAACGAATTCACCCTTTGCTGTGCCCAACGAGGAGAGCAGGGATGTGATTCAACTGACACTAGCCATCAAAGAATCTTTAGAAAAAAAAGAAATTGTCTATCTTTAAACGTTAAAACTCTATTATTAAAGATAAAAATAAACACCCTGCAAAACGCTATATGCAGGGTGTTGTTTCGTTTGTTTCTTATTATCTAGCAACGATGTTTCCATTTTTAAAAACATCCACAATGTTTAATTCCCGATCGAGCACCACACAATCGGCAATGTAACCATCGGCAATGGAACCCAACTCATGGCCAAGCCCCAGGGAACGGGCGGGAGTGGACGTGCACGCTGTGAGCACTTGCTCCAGAGGTATACCAAAGGAGACTGCACGCTGAAGGCCAATGTGAACATTGATTGTCGATCCGGCAATGGTGCCGTCTTCTAAGGTTGCCTTGCCATCCTTGACATAAACCGGTTGTCCACCCAAGTCGTAAGTACCGTCGTGATATCCTGCACAGCTCATGGAATCGCTGATCATACACACTCTGTCGGCGCCAAAGAGTTTAAAAGCACTGCGCACAACACAGGGGTGCAGGTGTATACCGTCGGACACAATTTCAACATAGGCACCGGCATCGGCAGCAGCGCCAATTAGCCCCGGTTCTCTGTGAAGAAAGCTGTTCATAGCGTTAAACAAATGGGTCACGTGATCGGCTCCCGCAGCAAAACCAGAACTGGCCTGATCATACGTTGCCGTGGTGTGGGCGAGAGAAATGCAGTATTTGCCGTGGTTCTCTTTAATAAAGTCGATGGCACCCTTAAGCTCGGGGGAAATGCACACCACTTTAATTTTGCCGTTGGAAACAGCGTTGAGCCGCTCAACCATGCCGCTGTTGGGGTCTGTTAAATACTTGGGGTTATGGGCACCCTTTTTAGCAAAGGAGAAGAATGGGCCTTCCATATAGATACCCAGCACAGTTGCACCCGTTGCCCACTGGTGATTCCCCACGACACCCATAGCCTTACTCAGTGTCTCTTCATCAAAGGTCATGGTGGTGGGGCAAAAAGAGGTGGTGCCGTTCTTTAAATAGTATTCGGACATGGCGCGAAGGCCTTCGGGATTGGCATCACAGGTGTCGAACCCAACTGCACCGTGGGTGTGAATGTCGATGAATCCGGGAACCACGTAGTGCCCCTTGGCATCGTATACGGTTTCATCCTTTGAACTTTTGGCAAATTTACCATTTTCAATATAAATATTTTTGGCTGTGAAGGTGCCTTCACAAAACACAGAGCCATTTTGTATCTTCATATATTCCTCCTAACCGATTTTAGGCAGACTGGCCGCAGCCACCGATTGTCCAACCCGCCTTGTCTTTTCGTCGGGCAGTGCAACTTCCATGTTTGTTATTTGGGGATATTCTTCTGCTAACACGGTCTTTGCAGTAGCAAGAATGATATCTCCACCAAGGCCACTCATCACACGTCCCATGAGCAGCACGTGGCGGCAACCGTAAAACATGTTGTAGAGGGCCAAAGAGTGGCCGAGATACACTCCGATAGAAGAATAAATGTTTTTTGCACGTTCATCGCCGCTTGCCATTAAGTCTTGCACACACTTTAGTTTTTCCGCAGGTGTTGCGTTTTCATCCAACTGAATTTTAGCAGCGGGGGAAAGCTTGATTACAGAGTCTTGGGAAAAGTACATGGCTCCCACGCCGGCATCACCCGACCACGGGTCGACGGCAGCATCGGGGTTAAGATCCACAGGGGCAAAGGCCAACTCATTGAGCCAACCCCGAATGTTACCCTGCTCATCCACATAACCGCCAGCTTCGGAAGTGCCCATGGCAATACCCAGCACGTTGGTATCACTCAGGCCCATCATACCCGCAAGAGCGGCCACATCGCCGTCGTTGCACACAACTAAGGGCACATCAAACTCTTTGGCACAGCGAATGAATATATCTTTTACCTTGGCCTCAAAAACGTCTTCGGGAACTCTAATAAAGAGGGAAGCGCCCATGCAGCGATTGTTCACATAAATACCTGCCGAGGACACGCCAATGGCATCCACCCGGGGCATATGCTTAGCTGCTTCACGAAACGCCAAGCGTATTTCCTCGTAGTGATAATCGGGGTCTGTCTTAGTTTTGGGATGCCAAATCACTTCTTCGGAAAACACTGCTTCGCCGTCGATGACTGCACTCACTTTTCTGTCGCTACCACCGGCATCAAAACCGATTCTGCATCCATCCAGATGCCCACCCAAGGGGAACCCAGCGTCGTTTTCGGCAGGCATTTGGCTTAAGGGGACGTAGTGCACTTCAAAGGGTTTTTCATACACCGAAGCCATTAACTTGGCATCAAAGGCACGCTTGCCCTTAGCACAGTATTCCGAGCGGAGAAAATCTGCCAAACCTTCGTGGGAGATACAAATCTTAAATCCACCCTTCTGCCAGAGCAGAAATTTCACGATGCGCTCCACAAAGAGCTTGTCCGCCGATTCCATCTCTTTGGTTCCGTGAATTTTACAACCATAAACACAGGTGCGCCCACTCTCCCGCTCGATGGATAAGGCGATATCCACGCCATTTTTTGCACTCTCTTGAAATGCCGGAATGAACTTTGCAAAGGGGATAAAGGATGGGTCCAATACCGGTTTATTTTTGACGTGAACGTTGATTTCACTAAGCAACATCATGACTTCCTCCAAAAGATCAATTTCTACAGACATTGTATAATACTTTGGCAGCAAATACAAGATAATACTAAACACTCATTTATTCACTATGGCTATTCGTGTTTCGTATAAATAGAAAAACCCGCAGGGCACTGTTGAGCCTTGCGGGTGTAGATCAATCATGGATTTACAGTACTTTGTCGTACTCGTTGCAAAGGGGAGTGGTGAGGGGAACGTCCTCTTCAATGACAGAGAAACGGTCGATGTCCTCATAAAAATTATTGTCGGTGTTGTCGTCGTTTACCGAAGAAACTTCGCCAACCAGGCAATCTCCGCTTCCAGCCTTTGCACCAAAGATGTGGTACATGCCGGGCGTCAGGGAGACGCTGTTGCCGGGGGAGACATAAAACTCTTCGCCCGCTTTGTAAACCTTCTTCAAACCATCACACATAACGGTGACATCCGAATCAAAATCGGGGGTACCATCTGCCTTGGAGTTATACAGCTTCATAAACATAATGCCGCCTCCACGGTTGATGATATCCTCAGTCTTTGTGTAGTGGCAGTGCATGGGCAACCTTTGGCCGTCGTACAGGGGGATTACCTTTTCTGCATAGGGCGTTCCAATGGAGGGATCCTTCTGATCGCCGTTGCGGATGGTGAAGAGAACGCTTCCAAGTGTTGTAAAATCACCCTTGCCGTAGTCTGAAACATCCCAGCCCAGCATGGTTTTTTTTATCATGCCAACTTCGTCTTTTTTGGCACGCCATTCGTCTATGTGGTAGTAGGCGAATTCGGGCAGGATAAAGTTTTGCTTTTTGAGTAGCTCTTTTGCCCAAGAGATCACTTTTTCAACTTCTGATCGCTTCATTTGATTAACCTCGTTTTTTTATGTATTTGTTCCTATTATACACCTTATTGAAAATACCTCCAATAGTTTGGAGGCATTTTCTTGAGGATAATACTTTATCAATAATTTGCTACTTTGTAACAACGGATACGCCGGTGTCAACAGCAGTCTGGGGGATGGTGCCGCCGGTCAGTGCGGTTACAGCAGCTTTCACGCCTTCATAACCCATTACTTCGGGGTTTTGAACCATGGTAGCCTTGAGTGCGCCCGAGCTGAGCAAGCTCATAATTGCATCGGAAGAGTCAAAGCCAATGCCGATGATATTCTTGCCCGATTCTTTGATGGCATTTCCTGCACCAACAGCAGAACCTTCGTTGGCACCGAACATACCTACAACGCCCTGGGTGATGAAGTTTGTTGCAGCATCTTTGGATTTTGCAGCATCACCGTCGCAATACTGTGTCTCTAAGATGGTGAAACCCTTGCCTTCCAGTGCAGAACGGAATCCTTTTTCACGAGCAACGGTGGAAGCAGTTGCAGTGTTTACGGAGATAATGCCGATGTTTCCGCTGCTAACGCCCTGCGCCGCAAGGTTTTTCAGCATTTCTTCGCCCGCTGTTGCACCTGCTGCTTCGTTGTTTGTGGAGAATGTAGCAACGGAAGCGTAGTTGGCGGGGGAGTCAACGTATACAATCTTAACGCCCTTGGATTCAGCTTCTTTTAAAGCAGAAGTCACTGCATCGGGGCCGTTGGCAGCCAGCAGAATCGCATTTGCGCCGTTGGCAACCGCATTGTTAATCATTTCAATCTGTTTTGCATCGTCTTTTACATCGGGAGCTGTCCACTTGTAGTCCACATTACCTAGTTCAGCAATTGCCTTTTGGCAGCCCTTGTCTATGCCAGCCCAGTATTGATCCATCTGATCCATGGTGATGAGGAAGATTTTAAAGGTTTCACTGGATGCAGGGGGAGCAGCAGGAGCAGTTGAAGTCACAACGGATACGCCTGTATCGACCACTTTCTGAGCGATTGTTCCGCCTGCGAGTGCTGTCATGGCAGCTTTTACTCCCTCATATCCCATAACATCGGGATTCTGAACCATAGTAGCTTTGAGGGAACCGTCACCTAACAAACTCATGATCGCATCGGAAGAGTCGAATCCAATACCAACCACGCTTTTGCCGGCTTCTTTAATAGCGTTACCTGCGCCAACAGCAGAGCCTTCGTTTGCACCAAATATACCTACAACGCCCTGGGTGATGAAGTTTGTTGCAGCATCTTTGGATTTTGCAGCATCGCCGTCACAGAATTGTGTCTCTAACAGGTTAAAGCCCTTGCCGTCCAGTGCAGCCCGGAAGCCCTTTTCGCGAGCAACGGTGGATGCAGTTGCAGCGTTTACGCTAATAATGCCGATGTCACCGCTATTAACGCCCAGAGTTGCAAAGTTTTTCAGCATTTCTTCGCCGGCGGTTCTGCCCGCAGCTTCATTATCCGTTGCAAACGTTGCTTCAGCAGCAAAGTTGGCGGGGGAGTCAACGTAAATTATTTTTACGCCTTTGTCCGTTGCTTCTTTGAGGGCGGATGTAACGGCATCGGGGCCGTTGGCAGCCAATAGAATTGCATTTGCACCGTTTGCAACAGCATTGTTAATCATTTCAATCTGTTTTGCATCGTCTTTCACATCGGGTGCAGTCCACTTGTAGTCGATGTTGCCCAGTTCAGCCACAGCCTTCTGGCAACCCTTGTCTATACCAGCCCAGTATTGATCCATCTGATCCATGGTTATTAAAAAGATTTTGGTGGTACCGCCCGAAGCTGGCGCTGCGGGTGCACATGCAACCAATGTTCCGACAACCAGCATCAGACACACCAGTATAGCCAACATTTTTCTCATTTCGTGATCCTCCTACTTATTTTTATAATTTAAAGCGTATGCTTTAATAACCGTTCAATTACGATGCTTTTTTGATTTGTTTTTTATCCGATCTCTTGTTGCGAACGATGACGTCCATGAGAACAGACACAATGACAATCACGCCAATCACGATGTTTCGAATGGCAACCTGAGCACCGGCAAACTGCAATCCGTTGGCGAGCACGCCCCAAATACACGCACCCACAACAGTTCCAAGGAGTATTCCCTGGCCGCCCAAGGTACTGACACCGCCGATTACGGATGCGGCAACTGCAAAGAGTTCGTATCCAGTTCCGGCATCCATTGCACCCATACCCGTTGTGGCACAGGTGATCAGACCCACGGTACCGGCACAGAAGGCACTTACAATATATGCTTTGATGACAGTGTTTAAAATGTTGACGCCAGAGAGTCGTGCAGCTTCTATGTTGCTGCCCGTTGCATAGATGTGCCGGCCCGTTCGAGTCTTACTCAAGAGGAAATTGAAGATAATCCATAGTATAATTGCAATCCAAATGGTGTTGTATATACCCAAAGTTTTGCCGTAGTAGAATAAATCTCTAAAGGCATTTGCCACAGGCCCATCGCCGATTAAGTTTGTGTTGTAGTTGTTGTTGACGATCTGTGCAACGCCCCGGGCGATGGTCATGGTGCCCAGCGTGCCGATAAAGGCGGGCAACTTGCATCCCGAAACCAAGAAACCGTTGAGCAAGCCGGTGAGAATGCAAATGATGATGGTGATGAAGGATGCAAGCCAAGGATCCACACCCTTTGTCATCATAGTGGCGGAGACCATACAGCTCATGCCCACAATGGAGCCGATAGATAAGTCGATGTTGCCGGTGATGAGCACAAAGGATTGACCGATGCCGATGAGTAATATGGGAGCGATCTGGCGGAGCAGATTGCCGATGTTGTCCCCCGAGAAAAACAGGGGATTGATGATGCCGAAGATGACGCAAATAACAATCAAACCAGCGCCCACTGTAATGACTTGACCCATTCCCCGAATGGACATTATCCGTTTAAAATGATTTGTTCTTTCCATGTGGATTCTCCTAAATATTATGATTGTACTTTCTTTGCAAATTGCGTAGCGTATTCCAGTATTTTAGTCTGGGTGGCTTCGGTTATGTCTAACTCCCCGGTGATCCGTCCGTCGCACATGACGATGATTCGATCGCTGATGCCCATAATTTCGGGCATTTCAGAGGAGACAAACAACACGCCAATCCCATTTTTCTTGAGTTCGTTCATGAGATTATAGATATCTACTTTGGTTTTTACATCGATGCCCCGGGTGGGTTCATCGAATATGACCACACGGGAATTTCGAGCCATCCACTTGCCCACAACAACCTTTTGCTGGTTGCCCCCAGACAGGCTGGCTGCCAACGATTCTTCGTTGACCAGTTTAATTTCATAGTCTCGAACCGCTTTATCAACCATTTCTAATTCTTTTTTCCGGTTTACCACGCCCAATTTGTTGCAAAGGATATCTAAATTAGAAAGGGCAATGTTTTCCCGCACACTGAGCTTGGTGCACAGTCCGTCTTTTTTTCGATCTTCAGGGGCTAATACCAACCCTGCTTTAATGGCATCCATAGGCCTGTCAATGGAAACCAATTTGCCATCCACCCGTATTTCCCCCGAATCCTTTGGATCAACGCCGAAGATGGCACGGGTGGTCTCAGTGCGTCCAGCGCCCATAAGCCCAGCAATGCCCACAATTTCTCCGGCAAACACATCTAGGTTGATATCTTGCACCATGTGCCCAGCGTTTAAATTGCGGACTTCCAACACTTTCTCCCCCCGTTCACACTGTACCCGGGGAAACTTTTCTTTAATCTCTCGACCCACCATGTCGGAAATGATGGTAGACATGGTGTAATCGGTAAACTGACCCGTAGAAACCAGTTTGCCGTCCCGCATGATGGTGACAGCATCCACGATATGGGATAACTCTTCCAGTCGATGGGAGATATAAATAATGCCGCAACCCTTTTCCTTTAAGCTGCGAATAATTTGAAACAGCTCGTCGATTTCACTGCTGGTCAGGGCACTGGTGGGTTCGTCCATGATGAGAATCCTTGCGTTGATAGACAATGCTTTGGCGATTTCCACCATCTGCTGCTTGGAGACAGCCAAATCCCCCACAATGGTTTCGGGGTGAATGTCGATCTTTAAGAGATCCAGCAATTCCTTTGCCTCTCGATTCATCTCCCTTTGGGACAACACGCACAATTTTCGCTTTTCCCGTGCTAAGAAAATATTTTCTGCAACGGTCAAGTGACCGCACATATTTAATTCTTGATGAATAATGGCAATGCCGTGCTCGTGGGCACGCTGGGGGGTGAGGTCACCGTGGATGCTCTCCCCAAAGACATTGATCTCCCCGCTGTCCCTGGTGTACACACCGCTGAGCACCTTCATCAGCGTGGATTTCCCCGCACCGTTTTCGCCCAGCAGAGCCATGACCTCACCAGACTTTAAAAAAAACGAAACATCGTCAAGTGCCCTAACGCCAGGAAAGGATTTGACGATGTTTTTCATTTCAACAATGTATTCCGACATAACACCCTCACATTCGCAGTGATTTAAAAACAAAGAATCGTAGATTGTTACAATTGAGTGAAACGCTATGTGTGCCGTTGTGGCAACACATAGTAACAGTTATTCATGAGCTTTTGATATACATAGAATAACACGGATTGCCTGTGGCGTTAAGGGGGTTGGGTTTGGTTTTAATGGGGGTATTTTTGGGAGTTTACACAATAACTCTATAATAAATGGATTTCACAAAAATAAATCATCCGCACGGCAAAGGGCGGTAACGCCTGTTGCAGCGCACCGCCCGCAAAATGAAGATGAACGTATTAACACTTATTCATAGAAGAAAACTTGTTCCATGTTCACCCACCACTCGTCCGTGGAAGCTGTGTCAATGGGCTGCTGGCAAGGTTTACACTCCGCCCACCACTCTTGGGTGGTGGCATCTTCGGCCATTTTTGCCATGTCTGCTTCAAAATCTTGACCCACGTATTCAAAATAGGCAAATAAGAAACCGTCCCGCAGGAAGATGGAATAATTTCGAATGTTACATTCGGTAATCTTGTCGAGGACACCCTTCCAAGCATTGGCGTGTAATTCCTTATAGTAGGCTTCCTTTTCGGGGCGAACTTTGATAATTTGGCCAAATCTTTGCATGGTATTCACACTCCTATCTCTTTTTGAATGGTTTCTATATCCAGGGGAAATACGCCGTACTTACGAATGAGTTCCACCATATAGGCATAACTCTCGGGGGACACATCCGATGAAACCGAGTGATCCGATTGGCATATCCATCCACCGCCCTTGGCTGCTAGCAGTTTATAGAGCACTTGTTTTTTAATGCGCTCCCGATCCCCGCTCTCCAGCTCCCGCACGTCGATGTTCCCAACAAAGGCAAGGCGTCCGCCGAAAGTCTTTTTCAGTTCAACAGCATCCAGTCCCGCTTTCACTTCCAAGGGGTTGTATCCGTTGAGACCCATCTCAATAAAATCTTCATAGATGGGGGTGGCGTTGCCGCAGCCGTGATAAACCGTTAAAAGGCCTGCATCTTTACACACGGCTATGATTTCTTTGACGATGGGCGCAAAGTATTGTCGCCACAGCTCGGGGGAGAACAACATGCCGTTCACATAGGCAACATCCCCCCAAATGTACATGCCCGACAATCTGCCCTTGCTCTCCTGAATTTGGTACTTACACAGTCCCACCAAAAATTCTCCGATTCGCTTCATGAAGCTGCCGAACAGTTCGGGTTCCAGAAGCATCCAGTACAGGGCGTTTTCTGTTCCCACGCACCGCCACAAGTATTCGAATCCTTCGCACACCGAACCAAATACGGGAAAGTCCTCGCAATAGGCGTTCACCCGATCGTTCCAGCAGGGGATACCCCCCCGCACTAAGGTATCACCCAGACAGTTCAGTTGATCTTCACCTGCTCTTTGCAACCTGCGACTATCATCGGACGGTTCAATGATAAACGTTTCCATATCCTCGGGTTCCGCCACCGAAAAGGCCTCAAAGTGGGGCATGGGTAAATCCCCTCTTCTGCGAATGGTGGCACCAAACCCAGTTTTCACCACGATATCGTCCCCGTTCTCGGACAGCACTTCAAAGTCTTTCATCACCGGATCCATGTTGGGGTTGATGACAATATAATCTAAGTCAAACTTGCGGTATAAGTCCACGTCCTCCCCCCAGGCTTTTCTTGCGTTCTTGGAAAAACCCGTCCAAAAGAAATCCGAAATGGGCACCCGGTCTCCCTCACAGTTGCTGAGTGCTGCCTGTATTCTCTTTAACTTTTCAATCTTACTCATGTTAACCTCCCACAACTTCCATTGCAATCTTTTCCCACTGCCACAGCCTCTCGGGCTTGTAGTTGACAGTGGAAATATCTTTCATGATGTATTCAACACTACATCCCTTTGCCGCCTCGTTAAACAACTTCAGCTCATCTCTGGCCAACTCTGCCCCAAAACTTTGGCCCACAAACACCGCAGGGTTGGGTTTGCGGGAGAGAACGTATTGCCCCAGCTGATCAACAGCCCGATTGACATCCACCCATGCGCTGACAGATACTTTGCGCAGATTGGGAATGCGTTTTAAAATATCGGCTTTTGTATCAAGTGGTTCACAACAGCCGTAATAGGTGAGTCCAAACCGGTTTAGCCATTTTAAATCGTGTTCAATGGCAAACTCCCAGTGCATCTCTGGAGACACCCCCGCAAAGATTTGGGCGTTGGAGCAACCCCACATGTTTGCAGGTAAGACGTGTTCCGGGTCGAACTCTTTGCCCGGAAGATCGGACACATATCCGTATCCCCCCGAGCCAATGCGGGTATTGTTGTTGTCAAGGGATAAAAGGCCTAGGGATTCAAACTGATCCAGTTCGGTCATCCAGCAGTCCACCATGCGCGCATATGCGGCGTGAACCATCTCGGGACGGGCGTATAAGTCCATGAGGGCTTCTTCAACACCCCACCAGCGAATGAGGTAGTCCCAGGGTGTAAACCAAATGTGGGTTTGACCCACCAGTTTCACATCGATCACATCCTTAAAAATGTCCAACATGGCTTCAAGGGCGCAATTCGTTGCCTTTTCCATATATGTGATGCGAGGAAGCACGATTTTTTCGATATCCTCGGGTTCTTCAATTTGAATTTTAAAATGCCTAGAATATATTTCGTTTTCGGCATCTGTTTTAACCACATCCACGTCCTCCACAATGCCGAAGTCCGTGGAATAAAAGACTTTTTCGCAGTCTAAATAATCGTTCACAACCATATCGCCGGGGAAGTGATTCCACTGGTAGATGGTTCTTTTGAGCTTTTGTTCCAAGGCCCTTGCCCAAGGGTGTTGGGTGCGAAGTGTCAGTTCATCATTTACATTCATCTCATGCCAGGGAACTTCGTTGATCCAGACCATGGGGCGTTCGGCCTGTTTGTCGTTTAATTTTGTCCAGAGCTTTTTGCGTTCACCGTTGATTTTATCTTGAGAGATTTTATAGATTTCTTCGCCCAGTTGCCGCAGGATGTCTCGCTCTTGGCCGGATATGACAATTTCTTCTTCGCTGGGCACGACGGGAATGTGGCTAGGATCGTGTAACATAACAATTCCTCCAAAAAACCGCTGGGGGCGGAAGAACCGCCCCTACGGATTTAGTTATTACCATTGAGCAGGCATGAAATTGTCTACATCAGCGAGGGTGATAATGTGCTGAGGCAGGTAGTTCATGGGTGCCAATGTTTTGCCGTTAAACCAATCGGCAGCCAGCTTCACGGCGATAGCGCCGTCGCCCTCTGCGGACTGATAGGTGATGGCGAACATATCGCCCGACTTCACGTTATCCATACCAACCTTGGAGTTTCCGGCAGCAGTGATGATGATATCTGTGCGTCCGGCAGCTTTGCAGGCTTCGATAGCGCCAATCGCCTGAGCGGAGTCGTCGGCCAACTGAATGATCTTAATCTGATCGCCGAAGCGGCTCAGCCAGTCGGATACAACCTGTTTGGTTTTATCCGCTTCGAATCCGGGGGACTGAACGTCCAGCGTCTTCATGTTGGGGAACTTTTGAGCAAGTTCTGCTGCAAAGCGATTGTATCTCGCATAGTAGGGGGAACCACCGGGGTTGTGGGTGACGTATACAACGCCGCCTTCACCGCCAGCTTTTTCGCCGGCAGCCTGCGCCAATTTAGCCATTTGGCCGAAATCATCGGGACCGGTCCAAGCCAGTGCATATTTCATAGCTTCTGCGTCGGGAAGCATGTTGGATACGATGACAGGAATACCAGCCTGATTAATCTTTCTCAACTGTTGGATAGCCGCATTGGGATCCAAGGGAATTAAGATGATCATGTCGGGCTTTTCGTTAATAGCCTGATCGATCTGTTGGTTTTGAACGTTTAAATCCCAGTTGGGGGATTTCATTTCAACGGTCATGCCCAGTGCCTTTGCAGCAGTTGTCGCACCGTTGGAAAGTGCTGTTAAATAGGGGTGATCGCCGTTGATGATGTAGATAATCCGTTTGCCGATAGAGCCGTCAGCGGGGGATGCAGGGATGTTGTCCTTTGCATCCGCTTTCCAGCCAGCATACTCCATGTCGTACCAGTGCATGGGATCGGTCTCGGGCAGCGCCAAGGGATCTGCGGGGCGATCGGGAACGGTTTTACCATCCAGTGTCAACAACAGCGGCTGTCCGTCTGAACCCACGACACCAGCGATATCCAGTTCCATAGATTTCTCCAGATTGGATTTCTCAGCTTCAGCAGGTGCAGCAGCTTCGGGAGCGGGGGCAGCCTGTTCAGGGGCAGGTGCGGGTGCAGCGGGCTCAACCGGTGCTGCGGGAGCCACAGAGCAAGCACTGAGCACCAAAACCAGTGCCATGAGCAAAGCCAACATTGTCTTTTTCATTGTATTTCCTCCATATGTTATTTATCTGCAATGCAGAAATCATAATTTACCTAAATCTTTGGCCTCTTTGATGAGGGTGGGACGAATGCCCTTTACTTTATCCTGCAAATAGACGGAAACAGATTCATAGAGCACAATGACTGCCAAAACCAGTCCCGCTGCAAAGATTTGCGCCTCATATCCCGTTCCGAAGCAGGAGAGCATGTTAAAGATGGTGATGAGGGTTAACACCGCAAAATAACTCTTCACAACGCCACCGCGTCCCCCGGCCATGGACACACCGCCGATGATGACAGATGCAATGGTGACCATTAAGGGGCTGATGCCCTTTTCACCCATGTTGGGCACGGCCGTACCTTGGCCTATGGAAAACAGTGCACCGGCAAGGGCAGCTAAAGTACCGCTTAAGATAAATGCCACGATATATTTTGCATCCCTGTTAATGCCCGCCAACCATGCGGTCTCTGCGTTGCCTCCCGTCATATAAAAGGCTCTGCCAAACCGGGTTTTATTGAGGATGACAGAAAAGATGGCAACCGCTAAGATGGTGATAATGGTGATGGGGGCCAGCAGGGGAATGGTATCCGTAATCAGCCAATCGGACAGGGTGTAGTCGGTACCCACCCCAATGGAACCGCTCTTGCAGTATAAAAAGATGATTCCTTGAGAGATGGTCATGGTGCCCAAAGTGACGATAAAGGAGTTGATTTTACCTTTAGCCACTAGGAAACCGTTGATGGCCCCCATGACAGCCCCCGTTGCTATGCCGATGAAAATAGCTGCTGCCCAGGGTAATCCTTCGTTGGAGAACATACCCAAGGTTATCACTGCGCCTAAGTTCATGACCGCCTGAATGGACAGATCCAACTGCCCGCATATCATGACGACGGTGAGGCCAATGGATAGCATTGCGTAAAGGTTTGTTGTCTTTAACAGCGAGTTTAAGTTAAAAGCGTTAAAGAAGTTGGGGGCAAACAGCGAAGCAATTGCAAAGATGAGTACAAACAAGATAAAAATCCTGTAATTGTTGAAAGTATAGCTCAATGAGCGCTTTGTTTTAAACATTATCTTTACCCTGCTTTCTTAGAGATCTTTGATTGATGTATACGATTAATATAAAGATTGCACCTGTGACGATGTTTTGAACAAAGGTTCCAATGCCAATGAACGTCAAGATGTTGGACAAGAGTTTGACAGTGATCACGCCTCCCAGTATGCCCAGCATATTCCCCCGGCCTCCCGAGAGGGTCATGCCGCCCAGCACAATGGCTGTTGCCGCCTGAAAGTCGTACCCCACGCCGTTGTAGTAGGCGCCAACCTTGCCGAATGAAGTGATGAAGATGCCGGTGATACCAGCAGCTAAGGCCGAGATCACATAAGCGAGCATAATGTTCTTGGTGGAGTTGATGCCCGAAAACTTTGCAACTTCTGGGTTGGAGCCAATAATCTTGAGCTGTTGGCCAAACCGAGTTTTTGTCAACACAAACTGTGCAATGGCGATGAGTGCAACCATGAGCCAAACGGCCAAGGGAATGCCCGCAATTTCCGTTCGGGATATGTTGATAAACGCTTCGGCAGTGGCTGGGTCTTGGGCTGCCACTGTATCGGGATAGATCTGCTTGTTGGAATACAACCAGCGAATCATACCGTCCAGCAAAAAGTTCATGGAAAGGGTCCAGATAATGGGGTTTGCCTTAAACTTGCCGATGACAAATCCGTTCACAAGCCCAATGATCACGGCCACAATCAGCCCCAAAAGGAGGGCAACGGGCAGGCCTAAGGGCAGCGTATCCACTGCCGCAATACCTGCAATGGCAATGGTGATGGGTGCAGACAGATCCACCATCTTTCCCCCAAAGGTGATAAAACCCATGCCAGCGCACAAAATGCCTAAAAATGCACTGGCAATGATGATATTCATAAAGTTATTGGCAGTTAAAAAGTTTTGATTGACAAAAATGCCGATGACCACGAGGATTAATATGATGAAATAAACCCCCGCCTTGGTGATTAGGTCTAAAAACCTGTTGGATTTCAACGCACGAATATCTGCATTCATGAAGCAAGTCCCCCTTCTCCGTTTGCGGCCAGCAACAGCTTATCTTCGCTGATCTCCGACTGACTGAGTTCTCCGATTAAATGTCCGTTTCTCAAAATAACCGCACGGTCGGACAGACCCACCAGTTCGGGCAGATCGGAGGAAATTAAAATAATGCTGTGACCGCTCTGAGCCAGTTCTTCCACCACTTTGTGGATGAGCATCTTTGCTCCAATATCAACGCCCCGGGTGGGTTCATCCAGAATCAGCAGCCTGGGTTTGAGAGCCAGCCACTTGCCCAGCAGTACCTTTTGCTGATTCCCCCCCGAAAAGTTTGAAATCATGCGCCCCGGCTCGGCGGGATAGATTTGCAGTTTGTCGATGATCTCCTGCAACACATCTTTGCCCCTTCGCCGATCGAAGATACCACCCTTAGACAGATTGGGAATCATAGCCGAGAAGGCGTTTTCCTCCATGGTCAACCGAAGAGCCAATCCCTGCAGTTTCCGGTCTTCCGTTAAGTAGGCCATACCCCGGTTGAGGGCCTGATACATATTTTTGTTCTTAATTTTCTTTCCCTCGAAGTGAATCTCACCCTCGTCGATGCGATCGATTCCGATGATCGCTTGGGCTAGTTCACTGCGACCCGATCCCGCAAGTCCGCAAATGCCCAATATTTCGCCCTTGTGCACCTGAAAACTCACGTTGTGGAAAAACCCGTAGCGAGAGATGTCCTTGGCTTCAAATACAACGTCCCCAATGTTGGCTTCCCGCTTGGAGTAAAACTTTTCAATCTTTTGCCCAACCATCATTTCAACCAGCATCTCGGGGTTTACTTCCGAGATGTTGCGCTCTCCAACCTTCTTGCCGTCCCGCAGCACCGTAACCCTGTCTGCAATTTGAAACACCTCGGGCAGGTGATGGGAGATATAAATGATGGCGATACCCTCCGCTTTTAGGGAGCGAATAATATCGAACAACCGTTCCACTTCTTCCCGGGACAGGGCGGAAGTGGGTTCGTCCATAACCAAGATGGCTGGGTCTTTATACAGGGCTTTGCCGATCTCGGCCAATTGGGCTTCGTGTTGGCTGATTTCCGAAATTTCAATCATGGGATCAATATTGTGCAGTCCCACCCGGTTGAGCACCTCTTGTGTGATCTCCACCATCTTTTTACGGCTGACAAAACCTCCCTTTTTGGGCAATTGCCCCACTAAAATGTTTTCGGCAACGCTCAAGGGTTTGGCAAGGCTGAGTTCCTGATAAATCATGCCAATGCCCTCGTTCATGGCTGTGGAGGGGGAAGTTAACAGGACACTCTTCCCGTTAATGAGAATTTCTCCCGTATAGTCGGTGAACGAACCTGCCAGCATTTTCATGAGAGTAGACTTTCCCGCACCGTTTTCGCCCATGAGTGCGTGCACCTCTCCAGCACGAACGTTAAAATCCACGTTGTCCACCGCAAGTGTGCCCGGAAACCGTTTGGAAACCCCTTTCATCTCCAGTACTACTTCGCCGATCTTTGCTTTTAATTCTTTCAAGACAAATACCTCCTTATTTACCCGTACCGTATTCCTTGGCTGCCATAAACATGGAAAGAACGTTCTTTGCAGGAATTTCGGGCAAAATATAGTCGTGAGACGCAGCAACGATATATCTTCCGTGTTTGCCTAAAATATCGATGATTCGCTTTGTCTCGTCTTTTACCTGTTGGGGGGTGCCGTAGGACAGCAACTCGTTTTCATCGATTCCCCCGAAGAAAACGCAATCTGCACCAAACTGTTTCACCAAGTCCTCGGGGTTCATGTGTTCTGCATTGACCTGAATGGGATTGATGGCATCTACGCCAATTTCGATTAAATCGCCAATGATTTCATGAATATCTCCGCAGGAGTGAACGGCAGTGACACACCCGTTGTCCCTGGCTTGGCCGATGAGTTTTTTCATGTAAGGTTTATAAAACTTTCGCCACATGTCGGGAGAGAACATGAGCGCACGCTGGGAACCAAAGTCGTTGCCGATAAAATACATATCCACAAGTCCCTTGTTGTTGGCAAAGGTCTTTTTGTCCAGTTCATAATAAAACTCAAAACACTTGGAGATGATGGCCTCCACCACTTCCGGATTGGAATACATGTTGACATAAAACTCTTCCATACCCATCAGTTCAGTGGAATCGTGAAAGAACGGTGCCCAGCTTCCGCCGATCAGGCAATAGTCCTTGGCCCATTCAATTTCCTCTTGGGTAAAGGTGCAATCGAAATCGTCGGGGTTGGGAAAGGGATACTTCTCCACTTCGGCAACCGTTTCCACACCCGCCAAGGGATGGGTCAGCGCCTGGCCGTAATAGGCTCCTCCCCGCACAAGACCCCATTCGCTCATGAACGAACCGTCTGCATATTTCTCCAAGGGTTTACCCACGTATTTGGGCCGCAAGGTTTTGTAGTCAATGCCGATGTGGTCGTACAGGGCGCTGTCCGAGCTTAATGCCCCCGTGAGTTTTGTCAAATTTTCTATAACCTCGGGCGCACCGCCAAACCACATGGGGTACCGATCCAGAGATTTTTTGTGAAAAGGTGCCAAGCCTCTTTCTCTTGCATTCATACGCTTTCTCCTTAGTTTGTTAAAAACTTATTAATATTGTATTGCGTATGTGTGTCCAAAAGAATAGAAAAGCGTTTATAAATATGTTGCTAATTTTGTGACAATTGTACGCAAATATAAGCATTTCACAAGATCGTCATGGCATGGGGATTATTTTTGTTTGAATGGTTATTATTTTTGGAAATTTTGAAAACAGTGTCGAACTGTGTTATAATGTGTACCTAAAGGGGTATTTTATGTTGAAACTCTTGTTGGTGGATGATGAAAAAATGGTACGGCGAACCATCGCCCAAACCCTTGATTGGAAAAGTTTAGAAATATCTGAGATCATACAAGCCGAGGACGGCGAACAGGCGTTGGAACTTGCAGTGCAGCACCACGTGGATATCGTCATAACGGATATCCGCATGCCCTTTATGGACGGACTGGAACTTTCCAAACGTTTGTCTTCCCTTTTGCCCGATACCAAAATTATTGTATTAACCGGCCACGACGAATTTGAATACGCAAGAAGTGCGTTAAAATTAAATGTCATGGACTACATTATAAAACCCATTGCAAAGGAAGGCCTCACCGAAGTCATTCGCTCTGCCGTCCATGTCATTAAAGGGGAGCGTCAGGCTAAAGAAAACTATGCAAAGCTGAGGGCACAACTGCGAAAAACCCTTCCAATATTAAAAGACCGTGCCCTGTACTCCCTGGTGAACAGCGAAAGCCCAAACAGCGAAACCTTTGAGCTGCTGAGTTATTGTAATGTGGATATCAATTGCAGCGATATCATTTGTGTGGTGTTTGAGTATGGTGCAAAACAAAAGCTGGATGTGGAGGCTCAGGAGATCGGCAGGCTTTTGCTGTTGGAACTGCTGGAACAAAACTTTGATGGGTTTATCTTTACCACCCCCGACTCAAAGTATTGCCTCATTCTAAAAAACCACCGAGATATTCAAAAACGGCAAAAGCTTCAGGAGGTTATTGAAACCTTGCGGCAAAAGCTCACAACCAGCGAGGGAACCTTCTTAAACGCAGGTATTGGCAGCGTTTCGGCAGATATTCACAGCATCCATCGCTCGTATCGGGAGGCATGCCACGTACTCTCCTATAAGACAGCTCTTGGCAACAACCACACCTTTGATATTTTAGACCACGGATACTTTGAAAACCAATTTGCATACCCCAAGAAAGAGATTCAAACCCTGGTCAACACGCTGCACTTGTCCACCGATTATTCAGCTTCTCTTCACAATCTGTGCGATCATTTGGCGGACTACGTACACCTGTCCCGGGAGAACTTGCGGTTGTTGGCCTTTGAAATCATTTTGGATGTTTCAAAAATATTGTTGGAAGTGTTGGGGGAAGAGGCACATATTTTCAGTTTTGGCCAAGCGGCACAGATTAATACTGTGGATGGATTTAAAAACTGTATTTCCAAATTATTCGAAGAAGCATCTGCTGCCATTAACCAAAAGAAACAATCCAAAAGGCAGCTAACCGTCTCTCGGGTGAAACAATATATATTAGAAAACTTTCACAATCCCAAATTGAGCCTGCAAAGTGTGGCAGATGCCCTCTACATCAACTCATCCTATTTGTCTGCAATGTTTAAGCGGGAGACGGGGGAAACCCTCATCGATCACGTGACAAGGCTACGCATTGAAAAAGCCTTGGAGATCATCAAGCGGGAGGACATTCATGGTTATGAAGTGGCCAGCAAGGTGGGGTATTCCGATCCCCACTACTTCAGCGTTTGCTTTAAGAAACTAATGGGGCAAAGCCCCTCGGAGTACAAAAAGGCGATTAAATGAAAAAAAGGCGTAAACTCATCAAGCGCCGCATGGTGCTGCTCAATTGTTCCTTAATTATTGCCACAGTTTTTTTAATTGGGTTTATCGCTATTTTTTCCTATACAAAGATTAACCAGCAAAACGCCACCTCCCTTTCTAAGCAGTTGGTCTCCCAAGCTTCCAAAAACATTGAATACTTGACCCACGATCTAAAGGGCATTGCAGACGTGGCTCACTGCGATAAAAATATTCAAACAGTACTCACCACCCCCGTGTATTCCATCTCAAAGAAATACGAGTTGACAGAAAACATCAAGCGGTTGCTGTCCGACATTTCAAAAACACGAAGTGATATTTCCAGCATTTTAATTGTTTCCAACGATTCAGTCATCTGCAACACATCCCTCAACCTCAATTACAAGTTTAGCGTGCAGCCTTGGTATAAAAATTTGCTAGCCAAGGGGGACAGCGTGTTGCTAAAACCCCACAAACAGAGTTATGTTCAAAACTCCAGTGAGATGGTGCTCTCCTATGCACAGCGCATCAACCACTTTGACAATCGACCAACCAGCAGTGTGATCATCATTGATTTTAAGCTGAGTGCCATTGAACGGCTGTTGTCCGGCTCTGTTTCGGGGGAGAGCGGATATATCATGGTGGTGGACGACGATGCCAATGTAATTTATCACCCCGACTACTCCTACGTCTATCGTTCGTGGAACGAGATGTACTTAAAGGACGTGATCAAGACCGATGATTTAATTATCTCCGAAGTGCTGATCAGCGACAAGGACGATTTCCTCATGACACTCAACGACCGAAACCTGCTCATCACCCGCCACAGGGTGCAGGGCAGCGATTGGACAGTGGTGGGGGTATACCCTCAAAACGAGATTATGAAGAGCCAAAACTATGTCATTTTACTCATGGTGGGCATTGGGTTACTCATCACAGTGGTAGGGCTGTTTTCCACCACCTTGGTTTCGGGTTTAATCTTCAACCCCCTGTCCGAGTTGCAGCTTCGCATGAAGACACCCCAAGTCTCTCCCCCAACAAACACACAGTATCTGCCCGACGAAATGGGTGAACTCAACCAATCCTACGATGCCATGCTGAACCGCATACACCTCCTCATGGAAGAAAATGTGGGCAAGGAAAAGCAAAAGCGCAAAGCGGAACTCAAGGCCTTGCAGAGCCAGATCAACCCCCACTTCCTGTATAATACTTTGGATTCCATCGTCTGGATGGCGGAGAGTAACTCCAAGGTTGCCGCAAAGATGACCGAAAGTCTAGCAAAGCTGTTTCGGTTGTCCCTGTCTAAGGGAAGGGAGATCATCCCCATTGCCGACGAAGTGGAGCACGTGAAGACCTATTTAAACATCCAGCAGCTTCGCTACGAGGACCAATTTAATTTTAAAATCGATGTGGATCCCGAACTGATGGAAAACATGACACTCAAGCTCATCTTGCAGCCCATTGCCGAAAACGCCATCTACCACGGCATCAAGAACAAGCGGGTTAAGGGTAATCTGCTGATCAAGGGCAGGCGATACTTGGACACCGTGGTGTTTCAGGTGATGGACGACGGGCCGGGTATACCCGAAGAAAAACTCAAGACAATCTTGTCCTCCGAGCGGGAAGGAAAGGGTTTTTCGGGCATTGGAGTAAAAAACGTCAACGAACGGTTAAAGTTGTATTTCGGCAACCAGTACGGGTTGGAATTTTATTCGGTGTACGGCGTGGGAACGGTGGTGGACATCATCTTTCCCCTCATGGAAGGCGAGGAGAGTGCACATGATTCGAACTAAGTTTACAAAACAAATCTTGCTGCTCCTGCTCATCTCCATTGCAGCATCCATTTTATTGACGTTTGTTTTAATTTCAAATATTTCGGTGATCAATCCCTCTGTGCCGGTGGCATATACCTCCGTTGAAAAAAAGGTGATCGCCGTGTGCTGCGAAAATCCCTTGGAGGAAAATCAATTTAACCTGAGTACAAAAATTTTTACGGACTTAAACGCCAACACAAATCTTTGTGTTTTATTAAATCCCCCAAAAGATGAGGTTTGGGACATTCTAATTCAAATTCAGCCAAACAGTGCTTCCATATCCAATCAAAGGGTGGTCACCCAAGTATATTTTAGCGATGAAACCACTGCTCGTCTGCTCAACCAGTATTTGTTTGCCAACTTGTACTCCGATTCGGCCATTGCCTTGGTGGGGGATTTTACGGGGTTGCAACGGGAAGTTGCCGCTTCGCTGGATGCACTGCTTCAAAAGAGTGGGCAAGTCATGCAGTACCACCAGTTTTCAAACGATGTAAATCCCGTGGACCTCATGAGTTACAGTGCTGTGGTGGTCTTTGATGAAAACACGCAAGTCCTATCGGCGTTAAACGCCATGGGTTTCAAAGGCTTGCGTTTGTCCCACGGGTTTTCGCAAAAGAGTTTAATATATATTCAAGATGCAAAGCTGGACGCCTATGTATATAAAGATCAGGACGAGTTTGCAAAACGCATCGCTCAAACTGCCGTAACCCTTTTGACATCCGATATAATCGCACCTGCCGAAGAAATTTATCAGCGGTTGCTCAACATCAACAATATCAACAGTTATTTGCAGGAGAATGGAATATGAAAAAAATAATCGTCATCTCGCTGTCGATACTCATTTTAATAGGCGTTGCCCTGGTGTTTTTTATGAAACCCATAGAAGCTGAGAAGACGGGCATCACCATTCGCTGTGCGCTCATCGGGTATGGGGATTACGAAGCTTTGTATAAAAAAATACCCGAATTTGAGCGAGCTACAGGGCATACTGTTGAAATTGTTTATTTAAACAACCACTTTGAACTGGACAAAAAGTTAAAAAACGATTTTCTAACGGGCAGCGTCCACTACGATGTGATTTCCGACCACACAAGCTTTTTCACACAGTACATACCCTATTTGGAACCACTCAACAATTATTTCTCCCCCAAGGAACAGGCAGACTTCCTGCCCCGGATTTTAAACAGCGGCAAGCAGGGGGGCAACTTATATTTAATACCCCGTCATGCGGACATTTCGGTGCTCAACTACCGCACAGATATCTTTGGTGACGAATCCTTGAAAGAACAATATTTAAATCTGTACGGCACGCCCCTAAAACCGCCCGAGGATTGGAAAGAGTTTGAGCGGCAAGCGCTGTTCTTTTCGGAATACACCAAGCTCAAGGGCACACAGTTTGCGGGCAGGGAGGAGGCGCTTACCGGACGGTTTTACGAGATTATGTTCTCCAACGGGGGAAGGTTTTTGGACGACAACGGGTATGCCGTGTTTAATTCCAAAAAGGGCATACAGTCTGCACAGATGCTCAAAACCCTCTATCAGCAGGGGGCCATGCCCCAGGATATGCTGAGCTACCTGTGGGACGATCTGGCTAAAAACTTTGCCCGGGGAGAGGTTGTGATGTATATGGAGTGGCACAGCTACACCAATATGCTCAGCGACCCGGAGCGCTCCGTAGTTGCCGGAAAATACGACATCGCTCGCCTGCCCAAGGGGGATATGGGCGTTTGTGCGGGTTGGGTAGGGGTACACGGTTTTTCCATTACAAAAGCCTCCAAGAACAAAGAGGCAGCCAGTGAGCTCATTCGGTTTTTAACAAATTCACAAAATCAATACGAGGAGTGTGAGATCGGTTATTTGCCCGTTCGAGCCTCTGTGTGGGATTCCCTGCTGCAATCTGTTAAAACAAAAAACAACGCATTTGAGGAAAAACGGCTCAACCTTGCCCGGGAGCAATTTGCAAACGATTCCTATACACCCCCCTTAACACCCCGGTGGATCGCTGCATCCGACATTTTGTTTCCCATTTTGCAACAAATTATGCTGGACGAGGTCAGCGTTTCGGAGGGTTTAAACAATGCTGTCAAGCAGGTGAACTCCATAAAGGAATGAAAAAAAAGAATCGTTACAGATGTTATTCTGTAACGACATAAGAGTTGATTTCCTGTTTATTAGAATGAAAGCTTTGGAGGTTAATTGTACATAGCTTTTCAAATATTGTTATATTCTCGGGGGAGCGAGCATTTCCAAACCTATCTCACCAAAGTTGGGGGAATTTTGTTTGGGAGTATTTGTTTCTTCTTTCGTATATGCCTCACGGCTAGCCTTCTTTCAACATTTTAAGGGTTTCCTCTCTTTATAGTATGTCATTTATATAAACGTGGTGCATATAAACTAAACCTAAAGTTAATTATTTTAAAGTTTGTTAAAATGGCCGTAATATCGTTCAGGCATAAAAAATCATAGTATATAATAGTATTTTAGTGCAGCTAGCATCTAAAGCGTTATACACCGGGGGGGATATGCGATTGAACAAAAAAAGCTCACAAAGGATTGCGTCTTATAATATTGAACACATTACCGAAACGGCAATGAGGTTGTTTTTAAGTAAGGGAGCAAGAAACACAAAAATTGATGAAATTGCAGATGAAGGGGACATCAGCAAAGTAACCATATACAAGTACTTTCCCACAAAGTTAGATATTGCAATGGCTGTTTTTCGTGAATATATTATGCAGCAATCTGAGTATGTACAAAAATATATATTAAACACCAACTACCAAAATCTATCTGGGCTAAAGCAGCTATACTACCTGTTTATGGCCTATCCGGAGATGCACATGGAAAACCAAGGGGTATTGCCGTTTTTTAGCGAACTGAACGTAATGACAGCACACGATGGATTGCCCGCAAAAAAACAAAGAGAAGTACAAAAAAGATTAAAATTCTACAACGGGCTGTACACAAGTGCAATTGAAAAGGGAATATCCGATGGAAGCATTCAACAATGTCACTCAAACAATGAAACTTGTTTTCAAATTGTGCAACACGCAGTTCAGGGATATTTTATTAAACTATTTTTGCTGCACGGCAGAGACTACTTTGCTTGTAACAAGGCAGAAGTCTATGAATATTTAAAGTGTATGATCAGCAAAATGTTGGTGTTATACAAAAACAGCAAGTAAATGAAAAATTTAAAAAGGCGTGCCGCATGGAGCACGCCTTTTTAAGTTTATTATAAAACGATGGTTACTTGGGGGAATTGGTGTTTGGATCAAATGGAACCATTTTTGCCATAACGGCCAAACGGCCATCGGTATATTCGTGGTAGTTTCTCTCACAAGTTGAGAAAGTGACGATTCTGTCCTTCACGGTCACAGACACATCGTTCTTAACCATGGAGCGGGATTGATACTTGTTCACAAAATCCATAAACGCTGTATCTGTCTTAAACTTTCTCTCACGATATTTTTCCTCAGCTTCCAGAACGTTCACTGCAAAAATCTCTAGTTTAAAGGTTTCGCTGGGAGTGATTAAATAAGCTGACTTGTGTTCATCAAAATACTTCTGGCTTTCATATTTTGTGAAAATGTTGAACATAGAACCGTTTTTCATGTTATGTCCGTAGACGACATTGTTCTTATCCGAAAAATCAGAAGAATTTTGATAATCCAAGAAGATAGCACCAGCATTGTTGCGCTTTTTCTCAAAGGTGTAACTAATGTAGTAGCTGTTGTCCTTACCCTGAACGATGGGATAACTAATAGCTTCGTTGTCGATAATAATCCAGCCCACCGTGTCTTTGTTTATTTTTTTCAATGAATCAAAATCAACACTCAAGCTGTTGAGAGAGGGAATGCCGGGGATATCCGGAGTCACCTGATCGCCAGGCTTTGGCTTGGGACCATAGGAAGCCAACTGATCGGGATTGAACTTTCCGGGGCCGTATTGCTGAATATCGTTATATTCTATTCCCGCAGCAATCTCTTGAGGTACTTCTTCTAATAAATTCACAAGAGCCACAACCAACGCAATTAAAGCAACTCCGGCAATGGCGATATATGCCCAATTGGGCAACCCTTTTTTCTTGCTGCTAGGCCTTCTGGAAGAAGGACGGCGAACTTGCTTTGAAGGATGATTGGAATTTGGATTCTGACGATAATTAACGGGACGATTACTTTGATTCATTTCCTACACTCCATTTTTTATAAAAATAATTAAAACATAAATTATACAGTTTTGCAAGTTATAAAATCAATTTTTGAAAAGATTTCAAAAATAGTTTACATTAATGCTGTACAATTTTACTATAAGACGAATATTTTGGTTGAAATGTTCCAAAGTATTTAATAGAATAAGAGTAAACATTGTGAACGGGAGATTGAATGGCAAAAAATATTTATCAAAATCGAGAATTGAGCTGGCTAAAGTTTAATGAGCGTGTGCTCATGGAAGGTGCAAACAGTGCAACTCCCCTCTTAGAGCGGCTCAAGTTCATTTCAATCTTTGACAGCAACCTGGACGAATTTTTTATGATTCGGGTGGGCAGTTTGTTTGACCGTACCCTGATGTCTTCGGACAATGCCGGCTGCCGCACGGGTATGAGTGTTGAAAAGCAGCTTTCCAGTGTTTTTGCCCAAGTAAAAGCCCTCATCCCCAAAAGAGATAAAATTTTTGATGAAGTCAACAAAGGGCTAGCGGAACTAGGCATTAAAAAAATCGAAATCAAAGAGTTGAGTGACGAAGAAAAGAAAAAGATTGAAAAGTATTTTGTCTCTGAAATACTGCCCTTGACTTCCCCTTTGGTGATCGATGCCGTTCACCCCTTTCCCTTTTTGCGAAACAAAAGTGTGTACGTTGGGTTTAGCATTTCTTCCAAAGCCGATAAGGGAGAAAAAAACCAAAAAAAGAAATTTGGACTCATACCAATTGTTGCCCCACTTGAGCGAATTGTGCATCTCCCACATGCAACGGATGACTCCTATTGTTTAATTGAAGACTTGGTTATGTACTTTGCTGAAAAAATATTTAAAAAATATAAAATACACGAACGGTTTGTCTTTCGAATTACCCGCAATGCAGATATCAGCGTAGACGAGGCATTGTTTGATTACGACTTAGACTTTCGCACCGCCATGAGTGAGATTTTAAAAAACCGAAGAAAGCTGGCCCCTGTGCGCTTGCAAATTAAAGGCAATGCGGGGGAAGATTCCGTGAAGCAATTGCAAAAGCGTTTGGCGCTGACGGACAATCAAATCTTTTTTGAAAAATCTCCTCTGGGTTTGTCCTATGCCTTTGAACTGATGGAAAGGGTGAAGGCCAAGAAGAATTTGTTCTATAAAGAATTGGTCCAGGCTAATTTGGATGAGCGTATTACCCCCAAGGATTTAATTGCATATATTCGGAAACGAGATGTGTTGTTTGCATATCCCTATCAGAGCACCCGTCCATTTATTGCAATCCTTCGCTCTCTTGCAGACGATCCCGACGTGGTTTCCATTAAAATCACTCTGTACCGAGTGGCTCAGAGCAGCAGGATTATATCTGCCCTCATTAAAGCTGCGGAAAACGGAAAAGATGTGGTGGTGGTTGTGGAGCTTCGGGCTAGGTTTGATGAAGAAAACAATATCAACTGGTCGCAACACCTAGAGGAAGCAGGAGCCACAGTGATTTACGGCATGCCCGGATATAAAGTTCACTCCAAACTCTTGCTGATCACCCGCAAGCAGGGGAAGGAAATTGAATATTTAACCCATGTGGGCACGGGTAACTACAACGAACAGACGGCAAAACTATACACAGATTTTTCGCTGCTCACCATGAACAAGGAAATCGGTTCGGAAGTTTCCATGATTTTTAACGATTTGGCAATGGGTGAACTCACCGACGACACAAAACATATGCTCATCGCCCCCAATTGCTTGAAATCCCGCATCATCACCTTGATCGATACGGAAATTGCTTGTGCAAGGGCGGGGGAGGCTGCCCGGATTGTGATTAAGTGTAATTCCATTAGCGACAAAGCGATTATCGATAAATTAATCGAAGCCTCCAATGCGGGGGTGAAGATACTCCTGTTCATCCGGGGAATATGTTGCTTTAAGCCCGGTGTGCTGGGGCAGACGGAAAATATTGTGGTGAAAAGCGTTGTGGGCAGATTGCTGGAGCACTCCAGAGTATATATTTTTGGCACAAAGGAAAGACAGAAGATGTATATCTCCAGTGCAGATTTTATGACTCGCAATACCCAAAACAGGGTGGAAGTGGCAGTGCCCATCTATGATTTGCGAATTCAGGAAATGATTCTTAAAATGATAGAGTATATGGATAAAGACAACGTTAAGGCAAGAATACTGCTTGAAAACGGGGATTACGCAAACCTGCCCTCGGGAAGTGAAGCGTTTGATTCCCAAGTGCACTTTTATGCACTGTTTGACGATTGGACAAAGGAACTCTCAAAGGAAATATTAACGAGCAAAGCATTGAGTGTCCATCCTGAAAAGGGAAGAAAGCGATTGTTTAGGAAAAAATCATGATAGAATTATATGAAGAACTGTGCATAAATCGGTTCAGGGGCGGTCTTGCCATCGATACCACCACGGGAAACGTGGAGGGATTTTTGGCGTTACACAAGTATTTAAAGGAAAACTACCCTTGCCTGCACGAATACGCTCCTCCCGAACTGATTGACGAATACGGGTTGTTGTTTTCCATCAAGGGTGAGAGGCCGGGAGATGGAATTTGCTTTTTAGCCCACATGGACACTGTGCCCGCACAAGAGGAGGAGTGGACGCATCCCCCCTACGGCGGCGAAATAGACAACGGGTTTATCTACGGTCGAGGTGCCTTTGATATGAAGGGGCAGTTGTTTGCCATTTTAGAGGCAGTGGAACACCTGCTCAACGCAGGACAAAAGCCCAGGAGCGATATATATTTATTTTTTGGGTTCGATGAAGAGAGTGCAAACAACGTGTGCGCTGCCACTGCGGTTGCACTGCTAAAGAGCCGGAACGTTTCCCTAAAGTACGTGCTGGACGAAGGGGGCAGTGTGGACGGCCATGAGGTGCACATCGGCATTGGCGAAAAAGGGTATTTGGACATTGAACTGGTGTGCAGGGGAGAGGGGGGACATTCCTCCAATCCACCCAAAGCAACAGCCTTAACGGACGTTTGCACAGCGGTTACTCATTTAAAAAAGCTAAAGTTTAAAAAGATAAAGCTGATGGAAAGGGAATACAACACAACCTTTGCACCCACCATGGCTAAGGGTTCGGACGCTATGAACGTGTTGCCAACGTCCGCTTCAATTGGCATTAACTTTCGTTTGGTTTATGGACAATCCATTCAAGAAACAGTGAGTGCAGTGCAAAAAATTATGCCCAATGGAGTGGAGGTCAACGTCCTCATGGGAAACGAACCCACTCCGTTGTCAAAAACCGATTCTCCTGGATACAGACGAATCTTTCAGGCCATGGAAGAACTTTTTCCGGGAAAAACAGTTTTACCCATTATGATTCGCTATGGAACGGACAGCAGGCATTTTCACACCCTGTGCGAGAACGTGTACCGCATCACCCCTTTTGTCACCTATGAAGAGGACAGCAAGACAATTCACAAGAGCGATGAAAGGCTTTCTGTGGAGAGTTTTATGGGTGCTGTGCGGTTTTATTTAGATTTAATAGAAAATGATAACTATTGGAGGAAGTAATATGTTTGACGTGGTTGCATTAGGAGAAGTGCTCATCGATTTTACCCCCAACGGAAAGGGGACAATGGGGAACCCTGCCTTTGAAATGAACCCCGGTGGTGCCCCCGCCAACTGCCTTGCGGCTGTCAATGCCTTTGGGGGTAAGACCGCATTTATCGGAAAAGTGGGCAAGGATAACTTTGGCGACTTTTTAAAGAAGAAATTATCGGGTGCAGGAATCGACATTAAAGGGGTGATGACATCAAACGATGTGCACACCACCTTAGCTTTTGTCCACTTAGACGAAACGGGGGATCGAAGCTTTGATTTCTTTCGTGATCCGGGAGCGGACATTATGCTGACCGAAGATGAAATCAACTTTGAACTCATTGACAACTGCAAGATCTTTCACTTCGGATCCCTTTCCTTAACCCACGAACCGGTGAGGGCTGCAACCTTTGCCGCTGTCAACTATGCAAAGCAAAAGGGCAAGATCATCTCCTACGATCCAAACTACAGGCCTCTTTTGTGGAAGGATCGGGAGCATGCAAAAAAATATATGGGGATGGGCCTTGAACTTGCAGATATCGTCAAAATGTCTGAAGAGGAGATGGAACTCCTGACGGGGCATGAGGTGCACGACTACGAAAACGGTGCAAAGGCAATTCTAGCTTCGGGTAAGCAGGCTGTGTTCATCACCTTAGGTAAGGCAGGGGCGTTTTATGCAACAAAGGAAAGCTGTGGCAAAGTGGATACATTCTTAGAAGTAAAGACGGTGGATACGACCGGTTGCGGAGATTCGTTTACAGGTGCACTGCTGTACGCCATGAACAACCTGCCCAAACTTTCCATGGAGGAAATGGTGCGGTTGGGGTGTGCAACCGGTTCCCTGTGCTCGTCGAAAATGGGTGGGTTCCCCGCTATGCCCAGCCTTAACGATGCCTGTGAACTTGCCTTCCAAAAAAAGAGCGATGAGCTTTAAGTCGGAGTGTTGATGAAAAGATACCTGTTGGCGGTTTTGGCACTCATGGCATTGTTTTCCGCCTGTTCTGCGGAGCAGGGCGAGGAATACATGTATCGGGTGGGTCGAGAGCTTATGAGCATACTGTGGGACGTGGATTACAACACCTTTGCGCCCGAAACATCTACCCAGTTTGCCAAAGACTATTACGACAGCGAGTTTTTAGAAGACTACATGAGGGATCCGGAACTAAAGAGCGGTGTAAACTCCATTTGGGAAGAAAAGTTGGTTTCCCGCGTACTATCCGTGTCCCCCTTGGGGTTTGATACGGAAACCTTTGAAGACGGGCAGTACACCCTGTGTAGGGTACAGGTGAAGATGTATATCGACAACTACGAACCCCTGTACCCGGACGACACTTATTTTTCGGCAGATCGGGAGTTCTTATTAAACTACACCCTGTACTTTAAGTGGGAGATGGGCAAACAAAAACTCTCGGGGTTTGAGTTTCGCCCGGCAAACGAACCATTTTTGCCCAAAAGTGCAAACAATGTACCCCTCACGCCTGTTATGCAAGAAAAAATTGCAAAGCTGGTACAGGAGTATTATGCAATACGCTATGGATTTCATTATAAAACCTTTGATGTTGAAAAAGTGTATGGGTTTTATCAGTCTTCCATGACCGAAGGGCTGTTAAAAAACGAAGAGATCACAAAAGAATATTTGGATCAGTTTTATAAAGACATCACCTCCTTGCAGATGACATCCAGCATTGAGCGGATCGATTTAGGCACACTACCCGTAAACAAAGAGGGCGTACTAGCCAACGAAGAGGCCTTTGAGTTTTGTTATGTGGTGCACGCAAGTGTGGATTATCTCGTGGAAGCCACGGACGAATACTTCGAAATGACCGACACATTGCGGGGAGAAATCACCTCCATTCAAGAAAAACTCTGCTTTATATTTGAAGGGGAGGAACCCAAGCTCTACTACGCCGAGTTTGAATAACCATATATTTCATATTGTGTTTTAAATTTCCCTATTGTATAATTGTACTATCACAAAAACAGTTATATATAGGGGAGTTTTTTATGAGCAAGGCTTTTTGCAAACGACTCACAGTGAAACTTGTGCTCAACGTCTTGTCCAGGGCGATTACCGTACTGCACGCTAAGCCTCTCATTGCTGCTGCGGCAGAAAAGTTTGCAGAAGGGGAAATGATCCGCATTGGCGTGATGCAAAAGGGACCGGACATCTTTTTTATTAAGAAAAACCATCGGCTCATTCGTTTAAAAGCAGATAGGGGCACTCCGGCAACGCTGAATATGCAATTTAAAAGCATAGACAGTCTGTTTAAGCTCTGCACTGCCCGGCTGAGTGTGCACACTGCATTTTGTCAGCACCGCATGAGTGTTGCCGGAGATCTGGGGCAAACCATGGCTGTTGTGCGTGCAATGTATTATACCGAAGCAAGTCTCTTCCCCTGGATTATCGCAAAACATGTCCTCAAGTGCAAAGAGGACGATCTTCCCAATAAATTATGGACCTATCTGAAACTGCCCTTTGCCAAAAAGGCAGTATTTTAATGCTGAAAGGAATGTTGAACTATGAAAGGTTTCTTTGAGTTTTTTGCCCCTGTAAAAGTGTTAGCCGGGGAAGACGCTTTGTCCAACTTGCCCGCAGAGTTAATTGCTGCAAACTGCAAAAAACCACTGTTCATTACAAATAAAATGTTAAGCTTTCATTTAAAGTTAACCCAAGATGCTTTTGAAGGAACCTATATAGATGTGACAACGGTGTTCGACGATGTCCCTGTGGATTCGGGCACCGAGTGTGTGAATGCCGCAACATCTGTTTACGAGCAGCAGCAATGTGATTCCATCGTTGCTGTGGGGGGCGGAAGCGTGTTGGACACGGCAAAGGGTGTGCTCATGTGTATATCTCAAGACACCCGGGACATCTTGTCCCTCAAGGGCAGCGAGCAGATCAAGCGGGGGAATCGCCCCTTCTTTGCTGCATTGCCCACAACGGCGGGTACCGGCTCAGAGGCGACCTATGTTGCGGTGATTAAGGACAACACTGCGGGTAAGAAGTTGGAGTTCATATCTCCCTATCTGCTGCCCGACGTTGCAGTGTTGGATGCGGAGCTGACCAAAACCATGCCCAAAAAATTAGCAGCATCTACGGGCATTGATGCATTGGTGCACGCAATTGAAGCGTATTCTTGCTTGCAGGCAAACCCAGTGAGTGACAGCTTTGCACTGAGTGCAATCAAGTTGATCAACAAATATTTAGGTTGTGCCGTGAGTGCACCCACCGATGCAGTTAGAAACGGCATGGCAGTGGCAGCCTATTTGGCGGGCATTGCGTTTTCCAACTCCATGGTGGGAGCGGTGCATGGGATTGGGCACAGCTTGGGTGCAGTGTGCGGAGTTCCCCACGGGGAAGCCATGGGTATTTTGTTACCCCACGTAATGCAATACAACATGGAAGCATGTGAAGAAAAATATGCCGAACTGTATTTAAGTTTGGCAGCACCCAAAGAAATACAGCAAACGCCCTATAGCTTTTGGGCACAGGGGGCATTGGACAAGGTTTGTAAGCTTTTAAACACCTTATACGCCCAGTGCGGCCTGCCCAGGCAGCTCTCAGTGGTGGGTGTATGCGAGACGGACATTCCTGCTATTGTTAAAAAGGCGTTGGACGACGGTGCGCTGATCGTAAACCCCAAGGAGATGCGGGAGGCGGATATCGCCTATATTTTAAAACAGGCGATGTAGGAGGAGAAACGTTATGTTTGCGTATGCGGGTAGTATTGCCGTTGTGGACTTAAAACAAAAAAAAGTTACAGATTATACAGTGAGTCAAGAGACGTTAAAGAAGTATTTGGGGGGCAAGGGGTTAGCCACAAAAATTCTCTACGACCTGCTGCCGCCTAAGACTTTGCCCTTTTCCAGCGAAAATATCCTCGTCATCTCCACCGGAGCCATGGCACTGACAGGTGCGCCCAGCTCGGGACGGTTTAATATATCTACCATCTCTCCCTTAACAGGCCTTTGTGTTTCTTCAAACTGCGGGGGAAGTTTTGGTTACAATTTAAAAAAGTGTGGGTTCGATGCATTAATTATTAAAGAAAAGTCTGATAGCCCAATTTATTTAGATATATCAGACAACGAGATTCAGTTTAAGGATGCAGCCCATTTAATGGGCAAGACCACCAGTGAAACTCAGGCCATACTGAAAAAACCAAGTGCGGTGATTGGCCCTGCGGGGGAGAACAAGGTCCTGTACGCCTGTGTGATGAGCGGGGAGCGTGCAGCAGGCCGAGGGGGAGTGGGTGCCGTATTTGGGGATAAAAATCTAAAGGGACTGTGTGCCAAAGGTACGCAAAAACCAAAACTATATGATCCAAAAAAATTTGAACAGCTCAATCAAAAGTGGATGCAAAAGCTAAAAAACCACTACATGACAGGGCATCGCTGCCCCGAGTTGGGCACTTCCATGCTACTAAAACCCATGAACAAAAACGGCCAGTTGGCCACAAAAAACTTTGCTTACGGCAGCTTTAAGAATTATCACAAAATTAGCGGTGAGATGTTAAAAGAAAAGTATACCATAAAAAATTCCGGGTGCATTACCTGCCCCATTCGATGTTCACGGGTGGTGAAATTTGAAGATAAAGAGATCAAGGGGCCTGAGCTGGAGACGTTGGGGTTGCTGGGTGCAAACCTGCTTAACGACGATTTAGAGCTGATCATTCGATTAAATCACATCATGGACGAACTGGGTATGGACACCATGTCCTGCGGGGGAAGCTTGGGGTTTGCTATGGAGTTGCGGGAGCGGGAGCTTGCGGATCTTGGCTTGGCGTTTGGGGAACTCTCGGGCATTGAGCAAATTGTTACAGACATTGCCTATCGTCGGGGAAACGGCGATATTTTGGCAGACGGAGTTGCTCGGATGGCTGCACGGTTTGGAGCCATGGACGCAGCAATTCACGTGAAGGGCATGGAGCTTGCAGCATACGAAC
The DNA here is from genome assembly GCA_964453645.1 of uncultured Clostridia bacterium. Classification (GTDB taxonomy): domain Bacteria; phylum Bacillota; class Clostridia; order Christensenellales; family JAWKQI01; genus CAYVRJ01. The sequence goes on from CAYVRJ010000004.1 coordinate 172,591, forward strand.
CCAGGGGCGCATACGGCCAGGGGCTCACATACGCTTCGGCAAACCGTGGGGGATGCCACCTAAACGGCGGATACCTCATTTTGTTGGAAGGGCTGGGGTTGTGTATGAATCCAAAGTCAATCAAGTCCAAAGCTTCGCTGGCCGTCATGTTTCAAAACCTCATGGAGGGGGTATCGTGTTTGGGATTTTGTCTCTTCACCACCTATGCAGTGTTTCCATCCATACTCTACAAAGGTGGGGTTGTGGCGAAGATGATTTCTAAAGTGTTTGCCATCTCTGCACCTTTTGTAAATTTTATGGTGAAATATCCAAAACTTTTACCCATCAACATCGGCTTAATTCCCCACACCAAAGCCTTTGCACTGGCCACAGGTTTTAAAATGAACGTGGGTGCATTGTTGCGGGCAGGGGAGAACGTTTATGATTTGGAGCGAAGGCTCAACTTAAGACAGGGGCTCAACCCATTGCAAGATACACTGCCCAAGCGTTTGCTCACAAAGCGAGAGGATGGCAGGGCAGTGCCTGTAAATAAGCTTTTAAAAAAATATTATAAAATACGCAGATGGAAGAAGAAGGGACTGATTCAAATAGAACTCTAGTTCCCTTCTGTCTGAGAAAAGAATGAGCGAATGCGGGGATTTTGAGAGTTTAACATAACTTGTTCGGGAGAACCCAGTGCAATGATTTCCGCTTCGTCCATAAAGGCGACGGTATTTGCAACTTCCCTTGCAAAACCCATTTCATGGGTTACAATGAGCATGGTCATCTTTTCTTCCGCCAACTGGCGAATGACTTTAAGCACCTCCCCAGTAAGTTCCGGATCCAGGGCACTGGTGGGTTCGTCGAAACAAAGGATATCGGGGCGCATGGCTAGGGCACGGGCAATGGCCACACGCTGGCTCTGCCCCCCTGACAGTTCAAAGGGGTAATTCTTTGCTTTTTTGAGCAGATCCATCTTTTTAAGAATGGAAGCTGCATTTTCTTCGGCCTCTTCTTTCGAAATGTTGTCCACCAGCATGGGTGCCAAGGTTAAATTTTGCATCACGTTGAGATGGGGGAACAGGTTAAAACCCTGAAAAACCAATCCAAGTTTCAGTCGTGCGTGGCGCAGCTCGTTTTCCGGGAGATATTCGCTCTTGCCCTCCACATCTTTTGCCAAATACGTTCCGTTAATCCAAATAGAACCTCCGTCGGCAGTTTCTAAGCAATTGATGCAGCGAAGCAGGGTGGACTTACCGCTGCCCGAAGGCCCAATAATGGCAAACACTTCCCCCTCACTCACAGTGAGAGAAACGTCGTTTAGGGCAGTCAGTTTTCCAAAATGTTTATATAAATTTTCAACTCTAAGAACCAAGAAAATATCTCCTTATTTATAGTAAGAGAAGCGTTTTTCCCACTTCCTCAAAATATAGGTCACCACAAAATTAATGGCTAAATAGAATATAGCCGCAACAATAAAGGGTGTAATTACGCCATCTCGATTGAGTGCGGATTGGGCAAACTTTAACAAGTCTGTTAGGGCGATAATACTCACAAGGGCAGTATCTTTCACTAAATTGATGACTTCGTTGCCGATGGAGGGAAAGACAATTTTTAACACTTGGGGAAAGATGATCCTTCGGGTGGTCATCTTTTTTGTTAGGCCCAAAACATCTGCTGCTTCGTATTGCCCCCGGGGGATGGACTGAATGCCTCCTCTGAAGATTTCGGAAAAATAAGCAGCATAATTGATGGTTAAGGAAATAAGTGCCGATAAGAATTTGTCGATGGGCATACCGGATAAACCTAAACCGTAGTATAAAAACATAATTTGTAACAATAGCGGGGTACCGCGGAACACAAACACGTAGGTGTTGATAAACCATTTGAGGGGTTTGTTTTTGGAGAGGGAACCTAAGGAGCACAAAAAACCCAGGGGAATGGATATAATAATTGTAAGCGCAAAGAGGGATAGGGTGATCCCTACCCCCCTTGAAAGCTCTATTGCATAACCGATAATTTTATCCATGGTTCAATCCTAGAACGTTACGTCTCTGCCAAACCATTTTTCAGAAATCGCTTTCAGTGTTCCATCTGCTTTTAATTCGCCATACGCTTTCATCACTGCATCGTGGAACGCCTGTTCGCCCTTTCTAAATCCAATGCCGTACTCTTCGGGAGCAAGGGATTCATTTAATATTCTAAACTTGCCGGCATCCTTGGCCATATAATATTCAGCAACCACGATGTCAACAGCCAGAGCATCGGTCATGCCGATGGACACGTCTAACATTGCCGTTACGTTGTCCTTAAAGTCTACCTGTTCAATCTTAGACAGCAGATCGCCCGTGTCGGCCAGTGCTTCTTGGGCGGAAGAGCCGTCTTGTACTGCAACTTTTTTACCCTCTAAATCTTTCAGAGTGTTGATGGGAGAATTGGTGGGTACGATTACAACTTGTTTGTTTTCCATATAGGGAGGGGAGACTAAGTTGTTTGTCTTGCGCTCCTCAGTGATGGTGTAACCGTTCCAGATGACGTCAATATTTTTGGCTTGAAGCTCTAAATCCTTTGCCTTCCAATCGATGGGCTGTAATTTCAAGGAAATACCCATTTTATCGGCAACAGCTTTTGCTAGATCAATATCAAATCCAACCAACTCGCCTTTTTCGTCTCTAAAACCCATGGGGGGGAAACCGTCGTCTAAACCCATGATGATTTCTTTTTTGTCCGTGATGTAGGTGAGAGAGTTGTCCACTGCGGGCATCACATCACCCTCGGGGCCTTCGCCGGGAGCAGCGGGTTCGTTGACTTCGGGTTGCGGTGCAGGCTCAGGTGTACCGGCAATTTCGGTTGTCTCGGGTGCTGGTGCGCCGCAAGCAAATAAAAACAAAACACACAGCAGCAGTGCTGTTAAACTGACAAGTTTTTTCATGTATATTCCTCCAAAAATAGATTACAAACTACATTTTATACTATCATGCTAAAATAGTAAAGTGTTATTTTGCTAATAACGCAAGCACGTCCATGGTGTTCACCGAATTGGGGATTAACACATACTGAACGGGAAAGCGAAAATCGTCGTTGGACGTATTGGCATCGCAGGTGGACAGGGTTAAGTATTTATCTGTGTCCGAGGGTACAACATCCGTTTGAAAGGGGCTGTTTGCAAAACAGCGGGAAAAATATTCGGCCAGTGAATCTTCGTAGCTGAAGTACACTTCCCGGTAGTCGTAGGCCTCACCAATTTGATAGGCTGCAGCAACTTGCCATTCGGAGTAACCGAGAGGCGTGATCAGCCGAAGGGGAGGACTTTGCCGGAAAAACGTTTCGTTCTCGTATTTGTGCAAGTGGTTAAAGTGATCCTCACTCTTTTGAAAGTTGTGTCCGTATAAGATCCAGTGGGGAAAGGTTGTAAACCCGGAGAATTCATAGATCCGGTGATCCACATAAATCTCCGAACGGGGGTTTTGGCGGGAGTTGTCCCGGTTGTGGCTCAAGTAGTAGTTGGGGGTGGTGGAAGCAAAGATGGGGTAATCGATGTTTGTCCCCTCCAGTTTGATCCAACCAATACAATCTTCATATTTTGCCGCAACATCCGCATAATCTTTGTACATTTGCAGTGCAACTGCATCGGGGGGCTTTGGGGTGGGGGTTGGTTCCGGCGTAGGTTCGGGGGTGGGCTGTGGGGTGACTGTTGGCAGTTGCGGAGTTGCAACGGGAACCCCGGTGGGCACAGGGGAAGTAATGGGAGCAGTGTTTGTACACGCTCCCAAAAACAAACAGACGAAAATAATAAGGATACAAGTTTTTTTCATCATTCTTTATAAGATAACTCCAAATATTGTGCTAAAACGTAACCGGTCTCACCGTTAAAGCGCACTTCGTGCCAACCAGGAGAGCTAAACGGTTTGAGTACAGTCAACACATCCCCCTTCTTGGCTTCACCCAGCTTGGGAGCAGCAGGATCGGCACTGGAGCGAACGTTGCAAAATTCGGTGACATTCACAACCTTTCCAATATTAGGAACGGGCGTAGGCTCAGCAGGTGCTTCTGCGGTGGCTTCAATTCCGTTCATGTTGTTGTAGCGTTGTGTCAACTCGGAATAGGGAATGAGGCTGTCGTCTTGCAGCACGTATTGCACGGGATAGCGGTATAAATCGTTGGACGTGTCGTTGTCGCAGGTGGAGAGGGTCATAAACTTAGACTTCCCATTAAAAGACACGTCAGACTTAAAGGGGCTGTTCTTAAAGCAACGGGTGAAGTAATCCACGATGCTTTCTTTCTTGAAAGTCATAGCTCGGTAGTCATAGGCCTCACCAATTTTATAGGCAGCAGCAACCTGCCATTCGGTGTAACCCAGCTTGGTAATCACCCGAAGATTGGAGCTATTGTCAAAGAAGTCTTGTTTCTCATATTTGTGCAGGTTGTTAAAGTGGGTCTTACTGCCCTGAAAGTTGTGGCCGTAGAGCACCCAGTGGGGAAAGGCATCAAAGTTAGAGAAGTTGGTCACTCTGTTGTCCACATAAATCTCGCCGTAGGGGGAAGCAGTTTTTTTGCCGTCCCGGTTGTAGTTTAAATAATAGTTGGGTTTAGACGAAGCAAAAATCGGATAGTTTATGTTGGTTCCCTCCAGCTTAATCCAGCCGATACAATCGGAATACTTTGAAGCAACGGCAGTATAATCCGCAAACATCTTGGCAATCTCAGGGTCAAGGGGCTCAGGGGTGGGTTCAGGCTCGGGGGTTGGTTCTGGGGTAGGCTCGGGGGTGGGTTCTGGGGTTGCAACCGGGGTGGGTTCGGGGGTTTCCTCGGGAACCACTTCAATAGTCGGTTCGGAACACGCAAACAAGAGCAGTGCGCATAGTATAATCGAAACAAATACATATACCTTCTTCATAGAATCACCTATATCATAAAAAATTGTACTGGAGGTATTATACTGCAAATGTATAATTATTTCAAATAGTTTTTGAAGAAGAGCACATATAGGTTGAACATTTGGCCGGAAGGTTATATAATGTAACAAAATACGTGAGGTTTGTATTCTATGATAACAAAAGCGGTGATACCCGCTGCAGGGCTGGGCACGAGAATGCTGCCTGCAACCAAAGCAATACCCAAAGGCATGATCACGATTGTGGATAAACCTGCACTGCAATATATTGTGGAGGAAGCGGCGCAGAGTGGGATCACGGACGTTTTAATTATCATCAACCCCGAAGATATCACAATTGAACGTCACTTTTCCCTGTCTAACGAACTGATGAGCCACTTGGTATCAACCAACAAGGGGCATGTGGCTGATGCGCTAAAAAATATCTCCAACCTTGCTAACGTTTGTTTTATGAAACAGCCAAAACCCACGGGATTGGGTGCAGCCATCTATATGGCAAAGGCATTTACAGGGGACGAACCCTTTGCAGTGCTGTATTCGGACGATGTGATCGTTGGGCAAACGCCTGCAACGGCAGAGCTGATTGCTGCCTATGAGCACTATTCCTTGGGTATTGCGGGAATAAAAGAAGTTCCACAGCACGAAATACACAAATATTCCTCTTTAAAAGTATCACCGGTGGGTGATCGGATTTATAAAATATCGGATATGGTTGAAAAGCCCATGAGCGGAGAGGAATTCTCCCTGTTTTCGGTGTTGGGCAGGTGTGTGTTACCTCCCGACATTTATCCCATTCTCGAAGGCACGTCTCCCGGCCACGGGGGAGAAGTGCAGCTCACCGATGCCATGAAGGAACTGTGTAAAAAACAGGGTATGATTGGCGTTGATTTCCTGGGTGAACGATTTGATGCGGGAAATAAGCTGGACTTACTCAAGTGCTCCATTGCTGTTGGCAAAAATCACCCCGAGTTTGGCCGGGAGTTCTGCGAGTATTTAAAGAATTGTTCGTGTTAGATAACTTCCCCTCCCTGTGGGATACAATTAAAAATACACAAAAACCCATCTACCTGTACGGCATGGGCAACGGAGCAGAAAAACTCATTCAGGTTTTAAAGGGTATGGGTGTTTCGGTGAGCGGTGTGTTTGCCAGCGACGAATTTGTGCGGGGGCAGACGTTTTTAGATTTTCCAGTGAAACGCTATGGGGATGTTGTAAACCAACACAAAGAGGTTCTGGTGTTGCTCTCCTTTGGAACCAGCAGGCTCGAGGTGTTGGAGCGGATTGATGCAATCAATCGGGAACAGGAGTTATACGTGCCCGATCTGCCGGTTGTGGGAGAAGGTTTATACGACCAACAGTTTTTTATAACCAACGAGAACAGCCTTTGTGAAGTACTTAACATGTTGGATGAACACAGCAAAGAACCATACATGGACGTGTTGAAATACAAAAAAACTGGGGAAATCAAGTATCTAAGCCAAAACGGACTTGAGCCTGAAATGCAAAAGTATGAAACCATATTCGACTGCGGTGCATACGACGGAGATACAGTTTTAAACTTCGCAGAGACAAACTATAGGCACATTTTTGCACTGGAACCGGATCCAAAGAATTTTCAAAAGCTAGTCAACAAGACATCCCATTTGCAAAACATTACATATTTTAATATGGCAGCCCATTCTCACAGCGCCGAAGTGCCCTTTTCTGCAACGGCCAATAGAAATTCCAATATATGTGCAGCAAATGCCTCTCGCCAGGTGCGTGCAGATAGTATTGACAACCTGTTGGCAGGCCGAGAGGTGACATTCATTAAGTTGGACGTGGAGGGAAATGAGGAAAACGTGATCTATGGGTTAAGAGAAACCATTCAGAAATATAAGCCAAAGCTAAAAATCAGTGCCTACCACCGCACTGAGGATATCTATAAAATCCCCCTGCTCGTAAAAAACATACGTGATGACTATCACATACGTTTTTTCAAAGAGACCTATCTCCCGCCGTGGGACAGCTATTTTTACTTTTATTAATTTTTTGTTAGAAAGACGGTGTTTCGCTCCACAAAGAAATAGGGTTTAAACTTTTGTTTAAAGTGTTCAAGGCCTTTAATACCCTCAGTGGTGCCAAGGTTTACATAACTTGCGTTGGGAAACACATGTTTCATAGTTTCAATGTACAAATATACAGTTAAGCCGTTGATTCTGCTCCCGGTTTTTGCCATGTAAATATACACCGTATCGCAGTTTTGTTCGCAGAGCATAAATCCCTCGGCCTTTCCCTCCACGTATACAATACCACCCGATACGCCAGTGGTATTCATTTGAGAAATAAAGTTTGCAAGGGATATTTGCTCGCATCCAAAGGCACACCCGCCGCAATCCCGCTTGGAACACCATTTGGAATGAATGCCCTTGGCATCCAGAGCATTTTTGCGATCGATGATTTGAAACTCAATGTTTTTGTTGTTTTGAACAAAGTGGTTGTAGTCCGCAGTTTTACTCTTACACTTGTTCCAAGAGAGGGAAATGAAATCTTGTTGTTCGTTCATATAATTGGGGTAATCGGCTGTGACAGACAGTGTATAGTTGGTTAGCTTTTCATAGCGATACACGTGTTCCTGGGGCACACAAAAGAATTCAGCACATTCTCTTTCCTGAAAAATAATATCTACTGCACGCTCAAACGATTGCTCGTCGTATTCGCCCAATAGATCGGAAAAGGCGTTTTGCCGAAATTCGGGTATCACAGTTAAATAGTCCTCAAAAATTTCATAACCGTTGGTGTAGATGTCCATATATGCACACAGCACACCAAACCCCAAGTCCAGGCATTTGGTGTGCTTTAAATATGTGTCAAATATGTCTTTGTCGCTTAAGTCTATTAACTTCATGTGCTCCTTACGGGTTTACGATGACCCGAAGCCCTGCATGCCCTTCGGCTGCCGCAAAAGCTTCGTTGATTTGATCTAATGAAAAATTGTGGGTGATATACCGCTTCATGTCCACCATACCTGCATTAATCATTTCGCAGGCCTGTGCGTGGTGGCGGGGCAGTGCACCGTGTGCGCCGTGGACAAACAGCTCCTTGTAGTGGATGATGTTTGTGTCCAGCGTAACTGTGCTGCCCTTGGGCAGACCGCCGAATAAATTGATTCTCGCACGGTTTTTCGCCATGTGCAGTGCATCTGCATGGGTTTGGGGGGAGGGGTTGGCTGTAATCACCACGTCTGCTCCTAAGCCGTTGGTCTCTTCTAATACTCGGGCAATGGGATCTTCTTCCGACGAACAAATGTATACATCCGCACCAAACTTTTTGGCAACTTCCAACCTGGGCTTGGAACGCTGTACCACAAAAATCTTACGTGCACCCATCTTTCTAACCACTTCAATAATCATAATGCCGATGGGCCCAGCACCGATGATAACCACGTCGTCACCCATCTTAATGTTTGAAAGTTCCAATGCGTTGAGCACACAACCCAAAGGTTCTGCCAGCGCTGCTTCGTCGTAGGAGACGTGAGGGGCAATTTTGTGCACAGGGCCGTAGTTCACCACCGTTTTGTTCAGCAGAATATATTCGGCAAAACCACCTGCAAACTGATACCCCATTGCATAGTTGGTCTGGCAGTTGTTTCCAATACCTGCTTCGCAAAACATGCATTCGCCACATGGAACGTCTGCCCCGATGGCAATGCGATCTCCAACGGCAAATTTACTCACATTGGCACCCACCGACACCACATCACCTGCCAGCTCGTGTCCGATGATGGCGGGGGGGATCACCCGGTTGTTGCCGTGGTGGAATATGCGGATATCACTGCCGCACACCGCACACGCTCTCACCCGCACTAAAACGCTGTTGTCGTCGCAGGAGGGTGTGGGTATATCGCAAACGGTCATATTGTTTAGTTCGTGAAGTATTGCAGCTCTCATGGTTATGATTCCCTTCTTTTATTCCTGTATGAATTTTCTCCAGTAATGAACAGAGGCTTTGTGGTCGTCAAAAACTTTGTAATCGGTGTCCACGTGTTCCCGGTGGGAAAGTTCTAAAGTCATGAGGGTTTCTTTGCAACCAGATTTTTCAAGACATTCGATCACACGTTCACCGGTGATATACCCTTGGGCGTTGTATTCATCGGTAAAGGACCAGTGGTTGGAAAAATTAAATTTCGTCTGCTGCAAGTGAACCACCGGGGAGATGGCCCCCAACTTTTCAATCCAAGGGTAACAATCCCGCTCGTCGGGGTGGGGGGCATGGCCCACATCTAAGCAAACTTCAAAGGGTACACCACAATCTGCGTTGACACGATCCACGAGATCCAAGGTGTCCCCAACAGTGTTTGCAAATTCTCGGGGAACACTCATGGGTTCAAAAATAACGCTAGCATACCCCAATTCTTGTGCACGCTTGGTCACTTTCTGCCAGTTTTTAACCCCGATATCCCGCATCTTTTCAAAGTTTTTCAAACCTTCAAAGGTGAGAGAACCAAAGTGACTTCCTCCCGTCTTGGCACCCAGCCGAGCACCCAGTTCGAAATAGGAGTACAGCCACGAAAGCCACATGTCCCGTGCGCGCTCATCGTCGCTCACCAAGTGGTTGACTCTGGTGTAGGCATCGGTGAAAATGGAATCAACGGAAAAACCGTATGTATCCATGGCTCGTTTAATTCGCTCAACGAGATCGTCTTGGTAACACTTGTCCCAGAAAGGGTTTAATAGCGAAGCGGTCAACTGAACGCTCTTAACACCTAAATCCCCAACAAATTTGCCCCACTCCTCGGGTGTCTGGTAGCGGTTGATGGCAAACCCTGTGTTAATACATAATTTTAGTTTCATGTACAACCTCACTTTTTAATTCATAAAAAAATGCACATCTATAAGATATGCATTCATAAATTTACATTAAGCCTCTTCGGGTATGAGACCTTTGCGGGTTAGATTGATTCTACCCATCTTGTCGATTTCGATGACTTTAACGAGAATTTCATCGCCCACAGAAACCACTTCTTCGCAAGTTTTCACGAACTTGTTGGACAGGTTGGCAATTCTGCACATACCTTCCTTACCCGGGCAAAGCTCGACAAACACACCAAAGCTCATAATCCGGGCTACTTTACCCAGATATACGTTGCCAACAGTCACATCGGTGACAATGGCTTCAATGATACTCTGTGCCTTTTGTGCGGCAGCCGAATCGGGAGTGGTGATGAACACACGGCCATCGTCCTCAATATCCAGCTTAACGCCAGTTTCCGCAATAATTTTGTTGATCACCTTGCCGCCAGCGCCAATGACTTCACGAATTTTCTCGGGGTCAATGTTAAACTGAACGATCTTAGGCGCATAATCCGAAAGCTTATTCCGGGGAGAGGGCATCACTTCATCCATTTTATCGAGGATGTGCATCCGTCCCTTGTTAGCCTGGGCTAAAGCTTTGGTTAAAATCTCTTTGTCTATGCCCTTGATTTTGATATCCATTTGAATAGCGGTAATGCCCTTGCGGGTACCGGCTACTTTAAAGTCCATGTCGCCCATGAAGTCTTCCAAACCTTGAATATCGGTGAGCACCACAACTTTTTCGCTCTCCGGGTCTTTAATGAGACCCATGGCAACACCTGCAACAGAAGCTTTTAAGGGCACACCCGCATCCATTAGGGAAAGGGAGCTTGCGCATACGCTTGCCTGGGAGGTGGAACCGTTGGAGCTGATACATTCAGATACTGTGCGAATGGCATAGGGGAATTCCTGTTCACTGGGCAGCATGGGTTCGATGGCACGCTCTGCCAGTGCACCGTGGCCGATTTCCCGTCTGCCGGGGCTGCGAAGGGGTTTTGCTTCGCCTGTGGAGAAGGGGGGCATGTTGTAGTGGTGCATATAGCGCTTGTAATCCTCTTCGGAAATGCCGTCTAGGGTTTGGCCATCCCCAATGGCTCCAAGGGTGGTGACGGTGAGCGCTTGGGTCATACCCCGGGTGAACACGGCAGAACCGTGGGTGCGGGGCAGCAAACCCGTTTCACACCAAATCTCACGAATATCTTCGTAGCTGCGTCCATCGGGGCGAATGCCCTTGTGGATAATTTTATCCCTTAAAAGTCCTTTGGTTAAATCATAAAGGGCTGTGTCGATATCTCGTTCACATTCGGGGAAAATTTCTGCAAAGTGAGCCATCACTTCTTCCTTCACTTGCTCTTCCCGCTCTTGGCGTTCGGCTCTATCGAAGGTGTCCAGCGACCACACGCACTTGTCGTATGCAAATTCGCGAACAGCAGCTTTAATCTCCTCGGATGGAAGTTTTAATACAATCTGCTTTTTGGGTTTACCCACTTCGGCAACGATTTTATCAATAAAATCAACGATTTTTTTGATTTCCTCGTGAGCCAGCAGAATGGCGTCTAGCATTTGTTCTTCCGAGACCTCGTTGGCACCGGCTTCCACCATCATCACCGCATCTCTGGTTCCCGAGACGATTAAGTCCAGCTTACTCTGCTCCCGCTGCTTAGAGTTGGGGTTGATGACAAATTCACCATCCACCAGACCAACGGCCACAGAACCGGTGGGTCCCGCCCAGTTGATATCCGAAATGGAGAGGGCAACGGAACTGCCGATCATAGCATAGATTGCCGGGGGAATATCCATCTCCACAGACATTGCCGTAGCAATGACCTGCACGTCGTTGTAGTATCCCTTGGGGAACAGGGGACGGATGGGTCTGTCGATTAAGCGGCAAGTGAGGATTGCCCGCTCGGAAGGACGGCCTTCTCGCTTGATAAACCCTCCCGGGATTTTGCCGACAGCATATTGCTTTTCTTCGAAATCCACAGATAAGGGAAAGAAGTCGATGCCGTCACGGGGTTTAGAAGCAGCGGTAGCCGTGACAAACACCACTGTGTCTCCACAGCGGACAAAGCAGGCGCCACCGGCTTGTTCTGCATATTTTCCCGTTTCAACAACCAACTTGCGCCCGGCAAGTTCGGTTTCAAATATCTTGTGTTGCATTTTGTTCTCACTTTCGTTAAAAGAATAAATTAGCGAATACAATCCGCTAATTTAACGTGTTTTATTTTCTTAGGTTCAAGCTTGCAATCAGTGTTCTGTAACGCTCGATGTCCTTTGACTTCAAGTAGTTTAAAAGGCCTCTGCGCTTACCAACCATCTTCAAAAGACCACGTCTGGAATGGAAATCCTTTTTGTGAACCTTTAAGTGTTCGTTCAGTTCGTTGATCCGCTTGGTTAAAAGAGCGATTTGTACTTCGGGGGAACCGGTGTCACCCTCGTGGGTGGCGTACTGTGTGATTACATCGTTTTTTGATACTTTGTCCATTGGTGTTATTCTCCTTTTTAATCGCCGCAAACTGAGCACGCGCACGACCGACAAGCCAAGTATGCGGTTTAATACAAGCTATATATTAACACAAGCGATACACTTTGTAAATATAATTTTTCTTTTATTATTTCCGAAGGGCAGGGGTTGGATACTAAAAAATGAAAGGAGAAACATGGAGAATTTTGTTGAGAAAATTTTGAAAAGATGCTATACTATACAGTACAAAATGTGGATGGATCAATTATGAAAGAAAGAACAAAAAAATTGATTGCACCGATTGTCATAACAGCAGTGGTCATCGCCTATTTCTGTGCTTTGGCAATCGTTGCACTAAACGTAACTTTGCCCATGTACATCGTCATTCCGGCTGTTGTGATACCTCTCATATTTATTAGTCTGAGCATTTATGCTTTGGTACAGCGAATCAAAGAAATAAGGAGCGGAGAAGAAGATGATCTTAGTCAATACTGATTACATCACGGGAAAAGAATTGAAAATGCTGGGTCTTGTGAAGGGCAGCACCATTCAATCTAAAAACATTGGAAAAGACATCTCCCAGGGTTTTAAAACTCTGGTGGGCGGAGAACTCAAAGCCTATAACGAAATGATGAACGAGGCAAGGGCATTGGCAACCAAGCGTATGGTGGCCGAAGCGGAAACCTTGGGCGCAGATGCAATTGTCAATATTCGCTATGCATCTTCGGCCATTATGGCGGGTGCAGCCGAGGTAATCGCCTACGGAACCGCAGTAAAATTTAAATAATCCACCTACAGCTTATTTAACAGTTCCAGCACCGCACGGCCGGTAGGCGGACAACCGGGAACGGTGTGTTCGAATTTAGACGTACAATTGCCAATCCCAACGCTGCCCTCCAACCCCTTAAACCCTTGACCCACACACACTTTGCCGGCAAAACGGGTTTTGTGCAGGGCATGAACCAAGGAGGCGTAACAGGCAGAACAGGCATCTCGCTCCTGAATGTGGCGGGCATACCGTTCTGTCTTTTTGCTTGTGTGGAGTTTTTGTGCAGCAGGTTGGTTTAAATATGTAATGTTTGCACGGCTTACATCCATCTCACCCACCCCCAGCTTGTGGGCCAAGGGGATATAGTCCACTTCTTCCACATCAAGCCCCATGAGGGAACAGGCGTAAGCATCGCACAACACGGGATCCAGGGCAGCATATGCCATGTTGCGTTCCACAGGGGTGCCCCCCTCCTCAAAATCAAGATCACCACAAATGCCGTCCACGAGAATAAAATCGTTGCGCACCAGAGTGTTTAGCAGGGCAATGGGCTTGTGAAGCCCCATTGTGTGAAACCTGCGCTTTTCGCCGTTGGTGATGATGCCTTTGTTGTTCTTGAGGGCACAGGTGAGTTTGGTTTGGCAGTGCCCCTTGAGCACAGGCATGTTGATCATAAAATCCACGTTGCGTGAACTGTTGCAAATATCTATGGAAAATCCGTTGGGGGCAGCACACTTTGTGTGAGTGTCCTGCTGGGTATCAATCAGCTTCACACCGTATTTTTCGGCAATGGAGGTATATCCGCAGACGTGGAACGCCTGTTGGGTTTTTGCACCCACCCAAGCCCCCTCGATGATGGAAATATCAAAAAATCCATGGTGCTGCAAATACTCAATCACACCAGCCACCAGTTCGGGATGCGTAGTTGCTCCGTTGTGGGCGGGGCTGGCTAAGACCAAGTTGGGTTTGATACCAATTTTTGCACCCGCACCAATCAAAACCCGCAACTGTGCGGCTTCACACAGTGTGCGGGATAGTTCTTTTGTGTCGTTGCCATAACATACGATGAGTTCACTTTTGTCCATGCTGTCGCTTATACCTCTAGGTCTAGTTTTCTCTCGCTAGGTTGGGGAGGCAGATAGATGGTATCATCGTCCTCTTCCCGTTTGTCGGGCAGGGAATAATATTTAGAGGAATTGGTGAATTCCATGTGTACCTTTTGGATGGAGGCTGTGCGCATATTTAGATAATCCAGAAGTTCAAGCTTTTTTGCTCGGGGAAGGCTGGAACCGATGATCGACTTTGCTTGGGTGGCAAACTCCTGAGTCTTTCTCATGTTGAGTTTTTCCACGTCTTCCTTTGACCGGCAGTTTTCCAGCTCTTTTTTGTACTGTTCCCGTTCCTGTTCAATTTTCATAGCTTCATTGTAGAGATCGGGGCAGTTGATGCGCAAGTAGTCCAATTCCTCGCTGGTGAGAGACATTCCGGATTTTAATTTGGTTTGTATCTGAGTAATAGCCTTGGTCTTGTCGAACTGTTTCATTTCTTCCATGAACTGTTCTATCTGGGAAATCTTTTTTGCTGCTTCCGAATCCTTTTCTTCGGGTTGATCCAGCTTATACTTTTTCTCCAGTTGTTTTAACAGTTTGCTGCTGTGGTCGCTGAGCTTCCAAGAGCGATCCATTTCTGCTGGGTTGAGAATACCTTGAATAGAACCAAATATTTTCACAATTGTTACCTCCTTGCAACGATTCTCCAACGTCTTGTTGAGATATCTATACCTATAGTATTTATCGAAGTTTTCATAACAAATATTAGTTTAAATTCCTATTAATTCAAATCTTTCAATAGCAGATGGAATGCAGAACGCATACTATATAACAAGTCAAAAGGAGAGGAGGATACGATGCAAAACAAAAACAAATTAGAATTATCCAATACACTGCGGGAACTGTGGGAACAACACGTCATGTGGACCAGATCGTTTATCATCAGTACGGCAGCGGAACTGGGAGATTTAGAATATGTGACAAATAGATTGCTGCAAAACCCTGTGGACATGGCGAAGGCACTGGAACCTTTCTACGGAAAGGATATTGCAGACAGATTACAACAATTACTTACCGAACATCTAAAGATTGGCGGAGACCTTGTGACCGCATATAAAAATGGAAGTGCTGGAAGGGCATATGAGTTGGAGAGAAAGTGGTTTGCAAACGCAGATCATATTGCTGCATTTTTGGCTAGGATCAACCCATATTGGAGCAGATCTCAGTGGCAAAACCTTCTGTACGATCATTTAAAAATGACAAAACAAGAGGCAATCTATAGGCTGAACAAAAAGTATGCCGATGACATAAAAATGTATGACAATATTGAAAATGAAGCCCTGAGAATGGCAGATTATATGACCCATGGGATCGTCCAGCAATTTAAAGTGCAGTAATCTTTTTTTGAAAATAAAACGACATGTTCTTATTGTCGTTTTATTTTTGTTTAACAATTTAAAATAGATGTAGCACAGGAACATAAAAAATATCGATACATAGAAAAATCTGTAACGATATTGGGTACAGCGTCACGCTGCTGGTAGCGGCAGCTGGATTTGAACCAGCGACCCTCCGGGTATGAACCGAATGCTCTAGCCAACTGAGCTATGCCGCCAAATGTCCAGAGACATTCGTAATGAT